>CP058998.1 GCA_013426015.1 Candidatus Fermentimicrarchaeum limneticum
GGTTACTGGAACCTCAACGAAGGGTCAGGGACCACAGCAAACGACTCAAGCGGAAATGGGAATACAGGAACTATCACAGGTGCAACCTGGACATCAGGCAAGTATGGAAGTGCGTTGAGATTTAGTGGTTCAAATTCAAATAGTGTCTCCTGCGGCAATTCAAGCATCTTAAGGGACTTCACGCAAATGACCATCTCTCTCTGGTTCAAGACATCAAACACAAGCTTGTTGACATCTGCAAGAACGATAGTCAGCCGCTGGAACGCCGCTGCTGGGCAACGCAGTTATGCAATCAGTCAATACCCAGACAATACAGTTCGTTTTACTCTGAGAAAATCTGATGACAGCGCATCAATAGAAGTTGCCTCCAATACAGCAATAGATACTAATTGGCATCACATAGCAGGGGTTTGGAACGGGACACACGCAATGATTTATATTGACGGCGTATTGCAGAGCGATATAAAAGAAATTTCTGCAATCCGGCCATCCATCGCCAAATTCTACATTGGGAGGCAGCAGGGGGGAGCAGTAATCTACGGCACAATAGACGATGTGAAGATATACGGCACCGCTCTAACAGCCCAGCAGATTGCCGACCTATCCAATCTACGAGGTTACTGGAACCTCAACGAAGGGTCAGGGACCACAGCAAACGACTCAAGCGGAAATGGGAATACAGGAACTATCACAGGTGCAACCTGGACATCAGGCAAGTATGGAAGTGCGTTGAGATTTAGTGGTTCAAATTCAAATAGTGTCTCCTGCGGCAATTCAAGCATCTTAAGGGACTTCACGCAAATGACCATCTCTCTCTGGTTCAAGACATCAAACACAAGCTTGTTGACATCTGCAAGAACGATAGTCAGCCGCTGGAACGCCGCTGCTGGGCAACGCAGTTATGCAATCAGTCAATACCCAGACAATACAGTTCGTTTTACTCTGAGAAAATCTGATGACAGCGCATCAATAGAAGTTGCCTCCAATACAGCAATAGATACTAATTGGCATCACATAGCAGGGGTTTGGAACGGGACACACGCAATGATTTATATTGACGGCGTATTGCAGAGCGATATAAAAGAAATTTCTGCAATCCGGCCATCCATCGCCAAATTCTACATTGGGAGGCAGCAGGGGGGAGCAGTAATCTACGGCACAATAGACGATGTGAAGATATACGGCACCGCTCTAACAGCCCAGCAGATTGCCGACCTATCCAATCTACGAGGTTACTGGAACCTCAACGAAGGGTCAGGGACCACAGCAAACGACTCAAGCGGAAATGGGAATACAGGAACTATCACAGGTGCAACCTGGACATCAGGCAAGTATGGAAGTGCGTTGAGATTTAGTGGTTCAAATTCAAATAGTGTCTCCTGCGGCAATTCAAGCATCTTAAGGGACTTCACGCAAATGACCATCTCTCTCTGGTTCAAGACATCAAACACAAGCTTGTTGACATCTGCAAGAACGATAGTCAGCCGCTGGAACGCCGCTGCTGGGCAACGCAGTTATGCAATCAGTCAATACCCAGACAATACAGTTCGTTTTACTCTGAGAAAATCTGATGACAGCGCATCAATAGAAGTTGCCTCCAATACAGCAATAGATACTAATTGGCATCACATAGCAGGGGTTTGGAACGGGACACACGCAATGATTTATATTGACGGCGTATTGCAGAGCGATATAAAAGAAATTTCTGCAATCCGGCCATCCATCGCCAAATTCTACATTGGGAGGCAGCAGGGGGGAGCAGTAATCTACGGCACAATAGACGATGTGAAGATATTCAACAGAGCATTATCTGAAAGTGAAATAAGAGACTTATACCAATGAGTCAACCAAACGGGTGAGTTACATAAGCTACACGGACATGGATAACGCAGGCAAAAACGAAGCAGTAAAAAATATTCAAATTCCTTAAGAAGAGAGGAATCGAATCATGCGGAAGGTTTGCGGAGTTCAAGTACATGAACCTGGCAGCTTGCATAAGGAGCGCGATGAACAAGGCGAAGAAAATAAACTTCGCATGAATTGTCCGGTGAGTATAGCGCTGACAATCAGAAGATATCAATCCCGAATCCTTTCGGTATGAGTTTCCTAATTATTTCAAAATCCTCCTCCCTCCACTCTCTTATTATAATTAGAATCACAAAATAAAGTCCGAAAAGAAAAGCGTATTCCAGTGGGAGAAGCAAGTTGTTTGTGAGTACGATGTATAAGCTCAGCAGGTAGATAAAGAGGGAAGCTAGTGATATTCTAGCAAGAGACTTCACGCTGATAAGACATCCGAATTCTCCCACGACATAATAGGAGGCAACAACCACACCCACAAAAGTGCTAACGGTTGATGCAAGAGCTGCCCCTCTTATCCCCATCAGCGGTATTAAGAGGAAGTTCAACACAAGAGAGAGCAGACAGACCAATCCGAGTATGAGCATACATCGCTTCGGTTTCCCAGCAGCAATCAGCATATTCGCCAATCCACCTAATAAAGTGAAAAAGCTTATGCCGAATATGAAGATGGAGAGAGGCTCTCCCGCCGGTGCAAATGCGCTTGAATAGACGAAAGAGACCAAATCACTCGCAGTTGCGCTCACCACAAAGCTTATTGGAAGGAGCAGCATAAGACTGTACCTTATGGAATTCGTGACGTACTTGATGGTTTTCTTCTGGTTCCCGGCAGCCATCGAAGCCGAAATGGCGGGTATGAGGGTTGCAAACAGAGTTCCCACCAAGAAGTAGAATAGCTTCCCGATTGTTGAGGCTGAGTTGTAGTAGCCGACTAAAGTGTCATTCCTAAGCAGAGATTTAATCATGAGTATGTCAATATTCGGCAATAGGTTGCTGAAAACTGAGTATGCTACCACGGGCATTGAGAAATATAGGATCTTTCTCCATTCAAATTTTCCATCCCCTCTTACCAATCTGCTAAACCAGAGCACTAGTAGGAGGGATGCGAGATAGGAGAGCAGGTACCCAAAAATGGCCCCCAGAACCCCCAGCCCCACCACTACTAGGAGAATGGCGGTCAATTTCGTCAGGGAATGTGCTATTGAAACAAGGCTCTGCTTTCCGAAGTACCTCACGCCGTTCAAATAACCGGAATAGACGCTGCTGATACCAACAAGAAATATCGAGACAGATGTGAGCCTCACATAAAGGATGAACCTCTCATCAGAAAATGCGTTTGCTATCAAACCAGCAGATGAGAAATAAATAAGGAAGATTATCGTGCATAGTGCAAGCTGTATCTTCAGACTCTCTTTCAGTATGCTTCCTGCCCTTTTTTCATCAGAGGATATGAACTTTGATACGGCAATCGGGATCCCAGCGGTTGGTATGAGAGTAACGATGGACATTAGTCCAAGAACTACTCCCCATACTCCGTATAGCTCTGGCCCCATAATTCTGCCCAGAGCAATGTGTGTTGCATATCCCGCAGCTAGGAAGATGACTTGTGCCACGAGAAGATAAAACGTCCCTTTGCTCACGCTTGTCTTCATCTCGCCACCTTCCACTCATCAAATCCATCATTCCTTTGCAAAGTCGGAGATATGTTTGATTCTGCCTCTCTTACGACTATTTAACTTCTAAAAGTATTTTAATAACTATCAGCACTTATTATAGCATGCTGCCCATATCCAAGCCGTGCATGGGTGAGGAGGAGATAAGAGCAGTAATTCAGACTCTCAGATCGGGCCAGCTCTCGCAGGGCTCCAAGGTGCGCGAATTCGAAGAGAATTTCTCGGAATACGTGGGAGTCAAACATGCCATAGCGACAACAAATGGGACCTCATCATTGCACGTCGCCCTCCTATCCGCAGGCATCGGGAAAGGAGCAGAAGTTATCACCACGCCGTTCTCTTTCGTAGCAAGCTCGAACTCGATTCTCTACTGCGGAGCGAAACCGATTTTTGTTGACATAGGGAAGGACTTCAACATCAACCCCGACTTGATTGAGGAAAAAATAACAGGGAAAACGAAGGCAGTGTTGGTCGTCCACCTCTACGGACAGCCTTGCGAGATGGACAAAATAACTGAAATCTGCGATGAGAACAACCTGCTTCTTATAGAGGACGCATGTCAGGCCCATGGAGCGGAATTCAACAAAAGGAAGGTTGGCTCCTTCGGGATTGCGGGATGCTTCTCCTTCTATCCCACGAAGAACATGACAACCGGAGAAGGGGGAATGATCACCACAAACGACGACCGAGTCGCGGAAAAAGCAAGGATGGTGATAAACCATGGATCCAAGGTTAGATATCACCATGAGATTCTTGGTTATAACTACCGTATGACCGACATCCAAGCAGCGATAGGAATCGAGCAGTTAAAGAAACTTGATGGATTCAACGAGATGAGAATCCGAAACGCCAACCTGCTGACAATGAAATTGAAGGATGTCGAGGGAATAGTGCTCCCAAAAACATACAAGAACAGAAAGCACGTTTTCCACCAGTACACCATAAGTATAACGGACAGATACCCAATTGGAAGGGATGCGCTCACCAAAAAGCTGGAGAGTGCGAGAATAGGCTGCGGAGTCTACTACCCCCTGCCGATTCACAAACAGAAACTGTACATTAGAATGGGATACTCCAGCAAGCTCCCAGTCTCGGAGAAGGTCTCGAGGGAGGTAGTTTCACTGCCGATACACCCGCTCGTTAGGAAAGCGGACTTGGAGAAAATATCAAGATTATTTATAAGAAGCTGACAACAAGTACTTGGTGGATATATGAATGAAAAAAAAGTCGCCCTTGTAACCGGTTCCTCTAGCGGAATAGGACGTGCTATCGCATTCGAACTCGCTAAACGTAATATCGATGTGGCTGTCAACAGCAATGAAGATACCAAAGCGGGAATAGAAACAGCGGAGGAGATCAAGAAACTTGGAGCGAGATCAATTTATTGCCAATGTGACATAACAGATTTCGAATCTGTCAAGAAAATGTTCGAAAAAATAATTGAAGAATTCGGAAGAATCGACATACTGATAAACAACGCCGGAATCACAATCGATAAGAAGCTGGAGAATATGACTCCAGAGCAGTGGGAGAGAGTGATGAAAGTCAACCTCACCGGTGTGTTCAACTGCACTAAGAACGCCATTCCTTTAATGAAGAAGCGGGGAGGAGGTAGAATCGTCAACATCTCTTCAGTGATTGGCGAGATGGGCAACATAGGGCAAGCCAACTACGCCGCTTCAAAAGCAGGAGTTATCTCTTTCACGAAAAGCGTGGCGAAGGAATGCGCGCACGACAACATTCTAATAAATGCAGTTGCGCCAGGCTTCATCAGGACTCGAATGGTCGATAAGGTTCCGAAGAATATTCTCGAGAGGATAATCGGCGAAATACCACTCAGGAGATTGGGAGAGCCGCACGAAGTGGCCAAGCTGGTGTACTTCCTTGTGTCGGATGATGCAAGCTATATAACCGGTCAGGTTTTCAACGTAAATGGCGGCCTGTACATGTAGAAAAGGTGAAGAGATGAATTTCATTGATGAGAGCGCAAAAATTGGGAAGAATTTCAAGCCATCCCATAATGTCGTAATCCTAGGAAATGTGCGAATCGGAAACAATGTGCAGGTCGGGAACAACATAGTGATATACGCAAATGTGAGAGTAGGGGATGATGTTCAGATACAAGATAATTCAGTAATAGGCAAATTGCCAAAAACCTCTGTCATCAGCTCTCTGGGGAAGAGGAAAAACATCAGTTTCACGGAAATTGGGGATAAGGTGACCATCGGAACTTCCTGCACTATATACGCTGGGACCAAAATCGGGAAGAACTGCTTCGTGGGGGATTTGGCTTCCATAAGAGAGGGATGCGTGATTGGGGATTCCACAATTGTTGGCAGAGCCGTTACGATGGAATGCAACACAAAGGTGGGGAGATGCGTCAAGATACAGACAGCCTCCCACATCACTGGGAACATGGTAATTGAGGATTATGTATTTTTGGGTCCGGAAGTTGCCACAATGAACGACAAGTACATGGGCAGAGCCGGCTCATCCTTCAAAGGACCAACAATAAAAAAAGGCGCTAGGATTGGGGGTAATGCAACAATCCTTCCAGGAGTGGTCATAGGGGAGGACGCAGTGGTGGGGGCGGGCTCGGTGGTGACAAAGGATGTGCCTCCCTCTACTATAGTAGTCGGCGTGCCGGCAAAAGCATTGAAAACTGTCCCGAAAGAACATCTTTTGAGAAAGTAGACTGATTGCTATGATAAAAGTGGGCGTAATCGGAACAGGGTCGATGGGGAGAAACCACGCGCGCGTCTACTCTCAACTTCCCGACGTAAGTCTAGTTGGAGTTGCAGATGTAAACCGAAACCTCGTTCAATCAGTTGCAAAGGAGTACAATACAGCCGCTTTTACCGAATATCCCGAATTACTCAAACAGGGTTTGGATGCGGTGAGCATAGCGGTTCCAACCTCATTGCACAAAAAAGTCGCAATAGACGCAGCAGAGAACGGAGTAGACATCCTTCTTGAAAAACCAATAAGCGACACTATTAGCAACGCGAGGAAAATAATCGAAGCATGCGAGAAGAATAAGGTCAAGCTTATGGTGGGCCACATAGAGAGATTCAACCCAATAGTGGATGTGATAAAGAGTAGAATAGACGAGAACACAATCTCAATAAACATAAGAAGACTTGGGCCGTTACCTCCCAGAGTTGCAGATGTTGGAGTGGTAGTGGATTTGGCGATACATGACATCGATATAATCAGATACATAACCAACTCCGAATTCAAAAAAGTCTACGGCCTGACCTCGACCAACCTCTCCAATCACGAGGATACAGCAATCCTATCTTTTGAGATGGAGAATGGAATTCTGGCAAACATAAACGCCAATTGGCTCACTCCTTTCAAGGTGAGGGAGATCGACATAGCTGGAAAGCGAAACTTCATCCGAGGTTATTTCATAGAACAGAAGGTAATTGAGTACGCCAAGCATGAGGATAATTCGTACACCACTCAGGAGATACCCGTAAAGTACGCCGAACCATTGAAAATTGAACTGGAGAAGTTTGTGGAATGCGTCAGACAGGGCAAGGAACCCCCCATCTCCGGGCACGAAGCACTGAAAGCGCTGGAAATAGCAGTCAGGTGCCTACGGAGCCGCTAGAGGTTATCTGACTCCGATATCTTCCTGGATTATCCTCACTATATGCCTTGAAGGGCTGTAATTTCTGAATTTCTCAAGCGGGCTGGGAATTCCATACTCATCATAATTCCTTATGAAATGGTTTGTTTTTCTTAGGTCAAACCCCCCCACATAGACATTCGGGTATTCTGGATGCTCGGTGACCTCCCTCATCACAAGACACGGCTTGCCAAGAAGGTATGTCTCCTGCTGCGGTCCTCCTCCATCGGTTACCACGTACCGCGCCTTTTTTATATGCCCGATGAAGGAAAAGTAATCTAGGAGAGGCATCAGGACAACATTTCTATTTTCCTTCAACTTCATCATTAGATGTTTCGATTCCAGACCCGTCCTTGTTGACTCGTGAATTGGAAAAACTACCTTGAACTCCTCTGAAATTTTATCAATGGTCCTCACCACCTTCTCCAGCCTTTTGTAATTGGAGATTGTTTCGAACCGGTGTATTGACGCCAGAACATAATCCCCAGAAGGAGGAGAAATCGCCCCTCCTTTCTTGAGGGCAATCCTAACCGAATCCACAATGGTGTTCACTCTGATTCTCCAAACCTTTCCTTTGTGACCCTCTCCTTTCAAATTTGAGTAAGGCTGGTCCGAAAGTGCAAATAAGTGGTTAGAACCCATATCCACGATTCTTCTAATCGGCTCCTCCGGGAATGGTTCGAAGAGCTTATGCGTGCGCTCGCCGGCCTCCACATGTATCACTCTAAGCCCCCTCATCTTAGCTATTATCAACCCCAATAAAGCCGGAGGTGCATCGCCATGCAAAATCACATAATCTCTTTTTCTGAATATCGAACTTCTCACTCCATTCTTGGCAATATTCACCAACATCCAGAGAAGAAGCTCGCTGCTTCTCGATATATCCCTTCCCAAACCGTAAAATACGTGGTCGTATTCCCTTAGACCGAATAGTGAACGAATCTCATCCAGAATTCCGGCATGCTGTGAAGCATTTATGAATCTATACTTTAACTCTGCTTTGTCCATCTCGAGCATGACTGGCGCCATTTTAATGAGTTGCCCCTTCGTTCCAATCAGTACATGCAGCATACGATCAACTTGCGAAAAATTAATCCTTTACTATTCGAAGCATACGACTCTTATCTCTTAGAATTCTTCCTTATCAGATACAGAATCCTCTCCATCGTCCTCCTGTTCGCGTTTATTGAATCCGCAATCAATCCAAGCATAACAATCTGGAACCCCACTATCAGAAGGATTGCCGTCAGAATCGCGGATGGGATGTAAGGGCTCACAGAGCCGGTTAGTAAGAAGTTGGCCAACACTCTGAACCCTATAACAAAGCCCAGCAGAACCAGAAAAATACCGGCAGTCAGAAAAATCTCAAGCGGTTTGTAATGGACATATGTTGTGGTTATGGTCAACCCCGCCCTTTTTGCGTAGGACCAGATGCTCTTTATAAGCCTGCTATCCCCCTCCCTCGCTCTGAACTTGCAAGGCACCTGCGTTATTTTCATTTTCTTAAATACCGCTTGTATTATAGTCTCTTGAACGTAGGTGTAACCCGATAAAACATTCAAGTTTAATGCCGCCTCCCTTGAGAAAGCACGAAAGCCACTTTGCGCGTCTTTTACTGGAAAGCCACTGAGAATCCTCACAATCCAAGTTGCCAGTTTATTCCCAATCTTCTTCCCAAGAGGCATATGCGGAAGTTTCCAGACGTTCCTGTCGGTCAGAACAATATCCGCCTCTCCTTTGATTATTGGCTTTATAAGCTTCGGAATGTCTCTTTGATCGTACTGCAAATCCGCATCCGTGTTCACTATTACGTCCGCTCCATCCTCCAAGGCAGCATCCAAGCCGTCCCTGAATGAGATTGCCAATCCCATATTCATTTTGTGGCGTATCACCTTGGCGCCAGCCTTCATAGCTTCAGACACAGTCCAGTCAGTCGAACCATCGTCAACAACAATTATTTCGACTTTCTCAATTCCGGGTATTCTTTTTGGTATCTGGTGTATTACTTTACCTACTGTCTTCTCCTCATTGTATGCGGGTACGACTACTGCCAATTTCACAATAGGATATCCTTAATTAACAATTTAAACCTTGATGTAAGATATTACTCTACAAAGTGAAACAGATGCAAGATGCCCTGAACATACCCGCGTTATTCCTGCTACCCCTAATATTCGTTGTACCGGGTTACGTTCTCTACTACCTATGCCGGGACAAAAAACTTAAACTTGCATTTCTCGATACTATCTTCCTAGTAATCCTCGGCAGCATACTCATCTCGGGCTGGCTCGGTCTAATCCTGGCCGAATTGGGAGTTTTCTCTATTTGGAATCTGGCATTGCTCCTCCTCATAATTCTGATTCCTTTGATTGTAAAATTCCACGTGCGCTTTGATTCTAAGCTGCTTCCGCCTCCTCTGCCAACTCTATTCTCGTTCCTTCTACTTCTTCTAATCATCTTAGCCGGCTTCCTGTTCCTGAAACCCTACCCTTGGATTCTGGGTGGCAGAGACCAAGGAGTTTATGTAAACACAGGAGTTAATATCGCAAAAACCGGCTCAATATTGATACATGACCCAATGCTACAGAACATGAACGATTCCGCCAGAGATATTTTCTACAGAATAGAAAAGAGACCAGCAGTTCTTAACCAAACACGCCACCAGGGAGTACAATTTCTTGGCTTCTACGTCACAGACAAAAATGAGGGCGAAATAACGCCACAGTTCTTCTATCTCTATCCCACATGGCTAGCAATTTTCTACTCGATTTTCGGATTGGAGCTGAGCGTATATGCCACCCCCTTCTTCGCCCTCTTAGCTACGCTAAGCGTTTTTCTCCTGACAAAAACTCTCTTTAATGACAAAGTTGCCTTGGTCGCCTCTCTGCTTCTGACTCTAAATTTTGCGCAGGTATGGTATGCGCGCGAACCAAGCACAGAAATCTTTACTCAGCTATTAATCTTCGCTGGCTTAGCAACGTTCATTCTGTTCAACAGGAATTTGAATAAGTACCTTGGTGTTATCTCCGCGTTATGTTTCGGAGAGGTTTTTCTTACTAGGATAGATACACTATACTTTATACTTCCAATCATGCTTTTTTTTGCTTATATGAGGATGAGTGAAAAACTGAGACGAGAGCATGTCTTCTATTTCATCATTCCTTTCAGCATCCTATCGATTCACGCAATTCTAAGCGCAGCGTTTATCTCCACACCTTACACCTTCGATATACTCAAGGGTACTTCCACAGAGATATTCCAGCTAATTAAAAAGGACGGTTATCAACTTGCGGCGTTACTTTTGCTTGCAGCCTCCCTTCTGTTTTTGGTGGATTTCTGCAGAAAATTGATATACAGAAAAATGTATAAACTCCACAGATTATTACCGTACACACAACATGCGATTTTGCTTCTTATTCTCTTAGCAGCCTTCTACTCCTACTTCCTGCGCCCTACGGAGGGAGTTCCCGACAGTTATAATATGGTGAAATTATCTTGGTATCTAGCAGGTTTTCTGGGCATCCTAATAGCAACAGTTGGGTCAGTAATGCTTCTATACAAAAAACCATATTGGGAGAGCTATCTATTCTTAAGTATTATGCTGGTTTACTCCGCATATTTTATTATGAATGCCCGCGTTGCTTTGGACCAGCCATGGTGGATACGGAGATTTCTGCCGGTTGTTATACCATCGATGCTCATATGCATCGCATATTCCATAGACATCCTATCTCGCTTTAGATTGAGAGACAAGCCGATTGGAAAAATCTTCTCATCGTTTTTATTAATTATGTTGTTATTTTATTTCATAACAGCAGACTCCCCTCTGATAAACCATGTGGAGTATGAGGGAATAATAGATGATGTTGAGCATATCTCAAAAATCACGGAAAATAACTCAATATTGATATTTGACCAGTACGACTGGATCTCTTTAAAACTCTCTACCCCACTCAACTACATATTCAATAGGAGATCCTTCATTGCATATGGACATAACTATGCCGTGATTAATAACCAATTCCAGGCATGGGAGCAAAATCACACAATATACCTGCTCAACCCCGCCACATCGTCAGTAAAAAACTTTACACAATACGGTCTATTTCTTATTCAGAAGGAGACTAGAGAGATATACATGCCACTAATGGGTGAGGGAACGCAGTACGGATTCCCGCAGAATATAACGCGACGGGTAGTTGTCTACACCCTATTCAAGGTAGCTAGGGCAGAAAATCTTCTCGAAGATGATCAAGAGTTAGTAATGAATCTGTGCTCCAATTACTCAATCTATACAGAGGGCTTTTCATACTGTGAAAATACTGCAGACGGAGAGTTCAGGTGGAGCGGGGAGAAGGCATACGTAACACTGCCCACCCCGTTCGCTTCAGATTATATACTACATATAAAGGTCAACGACTCAAGAAAACCTTCCAACGCACCAGAAAACAGCTCTGTTCATGTGAATGATTGCATGCTGGTTGAAAATCTTGCGGATGGTGACAATCTAGTTAATGTGCCAAAAGCATGCGTGACCACACCCCATTCAACGTTATTAATTCACTCCGAAGCATGGATACCTCATCAACTCATAGGAAATAACGATATGCGGGAGCTTGGAATAATAATAGATGAGATATCAATCCGGAAGTCCAACGCTCCGTAAAGATAGGAGATTTAAAAGTATAAGTAAATAACTAATCTCATGGTGTTGAGAAACAAAGTGGAAGTATCCGTAATAATCCCGGCCAAGAATGAGGAGGCCACAATAGCAGACTGCATAAGTAAGATTGCGGAGATTTTCAGAAGAGAAAGCATAAAAGGAGAAATAATTGTCGCGGATTCTTCCACGGATAAGACACCAGAAATAGCCAGGAGAATGGGAGCGAAGGTAGTCAAATCGCCTTCTGAAGGCTATGGGAGCGCATACATGACCGGTTTTGAAGCGGCGAAGGGCGAGTACATCATCATGGGCGATGCGGACGACACCTACGATTTCCACGAAATACCAAGATTCATAAAGCTCCTTCGCGAGAACAAGGCAGATTTGGTGCTAGGCTCCCGCGTGAAGGGCAGCATTCTTCCCGATTCCATGCCTTGGCTTCATCGGTATGTCGGCAATCCATTGCTCTCCTTCACTCTGAACACTTTCTTCGGTGCAAATATAAGCGATGCCCATACGGGCTTTCGGGCAATAAGAAGAGACGCTTTTGAAAAGCTGGACTTGCACACCACTGGGATGGAATTCGCCTCTGAGATGATTGTAAAGTCAGTGAGGAAGAAGCTGAGAATAGTCGAGGTGCCGATAACCTACTACCCGAGGAAAGCTAGGTCAAAGCTCTCCTCCTTCAGCGATGGATGGAGACATCTGAGGTTCATGCTCCTTTACTCGCCGAACTACCTTTTCATAATACCCGGCTCTATAATGTTCCTGCTGGGAATGATCCTCATGTTTGCTCTCCTAAAAGGACCCGTAACAATATTAGACTTCAAACTTGACCTTCACCCCATGGTTCTGGCGAGCCTTGCAGCAATAGTGGGCTTCCAAATGCTAGTTATGGGATTCTTCACGAAAACATACGCCGCAGTGTCCCATCTAGAAGAGGAAACCAGGTCGGTGAGATTCCTCTACGAGCACTTCTCCTTGGAGAAAGCCTCCTTGCTGGGGATTGCGATGATAATCCTCGGAGTGATACTAAGCTTTGACATAATCTACTCATGGGTTATGAGTAACTTCGGGCAGCTCTTCGAGGTAAGGAGGGCGATATTCTCATCCACCCTCATAATCCTCGGCATTCAGGTGATATTCTCCGCGTTCTTCCTGAGCATATTGGTTCTTCCAAAAAAGGAGTAGGGTGTATCAGTGAGGATAGTATTTGTGTATGATGCAGTTTATCCTTATACGAAGGGAGGAGTTGAGAAGAGAGTATACGAGCTTTCAAAGGAACTCGACTCACGAGGGCACGAAGTCCATGTTTTCTGCTTGAAATTCTGGGAAGGGGGGCAGGTAACAGAGAGAGAGGGAGTTTATCTCCACGGAATCTGCGACCCTGCTCCACTTTACACTAAGGAAGGCAGGCGCTCAATTCTGGGTTCGATAAAGTTTGCAGTAATGCTTCTTCCTACCTTGCTGAAAGAAAAGAGGTTCGATGTTATAGACTGCCAGAATTTCCCGTATTTTCCAGTTCTCTCATGCAGATTCATATCAGCAGTTAAGGGCTCGAAGCTTTTCATAACTTGGCATGAGTTCTGGGGCGATTACTGGCATGAATATCTGGGATGGCCCATTGGAGTTTTTGGAAAAATGGTTGAAAGGCTGGCGCTCTCCCTTTCACCAAGAATAATCTCAGTATCGGAATTCACAAAAATGAAACTCAAGACAAACAAGAGAGTGTACGTAATTCCAAACGGTCTTGATTATGGTTCTCTGGAAAAGGCAAAACCGCTTAAAAAACGCTTTGATGTTATATTCGTGGGGAGGCTTATAAGGGAGAAGAACGTGGACATGCTTCTTAGAGCTATTGCCCTGCTGAAAAGCAGATACCCAAGAATAAGATGCTGCATAATCGGGGAGGGGCCTGAGAGGCAGAGAATTATTGAGCTCGCCTCCTCCCTTGGAGTGGAAAGGAATGTGGAATTCCATAAATTCCTCAAGACGCATGAGCAGGTGTTCTCATATCTTAAGTCAAGCCAGGTGCTGGTTCTTCCCTCCAGCAGGGAAGGGTTCGGGATGATAGTGCTTGAAGCGAACGCCTGCGGTGTGCCTGTAGTCACTGTTGAAGCAGAGGGTAATGCCGCCAAGGAATTCGTGAGAGACGGAGTTAACGGAAAGGTCGTTCCGCTCTCCCCAGAAACTCTGGCTAATGGAATTGAGGAGTCCTTCAGTATGAAAGTGAAACCAATAAAGGAATATAACTGGAAGAATATAGCCAAGAAACTCGGGAGGGTATACAATGCATAGGAAGAGCATAGCAATATTCCACGATTACATAGATGCAATAGGGGGAGGGGAGAAGACAGTCCTCATACTTGCCAGAGCACTCAAGGCGGATGTTATAACCACTGATGTAAACAAGGATTCAATCAAAAAAATGGGATTTGACGACGTGAGAATTATCAGCTTGGGAAAAACATTGAAAATCCCCCCACTGAAACAGATCCACGCAACCTTGCTCTTCTTCCTCTACAACTTCTCAAAGAAATACGATTTTTTCATCTTCACCGGCAACTGGTCGCATTATGCTGCATGGAGACATAAGCCAAATCTGTGGTACTGCTACACTCCGGTGAGGGCATTCTACGATTTGAAGGATGTTATGGCGGATAGGCAGCCAAACATTCTGCTGGAAATTCTCTTCCTCTTGTGGGTCGACATGCATTCCTTCTTTGACAAGCTGTCAGTCAGAAACCTGCAGAGAATAATCGCGATAAGCAGGAATGTCAAGAAAAGAATCAAAAGGTTCTATGGGAGGGAAGCATCAATCATCTACCCCCCCGTCCCTCTTGAGAAATATAAATTCAGAAAAAGCGGAGACTTCTGGCTTTCGGTGAACAGGCTCTACCCTGAGAAAAGGCTTGAATTGCAGGTTGAAGCATTCAGAAAATTGCCGGAGGAGAAGCTTCTTATAGTCGGAGGATACAGCGCGGGCGACCATGCCGAGTCATACCAGAGGAAACTACAAAGCCTGCCCAAGAATGTGGAGTTGCTCGGCCCCGTGGATGAAAAGAAGCTTGCGGAATTGTACTCAGACTGCAAGGGCCTTCTTGCTACTTCTATTGATGAGGATTTCGGCCTCACCCCGATTGAGGCAATGGCTGCCGGAAAGCCGGTAGTTGCTGTGAAAGAAGGAGGCTATCTTGAAACAATAGAAGATGGAATAACCGGAGAGCTTGTGAAAGTGGATGTTAAAAATATAATAGATGGGATAAAAAAAGTATCAGAGAACCCTCTGCGTTACAGGAAAGCGTGTGAGAGGAGGGCGAAAGAATTCGGCGAGGAAATTTTCATAAGTAAGATGAAAGAGGAGATATCTGCATGATTGAGGTATGGAAGTACAGGCATCTTGTCAAGAAGATAGCTTTGAGCGAGCTGAAGCTCCGGTACAAGAATTCAGTGCTCGGCTTGCTCTGGTCCTTGCTTGAGCCGCTCCTAGTATTCATTGTGCTCTATTTCGTATTCTCTTACCTCATGAAACTCAATGTAGAGCACTACCATCTCTTCTTGTTCCTCGGAATAATCTGCTGGGACCTGTTTGAGAAGGGAACCACAATGGGATTGTTTGGAATAACCTCAAAACCTAGCTTGGTGAAGAAAGTTTACTTCCCAAGGGAAGTCCTGGTTGTTGGAACATGCCTCACTGCCCTCATCATGGTATCCTTCGAATTGATTGTTTTCCTGCTCTTCATGCTGATACTGGGAGTAATCCCCCCAAGCACTGCGTTGGTCTTCCCATTCATAATTCTTGGGGAGTTCCTCATAGTTGTCGGAATCTCCCTCGCCCTCTCTGCCCTCAACGTATACTACCGAGACGTCCAGTACATCTGGGCGGTTCTTCTCAGGGCTGCCTTCTTCATGACCCCTGTGATATACCCAGTCAGTATATACCCCCCAGAATACATCTGGCTGTTCATGCTCAACCCGATTGCCAGAGTAATAGAAGCCTCAAGGAGGGCTTTGATATACGGCGTATCGCCCACTCTTGCAGATTTTGGGATAATCTACCTTGCCGCTCTTGTGATTATCCCTATAGGATACATTATATTCATGAAACTTGAGCCAAGGTTTGCGGAGGAAGTTTAAATTGAAAGCCGAAACTGCAATAGAGATAAAGAATCTGTGGAAGAGATTCGTGGTACCTCATGAGAAGAGGACAACAGTTTTTGAGAATCTAGCGAACATGAACAGGAGGATAACCTACGAGGAATTTTGGGCTCTCAAGAATATAAACCTCTCAGTAGCTAAAGGAGAGGCTGTCGGAATAATCGGCGAGAACGGAAGCGGAAAGACTACTCTGCTCAATATAATAGCAAATGTTCTCAGATCTACGAAAGGGGAAGTTAGAGTGAATGGTAAACTCACTTGCTTTCTGGAGCTTGGAGTCGGCTTCCAATCAGACTTGACTGCTAGAGAAAACGTCTATCTATACGGAGCTTTCATGGGACTGAGCGACAGCGAAATAGACAGGAAACTCAACGATATCGTCGAATTTGCTGGATTGAAAAAATTCATGGATACAAAACTGAAGAACCTATCTTCAGGGATGCAGGTGAGGCTGGCTTTCTCAACCGCTATTCAGACAAACCCAGATATCCTGCTCGTCGATGAAGTTCTCGCTGTTGGTGATTTGGAATTCCAGCAGAAATGCGCCGAGAAGTTTTCTGAGTTCAAGAGGAACGGAGTGACGCTTCTCCTAGTATCACACGATCTTGGAGTGGTGAGGAAATACTGTGATAAGGTGCTTCTCTTACGCAAAGGGGAACAGATAGCACTTGGGAGAAGCGAGGACGTGATAGATAAGTATGTGTATGGTATAGACAAAACAACCACCACAAAACAGGATAAAAAAGCCCGCTGGGGAGATGGCAGAGTGCTGCTAAAGGATGTTAGGTTCTATGATAAATTCGGAAAGCAGAGTTCCAACTTTGTCTCAGGCGACCCAATGACAATAAGAATCTCGTACCACGCAGCAAAAGATGTCATCAACCCTGTTTTTGGCGTTGCGATATACACAGATAACGATATCTACTGCTACGGTGTGAACACCGATTTAAAAGGAATGAACATAAAAAAAATTAAAGGATCGGGTCACATAGACCTTAACATAGAAAAATTAACGATGCACGGTGGTAGGTACCTGCTGACTGTCGCTGTCCATAGCCGCGATCATGTCCCGTATGATTGGCTGGATAAGCAGTTTTCATTCAATGTGACACAAAAAAATAACAATGCAGGTTTGTTTGAGATACCGTGTGAATGGAAGTTGGAGGAATAGCAGGTGCGCATATGGCTAAAAAGGAAAAAGCAGTCATAGAAATTAGAGATAAAACAATAGATGTGCGAAAGATAATGAGGAGAATTCAGCATAACATAAAAGAGAGAAAGAAAAAATTGTTCAAATTTGACAAGATTGGGAAAGAGAGTTCCGATTCGCAGAAATACCTCATAAAATTAGATCTGAATTCAGTTAATGCGAATTTTGACACAGAGAACAAGAGTTATCGCATCTCCTCCCATCGAAAGTTTCTGGGTCCTTTCCTAAAAATCGGCAGAGGACTCGTCCATGGGGAAATCAAAAGATACGTAGATCCTGTACTCTGGAAGCAGAAAGAGTTCAATGCGAGCGTTGCCCGAATTCTGAACTACTTTTCAGAAGAGATCCCCATAACTAAGGAACAAATAAGCGATTATGTAGAGATGGACTACATCAAATTCGAAAACAAGTTCAGAGGTTCTGAAGAGGATATAAGAAATAAGCAGAGGAGGTACCTCAGATACTTCAAATCCCGCGTTAATGTTCTTGATATAGGATGCGGAAGAGGAGAGTTTTTAGAACTTTTAGGGAGCGTTGGCGTAAAGGCCAAAGGCATCGATATCGATGAAAATATGTTATCATACTGCAAAAGCAAAAATTTGGATGTAGAAAAAGCAGACGCTGTGGGATACCTCTCAAAACTTCCTGATGAGGTTCTGGGCGGAATATTTATCTCCCAGGTCATCGAACATCTAAAACCCAAGGAAGTTGTTGAATTCATCAATCTAGCATACAAGAAACTGAAACCAAATAGATATCTGGTAATAGAAACGGTCAACCCAACCTCGTTTGTCAGTCTGTCGAACTTCTTTATCGACCTATCCCACAGAACCCTCCTTCACCCGCAGACGCTGCAATACCTCCTCATCTGTACTGGGTTCAAGGAGGTTGAGGTAAAATTGCTGACAGAATTGCCCGAAGAACATAGATTGAGGAGAATAGACGAAAAGAAATTCAGACGGACTGATAGGGAGTTAGTCAAACTCCTAAATGAGAATATCGACAAATTGAATTCCACTATATACGGAAGCCAGGAATATGCCGTAATATGCAGGAAATGACTGAAAAAACACCATAGGGAGACGTATGGAAATTCACCAAACTACCCCCCATTTAGATACCAATGATGCCATAGGGAACTACATAACTAACATACAAAAAATTTTGATAGAGATGGGCTTTGGCTCCGAAGTCTATACAGAGACCAATGCTGCTGGGTTGTCCTCCAAGACAAAAAATTTTAGGAAGCTGAAGGATACGGATGGAATCATACTGCATCACTTCTCTATTGGATGTGAGATGAACAGATTCATCAACTCGCTCCCGAACAAGAAGATTATAGTATACCACAACATAACTCCTCCAGAATTCTACCTTCCTTACGATGTTAATGTCGCGTATATATGTAAACTTGGTCTGGATCAGTTAAAAAAATTCAAAAACAACGTCATTGGCTCAATAGCCGATTCAGAGTTTAACAAAAGAAATCTGCAGGAATTTGGGTTTGAAAAGATACGTGTTCTCCCCATTCCGGTGGATTTTAACAGCCTGAGAACTCCACCCAACCCAGAATATTACGAGAGATTTAATGATGGCTGCACTAACTTTTTATTTGTGGGGAGAGTCGTTCCAAACAAAAAATTTGAAGACGTAATAAGAGTGTTCCACTACTACAACAAATACATAAATTCCGAATCTCGCTTATTACTGGTTGGCTCCATTCAGCTTCGACCATACCACGAATATTTAATCACCCTATCAAAAAAATTATCAATTCATAAAAATGTAGTTTTTACTGACAAAATTTCTCTTAGCAAAATGATCGCATGCTACAAAGCTTCAGATGATCTCCTCTGCATGAGTGAGCATGAAGGATTCTGCATTCCTTTGCTCGAATCCATGTTCTTCAGAATTCCAATAGTAGCCTACAACTCAACAGCCGTGCCTTACACATTAGGAGATGCAGGAGTTCTGGTGAACAAGAAGGATTACGAACAGATAGCAGAATTGATAAATATAATAAACTCTGACAAATCACTCAGGAGAAAAATAATAAAAAAACAAACGGAGAGGCTTAAGTTTTTCGATTATAGAAAAACCAAAGCAACGTTCAAAAAGATAATTGCCGATTTTGTAGGTTAGACGTTTTGAAGTGGTTGGATGAAGGTAGCGTTTGTGGTACAGAGGTATGGCAAGGAGGTTACTGGTGGGTCTGAAAGCCACTGTATGAAGGTAGCCGAAAAACTTTCCAAGCATACGGATGTGGAGGTAATAACAACCTGCTCGCTCGATTATGTTACATGGAGCAACTACTATAAGGAGGGCATAGAGGATATAAACGGCGTGATTGTCAGGAGGTTCGCAGTTGAAAAGCAGCGCGATATAAAGGAGTTTAATATATTCTCTGAAAACCTACACGCTAAACCCCATCCAAAATCAGATGAAATAAAATGGATGGAGTTGCAGGGACCTTATTCGACAAAGCTGATTGATTTCATAAAAAAAAGAAGTGATGAATATGATTTTTTCATTTTTTTCACTTACTTATACTACACGACATTCTTCAGTCTCCCTATAGTAAAACACAAGGCAATACTAGTTCCAACAGTCCATGACGAACCCCCAGTATATCTGGGCATATTCAAAGATTTTTTCAAAATGCCAAGTGCAATCCTATACAACACCCAGAAAGAGAAGAACTTTGTAAATTCACACTTCAATAACAGAAATGTGCTGTCGGATGTAGTTGGAGTTGGAGTGGACCTTCGTAGTGCAGAACCCGACAAGTTTAGAAATAAATACGGAATAACCAATGTTTTCCTGCTCTATATGGGTAGGATAGACAGAGGCAAGGGTTGCGGCGAACTATTCGATTATTTTATCAGGTACAAGGAGGAAACGAATTCCACTATCACGCTAGTATTGATTGGAAGGGACTCAATGGAAATACCAACTCACGAGAACATTATTCACTTGGGATTCATACCAGAAGAGGATAAGTACAATGCAATATCTGCTTCTCAACTTGTTGTGGTGCCTTCCAGATTTGAGAGTCTCTCAATGGCACTTTTGGAGGCTTGGAGCTGCGGCATACCCGCTTTGGTGAATGGAACTTGCGAGGTTCTGAAGACACACTGCACAAAAAGCAATGGCGGTCTATGGTACAAGAACTATGATGAATTCAAGGAATGCCTAGAACTTCTGTTATCAGACAAATCCCTCAGAACTAAGCTTGGTAAAAATGGAAAAGAATACGTTAAAAAGAACTACTCCTGGCCGACAATCGAAAGAAAATACCTAAGAGTATTGGATAGATTGCAGAAAAAAATCATTTCTCGCAACCAATAAGCATTATCTGAGCCAGCAAAGCTTAAAGTTGTATCCCCTCATTCACTCACCTGCTGTGGTGAACAAATAGTTTATCATAGTAAAACTGATGTGATTGGTCTCGGCACGAAAAACTAGCTTCGGCGGAGGCATCTGAAAACAAGTTTCGGTACCATGCCTGTCTTTCGTCGTGGGAATTAGTCACCACAGCAAACATAAATCCATAATATAATATGTTCACTAAAATAGGCTTGTTCGCTTAAAGTGAACACATTAGAAGCTAGCAAGCATGAGCGAGAAACCCCACATCCTTTAGGGGTGGGGGCATGTCGCTGGAATAATCAGACGTAGGCAGGGCGGCATCGAATCAACTCCTGACAATTAGTCCATCCAGAAACCCGTTAACTTGGCTTGCGACAGATTCTCGACTGTATTTGTTTTCCGTAAAGGCTGCCACCTGGAAAGGCCCCATTTGGTTTGCGTTCTTAAACTTGTCGCGAATGACCGAAAGCGAGTGCTCGAGAATCTTCCTGTTTGCAGGCGTTATTTTCGTTCCCGCGTAGGTTCGGTTGAAGTAGTCTGCTGCTTGTCGCGGTCCGCCAAGGTAGTGCGTCAGGGCAAAAATGTCATAAGAATCCTTGGGCTTCGCGCGCCCGTCCAAAGCCTGTCCTTTCAGCACCAAGGATCCAACGAGGTTGACTACCTTAAATTTCGTTCTTGCCTCACCATTGCCTGGCAGCACAGTTTCAATCTCCTGCTCGAAGTTGAAGTCGAAAGCAAGATTCAGCCCATCGAAAACGAACGCGTGCAGGTCTTTCTGGACTTTCCGCAAGTCCACGTACTTCATTCCCTCCTTTTCGCACAGGAAATCCAAGTGGGTTTCATTGTCCTTGCCGTCAATTGGCGACTTCACGATTCTTGAGAAACGGAAAGGGTTTTCGGCAACGTAGCCGAGATCGATGATGCTTTTTCTTATAGTGTCGTACTTGGGCATTATCCTAGTCTTGAGCACCAAGTCGATGTCAATGCTTCCGCAGTGAGGAAAATAATCTTTCGTGATGAAGTAAGGGGCCCAGCCGCCTGCCAAAACAATATCATCATGATAGCGCTTGAGTGACAGGCCCAGCTCGAGCAGGGCAGACTTCGACGCTTCCGTTACTTCTGTTGCATACATTTCAATCTACCTTAGCCTGCTTCCAGCGCTTTTCAATGACTTTCAAGACCGCTTGGGCGGCTTCCTCTCCCCTTGCGGGGTAGTTGAGCAGGTCAACGTAAAGCTGAACATCTGAAACCACTCTAACTCCGTCAATTTCCTTAGCGCCATAGAAAACTCCCGGGCTCTCCGCAATGGCAAATTTTACATTCCCGTTCTTTTCCACGGGCACCAGATCAAGCAGCCTGGTCCATTTCTTCGCGTCTTCTTCACTCTTCACATAGAGGTGGACATTGGTCGGGCGAACAAACGGGGAGGTCAGTAAACCGCCTGCAAGAACAGTAAACGCGTATTCCGGCCCTTTCTTTCCCTTGAATTGACCAAAGAATTTGGTTATGTCCTCTTCTTTGGAGTAATAATCTACGAATTTCGTGTTGGCGACGAAGTTGTTTACTGTCGCCCAGCGCTTGAGCAGGTCAAAAGGAGCCATTATCCTAAGAGCGGATTTCTGGGATTCGCGGAGGGCGAGATTCTCGCGTATCAAAGCTTTGGCAACTACGGATGCCCATCTCAAGGACACGCCGGCCTTTTCGCAAATCTCCCGCAAAGTCAATTCCGCGGGGTAGTCAACCAGCAGCACGCGGATAATTTTGATTGACTTTCCTGCGAACAAACTCCTCACTTCGGTCATACAGTTCTTATGTTTACCAGCATTTAAATATGTTTACTTAAAGTATACATCACAATTATGTTTACTAAAAGTAAACATTGCTACCTTATCAATTGTGAGCGAGAAACCCCACACCCTTCAGCGGTGGGGGCATATCACAATTTACAAAAAGAACAACAGTCATCTCCCATAATCCTCTCTCACGGCCGGCTTTGCTCCTCCTTCTCGCATCCAATAAGCATTATCTGTGCCAGCAATGCCTCCAGCTGAATCCTTTCATTTGCTCCTTCCACCATCCTGAAGTTGTATTCCCCAACTCTGTCAACCAAGTTAACTTTCGCCCTGTCGGGTATGTCCAGAGAGGTAATCTCCCTGTAGATCTGCAGCAGCACGTCCTCCCCACTCATCCCATAGTCCACCATCACCTTGTCCAGCTTCTCCCTTGCCTCAATGAACTTCCCTTTTAAAGCAAGTTCAAGCATCTGCCTTATTTCTTCGGGCTTTGCCCTTGAGGAAACCTTGTATATTGTTTCTTTCGTTATTTTCTTTCCAGTTGCTGCAGCTCCCTGCAGAGCATTTATTATTTTTCTCATATCCCCTTCAGAGATGTATATCAAAGCCTCTATCGCTTCGTCATGCAAGTCAAGCTTCTCAGCCTTCGCAATTCTTTTCACCATCTCCTTCATGTCATGGTCAGTGAGGGGCTTGAACCTGAAGACGGAGCACCTGCTTTGTATCGGCTCAATCAGTTTTGATGAATAGTTGCAGCTGAGGATGAAACGCGTGGCACCGGAGAACATCTCCATAGTCCTCCTCATTGCGTGCTGTGCATCAGGAGTAAGCGCATCAGCCTCATCCAAAAGAATTATCTTGAAGGGCACGTCCATCAAAGGAAGAGTTCTTGCAAAATCCTTTATCCTTCCCCTGACAATATCAATTCCTCTCTCATCGCTTGCATTCAGCTCAAGGAATGACTGTGCGTAATCCTCCTTGAATAAATCGCGTGCAAGTGCCAGTGCAGCTGTGGTCTTTCCAACTCCTGCCGGGCCTGCGAAGAGCATGTGCGGGATATTCCTGGTCTTCACATACGCCTTCATCCTCTCCACTATCTCAGCCTGTCCGATAACGTCTTCAAGCGTCTTTGGCCTGTACTTCTCAGTCCACGGCAAGTCGAAATCCATAGCACCCCTCCCGTAAAGAAGCAATTAATTATTTTACGCAATAACTTAAATACCATTCTGTTAAAATATTAAGGATTCGAGTGATCAAATGGACCAGGATTTTATCATCCAGGCAATTGGGGCAAGCATTGTGCTGGTTCTGGTAGTGTGGTTCATAAATCCCTTTCCTTCATATGACCTGAGGGCAAACCCGCTGAGCTTCCTGCTGATGTTCTCCTGCTCTCTGCTCTCGCTAGTGCTGCTTGAATTCGGCGAGATGGAGCTGAAGATAAAACTCACCTACGAATCCTTCTCCCTCCTGCTTGTGATGATTGTGTTATCAGCGCTGCTTTCCTACGGAATTGCCGGCTTCGGCTCGTTCCTAGCGGCGCCATACCCCACTCTCACTTCCGCCTTCTTCCTGCTCCCGATACTGCAGCGTTTCATCACGGAGATGTTTTGAATGTATGACGCTCCAAAACTAGAGAAGAAGATCCATAGTTTCTGGGAAAAGGAGAAGATTCACAAGAAGGTGAAGGAGTCCAAGAAGGACGCAGAAAAGTTCTACTTCTGCGACGGACCTCCCTACGCGACAGGGCAGATCCACCCCGGCACGGCTTGGAACAAGTGCGTGAAGGACGCAGTCTGCAGGTACAAAAGAGCAAGGGGATTCAACGTCAGGGACCAGGCGGGCTTTGACACCCACGGCCTGCCAATCGAGGTGAAGGTGGAGCAGGAGCTCAAGCTGAAGTCAAAAAAAGATATTCAGAAGATAGGAGTTGCAAAATTCATAAAGAAGTGCAGGGAGTTCGCGACAAAATACATAGGCGTGATGTCCAAGCAGTTCAAAGGTCTGGGATGCTGGCTGGATTTTGAGGATTATTACGTCACGTACAAGAATTCGTACATAGAGGCAGTGTGGAGCACCATAAAGAAGGCGCAGGAAAAGCAGCTGCTTGAAAGGGGAGTTTACGTCCTGCCTTTCTGCCCAAGGTGCGAGACTGCAATCGCCAATTACGAGCTGGAGTACGATGAGAGGGTTGACCCCTCGATATACGTGAAATTCAAAATCCTTGGTAGGGAGAAGGAGTACCTTGTCATCTGGACGACAACACCGTGGACGCTTGTGGGAAACATCGCAGTGATGGTGCATCCAAATTACCAGTATGTGAAGGTGAAGGTGGAGGATGAGAACTGGATAGTCGCAAAGGACAGGCTGAATGCGGTGGTTGCCGTCACAAACAAGCTGGGGTTGAGTTCTGTCATACTCGAGGAGTTCAGCGGATTGAAGCTTGACGGGTTGAGGTACGTTCATCCTCTTCTTGGCAAAGTACCAAAGCACAAGGAGTTCAAGGACGCTCATAGAGTAGTGATGAGCGACAAGTTCGTCACCTTGGAGGACGGCAGCGGTTTGGTGCACTGCGCCCCAGGGCACGGGCCGCAGGACTTCGAGGTCGGGAAGCAGTACAATCTCCCCATCTTCTGCCCTGTCGGAGAGAACGGCAGGTACACAAAAGACGCAGGTGATTACGCAGGAATGTACGTGAAGGAAGCGGACAAGCTGATAATAGAGGAGCTTGACAAGAAGGGCCTGCTCATCCATGCAGGGGACATACGCCACAGGTACCCGCACTGCTGGAGGTGCAAGTCCTCCCTGATTTTCATAACGACTGACCAGTGGTTCATACGGATAACGAAGATGAAGGAGAAGATGCTGGCCGAGCTTGAGAAGGTGAGGTGGCAGCCCGAGTTTGCAAGGGTGTGGTTCAAGGATTTCATCACCTACGCTCCGGACTGGTGCATATCAAGGCAGAGGTACTGGGGCATACCGCTTCCTATATGGGAATGCAGCAAATGCAAGAAGATAAAAGTCATTTCATCAAGGACAGAGCTTGAGATCGAGAGCGGCAAGAGGCTGGAAGATCTGCATAAACCGGAGATTGACGAAGTTTTCTTGAAGTGCGAGTGCGGCGGCGAGATGAGGCGTGTTCCTGACGTGCTTGACGTCTGGTTCGACTCAGGCAACGCCATATGGGCCCCTCTCACGAAGGAGGAGCTGAAGAAGTGGTATCCATGCGACTTCATAGTTGAGGGCAAGGACCAGATTCGAGGATGGTTCTACTCCTTGCTGGGATGCGGGGTTATAACGCATGACGAGATCCCCTACAGAAATCTTCTGATGCACGGCTTCTTTGTTGATGAGAAGGGGGAGAAGATGAGCAAGTCCCTTGGGAACTTCGTGCCTCTGGAGGAGATAACCGAGAAATATGGTGTGGACACTTTCAGGCTGTGGAGCATGAGCAGCACTGTGTGGGAGGATTTGAAGTTCAACTGGGAGGAGATAAAGGGGGCAAATAAATCATTGTCAATTCTGTGGAACATGTACCTTTTCACGGACAGGTTCTCAAAGCTGAGCAAGTTCGACCCGAAGAAACATGTCAAGGAATACGAGCCGGAGGACCTGTGGCTGCTGTCCAGACTGAACGGCATGATAAAGCAGACAACCGCGCAGCTTGATAACTACGAGTTGCATGAAGCTGTGAGGCTTTACAGGAATTTCATGGTTGAGGACCTGAGCAGGTTCTACCTAAAGCTGGGGAAGAAGAGGCTTGCGGATGGGAGGAACACCGATGCATTCTTCAAGACACTGCATACATGCATGCTCGCCCTCACAAAGCTCCTGACGCCGATAACGCCTTTCATAGCAGAGGAGGGTTACCAGCTGCTCTTCAGGGAAAGCGAGGGGAAGGAGAGCGTGAGCATGCTTCCATGGCCCGAGCACGACCACACGGCAATCAACCCGCTGCTTGAAAAACAGATGGAGATATGCAGGGAGATAGGAGGGGTTGTCGCGCAGATCCGCCAGAATGCGAACGTAAAGCTTCGCTGGCCCCTGGAGGAAGTTGTCGTAGTAACCGACTCAATAGAACACAGGAACGGAGTCGAGCGTCTCCCTTACATCATTGAGATAATGAGCAACGTGAAAAAAGTCAGGATTCAGGAGGATATGCCTACTGTTCTTGAGGCCAAAACCAAGCTTAACCTAATGGGACCTGCCTTCAGGGAGTACGCAGCAGCTGTTGCAGAGGCGGTTAAGAAGAGCGACGCAAGGCTCGTCAGGAAGGAGCTGGAGGAGAAGAAAACTTTTGAGGTCATGGTAAATGAGATATCATACAAGGTAACTCCTGACATGGTTGAATTCTCAGAAACGCCGCCAAAAGGCTATGCAGAGGCTCCATTCAGCGGAGGGAGGGTATTCCTGAAAAAAGATGTGACCCCTGCGCTGTATGAGGAGGCAATAGCCAGAGAAGTTGCAAGGAGAATCCAGATGATGAGGAAGGAGCTGCAGCTTGTCGAAACCGACCTGATTAAAGTGAATGTCATAGCTGACGCAGAGCTGCTGTCAATCCTTAAGAAGAACGAGCAGGCTCTTGCAAAAGAGGTCAAGGCCAAGAGCCTTATCCTCTCTGAGAAGCAGAAGCTGAAGGGAAAAGCCAAGGAGTGGGAGATAGAGGACAGCGAAGTCAAAATAGTTATAGTGAAATAATTAACAAGGTGAGCGGGAAATCCCACACGCTTTAGCGGTGGGAGCATGTCACGCTGCTTTGAAGACTTTCCTCTTCTTCATGTCAGACCAGCAGTCCTTGCATATCACAATTCTCTTCGTCCTGCTTAACTTCTTCGCAGACTTCTCGCACTGAACGCACACCTTCTTGTTGCAGTATTCGCACTGCTCAACTGCATGCGTCTCCTTGCTGCACCTTTCGCAGATCATCCCATCACCTTTCAAAAATCAACCGATTTAGCGCTCTATTTATTATTGGGTAATTTATATAATACTGTGTGGTTTCATTGCTTTGCGCAAGCATGCTATCTCAAGGGTATGTTTTAATACTCTCTAATCTACACTTATACGGGAAATGAGATGAGGAAGTTCACCTTACTGCTCTCGTTAATCTGCTTTGTGCTAGCTGTTAATTCAATCAAAACTATTTCCCCGGGAGAATCAACAACAATAAATTTCATAATAAAAAATCCATCGGGAATACACGAGTTCTGCGTCGACAGTGTCCTGATCCAGTTCACGGACTACTTGGGTGACATAAAGGTTGTAACCCCCCTGCCCGTCTACCCGAAGGTGTGCATCTGCCCCCAGAACAAGGACAGCAGCTGCCTGAGCTATGCAGCTGCAGGCAAAGCCTACGGCCAGTCCCAGGGGTATATGTATGCTTCCTCCAACACGTACCAGCTTGCATTCAATATTCAGGTAGATCCGAATCCCGCCTCCTCTCTGTTCTACCCGGGCGTACTGCATAACTATGAGGTGAGGTATTCGTACAAGTTCGTCAACTGCAAGATAGGTTGTTGGTTTGAGAACCCGCAGCAGGAGTCGTACTCCGATATGACTTACATATACGGGCTCACCCAGAGCCAGATATCCGCGGCCCAGACAGGCACCCCTATCGAGCAGGTTGCAGCTAACACAATAGCGGACGCCCAGCAGCAGGTATCGGATGCGTTCAACGCGATGGAGGAGGCGAACAGCACCCTCTCACTTGCTCTCACTGTACACTGTGTGTCAATTATAAACGCAAACTCTCATCTGTCCGTTGCGCAGACCAACTACTCAAATGCAATGACAGAGCTAATAGCTGCGCAGTCAGCATACAACTCCAAGGAATACGAATCCGCAAGGTACAATGCAACAATCGCAGAGCAGCTTGCCATAGGTACTAAGAACGAGGCCGACATGGCAACAAACATCATACAGGCAGAGATACAGAGAGTTGAGACCCTCTCCGGCAAACTGACGCAGGCAAATCTGTCAACAACCTATTCAAAAGCGCTTGAAACCAAGGCTCAGACTATAGGCGTAAATTCGTATGCGGCAAGCGCCCTTATCACTCTCTCTTTTGAGTACCTGAACAGGACAGAGACGGCGTGCCAGACAGGGGATTACAACATAGTCACCACTTCCTCTGATGCTGCCATAGAAAAGGCGGATTTGGCAAGGAATCTCCTAGAGCTGCTTGTCAGATACAGACTTGCAGAGCTGTTTGCTGACTACTCCATGAACCTCACCAAAATGCAATCGCAGCTTGGGAATTTCTCCTCAAACTTCAGCAACTCGACAGCCAATGAACTGATGCTCTACAGCGCCAATATACGGAACGGGACCTTCACGGAGTATCTGCTGTATATCGATATGGCATCTGCGATTGAGGAGATCCTAAACGACACATCCTCAGCCTTCGCCGAGCTTAACAAAACGATAGACAGACTGCGGGGTCTCAACTCCCTTGCAAGCAGCTACAAGCAGGAGCTGAATCTTTCTGAGGTTGAGCTGCTGCTCCAGAACTCCACCGTAAAACTTTCAGAGGCAGACTTCAACTCCTCTCTGAACCTGACGCAGGAGGCGGGCATCAGGATATCACAGGCTGAGGAGGAGCTCCGCAGCAAGATAGCGAAGATAGAGAATGCGAAACTCATGATAGACCTCGCAAACAAGACCATTGCTGAAGTCTCCTCACAGCGCCTTGTAGTAATCGGTCCGGACATGTCCGAATCCGAGGTGGCATTGTTCAGGGCCCGGGAAGTGCTTTACTCCCAGCCCGAAAGAGCAAACGATTTTGCGAGGCAGGCAAGAGTCCTGGCAATTGAGCAGCAACGCAGGATGGAGTCAACGAAGATGGGGATTGCCGGTGCAGTTATAATTATAATCGTGCTTGCAATTATAATAAGCAGGATAAATCCTTCCAGAAGGCGTTACAAGAATTATTGAGGTGTCATATGTTGAGGACGCATTATGCATGCGAAGTGAAGCCCGAGATGAACGGCCAGAAAGTCTCCTTGGCCGGGTGGGTTCATGAAGTCAGGGATATAGGCAAGGTCAAGTTCATCGTGCTCCGCGACACGACCGGCCTTATCCAGGTGACCGGGAAGCAGGGAGTAACAGACGAAGCGGTCCTGAACAAAATGAGCCTTGTCAAGGAGAGCGTCATTCAAGTCATTGGCATTGTGAGGCAGGAACAGCAGGCAAGAAGAGGGGTGGAGATAAACCCAACAGAGATTGTCGACCTGAACCCCGTGGAAGTCAAGATACCGTTTGAGGTGACAGGCAAGGTTCCGGCAGATCTGGACGTGCGCCTCAACCACAGGCAGATAGACTTGAGGAGGATAGAAACAAGCGCAGTCTTCAAGGTGAAGAGCCAGATGCTGCATTCATTCAGGGAGTTTTTATACCGCAAGGGGTTCACTGAAATAAACCCGCCCTGTATTGTCTCTGCTGCAACCGAGGGCGGGACAGAGTTGTTCCCTGTTGAGTACTTTGAAAGGAAGGCCTTTCTTGCCCAGTCGCCGCAGCTGTACAAGCAGCTCGCCGTTATAGGTGGCATGGACAAGGTATTCATGGAAACGCCTGTTTTCAGGGCGGAGAAGCACAACACCACGACGCATCTGAATGAGCTTATCTCCCTTGACATTGAGATGGGTTTTGCTGACCATAACGATGCGATGGATGTGCTTGAGGAAGTGATGAAAAGTGTCATCTCAGAGGTGATTGAAAACTGTCCAGATGAACTGAAGCTTCTCGGGGCCAACCTGCAGGTTCCAAAGAAAATAAACAGGCACACCTACACCAGCGTGGTGGAGCTGCTGAACGAGAAAGGAGGGAGGATGAAATGGGGCGAGGACTTCGGCAGGGAGCACGAGCTGAAGGCGGGCGAGCTGCTGGGCGAGGAGCTGTTCTTCATAACTGAATGGCCTACCAAGAGCAGGGCGTTCTACTCCATGCCGAATGAAAAGAAGCCGGAAGTCTGCAATGCGTTTGATCTGATGTACGGCGGGCTTGAGGTCGCGTCAGGAGCGCAGAGGATACACCTTCCCAAGCTGCTTGTCGAGCAGCTCAGTTCACGGGGCTTGGATCCCAAGGAGTTCGAGTTCTACGTCAATGCTTTCAGGATGGGCGCACCTCCGCATGCAGGATGGGCAATTGGAGCTGAGAGGCTGGCCATGAAGCTTTGCAACAGGAACAACATACGGGAATGCTCCCTTTTCCCGCGGGACAGGAGCAGGATAACCCCATAGGTATTTAAGAAATATGAACCAAATCCAATATGGTGGTAAGTTGGTTGAGACAGAGGTTTTAGATTACAGCATTGAGGCGTTCAAGAAGAACGCGAAGCTAGTGCTGTTCTTCTCAGTGCCCTTCCTGCTCGCCTTTGCCATACCGCTACTGTCGCCAATGCCCACATATGTTTCAATAGGCGCCACATTCCTCAGGACAGGAAGCATGTTCGTGGACTTGACATATTTTGACATCGGTTTGATATTTGTTAGCTCGCTGGCCTCGCTGTTCCTCATCTCCTTCGCGACAGTCTCAATAAACCTTGTGATAAAATCGCAGAGGACCCTCACGAACATCAGGACGGAAGTGATTGAGGGTATAGAGAAGTACACGACGACAATCTTCCTGCTCTACACGCTATCCACCGTCCTGTCCCTGATTGTCCTGCTCGTCTCGTACGAGTATGGCATGGAGGGGCTTACGACACCGCTGTTCTCCTTCTTCGTATCGCTGCTGCTCTTCTACGTGCCGGCCGCAATTGTGATAGACGAGCTGAGGCCTACAGAGGCGATGAAGATGAGCCTGTACATGATAAAGAACAAGTTCGCACTGTTCATCCTCTGGCTTGCGGTTGGCTTCGTGATGCTGTCCGTGCTTGACATAATCCTCATCGCGCTGTCGGATGTCATCCCATGGGGCAGATACATCGTGCTTGTGCTGAACTCCCTGATAGTAATGCCTTTCCTCATAATACTACAGACTCAGATATACCTCACAAAATACACGATACTGAGGTAATCGTTTGGTTCTTTCTAGACGGATCGGATCAATTGCAGAGTTCTGCAGGAAAAACCGTAATGTGGTTTTCATCTCAGTGCTTTTCCTTGTTTCGTTCATAATCCGGTTTTGTTACCTGCCGTCATTTCCCATCTACGGCGACGAGGCGGCGTATGCCGAGATTATAGATGAGTTCATCCGCAGTCCGACAATCATCCCGCACTTCCTGGGCCACAGCATATCGTGGAAGCCGCCTCTGGGTTTCGTGACCTATTCAGCAGTGATAACCGGCCTGTACGCGATAAACCCGAACATACCAGTGGAAATCGCCTACAGAATCCCGCCGCTTATCTTCGGAGTGCTCTCAACCCTTTCCCTGTACTTCCTGGTCAGAAAACTATACGACGAGGAGACAGCATTCCTGTCCTCCCTCATATTCGCCACAACCGCAATCTCGGTAGTGCTGAGCGAGACAATACTGCTTGACCAGCTCATGCTGTTCCTGCTCATCTGCGGAATCATGCTATTCATTGATGGAAGGAAAGACCCGAAATATCTTTATTATGCAGGATTAGTCGGAGGACTTCTCTTCCTGACGAAATCCATAATGGCTTTTATGCTGCCAGCCCTCGCAATTGCCTACTACGTCGGTGACAAGGAAATCCGCAACAACCCTGCTATGAGGAAAGCCTTCCTGGTTTCCCTACTGGCCGTCCCGCTGGCAATGGTGTTTTACGCAATAGTGTTTTTCGCGCTGTCACCTTCTGGCAGGGGAGGGGACATAACCGTATCGTATGTATACGACTTTCTCAGAGCATATGTTTACAATACCTCCCTCTTCTCGCATACTGCCGAATTCATCAAGCTGACTGCGGTCTGGAGCATTCTCTTCTTCTCCGGCTTGCTGACCATGAAGATAAGCAACAGGGAGGACAGGTTCGTCTTCATCTGGCTCATCCTGATGCTGGTACTGCTGGGGGCGGGCCAGTTCTATCCATGGTACTACCTGCCAATCCTGCCGCCCTTCGCAATGGTATGCGCAAAATCTCTTATGCAGATAAAAAGGAAGAAGTTCTTTGTCCCGGTCGTAATGATCCTGCTCATATTCTCCCTTCCCTACTTCGCCAACAAGGCATTCATGGACACGTTCCTCTCCCCCATGCAGGTGAATAGCGAGAGGGCCCAGGTGGGAATGTTCCTCAGAGAGAAGAACGATGTACTCTCCATAACCCAGAGAGGGGTTCCTGAGATCGTTTTCTACAAATTCCACGGAGAGAAGCAGCCTGACTACCCTGGGTTTAAGATGGTTGTCTTAAATCCGTTTGAGATATGCAGCTATACCGCGTATGAATATTTTGCGGACATAGTCTTTGGGGGGACAGTGCAGAACCTTACGAGTTCTGAGGATGTTAAGAGCATTATTGCCAACAACTCTAGAAATGAATACGTCGTCATGGATGCAGGAGTATACAACGTGTATTCCTCCTCGCCATGGCAGGATTATTCGCTGGTCTTCAACTCATCAGAAGGAAGCTACGTGGTTCTGCACAAAGTTACATAACCCCCATTGCGTATGCGGTATACAGCGTAGCAATGATTCCTAGGATGGGGATGAGATAACCCAAAAATATGTCCCTGAAGCTCCTCCTTGGAAGTCTCCCTCTCCTCAGGCGGTAGAAGTAAAATAGCACTTGGAAAATGAATATTAAAGCTACCATGCCTGCGGCGGCAAGAATGTTACCCAAAACAAACTCTGGGAATGTGGGAACAGGGTAGAAAATAAAGAGAACTCCGGCAGCCAGGATGTAAAGCAGGAGGGAGATCATAAGAGTTGCTGACAGTGCCCTGATCAGATACATTAGGAAAATGACCGCCCTGTTATCCTCTTCCAAGGTTGTATCGACCCTGCCCCTCCCCTCGAAGGTTTTCACGTATATATATCTGCAATTGTCTATTTATCGTTTTCTGAGAAATTACAATTCGCCTTCTGTTCTAGTACACTTATAGAAAGGTTTAAATATAGCCTCTGGTATAACACCTAACAGGCTCTAGAATGAGCTGGATATGGGGTGATTGAAAATGAACGCAAGATATAAAGCAACTTTACTGGCTTTGGTCTTGTACATGGGAGTAGCCTCAGCAACAGCAGTAACCTCAATGGCATCTGCAATAGCGACTGGTCTGTGCTACTTCAGAGTGCTAGTAACTGGAGTACTGCCAACGCTGTCCCTGATACTGTTCTTGTTTGCAGGGTTGGCATACGCAGCCGGTCAGGCATTCGGTGCTGAGACGAAGGCAAAGGCGCAGGGCTGGGCAATGTCCCTTCTGGTTGGAGGGATAATCGGCATTGTTCTTGCAGTGCTGGCACCAGTGCTCGTTGAGATCTTCATAAGCATGTCAATGGGCGGAATGGTAACTCCGGCTTGCTAAGCGACCACTCCCTTTTTATTTTTTATTTTTCATAAGTATAGTGGTGGTCAATATGGATAGACACTTCAAATATATGGTTCTACTGCTCTGTTTGAGTTACCTCATGCTGCCAGTCTCAGCTACGGGCAGTATGGCGACGAGGATAAGGGATGCCCTTTGCGGATTCCAGACGCTCGTCTACACAATCCTGCCAACGCTTGCCCTGATAATGTTCCTGTTTGCAGGGCTGGCATACGCAGCTGGTCAGGTGTTCGGTGCGGAGATGAGAGCAAAGGCGCAGGGCTGGGCAATGTCCCTTCTGGTTGGAGGGATACTCGGCATATTCATAGCAGTGCTGGCACCAATCCTAGTGTCGATCTTCGTAAGCATGTCAGGCAGCATGACTTACACTCCGTGCTAGCGGATTTACATTCTGTTTTTTCTTCTTCATTCTACAGTTAGTTTTAAGAACTACCCAACCGCAAAAATACCTATCGGTGGTTTTGGATGCTACTTCAGATAACTCCGGCGGAGGTCAGTGGCGGCGTATTCCTCGGCGGGTGGGAAACAACCGCCTTGACTGCACTTGCAGTCTCCTTTGGGATAATCGGATTCGCATTTGCTATAGCCCTGGGCTTCCACTACAGGGAGCTTGAGGAGTGGGCGAAGACCGAACTGTACGAGATATTCATAAGCGGGCTCATAGTCGCAGTGCTGATAATGTTTGTCAACATCCTGTTCACCATATCCACAAACCTCGCTGGCGGGAACCCCTTCGAAATAGCGCACAGCGCCATGGACATGATAACGCTGGAGACGATGAACATATTCCTCACCCTTTTCTTGACAAACTTCTTCATAAGCGCAATATCCACCCTCATGTTCAGCTTCTTCATCCCCATACCAATACTGCCGCCGCCTCTTCCCACAATAGTCACGATACGTTTTGGCTCGTTTGTAAGCCCGTGGGCAGGGCTGAGCGCGATGGTCATGGGAGTTGACACTGTCTTCAATCTGGTGTCGGCAATGGTTGCGCTCGTACTGGTTGAGCAGGTTCTTTTGGATTTCTTCAGGCTTACAATGCTGAAATACTTCCTTCCCCTCGGGGTCCTTATGAGGACTTTCCCGATTACAAGGGTTGCGGGAGCGACAATCATTGCAGTTGCAATCGGAGCGTACATCATATACCCGCTTGCCCTGATATACAGCTGGGACGTGTACAACCATTACAAGGCCGTATCTGCTTCAGGAAGTCCCGGAGACCCATATAGTTTTGCTGCTGGTGTGACATTCCAGGCGATTCAGTGGCGTGTCGACACAGTCATAAATCCGCTGTCCGCCCTTATTCAGAACTTCGTCATACTGCTGGCACTTTTCGTTGTAGTCGTAATAATAACGCTTTCTTCAATAAGATCGCTTGCAGGTGCGTTGGGCGGTGACCCCGACCTATTCGGGCTGGCGAGACTGGTGTGATGGGATGAGGTTAGAATTGGTACTGGTTGTATTGCTGGGGTTAATCCCTCTCCTTATTGCGAATTTTACTGTAGTGAGCGATACCTCGGCTATTGTAAGGTACATGCCAGACATAGGCACTTGCGATCCCAACTTTGCTGCTGCAACTCCATGGAAGGCCGCTGTGATAGGTGACAAAGATAGTAGCATTGTAGAGCTGGCGCAAGGCGCGGCGTATATCGCTTACACTGCTCTGCCAACAGAACCCAATAAGGACAGCTGGATGGAATTCCAGAAAACAGTCGACATACCAGTTGGCTGTGCAATTGATACCGCCGAGCTTAAGGTGGCTTCGGACAACGCGCAGGAGGTTGGTATAAAGATTGGTGCATTGACAAATTTCTTCCCTCCTATGGGAACGGTGTACGGACCCGCGGATACGACACAATGCGAGGCATGCGCCCTGCAAACCTACAATGCCAAACCGTTCATTCTTGCAAACCAGTTCACAATCCGAATAACCACAAGAAACTACAATACCAGCTTGATGCCGTGTTACCCTGCCTGCGCCCCGATTATGAACCCATCAGTAACCTCGTTCAGGTTGGACGTCACTTTCAGCAATGACGTTCAGCCTCCATCCATAATAATAGGTTCCCCCTCCAATGGAATGACCTACACCGTTGACAATGTTCCGCCCCTCTCCTATACCGCGACTGACAACTGCGACAACGCCCCAAATGTCACCGTGACAGGCTATTCGCATTTGATAGGCATTCACAATCTAAAAGTAGAGGCGGAAGACGGTTCGGGCAACATAGCCTCCCAGACAATAACATATACGGTTGTAGCTCCCCCGCCACCTCCTGTACCGACTCCCGAGCTGTCGGTATGCGTTGTCAAGGACCTCACAGGAGCTTCCAGCAGCATGATTGGCGATACTGAGGATATGGTGAGGCGCACTGAGGAGAGCGATGCTCTGCAAATCCCCAATACCGGCGCATGGAGCGGCTGGAAGAACGCAGTTGTTATGGTGGATGATGCCAACCCCGCAAGACCACATCCCGACGGAGACGCAGGCATACACTGGATATCCTATGAGGCGGATAACAGCATCAATCTACTTCCGACCTATCCGGACGTTCACAGGAACACCTGGAGGGAATTCCAGAAGTGCTTCAATACGTGCGCAGTCCAGTCCGCCACACTCAAAATAACAGGTGATGATGCATTCCGTGTTACCATAAACGGAGTGTTCGTGGCTCAGGAGGACGAGGTTACTGGCCCCGCGACATGGGGGCCTGGGGACCAGACATGGACGAGCATATACGCCTACGACGTGAAGAGCTTTCTGAAGGATGGGGCGAACAGCCTCGATGTGCTGGCCAGAAATTACCGTTTAGATTTTGGGAGTTCATCCCCAGGACCGGACGACCCAGCCATAATAACAAACCCCACAGGAATAACATACAAACTGGAAATCACAACCCTGGATACCTCAGGCCCAGTCATAACGGTTAGCGCGCCGATGGATGGAGCGACATACGCATATGGGTTTGTCCCGCTTCCATCCTACTCGGCAACAGACAATTGCGATTCCAATCCTACGGTGTCACATTCAAATTATGCTACCAGCATTGGAACCCACACAATGACCGTAACCGCAGTTGACAACAAGGGAAATACCGCAATGAAATCTGTCACATACACCGTCTCCGCCCCTGTCTCGGTTGGAGGGGCAACGAACGTTATATGCCCTGCTTCGCCTCCCTACCCGCCGTGCTGCATAAGCAGGGAGTGGTGGGAGGGCGGATGGATCTCGCTTGCCTTCACCGGGATGTTTGTCATACTGCTTTTCCTCGGCCTGGTATACATGATATCAGTGATAATCGCAAGGCCGGAATACACCGTATGGGTGAAGGATGAGATATACCAGATGCTGATATCAGTGGCAATAATGCTGCTGTTAGTTTTCGTGCTTAGCATAATCTGCGACGTATTCATGACACTCGCCGGAAACGACCCATTCCTCATAGCGCACAACTATCTTAACAACCTTGTGTGGGACCAGACATTGAACCTCGCAACAACCGCCTTCCAGTACAGCGTGATATGCCAGATGCTTGCAGCCTACAGGATGATGATCGGGCCTGGAAGCCTCGGCACAGGCTTCATGCCAAATGCAGGTCTTAAGGCAATCGCAGTGTGCTTCGACTTCATATACAGCTTCTTCGCGGGAATATCAGCAAGCCTGATGGTCCAGGACATCGGTCTGTCAATAATCCAATCCTTCGCTTTCAGGATAATGCTGCCCCTTGGGATACTGTTCAGGGTGTTCCCTTTCCTCAGGAAGGCAGGAGCATTCCTCATAGCGCTTTCTCTAGGATTGTATGTCGTCTATCCCCTCTGCTTTGTAATGAACAAGATGATAGTCGACTCTGTGCTGCCGCAGATAGTCCTGCCTCCGATAGAAGCGAACATTGAGTCATGGCTGCTGACAGTCCTCTCGCCATTCCTCCCAATCGCTTTGGTTGGGCTGTACTCCCTCATGAAGAGCGCGGCGTTCCTCATACCCCAGGCAGTCTTCCTCCCAACGCTCAACCTCGTCATAACATTGACTTTCATAAAAAATGCCGCAAGAGTTTTAAGCCAAAACTTCGAAGAGATGATTTGATGGCGCTAGCATTCCAGGCATTGTGGAGCAACTGGCAGTCAGTTGCCATAACCGCAGCAGTGCTATCCTTGCTTTTCGCCTCGCTTGCGTATGCGCTTTCTCATATTTTCGGGATGAGGAAGCTGGAGCTGTGGGCTAAGGATGAGATATACCAGGCGCTCGCAAGCGCGTTGATAGTTGGGGCTGCGGTAATCATAATAACCGGCATAGCCAGCTTCTCATGCACCCTCTCAGGAGGATGCGTTGCTGGCAATGACCAGGTTGATGTTGCAATAGGCATAATGCAGAGAATGAACCAGAGCGCAATAGAGCAGCTCGAGCACATATTCTACCTTAGCATGAGAGTCGGGATGATAACGAAAATGGGCAAGTTCTACGATTTCACTCTGGGTCCGGAAGGCGGTTTGTGCATGGTCGGGGAGTGCAGGACAGCTTTTGGCTTCTCATGGTATCTCTGGCAGGGCGGCAGCATAATAGCGGATTCCATAGACTACACCTTCTCCATTCTGCTGCCCTTGATATCGAGCTTCATCGCGCAGACGTACATGCTCAGTTTCATAAAAGCATCCCTCTTCCCAAGCCTGCTTGCCATGGGAATAATACTGAGGACTTTCTTCTTCTCAAGGAAGGTTGGAGGGCTGCTCATAGCGATAGCACTAGCCTTATACACTGTCTATCCCATGATGTATATCATGCTGGAGAGCTACTTCACAATCCAGCCGCACACCTTCTATTACGCAGATACCGATTGGTTCACCACCCAGAGCGCGGGGTGGGCATGCGGCGGCAGCTTCCTGCCAGAGGGCGAGAGTGACAAGCCTTTCTGCACAGGCCCCCTTGGGTTGGTCGCATATGTGATACCCGGGCTCCCCCAAGCAGCCGCAAATTACGGCGAGGCAACCTTCATGTTCAAGAGCGGTTGCGTTGCAGGCGATCCGGACATATGCCCGGACTCAACATGCCCGCCTGGTGGTGTGAACGGTCAGAATATATGCGACCCCGGCAACCCACCTGACGTCTATGCAGGAATGAAAACCCCGTATAACGGGGTTCTACCCACCGTCGGTTACCTTATGATTCCAGGAGTCTTCATCCCCTTGATTATAATACTCGTGACGATATCGTTTATCAAGGTCCTCTCGCCAATGCTTGGAGGGGACATTGAGATTGCCGGCCTGACGAGGCTAATATAGGTGGAAAAATGACGTACGTGGTGAACTGGTCCGACTGGTATTCAATAACGTTTGCGGTTATCTCAGTAGTTTTTGCCTTGGTTGCCTTCGCCTACATGATCGGGATGGGCTTCCACTTGTCGAAGCTGCAGGCATGGGCGAAGGATGAACTATACCAAGCAATAGCCAGCGCACTGCTCGCAATTTTAATCCTGTCGTTCGCGACAACCATCAATGCAACTATGGTTATCATATACGGGCAGGATCCGTTTGGCATTGCAAGCAGCTACATAAACAGCATAGTCGCATCTCTTCTTGTATTCTTCGTCAGCATAGTAAGCATGGACGCAGTCTTCGGCCTGTTCCAAAACCTTGCCTTGAAGGCAATGCCGACCCAGACCGGCTTTAACATAAGTCCGTTCACAGGGCTTGCCCCGGTCACTGCCATGCTCACAATGGGCATGGAAGCCCTGCTTGGCGGAATTGGCCTCATGATAGGACAGAATGCCTTTCTCTCATTCATAAGGAATCAGCTCCAGATCCTGCTCCCAATAGGTCTTGCGCTGAGAGCGTTTCCTTTCAGCAGGTCTGCAGGTGGAGCAATGATAGCGGTATTCCTCGGCTTCTACATATTCTACCCATTCCTGTGGGTTTTTGACAGCGCGATATACAATGAAACAATAGTCACGCTTGCCTTAGCCGGCTCCTCACGTAACGTTCTCAACGCCCTTGGCATTGGAAGCAGTTGCAGCGAGAATCCCATGAGCTGCTCCACGAACACGCCGAACTTCGGCGGCAATATGTTCTTGGCGATGGTGAATGCAATCGCCTACCCCGCAATCCTCTACCTGTTCATATTTGTTTTATTACTCCCCATGTTTAACCTGATAGTTGTGCTGGTGCTGATAAACGAGTTGGCAAAGGTGTTTGGTGCCGAGATAGATGTAGGCGGGCTGAGTGGATTGATATGAGCAGTCTGAATAAAATCAGCATTTGTCTGCTGCTCCTAGCACTAGCGCTGTCAGGCTGCATTGTAAGCGGCGGTACTATGACCGTCCAACCTGCCTGCCAAGCTGGGGCGGTTTCGCCTGGGTTTGAAGGGGTCTGGCTGAGCTGGCAGGCATTGTCCATACTCGCCGCGTCCACGGTCTTCCTAATTGCTGCATTTGTCTATGCAGTTGGGCATGCGCTAACCCACAAAAAAGTGACAATGTGGGCGAAGACGCAGATGGAGGAGGCAGCCCTTGCTATGGCGATAACTATCTTCGTTATTGGTCTTGTGTCATTCCTATGCACCTTTGACCTCAAGACGCTAGGCATATCGACAGCATGCACTGGTGCCGAGTGCAACATCGTAGAAACTGCCTTCAACTACTTATTCAGCTTGTACAACACTATTATGAGCGGCTTCCTTGTCGTAGCCGGGATGAACGCGGTCATGGCGTCATGGGCAACAATGTCAATAGGAAAGGCCCCTGGAGGAGTCGGCATAATAATAACGCCGCTTGCAGTCCTGGGCGACATAGCGAGCAGCCTGACGATGGCGATGGTGATACTGATGACCTCCGCCATAGTAACCCTCACCCAGATGGTCCTGCTGAAGATGACGGAGAGCCTGTTCGTGATTCTATTCCCCATCGGAGTACTGCTGAGGTCCTTTGGCATAACCCGGGGATTCGGGGGAGGCTTGATAGCACTTGCGGTAGGGTTCTTTGTCTTCTACCCGCTCCTGGTAGTGCTGTTCTATGGCTCGCTGGTGGGTGAAATACAAACCACCTACGGCAGCATGGCCGATTCGTTCAAGGAAGGCGGGCTGTCGCCTACAACAGCGAGCTGGTCACTTAATCCCATAGACTGGGTGGTGCGTTTTGTGGGGCCGGTAATCATGGGCGCAATATTCATGCCGCTAATAATGTTCATGATTCTCGTGTCGTTTGTGAAAGGGCTTTCACACACACTTGGTGAGGAGGTAGACGTGAGCAATCTCACGAGGCTGATATAGGTGATAAGATGATGTTTACCGTAATATGGTGGACAGAGCCTTTCAGTGCGACTCCGGTAGCAGTTGAAGGAGTGTGGAACGTCTGGCAGCCTGTTGCTCTAACCGCAGTTTTAACTGCATTCCTGGTTGTTGCTCTTGGGTATATGATTGGGGTATCATTCAACCTTGCCGATTTGAGAAAGTGGGCCAAGAGTGAGTTCTACCAGGCGCTCGCAAGCGCGTTGATAGTCGGCGGCCTTATACTCATGATGGATCTCATGCTGAACCAGGGTTTCCAGACAATGATAGGCGGGATGAATCCTTACAGAAAGGCGTATGCATACCTAGATGGAGTGATGGACTCACTGTACACCATCTACACCAACATCTACAGGACGAACTTCGTGATAGAATTCCTGACAACATTCACCTTCTACTTCAACGCCGCAGGCTTGGAGTTCTCTCCGTTTGAGCTCATACTGAGCCCGATAAGCGAAAACCTGCATTTCCAGGCGCATATCGTCACGGTAGCCGCAGTGCTCACCGCGGGCCAGCGGGCCCTCATACACTTCTTCTACAATACAGGCTTCTCAGTCTTCATACCTGCTGGAGTGCTGCTCAGGATATTCCCATGGACCCGGGGGGCCGGCGGGCTGCTGATAGCAATAGGCATAGGCCTTTCCATAGTATATCCCGTGATGTTTACATTTGTAGCCATGATGTCGGAGAATCCATCAGAGGTTAAGAACCAGGCAAATGCGTTGGGCAATTCCCTAGCCGGCTTTGACATGGACCAGTTCGGCGCCTGCGCAAGTGATTTCCAGAGCGCATCTGACGTCGCAACTGAGAGAGTCCTTTCCCCTGAAATCAGGGCTGCGTCTGCGTGGATCCTCGGCTGGCTGTCAAGCATCTGGCTCAAGATATTCTACTACCCGATGCTGGTGCTCATAGTCACGTTTACGTTCATACGAACAATCGCGCCCCTGCTGGGTGCAGACATAACTGAAATAGGCCAAGGAATTATGAAGATTCTGTAGGTGTTTGTTATGCCGGCTGAGAGAAATATGGCACTTGCCGCCTTCGCCATTTCGGCGGTTTTGGTAGTGCTGGTTTTCGTCGGAGGGGGGCTGGGAGGCCTGACCCCCTTGTTACTGATAGCCTCGGTAGCCCTCTCCTGCGCCGGTTTGCTCATCTTCAAGTACGGTTACTGGATAGTGCCGTTCCTCACCAAGAGGGTGAGGGTAATAGATGTGATAGAGGAGCCCTACGAGGTAACGCCAACGCAGGATGCCGTGATAAAGAAGATAGGCAGCAGCTACTATGCCTCAATGTTCATCCATGTGAAGATATACGAATCCAGCACTGAGAAGAGCGAGGATGAGAAGCGCGCATTCATGGACCTGTGGGAGAGGGCGGTGTCAAGCATGAAGGTCGTAACAAAATTCTGCCTCATGTCATACACGAAAGACCTGTCGAAGTACAGAACCATCATAGAAAACAAGAAGGCTGAGGCGCAGCTTAAGCTTGCAAATGAGAGGGGCAAGCCCGACTCGGACAAGTTTCAGATAGACACGTTTGAAAGGGAGATATCAATGTGGGACAATATGATATCCAAGCTTTCCACCGGAGATCCGCCCATATCGCAGGTGACCTACATCATGACGACTGGGCAGGGGCCCACAAGCGAGATGGCGCTGGCGGCCGTCAAGAACCAGGCCAATGAGATAAAGTCAGCCATTTCGGCAACACTGAATGCCGAGGTTGCAGTGCTCATCGGTGAGGATATGCGAAGATGTTTCGAATGGGAGTTCATGCTGCCCCCAATGATAAGAGAGGAGGTGTCGGTAGGTTGATAGTATGGTATCACTAGGAGGGTTTTCAGTTGGATTGAACGAGAAAACCCTAACTGCGGCTTCGCTTGCGATAGCGCTAGTCTGCCTGCTGCTCAGCATGACTTCCACAGGCTTAGGCAGTTTAAAGATTGTTGCAATTCTCGCAAGCATCCTCTTTGCTGCAGTTGATCTGCTCATATACAAATGGGGATACGTGATACTCCCCTACCTGACAAAAATACTCAAGGTCAGCGAGATACGGGCCGGCGGTTTTGAGGTTCCTCCCTCCCAGGATGTGATAATCAAAAACGTGGGCGGGATTTACTACGCAACACTCTTCCTCTACACGCGATTCTACGAGTCCGCGGCCGTTGGTGTTGAGGAGCAGCAGGTATCCTACATGGAACTGTGGGAGAGGGCAATTTCGAGTGTGAACTTCCCGTTCAAATTCTGCATAATAACCTACATAGAGGACATCCTGAAGTTCAGGGAGGATGTGGAGACGAGTAGGGCGGCAGCCCAGATGAAGCTCGGCAGGGAGAGGGAGAAGCCGCGTCCTGACCCCATAACAATAGACAAGTGGGAGAGGGATGTCGCAAGGCAGAATGAGATGCTGGCAAGGTTGTCTTCAGGAGAGAAGCCGCTGGGCACGCTGATGTACATAATGACCTCTGCAGTTGGGGTGAGCGCGGATGCGGCAATAGTTGCAGTGAAGGCGCAGGCAAACGAGCTCAAGGCGAACTTCTCAAACACCCTCAATGTTGAGATAACAAATCTCTCCGGGGAAGACATGAAGAAATGCTTCGAATGGGAGATAGCGATCCCGCCCGCACCTAAAGATTTAAAGGCGTCAATATAAAAGTGATGCTATGGGAAAAATTCGGGTGCAGTCGATAATGAGCAAGGAGCTTGCGAAGAGGCCATTATTCGTAAGGCCGCCGGAACCGCCAGCAGAATACATCGCACTCGACCCGTCGAACTCAATCTACGTGGGGAAGACGAAAATATTCCATGTCCCCTTCAGCTGGTCCTACCAGTACCTGACCAACCCGCATATATGCATAGTTGGGATTACGGGCGCGGGCAAGTCATACTTCGTCAAAACTTTCCTCTCAAGAGCCGCATTCGTGTGGGGTAGCAATGCAATAATAATCGACTGGGCAGGGGAGTACAAGGCCTGGGTGAAGCAGGCAGGAGGGAGGATAATCTCGCTTGGCAAGGGGGACTTCATCAACCTGATGGATCTGGGGGGCATGAAGCCTCTTGACAGGGTGAAGCAGATCGTAAGGACTCTGGAGATACTTACCGACATAGGCCAGTATCCCGAGCAGAGAAGGCTCACTGAGGAGGCCTTGGAGGAGACCTACAAGGAGGCAGGCTTCACTTTAAACGCGGTTGAGCAGAAGGGGTCGGACGGCAGGCCGCTCACTCCGCCGACTCTTAAAGAAGTGGTTAAGATTCTTGAGGACAGGCTGAAGTCAGGGACATATGAATTTCCTGCTGAGCTTGAAAATGCGGTATACAGGCTGAGGAACTTCTGCAGGCCAGGTGAGGATTACTTCGCGCAGCAGAGCAGTGTCAAGCTGGAGGAGCTCACGGAAGTGGGGCTGGTTGACGTCGACATGAGCGGCCTTCCGGACGAGGTAATGAGGGGTCTTGCGGGTCTGTTCGTCCTCCAGTTCCTGAAGGAGAAGATGAGGGCTGCAGGATGGTCTGCCACAAAAGGACTCCGTGTGCTGGTGGTCCTTGACGAGGCGTGGAAGATAGCCAAGGATGAAAGATCAGATGCAATCATGATCGTGAGGGAGGGAAGAAAGTACAACTTCGGACTGATAGTGGCCTCGCAGAACCCCACAGATATTCATGAGGCAATCTTCTCCAACGTGGGAACGTCATTCATACTGAGGGTCAAATTCCAGAAATTCCTGGATTACCTACAGGGCTCGCTCAACTTCAGCGATTTCATGAGAGCGGAGATAAGCAAGTTCGGTGTCGGTCAATGTGCTGTGAACATGGCATTCCAGACCAGCACCAAGTTCCCGGAAACCTTCGTGCTTGAGAAAATTCATGGTGAGGAGCCTCTTGAGGAGTACTTCCTGGACGTGGAATCCATCCTCTCGCAGGCTCAGATGGCAGATGAAGAAGTGCCGAAGAACTATTCGTTCGAGAAGAACGAGCTCAAGAACAAACTCACGGAGTTCGGGATGGACGACATACACGCAACAGAGCTCATCACCATCTTCAACAAGGGGAACAAGCACATGGACTTACTCAGCTTCGTTGAGTTTCTGGAGAACAACGAGCTGGCGAGGTCCAACATAACCTCCTTCCTCAAAGTAGTTGGAATGGAGGATTCGATGATAATCGACATATTCAACAGGATAGATTCGGGAGAACGGAGTGTGTAGCAGATGGCAAAAACATGCACGTTTGAGAAAAGTGAATTGAGAAGGAGGCTCAAGTTCTTCGGTCTCAGCGACGCGCACCTAGAGGAGGTAATGAGTTTGTTTGACAAGAAGAACAAGAGAATGGATGTCGTCATGTTCGTGCTGACGCTTGAAAAATACGGCGCCAGCAGGGCGCAGATAACCAGTTTCCTAGAGGACTTGGGTATTGAGAAGACTACGCTCATCACAATATTCTCAAAAGCAGATTCCAAGAAGGCTGGTATGGATGACAGGAAGATTCAGGAGGTCATTCTGAAGAGTTGATAGGATGAAGGGAAAATCGGTATGCGTGGTCTGCAGGCAGGAGAAGAAAGGTGAAAGGATAGAAGATGACATCTACATAGAAACTGTAAGAAATATAAAAAGGAAACTCGGCATAGTGCAGAACAACGTTCTCGTAGTGTGCAAGGACTGCACGCAGAAGGCAGAGGAGAAGCGGCGCAGGTTTGAGAGGACGCTGATGACATGGAGCATTCTGGCTGCATTGGTTTTTGTGGTTTTTCTTTTCATGTCATTCTCGCTGAACTCAATACTGCTGGGCCTCGTGGCTGCGTTCTTCTTTATACTGTTTGCAATGACATCATATTTCCCGAAGGTTGAGAAACATGGAAAAGAAAGAAGAACCGCCCGCTGAGAAGAAGGAGCAGAAGAAGGATGCGAAGGAGGAAGTTTCCGTCCCCCAAATCTCAGGTTTCAAGCTGCCTGCAGTAAGGAAGGGCGACTTGACCCGCATAGCCAGCACACTCTCCTCCCTGAGCTCGATACAGCTTGCTGTCGAGTCGGACTACGTGGCTGCTTTGAATGTTGAGAGCAGAGACATAAAGAAGAACCCTTACCTCTTCTCAACAATATACTTCCGGCCAACTGAAATAGAAATTATATACTCTGTAGTGCCCGGCATCAGCCTCAGGAAGAGGAAGATAGAAGTTTTGAAGCACTTCCTAAATGCCCTGACGCTGGTTGAAGATGAGTACGAAATAAACCACAAGCAGTTTTACCAGGTTATAAGAAGCGCCCTTACAGAGATAACCGAATTCGCGGCATCCACCTATGACGAGATATACTCCAAATACGACATACTTAACAATGAATTCCTGTCCCAGCAGAAGAAGATAGAGAACCTCACTGCCTCCCTTTCCAAGACTACGAATGAGACCCTTGAGCTGAAGGCCAAGAACGATGAGCTCCTTCTGAGGCTCAAGCAGGTTGAGTCACCTTCAGATGACGTCCTGAAGGTGAAAATACAGGAATGGCTTGAGCTGCACCACAACGAGATAAATATCAGCGAGTTCGCCAAGACATACAACATCCTGGAATCGCGCGTTGAGCATCTTCTGAATTCCATGGTCATGCAGGGCTATCTGGAGTCAATCGGGTGATATAATGGAACAAATCCCAGATAGCAGCATACTTGAATCCAAGGTTAGGAAGGAAACCTACCTCCTCCGTACAAGAAAGAGATTCCAGAACATAAAGCGTTTTCTCGTACTGCGCAAGTACAGGGAAGAGGAAGGTGCGTTGAGGGAAAAATTGCTATCCCTGCTAAAGAAATACGGGATTAAGATACCGGCAGAGGGCAATAAATGAACATAAAAAAAATAGTCCTAATCGCAGTAGTCCTACTTATAGCAGTAGTCGCCGTTATGTACCTGCTCATAATAATATCGCAACCCCCCAAGCCACCGCCCCTCAACGTGACCTCCAGCTTGGAATTCACGGTCATAGACTCCGGAGTGCTGGATTACGGAATTGAAAAGCAAAGTTACGGCAGAGTCGGCGGCATAGAGCGGAGGGACGTGGCATACATACTATCGCAGGTGACTGGAAAGTACATCAAGGATGTGGATATAAACGTAGAACTTTTTGAAGACCAAATACCCAAGGATATCTACCTGCTGGATTACTCAAGTGCAGATTTTCGTGGCTGTATCGAATGCGAGGGTCTGCCCGAATTCCGCGATTCGCTGGAGAAAAGCCTAAAGACCTACGGTCTGCTGGACCAGAATGCCACGCTCAACCAGATTAAGATACATCAGCTGGATTCGCTCACCCGCAGGTCAGTGCTCATAGTGCCGACAGGTAAGATACCGAGCCAGCTTGTCGGTCTTGAGAGCGGCCCCGACCTTTCCGAACTTATGAAAAAAGGATTCGTCATCATATTCATAGGAAGCGAGCTCCGCCAGTCGCTAAAGCGGAACGGGGAAGTCCTCACAATACCGACTGGCAACCTCCGCAAATACAACATAAGCTACCAGGAGCGGTCCGACCTGAATACAATGCCACCCTTTAAGCTGAAAAGTCCCGCCTTCATCATCTCAAACAATGTCGTATACGGCTCCATGTCTGTCGTGAAAAACTATGACGGCTACTTCTTCGTGCTTCCAAGAAGTATTGATATCGGCTGGAACTCAAACGGAACCGATGCAGCCGAGGATGTGACGCGGGTCATATATGAGGTTGCTTGGCAGAGGTCACTCACAGACGGCAGTCTGCACCTCAATTCATCAGAAATAAAGGAGTCGGAATCAAACAGATCCATGATATTCCTGAAACCGTATCCCAACGTCGAAGGATGGGCCAGGATATATATTTTAACAAACACTTCCAACAACGTCCCGTTCTATTCCGTGTCTGAACGCCGAATAACAAGAACAGTCTACGGTACGATGGGGCATAAATCCACCGCAGCCAGGGGAGAGGGTGACTTCACAATAGCCTTCCAGCTTGCTGTCAACTTCACAAAACCAAAGGATGCTAACATAAGCGTTGTGATATACGATGAGGATATGGGGTTTGTTGGAAGGCAGCTTGCCCAAAGGGACATAAAGCTAAGCCAGGGCCAGTACTCCTTCTCCAGCAATTTTATTGTTGACCTTAATAGCGGCAGGTACATCCTCAAAGCAGAGGATGACGAAGGCTATGTATACGCCCAGTCACTGCTGTACGTGCCGCCGATACTGCTGATGTTCGACGTACCACGTCCTTACTGGGATATGGAGCCTCAGATTATACCATTCAGGGTAGTGTTGGAGGCAGATCCGTTGCTGGAGGGAAGCTCCCCAGCACCGCTGGTAAACAGAAGAGTTTTCGTAAATGTCAACCGTTCCCCAAATGTTAACATCTTCAGCAGTCCCACCCCTCTCACAACGGATGCGGGGGGCAGGTTCAACTACACACCACCCAGCGGATATGTGTTCGATTACGGCGAGTACACTTTCAAGGTTAATGTGAGCGGCGAGGTACTGACCATCAATGCGAAAAGAACTAAAACTGCTGGCTGGTTCGATAACCCCATCAATGTAGTCATAGTCATATTCATTATCATCATCGGGGTTGCGGGAGTCCTGCTTAGAAGACCTGAGAAACCTCTCTACACAATTGACGTGCCGGATTTCCCACCTCTTGAGAAAGTCGTAATCCCCATCTCCAAATTCTCAGTTCTGAGCCTCTTCGACTCTGTGAACAAGGAGTACAAATGGAACTTCATGCCGCTCAGCGCGCAGGAGCTCAAGAACGAGATGAGGAGGAAAATAACCCATAAGGGAGTACCAATTCTGATAACGGACTACAATCTTGACAGGGTGCTGAACGAGCTGATTGAAAGCGGTGACGTGGTTAAAGCATTGAACTTGTACGGACTTAAACAGTGGGAAAGCAAGGGTGGAAGGAGCATTGGGTACCTGGCCTTGTTCAGGCTGCTCAGGAATTTCTTCATAAACAACGCAATACCTTTCACTGACCTGAATGAGAGGAAGGACTGCGACATATTCGCAACTGTGAAAGGCGAGGGCGTGTGCATCCACATATACACCGACGAGAACACGTTCAGAAAAGCCCTCAAGCTCATCTCTGCGGGGAAAAACTTCGTAATCTTTGAAAGCAAGAGGGAGATGGACGAGGTTGTAAAGAAACTCGAACTTTCGTACACGCCCACTGCAATCATACTAAAATCAGAAATAAGCAGCGGCTCCATCATGCTGACCCAACCTGGGAGCTTTGGAGTGATACTGGGGAGGTAGCGCAAGGTTAAATAATCAAGATACTGGGGAGGTAGCGCAAGGTTAAATAATCAATTAACATAAATATAGTAGTGGTTGTATGGAAATACTCCGTTCAAACGTGAAGAGAATCCTACTCCTTGCATTGGTAACCGTTTTCCTCACCTCCCTGGCGTTTTCTCTTAGCCCGGTATCCTATCTAACCCAAACAACGAATGTGGCATCACCGCAGAATATTGGAACAGGCATCACATTCACGTGCACATACACAAATGATTCCGGAGTTACCATCACAACAGGGACAGTGCAACTGTTCGTAGATGGAGCATTGAAAGCCACTTCCGCAGTCGGTACCGTCAGTTGGGGGTATACATTCGGTGTTGGTGAGTCCGGAACGCATACATGGTCCTGCTCAGCAACTGATGCTTTCTACAACGCGCAGAATGTCGGTCCTTCTAATTACGTGATAAACCCGACGTACTGCAGCATCTCTTGGGCGTCGACTGCGAACTACAAGGACGGCTACTACAAGGTGAAGACAGGGAACAATTATGATGTTGCCGTCCAGCTCAACCCTGCAGTAGCTGGACTTTCATTCAGCATATTTGACCCATGGGGTGGATCAAAGCCAGCAACGGACTTTGGAGGCGGAAAATACGGAGCAACCTTCGGGACAGCTGGTGTAGCACCCGGCAAATACAGTTCCATCAGTGCGGCAACTCCCGAATGCATCGGCGGGGGCCTTGCCGTTTCCTCTATAGCATCTACGCCGCTCAACGTGTCGCACAACGACCCTGCCAAGATTGTCGTCACCTCAGGCGCAATCCCTGACAAAAACCAGAACGACCTATTCTCCATAACCATCCAGATACAGGACGCGAACGGCTACTTATGCGATGGCAGCTACGACGGAGAAGCATTTGTATCCATTGAGAATCCTGTGGGTTCTGCACAATATGAAAAGAGCGTGGGTATATACCAGGAGCGATACAACACCACCGGAAAAGTCCCGCCGGATTACAACCCCAAGGACTGCACGCTCAGTAGCGCTTCAAACTGCTTCTTCATATTCACTGAAACTGACGGAGCGACAACCACCTTCAATCTTCTGGCCTACCCCTGGCCGCAGATGCCAGATGGTTCAATAAATAGGCTTATAGGCATTGACAACTTCGTAAGGGAGGTTACTGTGAAGCTACCAAGTGATGGTGACGTTAATAATCTGGATATTTCGGAGAGCGGCACGCTTTCCGATAACATTAAAGTCACGGTTAACTACACTGCGCCTCCGGTGCCTGAAGCAAAAAGTTTCAGGGTCACTGTCACCCCACCCAGCATAAAGTCCGGGGATGCTTTTGATATAACAATCCAAGCAGTATTCCCGAATGGGCAGATAGATGATTCATACAGCGATGATGTAATCATAAGAAGGGAGCCGCGTCCCGAAATTTCTCTTTCTGTATACAAAGACATTCAAACTGTCACGCTTGTCGGTGGAGTTTACACATATTCAGAAACTGTTGCCGATTCAAAGCTCGATTTCAACTACAGCGGTCTTTATAGGATATCCGCATTACAGCATGACGACCCCACAATGAAAGGAGCTGCCTCGCTCAGTGTGGCAAGCTCCGGCTTATCCGGTCTGTACATTGTCGTGAATCCACCGGCAGTTTTCACCGGCATTCTTTTTGATGTAAGTGCAACAGTCAAGGACGCTGCGAATAATACGGTCACCAACTTCACAGGTCAGCTGAATATGTCGTGTCCCCCGCTGTCCACCTTCCCAGTTAACAAAACAGTGAACATCACATCGCACGATTTTGGGGTGGCTTCGTTCCTGAGAATACTGGCAAATACCAGCGGCACCGTGACATGCAGGATAGACGTTTACGATGCGGACACCCAAACCACCAAGACATTCAACTTCGACGTCATAATGATCCAACCGACAGCGTGCGTCAATTTCTCCATACAACCAACCCCAACTGTCAACCCGCCTGCAGACGTGGCGGTAAGCACGTCCACCATCCCACCAGTCAACGACGTCATGAAGCACAATCTTGAAATTGGCAATAGTCTGATAGGCTACAACCCTGCAACAGGGGAACTTGAAGGTAACTACAGCATCTGCCTGGAGAGTTACTATGGCGGAACAATGTGCTTCAACAACACGGAGGCCCAGTTTGACAAAACTCCTGTCTCCGTGTGCGTTAAGGAATTCATCTACAACCCGGAGGCGGACCTCAGGATTTCAGATAGGATAAACTACAACGGAACTGCGGACCTAGACGAGACTTTCAAACACCCGGAGGTGCTGTGGGGCTGGGGTTACAAGGCTTTTGACTCAGCAACAGACGGCACCCCAAGCGTGTGTGTGGGGGCAGACAGATACGACGTGGAGTTTAGACCAACCACCCCACTTTACACGGACTACTTCAACATAACAGTCACGCTTCCGCTGACTTCTCTGGAGCCGTACAACATAACGAACGAATCCATCCTCAACCCGCATGAGCTGCGTTCTCCAGAAGCTTTGCTTGTCCTTGATGAGAAGAACAACGGAAGGCTTGCAAAATTCGAACTAAGTCCGCCTAACACGCTGATTGAGGCGTACAATGCCTTGATAGGCGGCACCCCAATACCCGGCGCAACCCCGCTAACAGGGGCAAACGCCCAGTCAATTGCATACGACAACAGGGGTAACCTCTTCATTGCGCTCTCCAACTCACCGAAAGTGCAGGTTTTGAAAATGGTCAGGATGAACCCCCCAACGCTTCATTTCTCAACCGAATTCGAAACCATTACGTCAGACGGGCAGTACTTCTTCCCATATGCCATTGATACTGATACGTGGGGCAATGTGTATGTGTTGGGCAACACATTGCCAGATGACCCGGATAACCATATCTGTATAAATGTTTACGACAAGGACTTCAAACTAAACGTCAGCAACAACTGCTCAGAAAAATTCGAGGGAACGGTGAGAGACATAGCAGTGACGGAGGATGGTGCCTCCATCTTCATTGTCAGGGATAAGCAAATGCGATGCGATCCCCTGTGCTACTGGGTTGGAGACTCCTACATATACCAATATAATGGCTCAAACCCATCCCAGAGTATAGTCAACACAAGCATTTTGGGGCCTTTGGAGGGAAGGTCAATGGGTCTGGGGGACAGCTTGCAGGAAATGAACCCCGGAGACTGGGTACTCGATTTGCCTTGCTACAACGCAGCGGGCAATAAGATATTCGTGGACCAGGTCAACGAGTCAACAAACAACTACCATTACCTCAGGGGCATAAAGTACAGGAAAGGCTACCTCTTTGTTGTAGATTACATGGCATACCCCAAGAGGGAGGGCTACTTCGGCTGCGCGGGCTTCCTTACAGGCGACTGCTGGGGCTGCTGTGTTCCGTCATGCTTGGATTTGGTGCTCTTCAAGATTGGTTGCTGGCACAACGATCCGCCGTGCAGCCAGTATACGCCTAACGGATGCCTGTGGTGCCCGAATGACAATACCTGCAACGCATGCCTGTGGTACGACACATGGGAATACCAGAAGACAAGGCTGCTGGTGATGGACACAGTCGCAGCACTAGGGTCATTCTACCGAGCGAGGGCAGTGATAGAGCCCGAGGAAAAGGTCACCCTCTGGAAGGCATGGTACGACCCGTGGGGCGTTATGACACTTGGTCTGCAATACATCCAAGGCACATCCTCCGAAACACATGGGATAGATGTGGACCAGAACTTCAATGTCTACGTCGCGCTGAAGGGCCAGCGCAATGGTATAGAAAGGTACCAATTCCAGTTCGCTAATGATCCAAGCCTCAGCTTCAGCGGCGGTTCTTACTCGCTTGTACCGGTAAACACCTGGCAGATGGCCAACCCGCTCGTGCAATCCCCTGATGTTGACAGGCCGGATGACGTGATAGGCTACCCGGATTTGATAAAGGAGGCAATGATGGCCGGAGTTTCCTGTGAGGGCTGCTCCATGGAAGGGGCGGTTGAGCCCAGCGTGTGCAAAGGAGAGGTTGAGAAAACCAAAACAAGAGAGGACGAAAACATAAGTATTGGAATTTCAGGGGGCAGCATATCCGCGGGAGGACCGATTACCAAGCTCACCTCGCCAATCACTCCAGTCTACAGGAGGAACTTCCTCTCCACCAATATAACTGCCTTCCTGAGAATCGGGTATGATTTCAATGTTCGCAAATACACTGGAGGATGCCCAAGTGGAGGCGCGTTGGCAAGCACAGCAACAATCCACAAGGACCTCAACCTGACCCAGTACAGCAACAATCTGGAGAGGCTGGTTGAGGGAGGCGGCGCGCACTTCGGGCTGACCAGGCCCAACTATCCCGAACAGCCGCCCAAACCGCCAAATACCCTGCCGTACCTTGCTTATGACTACCTGACAAACAGGTTCTTCTACAAGCATTTTGTCATGATGGATAATGTAAGCGCTTACATGGGCGGAAGCCAATACGACCAGTGGCTGCTGAACGCAAGCTACAGGAAGACCTTCCAGACCATGCAGAACCTCTACTATGCTTACCAGTACATATCCACATCCCCCACAATTGACCAGTACGGGCTGCAGAATGCAATCTACAACGTGCTGGTGGGCGACTCAGATGCAGCGCCATACGTCAAGCCAGGATTCCAGACAATACCATTCAACAACAGCCTTAGCTGGGGCTATCCCTTTGCGTATGTTTTCAGCCCTTCATTCCTGGAGCCGAACCCACTTCCGTTCAAGCCGCAGGATCCGCCTCCGGATTCAGCAAGCGATTACGAATATCTTGCAATAACCAATGTCTCATCCCTGCAGCTTTCCCTAATATGCGAGGATAGCACATTGACGAACATCACGGTTACCAGAGTCATAAACAACGCAAGTTTCACAAGCCTGGGAAACTGCCTTACAATCCACGTGATAACCGCAGCCGCTGCTTGGGAGGAGGCATCAATCTTCATTGTTCCCAGGGATATGTCGCCAGACAACGGATTATGCTTTGAGGTAATAGGCGGTGCCAACAGCTCGCTGTGCAGCACAACAAGGGCATGGTTCAAAAAGTCAATACTGCCCAACACCATTGTCTCACAGACCGGTTACGACAAATACATAGAATCTCCGACCAGGTATCCACTGTTTGGTGAGCCATACGCCACATTTCCATCATCACTCCTCATCAAGCCGACCAAAATGAGCGGTCCAAGCTTGCTGACAATATACGGTGCGAATGCAAGCCGAAACATCGAGGTGCCCATAGAGAATGATAACGCAAGCAGGATAGAAGGTGCTGCGGACATGGCTGGAAGGCAAATCCCGAACCCGCTCCCAATAACGCAGTATGACACCCAAACAATATACGTCAGGCTTGACAAAAACGCTTCCTTCTCATTCAGCACAAGAAACCAAGCCGGATCAGTGGTGGGCAGCAGTGTCATGCATTACTACTACGAAGCGGAAACGATGCTGCCGCAATGGATTGTGATGCCTGATGTGGGGGGGAACCTGACAGATATCTACAGCATCCAGAACTGCTCAAGCGGCTGCCTCATCCAATTCTCAAATGATTCCAGCGGCAGCCACCTGTTGGGAGAGCTCTATATGTGGGACACCGGGCTGGCATGGGGTCTGATGACAGAAGCTTCCACAGCACTTGGCATACAGCAGAAGAACCCAGACTTTACATACGCCCCAACAGGAACGATGATACAGGTGATCCCAGATGAGACGGTGAACAGGGATTTCATGATTATAAGCGGGGTTAGCGGAAAAGGATATCTTGGCGATCAGTTTGAGGTATACAGCGACCCAAGCGTGATTCTCCGCATTGACAACATCACTGCAGGCGAGTGCATAGCCTGCATAGTCAGCACTGACTGCGGCGGAACAGGAGTCTGCGTCGGAGGAATGTGCGAGTGGGAAGGGATGAAATGCCAGGTTGCCTACCACCCCAGCGGGGAGCCGTGCACCGAGTCATTCGTGTGCCCGAGGATAGCATTATTGTTCTTCAACGAATCGCTTGAGGTTGCGTCAACGAAAGACCATGACGAGAACAACGATACGATAATCAGGATTGTCGGCACGGACGACACTGACCAGTATAATCTTATAAACGGTTCCGTGGTACTTGGAAACGGCGTTTACTACAGCTCAATGATGGGGTCCAACTTCGTGCAATTCGCCCCTGCTGACAGATACAGTGCCGTGTACATAATAGAGGTGCTCAATGCAACGAGAGGGGAGACCCTCATATTCAGAACCGTCACCACCAGAAACGAGGTTGCAAGGATATACGTGCCATCAGACAACTACGCTGCAAAATCATCCATCGGAACAATCCAGCCAAAGCCAAGGAGGCTGAAGATAACCTCGGATAATCTCGCTGCAGGCAGGCAGATACAGTACAAAATAAGAGGGACTCGGGGCAACAATGTCATGGTCACTGAGGACAATACCGGAACCACGGGCATAGGCGACCCGCTCGTTGGACCGCCGCTGACTCCTCCAGATCCGCTGTTCAAGGATTGCACATTCGAGTTCGATCATATCTATTCCCCAAAAACCGCGGGCGTGGCATTCAACATAAGGGTCAGAACAAAGGCAACGGCCATATACCCAACTGGAGCTAGCTGCGATTGGACGATGAATACCTGCGACGCCAGCTCCCCACTTGCCATGTTCGGGAAGCCGGACGGTGCGTACACCTGCACTTCCGTTGACTTCTCATGGTCCGACAGGGTATTCTGCCTTGATGGTGCATTCAGCAACCCCGACAACTACGATAGAGTCGGCGTAATAGGTTATTCAAACAACAATAACGTCGGGTTCGAGGTCAGAGATTGTTGGGCTCAGAAAGTAGCATCCTTCACGTTCATAAGTAACGCAGTGGTCTACAACCTTGTCCAGCCATTAGGCGACCCATCGCCAGTTGGCAGCTGGGACTGGAACTGCTTGTGGATAGAGTTTGCACCAGGCACCCCGGCAGGCACCAAGATCTATCTGGATTCGTTCTACCTGAGGCCGAAGAATGAGATATGTCCGTTCAACGGCGTTGCTGCAGTCTCCGACACAACCGGCACCATGGTGCCTTTGACTATCGGTCCGTTCAATAATGGTGTTTGGAATGGATTGGTGAGGATAAACAAGGCACAGGCTGACGTTGAAATAACCGCAAGCAGCGGTCCTGCCACTGGAACAAGCAACAAGTTCAATGTTACATTTGCTCCGAGTGTAGGTGTTGGATTCGTCACAATCGAGGCTTTCACCCACGTGCTTTCCATAGAGATACACGGAGACCCTGGGGAGCACTTCAACATCACGACTGCGCCACTCAACCTTGATGAACCTGCAGTCAGGGGCGCCGAGCCAGAGCAGATAGGCGTGATAAGTGTGGTGCCGAACGATTTCACTCTAGGGTTCTACCAGAACAGGTCAGGGACCCACATCTACTCCCAGCACGATTCGATTATAGCGAACATACCGGACAAAAACTCGCTTGGCCTTCACGACTTCCAGTACAGGTTCTTCGACAGGTTCAACAACACCTTCATAGTTCCTTATATTATATGGATCAGGCAGCCGACTGCGATTATTATGGAAATCACCACTGTGAGGGACGGAACCAACATAAACAGGACCCAGGTATGGGTGACTGCGCAGCTGCTCTACCAGAGGTACGACAAGCCGGATGAGAAGCCCAACATACCGCTGGAGAACAAGCCGATGGAGATCTACGTACAGAATGCCAGCACAACTCAGTACGGCGATGGCTTCCCGCTTGACCCTGCCGGCTGCGACCCAGGCGTCCCAGGAGTTTGTCCTAACCCGGCTGCGGGCATCACCTACATAGAGGAGAGCAACTGCTCATGCCCTGACTGGTGGGACGATGAATTAAGCCCTGGCGACTGCAGGCCAAATCCCAGCTGCCACCAGTACGGCAGGCTTTCGGACATAGTGACTGGCAACCCGGTCTTCATTACAGACACCTCGGGGCGTGTCAACACCACATTCAAGATATACGGGTTTGGAAGGAGGCTGCTGTTCGCTGTGTTCTGGGGCGATAATGAATACGCTCCGTCAATTGAGATAAAGCCGTTCTATGCAGGAGGCCTGTCCGTGGAGATGGGCAGCTTTACGATACTTGAGCCGATACTCCTCTTGCTGACCTCGCTGGCTTTACTTAAAATCAAGCGAAAGTTTAATAAGTAAAAAAAGGGATATATTATACTGATGAGAATCAATAGGCTCCCAGTGAATATCCTATTCATTCTTTTACCTATTTTTCTATTTTCAACACCAGCCTACGCGAGCATGGGCGACATCTCAATCTGCTTCCCGTTCTTCCTTCTTTTGGCTTTGCTCATGGCAGGCATGCTGGCCCAAGGCAGGAGCCCGCTTGTGGGTTTTGACATATCCCTCTCCAAACCGCCTGCAGAGATAAAATCCACCTCCTACAAGTTCAAGTCCTTTACATCCGGAGGTTTCGACACGGTTGCGAAGGCGAGGAATGAGATAGGCGGAGGTACACATCTCACAAGAGGTATTGGTTGGGTCGCCAATAAGTTCGCCCAAGGGGCAGGGAAGGCTGCTTCAGCAGCAAGTGGCGGAAAATACGGATCCAAGCTGGCGAAGGAAGGTTCTAAGTTTACCAGAACTATGGCACGAAGCGGTGCCCTTGCCGCTGTAACCGGCGGTAGATTTGGAGGAGGCTACCGCGGCACTCTGGAAAAGGAGAAGGAAGCTAAAGATACCAAAGTGAAGAGCCTGAGGGAGCAGTTGGGTTACTCCTCTGCTGGCAAAGTGAATCTTGTGCAGGCAATGAGCAGAGTCCGGGAACTTCAGAATAAGAAAGCCAGCGGCAAGAAACTCAAGGCATCCGAAACAAGGGAGCTCAACAAACTCCGAGAGTTGGTAGGGGCAAGGGCGATTGTAAGAGCAAAGAAGAAGGAGGTCGGAGAACTGGGTGCGAGGCAGGCGAAGACCCAGAAAAGGATAGCTGAACTGCGTGGCAAGATGGGAAGTGGCCCGTTGACCACTGCAGAATTGAGTGAACTTAAAAGTCTGGAGAAAATTAAGCTCACTGAGAAGGAGGAAAAACGCCTCAAAAGTCTGAGAACTGAGCTTGGCGCTCTTGAAGCGAAGTACGCAAAAGCAACAACGAGAAAGAGCGATTTGAGAAATCTTGCCAAACAGATGCATGAGGCACGGAAGAAATCCGACATGTATAACGTTGCGCTAACGCAGCTGAACAAATACGTCGGATATCTTGATGACATAGGCGGCGCAAAGGGAAGGATAAAGATGATGGCGTACGCTCCCGCGGCTGCTGCCGGATTCACCTATCTCGGGGCGAAATACCCTGTCGCAAGCGTGAAAAAAGCTGCTGACAAGAGGAAGACAAGAAAGGAACTGGAAAAGATGGACGTGACAGGAAAGGCCCTAAAAAAACGTTTGACAAAGGATGAAAGGAAAACGCTTGGCACTCTAAGGAAGAAAGATCCCGCCACGCTTACCACGCAAGAGAAAGACCAGCTTAAGAAACTTAACCTTAGGGACAGATACTTGATACTGAGCCGTCCCAGTGCCCTATCAATGATATTCAACCCCAAGGGGGAGAGAAAAAGGGACATAGCAAAAGTTGCAGCATACCGATACGGAAAGAGGATTTTTGTTGCCACGCCGTGGAACCTTGTAAAGGAGAACATTCCGGCTAACCAGCTGATAAGTACTATGCTGCAATCATATACCTTCAAGCCTGGGTTGGAACACAAGCTGGCATCAGCCGAGGACAAACAAATACAGATTCATAGGAACATAAAGATACTCAAGGATGCCAGCAGCACCACTACCCAGAAGCGCACTGCGCTTACCGATATAAAACACCTTGAGAAGGACCTGCAGAAAGACATGAGAACTTTGGACGGAAGGGTGGTGCACCGGGCGATTCTGTCCGGCAAGGCAGATAGACTAGAAAAGGCGAATAAAAAGATAAAAGAAAAAACTGCGGAAATAGAAAAACTTCTGAAGGGAAACGATCCCTCAAAGCGCAAGAAGATAGATGTCAGGATAGAACAACTTAAGAAATTGAGGGCAGACCGAGATAAGCTTATATTCGGAGACAGGGCGAAAATTAAAGAAATTGATAACGAAATAGACGGCATAAATACAGAACTCGAGAAACTCAGGAAACAGAGAGAAAAGTTAGTGGGAAAAATCGAATCCGACAAGATTGGCAAGCATATAAACGATTCAGTGCAGATTGGAAAATCCGAAAGCTTCGAGGAGGACGTAAGCAATGTTGAGGGAAAGATGGAAAAAACTCAGCAAAAAATGAGGGAATTGGAAGACAGGGGAATGAAAGGTAATGCCGAGCATAAAAAGCTGGCTGACGAACTTAGGAACTTATACCTAATCAAAGACCCAATCAAAGCGAATATTCTGCGTTCTAAGGATTTGGAGAGCAATATCAGCGAACTAAGATCGAAACAGACAGATATCCTAAGCAAGAGTGTCGCGATAACCGGAGAACTCGCAGCAATTAATAAGGCTGACAAACTCACGGATAAAATAGATATAAAAAACGACGAATTAAAGAAAAAAAGGAATGAGATAGCGTCCTTCCGAATTGCATTGAAAGACGCCTCACTGCCTGCTCTGAAGAGGCTTGCTTCAGAAAAAAGAGTCAAAGAACTCCAAAAAGAGCTGAATAAACTGGATAAGGAAAAAGACAGACTGGAGAAAAAGAGGTCAAAACTTGAGGAAAAAGGCATTATACCGACGCGCAGATTGCTTCACGCATACGATAAACTGGGCAAAGCTGATAGATGGGTCTCTGATAGGGACCTAGTCCTAGGTTCTACCAAGGAGGAGAGCGAGAATCTGAAAGATGACTGGGAAAGACAGTCATCCGTCGGAACAGCACGTTTAGTTGACACTTGGAGGGCAAAGGTTAACGCGAGCAAAGAATGGGAGAAATCAAGAGTGGTCAACGGCGAATTAGTCACTGAGACCAAATGGCGCCGGAATCCGGAATCGCTGGCGATACGCGGAATTAACTTTGGCAAAAGCGGACTAGAGAAAACGCAGGAGTTCAGGCATATCGCGTCAACATGGGAAAACGTCATAGCTCCGATGCTTATCAGCATAGGCAGGGAAGAAGCCAAAAAGAAGAACCTGATGAGGCTGCTTGGCAAGGAGCAGGAGGAGCTGCAAGCCAGACAGAGGAAACAGAAAGCTTGGATGTCCTCAGGTGAGACCGTACAGGAAAGGAAAAACAGGTTGGAAAAAGAAACTGAAGATGCTGGCAAAAAGGTTGCAGAATTAAAGGTGAAACTCGGCAGGTACGAGCGCGGTTCTGCTAGATACAACAAGACTAGACAGCAGCTTGACGACAAGCAAAAAGAGCTTGAAAACAAGAGGACAGAACTGAGGGACGCCACTGCAATCATAGGGCACGCAAGGACCGTAGCAGACGCAAGGATGGAGCTGTCAAAAACCGAGAGGAATCTCGGCAAGTTGATGGACTCCTTCCTAGTGCAGGATGCGTTGCTCGAAGCCAGAAGGCTGGACTACGAACAAAAAGAGCCTGGTGATAAAAGAACAAAAGATTTCAAGGACAAGATTAAGGCGCTTGAGAGGACGTGGGAGGAAAAAGCAAGGAAGACAGAGATCCGTGTTGGAGGGGAGTCGATACTGAGAGACAGGGACAGGCTGAAAAGCGAAATAACATTGGCGAAAGCTGGTGCTCTTGAAACACCTAATGAGTCTGTCGTAAAAATGATCAATAACCTTGGCGTATCAAACAAGACTGCGGATTACTACAAGCAGCATAAGGATGAATACCTCAGTGATACGGGAGCCTCCTATGCAAAACTCAAGAAAAAATGGGACAATCTCGAGACTGTTAACGTCGCAGATTGGGTGCGCCGCAAGATGGATGAGGCGGGTGACAACAGGAGAGGCAGGGAGAGCGGCTTGTACAGGGAGAAATTGGAGAGGACGTTAGTCCAATCCGTCAATCCAGAGAAATTCGAGAAACTATCACCTGCGAACAAAGAAATTATAAAGGAAAACGCCGATCTCTTGGATAAAAAGCTCTATCTCGCCACTCTGGAATTCGGAGGAGTCATAGATGCTGCAACTGCCACCAAGTATGACGAGAAGATCAAGAAGATTGAAGAGCACCGCATGAACGTAAGAAGTTTTGTGGAGGCAGACATACATGACCTTGAACTGAGAATAGATATGATAAAGAAGGGTGAGTTGAAGGAGGCTAAGGAGATCGGTTGGGCTGCAGAGGCAGACAGGATGAAGGAACGCGTTAACGAGCTGGAGGCGAAGAAAGAAGTTCTGGAAAACCGCCTGAATGAGCTGAAAACAAAACCACCCACATACAAGGCTATAGAACATGAAGAACGTATCAAGTACAACAGGATGGTGAATACTCTCTCAACCACCACGTATATGCACAAGGCAGCTGAGCTCCTGCAGAGAGAGGAATATGCGGAATCTGTTGGTGGACTCATGCAGATTGAAACCAAGAATGAGTTGGAATTACTAAGACAAAAGTATCCGGAGGATAACACAAGATTCTGGGCGCAAGCCAACGAATGGGCTGGTAGAATACAGAAAACGGAGACCGAATCACTTATCGATACCTATGAAAGAGATATCGTAAATAAAAGAAAGGAGATAAAGGACCTCTCATCCAGAATGCAGAAAATAGAGTTAAAATACGATTCGGTATCATCAATGAGCGGCAGAGACAGGGAGAAATACAAGGAATTGCATGAGCTGAAGAAGGAGAAACAGATCGAGCTCAGTGACACCGTCAAGCAGTGGGGCAAGTTCAGGGACAATTACCGCTTGATCTATGAAGGTCCATACCGAAGATCCGAGAGGTGGATGGGATCTGGGAGCGAGGCGAAAATCGAAAGTCATCTTAAAGAATATGCAGAGGAGGATGTGAGAAACAGGCTGGGAATCTGGAGAGCGGTGCCTGAACGCTTCGCAGAGCCAGTTTCAAAAGCAGTTGAGTCTGTCACGCAATTCAGCACGAAGCACGGGATGAAAGTCCTGCTTGCAGCGACAATTGCCGCACCCTTTGCAATGCCGTTTATCGGGATTGGCGCAGCAGCCGCGATTGCAGGAGGCAGCGCACTGACGTACGGAGCTAAAACAGGCACAAGGTTATGGGGAGACTGGAAGCAGTCAGGCAGGCCGTTCTCAAGCGGAGACATGGCGGTCACTCGTATGGCATCGAAAATAGCTGACTGGAGCCCCCATTTCACTGGAAGAGGTTCAGGAGCACCCGCAAAGACCTATGCCGATGTATGGATGAGTACGATGATAGGTAATGAGTACATCACTAAGGGAATGAGGCTTGACAGGTACGGCAGGCTGCAGTCCGCCAAATCAGTTCTTCTGGTTCCGCAGGTGGGAATACCGTGGTTCATGCATCCCGCGAAAACCCCTCTGGAGAACATCGGGACAACGGCAGCCTACTGGGCGAAGAGAATGGCTCTGGCAATGAACGTGCCAGGAGGTTACGAGTATGTCAGAAGAGCAAGGGCTGACAATCCTTCATTGATACCGGAGATACAAGCAGATAAGCACTATCCCTACCAGTTCATACAAATGTACGGTTCGCTTGAGCCCGTTGCCTTCCCGAAGCAGGCTTGGGAGATGACGGAGTACAAAGCAGTTGCGTTGCAGTTCCCGTACCAGGAGTACGCAAAGCAGATTATTCCGCGCAGGAGTCTCTCCCCAACCCCATTTACAAGGCCTGAGAGAGATAGAATGACGAATATGTCGCCAAACCTTTTCCCGAGTATAAGAGATACGGTGTATATAAACCGGATGCTGCGGGACAGCGATAAAAGAAGGGCGGCGTATGATGCTAACAAGACATACTACAGCAACAAATACACTAAATATTGATGGATGAGAGGGTTAGTCCATGATAAGCGATGAAGCAATACATTCTATCCAGAAAAGAAAGTTGAGAAGGCTTATAGGAGAGGTTGACTTCCTCATCTCCATGAGGAGGCCTTCCACTCTTTCAGAAGCGCATGAGATTTCGGAGATGAGGCTTGAGAAAATCAAGTTTCAGCTTGAGCTCAACTCCCTCATGCTCCAGGATGCGGATGGCACTGATGAGAGAAAGGAGCTTGAGGAGGAGAGGAATAAGCTGCAGGAGTCATTTGCTGCGGAGCTGAGGAACGGAGTGGAGATTATCGACACGCTTGTGGACAACCTCCGCGACATCGGGATGTACGACAAGGCAGAGGAGCTTGAGATCCTAAGAGACGTCAGGGAGAGTGAGCTCGGGGAGGTCAACGCTCCCTGAGCTTCAGAAAGGTATTTATTCCTCATTATCCATATTTAATCTAATTATATATACTATACGGTGCTTAGAAATCGGTGCTTAGAAATGAGCTCGCAAACACTCGTTGAACCTCACAGGGAGATGGACTCGCACCGCCTATTTTTGCAGTCCTATCAGTCCATAGCGGAAACCTGCAAGCAGCTTGTCCCTCTGGAGAAGAGGGTGCTTTTGTGCGAGGAGAAGCTGAAGGAGGGAAAAATCTCCCCTTTCGAGGCGCAGCTCCTCAAAAAGGACATGAATGACGTCCTTGCGATGTACGACAAGCTTGACAAGATTTCAAATGAAATACGTGGGCTGAGGGCGCTTCCCTCCTACAGCAAAGAGGACGAGGTAAACGCGATTATTGAAACCAAGACATACCTGCTGGCAGAGTCATTCAAGGCGCACGCGCACATGATGAGCAGCAAAACTCCCCACGAGAGAGTGAGGCATGCGCATACCGCCGAAGGGCTCAGCCTGGCAGAGGAGCTGATTGCAGGGCACATATCCGAGATGGGGGAGGAGTTTGAAAAGATAAAGAAGGAGCTTTCTGCAAGGAAGTTGGGTTGATTCTTAAGTTTCCCTCCACAGCGGCATCACCTCAACCAGCAGAGGCTCTCTTGCTACAGACGTCAAAGCGATGCATTCGAACTGCCTCAAATTTCTGATTTTGCTCCTCACAACCTCCCTCCTCTCATTGTCGGTTCCTCCTGCAATCAGGCTTGCCATATACTCGCATTCCTGAGGCTCCCTCTGGTAGAATGCGAATGTCACTGCAGAATTTGCAATGATGGCTCGGTCAAGGTTCTTGGCCATCTGGTTGCTCGTGATAATTCCCACTCCGTACTTCCTGCCTTCGGAAACCAGTCTTCCGGGAAGGGAGAGCTCCTCTCCTTCGCTTATGCACACCCGATGCGCCTCATCTATCACGACGAACAGCCTTATTCCATCTGCAAGCTTCTGGCTCAGCATGTAGCTGTAGAGCTTCCTCAGAAATGTCTCTATGAACAAGGCCTGCGCCTCGCTGCTTCCCAGCTCAGCCATGCTGAAGTCGTTCAACCCTTCAAGGATTCTCCTGAAAGGCAGGGTTGTTTTTGCAGAGAACACGTTGCTCATCAGCAGGGGATACAGCCTCTTGCTCAAGCCTGCATAGCTCTGCCTGCTGCTGCCCTTGCCTCCCATGGATTCGGCTATGCAGTCGTATACATCCCGCATCGCCGGAGGTTCTTCCGCCCAGCTGTCCTTTTCATTCTGCCTTATCCCTCTTTTCTCATACGCTCTTTCCGCGCATGTCATCAGGCTGTATGCCTGTATGTCGCCCAGCTTCAGTATTCTCTTCAGCATTGCCGCATTCTCAGAAATCCTCTCAGCTGGGCTGACGCCGTCAAGCTCCCACATGTTTATGCTTGACTCCTTTGGGGAGTGCACCTCCCCTCCGAACTGCCTTGTAAAATCAACGTATTCAGAATGCACGTCGAATATGCTGACAGGCAGATGCAAACTCTCCCTTATCTCCTTTATCAGCCTCTTGCAAAGAGTGGACTTGCCGAACCCGCTCATGCCTGATATGTTGACGTGCGGGTTTGCCTCGGAGCTGAAGTCAACAGCAAATTCTCCCTTGCTCCTCCTCCACTCCCACCTAGCAACAGGCTTCACTCTTACACACGGATGGTATTCCGTGACATAGGATTTGTTTGAAAGGGCCAGCTCCCTTCTCCTTTCGCCAACATACACTCCATCGGAATCAGATACTCTATTCAGGAAATTCCAGAACGCTTCAAACATTTACACACCTCCTCCAGCCTTGCTGGATAAAGCTTAAAAACAGGGAAAAACAAAGAGAGACGGGCGGAGTTCAAGGCCTAAGAAATCTTCTGGATTTCAGAAAACCTTGTGTTCCCTCCGCCCACCCTGCTCACTCCTTCTTCGGCCTTTTCTTCTCAATCTCCTCCTCTTCAATCCACAGCTCGGTTTCCTCCTCCCACAGCTCGTCGTCCCAGTCTTCGCCGTATTCGTCATCGGCTGCGTTATACTCCAGTTCCTCCTCCTCGAGCTGTGCGTCCTTCATGTGCTCCCAGTGCCTCCTCAGCAGCTCCTCTTCCTCTTCAAAACTTCTCATGCTCTCACCTTGTGTTCCCCCCGCTATTCGCGGAATAAGGGGCGCGTCATCGCAACTGCTCTGCGCCTCCTCTGGCAGGGCTCGCGCTAGGGGAATTTAGCCCGCGAGAATTAGTTCAACTAAGTGCGAATTGCTCTCCCCAGGCGCTCCTGCCCCTATTTGCGGAGCGCTCGCTCAGAATCAGGAAGCAGACCTCGCAGTACTCGCATCCGTCAGAGAAAACCCTTGTCTGCCAGCTCTCCAGCCTCCTGAAGCATCTGGCGCATCTCCTCCCGTCCTTCCTGTGGTAGCACTCACTGCATATCTTTCTGCCGCTGAACCATGCTCCCTCGTATTCTTCTACGTGCCTTCCGCATTCCAGACAGTGAAAGTCCAGAGATGCACTAAGCTTGGCTCCGCATTCCGGTGGCTCGGCTCCCATGCAAGACACCTCCGGTTGCGGAAAAATCCGTTAGAAAAAAATCAATCTGGAGGCAAAATCCTTCAAAAATAAGAAGCAAAAGCTGACGCTAACACAAATAGCTTCTCCTCACCCACTCTGCGCTGCATTCATCCCAAGATATGACGTCGAGAGATAAGCCCAGCGCGGGCTTGCACTTGCCTTGCAGCAAGTACTGATTATTTTTTCAGTGAAGTAGAATTAGGTTAGGAACTATATAAGCTTTTCTCAGAAATAGGAAAAAATAGAACAGGGATTCACGGGGGCTATTCCTCCTCCTCATCCTCCTCTTCCTCAATGTCCTCCTCATCCCACTCTTCCTCCTCATCCTCCTCCTCTTCCTCATCCAAGAAAATCACCCCGTGATGCTTGGTTGTTGATTTTTTAATTAAAGCTTATATACCTTTCGTTGCTTTCTTGAGTAATTTTTAGACGTTCTCATCCGAGGTGTTGCACCCTCTGGAACGCCTTGTCTTCAAGCAGATGCGCAATTTCCGCATTCTTGCTTACCTCATCCATCTTCCTGAGCAGCTCCTTAACTCCCTCAACTTGGGTGGGTATATTCCCGTATGCCAGTCCAATCACAACTCCTGGCTCGGTGTTACTAAGCTTTCCAAGGTTCTCAGGCTTTATCAAAATAGCAGGATGCTCCCATCCGCCGTCCCTTGACTTAACAAATGAGAATCCTTTCCCAACAACTTCCACCTCAGCCATCTTCCCTTCCTTATCCGCCTTCGCCAGAATCCTCGGCTCCTTCCCCTCCCCAAAGCCGCCTCTCTTCAGGGTTTCCTCCCTCTCCTCTCCCGGCTTCATCTTACTGCCTGTCTTGTCTGCAGCAATGAGGTCATTCAGATACGCCCCTCTCTCCTTGAACGTGCTCTTTATCGCACCGCCAAGCTCTCCGTGAAGTTTTCCTAGCAGCGTTGGGCTCATCACAATATCCGGTTTGTCAAGCCTGTCTTCAGTTGTTTTGAAGGAGAATTGCACGTGCTGCATTGACCCGAAATTCACCGTGCCGCCGACTCTCTCAGCGAACAGGTTTCCCTGCTCGATTCGCCTCATCCCATCATTCCCGAATATTGCCTTGAATTCCTTCCCTTGTATTCTCTCAACACTTTCCGAGCCGTTCTGCACCTTTATTTTTGCATCAGAGCCTTTAACTACAACCATATCCGAAAGTCTGTTAGGCGGATCTAAACTTATACCTAACCTCTCCTTAACTTCCCCCTGGGTTTCAGCACTTTTTGTGACGGCCATAAGTCTCACCACCCTAAATTATTTCAACTCCTCGTTCTCAGTTCCTTTTTTGAGTGTCATGCCTATCTTTCCTCAATTAATATTTAAAAACACGTAAGTAATAAATAAAATGCATAATATCTAAAAATCAGATTCGCCAGCTTATCCTCCTTCCAGAACTGTCTTCCTTAGCTCCTTGCCCCATCGCACCCAGCCGGCCTTGAACTTCTCCCCTTTGCCCTTGACTATCCTCATTATCTCCTCGATGTTTTTCTTCACGTTCTTGCTTGTCTCAACCTCATAAACCTTCCTGTAGTTGCCCAAACTCTTTATCGTGCAGTAGTCAAGCAGCTCGCACATCAGGTTCTCATTAAGCTTCTTCTCGGGATAACCTCTCTTCCTAAGCCTGCTCTCAAGGACATGCGGCTTCGTCCTGCACACTATAACCAAATCGCATTTCAGCTTCATCTCGCATGCCAGGTGCCCCTCAACAACGCAGTTCCTCTTCTTGCTGAGCAGTTTGTTCGTCTCATGCTCCAGCTTCCTGAGGTTGACTATCCTGCTCCCGAACCCATCCTTTCCGGACCAGAGCTTCTTCTTATCAACAATTTCATTGAGGCAAATTACCTCAAAACCCTTAGCTGCAAGAGCATCTGCAATGGCCGTCTTGCCTGTGCCCGGGACTCCGGTAAGAGCTATGCGCATGAACATGATTTATACAGCAGCAAATAAATAATCCTTCTCTTGTTCCACCAAGCTTTTATACTGAAAATGCGCAATTTTAAATGGTGAAAAATTGACTGGTGGAGTGGTGAAGGAAGGGCAGCCGATGAGGGAGGCTGTTGAGCACCTACGGCTAGATACCGAGCATTCCAAGGGAGAGAGAAAGGTCAACTTCTTATACAACGGTTGGAATGCCACAATCGGAACTGCTTCCCCTGCACAGCTTGGGAAGGTGGACCGAGAGCATATCCAGATACATGACAAGGATGGGCTGGTTTCAGAGGTTCACGGGAGGATATCATTTGAGAATGGAAGAATCTACTATACTCATCTCACAGACAAGCCAACTTTCATAGTTGATGCAGACGGAAAGCCGGCCCTAACCATAACAGAAAAGAACATGAAAATCGCAATCAATCCATCCCAGACTCTCATACTTCCCGACCACAGCAAGATATCATTCATGTTCGGAGTGGACGTAAAGGTAAGCGAGCCGGAGCAGGCCAAGTCACAAAAAAAATACACCTTGGATGAGATATTCAATATGGCTGATAAAAGTGCAAGTGTCCTGAAAACATCCATCGACCGTACTTACGATATAATCGAAAAGGAAAGGGAGGCTGGGAAGCTCGGGATGGGAATTGACAGGAATATGAACCAAGTTAAGGGAGGAATGTGGGTGGAAGGCTCGCTTGTCCACCTCCCGAAGGAGGGCAAGGCAATACTGGTTGGTGACATCCACAGCAGGCCTGATTGCTTGCGGCATATTCTTGAGGAAACGAAATTTGTTGAGAGAGTGCAGAGCGGGGAGAAACTATATCTTGTGTTTATGGGCGATTATGCCGATAGAAACCAGAATGTGGGGGATGGAATAAAGTCTGTTGGGGTGGTCAAGGCTCTGAAGGGCATGTTCACAAACAATGTAGTCATACTGCAGGGCAACCACGACAACCAGATTCTAAGCCTGACTCCGCACGAGTTCCCATTAGAACTCGAGAGCAAATACGGAGGCGATGGAACTGAGATATACCTGAAATACAGGAAGCTTTTCGAGCAGATGCCCCTTGCTGTGAAGATGGAAAATGGGATATTTGTAAGCCATGCTGGCGCAGCCAGCACTGTCAGAAGCCTGTCCGACGTTGTGAACCCGAGCAGAGCAACCAGAATACAGATGACCTGGAACGACCCGGACCAGTATGCTTCTGGATATGTCATAAACAGTGGAAGAGGATTCACCCAGCTGGATGAGGACAAAGCATTCGTCTTCGGCGGGGACGCCCTTGACGCATTCCTTGGGGCGGTTGGCTCAAGGGTGCTTGTGAGAGCCCACGAGCAGAGGGTCAGCCAGGAGTTTAACGGCAAATGCTTGACTCTCAATTCAACAGACTATAAGAACGCGCAGAAAGCATATGCAGTTATTGACTTGTCAAAGGAAGTATACGGTGCAAACCAGATAGAGTTGCACTATTTCTAGCAACCTGCGCAATTAATTTATAACTCCTGCCAAATTATATTAGGTGTTCTTATGCGATATCCCGCTGTCGCAGGTGCATTCTACCCATCCGGAGAGGGGCAGCTTAGAAAAGATGTTGAAAAGTCTTTTTTGAAAGGTGCAGGTCTGCCAGAGCTGGGAGACAAAAAAAATCTTCTTGCTGTTGTTTCTCCTCATGCAGGCTACATGTATTCGGGATGGGTTGCAGCGTATGCATACAAGGAGATTGCCGAGAACTTCTCTCAACCACCAACATTCGTGATACTCGGGCCAAATCACACCGGCAGAGGAAGCGGCGTAGCCCTCTCTCAGGAGGACTGGGAGACTCCGTTGGGGGTTGTGCATAATGACAAGGAGCTGGGGCAGCTTATCCAGAAGAATTCCAAGATACTGGATTTTGACGAGGCGGCGCATGAGGGAGAGCACTCAGTAGAGGTTCAGCTTCCGTTTCTGCAATTCCTATACAAGAATGCCCGGATAGTTCCGATATGCGTAGGGCTTGGAGATTATGGGACCGCAGAAGATATTGCGCATGCAATTTTAAAGGCATCGCAGGCGGCGAAGAGAGAGATTTTTGTGATAGCCAGCTCTGACTTCACTCATTTCGAGGATGCGCAGAGCGCCAAGCAGAAGGACGAGCTTGCTATAAAACACATCGAGAGGCTGAATGCAAAAAATTTCCTAAAGGAAGTTGAAATGAACGACATGTCCATCTGCGGCTATGCGCCGATAATGGTTGCAATGGTATACTCGCAGCTGAAAGGCGGGAAGGAGGCTAAGGTTCTGAAGTATGCCAATTCCGGGGATGTAACAAAGGATTACCACGAGGTAGTAGCATACTGCTCAATCGCATTCCCAAAGTAATTGAAAATACGTATCCTAACGATGTTATACCAATGTCGAATATACATATAAAAACCTCCTTTTTCTTAACTAGTTTGTGAGAATAATACTCGCCTTGACAGGAGCCTCAGGAATCCAGATAGGCATAAGGCTAGCCGAGGCTCTGAGGAAGCACGAGCTGCACATAATAGTCAGCGAGACTGCTAAGAAAGTTATGAATTATGAGGTTGAGAGTGCAGACAAGGTTCTCTCCAAAATGAAGAAGTATGGAAAAGTCTATGACGAGTCTGCAATAGACGCCGCCCCAGCTTCAGGCTCCTCTCTTTTCGATGCGATGGTGGTGTGCCCGTGCTCTATGAAAACGCTCTCTGCAATTGCAAACGGATACTGCTGCAACCTGATAACAAGAAGCGCTGACGTTATGCTGAAGGAGGGAAGGAAGCTCATCCTAGTACCAAGGGAGACACCTGTCAGCGCAATCCATCTGGAGAACATGCTGAAGCTGTCCAGGCTTGGGGTCGTGATACTGCCTGCATCTCCGGCTTTCTACCACAAGCCTAAAGGAGTCGGAGACATGGTTGATTTCATAGTGGGCAAGATTCTGGATTCTCTGGGAATACAAAATCAATTGTACAAAAGGTGGGGCAGGAAATGAAAATCACAATCGGCCAGGTGTTCATAATAGCTGGGTCCCTCCTGGTGTCCGGAGGTTTGCTGGTGCCTTCAGAAAGTCAAAAAACCTTCGAGCTGAGCGAAATTTTTGCGTTGGTCATACTCTGGGCGTTCTCCCTCTCTGCTTTGTTATTCCATGATAAAATCTTCAAGAGGGACATTGTTCTTCTCACCGTGATTCCAATCCTTGCGTTGGGCTTCCTGTGGCTGGTGCTCAACCTAAGCTCCTTCCTGCTTCTTGCGCCAAGACGGTTCAACACTTACGCAATCCTCTTCGGCTGGGTGATATTCAACACCGGCCTTTATCTTGATACGAAGAAAGCTTTGAAAGAATCTTCCAAGGGGTGAGAGAATGCTCAGGGATTTCATAAAGCGGCTAAAGCTCTCGGATGAGCTTGTTGTCATAAAGAAGCCCGTCAGCAGGAAATTCGTTGCAGCGGGAATAATGAAGGAGCTGGACGGGAAGCCCGTCCTTTTCGAGAGTATAAAGGGAAGCAACTTTAAGGTTGTCGGAAACGTATTTTCAACAAGAGAGCTCATCGGGAAATCACTCGGAATTCCGAAGGAGAAGCTGCTCTTCAAGATTGCGCATGCAATAGACAACCCAAGCGAGCCCCAGCTTGTTGAGAAAGCACCGTGCCACGAGGTTGTCGAAGAGGAGGTAGACCTGAACAAGCTGCCCATACTGACTCACTGCAAGAAAGATGGTGGACCATATGTCACTTCTGGAGTTATTGTTGCGAAAGATCCCAAACTTGGGAGGAACTGCTCCTTCCACCGGCTGATGCAGCTGGACAAGAGAAGGTTCGTGATGAGAATTCTGCCAAGACACCTGAACGAATTCATAAAGAGGAACGGCGGCGAGCTTGATGTGGCGGTCTGCATAGGAAACTCAGTGAACTTCCTGCTGGGAGGTGCAACCTCGGTTGAGCTTGGGTTTGATGAAATGACTATTGCGAACACGCTTGAGAAGCTGCCAATAACATACTGCAAGAGTGTTGACATTGAGGTACCGGCATACAGCGAGTTTGTGCTCGAAGGGAGAATCACAAAGGAGCTAGTCCCGGAAGGTCCGTTTGTCGATTTGACGGAAACATACGACGTCATCAGGGAGCAGAATGTGCTTGAGGTAAAGAAGATAACCCACAGGAAGGATGCTCTCTACCATGCGCTCCTGTCTGGATGCAACGAGCACAAGTTGCTGATGGGGATTCCAAGAGAGCCGACAATATTCAGAGAGGTAAACAAGGTCTGTGAATGCAGGGATGTGGGCCTCACTCTTGGAGGCTGCTCCTGGCTGCATGCAGTTGTGAAGATAAGGAAGAGGAAGGAGGATGACGGCAAGAGGGCAATAGAGGCTGCATTCAAGGGACATGCCTCGCTGAAGCACGTGGTTGTCGTTGACAATGACATAGACATCTACAACCCCCTTGATGTTGAGTGGGCAGTGGCCACCCGTTTCCAGGCAAAGGACGGGCTGGTTGTGAAACCGCACGAGAAAGGTTCCTCGCTTGACCCATCGGCAAATCCCTTCACAAGGGAAACAAGCAAAATGGGCCTTGATGCAACTGCACCATTGAAGAAGAAGCTGAAGGACTTCCGCAAGGCAGAATTCCCGAGGGTTAGACTGGGGAGGTATCTCTGATGCACCTCACGAGAGAGGAGGAGAACATACTGAACGGGGAGCAGGGGAATGCCGCAGCCAAGGCAATGGAAATACTTGTTGCGATAGGCAAGGTATTCGGAGCCGAGAAGCTCATCCCCGTGACATCTGCCCAGATTTCCGGCGTGAGCTACAAGACGATTGGCGATGCCGGCCTGGAGTTTCTTGAGAATTTCGCAAAGGACGGCAGAGTCAGAATACCAAGCTACCTGAATCCTGCTGGGATGGATTTGGAGGAGTGGAGCAGGCTCGGCTTTTCCAAGGAGTTTGCAAGGAAGCAGATGAGGATAATCAAGGCATACCAGAAGATGGGCGTTGAAGCCACATGCACCTGCACCCCGTACCTGATAGGAATCCTGCCCAAGAAAGGGGAGCATGTAGCGTGGAGCGAGAGCTCTGCGGTCATCTTCGCAAACTCAGCGCTTGGTGCCAGGACGAACAGGGAGAGCGGCATGAGCGCTCTTGCATCCGCAATTGTCGGAAAAACCCCATATTTCGGCTATCATCTTGACGAGAACAGGGTTGCCAGCTTGGTTGTCAACGTGAAAGCGAAGCTTGAGGACATATCCGACTTCGGTGCATTGGGGATCTACACGGGCGCAATAGCCAAGCAGAGGGTTGTCGCGTTTGACGGAATAGAAACAGTCACGGTTGACGAGGTAAAAACACTGGGGGCTGCCCTTGCTGCGTCAGGTGCTGTTGCGCTCTTCTTCATAAAGGGGATTACCGACGAGTGGAGGGTTGCCGACAAGCCCGAGAGGATTGAGTTCGGCAGCAGGGAGCTTAGGGAGACGAAAGAGAACTTGAATTCCTCAAGGGATGCAGAGCTCGTCGCGGTGGGATGTCCCCACTGTTCCCTTGAGGAGATAAGGGAGATAGCGGAGAGGGTGAGAGGAAAGAAGCTGAAAAGAAAGCTATGGGTCTGCACAGCCAGGAAGATAAAGAGAAAGGCTGACAAGCTTGGTCTTACAAAAGTAATCGAGGAGGCAGGAGGAAGAGTTGTAAGCGACACCTGCATGGTGGTATGCCCTCTAGAGGAGCTTGGTTTTGAAAGAACAGCGGTAAACTCCGGCAAGGCTGCGCATTACCTGCCGAGCTTCTGCGGGCAGAAGGTGCTTTTCGGCTCGCTTAAAGAGATATTACGGTGAAAAAATGGTGATAAGAGGTAGAGTGATCTCAAAGGGAAAGGCGGAGGGAGAGGCACTTGTCAGCAGAGAAGAGATAAGCTTCCTGGGGGAGGTTGACACGAAAACAGGCGTTGTCACCAACCCGAAGCATCAGCTTTTCAACAAATCCATTGCAGGCAGAATCCTTGTCTTCCCGCGAGGCAGGGGCTCAACTGTAGGCTCATATGCTTTATACCAGCTGAAGAAGAACGGGAAGGCGCCGAAGGCGATTATCAACGAGGAGGCTGAGGTGATTGTTGCTGTTGGTGCTATAATCTCTGAGATTCCAATGGTGGACAAGCTGGAGAAGAATGCATTCAGGCTTATAAAGGATGGAAGCAAACTTGTTGTGGATGGAAACAAAGGAGTTGTGGTGATTAAATGAACGAGCTTGTTTTTGTCAAACTTGGCGGAAGCCTCATAACCGACAAGACAAAGCCATTCACTGCGAGGATGGATGTCATAAAGAGGCTTGCCAGGGAGATTCACGCGGCGAAGAAGGAAAGAAAGCTGAAGGTGGTGGTGGGGCATGGAGGAGGGTCATTCCCTCATGTCCCTGCAAAGAAATACGAAGTTCACAAGGGAGTGGTAAGCCCAGAAACCTACAGGGGCATTGCAGAGGTGCAGGATGCGGCTTCAAGGCTGAACAGGATGGTTGTCGAGAGCCTGATGGAGGCAGGTGAAAACGCGGTGTCGGTGCAACCGTCTGCATGTGCGGTGGCAAAGGGCGGCAGGATAGTCCATTTTGACGTTAAGCCGATGAGGAGGATGCTTGTGGAAAACCTGCTTCCCGTTCCATATGGTGATGTGGTTGTTGATCTGGAGAAAGGGTGCGCCATACTCTCGACAGAGATGATTTTTGACTATCTTGCAAGAAAGCTCAAGCCGAGCAGGATTATTCTTGCCGGCATTACAGACGGCGTTTTCACGTCCGATCCTCAGCTCGATCGGAAGGCAGAGAGGATAGAGGAGATAACGCCCGCGAACTTCGAGAAAATAAAATCTGCTTTAAAGGGGTCAGCAGGAATAGACGTCACCGGCGGGATGCTGCACAAGGTTGAAATATTGCTCGGGCTTGCAGAACTGGGAATACCGAGCATCATAATAAACGGTTTGGGAGAGGGGAACCTGAAGAATGCTCTCCTAGGCAGGAAGGAAGGAACCGCCATCCACAGGTAGAAATTTATATACCCCTCCAAAATATAACATGGCAAAATCTACAACCGAGAGGAGGAAATCCTCGCATCTTAGGATATGTTCCACAAAGAATGTCGAATTCGCACATAAGACTACCGGATTTGAGGATGTAGACTTCATCCACAGGGCGCTTCCTGAGCTTGGCGTGGATAAAATTGACATAACATGCAGCGCATTTGGCAAGAGGCTTTCTGCGCCCTTCTTCATAGAGTCAATAACCGGAGGTTCAGCGGAAGCAAAGAGAATAAACAAGTCACTGGCAGCAGCTGCGGAGAAAGCCGGAGTTGCAATGGGACTGGGCTCCCAGCGTGCAATGATTGAGAATCCATCACTTTCCGATACGTACTGTGTGAGGGATGTCGCCCCGGATATACTCCTGATTGGCAACATAGGCATCGCGCAGTTGATGGAGTACGATGTCAGGAGAATAACGGATGCTGTCGATTGCGTAGGTGCTGATGCCATTTTTGTTCATCTGAACGCCCTGCAGGAGGCAATACAGCCCGAGGGCAACAGGAACTTTGAGAAGTGCCTCTCCTACCTGGAAAAGTTCACCTCCCAGCTCAGCATACCCGTGATAGCAAAGGAGACCGGAGCGGGAATTTCGAGAGATGTTGCAGCTGCGCTGTCAAAGGCAGGAGTAAAGGGAATAGATGTTGCGGGGGCAGGGGGAACCTCCTGGGGCGCGGTAGAACTCCACAGGAATTCCCAAGGGCATGAATCATTCTGGGAGTGGGGCATCCCCACCGCCCTTTCAGTTGTTGAGGTTGCAGGTACGTGCAAGCTTCCTATCATCGCAAGCGGAGGGATTCGCTCTGGATGTGATGCCGCAAAGGCAATAGCCCTTGGAGCTGATTACGCGGGGGCTGCACTGCCTTTCCTGAAAGCGGCAGAGAAGGGGGAGAAGGCTGTTTTTGATGAATTGGAAAGATGGAAGGAGCAGCTAAAAATCTGCATGTTCCTGACGGGTTGCGAGAATCTTAAATCACTGGCAAACAGTCCGCTCATAATAACCGGCAGAACAGCGGAGCTTTTCAGGCTTAGAGGGATAAGCCCTGAGGGCTTTGCTAATAGAAGGGAGCATTCCAAGATGATACTGTAGGAACCTTTTATCTATTCAATGCCGCCACCAGAAAGACAAAGAGTCATTACCTCAAAGAAACATCCAGCTCAAGCTTCGGGTTTGTCACTATCCATTTACGGATGAGCGGACTCACAAAGTACGCCAGAGTGAGATTTCCCAGAAGATGGTAAAGCGTGAAAGGGATCTGCCCTATCAAAGTAACTTGCAGACTCTGCCCGAACTGCATGCCGAATGCAGCAGCAGTCACAGCATCGTAGAATATGGTTGCAAAGAATGCAAATTTTGCATAATCCATCCCCTTCGCTTCCTTTTTCCTTGAAAGCCATGCCCCAGCCATATAGCCAACTACCCCGTAAGCAAGGGCGGTGTAAATCGTCCAGTATCCAACCCTTCCGCTGACAAAATCCAGAGTTATCATTGAGAAAGCTGCGAACGCAAAGCCGGCATAGCCGCCGAATTCCTTTGCGAACGGCATGGAAGCGCTCATCACCGGCTCAATATTCGGAGGTCTGGGCAGAATCCTGAAAAAAACGCAGAAAAGCAATGCCAGAATGTATTTCACGGAATTTTTGAATCCACTCATTTTCTCACCTCTTTAAGTAAATACAACAAGGCTAAAATAATAACCGCACCTACCCCAATGATCGTAGGTGAAAGATTCGCAACCGCCATCGCAGCAGAAGGCGCGGCTCCAGCTTCCTGATGCTCCGGAACCTCCGCGGTCTCCAATGAAACCGTTGTTGCTTTTATTATATTCGTCACTACGAACGAGTTCAATAAATGGTCTGGTGAGCTGTAGCTGTATACCCCTTCGTCTGCGGCAGTGAATGTCGCCTCGCCGCTCTCATTCGTTATCAGCTGCTTCTCCCCTCCCGCGGATTTCACAACTATGCTTTCATAAGCAAGAGGCTTTCCTTCTTCTGACATCATCTTAACAACAACCGTGCTGTTCACCAACGAAGTTGGGGGGGCAAGGATCTCTACTCTCGTGATGTTCGGTCCGGTCTCTCTCATGCCCGGTCCAGCCACTTCCACAGGTCTGCTGCTTTCCGTAACCGCCTTTTCGCATTCTGCCACCTCAACCTCCCTTTCCTCGCCGAGGAAGCCATACTTATCAAACTCCAATCGATATACGCCGGATTTTTTCGGTATGAAGCTGGCTTTGCCCTCCTCATCGGTAAAGGGCAGTGCAGCTTTCTCAAAACCCGCGTCCCTTCCAAGATAGAATTGGTGGAGAAGGACATTCACTCTCACCCCATACTCAAGAGAGATGTTCAACCCGCTGTGCGTGGATACGAAATTGGTCATTTCCCATATTGCGCCGCCTCCCCTTTCCTTCACTTCAATGAGGACCGGCTCGCCGCTGCAGTTCGCCCGCGTTTCTATTTCGAAGTATCTCAAAGCAGGCAACTCCATGCTGTTCTGGGAAGCTGAAGAGGGGCATAAGTCGTTGAACGTGTGAATCTCCGGGGTGCTGCCGTAATTCCCCCATCTGAAACCAAGAACGTCGCCATCATCTACATCATAGTCTCCTATCCCGACAGGGGAGTACTCCCACTTCCCTCCTACCATGTAGTAAAAGCCCCAATATTCGGGTTTGCAGAAGCAGTTATCCGGCTCGCATCCAACGGAACCTATCCTGCATAGCCCAACCCCCCACAGGGGATGCTGATACGTGGCAATGCCCAAGCCAGAGCTTTTGAGGATATCGAATGCTGTAGCGCGGTTCTGGAATTCAACGCATTCCTTCGTGACACTTGAGCCGTCGAACTGAACGACCAAACCTACTCTCCCGGCAAAAACCATGCCTGAAAGTACTAGCAGCATAAGAAGTAACTTCTTCAAAGCATCACCTTCCAAGCAAAGCTTATAATTCATCCACCTATATATAAGTTGGCGAATCCATCCAACCTTTTAAATGGTGCGAGGGTAAGAATGAGAGCTCTAAAACTGATTGAAGGAGTGAAAAAGAAGAGGTTTGGCCCATACCCCTCATTCCTGCCGATCGATGTTCTCAGGGCGATGTGGAAGCTCGAGCAAAGGAAGGGCAGGGAGAAGCTCAGCAATGAGCTTGGGATAGGTGAGTGGAGCACTAGAAGCATACTGAAATTCCTGAAGGGGGAGGGCATCGTCAACGTAACCCCCATGGGATACAAGCTAACCGAGAAAGGCTTTGGGTTTCTCAGAGAGCTTAAGAAATACGCGGTTGATACCGGCACCTTCCCTCCCACGCCACTCACCCTGGATAAGAGGAGTGTTGGTTTTTTAATGAGAGGCAAAAAGCCCTGTCGCGTTCTTGACATCAGGGATGAGGCGGTGAGGATGGGAGCAAGCGGCATAACATTATTATCCTCCAAAAATGGCAGATTCCGTTTTGTTGACTCTGGTGACGAGGTGCAGAGCGATTACTATCCCGCCCTCTCCAAGATATACTCAAAGTTCAGGTTTCGCGATGGTGACATGCTGCTGCTCTGCTTCGGGGATGAAAAGGATAAGCTGGATAGGGCTGCCTGGATGTCATTCATAAAAATATACGGGAGCAGCTAGACAAGTTCCGATAGTCTGATGCAGACATTGCTGCATACCTCAGAAATATGCAGCTTCCTGCCGTTTCTGACAACAGTGTGCCTTGAACTCTTAGGCATCATCAGATTTCCTCTCAAACCCGCTTCTACAACCTCGCTCTTCGTGACCTTCCCGCCATCCCATCCTTCCACCCTTATCACACCCGATGAATAGTCCACAAATCTGACCGCAACTTTGGAGCACCCCAATCTCCTCAGAGCACCGCACCTGCAGTGACCATCCAGTATTACCTTACTTTCCCTGTCAGCAACTATCGGCTTGAGCAGCTTCCCCCTCCTTCTCATATCCTCCTCAAGCTCGCCAACCCTTCCCTCATCTGGCATTTCATGTCCTTTCAACTGTGCAAGGGGCACGATCCTTATCCTATCATTCCCTCCGCCAAAGAAACTGCTCGTAACCGCCCAGGTCCAAAAGTCCATGTCCAGAGAAGTTGAAGGCAATTATCCTCTCCTCCCTGCATTTCCTTGCCTCATCAATGACTGCCTTTATCGCATGTGCTGTCTCAGGAGCCGGAACTATACCCTCGGTTCTAACAAACATCTTAGCAGCCTCGAAAACTTCATCCTGCCCGTATGCAACAGAGCTTACCACTCCTTCGTGTATGAGCAGACTGAGGGAGGGGGCTTTTCCGTGGTAACGCAAGCCCGCTGCGTGTATTGGTGGCGGTATAAACTTATGCCCAAGGGTGTACATCTCTATAAGCGGAGTGAGCTCTGCTGTGTCGCCATAGTCATACCTGTACTCACCTCTTGTTGTGGATGGAACGGCAGTGGGCTCAACAGCCAAGAAATCCACTTCGTTTTTTCCCTGCAACCTATCCCTCACAAACGGGTAGCAGAACCCTGCGAAGTTGCTCCCTCCCCCTATGCAGCCAATCATCAAATCAGGAGTTGCGTCAATCTGCCTGAACTGAAGCATAGTCTCTTCCCCAATCACTGTCTGGTGGAGTAGCACGTGGTTCAGCACGCTTCCTAGGGAATATCTAGTTTTTTCTGACCTCAGAGTCACCTCAATTGCCTCGCTTATTGCAACCCCCAGGCTTCCAGGGTGATCTGGCATCTCCTTTAGAGCAGCTCTCCCGCTTTCAGTAAGCTTGCTGGGCGAGGGATGCACCTTACCCCCAAAAAGCTCCATCATTGTCCTTCTGTATGGTTTGCTGTCGTAGCTGCCTCTTGTCATGAAGACTTCGCATTCCAAACCAAACAGCATGCAGGCATAGCTGAGCGCAGTGCCCCACTGTCCTGCACCCGTCTCTGTGGCAAGCTTCTCAACCCCTTCCTTGGATGCGTAATACGCCTGTGCAACTGCTGTATTGGGCTTGTGGGAGCCGCAGGGGTTCACATCCTCCCTTTTGTAATATATTTTTGCCTTTGTTTTCAGGTATCTCTCCAGCCTCCTAGCCCTGTAAAGCGGGGTTGGTCTGCCCAGCCTCAGATACGCCTCCCTCACCTCATCTGGGATGGCAACCTTCTCATCAAGACACATCTCCTGTCTCACTCCCTCCCTTGTGAAGATTCTCATCAGATCCTCTGGAGCTACAGGTTTCATAGTTGCAGGATTAAGAGGCGGATTCAAAGGCCTTGGCAAAAAAGGCAGTATGTTGCAGTAGTAGCGCGGCAGCTCCTCCTGCTCAAGAACAAGCTTTATCTCCCCAAAGACAATCCCTTCTCATTTTTCATCACCTCGCAAGTGGGAGAATTGGAACAATACGCTATTTTAAACCTTTCTGTATAAAAATATACATTATGTACAAAGTGCTTGAGAAGGCGTTCGAGAACTCGCCTGGGAAGAGAAAGGTTGCAGAAGCGATGCTCAGGTATGGACTGAGGGTGGATGAAAAGGGGAGGTTATTCTGCGCAGAGATAGAGCTTTCACCTGCAAAGATGGCGCGCGCTCTCGGGGTTGACAGGCGTGTCGTTATAGAAACTGGCAGGTCAATTGCGAATGACGACAAGCTCTACGGAATCTTCTCGCAGCTGCTTCCTACTGCGTTCCTAGGAAAGGTTGCGGACAAGCTTGGTTTTGAGAGCATAGAGATAAGGGCAGAGCCGCACCAGAAGGGGATAGTCGCAAAGGTCTCGGCGCTGGTGGCGGATAGCGGCATAGGAATAAGGCAGATAGTCGCGGATGACCCCGACATCTACCCAGAGCCGAAACTCACTCTGATTCTTGAAAAAAAGCTTGATGGCGCGACGATAAATAGATTGAGGAAGATTGATGCAATCCAGGAGATAGTCATACGATAGAACTGGATTTATCCGACTAGATATGCTTTTTATATTCTCGTTGAGCAAATTTATCATATGATTGTCAAGCGCGCTGGTAAGGAGCGGGAAACAGAGCTTGTCGATAGAAAGCAAGAGATCAAAGAGGAGTTTGACAGGCTGGACCAGTTCAAGATAAACATAACAATCGCACGAATGACGTTGAATCTAAATCAGATGAGGACGAATGTTGACACCTTTGAACATATCCGAACGAGTTCTGCACAGACGGCTATCTACACTTTCGGCAAGGACCAAGTTGGCGGCATAACCTCTGACAAAGTCTGTGTTCAGGTAGATGGCGATAAGGCAAATGTTTGGATTTATAAAGACCTGTACGCCCTTCTGCCAAGCAAGGACGATCTGCGCAACCCAGATGAACTCATGAAAATCCCGAGATTCAAGATTTACGTGCCGATCTTCAAAGCAATAGAGAACTGCGATATCCTAATAACAGGTGTCACCGCAACCGCCAGCATCCAGGAAATTGAAGAGAGACTGAAACTTGAACACAAGATAATCTCCGAATTATCCGAGTCTGTCAAGGTGCATGGGTTGAAGACGGTCACAGACGTTCTGGCGAGATACACAAACAACAGAGTAGAACCCAAAACCGAGCTAGCAGACCTAATCCGCGTTAGATTTGAGATTTTGCTATTCGAAAGCTCGCTTAACAGCGAGTTGCACGACCTTCAGACAGTAGGAGCGACGCGAGTTCTCGACTTTCCTGGCGGTAAGAAAGTCAGGCTGAACGGATTGGAAGGGATTGGCGTTCTGGACACAGACGGCCTTGTAGTGCAGGTTGACAAGAAGCAAGCAAAGGTTTTCGTGGACGACTCTGCCTATTTCGTGATTGGGAGAAACGTATTAAAAGATACAGGGTTGCCCCCCCAGGAGGCATGCAACAGAATAATAAAAAATTCCGAATCGCTCCCAGATGAAATCCGCCACTTCCCATCAATCCTGAAAGTACTTTCAGATTCTGGCGTGCGCGTTTCCAAACTCATCCCAACGAGCCCCGAGGAGCTTCAGAAAACCGCCGAGGTGCTCGTTGAACAGACCTGGATAGTATCACGGCACAGGCTCCATAACAAGCCGGCGGAGGAGGTTCTTCAGGAGATTGTCAGCGCCGTTGGGGACCCCCAGAGGATCAATGATGCTTTCGCAAGGTACGGCATAACGGACCGGGTGTCCGGAATACCGGTGGAAACTAAGGAGGAGATTTCAGAGCCGCATGCTGCCCCAACGGTTATGCCAGCAGATCGTCTCGCAGAAGCGATGTTAGGAAGTTTCAAGGCCATGAAGTCAAAGATGGTTGACGAGAAATTTGGCGGCATTGAGATTGTTGGATTAGGAGACGTTAAAGCCGTAAACCTGCACGAGGATGTTATCATAAGCTGCAGCGGAAAAAGCGCTCTGGTCATTATTGATGAGGACCTTCTCTCATCTGCCATGAAGCATGCGAAGTTGGAAGATGACGAGGAGCTATTGAATAAACTGGAGCTTCTCGAGGGGAACAAGGAATTCAGGGAGTTTGTAGCAACAATAAAAGCCTTGAAGGAGACAGGAACCGAGAAATTCAAAATAATAACCTATGGTCATGATTCAGAGTACTATCTAAATCAGGCTAGGGAAACCTGCGCCCCCGCGGCCACCTTCATGAAGAACCGAGCGGGCGGAAAAAACGTTGAGGAAATATTAAAGATTTTCATGAGACCCGTCACCACGGGCACCCTGTTCGAATCGCTTAATAAAACCGGCTTCTCCGAGGAAGCTGGCGAGGTATCAGCTTACCTGAAACAAGCCAAAATCGCCAGAGATAAGTTCAACAGCATGGTCAGCGAGTGGGTTAAAAATAAAGTAGTACCAAGCAAGGAGGGGCTGCTTAAATGCGCGGAGTCCCCCAAGATGACCCAGAAAGAATTTGAAACGACCCTCGAATCAGCATTAAGCGAGATGAGGGAGTCAAATATTAGCAGTGAAAAGAATGTAGTCTACTACCAGAATAGGCTGCGGGAACCCACCCTCGTGGAGGGCTTTCAAAGAGAGTTTGAGCGTTTCATTGATGAGCGAAGCAAGAGCATAAAAGAGAACAATGCGCGAATTGAGAAGGTTGAAGAGGCGCTGCGAATCCTCAGGGGTGCTTGATGGACATCGATTTCCTCGCGAGATTAGTGGAGCTCGATACGAATTCGGACAGCAAGAGCAACTACTCAGAATGTGCTAGTCTCATAGGGAGAAAAGCACGAAATCTCGGGTTCCATGTCGAAGTCCATAACGCCGAAGCCGAAGACAGAAAACCACGACCTAATGCAGTAATAGAACTCGATGCCGACGCCAAGCAAACGCTGCTTCTGGCAACTCATTACGATGTAGTAGGGGCAGGAGATGGCTGGAAGCATCAACCATTCAAGCTCACGATTGAAAGAGGGAGAGCGTACGGGAGAGGAGCTGCCGACGACAAGGGAGGCGTAGTATCCGCTCTTTCGGCAATTGAAACTCTTAAGAGTAAAGACTCATCAAAAGTGAATGTGAAATTGCTCATTACCTGCGATGAAGAAATTGGTGGTGAGCGTGGTTTGGGGTATCTAATGGGTATGAAACGGGATGGGCGTTCTCTTATCGATGGAGACGCGGCCATACTCATCGACGCAGGTCCTAGAGTTTACATCGGTTCTAGCGGCAGAGCCGCTGGGAGAATACGGGTGGATGACCCTCTCCCAGAACTTGTTTCGCTTCTCTCAAAGGTTGTTGACTACTCGGAAGAGAGGGAGAAAGTTCTCTCAAGATTGATAAGCGCATCCACGAAGAAGAGAATCCAGGGCAGAATTTCCGTGACAATGCTAGACCTGAGTGCAGGCGCTGTTGAATATGCGAAAGCAGGCGTGAAGTCAAACATAATACCGGGCGAGTGCCGTTTAAAATTGAAGGGTGAGAAAGAGAAGCTGGTTATTGGGAAGCAGGCCCATGCTGGCTATCCTCATCTGGCGAAGAATGCAATAGAGCAGTCATTGCCTCTCCTTAAGAAGGTAGCGGATTTGTCTGATGGCAAGGGCAGGTGCGAGTTCGTTTTTGACCTCCGAACAACCCCTGAAGAAAATCTGGATTCTGCTATTTTGGATTTTGAGAAATATGTCAGAACAATAAACCCGCAGCTCGAGTTTAGAATAGAAGAAAGGACTGAAGGGTATGTCATTCCTGAAACCCATCCATTCGCTGAAATGATGAAGAGGGCAACTGGAGAGAAAAATGTTTATGGGGAGCTGGGAGGCACGGACGCGCAGTTCTTCTGCAGGAGGGGAATCCCATCAGTCTGCTTCGGTCCAGTCTCTGATGAAAGCAGCATACACGGCAAGGACGAGTTCGTGAAAATAAAGGATTTGGAGTTTGTTTCAAGCTCAATTGTTAGGCTGTGCGAGGATTGGAGAAACTTCAAAATCTCTCGTTATGGATGAGCTCCTCAAGCTTTCTTCTTGGGGTGAGTTGGGGTTGCTCATCCGCATATCCTACAAGCAGCATTGAAACAGGCTTCGTATTCTGCCTTGCATTTATTATCTGTGCAACTTCCTTCTCGTCAAAAGCCCCGACCCACACAGATGCCAAGCCGAGTGCAGTGGCAGCGAGCTGCGCGTAGGCGGTTGCTATCGTTGCGTCCTGGATGCAGTACAGCTCGGCGCCTCTCTTTCCGTATCTCTTAGAAGATCTATCAGCATTTGTCAGAAAAATGAGCACAACAGGTGCTTTTGCTATGAACTCCTGCTCGAAGGCTGCGCTTACCAGCTTCTTCTTCCTCTCGGCATCTTTCACAACAACTATCTCGTAAGCCTGCAAGTCACCCGCAGAGGGGGCCGAGTTCGCCGCTTCCAGAATCTTAAGGAGCTTCTCGTCCTCAACCTCCTTATTCCCGAATTTCCTTGCAGAGTGTCTGCTCCTCAGCACTTCAAAGAATTCCATAAAACACCTTTTTGATTTCTACAGAATTCTTGTCTTACCAAAATCGCCATATACTGAAGGCAGCTGCGTGGGCAGTCTTCCTCCTTCTATCTCTCTTATATGTATCACTGCGGAGTTGAAGTTTGTCATTTCCTTTTTGCAATCGCATTCATTAATATTCGCAGATATTATGCGGTCATTAACCTCCTCAATGCCACGGGTGTGGAAGTTTATGCTACTTTTTATTTTTTTATCAGCTTCTACAACTTTAGAAAAAGCCTCCTCTGTCCTAGTAACGGCTACTCTCACACTAGTTTTCTCTCCAGCCTCCTCCAACGTCCCCTCCCACAACCCTCTTTCAACTCTCTTCAGCGGAACCTTTCCAAAATATACTTCTTGTTTTTGAGCTTCAACTCCTCCCATGATATCACCATACAAATTATGCACTTTTTCATTTAAAAACCCCAGCTTTACAAAATAAATTAAATTAATATGGGTTGTGTAATGTATCCTATGGCATCTGCGCCAGGCAGCCTCAAGCTATTCGGCGAGCACGCCGTGGTATACAACAGGCTAGCCCTTTCAGCAGCTTTCAACCGCAGGGCATTCTGTGAGGTTAGTCCCGTGCAGAGAGGGATAACCGTCAATCTTAAGGATTTGGGTAAGAGGCGAAAGTTCAATTTCAACGAAGTGCTCAGGAGCTACACCGAACTGAAGGGTATGGTAGAAAGAGGGGACATGCATGGACTTGCCAAGGCCAGGAAGGACGTATTCTCGCCGTACAAGATGATACTGGGGGACTTCTTCCGCGAGTTTGGCTTCACTGCAATAGACGTATCAATCAATTCCGATGTTCCGCGCAACTCAGGCCTTGGCTCAAGTGCTGCCGTATTCTGCTCGCTTGCCGCAGCGCTGAACAGTTTTGTTCACGGCGGATTGGGCAGGGAGCAGCTCGCCGAGCTTGCAAACTTAGGAGATAAGGTGGTGCACGGCAACCCCAGCGGACTTGATGCCAGCACATGCACCTTCGGCGGCTACATATCATTCAGGAGAGGAGAGGGGATAAACCCCTTGAAAATAAAGACCGAAGTGCCGATGCTTGTTGTCAACACCGGCTCGCAGAAGGACACAGGCGAGATGATAGGCAGGGTTGCCGAGAGATACAAGACGGATAAGAGGGGGGTCGGCAGAATATTCGACAGGATGGAGGACACTGCTCTGAGCGGCATAAGGGCGCTGAAGTCCTCCAACCTGAAAAAGCTGGGAGGGAATATGAACACTGCCCAGGAGTGCTTCCGGGAGCTTGGACTCTCGACTCCGGGGATAGAGAAGATAATAGAAACTGCAATGAACAACGGAGCTCTTGGGGCGAAGATAACTGGTGCTGGCGGAGGGGGGTGCGTCATAATTCTTACGAAGGAACCAGGCGAGTTAACCTCAATCTACAAAAGGATGGGTTGCGAGTCCTTCCAGACCCTCCTTGGCGTTGAAGGAGTGAAATAACTTAAATACCCAGAATGAAATCCAATAGTGGGTGGAAAATTGAAAATTGAGGAGATAGCATACAAGCATGCACTGAGGAATGCGAGCGAGTATGGGAAGGCGCAGGCAGGCGCCGTTGTCGGCAAGGTTATAGCCGAGATGCCCGAAGCTAAGTCTGACATGAAGAACACGATGAAGGTAATCTCTGAGGTCATTGCAAAAGTCAACAAGATGAGTAAGGAGAAGATTGGGAAGGAACTTTCAAAATTCACGTTTGAGGAGAAAAAGGAGGAAGTGAGGAGAATCATGCTTGAAGACGGGGAGAGAGGCAAGGTAGTAACGAGATTCCTCCCGGAGCCGAATGGATTCATGCATCTAGGGCACGCAAAAGCTGCTTTTCTCTCGTATGAAGCCGCAAAGGAATACGTGGGGAAGTGCATCCTCCGTTTTGATGACACCAATCCTAAGAAGGAGAGCCAGCAGTTTGTTGATGCGATAAAGCAGGATTTGGAATGGCTCGGGATGAAGTTCGAGAGGGAGGTATACTCCTCTGACAAGATGCCTGACTTCTACAAGCTCGCAACGCAGCTGGTTAAGCAGGGCGACGCCTATGTGTGCAGCTGCGAGAAGGAGAAGGTGAACGAGCTCAGGGGGCTTGGAAAGTCCTGCGGTTGCAGGTCCGCAAGCATTGAAGACAATCTGGACGCATGGGAGGAAATGTTGGCAGGAAAATACAAGAAGGGAGACGCCATACTGCGGTTGAAGGCGGAGCCTGATGCCGCTAATACAGTCATGCGCGACCCCACGCTGTTCAGGATATGTAATGCAGAGCATTACAGGCAGGGCAAGAAGTATTCAGTGTGGCCGACATATGATTTTGAGGTCAGCATTGCCGATTCGCTTGACGGAGTGACACATGCCCTCAGGAGCAAGGAGTACGAACTGAGGGATGAGCTGTATTACAGGATAATAGAGAAGCTTGGGATGAGGAAGCCGATTGTTTACGATTTCTCGAGACTTACTCTGAAGGGATTCCCCCTCAGCAAGAGATTACTGAAGCCTCTTGTTGAGGAAAAGAAGGTTTCCGGATGGGACGACCCTAGAATGCCCACCATCAAGGCGTTGAGAAGGAGAGGAATCCTGTCTGAGGCGATAAAGAACTTTGTTCTCAGTTTTGGTCTGAGCAAGGTTGAGAGCGAGCCATCAGTAGATGCACTTCTCACTGAGAACAGGAAGCTGCTGGACCCCAAAGCGCCCCGCTATTTCTTTGTAAAAGACCCTATAGAGCTTATTGTTGATGGAATGGAAAAGGGAGAAGTGAAGGTGAGAAAGCATCCAACGGAGAACCTGGGTGAGAGGGTTATGGAGATAACCGGCAAGTTCTTCATAAGCAAGTCGGATGCTGAGAAGCTGAAGAAAGGAGACCGATTCAGGTTACTTGATTTGTGCAATGTGAAACTTGTTGAGAAAGGCAAGATTCTAAAGGCTGAATTCACAGGGAACGAGGGGATGGAGGAGAGGAAGCTGCAGTGGGTTCCCGAGAAGCACCTCAAAGCAGAAGTGCTTGTTCCGTCCGAGTTATTCATAGGCGACAAATTCAACAAGAGCAGCCTGAAAGTTGATGAGGGCTACTGCGAGCCGGAATGCGGGAATCTCAAGAAAGGGGACGTTGTCCAGTTTGTCCGCTACGGCTTCTGCGTGCTGGATGACGAGAAAAAGATGAGGTTCATCCTAACAAATCCGTAGAATGCATTCATCCTTCATCATGTAAGCTTGCGCCGCCTCTAACTTTCTCTATATCCTCTTTCATAGAAGGTTCAACCGCTCTGAGAACTTTCTCACTGCTGAATCTACCAGTCTTTTTTTTCTCGTCTGTCTCGACGATTTTACCCTCTTTCACTAGCTCGCTAAATGCTCTCTCCCATCTTCCATCATGGTCTATGTACGTGCAGTCGTTCCTCAAGTCCTTCCTTGAATACTTCTGACCCTCATTCTGAGCCTTCTTCAACACATTCCAAATCACTGCCTTGTCAAACTCTATGCCCTCTTCCTTCTTCTGCACTACCGGTGCTGACATGATTTCACCTCTTTGTAATTATGGCCTTCTTAATATTTAAAAGTGTGGGATAATCAGAACTTATCCCTGCTAGCCTTTCCCGAAAGCTCAAGCCCAATTTGGATTGACTCATCCTTTCCTGCAACAACTTTCCTGCACTCGCTCCTGAACCCTTTCTTTGAAACTTTCAGTTCGTACTCCTCACCTTCAACAGCATCAAGATAGGTGCTGCCGGCAATATCCAGATCAACTCTTTTTGTGACGTAATCCACTCCGTCCTGTGTCTCGCTGAAGCTTACAGGAGCGCCGCACATCAGCAGCTCTACATTCACATCTCCGATACCGCTTCCATCTTCCTTCGAAACTACCCTCACTTTCAGCTTCACCTTCTCCGGCATTCTTATCTGTTTTTCGCTCATATACCTCTCAATTCTACCGGCAATCTCTCTCTCACCCAAACTCTCCTCTTCGTCATGAATCGTCTTGATGAAGAATGGGCCAACTTCAATCCTGCTGCCTTTGTCAATATGCACCACCCTGCAGGCGGCAACACCCGTGGGCAGGGAGAGCAGCTTCGCCGAGGCGCTTCTCCACAGCTTCTCATCGCTCGGGTTGAACTTCAAATCCTTCAATGCGCTGTCCAGCGATTCCACGTCCTGCTTGAAGTAGAAGTGCGTCTGCGCGTGTCTCCTCACAACATCGCTGAGCTGGTCCGCGAAATGCGTTATGAGCATCATTCCCACTCCCCTCTTGCCGAACATCCCCAGCTTCCTCTCCAGATCAGCCGTTGCTGTCGCCTCCACGCTCACTCCCTCCCGCCCCTGCTTCCTGAATACCATGTGTGCCTCCTCCAGCACGATGAGCAGCCTGAGCTCCCTGTCGCCTTTCTCGTCGAAGTTGCTCATTATATAACTGTAAACCTGCGCGAGTGTGAATGCATACAACAGCGCCCTCTCCAGCTCGCTGCATTCACTCAGATCAAACACGGCTCCGTTCTTTATGCAGTCCTCAATTCTTACTCCGTCCTTTACACGGAACTGCTCCTTCAGCATGAGCTGCCTCAAATTTTCAAGCGAAGCTCTTATGTTCTGCCCGAACTTGCCGAAGCTTTTCCCGCCCTCCTGCGAGTAGAATTCAACAACCGAAGAGTGAATCCCGTTGTAAACATCCGCAATTCCTGGCTCGTTGTTTCTGGAGTAAAGAGAAGTGAAGGAGTTCAGCATGACGTTTCTTATCGGGTTGGTATACGGCCCTGCGCCCATCGCATTCGCAAGCAGCAGCGCCAGATTCTGGTAGAACTGCTCCTTCCTTACCCCTGGGGGGCATCTGACAAGATTGAACGGCACCCTTTCAGCAAGCTTTATCACCAGCATCCCCTTTCTCGCCTTTGCCAGGGAGGACCATTCCGAGCTTGGGGAGAATACTATCACCCCTGCGCCTTCAACTGCAGCATGTTTTGCAATCCTCTTGGCAAGCATTGTCTTCCCCATTCTCTGCTGACCCACAATCAGTATGTTGGTGTTATAGCTCATTTTGTCGAGGTAAACTCCCCTATGCTTCCTAACGCCCTTCATCAGTTCGTTTCCAATCTCTACGCCACCACCCTCTTTGGAAAGAACACCTTTTGGTATCTCACCGATATCAACGGTCGTCTCCTCCCTTGCAAACTCCGGAGCAAAATGCAGGAACAGGGTGGCGTATTCCCCGCTCAGCACCTCTCCTCCGCCCACAGGCATGCAGCTCCTCAGCTCCTCGCTTATCCTGATCTTTTCGTAAACCCCCCAGTACTTACCTTTCAGGTGCTGTTTCAGCAGCTCCGCCCTGTCACCCCAGCCAACAACGCTCACCCGGTAAACCGCATCGCTGTGCAGCAGGGCGTTGTTGCACATTGCCAGAAGTTCAGCAGCGACCATCGCAACATCGCTGTCGTAGTAGTTTGTACTCTCCGTGAATTGGCTTCTCTGCTGCCCTGCCTCGCTCTGGATGGATAATCCCTCCCTTCTCACAGGAGATAGCTTGCTGAGTTCCTCCTCCCACTGCCTCTTAACCTCATTCAAGGTATCCCTGCCCTCTGGCACGAATGAAATGAGCAGGTAGCAGTCGCTATCCCTGAAAGAAAGCGGCAGATCGGCAAGAAGGCTCTTTACTGCTCTCCTCATCTCATCCCTATGCAGCGCAAACGGCTCTTGGATTGTCGCGGTTTGTTTGAATGGGACACCATCATACCTGAAGGAATTCCTAAGCTCTCCAAATGTGATCCTATCATCAAGCTTCACAAATTCAAGTCCTGGAATGCTGGCAGCTATCGACTCAACGAGTCCCTGAGGAAAATCAACTGTAATGAGAAGCAGCCTCATCTTCTTGAAATCATACAAGACCGAGAAAGCAAGCCCCTTAAGCTTCCTGACAAACAGGGAATGGACGTCGAAATCCTCGGTGGGTATGCTTCTCAGTTCCCATACGTCGCATTCGCCCCATCCTCTGAATAGAGAGCCCACTCTGCCGAGCAAAGCTACACCTCCAATAGAACTAGGTAGAAATCAGTATATTAATGTTCTTGCAGTTCCTACTTCTTTGCTTTTCTCTTCCTTGCGACTCCTCTCTTCACTTTCTCTCTTTTCGCAATTTTCTTGACCTTCTTCTTCGCAACTTTCACAACCTTCTTCGCTTTCTTCATCTCAGCAATCTTCTTGTTTAACTTCTCGATTACCTTCAGCGCCTTGTCCTTTTCCTTTAAAATCAACTTAGCCTCCTTCTTTGCAGATTTCAGAGATTCCCTGCCTGCCTGCTTGACTTCCTTTATTCTCGCAGTCATCTCCTCAACTTTCTTCCCAAGCCTTCTTATGTCTCCCTCCAGCTTGTTCTGCATCCTGACTGCCCTGCGCTTGCTATCCTTAAGCATCTCGTACGCTTTCACCTTCTCGTCATTTATCTTCGACAGCTCGCCGGAAAGGTTGCTCACCTCGTTCTCCAGCTTCCTCCTCTCCCTGCTCAGGTCGGCAACCTGGTCTTCCAGCTCCTTTATCATGGCGTTCTTCTCAGCCTCAACTCGTGCGGCATTTGCCATCTCGTCCTTTAGGACCCTCTGGAGCTTGTCAAAATCCCTCCGAGTAACGTAACCCACGCCTTTCATAATTCCCTCAAACATGTTGAAACACCCCGTTAGCTCTATCGCTTTCTCCTCTTATAAATTTATCTTTTAAAAGATGATATATTTATAAACTCTGAAATGCCAACCGATTCAGAGGTGGTTCAATGGATTTTAAGAAGATAATTAATGTCGCTTTGATCCCCACACTGGTTTTGGTTGTTTTGGGAGTGATAAACGCCGTATTGAACCTTGTGCTTAGCGAAGGCGTGCTTGGTATAATAGGTATTGTGATCACTCTAGGCATATTCGCTGTAAGTTGCTTGGTCCTAGCGTATGCAGGTTACTCAGCAACCAAGAAAAACAAGCTCGGCCTTTTTAGTGCGGCGCTTGTAGGTGCTGTTGCTGGCTTCGTATCGAGCATAATAAATGGAATTATAAATCTGGTCCTGATGTTCGTCAACCCGGCTACAAGCTCAATCACAGCCGAAGGCGGTTCCTTATACATGGTCGCTGGCGGCCTCATAGCAGTGGTGATAGGAGTAATTTTCTGGTTTGTAGCCGCAGCAGTGCTAGGGGTAATAGGTGGATTTATAGGCCAGAAGATGTAATCAGCTGACTTCTTTTTTACATTCTTTTTTTCTTGCCACCCTGGTCTCCGCTACTGCATACTGATAGTTATAGATAGCCATTATTCTCTCATCACTCATACTGGTCGCCTCTTCAGAAGGACTGTAGAACTTGAAAGAAGTTATATTTAAACATTGCGGTTGCCAACCTGACCAAGTCTTAAATACCATTTCTTCCCAATTCGTAACATGCCAAAATTTGACAAAAAGAAAAAGTTGTACCGCTCTGGAAAGAATAAAATCCTTGGCGGAGTCTGCGGCGGCATGGCAGAATATTTCGACGTAGACCCCACTCTCGTCAGGTTAATCTGGATCCTCCTTGCATTGAACGGAACCGGCGTGCTGGCGTATATCCTAGCCTGGTTGGTAATGCCCCCAAACCCGAAACACAAATGGTGAGTGTCACTTACCGAGTTTCACGACTCTCTCGACATACTTTTCATAGGAGCTTACAACGAGTTTCCTATCATCCTCATTAAGCTCCCTGGCGACCTTTGCAGGCACGCCAAGGACTAAGCTGTTTGGTTTTATTCTCATCTTCGGAGGAACAACCGCTCCGGCACCGATTATTACCCATCCGCCGACTTCAACCTGGTCAAGTATTATCGCGCCAATCCCTATCAGAACATTACTCCCAATCTTAGCACCGTGAACCACGGCGGAATGCCCTACGGTGACATTGTCTCCTATTTCGGTATCCTCGCCATGGATGATGCAGTGCTCCTGGATGCTTGTGTTCTTCCCAATCTTTATTCCGCCCTCATCGCCCCGTATGACTGCGAAAGCCCAGACTGACGAGCCTTCCCCGATGGACACGTCACCAACAATCTCTGCTTTTGGGTGGATGTATTTCATGCAATCAACTCCTCTTTCTCTTAACCTTAAGTTTTGGTTTCTCCTTCCCCCTCTCCCACCTGAAAATCAGGTCAACAAAAATCATGGCTGCGAATACGTAGAGGAAACCAAGCAACGCATCAACAGCGTAATGCTCTCCCAGATAAACCAGAGAGAATGCAGTTGCCAGCGGATACAGGAAAACCAGCCATCCCCTTCTTCCCCAGAGCTTGACTGAGTAGATCGAGATGAGCAGCGGGAATGCTGCATGCAGGGACGGGACCGCAGCAACCTCGTTCGCATTTATCCAGTAGTATAGTGTCGGGAGAATTATGAGATTCATAGTCTGGGAGACCTCGTGATATACCTTCTTAACTCCCTGAAGATAGCCCGCAAGCCCTGAAAGCCAGGGTGGTGAGGCAGGGTAGAGCAGGAAGGTTATGAGTCCCGCATATGCAAGCACAAGGAACGTTGCAGAGTATTTTTTGTACAGCTCCCTATCCCTAAACCAGATATAGGATGCAAATAAAAACGGCATTGGGAGGTGAATGCAGTAGGTTACGATTGCAATCCAGTCAATTGCTGAAACCTGCCCTTCCCCGTAGAATCTTTCCTGCAGGTATGCGGAAGGGATCATTCCGAATATGCTCCGTTCCCACTGAATTGGCTCCACGTAATGGACATTTTTTGTTACTCCCAAGGCAGAGCTTCCGTTTATTTCACTGTAACCTCTGGCTGATGCGGTTATGTTGTAAACTCCGGGTGCGTAGAATATTCTTGCAGAATCTGCTCCGCTGACTGCATGGCTAGCCTTCCCACCTGAAAGCTTAAGCTCAAATGCCGTTTGTATGTCACTGTTATTCCTTCTCACAACGACGTCTGCGTACTTGATTCCCTCATCATAAGCTGTTATGTTAATGGTCAACGGATCACCGACATTAACAAGTTTCGGGTTCACGTTCACCTCCAATCCATTTGCACTCTGGCTCGTGGACCAGTAGTCCGTTATAACCCTCTGATCGCTCGCAACGACAACCCCCCTCATTGCTTCGTATGCGAAGAATAATATCACCAAAGGAGCCAGGTCCCTTAGGAATCCAACGCCCTTTCCTACGAAGACTGCGTAGGTGAGGATGAGAAAGATAACCTGTTCTGGGGTGGGGATAGGTATCCGCCCCATGGTGAGTGGAACGCTGAACAGCAGAATGGTATAGAGCAGAAGAGAGCCCTTCACGACGTAATCCATTATGCCAGTGCTCCTGCTCTGCTTCAAAAAATTCGAGATGAGTTTCTTATAGTCACTCATGTATGGCTTTTATCCAATATATTTTAAAATATCAACTGACTCAGCTGACCTTCAGCAAGAATTATATGCCGCCCCACCGATAATGAAAACATGAGAAAGGCTGTTTTTATACTAACATTCCTATTGCTACTGACCACCGTACACGCAGACATAGGTCCCAAACCAAGCGTAGCATTTCATGTCAAGCTTGATGGGGCCGATGTGCCGGATGAGTACTTACAACCTAGCAACGTTCCTGATATGGGTGCTGCTTCTCTTCGTATCCATACTTGCTCCTCTTTAATTCCGTCTTGTCCTCTGGCTTACACAACGGTTCTGCTTCATTGAAATTTTGCATGCAAATAGAACAAGAACGCCCTGGCCGGGATTTGAACCCGGGTCACAGACTCGACAGGCCTGGATGCTAGACCACTACACTACCAGGGCATGCAAATATCTTTTTGAAAAACAAAATATTTAAACTGTTGTTGAATACGGCACTCCGATAGGTACAACCAATCCCGCCTGGGTGATTTGAACACCCAACCATCCGGTTTCTGCTGGAAAAAACCAGCAAAGCAAGACTACAGCCGGATGCTCTACCAAATTGAGCTAAGGCGGGAGCGCATATCTTTTTTTCACATCCATGAATTTAAACATATGGGGTTTATCATGATGTGAATCAACTCCCTAAAACCCCGGAACCATAACAAACTATTTTCGAATTTTGGGATGAAAGCGGAACAATGAATTGATGCATCAAAACATCGGGGAATTTCTTATCACTCCCAAGAACTAATGGCTCATGAAGTCCACCAGGACCATCAATTATCGAAATACAAGTATTCAATCAAAACTTCCCATAATTCTCGTCTGAATTCGAACAAATCTGCCTCGTTTATCCTAGTATAGGCTGGGTTCGCATCTATAAATTCAATTAACACAACTAACTTTCCAAATCAATATTTTGTCGATTTTTTTGAAAAAAATATAATTGTTTTAAAAATGACCCAATTTTCAGAAGTGAAAGTCTCTAAAACTTCCCATTACCCATTTTCAAACAGTTTGTTTTATAAACCTTTGTCCCCTAACCTTATTCAACGCTAGCGTGTAGGCTAGGGGTGGATGTAAGAGGTGAACTTGTGCGAATTGCAATGCTAGGGTGGGAATTCCCGCCCTTCAAAAGCGGAGGATTGGGAGTCCACTGCTATGAATTGACACGTGCATTCGCAAGTAAAGGTGTTGAAGTAGACTTCTACATGCCCAGAACCGAATTCGAGATGAAAGGAACCACTCCTAAGCTGATCCAGGTTATGCCTGTTTATTTTGGTCCTTATACGGCAAGGGAAGCCTACGGCGTTGACTTCATGGGAAGGGTGATGCAGTACAACATGCACTGCGCCGAGCAGGTTGCGAAGAACCACAGGGAAAAGCATTATGACTTAATCCACAACCACGACTGGCTTACTGCCAAGGCAGGCATTCTAGCAAAGCAGAAAATCCATAGGCCGCATGTTATGACTGTCCACTCCACAGAATACGACCGCTCCTCTCTCGGGCCGAACCAGCAGATTCTTGCAATAGAGAGTGAAGGCGTGCATGCTGCAGACAGAGTTATAACAGTCAGCCACATGATGAAGAGACAGCTTACTGACAAGTTCGGCGCGGATTGCAGCAGGATAAGGGTGGTTTACAATGGAGTCGACCCGGACAAGTTCAAGAAGAAGTGGGATGTGAAGAAATACTCCAAAGAGAAAGTTGTGCTTTTCCTCGGCAGGATGGCGGAGCAGAAGGGGCCCGTGCAATTCCTGCAGGCAGCCAGGAAGGTCCTGTCAGTCATGAAGAACGTCAGGTTTGTCATGGCAGGCGGAGGGGACATGCTTCCCTACCTGATAAACTACTCGATAGAATTGGGAATAAGCGACAGGGTCACATTCCTAGGTTACATTCCCGAGAGCCAGCTGCAGGATGCATATGCGAAGAGTGACGTGTATGTCCTTCCAAGCGTTTCAGAGCCGTTTGGAATAACCGCCCTTGAGGCAATGTCAAGCGGCACCCCGATAATCCTTTCAAAAACCTCAGGTGTAAGCGAGATAACCACCCACTGCCTGAAGGTCGACTTCTGGGATGTGGACAAGATGGCGGAGTACATCATCGCACTGCTCAGATACAGAGTCCTCAACCACACCATGGGCAAATACGAGGTGGAGGATGCAAGGAGATTCAGCTGGGGCAAGGCAGCTGATGAGACGCTGAAGGTGTACGAGGAGCTGGTCTGAATGCCGTCCGTATGTTTTTACTTCCAGGTTCATCAGCCCATCAGAATGCGGCGCTTCTCTATCTTCGAGGATAACCGTGGAGACCCTTACAAGCTTTACTTCAATGAGAAGCTGAACAGGGAGGTTTTTGAGAAGGTTGCGAGGAAATGCTACCTGCCTACGAACTCAATCATGCTTGATCTGATACACAAATTCGACGGCAGGTTCAGGATATCTTACAGCATCACAGGAGTCTTTTTGGACCAGTGCCAGGAGTTCAACCCTAAGGTGCTGGATTCATTCGAGGACCTCGCCAAGACTGGTTGCGTGGATTTCCTGGATGAGACGTACTATCACTCACTCTGCAGCATGTTTGCTGACAAGACTGAATTCAAGGAACAGGTTGCGCTGCACACGAAAGCTCTCAGATCATTCTTCAAGTGTAAACCAGTTGTTTTCAGAAATACCGAAGCGTTATTCACAAATGAGATAGCAAAGCTTGTCGAGGATATGGGTTACAAGGGCATGGTCATGGAGGGATTTGAGAGAATTCTCGGATGGAGAAGCTCCAACTACCTATACAGCGTTAAGGGTTGCAGTTCAATCAAGACATTCCTTAGAAACTATCGACTGAGCGATGATGTTGCGTACAGATTCTCCGCGCGCTGGTGGAGCGAATACCCCCTGACTTCAGAAAAATACGCTGCATGGCTCAGCAGGTGTGAAGGACCTCTCGTCAACATATTCATGGATTACGAAACGTTCGGGGAGCACCAGTGGGAGGACACCGGAATATTTGAATTTCTCAAGAAGATGCCTGAAGAGATACTGAAGTATGAAAACCTGGATTTCAAAACGCCGAGCGAGCTTGTAGCGCTTGACCCGGTTGGGGAGATAGACGTGCCGACCCCTCTTTCATGGGCGGACATAGAGAGAGACGCGTCTGCATGGCTCGGCAATGAGATGCAGAGGACCTGCTTCCGCATGCTGGAGGGATTGGAACCGATGGTCCGCGATGCAAAAGATGACAAGCTGATTAGGATATGGAGGTTGCTGCAGAACAGCGACCAGCTATACTATCTGTGCACAAAATCATGGGCGGACGGCGATGTGCACAAATACTTCTCGCCGTTTGACACTCCGTACGACGGTTTCATAAATTTCATGAATATACTTCAGGATCTAAAGAACATGCTCAAGAATAAGGTTAAGCTTCAGGAGGGTAAGAGGTGAGGTGAATGGCTAGGTATAAAACAAAACCGTACTCCAACAAACCCTGTCTGCCCGGGCAGGAATTCGTCTTCACCATGCCGGACGGGAGAGAGGTTGGAAAGGCGAGGAGCGTGGCTGATCTTGTAAGAATGCTGAAGATCGCTCCGTTGTCCTCTGTGCTGCACCATGCGAATGGTGGGCACTTCGCTCCATGGCTGGAGATGATTGGTGAGAAGGAGACGGCAGGCAAAATCCGAGATATAAAAGGGTCTGACGAAACAGTCAGAAAGAAGCTCGTGCAGGCATTCTAGTCATACCAGAGCATAACCGAGGTATGCCAATGCGACGCACTTCAATATCTTGCCTGCAGAGCATGCAAGAAGGAACTCCCAGATGGGGTAATCAAGCGCACCTGCAGCAAGGCCCGCAACATCGAAGAAAGGGTTCGGGAGTGCAGCTGCTATAAAAATCGTAATAAAGCCATTCCTCTTCATCCATTTTTTTGTTGTTTTATACATCCTAATTTTCTTCTTCTCTATCACAACCTTCCCCCCGCATCCCGCAATATAGCCGCTTAACTCACCCAATGCACTTCCAACCCCGCCTACGATGCCCACAAGCAGCGGGTTGAGGGACGCTCCTGCAACAATAACGCCTGCAAGCCCAGGCAGGGGAATTACTATCGTCGCACTTGAAAGGAACATTATGAAAAACACGCCAATGTAACCCAGCGTGTCCATCCTCTCCCTTATGAACTCGATAGGCTTTGTTATATGTATTAATGCGAGGATGATTATCAGCCCAAGAAGTGCGAGCAGCTCCAGTCTGATAATATTTTTCTTTTCCACCTAATCACTGACAGCTATTTATATACGCTAAATTAAATTATATCTATTGGTTTCATGCCCCTCAAAATGCTCGAGAAGGAAACTCCTAGAGAAATAACAACCGGAGAGCTTGAGCCAGTCCTGAGCAAGCTTGTTGAGAAGAGAAAAAAAGAACAAAAGTTTCGCTCGCTGAAGGATTTGAGATTAAAGGCAGTGCTAAAAGAGGTTGAGGAGGATACTGCATTCGCGAATGCATTGCTTGTAATGACAGGTTGCTTCTTCCTCCTGATAACCTTCCCGCTTTATCCGCTGTGGCTGATACCCTTCATCCTCCTGCTTGTCGGGTTCGTCGCCTATTACCACGCACCCCTCGGGACAATAATCGGCACCTTTGTTGCGTTTCCTGCGGTTGCGTACCAATCCCCGCTCTTCGCATGGTTCTTCACGCTGGTAATCTCAGTCACGCTGATAACGTCATTCACATACTGGCATGTGATCTCCCTGTTGTTCATAACCGTATTCGCCCCATTCAACTCTCTTATGGGCTTTTTCGTACCGCCTCTGATTGCGTTCTCAAGCTTATACCTGGGTTCAAAGAGAGGTGCAATAGTCACCCTGATAACCGTGCTCATGATACTCATCCTATCCGTTTCGTGGGGGCTAAGCAGCGGTTCAATGGCCAACAGCGCCTTCGTTGTGTACAGTCCTGGCAAGCTCAGCGATTTGTATGAGCAGAGAGTGCAGGAATTCAACGCTCTGAGCAAACGCACCACCATGCCGAACATTACTCAACTGGGGATTGAGATTGTGTCTGCCTTCGAAAATCTGTACAAATGGGACAGCATCCAGTATGTAGGAACCTCAATAAACACCATACTAGCGGTGCTGATCGTTCTGAGCCTAGGCGACTCCGCGCTTGTGCAGATATCCTTCTGGATGGCAGCAGCTTTCCTGACAGGCTCATTATCCGGGCTTCTGGACAGCAGGCACAAGGGTTCCATAGCCGCAGCCTCCTCCCTGCTCATTCCCATAGGGTATTGGCTCTCCTGCGCAATATCCGAGCAGCCGTTCAACCCCTTTGTGTTCCCAAGCGTGCTGCTGGGAATAGCCGTCATCTTCTTCCTTGAATATAACGGGATAGACATCTCAAGAGAGGTTGCAGTTACGAAAATGGATAAGATGGGCAAATTCAGGAAGTTCGGGCTGCAGGACCTCAGCCTTGCTCCTGGCGTTGAGTCGCTTGACGACATAGGCGACTATGAAGAGACAAAGAAGGAGCTTGTGGAGGCCGTGATGTGGCCGCTTACCAAGAAGGAATTGTCAACTGCCTATGGCTTGAAGCCACCAAAGGGTATACTGCTCTTCGGCCCTCCAGGTACCGGTAAGACAATGATGATGAGGGCCCTGTCAAGGCAGATGAAGATAGGCTTCTACTATGTGAAATGCAGCGACCTGCTTTCAGAATGGTATGGCGAGAGCGAGAGGAACGTGAGCGAGCTGTTCAGGATAGCCAGGACGAGCGCCCCATGCGTGCTGTTCTTTGATGAGATCGACTCCATAGGCAGGAGTAGGGAGAAATACTCGTCAGATGACGTTGCCCCGAGGCTGCTTGCGCTATTCCTTTCTGAAATGGACGGGTTCAAGTCCACAAAGAACGTCATAATCGTGGGGGCTACAAACATCCCGCAGGAGCTTGACCGGGCTTTGCTGAGGCCGGGGAGATTTGACAAGATAATATATATGCCGCTTCCTGACAAGGAAGGCAGAGAAGGGATATTCAGGATACATACAAGGAACTTCCCCCTCTCTGATGACGTTGACTTCAGCAAGCTGGCCGAGAAGACCGAGAGGTACTCAGGAGCTGACATACAGAACATCTGCATGGAGGCTGCAAGGAAGGTTGCCAAGATAGCAAGCGAGAGGAACGAGGTAATACCCGTCTCAATGGAGCACTTCAAATCAGTGCTTGAGACCGTGAAGCCAAGCGTCTCAATAGCCGCATTAGAGGATTTCGAGAAATTCAAGCTGGACTTTGAGAGGCGTTCCTCTCCAGTGAAGGGGAAGGAGAGGGTTAAGCGGACAAAGTGGGAGGATGTCGTAGGGCTTGACGACGTCAGGCAGCTGCTCATAGAGGCAATAGAACTGCCGTTGCTGCACGAGGACTTGCTGAGCGAGTACAAGGTAACGCCAATAAAGGGAATCCTGCTGTTCGGCCCTCCAGGATGCGGGAAGACAATGATAGTGAAGGCAGCTTCAAACGAATTGAACGTTGCGTTCATACACATAAGCGGTGCCGACCTGATGAAGACAGGCTACAGCGGTGCCGTAAATGTGATAAAGGAGAGCTTCAACAGGGCTAGAGAGAGGGCACCCGCAATCATATTTATAGACGAGATAGACGCGCTCGCCCCGAGCAGGGATTATTACTCTTCGCCAGATAACGAAAGGATTGTGGCGCAGCTGCTCGATGAGATGGACGGGGTGAGCGAGCTGAAGCAGGTCATGCTGGTGACGGCAACCAACAAGCCTGACCATATAGATCCTGCACTGCTGAGGCCGGGAAGGTTCGACAAGATACTGCTCGTCCCGCCTCCGCTTTTCGAGAGCAGGAAAGCACTGTTCCACCTAAACCTTGAAGGAATCCCGCTTGACAAGGATTTAAACTTCGATTTCCTTGCCGCAAAGACAGAGGGCTTCACCGGTGCGGATATAGCCTCAATATGCCAAGAGTCAAAGATGGAGCTTGTGAGAAGCAATCTCAAGGGAAAGAAGGCAACGCTTTCGATGGATATCATGGAAAAGATACTGTCAAAGAGGAGGCCTTCGGTCACGGTTCAGCATCTCCAGACATACATAAAGTTCATGGAAGAGTATGGTGAAAGAAAATAGAATCACCGTCGTTAAAACGAATGCCATGTTCGACAACTGACGTAACTTAATCTCAAATTTATAAATTGTAGTTTATATATGTCCGAAACCTTTAAATAGGCTATAAAGTCAATCAACTACGATCACCGTTATCGATGCCTGCTGAGTAGTTTTTGGCAGCATATGAGATGCGGCGGTGTATTGGGAAAAATTGTCGCCGGTAATTCTTGTAAAGTAAAGGCCCAAAAAAAAGTTGGCGACATAAAAAAGAGGTGAGAAATTGAAAGGATTGAATGTAAAGAGGATTGCGGCCTTAGCTGCGGGCGCAGCTATACTGGGAGCAACTCTTGCAGCCGCAGGAGCTGTGACGTATAGCAACACCCCGATTATAAGTGCAGAGGGTGTGCCCCAGGTTAAGATCGTAGTCGGAGCAAAGGCAGCAGCATCTGACGGTGTTGCCGCAGCCAACATAGCCGCGCTGATTGGGAACTTGGCGTTCAAGTCCCAGGAGGTAACGGCAACTGTTAGTGGAGCTGCAAACCTAGGATGCACAGTGAGTGGCGGCGCAGGCGGTGCTGGAACCTGTGCTGTTAGCAACGAGAAAGTCACACTTGAGGTGACTGTCCCAGGCACAGTTGGCGGAGTGTATCCGTTCAACACCTACATAAATGACTGGGTAGACAAGAAGTTGGAGAACAGGTTGAAGAGCACAGCGGATGACTATTACAACACATCCCTCGACCTTTCGCCGTTTGCAAGCAACGTGGGTCCGACGGGTGATACCTACGCTGTGAGGAAGATAACTGCAACAGACTTCCCGGCACTTCAGTCTCCAACAGTGACAGACCCCAACGCAAACAAGCAGTACAAAGAAGATCAGAGTCTGTGGTTCCAGGCGCATGCTGAGTACTCGACCACGATAAACAAGAGGTTGCAAGCAACAAACCCGAAGGGTGCGTACCAGATTGAGTTCACGCATGACCAGGCCGGAATTCCGGTAGGAACATGCGATGCAGCTGTTCTGTCAAACTTGGACACTGCATATCAGAGCAACGACTCCTACAAAGGAGACTACACACTATGCCCTGACCAGGACTTGACTGACAGGCACAGGGTGCACATAGGGTTCCTTGGCGACTCGTACATCATAAGCCAAATGACTCCAGCAACAGGATGCCCAGACCTGAATTCATCCACCTCTGAGTGTGAGGGCGGCTCAGTAAACCTTGCAAAGGAGAGCGCATACAACACCGTGCACGTAGGTGAAAACCTCACTGCAGGCGCATATGTGCTGAAACTGGAGGATATTGAGGCTCCACTCGGAAACGGAGCACAGGCAGCAGCTACAATTGCAATATACGACTCAACAGGTGCTCTGCTGAAGGAGGACAAGTTCTACCCATCCACGAGCTCATACAGCTGGACAGCTCCAGACGGCTCCAAGGTGAGGATAAGGGTATACAAGACCAACCCAGGTTACTATGCATACGCAAAGTGGGCTGAGATCGCTGTGTACTCACAGGAGTTCACCCTGACCAGCGGAGACGAGCTCAACAGCGACAACACGGCGTGGACCGTGAAGCTCATTTGGAGAAACAAGGACCCGACCTACGACAGCAAGGACCCAGATTCGCTGAGGAAGATAGTACTATACAACAGCCAGACATCTTCCGATTACGATATGGGCACTGGTGACACCTACGACTTTGTGACATCGCCAGTTGCATACCAAGTCGAGTTTGGCGGCATAACGCTAGGAAGCGCGGACTACGACACCCTGTCACTAAGCTTGGTCTACTACAGCACCGCATCACTCGGTTTGCAGACCAACTTCTCTGCAGGCTGCAGTGCAACAACAACAATCAACAACACCAACGGTAACCTGTTGGAAGTGCGATCACTGGTTAAGGACGCATTCCAGCTGAGCGGTACTGGAACGTTCCAAGCGCAGAGGTACTACTACTTCCTTGGAAACCAGACCTACGACTCACCAGTAACCGACATCTCTGAGGGAGACGTCATCTTCCAAAAGCCAGGCGGAACCTGCTGGTACTACATGACACCAACTGCAGTCGTGTACCTTGCAGGGGATGCAACAAGTGACGACGGACCAATAACCTACCACGCACACACCGCCCTTCTTGCAAACCTGACAATGCAGGAGTCAGCGTCAACAAGTTCAGGTATAACCAACCTATGGACAGTTCCAATACACAGGGACAGCGACAACAAGGACAAGTTCCTTCTGACAACCACGGCAACAAAGCAGATCTACTACACCGGTGTCGCTACAGACATCGACTCAGACCTGCAGATAACCTTTGGCTCAGTCGAACCCGGCTACACCTCCGAGAGGGGTACTCAGTTTACTGATGTATCCACATACGGAGCATCCTTCAAGAGGGCAAGGAGGCTGGGCGAGCTGAAATTCTTCGCCAAGACCAAGGGCACAGAGGCATCAACTGGAACGACAGTCGGCCCACTTGCAGAAGGCGAGACAGCCAACGTCGGCGGTGGAGTGACCATAAAGGTCAAGGAAATCACCGAGACAGTTGGAACCTGCACAGTAGGTACAAATGCAGCGTGCACCGTGACCGGCAAGGAGGGTCTATCAGCAACTGCGTCCGTGACAAGCGCGAACGTGAGGACACCGCTGAACCCATCCACCAACAAGCTAGTCGTACTGGACAAGGATGCTGACAAGTCCGCTACTTTGATAGTAGTTGGAGGAAACCTTGTCAACACCGTGGCTGCAGAAGTAATGCAGACCACCACAATCGACCTTTCAAAGACAACGGTCGTTGCGCAGCCAGTCGGCAATTCAAGGATTTTGGTGGCAGGTTACACGGCAGCAGACACAGTGGCGGCAGCCGACAAGTTCATCCAGGACTTGATTGCGGCAGCACAATAGAGTCTCTGAAAGGGCGCAAGCCCTTTCCTTTCTTCTTTTTATTTTCACTGACTTCAGCTTAAGCCATGCCCAAAGGAGGAAATCACGTTTTACAATTAAGCTTATATATAAGTCTCTCCATTTCTTTTAACCGAGGCGATCGGATGAGAAAACTTTTAACCGAGGCGATCGGATGAGAAAAGGAATCTTGCTTCTGTCACTACTATTGCTGGCTTACATTTCGCAGGCGCAGCTTAATGTAACCGAATTCGTCACACCATACCTATACGATTGGGAGAACTATCCGAAAGACGTCAGGGTTGTTAATGCCGCTCTAGCCTCTGGAAATTATTCAATTGTCGTAATAAACGGCACATACACCTTCATGTTGAACCTGAGCGACAACATATACTTTGTCGAGAATCAGGGACAGATAGACTCGCTTCTGAGGGAATACTACTCAAAAACAACCTATCCGACAGCAGCCGAACTGTATGCACTGAACTCCTCATTCCAGTCCTTCCTTGGAAGCAGAGGCCTTGAGCTTGAATGCAAGGTCGTCACTGGCCTGGCCAGTCCCGATGGCTCCGAGCGCTTCTCATGCAACCCGGAGAACAGATGCGAATCATGCCAGTCTGTTCCCGTCTGCAGGGACGTGATGAAAGGGACGCAGCAGACCTCAGACCAGATGTCCAGCGTTCTTGTCCAATCCATCATGAGGATGGAGTATGACTTCCATATACTAAATACAAATGTTACTGTATTCCTCGACAACTTTGCGAACATCAGCTCAGCCACTTCCCAGTCCCTGGTCGCAATGAAGCAGAGCATTAGTGGGATAAAGACCGCCGTGGATGACCTTGGCAAGCCTCCAGTGCGCACCATATACGAGACATACCAAGACTTCAAGAATCCAAAGGCATTGGGGTACTGCAGGAACTTCTATACGGCGTATAACCTAACTGCACTCAACTCCGCCATGAACAAAGTGACGGATATCAGCTCCCGGGTTCCGACGGAAGAGATGCTTGCAACCCAGATTTCATCAGTATACAACTACACCCCTGCGAGGAAGGCCAACAAGACAATAAACGATGAGAGAAAGGCATTCCTCGCTTTCTACTCCACTCGGGTTGCCAGAAAAGATAACATCACCAACAGGGCAAACGTAGTTCTGTCGTTCATAACAGACAACACAACGAGAGACCAGCTGGATCAGCTTGGCAGCATGCTCTCCGACATACGCGAGCTCGGGGACAATAGGGATTACGCTGGAGTGGACCTCCTTTCAGAAAACTTCTCGCAGACGGCAGATAGGCTGGAATCCCACGTTTCTGGACTTGCGACAACCTACAATGAGCTGCTGCTCGAAAACCAATCCACCTCCGACGCGCTTTTTGAAGCCTGGTTGAGAGTCAGGCCCGAGGATCTTGTCACGAAGAACAGGCTTGACGACCTTTACACCCAGAAAGAATCTATCGAGTTCACAATCTACAACAGCTCACCGCTTTCGCTTGGAGAAGCGGGCAACCTTACTACAGAGCTTATGAGCATACGGTTCAACGCCAATGACATAAGGGATGCAAAGAAAAGTGCTAGCATGCAGCAGATGAACAATCTTGTTGAAACGCTTGCAAAACCAGTGGTGTCCCTCTCCTTCAGCCTGCTTGACCCATTCATGCCGCTTTCCTACTCCGAAAAGGAGAAGAACGCCCCAACAATAATAGGAGTAACGCTCGTCATATTCGATATCTTGTTCTTCCTAGTCTGTGTTGGTACTTTCCTGTATTTCGTGCGTTCCAGAAGGATAGAGCTGCACAAGGTAGCAAGGATACTGTGGGCGTTCATATTTGCTTTTATCGCGCTGATCCTCGCGCTTGGTTCGCTTGCATTATACAACGTTGCAGACATGCAGTCCAACCCCACAACCTACGATGTATTTTTGAATGAACTGAAGGGTTCCACGAAGGTGGGGGTGGTTGCAGATCTAACCGGACTGAACGGGACGATCAGGGAGAGTTTGGTAAACTGCTCCGAGAGAGTCGCCCTGAAGCTCGGGTCGTTGCAGAAGGATGTGATGCACTACGGTTTTGACGGCGAGAACTGCATAGTATTCAATGAAACCCAGAGCAGGACGTCTTGCGAGAACAACCTTGACGCCCACCCGGTGATAATACTCAGCAGCGGCGAAGAGGACAAGGCGACTTTCCGCGTGCTTTACACAAAGGAGGCCACGCTTGAAGGGGATGAGAATTTCTTCGATGAATGCGCAATTTCGAGGGTAGTGGGCTGATAGAATGAACAGGTATCTGATTGTCGCCCTCCTAGTCATTGTTGCCGCCGTAGCACTTTATGCATTGTACGGCACGGAGCAGACGGCCAGCCTCAGCGATTTCAAAAAAGAGCTCAGCAATACAGAAAAAGTCTCAATCGTTATGGACACACGCTATTCTGAGCTCACTGGACCGGTCATGCAGTGCGGCATATCCCTGGCGCGCACTATTGGAGAGCTGGGCAAGCTCCCGGACAACTTCGCCTACGAAGGAGACAACTGCTTCTATTCAAAGGTTGGCAGCATGAACGCCACGCAGAACTCCTCAATAAAGGAATGCGAATCAATGCTCACCGGGTCGGTGGTATTCTATATAAAATACAACTCAGCAAGGAATGCGACCTCCTTCTACAAATCGAAAGCTGTTATAGAAGGAGACGGCGATTTCCTGAACAACTGCCAGCTAGCCAGCATGATAGGAGGCTAGCACCTCACCCGGTATAACGAAAAAGTGCTGTTCTCGTACATCCTCTCCATCCTTCCGATAAAAGAACTCCTAGGCGTGAAGTCTCCATTTCTGCTGTCTATCAATATGTAACCAACACCGTTCTTCCTGATCAGCTCGCAGTCCCCCCAAAGCATCCTCCTCATGTCCTCCTCCATGCTAGCGGTGTTCAGCCCGTGTCCCTTGTACCACGTTTCTGATTCGTAATCCACCCTGAGAAAAGTCCTCCTTCCCCCCCAGTTATTCACGCAGTCCCTGTGCATGTTTGAAATTATGACCGCGTCTGGTTCAGTGTTGTCCCTTATAAACTCGCATACGTGGAGCTCATCATTGTAGAACATGACCTGGTTATAGTTCTCGGCCCATTCAACTACTGTCTGAATCCCCCCCAGCGTGAGAATAAGCACCAGCAAAGTTGCAACCACCCAGCCCGCCTTCCTGAATCTCCTTGCAACCCATGCTATGAATACTGCAGAGGAGGCTGAAAACAGGATGAGGACGAATAAAAGCCATTTTCTGTTGTCCTGCATAAGCGGCTGCGTGACAAAAAGGTTTACGAGGATGAACATGATGAAAGCAAATGCTGTCATGAGCTGCAACGGCATGCCCGCAAACAACATTCCCAGGGCGGCAAGCACTATATACGGCGAGAAGTTCTTGAGCCACACTCCGAATACGTCCTGCTTCTCGCTGAACCAGTTGCTCTGCGGCTCCCCGACCCAACCGGGTCTGAACTGAATGTACCCCTCTGTGCGGGGCTCCCCCATCTGCATAATCTGCGGCACTGCAAGCAAAACAACAATAAGGAAAAAGAACAGGAACTCCTTCTTCCTGTTCAGGAGTGCAAGAGGCAGCGAGAAGAACATGATGGCTGCGAATGAATAGATGTGAAACAGCGGGCTCAGTCCTGCGACGAGTGCTGCGAATGTATAATTCTTCTCAATCGAATCCAGAAGGAGAATTACAACGATGGCAAAGACGGCTATCCCCATCATGAACATCCGCTGGTTCAGGGTGAATTCAGTTATCGTATTCGCCATGATGTAGCCTCTCTCCGGCATCCAGACCGAGGCGACACCCATTTTTAGAAGCGATGGAACCAGCTCCCCCTGCGGAATGCTGCTTAAATCCTTGAAGAACTCTATAAACCCGAAGCTGCCGTTGAAGAGGATGAGGAATACCGCCAGCATCGCAGTTTTTCTGCCCAGATTAAGTTTCCTAAGCATTACGTAAAGCAGTGTTACAAATGATGCGCCAACAATGGCATTCGGAACCTGCATCGCCATCGGAAGGCCGGAACCAAGCTTCAGCAGAATAGCGGAAAAGAAGTCAAACAGGAAATGATAGGTCAGCTTGCTGTCTGGGAGGTATGGATACAGCGGCGGGAAGTTGTCCCCCCACCCCATGGGAGAGATTATGGCAGAATGGTAGTTGACATCCACAACGACTGCGCTGAGCGCATTGCCTCTGCTGTCAAAATTCCACACCATAAGGTGGTTCAAAAATGCGAAGAAAGCAAGCGAGATTATGAAAACAATGAGCTGATGTTTATCAAACTGAACCTGCTTGATTCCAAGCAGTAATGTGCATGCAAGCAGCAGAATGGATGAAACTGCTATGCTTGTTATGTTGAATCCGAATATAAAAGAGAGCAGGAATACTGCCCATGTTGTGAACATGACTCCAACCGGAAAGGCTGCGAAAACAGACTCCTTCCTGAAGAACCTCTGCGAAACTGACAGCCCGAATGCGAAGACAAGAGCAAGAAACACTATCCACAACATCTCATCACTTGTACCTAAGAAGAGCACCGACACCCCTGAATCCGTTGAGGAACTCGCTTCCCTCTGCCGTATCAGTGGATATCATTTCTACTTTAACTCCTTTTGCCTCGGCAAGCTCCGCAAGCTCCTCAGACAGCTCCTTCTCCTCAACAACTTTCATCTTACCGCCGCATTTGCACATCCCCGGTTCTGCTACTCCCTGCTCCCTTTTCCTGCAGCTCGAGCATTCGGTTGCAAACCTCTTTATGTCAAGCCCCTCTGAAAGGAGTAAAGTGTCCACCTTGTTGCTCTCAAGCGCTTCCCTCACCTCTTTTTCACCATATGTTGCGAGCCCGTCTTTCACAACCTCCTTCATGAACTTGTCAACAAGCAACTTCTCCTTTACTGCCTCCTGCTCTGCAATGAGCGGCTCGGCTTTCCCAGTAAGTTCCTTGATCCCATACTCCTCGGTGTAGCCTGTGTCAACAACCCCCAGGATGTTGAGCTGGTAGTTGAATGGCTTCAGCTTCATGAAGTCCTCCTTTGCAGGACCCGGCCCGCCGACTATGATTCCTTTCAGACCCTTTATATTGACGAATATCTCATCCATTGCTTCTCCAATCCTCTTGTAGTATTTCTCTATGCTCTCCTCGATGAGTCGCTCATATCTCCTCGCGCTGTTGTGCACTATCAGGCAATTGGCAATGAAGCTCTCATTTTTTGGCATTGTCAAATCGTAGAATGAGCCTCCCTGCTGAACTGACTTGCTGTCAACCTTAGTGAGAATCATCTCAGAGTTGTACATCTTATTCAAGATATCCAGTATCCTCTCCCCTTTCTCAAGCATTCTCTCTTTTTCATCATTCAGGAAATCCAGAATCCTTTCTCTGACATACCTCTTTCCATTACCTCGTTGTGCCTCATAAACTGGAAAAACGCTTTTTCCAATGGCATTTGCTACCTCACTTACTTCAATGCGGAGGTTCCTTCTGTACGTTCTAATGTTGCTTGAATGTGTTTCTCTTATTGACTTAATCCTCCTTCTAAACGCGGGTATTATCCTTTTTCTGAATACCTTGTAACTCATGTTTCTCTCGTCGTGGAAGAAATTTGAGGTTGTTGGAAAATCCTTCCTCAGCATCCTTAACTCGTCGCCCAGTTTTCTTATCCAGCTGCCTCTCAGAGGAATCTGATTGAGATATGTATGTGTCTTTTCCCTTGCGGCTGTTCTCTCCAACTTTTCATTCTTTCTGGAAGAGGAGAAGCCTATGTGCTTTCTAAAATTCCTCAGTGATTTCGAGTCGTATACCGTCAGTGCGTACTGAGCTTTGACACCGTAAGTTTTTTTCAGGTTGCATGACGAAATTATCCCAAAGCGGAGGAGAAGAAGCTGCGCAGCCCTTATCACATCCTCAGCGGTCATCGTTATCTCAATCTTCCCCTCCCGAACATACCCTTCTGCGTCATACAACCCTCTCAAGAATGCAGCAATTTCATTCTTTTTCAGAGTCATAATCACTTCAGGAATTCCCCTCTTTTCTGCCGGGGCAAGCAACGAGCCGAAATGCCTCTGCAGGATGTCTGACAGCCATTTGTTGTAGACTCTGAGTTCAAAATATGGCTTTTTTGCCCAGCTGTGCCTCCTTCTCCCAGGTCTTACCACCCTTATTGTTGATTCCAAGCCAAATGTCCTGTCGACAAGAGTTTTGTATTTTCTTATCAGCTGTTCATCACCCTCATATAATATCACCCTGTTCCCGTCAAGGCTTCCATCACCCAGCATATAACCGAAAACTTGGCAGATGTTGCGATTGAAATATTCGGGTAGTTCCACAACCGGGATTTTATTGATGAACTTTCTGGAGAATTCCTCCCAATCTACTTCATAAGCTTCTGCAATCCTTCTAATCTTTGTAGGATTCAGTAATACGCTGCCGTTCTCAATGCGCAAAGCAGTAGTATCTGATGCACCAATTATCCTCCCCAAATCCTTTAGGCTTAGCCCTACTTCTCCTCTCTTCCTCCTAAGGTAGACCGAACCAGCGGGGCTGAGCTCTAGGAGAGATGGCACTTCCACACCAAGTTTTCTATTTTTCCCTTCTACGTTGAGGTATTTGACAGCCAGCAGACAATCCCCCTTCTTAATATCCTCTGCGTATTCCTCTTCAATTCCATTCTCGGTAACCACGAAGAACTTATGCTCTGGTGTCGCTTTAATCTCAAATATCGGATTCCTCGTCTTGATGAGATAGGACTTCTCTGCCCTTCTCTCAAAAACCCCTGCGCATTCCTCATGCATCGGTTTATGATCATTAAAGTTGTAACCAAAAATTTCCCTCTCATCTTTAAGCTCACCAATCTTAACAACCCTCCCATCTGCAAGTTGAATCAGCGTACTTTCATCAACGCACTGTCCCCCCTTTCCATGCAGCTTGGAATGTGCTGTTGAATTCAGCTTCCTGACTATCTTGGTCTGCTTGCCCTTAAGAACAGCAAGTGTCGCCTCCCTTCCGTCCATAACAACAAGCCCGTATACGTCCTTCGCCTCGAGCATGTCCTGCAGTGGCTCAAGGGAGAAGCTGGAGTCGCATCTGTAAAACTGCACGTGAATCGGCTCAGGAGGCGAAATTGAGAAAAGCTGTATGTCCGGCTTTCCCCGCTCCTTTGAAATGTTGCCGCCGAATATCGCAATCCCGTTCTCAGGAGGTTCCCTGAACATCTTCAGATAGTTTATTATCTTCTCAAGCGCATCAAGCACATTCTTCCTAGTGCTCTTGGACTTTATGTTGCTCGCCTGCCCATACTCTGCTTTGAGCTTGTTGCTCACCTCTGCTATGGGATACCTAGGAGGGATGTAAACAGAAATGAGCTCGGTTCCACTACCTGGAATGTTGCTCAGTTCCTTGAGCTTCTTCTTCATTTCATATCTGGCTTTGCTTTTCTCACTCATACAATTACCCCAAAAATAACATCAAGAAGGCAGACGCCGTTGCTTCTATGCGAACTTCACTTCCTCTCCCAGCTTCACCCTCTTCCTCATCTCCTCAGGCCAGTTCTTCTTGTCAAATCCCTTCTGCGCAAGGAAGGCGCATATCCACCTCTCAAAGCTGCCTCCTGCGCAACCGCTCCACAGCTCCCCCCTGCTCGCCTTCACGCTGAAAGCCTTCGGGTATTTGTCACCGATGATGCTTATGTTCTGTATCTCCAGCCATTCGCCCTTCTCCCTCTCCCCTCTGTAAGGGAGATAAGCCTCAAAGTCAACGGTCCCTACTCCCTCAAGCGCCTTGTCTGACAGCTTCTTCTCCCCTTCCTGGGCCATCCACCACGGGACTACCGTGTATTTCTTGACCTCAAGGTCAAGCACCTTGTCAAGTACGTAGGTGAGCTTCTCCTCGACCAGTTTTGCCGTTTCCTTGACCTGCTCGGGCAGACCAATAAAGAGCGTTTCAGCCCTGTGGAACTCCTCCACCCTGGCTATGCCCTGCGTTCCGCCTGCCTCGTTCCTGTAGGTGGGTCCGCTCCAGTCATAAACCCTCAGGGGAAGCGATTCCTCCTTGACAACCTTGCCCTCCAGGAACTGCCAGAAGGGAGGGCACTGTGCGTATGACAGGATTCCGACGGAATCCACCTTCTTCATTATGCTCTCCTTGTGGATCTCACCGGTTATCCTGAAGTAATCCATTGTTTCCTCCCACTCCTTCGGGCTGCTTACCTTGGGAACCATAACGTAGTACGCATCAGGGTATATGCTTTTTGCATGTCCTGACTTCTTGGGCACGTCCCATGGTTCAAACTTTGGGAATATCATCTCCATGAAGCCAAGAGGCTTGTAGATGTGCTCGATCATAATCTCCTTCATCGCATTTGCAATCGAAGTGAAGTTCCTGCCGTAAACGAACTGCCCCTTTGCATGGGTCCTCCTTATCCAGCTGATCTTCTCCAGCTCAGCGCTGGGATCCTTGTCAAAGAACGTCTTCTTCCTGCTGCTCTCCCACAGCAACTTCTTTATCTCGCCTTTACCTTCGTATTCCTGCCTCTCTGCCTTCTCCTTCACAAGCTCGATTATTTTGTCAACTCCCCCGCCCTCTATGACGTCAATCGGCATGCTGGGACTGAATTTTATGTCTGCCTTGTCTCCCTTCACTTCTATCCTGTCCACATAGAAGGCAATCTTCACAGGCTCTTTCGGCTCTCTGCCGAGCTCTACTCCCTTCACTTCCAGCCTCTTTATCTCAATTTTCCTCACTCCTGCCTTTATCTTTGTGCCAAGGAGGTTGAGCTGACTCCTTAATCTCAGAAGAGCATCAGGCGCCCTCACATACCTGCCGCTGACTATCTTCACTCTAAGTTTGTCGCCTTCAATCTTCCATTCCTTGATATGCGAGGCCTCCTCCTCCTTCCCTTTCGGAGCGCCTCTCCTGAAAAGCTCCTTGTCTGCATTGGCCATAACTCCTTCTATCTCTTTCTCCTTGCCCTCTATACTACTGCTGAATTCAAGCACGGCTTCAAGCTCGAACAACATCATAACACCTCTATTCTCTCGCACATAAAACTTGCAACTTGCTTTTATATAATCCTTTCACCGGAAAGTTACCCCTTCAGGAGGTTTATAAGGACGGAACTTGAGATTTTATCATACTTATTTCAAAAACTCTCAGATGCAAGGGTTTCAACCCAACCAAAAAGAAGCTTGACCTATTAAATAAAGAATATACACACTTCCAGATTTATGTCAGAAGTGGCAAAGACGTTTGTTCAAATGTCCTAACTGCAAATACCAGGCAAATGCAGACTATAACGGTGCGATGAATATCCTGAAGAGGTCTTGGAAGCATATCTTTCAAGACGGGGCTGTTGCTTTCAGCCCAGAACCGCCGATGACTGAGCAGACGAGGGCGGAAGCACGTTAATAAAGTGCAGAGCAACTGGAGTTAATAATACTATGCCGCATCTTTCCCTCTAAAATAATTCATCAGCGCAACAGTTCGCTTCTTGCCTGCTCGAGCTGCATCCTCGCAACATCCTGCTTCCTCCTGAAATTTGGCAGAAGAGAGTTCGAGAACCTCAGGGGGAGTAGCGCCTCGTACAGCTCATCCATCTTCGAGAAGTAGTAGTCAGCCTTCTTCTTATCTCCTCTCTTCAGCTCCTCCAGCATCTCCCTCCTAAGCTCGCCTACGCAGTCCAGCAAACCCAGCAGGTATGCCTTGAACGGAATCTTCAGCTCTTCATACGTGGGGATGTCCTTCCTCCCTATTACCGAGAGAAGCACTCTTGCCTCGGCGTACTCCTGATATGCCTGCATGGTGATATTCTCAAATCCGTCAGCCTTCCTCATCTTTTCAACCATCCTCTCAACAGCCTCGATCTGCTTCTCGCATTCCTTCAGCTCCTTGGAGTGGATGCACTTTATGGCAACCGAGCAGCCGCGCACAATCTCCCTTGTAAGCCGGAGGAGCTCGTCCTGCTCTTTCTCCTCACCCTCAAGAATCTTCACGATTTTCCCTATGCTGCTGTCGAGTTTGCTCATGAGGATATTATATTTATAAAGCCTTTTAATATTACTAGGTGATCGCTTGAAAGTCGTCCTATCAGTTGGAGGCAGTCTCCTAAATCCGGGCCAGCCTGATTTTGCTTTCATAAGAGAGCTTGCTTCGCTTCTCCGGAAGCTTAAATCAAAATACCACCTCGCAGTAGTGTGCGGAGGGGGGATGCCCGCCAGAGAGCATGCTGCCAGCATAAGGAAGCTTGGCGGCAGCGAGTTCCTCGCAGATGAGACTGCCGTGCTATGTACTCGCTCCAATGCCATGTTTCTCATCGCTGCGCTTGGAGAGGATGCTTACCCCCTTGTAGCTAAGAACTTCAAAGAAGCTGCAGCGGCAATGGACTCCGGCAGGATAGTACTAATGGGAGGAACAATACCGGGAATAACGACAGATACCGATGCTGCGTTGCTTGCCGAATTAATAGGTGCTGCAAGGATAGTGAACCTGAGCAATGTTGACGGTATCTACACTGCAGACCCCAGAAAGGATAAGGGAGCCAAGAAGTTTTCGAGCATGAGCTTCAGCCAGCTCGTCCAGCTTGCTTCGCAGCATGACGAAAGGAAGGCAGGCACCAGATTCGTGTTTGACATCATAGCTTGTAAACTGATAGCACGCTCAAGAATAGAAACACATTTCGTTTACGGCAAGGAGATTCACCAAGTCCAGAATGCGATTGAGGGAAAAAAACATGCTGGCACTATCGTGAAGTAACCCGCACTTAGAGGTAAAAAATAGAAAGATTTAAAAAGGAGGGCATGAAAATAGATTACGTCTAACGGATATGTTAACACCAAGAGGTGATTTTGGATGAAAATGAGGAAGGGTCAAACAGCTATGGAGTACCTTATGACCTACGGGTGGGCAATTTTGATCATAATGGTGGTCCTGGCAGTGCTCTTCTACTTGGGAGTGCTGAACCCACCAATACCAGCGCAGTGCACGTTCCCAGCAGGAATCACATGCGTGACAAACAAGTTATCTGCAGGTACAGCAAAACTTACTCTAGAGATAGGTCAAGGAACAGGTAAGACGATAAGAGTTACAGGTGTTCAATGCACGCAGAACACCACACCGGAATATATAATTAGTACTTACGTAGGCTACAATCCAGCAACCAACCTTACAATCGCATCTGGAAGCAAGGCATTCATAGCAAAGGCTGATGGTACTGGTGCAATCTCAATGGTGAACTGCACTGATGCAAACGGAGGCTCTCTAGGCGACATGGGCATAGGAACCCAGTACAACGGAAGGATAATAGTAAACTACACAGAAACAGACAGTGGCATGACCAGGATTGCAGTTGGAACCTACTCGGTTAAGTTTGAGGCTTAGTCCTTTATTTTTTTAAATTTATTATTTTTTTAACTTCTTCTATCCCTAGGATGGGCTTTCTGACCCTATCGTAATCCTCAACTATCCTTGAGCAGGCAGTATTGACAAAACAATCAACTTCGAGAAAATTGTTCAGAGATTCGTAGTTAATCTCATTGCAGATCAGCAAGCAAGCCTTTCTGTTATCCTCCTCGAGCAATCTCTTCAATTTCTCAGCTTCCCCGAGGTTGAACTGTCCTGGCTTTGTGCTGCATATTATACCGAATCTCTTTGCTTCAACCGCAGCAATGAGAGCACCCTTCCTCCTCCCCAGCTCCCTCTCCCTGTCCTTGTCCATCCATCTTATACCTGATGTGAACGGGTCGGCTGCAAGGAACGGCTTCTGGGTTGCAAGCGCGCCTCCAATCGCATGAAACAACCCTCCGCCAAAGTAAAGGAAGCAGTCAACATCCTTCTCTATGCTTGTCACGCTGCCTACGTCACACCCAAGAATCTGCCCGTCATACCTTGCTCTCGCACCGTGCCTGCCGACAATAACCGTCTTGCCCTTGCTTCTAAGGAAATCTACTACCTCATCCAGCTGCCCTATGTGCTGAACTGTTGTGACCACGCCTATCCTTTGGAAATCTTTCAGCTCCTTCAGCACTTTGGAAAGCACTTTCTTAAACTTCACAGGAGTTCGATACTCGACGAACTCCACAGGAATAGAACTTCTGACGGGAAATGCGGCATGCCCATACTGGATTACCTTATCCGCTCCGCACTTCTCTGCTTCCTCAGCAGCAATGTCGCAAGCCCCGTAGCATGGCGAGCAAGAAATAACAACCTCATTGCCTTCTCTCTCGATTTCTGCAGCTAGCTTGAATGCTTTGCTTTTCAGCCCCTCTGGAAGCTGAAGGAGGACTCTCACAACAAACCCTTCTTAACCAATTGAAGTGTAAAAAATAAAAAAATCAGAACTTGAACTCCTCGTCCTTCTCTGTGAGCGCTATCAGTTTCTTCAGCATGAGCTTCTTCTCAGCGCTTGCAACGTTCTTCCTTGTCACGTCAACCATGTCTGGGTTCACTGAAATGCTGTTTATGCCGAACTCGACCAGCTTCTCCGCATATTCCGGATAGACGCTTGGGGCCTGCCCGCAGATGGATGTCGTCACTCCGTTCTTGTTGCACACCCTTATGACATGCTTCAACGCCTTGAGAACTGCGTCGTTCCTCTCGTCAAACCTTGAGGCAAGCACCGGGTTGTCCCTGTCGCATGCAAGAATAAACTGGGTCAGATCGTTGCTGCCTATGGATATGCCGTCTATCCCTGTGTCGCAGAACTCCTGCGCCAGGAAGATGGTGCTTGGCACCTCGACCATTATCCACAGCTTGAAGTCCATGGTCTGCTTCAGGTTGAACTGCTCGAGCAGCTTCTTTACCTCAACCAGCTCCTCCACGGTCCTGACAACCGGTATCATGAGCCAGAGGTTCTTCATTCCGTAGACTTCCCTCACCTTCTTTATTGCGTCCACTTCCAGCTTGAATGCGTCCGGTTCCGTTGCGTACCTGGAGCAGCCCCTGTAACCCATCATGGGGTTCTCCTCCTTCGGCTCGTACTTCTCCCCTCCCTGCAGGTTCCTGTACTCGTTAGTCTTGAAGTCCGTCGCCCTGTACACAACAGGTCTTGGGTAGAAGGCTGCGCAAATCTGCCTCATTCCCTCGGCCAGCTTGTCGATGTATTCCTGCTCCCTGTGATCCTCAATCGCCTTCCTCGGGTGTACGCCTATGCCGGCAATCATGAACTCCGCCCTGAGCAAACCTACCCCGTCAACATTCAGTGCGGCCGTCTTTTCGGCAAGCTCCGGCTCACCGAGATTGACATATATCTTCGTGCCAGTGACAACAGGAGCTGAGACCGCAACCGCTCCTCCCTCCGGCTTCTTTGCAACTGCAATGTCCACCTTTCCCTTGTAAATAACACCTATCCTCGCATCAACGGTAATCAAGTCGCCCTCATGCAGAACTTCCGTAGCATTCTTAGTCCCAACTATGCACGGCACTCCCAGCTCCCTGCTGACTATCGCCGCATGGCAGGTTGCTCCTCCTGAGTTGGTAAGGATTGCCGCGGCTTTCTTCATGGCCGGCACATAATCAGGCGAAGTCATCTCAGTGACGAGTATGTCCCCTTTCTCCATTCTGCCGATGTCCTTTGCCGTTGGAATCATCTTAACCTTTCCCGTAGCAACGCCTGGGCTTGCGCCCAGACCCCTCAGAATTATCTCCGCATTGGCAACGGAAGTTGCCGCCTCACCCACAGTCTCACCCCCTTTCTTCAAAGTTGTAATTGGTCTGCTTTGAACAATGAAAATTTCACCCTTGGAAATCGCCCACTCGATATCCTGGGGCCATTCATAATGCTCCTCAATCTCCTTTCCGTACTTCGCAAGCTCGACAATCTCCTTGTCACTTATCTTCTGCTTATCCTGCATCTCATCCTTTATGCTGACGTGCTCGTTCTTCCCGTTAACCTTCGTTATCATCCACGTCTGCTTCGCAAAGTTCTTCTCAACAATCTCCATCTTGTCCTTTGTTACGACATACCAGTCCGGAGTAACAGAGCCAGAAACGACAATCTCACCCAGACCATATGCCGCCTCTATGCTTATCCTGCCCGGGTCGTTCGTTATCGGGTCGCTGGTGAACATGACGCCTGCTTTTTCGGATTGCACCATCTCCTGGACTACCGCGGACAGCCCTACTTCGAGGTGGTCGTACCCCTTCTCCTGCCTGTAGTATATCGCCCTGCTCTCGAAGAGTGAAGCCCAGCACATCTGGACTGCTCTCACAACATTATCCGCCCCCTTGATATTAAGGAATGTTGCCTGCTGGCCTGCAAAGCTAGCCTCTGGCAGGTCCTCTGCCGTTGCAGAGCTCCTCACTGCAACATAGACCTCCTGGGATTCGCTTGGCATTACCTCAGCGCCGCACAGCTTGTTGTATGCCTTTATAATATCGGTCCTTATCGCATCAGGAACTTTTGCAGACAGAATAAGCGCCTTTATCTCATCGCTCACAGCATTGAGCTTCTGGTTGTCCTGCACATCCAAATTCTCAGTAATCTTTGCAATTGCCCTGTCAATCCCATTTGCCTTGATGAAGGCGAAGTAAGCATCGCTTGTTGTGCAGAATCCGTTCGGGACAGGAAGGCCTATTCCCGCCATCTCGCCGAGGTTGGCACCCTTCCCTCCTACCTTGCCAACATCACCCTTGCCTATCTGAGAAAACCACACTACATTCTCCATCTATACACCTCCGAATGAAAATAATCTACTAGATCAGGTCAACAACTTTCGTGTAATAAGCCCCGGAAAGCTTCGACGTGGCCCTCCTAACGGCATCCTTCACAACTTTGAAGTCTTTTTTCATGAATCTGAATATGAATATCTTCTGGTTCGCCCCCACCCGGGCAGCCCTGTCGCTAGGCCTGCCGAATGACTGCCTCATCCCCTTCTGCAACCTGTCCGCCCCTGCCCCGACAATCATCTTGTTCTCCCTTATGACGTTGTGCGGGAATATGATGACTTTGAAATAGTAGTTGGCCGGCAGCTGCTTCTCCAGGTACTTGTTGGCACCCTGCCTTGCAGCCTCAATGGCGTTGTCCCTAATCTGAATCGGTTTCTCAGCTATAACCTGTAGCTCCGCCTCATACTTCTTGCTGGCATCACCCATATTGAAAATCTGCACCGCATTGTGGGGAAGTGCCTTAACAAAAGACTTTCTAGGTTTCTTTTTTGAGAACCTTGTCCAACAAACTTTCCCTACGCCCCTGCAGGTATGTGCAGGTCTCAAGCCCATATGAACACCCTCAGATTAGAGTAAAAATTTAGAAGTGATAATTTAAAAGCATTTGCCCATTTACTTCTCAAATTTCAATTCCTCCAGCATCCGGCACCTCATGCAGACTTCCTGCGAGCTCAGCTCACCGCATTGCTTGCATTTCATTGGAGTTTCATTGGTATTAAACTTCTCTCCCAAAACATCCCTCACGCTCATGAAGCTGTTGAAAACCCTGAATTTCGTCCCTGGGAACTCCTCCTCCAAATCATTAAGAAAACAACGCACCTTATTCCTAAATGCCTCGTGGGCATACGGGCATCTCCCAAACCTGATATCCATCCCTTTAATTATTGAATACACCGCGCTCTCCCTCTCAGGAATCCTCATCAGCGGCTTTATCCTGTCAACAAAAAATTCATGTTTGATTATCCCTCCGCTGGGACCGAATCTGGCAAGCCTGAACGGCTCGTTCCTGAGAAAGTTCATCAGAATTGTCTGGGCTGCATCATCCAGATTATGTCCTACCGCGAGCTTGTTCAGCCCCATCTCCCTCGCAGCCTTGTTCAGAATCCATCTCCTGAAAACACCGCAGTAGCTGCATGTCCTCATCCTCTCCTCTCTCTCTGCGATTTCATCAACAGTAATCCCAATCTCCTTTTTGAATGAAAGAATTTTATGCTCCACCCCAAGCTTCCTGCAATTCTCCTTCGCAACCTGCAGGGTCCTTGCTCTGTAACCTTCTATCCCCTCATCCACCGACAGGGCAACCAGCGGCACCCTCATACTGTCGCATATACCCCTCAGCAGATGCAGCATCGTAACGCTGTCCTTGCCACCAGAAACCGCAGCTCCTATCCTATCGCCTTTCCTAATCATCCTGAACTCCCTAACAGTTCTCCTCACCCTCCTCTCAAAGCTATCGACAAAGTGCTTCTTACAAAAGTTTTCATTACCGTAAGGTAGGTAGATGACTGCAGTTCCATTACATTTCGAGCATCTAACCGCCATATACAACACCAAATATCTCAATCCTGTCCTTCGCTGAGACTTCCTCCAGTTCAGAAACAAGCCTGCCGTTTTTCTTTGCCAGATGCGTCTCCCTGTTCACGCAAAGCTGATGCATAAAGTCGATTATCCTCATCCCGTTCTTCCACCTGACCTTAGCATATTTTCCGTTTAATTTCACTTTAAAGGAGCCCATGCATTAGGTTAATATATATTATTCTTTAAAAGAATACGCAGGAGGAACAATTTTTTTGAAGAGGTATAAATATGGGATTCTATAAGCTTGTGAAGCAAACCTTCGAGAGAGAAAGAAAGGAGCGCTCGCAGTTATACAAGAAACGGCTCGTGGAATGGAGGAAGACAGGGGTTGTGGAGAGAGTTGCCAAACCCACAAACGTGGCAAGGGCAAGGGAGCTCGGCTACAAGGCTAAGCAGGGATTCGCAGTTGCAAGAGTCAAGGTTAGAAGGGGAAGGAGGAAGAGGCCGAAACCGGATTTGGGAAGAAAGCCCTCAAAGTCCGGAAGGTTTTTCTCTCCTGGGAAGTCTCTCCAGAGGATTGCTGAGGAGAAGGCTGCATCCAAGTTCCCGAATCTTGAGGTTCTGAACTCCTACTGGGTTGGAGAGGACGGAACCTACAAGTATTTCGAGGTTGTGCTGGTAGACCCGAACCATCCATCGATAAAGAATGACAGATCCATCGCATGGATAGGAAAGCAGAGAGGTAGGGCGTACAGGGGCCTCACCAGCGCAGGGAAGAAAGGAAGAACTGCCTAAACATTGTTTGCGGCAATGCTGCAGGAGGTTTTCGCATGTGGGTAAGCAAGAGGAGAAGGATAATCGATCTGGCTACTAAGGAAGTCATAACCACCGCTCCGACAACTACAGTCAAGGCTCTGTGCGACCTTATGATGAGGACAGGAAAGAGGAAGATACCCATAGCTGACGTGCTAAACCATATCAAGGGAATAGTGACCAGTACAGATCTGATAAACTACTTTGGAGGAGGAGAGAAATACGTGATTATGGAGAGGGATTACAAGGACAACTTCCTCAGCGGAATAAACGCTCCAACTTCAAAAATTATGACGACCGAGGTCTTTTTCGTTAATGAGGACGAGCCGGTGAGTTCTGTTGCTGACAAGATGTTATACCAGTATTTCGGAGGCTTCCCTGTTCTGGATAAGGACGTGAAGCTTGTTGGCTTCGTGACAGAGCAGGACTTCATAAGCCCTCTTGCAGGTGAAAAGCTTCACTTCCCGGCAAGAAATGCAATGACGAAGAAGGTAATCACAGTGACCCCGAATACGACAATAAAGGACGCAACGAGGATAATGTGCGCCAACCAGCTCAGGAGGCTGCCTGTTGTAAGCGAACACCGGATTACAGGCATGGTCCGCTCCTATGACGTACTCAAGTTCATAAGCGATGCCGAATTTGCAAAGTTCCACACTTCAAAAGCGGAAGTTATACTAAGTGAGGTTGCAAGCAACGTCATGAGCAAGGACATCTATACAATTGACGAGGAGCTTGATCTGGGGGAGGTCATACGCCTCTTCAAGAAGAAGAGAGTCGGCGGATTCCCAATCGTGAAAGGCGACAGGCTGCTTGGAATAATCACCGAGAGAGATGTCTTCAGGGCGGTGTACTCCACCCTTAAAATGCACTTCCCGAAGAAATTCAACGAGATAGTATTCACCCTATTCCATGAGAAGTGAGTTCCACATGCCAGATTACTACGATTTGGATATAAGGTGCTGGGAAAGGGACTTGGAGAGCTATGCAGGCTCTCTCGGCTTCAGAAAGATATGCTGCTTCTCACCGGAGGGTAACGGAGTCGAGATAAAGGGGAGAGGACAGAACGATCTGAACTTTAAAAGGGAAGGGAAACTAGTCCTATTCTTATCAGAAGACATAGAGCTCCTGAAACGAGCATGCAGGAAGGATGTGGACATGCTGCTATTCCCGCGTTTCCTGCCCGACGCCGGCCTCATAAGAATCGCAGCAGAGAGCAGGAAGCCATTTGAAATTCCAATTTCAATGATATTGAACAAAAAAGCTTCTGACAGAGCATTTATGATTTCAAAAATCAGCTTCTTCCTGAAAATGTGCAACAAATACGGTGCGGATTTCGTACTAACAAGCGGTGCTTCAAGCAAATTTCTCATGAAATCTCCTGCCGAACTCATCTCCCTGGGTCAGGCACTAGGTCTCTCGCCCGACCAGGCAGTTAAATCAGTCTCAATGATCCCGGAATACGTACTTGAGGGATGATGAATGGTGCAACCAACAATGAGAGAGAAGAGAAGGTACATCCATTTCAGGTTTGAATGCAGCTGCAGGCTTACCGAGAGCGAGGCCAAGGATGAGATATACCACGCAATCCTCTCATTTCTAGGTGAGCTTGGTTTTTCAAAAGCCAACCCACGGTTGGTCGAATTCAATGACAATTCAGGAGTTCTACTGTGCTCCAACCCAGAGCTCCAGAAAGTCAAGGCTGCGCTGGCTCTTGTGACCAAGATAAAAGGAGAGAACGGCTGCATACGGGTTTTGAAAGTCTCGGGGATGATCAGTAAGCTGAGAGGCAATATGTAAGTATTTTAAACCTTAGATGCGAATTATATCCGTAGAGTGTAGAACGAGGAAGAGGTGAAGTTATGTATCCGGTTTCTCCGCAGGCATATGACAGAGCTATAACGGTCTTCAGTCCTGACGGCAGACTTTTCCAAGTCGAGTACGCAAAGGAGGCGGTTAGGAGGGGAGCGACCGCCGTAGGAGTCATCTGCGCAGATTGTGTGGTACTTGTTGCTCACAAAAACATTGTTTCCAACCTGCTTGTTCCCGAATCGATGAAGAAAATATTCAAGATAGATAACCATATTGCGGTGACTGCATCCGGTCTTGTTGCAGACGCGAGGAGACTCGTTGACATGGCGAGGACTGAGGCGCAGAAGCACAGGCTTCTGTATAACGAACCGATAAGCGTTGAGTCGGTTTCAAAGAGCCTCTGTGACACGATGCAGATATTCACCCAGTACGGAGGAATAAGGCCTTTTGGAGTTTCACTTCTCATCGCAGGATTCGACAGCGAGCCACGTCTATACGAGGCCGAGCCAAGCGGTGCGCTGACTGGCTACAAGGCCGCCGCCATAGGGAGTGGCAAGAAGGAAGTTGACGAATTCTTCGAGAAGGAGTACAAGCTTGGACTCGACATAGAAGATGGGATAAGCTTGGCTGTGAGAGCTCTGAAGAAAACAACGGATTCAAAACTGAAGGCAGAGAATTTGGACATTGCTGAGGTAGTGAAAGGCAGGAAGCTCAAGCTGCTCTCCGATGAGGAAGTGAACAAGTACCTCTCCAAGGCCTAGTTGTGTGTTGTTATGATAAGCCTAGACAAGGCTATAATAGCCCGCTTGGAGACGCATGGAGAGAAATTCGAGATTCTGGTTGACCCGGATCTGGCTTACCTATTCAAAACTGGGAGCAAGAAGGACATAACAAACATGCTTGTTGTTGAGGAGGTATTCACTGATGCAAGAAAGGCTGAACGCCCAACTGCAGAAGCAATGAAAAAAGCGTTTGGCACTACTGACGTTATGAGGATAGTCGAGGTGATTCTGAAGAAAGGTGATGTCCAGCTCACGACAGAGCAGAGAAAGAAGATGGTGGAGGAGAAGAGGAGGAAAATTATAGCAATTCTTGCGAGAGAGTGCGTCGACCCAAGGACTGGCGCCCCGCACCCCCCGCAGAGGATTGAGAAGGCAATTGATGAGAGCAGGGTGCACATAGACCCCTTCAAGGATGCGGAAGCGCAGCTTGACGAGGTTGTGGATGCGCTGAGACCTGTGCTGCCCATGAAGTTTGAGAAAGTGAGAATTGCAGTACGGGTTCCTGCGGAGTATGCTCCGAGAGCGTTCGGCACTCTTAAGGAGTATAGCATACAGAGAGAGGAATGGCAGGCAAACGGAAGCCTGATAGTCATTATTGAAATGCCAGCCGGCCTTCAGGGTGAATTCTACGACAAGATAAACAAGATAACTGCTGGCGCGGTTGAGACGAAGATTGTGAAATGATGGTGAGATAGATGACAAAAATAGTTGTTCCAGGGGAGTTGCTTGCAAGCACTCCGCAGAGAGTGGAATTTGCATTTGTAGAGGATGGGAAAACCTATTCCTCGGTGGTTGGGCTCTTCGATGAGGCCAACCTAAGGCTGGTTCCCTTGGAGGGAACATACATGCCGACCCAGTATGACATCATAGTGGGAGTTGTGGATGAGGTGAAGTTTGCCGGCTACAATGTAGACATAAGCTCCCCATACAAAGGGTTCATTTCGGCAAGGGACTCCCGTTTCGAGTACGAGCTTGGTGACATCCTATCAGCAAAAGTCAGGGAAGTTGACGAGGTGAAGAACGTCAACCTTGAGGGCACAAGGAAACTGGATGGGGGCGAGATTGTTGAGATAAGCCCGGCAAAGGTCCCGAGAGTCATAGGAAAAAAGAACTCAATGCTTGACATGATAAGAGCCGCTACCAGAACCGAAATCCTTGTTGGAAAAAACGGAAGAATCTGGATAAAAGGAGGGAACACGGCTCTTGCAGCAAGGACGATACTGAAGATTGAGAAGGAGGCCCATACTACGGGCCTGACCGAGAGAATCAGCACCCTCCTCAAAGAGGAGATTAGTAAGTAGTTTGGTGGTGATATGGAGAAACCAAAGTTAATTATTGATGGGAAAAGATGCGATGGCAGGGCGATGGATGAGCTCAGGCCTTTGAAAATCCAGGCTGGATTTTTGAACAAGGCGGACGGCTCTGCATATGTAGAATGGGGAAACAACAAGATACTCGCAGCAGTCTACGGTCCAAGAGAATGCATCCCAAGGCATGACGCCAGCCCCTACAGGGCGGTTATCCACTGCAGGTACCTCATGGCTTCTTTCTCAACGCTTGACGAGCACGGGAGGAGCGGCCCTAACAGGAGGTCCATTGAGATATCCAAGGTGCTAAAGGAGATTTTCGAGAACGTAGTCATAACCGAGAAATTCCCGAAGACTGCGATTGACATCTTCATAGAGGTGTTGCAGGCAGATGGCGGGACTAGGTGTGCTGGCGTAATCGCTGCGGCTGTTGCGTTGGCTGACGCCGGAATCCCCATGAGGGATCTGCCCTGCGCGGTTGCATCCGGCAAGATAGGCAACGAGGTTGCTGTTGATTTTGGGAAGCTGGAGGATAATTACGGCGATGGTGACATGCCGATAGCCATCGCTCCCAGGAACGGGGAGATACTCCTGCTCCAACTGGACGGCATGTTCACCAAGGATGAGCTGAGGAAGGCTGTTGAACTTGCATACGGCGTGCTACCCAAGATAAATGCGCTTCAGGTAGAAGCTCTCAGGACGCACTATGCAGTGAAAAAGGATGAATTAGATTTTAGAGGGGATTGAAATGGAGATACTAGATGAGATAAAGAAGGATTATGTCACGGATCTGATGAAGAAGAACAAGAGGCCTGACGACAGAGAGTTCCTCGAGTACCGGCCATGCACTGTTGAGAAGGGAATCTTCCCCTTTGCGGAGGGCAGTGCCAGGGTCAGGCTTGGTAAAACACAGGTTGTAGCGGGTGTGAAGATAGACCTAGGTACCCCTTTCAAGGACAGACCTGACGAAGGAGTGCTATCCACCACTGCAGAGCTGCTTCCTCTCGCATCCCCAACCTTCGAGCCCGGTCCGCCGGATGAAGATGCAATCGAACTTGCCCGGATTGTGGACAGGGGAATAAGGAGCAGCAATGCGATTGACCTCACGTCACTTTTCGTAGAGCAGGGCAAAGTTCTCATGGTTTTTGTTGACATGTACATCCTGGACCACGACGGCAATTTGATAGACGCGTCAGCGCTGGCTGCGATGGCCGCCCTGCTTAACACCAGACTTCCAAAAATCGAAGGAGGTCAGCTGATCAGGACAGAATCTACCGAGAAGCTGAAGGTTTCTCAGAAGGTTGTCGCATGCACATTCTCAAAGATAGACTCCCACATTGTCCTGGATCCTGGGCTTGATGAGGTAAAAGCCACGAGTGCCAGACTGACAATAGCGACGACTCCGGACTATGTCTGCGCTATACAGAAGGGAGGCAGAGGCGCTTTCACGAGGGAAGAGCTTTTCAACCTAGTTGATGTATCATTTGAGAAAGGGAATGAACTCAGAAAGCTTCTGGATTGATGGAGGTTGAGCCAATGGCCAAATGCAAGGTGCGGTACGGGGCTGAGATGAGAAAGAGAGCCGATGCAGTTGACAGGCAGAGGGTTGCCAAGTACGTGTGCCCAATGTGTGGCAAGAAAAATGTCAAGAGAGCCGGCCATTCACTGTGGAAATGCAGATCATGCGGAGCCACTTTCGCAGGAGGAGCTTACTCGCTTACAACCGCAGTTGGAGAAACCGGAAGAAGGATAATCGCTGATGTGAAAAAGAGGTAGTTGCCATGTACATATGCTGGAAGTGTAAAAAAACCATAAAGGAGCTGGATGAGTCTTTTGTGAGATGCCCGTATTGCGGGTGCAGGGTGCTTTTCAAGGAGAGGCAGCCCATAGCAAAGGAAGTGAAGGCTGACTGAATGGCAGTGAAGGCTGACTGAATGGCAGTCTACATAACAACAAGCAAGAATCCTTCACAGAAAACCAAAACTCTATGCAAGGCTTTTTCGAAGTTGCTCCCAGGCTCTCTAAGCGAGAACAGGGGAAGGAAGGGCATAGAGCAGATATTCATGAGGGCGAAACTGCTCGGCAAGAGCCGAGTCATGCTCGTATACGAAACTGACAGTTTGCCCTCCAGGATATGTTTTATGAAGATCAAGGCACACTCGTGGGAATGGGCTGGTGCCGAGATTGCCATCTCAAAATTCAGAGTTTTTAGGATACCCGCAGAACTGCCGGATGAAATTGCTGCAAACGGACCAAGAGGTAAGGAATTCGATGTTCTTTTCGATTTTGACAAGCCCGAGGGAGAGGATTTTATCGAACTCAGATGCGAGAGAAAAAATCTTTCCTTCATCCACCGGGGTAAGAAGCTCATGGAGTTGGTTTTGTGAAAGCAACGCTTGAAATAGGATTTGAAAGTCCATCCATAGCGAGAAAGGCTTTAAACTCGCTGAAGCAGGAGGCTAGCTTCAAAAAGAGAAGCAATGCCCATATCAAAATTGAGGGCAGGAAATTGCTCATCAGCATTGAGGCAGAGGAATTCCCTGCGCTGAGAGCTACGCTGAGCTCGTACCTAAGGCTTTTAAGCGTAGTCTTCTCTCTTCTAAACCTGACCAAAAAGGAGGTGTAGCATGGAAGTACCCAAGGAAGTGGCACATGACATAAACGAGTTTCAAACCGCTCAGAACCAACTGCAGATGATCATGGTCCAGAAGCAGCAGATAAAGATGCAGCTCGAGGAAATAGACGATGCGCTTGAGGAATTGAAAGGCAAGAGCAGCAAGGTGTACAAGTCAATAGGCTCGCTGCTCATAGAATCAAACAGCGAGGACGTTGTGAAGGAGCTCAACGAGAGCAAGGAAACAATGAAGGTGAGGCTGGGGATGCTGGGCAAGCAGGAGGAGAAGCTGAGGGGCAGGCTTGTCGAGCTAAAATCCAGGATAGAGAAAGCCGCTGGAGAGATGGGTGCAGCCTAGATGCAGTCGATGCTCAATTTCCTGAAAACGGTAAGGAGAAAGAGAGTAGTCATACTGATTCACTCACTTGCCGATTTGGATGCCGTTGGAAGCGCGCTTGCCCTCCAATCCTTTCTCAGGAACTCTTCAGTTATTGCTTCGGACTTGCCAACTGCAAAAGCAAGGAAGCTGCTGAAGTTCCTTAAATCCGAGGTATCCGTCGGCGGACAGCTTGACTGTGACGTGCTGTTCATCCTTGACACAAACTCCTACGATATGCTGGGTAACCTGGCAGACGGAGTTAGGAATTTCAAGGGTGAGAAAGTAATCATAGACCACCATTCCATCCACTCCGATTCAATAAAGGCGGATCACCTTGTTGTTGATAACAGGTATCTCTCCACTTCCGAGCTAATCTATGAGTTGCTTAAAAAGCTGAAATGCAAAATATTGGAGAGGGAGGCTCTATGCTTACTGTGCGGAATTATTGATGATTCTGCAGGATTCAGGAATGCAAACAGAAAAACATTCTCTAACATTGCAAATCTGCTCGGGAAAACCAGAATGAGTTATGACGATGTGCTCAGGTTTGTCAGGACGGATGCTGATGTGTCGCAGAGGCTAGCCCTGCTCACTGCTTGCAAGCGTGCCGAAGTTGAGAAGGTTGGCGGCTACCTAGTAGCCAAATCCACTGTTGGCTCTTTTGAATCCAAGGCAGCAGAGGCGCTGGTAGAAATCGGAGCCGATATCTCGTTTGTCGGTTGCAGGGGCAAGGATGGAGCGAGGATATCTGCAAGAATGAGGGATGACCTTGCGAAGAAACTGCGAATCAACCTTGCAACCCAGGTTATGGAGAAGGTTGGCAGAATTCTTAACGGCAGCGGTGGCGGCCATGCCTGTGCCGCAGGAGCCGCCGGATCTGACATTGAAAGATTTGACGAGGCAATGAGTGAATGCCTCAGATTGACGAGGCAGATGCTGGAGAGGAAGTAATGTCAACCCCTGAACTTGAGCGAAAGGTCCTGTTTTTTCTCAAAATAATGCCCAAAGGTAAAGTCGCGACTTACAAAAGTGTTGGGAACAGATTTGGGCTTCACCCCCGAGTAATCGGGCTGATAATGAAGCGGAATAAGCATCCAGAATTATATCCTTGCTTCAAGGTTGTCAAGTCAGATGGTGAGGTGGGAGGTTACTCCGGTCCAGGCGGAGTTAGAAGGAAGGTTGAACTTCTTAGGAAGGACGGAGTGGAATTCAAAAGAAGGATAAACCTCAAGAGATATCTCTGGGGCTAGATTCCGTGGAATATCCCACTCACGTTGTCCACTTCCTTCTCAAGGCTGACATAGCCATACCCAACCGCGAAATTCTTATGAGCCAGATACCCCACAATGTAGTTTGAATTAATCGTGGCAAGTTTGCCCCCAAATCTCTCGACTCTGCCGGCTTCGACCGGTTCATGGCCGTTTATTACGATTGTGACATCGTTCGCCGCCTTTTCCTCGGGAGTCTCTTAAAATAGGCCATGTGTGGTTTACTCATCTGAGATATGAAAAATAGCTACATTCCCAGAATTCCCTTCAGCGCCTTATCCGAGACTCCTTTTCCTTCCTCACTGAGCAGCGCATACAGTGATTCAGCATCCACATTGGACTTGAACCCGTATTGCTTGAGCTTATCCTTCAGGATTTCGATCCCCATGTCCTTCACCGACATCTTTCCCTCCCTCAAATTTCTGAGCTTCTCTATTTTATCCTTGAGACTTTCGGATTCCAAATCCTTATCCACCTCAACAACCGCCCTTCCCTCGAATTCCCTTACAAAAGAGCTGGCGTCTAGGTTTGATGGGTTCAAGCCCTTCGCGACAGTGCCCTTCAGCTTTATTTTTATTACAGGTTTCTCTCCCTCCTTGTCTTTCAGAAGCCTCTCTATGCTGCTCCTAGTCTTTCTTGATATCTCTTCCACTCCTGCATCCTTGAACTCCAGTTCATCATACAAAAATGGTCTTGTTTGAATCCTGTGGAATGCAGCCTCTCTCTTCTTCATATCAAAAATGAAGAAGCCCTTCCCTTCCATATCCTCCTTCCTCATCTGCGTTATAACCGTGCTCCCCGGTATGAGAAGCAACGTCCCACCATCAAGCTTTTCGATCATTTTCGTGTGCATGTGGCCGCAGAGGTATAAGTCAAACCCCTTTGGTAGGTCTTCCACCCCCATCAGTCCTTCGCCTGGGATGAACTCCTTCATGCTCTGGTGGAAAAGGAATATGTTAAACGCGCCTTCAACTGGTTTCAACGACAGGGCCTCAATTGCACTTTTGGCGTACTCTTCTGGGACTCCTCCCATGCCTTGGAAAGCAACCCTCTCGCCGTCTTTCTCAAAAACTGCAGTTGCCGAGTGGGCGTTTACAACAAACCCCGCCTTCTCAAGCAACTCAACCGGGTTAACAAGCTCCTTAGTCCTTCTTTCGTGCGTCCCGTGGATTGCGACAACCGGCACCTCCGCATAATTCTTCCTTCCGTCCCTGCTGTCATAACTCACGAGTCTAGCATCCCACTTCTTTTCAAAAGCAACCCTGAACAGCTTGAAGGACCTTGCCAGAATCTCCTGCTTCGGAATTCGCGTATCGAATATATCGCCAAGAATCACCACCAAGTCAGCTGCCTTGCATGCCTGGGAGAATGCATCTCCAGCCTGCTCAAAAGAATCCTCTAGGAATTTTGCGTATCCCAGATGAAAATCCGCAAGAATCGCAATCTTCAAGCAACCACCATCTCCACTTCCAGCATCGCCAGAGGTCTGTACACGGGAACCTCGGCAACGTCGTCCAACTTTTTGATTTCTTCAAGCTTCTTATCGCTGCAGACAGACCCACCGCTAACCACTCCAAGAGCCCCACTTTCCCTTGCGATCCTTCCAGCTTCCATGAGCAGCCTCTTCCCATCCAGTTTGGCATGCTTCTTTCTTAAATCATGCATCCCCATGTCCCTCCCGATATGCCATTCCATCAACTTCTCGGCAAGCCCTTCACCCCTCTTGGTGCTGAAAACCGCAATTAACTCACAGCCTCTCCTCATCATCATCCACGCAGCAAGATATGAATTCCTGTTGTTGATCATTGCAACGACCTTCCCCTGGCTTCCAATCGGCATTCCGCCGTAAGCCTTTACCCTCCCTCTTGATATGAATGCCCGCCTTTCCCTCACATACACAAAAACCTCCTCGTCCGGCTCCTCCAAGTCCACCTTCAGCTTTCTATTCCTAAGCTCCTCGAGCATCCTCCGTCCTGTCTCAACGCAGATTTCCGTGCTTGAAAATGGATGTTCGCCAACCCTCCTAGCCCTTATCGCAAATGAAGAACCGCTCCTGAATTCCCGCCCGATTTCCACGCATTTTTTAGCTATCCCTTCAACCTCTGCCGGGACGACTTCACAGACGGATATGTATGCAACACCAAAAACCTTCCTCAGTCTATCAGCGCATTCCTGCTCGTCCTCGGTTTCTATGTAGAAAAGCCCCCCATCCCTCCCCACCTTTAACCTGCGCCTCCCCAGCGCAACCCGTATATTCCTCTCAAGCATCCTCCCAAGGATGACCCTGGTCATTCTGCTTTTCAGCATTATCTCGGAGTACCTGACAAGAAGCATACATAACTATTAAAAAACAAAGTATAAAATTCCTTATATGGACGGAAGTACGACTTCCACTGTATTCACTGCATTTGTCATGGTGATAGCGACAATAATATTCATCTACCTCATTACTCGGTGATTTGTTGGATTGGAGGACAGCAGCCATTATAACAATGCTTGCGCTTGGAGTCTACAACATCCTCGTCCAGATGTTCGTCAAGGAAGTTGATTGGCGGGTCATGATTCCCATAGTCTTTGTGGTCTCACTTGCGCTTCTTATCTATTTTTTCTTTTCTTATCCCTTGTTTATCGACACGGTGACGCCAGGCTCAGTGCTTTTGGCCTTCTCGCTTGCAATTATCTTTGTCATTTCAACAGTATTCACATACCTATCCTACAAGGAAGGCGGCCCTATCAGTGCTGTTGTGCCAATATTCAGCCTGAGCATGTTTGTTTCGGTTTTGATATCAGTAGCCTTCCTCAAAGAGGAGATGAACCTCATCACCATAGCCGGAATGCTCTTCAGCTTCATTGGTATGGTTCTGCTTGTTTATAAGTGATTGAAAAGGTATATCGACAAGTGACGAATAAGTTTTTAACAAAGCGAGAGGAGAACCCTCGCACTTTAGAGATGGAGTAAAACGAGCCATGCACATAAAATATATCTTACTCTTATTTTCACTGGAAAGTTACCCCCCTTCACATTATTTAAATACTCTCCTTCCGAGTACATACCACTACCGAGGGGCACTCGGGAAGTAACGCCTGCAATTCCATAATGGAGAGAGATGTTGCAGAAGCAATGTCTGTGAAGCAGGAAGCCCACACTTATTTATAAATGGGTATGTCACAAATTCTCTAGCATATCTATACCACACGGAGGGAGAATAATGGAAGCGGATTTTGTAAAAGTGTCGAGTAAGAAGTTTAAAGGAAGACCTAACATGGGAGCATACGAAAAGGTGTATCCCAGCTTCAAATGGGAGGACGTGCATGATGACGTGGAGTGGTTCGACGGAGGCAAGCTGAACCAGGCATACAACACAATAGACAAGCACAGGGACACATGGAGGAAGAACAAGGTTGCCCTCTACTGGGAGGGTGAAGACGGAACCACCGAGAAATTCACTTTCTTGGAGATGTCCAACCTGTCCAACAAGTTCGCAAACGTGCTGAAGAAACACGGTCTCAAGCGAGGGGACAGAGTGTTCATATTCCTCTCCAGAATCCCTGAGAACTACATAAGCTTCCTAGGAATACTGAAAATGGGGGGAATCGCAGGAACGATGTTCGCAGCATTCGGTCCTGAGGCAGTGAGGGACAGGCTGCTTGACAGCGAGGCAATCGTGCTTGTCACAGATGTGAAGCTGAAGCCTAGGGTCGACCAGATCAGGAAGGAGCTCCCAAACCTAAAGCACGTGTTCGTTGTTGGAGGGAAGGACTTGAATGCAGCAGCTGGTGAGCTTAGCTACGAGGATGAGATGGCAAAGGCATCCCGCGATTTCGAAGCAGAAAAGATGAACCCTGATGATGTTGCATTCATACAATATACCTCTGGTTCAACCGGCAAGCCGAAGGGGGTTATGCACACCCACGGGGGAATGCTGCAGCAGCACATAACTGCCAAATGGGTATTAGACCTGAAGGATGAGGATATCTACTGGTGCACCTCTGACCCCGGCTGGATAACCGGGATAGTATACACGATACTCGGCGCATGGTCAAACGGCGCTTCTCAGGTGGTATTTGACGGCAGGTTCGACCCTGAGAGGTGGTACTCGCTCATAGAGAAATACCAGGTCAATGTCTGGTACACAGCGCCAACTGCTCTGAGAATGCTGATGTCCGTTGGGGACGAAATACCAAAGAAGCACAACCTGAAGAGCCTCAGACACATATGCAGCGTTGGCGAGCCGCTCAACCCAGAACCGATAAGGTGGGCGCACAAGGTGTTCGGTCTGTGGGTGCACGACACATGGTGGCAGACCGAAACCGGAAGCATGCTGATATGCAACTACCCGAAGATGGATATAAAAGTGGGATACATGGGCAAGCCGTTCCCAGGCGTAACTGCTGCGGTAGTTGATGAGAATGGCAATGAGGTCAAGCCAGGCGAGGAGGGAGACCTGGCACTGAGGCCGGGCTGGCCCTCAATGTTCAAGGGAATTTGGAAGAACGAGGAGAAGTACAAATCCTACATTAAGAACGGCTGGTACATCACAGGTGACAAGGGAAAGATGGACGCTGATGGCTACTTCATATACGTAGGAAGAGGGGACGATGTTATCAAGACAGCAGGTGAACGAGTCGGTCCCTTCGAGATTGAGAGCGCACTGGTCGAGCACCCAGCAGTTGCGGAGGCAGGCGTCATAGGCAAGCCAGACCCTGAGGGGATAAGGGGAGACATAATCAAGGCGTTCCTCGTCCTCAGGAAGGGCCACACGCCTTCAAAGGAGTTGGAGGATGACATAAGAAAGTTCATAAAGACAAGGCTTGCAGGGCACATGTACCCCAAGGAGATAGAGTTCAGGGACACTCTTCCAAGGACGCAGAGCGGGAAGATAATGAGAAGAGTGCTGAAAGCACAGGAGCTGGGTCTTCCGACAGGAGACCTGTCAACAATTGAGAAATAAGCTCCCTTTCTTTTCTATTTTTTACCCATGAATTTCGAGTAGTCCACAAGCTTTCTCAGAGACCTCACCGCCGATGCTGAAGAAGTGTAAGTAGGAACCCCGCAGTTCTCCAGTATCCTGCCGTGGACTTCCGCGTATTCGCCGCCAGGGCACACAACAAGCAGAGGCTTCTTCTTCAGGTTTGACGCCTCTACAAGCATGCTCACAACCCTTGAATCGATGCTCTCTGTCTGGAACAGCACTCCAACAAGTAGGGCGTCCACATTGGAATCCTCAAGCATTGCCTGCACTGCAACTTCGAACCTGTCGGCTCCTGCATCTCCGCTCAGGTCAAGCGGGTTCCTGACATTAACATATGCAGGAACTTTCTCGTTTATCCTCCTCCTACTTTCCTCGCTGAGAGAAGCAATCTTCAATCCATTCTCCTCAACGCTGTCTGAAGCGATGACCGCCAAGCCTCCTCCATTTGTTATTATCCCTACCCTCTCACCGTTGCAGAACGGCTGGGATTCGAATAGCTTTGAAAAGTTGAAAATTTCATCCAAATTCCTGGCTTCAGTTGCCTTGCACTGCTTGAATACTGCATCGTAGACTGCTGCGTTTCCCGCCAGAGAGCCTGTGTGGGACTTGGTTGCTGCAGCCCCGACAGCCGTCTTGCCTCCCTTAAGCACAACCACAGGCTTCCTTTTCGTAACTCCTTTCAGTGTTTCAAAGAACTCCCTGCCTCTCCTCACTCCCTCGATGTAAAGCACTATTATCCTTGTCCTCTCGTCATCCGCCATGTACCTAAGCAAATCGGTCTCGTCAAGCACTGCGCCGTTGCCGTATGAAACGAATTTCGACATTCCAAAGCCCTGCCTTGCCATCAAATCAAGCACGGCGCCTCCAATAGCTCCGCTCTGGCTTATGAAGCTCACACCCCCGAGCTTCGGCCTTCCCATTTTGTAGGTTGGTATGAAAACGCTGTCAACTCTTGTCAAAGGGTTTATCACTCCCATGCAGTTAGGCCCAAGGCACGCAATATCATACTTGGCGCATACCTCCTTGAGCTCGTTCTCCAGCTCGACATTTCCGACTTCGGAGAAACCGCCGCTTATGACTATCGCACCCTTAACTCCTTTCTCACCACATTCCCTTAAAGCATCTGGAACAAAGTTTGCGGGTATGGCTATGACCGCAAGGTCGACATCGCCTTTGATATTGTTGACACTCAGGTAGCACTTCAGGCCAAGAATTTCATCCGATTTGGGGTTTATCGGGTAGATCTGCCCCCTGAAGCCGCCCTCAATGAAATTCCTCAGCAGCACATGCCCTATCTTGCCAGGGTCTCTGGAAGCGCCTATTACCGCAACGCTGTTCGGGTTGAAGAGCACGTCTATATTCAAGGCAACACCCTCACGTCCACAGCACAATAGCCCTTCTCATATGCTATAACCGGATTCAGGTCCATCTCATTTATCTGCTTGTTCTCGTAAAGGAGCTTGGAAGCTTTCTGCAGCAAATCCACAATCGCTTCAATATCCACTGGTTTTGTTCCCCTCGCTCCTGTGAGAAGTTGATAAGCCTTCATCTCGCTTATCATCTCCAAAGCATCGTTCCTGTCTATCGGACATACTCTCAGCGAGAAGTCCTTGAAAACCTCCACGAATATCCCCCCGAGCCCGAATAGGACAACCGGGCCGAACTGCTTGTCCCTCCGCCCCCCGACAATGAGCTCCAAACCAGGCTTTGCCATGCGCTGGACAAGCACGCCGTCAACTTTCGCGCTGCCTACGTTAGACATGATTTCTGAATATGCTTTTCTGAGCGAGTCCTCATCCTTCACGTTCAGCTTCACGCATCCCTTATCCGACTTGTGGCTTATCTCGTCGGACATTATTTTCAGCGCAACGGGATATTCTGCAGCTTTCAAAGCTTCGTCAACGCTTCTAACAATGCTGCCCTCCGCGAAATCAATATCATATTTTTTAATCAAGGCAACAGCATCGACGTATTCCATTTCAACTACCTTATCTCAAAAATAGTAGATACAGCGCAATAAGTATTATCAGAATCAATGCAGCTGCATAAATAATCGGCTGGGTGGGGTTCTTCTTCCATTTCTCCATATAATACTCCATCTTGGCCTTCATTCTCATCTGCGAATCAAGCTTTACTGGTCCTGCAGGTGCCTGAGGCTCTGCCGGTGCAGCCTCCCCTGTCACCACTATCTCCTCCTCAGCCGGCTTCTCCTTCTTCGGCATTGCGCTGACCTTCTTGAAACCATCCTCTGTTATGCTCAACCTTATGTTCTTGCCCTTTATCGAATAGCTTATCAAATCCTGCTTCACCAGCTTGTGCAGATGCACAGCCAAATCTCCGCTTCTGATGTTGAGAGCATTCTTTATTTCGTCCGGCTCCTTGTAGCCAGCAACCACGTTCTGCAAGACGGCCAAATCCAGCTCGTCCACTGCCTCCTTTGCCTTTTCATCCGCAACCTCAAGCATCCTGGCCCCAACCTGACTGACCTCTATCTCGCTGGAGCTGGGGTAGTTGGTTTTGAAGTCAATATACCCCTTCTGCTTGAGCGTTCCAACGATGTTTGAACCCTCAAAGAAATCCGTGTTTAGCTTGGAACCGACTTTGTCAACTACCAGCCCTGGTTCCATCCTTTGTAGGACCACCAAGTCAAGAAAAGTTAGCTCTTCCACGATAAGCTTTTTTTAATTAACCTTTAAATAGTTAATTGATGAGGTTCACTTTTCTTGGGGGAAGCCGCGAAGTCGGGCGATCCGCCTTCGTTCTTGAGGATGAAAAGAGGCTGCTTCTCGAATATGGGATAAAGCTGCACCAGAGAACCGAGTATCCCATCCCATTCCAGGGTTTTGTTGACTACGTCATCCTGTCGCATGCTCATCTTGACCACTCAGGATACATACCTGCAGTTTATGAAACATGCTCCCCTCTGTGCATCGCCACATATCCGACGCAGGCATTAAGCGCGCTGCTTGTCAAGGATTCAATGAAGGTACAGAAACTGAAGAAGCAGAAAGTGAACTTCTCATCGGCAAGTTTCAAGAAGATGTTGACCAATTTTATACCGTTGCCATACGACCAGCAGTTCTCTATCTCAAAGAACATGTCACTGACTTTCACCGATGCAGGGCATATACCCGGGAGTGCGATAAGCACGATTAATACCAGAAGCAAGAAGGTTGTTTACACGGGGGATTTCAAGCTTGGGGAGACATGGATGCATAAAGGAGCCGAGTTTGTTGATGAATGTGACGTCCTGCTCATAGAAAGCACCTATGCCGAGAGGGAGCATCCCGATAGGAGGAAGCTCGAGGAGCAGCTTTACTCAGACATAGCTGCAGTACTGGAGAGGGACGGAAACGCCCTGCTGCCTTGCTTTGCAGTGGGAAGAAGCCAGGAAGTTATTCAGATGCTGAGGTATTTTGACGGTGACGTGAAGATATTTTTTGATGGAATGGCAAAGACTGCATCAGAGATAATGCTGGATTACCCGAGCTACCTGAAGAATGCAAAATATCTGAGAAACTGCCTGAGGAGTCTGGAGTGGGTTAACAGTCCAGTTCAGAGAAAGAAGGCATTGTCCAAGCCAAGCGTAATCGTCTCACCTGCAGGCATGCTGGATGGAGGACCTTCGCTCGGATATGCTCTCGGTCTGAATGAAGAATCCGAAATAATCCTGACAGGCTTCCAGGTTCCGGGAACAAACGGCAGGATGCTGCTCGAGGAGAAAAAGATGAGGGTCAATGGAATAATCCAGGATGTGAAGACACCCGTGAAATACTATGACTTCAGTGCCCACGCATCGCGGTCAGATTTGTTTGAATTCGTCGACAGAGCATCGCCAGAAAGAATATTCTGCATACATGGGGACAGTTGCGAGAGTTTTGCGGAGCAGCTGCGCTCAAAAGGATACGACGCGGTCGCTCCAAAGAACGGAGAATCGTTTGAGGTGTAGGTGGTTGAATGGAAATATGCATGCTCGACCCGCTCTTCTACCCCTACTTTGGCGGCACTGAGAAGGTTGTATACGAGTTCGGCAAGAGGCTTGCGAAGAAGCACGGCATAAGCGTGCTAACGTCGCAGATACCCGGCACGTCACCTTACGAGGAGATTGAAGGGATGAAGGTGTACCGAACCCCCTGCATCTACCTGAAGAATCTGCCTTCTTTCATGCCGCCGCCCTACACAATCTCGCCACTCTTCGTCAGAGACCTGCTGAAGAGGGCGGATGCAGACATCTTTCATATACACTGCAGGTATTTCTACTATCTCGGGACTCTGCTCTCAATAAAATATCTCATGAGGAAAAGGCTCATGCTCACACTGCATAACGCAAAGCCTGAGGGCATATCTTTCATGACGGATAAGTCCGCTGCCCTGTATGATGGAGTATGGGGGCACCGCATAATGGAGAATTGCAACAGGATAGTTGCTGTGAGCAGATACACAAAGGAGGTCACAGTCCCGCACTACCTCCAGCATAATGCAGAGGTGGTGTACAACGGAGTTGATGAGAAGCGCTTCAGACCGAGGAAGGACAGTTCCATCAGGGAGAAATTGGGGATTGGTGATGCGCCCCTTCTGCTCACAAACGGAAGGCTGGTCACGCAGAAAGGCATGTGCTACCTGATAGAGGCTTTCTACATGCTTAAGAAAGATTTCAGGGACGCAAAGCTCATAGTGATAGGGAAAGGCCCTCTCAGGGATGAGCTGGGCAGCCAGTGCTTCAGGTTAGGGATACAGGATTCTGTCTATTTTGTTACTGGAATACCAGAGGACGAGCTGCCTCTCTATTACAACGCTGCGACGCTCTTTGTACTCCCGACTCTGTGGGAGCCCTCAGCTGTTGTCTTATACGAGGCTCTTGCCTCAGGCAAGGCGATAGTCACTACAAGGGCTGGCGGCAACCCCGAGATAGTCAGCAGCGACTGCGGCATACTGGTACCACCGCGCAACCCCCAGGAGCTATACGACAAGATGAAATTGCTGCTTGATGACGGGAGGCTCAGAAGAAGGATGGAGGGCAGTTCAAGAAAGAGGGCGGTGGGGAATTTCACCTGGGATATCGCTGCAAAAAGATATGAGAGTATCTACAAGAAAGTCCTTTCATAATTACTTGTAGAACTTGTATTCGTCTGTTCGACCTTTCTTCAGAATGTAGAGGTCAACATATGCCTTCCAGTAGTGAAGCGTTTCCCTCACATAGCCCGCTTTCTCGAATCTCCTAGTTGATGTTTTAATCACCACTGACGGGTCGAAAACCACCTTGCCGAGTTTCTTGATCCTGTTTGGGAATTCGTTGTCATCCAAAGTCCTAATCCCCTCGTTATACCCCCCCGACTTGATGTATGCATCTTTCCTGAAAGATGAGTTGCATCCATGAAACACTATGAAGCCAAACAGCTTTGCAAATCTGGCGAAGTAGTCCGTAGTAACCTTGAATATCAATCGGTGTTTCAGTCTACCATCGGATGGGGCGACCGGTCCGCCGACTGCGATAACCTCCTTATCCTCGAAATGCCTGGCTATTCTTTCAAGCCACTCTGGTGGATAGACTGCATCCCCGTCTGTGCACACAACTATCTCGCCCTTTGCCTCCTTAGCCCCCCGGTTCCTGGCAAGCGGAACCCCCCGCCTCGGCTCGTCAATAATCCTGCTCTTGTACTTTCTAGCTATCCTCAGGGTACCATCCTTGCTTCCAGAGTCGACAATCACTATCTCAAAATCCTTGTATGTCTGCTTGCTCAGCGACTTCAGGCATCTTTCTATTACAAGCCCCTCATTCAAGGTTGGTATAACGACAGATATCATAGAACCATCTTTTCATACAGTTTCGCCATTTTCATCGCACAGTTCTCATCCGAGAATTCCTCCGCGCTCTTCCTGGCGTTTTCCTTCATCTCGCCGCCTTTCTTCAGTGCCTTTATAATCTTCTCCGCGCACTCCTCAGGGTCATCAGCGTTGAACTTATAACCGTTGTAACCCTCCCTTATAATCTCCTTAAGGGCAAGATAATCGGCTCCCACGACGGGTTTGCCTGCAGCCATCGCCTCCTGGACGACAATCCCCTGTGTCTCGAATTTAGATGGGATGACAAAAACATCAGCAGCAGCATAGACAAGCGGCATCCTATCCAGCGGGATCACCTGATTTATGAAGTAGAACCACTTCCCTACGCCTGTCTTGCTGACAAGCTTCTTGTAATAGTCAAGAGCCGGACCCTCCCCAACAATAACAAATCTGGCGTCAGAGAACTCCTCCAGCACAAGAAGGGATGATTTTATCAGCACATCCAAGTTCTTCTCAAGGACCAGCCTGCCGACATTCAGAATTACTCTGTTCTTCTCCATGCCCCATTCTTTTTTCATAAAGCTTCCGTCATTATTCGGGTTTAACTTCTTTGTATCAATCCCTGTTGGAATTACGTATATCCCAGTGAGACCTCTCTCCTCAAGCATCTCCTTTATAACCACGCTGGGTGTCACAACCGCATCGCATTGCTTGTAATACCACTCCAGATACCTCCAGGCGAACCTTTCCATCATGTCCTTGACAACCTTGGAGTTGGATATGTAGTGGGTTGCCTGAGTAACAAGAGTATGAAACGTGCTAATGAGAGGTAACTTGTTGGCCTTCGCGGCCTCAACAGCAGCAAGCCCCATAGTAGCCATGCCGTGTGAATGAATAAGCTGTATCCCCAGCTCCTTCACCTTTGTCTGCGAAGTGAAGGGGAACAGGGCTATCCTGTACATGGGGTACGGCTTGAACGGAGTGGAGGTATAATAGAAGACCTTTGGATCCCTGTTCTCCCTCTTGGTCTTCCTATCCCCGGCGGCGAAGATGTATATCTCATGTCCCATATCCTCAAGAGCCCTCTTGAAGGTGAGGATTGAGGTGACCACGCCGTCCTTGTTGGGCAGGTACGTCTCGGTATAATACGCAATCTTCATATTCTGCAGTATTACCTTTTGGGGTATTTATTCGTTTCACTCCCGCTGGCTTTGCACATAAATTCGTAAAATCTAGTTTTTATAACTTTCACTGGAAAGTTACTCCCATTACAGAGGTTTATAAAGAGAAAAATCGACGGTTTATCATGCTTATTTCAAAGACTCTTAAATGTAAGGTTTTCAGCCCAGAACCGCCGATGACTGAGCAGATGAGGGCGGAAGCACGTTAATTTATGTGCAAAGCAACTCCCGCTTCAAGAAGGATTTTAAACTCCAAAATGCAGAATTTAAGCATGCCAGTAACCAAAAGGGCTGAGACTGAATCTGGATTTATGGCGCCGGTAGTGGAGCCGTTTTCAAAGGTTGCCAAAAGGGTTGACGAGAAGCAGACCTTCGCTGACATCGCTTTATCGCTTGTAAGAATAACCGACCTGAATAACGACTTGGGCAAGCTGAAAGAGGTTAGGGACAAAGAGCTTCAGAATATTGCCAAACAACTGCGCGAAGCTGCAAAAAAGGTCGGCACTCCTGAGTTCCAGAGAGATATCGACATTTTCACTGAACATCTGAAAGAGAACAACCCTCTCCTCAAAAGCTTTGTGAGTGGAAACTTGGAATCAATACAGAACTTCCTCAGAAAGAACGGCTATTTCTTCGAGGCTTTCCCTCTGGAATCCAATAAAGACGGATATGTGAAATTCGCCTATGCACACGGAGAGGAGAATGATAAGCTTAGGGAAGTGACCAATGAGGCAGGCGTTAGGGTAACGAAGAGAGTCTACGATATATACGGAACGACTTTCCCATCCTCGTATCTCGCAATAATACCACACCTGATAAGGAAGGATGAGCATGAAGTAGTCTCACTCATCCACCAGCAGGAGCTGGATGTTCTCAAGGATAAGCTCACCCATGTGAAGAAAGTAAGCGAGGGCGGAAAACCGGATTACGAAAAGCTGTTCTCCGGCCACTTCTTCACAGATGGGCGCGACGTGCTTCCCAAAGAAGTCTACAAAAAACTTGATTCCAAACTCGTTGAGGAGGGCTTGAAGAACCTCTTTGCCAGCAATGAGAATTACAGTGAGCAGAAGGTTATAGACTTTGCGAATAAAATAAGGGAGACAACCGGGCATGACGACAAGTTCCTTGAAGTGAAACTCCTGACGCTGAGAATGCTCTTCAAAGCATCCCAAACATACGATTTCAACTCGCAGGAATCCGTAGACTCATTCAAAAATGCATTTACGGAAATGCACAAGGTTCATGAGGGAAGACACTCCAAGAATAAGGCATGGGGCATAGAGATAAGTGCAGCAGATGACGAGAGAACGGCATATCTTGATATGATAAACAGCAACCAGCATAAACTGACCGGGATACCTTTCCTCACGCTTTCAATGAATCTAACTGGATACGCAAGCGCAATGGAGGAAAAACCCCAGAGACAGACCTACGCTCATCCATCTATTGCAGAGTCAAAGAATTTCATAGAATGCCATCAGAAAGCAGGCTGGGATATAACTGTGGACATGGCGAGACAGGCAGCGGAGATGTGCGGGATAAAGGGGTATCCTGAAAAATATCTGACCGACGGAGACAAGCAGTCAATCCTTTCTCTTGGAAGGCTTGATGAGGGTGAGATAAAGGGCATTGCCCTCTCGCTTGAATCATCCCTCCTATACTCGCATAAGCTCTAAATTTTGGTTATCGCCCACAGCGCAAACAAAGCAGCACTGAGGAACAGCAGGGGGGCGATTATCCTCATAACAGCAACAATCGAGTTTACAGTCCCTATGAGCTGCTGGGACTGGCTCACACCGAAAACCCTGACCCCCTCGACCTTTTCAACTTTCATATCCGCCTCAACTGCCTCCACGTTCTTGGCTGCCCTCGCCACGCATTGGCATGCCCTTCTTAGAATCTCGTTGCTGTTCTTTCTCCCGATTGGGTTTAAGACTCCCCCAACAACATTGGTGCTGTGCGAGTCGGTGGTCATGACCTCGCACCTTACTCCCATTTCCTTCACTGCGCTTATCAAATCCTTCCTGGTGCTCGGCAGTATGCCGTTGCCGTCAAACAGTATGAACGCAAATTTATCTCCGTTAAACTCAAACAGTGCAACCTTCATCCCGTCCCTGCCTACTCCGGACTCCTTCCCCAAATCGATTAGTGAGTCGACTGCTACGCCAAGCTTAATCGGCTTATCCTTCTTCCTTTTCTCAGCAGCTTTCCTCACAGCTTCCATGTACTCGAAGCTGATAGGATCGCCTGCCTCCACCCTAGTTATCTCCCCTGTCTCTGCGTTATGCGCGTCTGCAATCATCGCCTCCTCAAGTCCGCTTGCTATTGCTTGATTCCTGTAAGCAAGCCCAAGGGAGAAGTCCACGTCCTCAGTAGTCCTGGGTGCCCTCGTCAAAGCCAGAAATCCCTTGTTGTTCACCACCAGGCTGTGCACCTTGCAGGTCTCGTGCTTCGCAAGCGTTATGCTTCCAACTGCTTTGCTGAAGCGCATCTCCTTCAACATGTCGCGAGTCCTCTCTATGAACTTCACAACCTCTTCAGATGAGACGGGATTGAAGTCGTGCGTCGCAGTCCCGTGGAAAACCATGACTTCGGCATCCGTTGCCTCATTCACCGCATTAGAGAGCAGGTAGGGGAACTCGCTTCCACCCAGATTGCCGAAAGGACCGAAATGGATGTAGGGTATCAGGAAGATGCATTTCAGCTTTCCTTTTGCCTTGAAAGCCATCACGCCTAGCAGAGTGTCGATGTTCACGCCGACTTCCTCAAGCAGGTCCTCAATCTTCTTTGACCTCTCAAACCACTGCGCGAGGAACAAACTTACAGCCTCAATGCTCGAAACGCCAAATGCTCTCTTCATAGGTGCGTTCACGAGCCAGAACATCACGTACACGGCAACCAAGAAGATCGAGGATGCAAAGTACAGCTTCAGGAGAACCAGCTCAGGCGCCGCTTGAGCGGATATCGGGCCGTAGGCGAGGAAGAAAACTATGTTCAGCGTTGGCTGGACAACCCCGAAGAGCAGTGAGCTCCTTCTTATGCTGAAAAGTATGTACGCAACCGAAAACCACAGCGCGAAGACCAGCGCGTTTCCGACAAGAATAACATTGAAGCTGTTCACAATTGTAACGCCGCTGGTCTGAATCAGCCTTGCAGCAATGTAGAAGATTGAGTAGATGATCGATGATATGAAGGAGAGGAAAAGTGTCTTCTTGAGGCTTATCCTCCTCTTCATGAGGACGCATATTGCTGATGAGAGAACCGCAGGCACCCCCACGATGAATATCCCCTCTCCTCCGCCCCTGGCTATCGAAGAAACAAGCTCGCCCCCTGTGACAAGATTCGCCAAGGTTCCAATTAAAAATGATAAGACCACGATAAAGATGAATATCCTGAACGATGAAGGTAAGCTTCCTGAGAGAAAGCGAGTTAGCTCTACTGCCTTCCCGGTAGAGTCCTGCAACACTTCACCTGCTTGTCCTCGCCCTGCCGTTCCGGTGAGCGATGGAATGGCTTCTGACTGCACCCTTAACTCCACTCTCCTTTACCGTCCTGTCAAGGCAGTAGACATTCGAGATGAATTCCCTGGCAACCTCCTTGAAGCTCTTCTTCCTCTCCTGTGCTATCTTCATCAGCTCCAGAGTTATGAATCTCATCTCGGAGTTTATGGATGCTATCTCTTCATCATGCATGATTCCCTTTTATCTACTAAAAATTATAAGCTTTCTCCTGCATCAATTCTCGCATGGAGAAAATATGCCCTAGATGCGGTGTTCTAAGCGGCAGGAAGAGGTTCATAGGTGACTTCTGCGAGGATTGCTACTTGGAGATGATAGGAATTGATCTCCCCGCGCAGATAGAGCTGCCCTTCTGCGAGGTGTGCGACAGGGTTAAGCTTGCAAAATGGCAGAAGCTTGACAAAAATGCTCTTGAGAAGTTTGTCAAAAAGAATGTTAAAGGCAGATACGACAGCTTTCATATAACTCACCTCGAAGACAATGCATACGAAGTTGTTTTTCTTCTGAGCAAAGATTCAAACTACTTAGAAGTGAGAAGAAAGTTCTCCCTTAAGAAGGTGAAAACAAAATGCGACGACTGTCGCAGGGCAACCTCCGGCTATTATGAAGCAATACTCCAGATACGCGGGAAGAAAGCGGAGAGATGGTCCCAAAAGATTCTGAAGGAGCTTCAGCACAGGACGTTCGTGAGCAAATACGCCGAGCTCGCTGAGGGAATCGACATGTACGTCGGTTCAAAAAAAGCAGTTTCAGAAACTCTTGGAATCCTGAAACTCACGCCCAAGGTGTCGGATAAGCTGTACGGAGTGAAGGATGGGAAGAGAGTGTACAGAACGACATACTGCGTGAGGGTCTGAACTACTTTACAACGCTGAACTTGAAACCGTAGTGTATCAACCCCTCCTTTCCGTCTTCCTGAATCTTCCTGAAAACCATCTGGACCAGAGTGCCTATCTTCACATCAGTTATGTCCGAGTCCACTATCTGGGCAGTCAGCCTCGGCCCTTCCTCAAGCTCAACAATCGCCATGGTATAAGGAGTTTCAAGCTCAAAACCACTGGGGGGTGAATGTATAACTGTATAGGAATACACCTTTCCCCTCCCGCAGAATTTCAGATCCCTCATCTTGCCTCTTCTCCTGCACTTGGGGCATATCTTCCTGACTGGGAAATACTTAGTCTTGCAGCTCTCGCATTCGCTTCCGATCAAACCGTACCTCTCTGGAATCCTTCTCCACGTCATTGGCAGACCCATGGTAACTGACGACATAATCTCACCTATCTAATCCGCCCTCTTCATTATGTGGATTACGCATGTGGCGCCACTTCCTCCAACATTGTGCGTCATACCAATCTCCGCTCCCTTAACCTGCCTCTCCTTCGCCTCTCCCCTAAGCTGCCAGGTTATCTCAACAGCCTGCTTCACCCCTGTTGCACCGACAGGATGCCCGCATCCCTTCAATCCACCGCTGGTGTTTATCGGTATCCTGCCGTCAAGCGCAGTCTCCCCATCCTCTATGGCTTTCCCTCCTTTCCCCTTCTTGAAAAATCCCAAATCCTCATATGCGATTATTTCTGCTATTGTGAAGCAATCATGAACCTCGCAGACATCGATGTCATTAGGCTTCACCTTTGCCATGCCATACGCATTCCTAGCTGCCACAACCGTTGCATTGAGTGTTGTGAGGGATTTTCTGTGGTGAAGCGCAAGGGTGTCGCTTGCTTGGCTGCTGGCAACTATCTCAACCGGCACGTCCGTGTACTCCCTGGCTTTATCGAGCGGCGCGAGTATTATCGCCGCAGCCCCGTCGGTTATCGGGCTGCAGTCGTACAGCTTCAGAGGGTCCGCCACCTTCTTCGACTTCATGACATCCCTCAGAGTTATCTGGTTCTGGAAGTGAGCATACGGGTTCTTGGACGCGTTTGCATGGTTCTTAACTGCAACCATCGCCATCTGCTCCTCTGTTGTCCCGAACTCGTGCATGTGCCTCCTAGCCATAAAAGCATACAAGGCAGGGAATGTCGCCCCCATGAAAAGCTCCCACTCCTGGTCGCCTGCCCCTCCCAGAGCAACAGCGGCTTCTCCCACGGGAACGTCAGTCATCTTCTCCACACCGCCAACCACTACGTTACTGTGCAACCCGCTTGCAACTGCCAGATATCCTGTCCTGAGCGCGACTCCACCTGATGCGCACGCAGCCTCGACTCTTGTGGCAGGGATGGGGTTTAGGCCCATGTAGTCCGCGATAAGCGCAGTTATGTGCTCCTGTCCTATCAGCCTGCCGGCAGCCATAGTCCCTCCGTATATTGCGTCTATCTCCTTCCCCGACATGTTGGCATCGTCAATTGCCTTGACTCCTGCCTCAGCTATCATATCCCTGAAACCTCTCTCCCACTCCTCCCCGAACTTCGTCATTGCCGCTCCAACTATCGCAACCCTCCTCATGAGACTCACCTAAAGTGTTTTCAGCGTCCTCCTCTGCTTTACGTACATTCCGTAATCCAAATATTCTTTATCCCCAATATACTGGATGACGTTCCTGTTCTTCCCCCTTCTTTCAAGAATTCTGTCAGTGACTGTTATGCAGAACGAATCGCTTCCTGCCCCGCTACCGAAGGACGTCACAAGTATCCTGTTGCCTGGCTTAGCAACGTCAAGCACAGACGCAAGCCCTATCAGCGATGCGGCGGAATAGGTGTTGCCTATAAGAGGTGCCAGCAAGCCCTGCTTCACCTTCCCCACTTCTATCTTCAGCATCTTCGCTACCTGGATTGGGAACTTCCCGTTTGGCTGGTGGAATACCGCATAATCGAAATCGCTGGGCTTCAAGCCTAGCTTCTCCATCAAGCCTTTTGACGCATTCACTGTATGCTTGAAATATGCGGGCTCCCCTGTGAACCTGCCGCCATGGCTGGGGAAATCCATGCCGGGTCTCCTCCAGAAGTCTGGAGTGTCTGTTGTATATGAATACGTCCCATCAATCTCAGCAACCACACCATCGTTGCCAATGATGAATGCCGCAGAACCGGCACCTGCGCTGTACTCCAGTGCGTCTCCGGGTCTGCCCTGCGATACGTCTGTACCGATTCCCAACCCGTATTCAATCATCCCAGAAGTGCACATCCCCATGCAGCACTGTATTGCCGTTGTGCCGGCCTTGCAGGCGAACTGCATGTCTGCCGCTGTCAGATGGGGAGTTGCGCCAACAGCTTCTGCAACTATTGTTGCGGTAGGTTTGACTGCGTATGGATGTGATTCTGAGCCTACAAAAATCGCGTTTATGCGCTTCGGGTTGATGTTGCAGTACCTCACTGCATTACGGCTTGCCTCAACAGCCATTGTTGCCGCATCCTCGTCCATCCCCGGGACGCTCTTCTCCATTATCCCGAGCCCATCCTTAACGCCCCCTCCTTCGTCACCCCATATCCTGGCTATCTCCTCAGACTTAATCCTGTACCTCGGTATGTGAACCCCATATCCAACTATCCCAACCATATAATCACTCATAGTTTTTTGAGCTTCTCAAGCAGGTCGTTTATGCTCAGTTTTGTTGTCACTATGGGAATCCTCTCCTTCTGTGCTATCTTCACAGCGATCTTGTCCACGGTGTCAATCCTGTGCAGCACAACCACGCTTGGCTTCATCTGGCTCACCCTCACCACAACCATGGGCGACCTGCCAGTGCTGACTTTTGTGAATATGAACGCCCTCTCAGGGCTCGCCCCGAAAAGCTTCGGGAATTCGCTGTACGGCATCTCCACAATCACCTTGATGCTGTCCAGCAGGGTGAATCCGTATAATTTCTTCTCAGGCATTATATCATCGTTGACAACCACCTTTCCCTCGATTATCTTTGTGAAGCTGTCCCCTGTTATGCTTGTCGCAAATTCATGGGTTTCGTAGAACACCCCTCCCTCGGTATCCTCCCTGAATCGCTGGCCTATCTGCCCCCCTCTTGTCGAGTCGATTTCGATGAGGGCGTCAACAAATCTCTTTACCACCTTTATTCCGGGCGACTCTCTCCTGTCCGCCTCATAATCGCTTATTGTCGAGGGCGATATCTCCAGATGCTTCCCAAGCTCTGCCTGTGTTATCTCGAATATCTCCCTCCACTTCTTCATGGTCTTGCCCGGCGTATCGGATAGGGATATCTCACCTGCTATCTTCACGGCGAACTTTTCCATACCTACGCATTGTGAAAAATAAGCTATTTAAGCTTATCGAACATATGTTCGTTGGATAACGTTGAAAGCAGGTTTTTATAGAGAGTTTTACATAAAATATGCATGCAGAAGGAACTCCATCCGAAGGGAATCCAGTCAGATAACGAATTGACGTGGGAACGGACGGCTTTCTCCAAAACTAGTGATGCAGTTAAATACATAGGTAATTTCGTATCCTCATATAAGGAGAAACCTTCCACAGTTGTAGTCGAACTTACACTTAAACAACCCGAGAGCGAGCGTACCTTGACAACAGAAATCAGACTATCCGGCTACAAGGGAGTTTCAACGATAAAAACCTCGGAATTCATTGTCCATGTGGTCGATAAAGAGTACGAACGTGGCTTCACTACAGGGTTTGCAAAAGAAATGTGCATAGAGGCAAACCGCATACTCAAAAAGAAATGCAGCAGTTTTTTTGATGTGAGTCTGATCAACGAGCTTGTTGCATCCAAAGGCAATCTAAAGAAGATGAAAGACCAGAAATCTACTGGGCTGGTTGCAGTTTTCTCGGCTCTGGATGAAAAAAGAATTCGTCTTAAACCGAGTCAGACTCTGGAACTGAGGATGGATGGCGACTCTCTGAAAGCATCCGGAGAGACATACTCCGCCCAGCTTGAGGCAATAGCGCTGTTGAACAAACTTGAGGGAGAAGGGTTGAAACCAAAGAAAGCAGTCTACGAAGTTCTTAGGACCATAAACACTAATGGATTCTTGAAAGCATGCGCCGAGTACGGCTTTGGCAAGGTCGAGCATTCAATCGCCTCTTCCGTGCTCATGCAGGAGCATACGTTCAAGGGCGCATTATCCGAATTTGTCCATAAATGGGAAAAAACTGAAGACCCTCAAAGGCTTTCTGGGCAATTAAAACTGGAACTTGATAGGATGGGTGCTGGCATCTGTCAACTGGCTATACAAAGAACAATATTCAAATACGATAGAAGCATATCAGAAAGCGAGGAAAGAATACAATCTGATGAAAAGTATGTTAAAACAATAACCAACGAACTCATGAGGCAGGATTACCAGCGCAGAATAAACGAACAGAAAGCGGAGTACTCCCGGGAGAGGGTAATGCGCAGCAATTTTGAAAAAACATTAAAGTTGATAGAGCAGATGATTGGCAATGAACCTAATAAATCTTGACACGTGGAACAGCTACAGCAGGGCGTTTGAGGAAGCCGCCAAGGCAGTCCTAGCAGGAGAGATTGTGGTATACCCTACCGACACGATATACAAGATTGGCGCAAAAGCAACTGACAAGGATGCGGTAAGCAAACTCAGGAGGATTAGGGAAGAAGACAGCCCCCTCCCAATAGTAGTTTCAGACCTCAACATGATGAGAAAATACTGCAGAACTGACGCTGTTCCATTCGTGCTTCTTCAGCAGCTCTTCCCAGGTCCGGTTACCGGCATATTCCCCAAAATTTACGATTTTCCCGAGGGAATAACAGCGGATGAGAACGTAAGAATCCGCATACCAGAGCACAATTTCATCGTGTCGCTTGTAAGGAAGTTTGATTTCCCAGTAACGTCCGCACGGGCAAATCTCCCAGTTGGCAGGTCTCCGAAAACTGTTGAGGAGATTCCTACGGAACTTAAGAAGATTGCAAAGGTTGTTGTCGACGGCGGAAGATGTCGTTATGGCGTGGATTCAACAGTAATCGATTTCACGACCAAGCCGGCAGAGATAGTCAGGGAAGGTGCAGCCTCCAAAAGCATAGCCGACATTATAAAAAACTGTCCTGAATAACTATAGTTATTAAATTGTCTTTATAACAGAATCTCTAGAGCTGGGCGCATAACCAGCCACTACGCCGTTCACTAATCAAAGACTGAAAAAGGGGAGCCATATGGCAAAGCGGAAGACTGGTGGGCACCACCAGACAGTAAGGATAGTCCTCGTTGAGCCCGAATACGAGATAAACATAGGGCATGTTGCCCGTGCGATGGCGAACTTCGGGTTTGATGAGCTCTGCATAGTCAACCCGAAGGTTGAGATAGGCTTCAATGCAAGGATGTTCGCAAAGCATGCTTCCCACATCCTGAAGAAAGCGAGGATAGTCGGAAGCATTAATGACGCTGTGAGGGGCTGCAATTTCGTGGTTGGGACGACGGGCATAGTGGGGAGGAGCAGGAACGTGATACGCAATCCAGTCACCCCCTCAAAATTCGCAAGGGAGATGAAAAAACTGGAGGGGAAGTTCGCCCTGCTCTTCGGAAGGGAGGGTACAGGCCTGAGCAAAGAGGAGATCAAGAAGTGCGATTTCCTCATCACAATCCCAGCAGACAAGAAATACCCCATCCTGAACCTGTCACATGCGCTTGCAGTAGTGCTTTACGAGATATCCTCCAGCAAAAACAAGGACATGATAATCAGGGCAAGCGGTGAGGAGAAGGAGATGCTCATCCGCTGCTTCAACAGCATCGTCGACCACTTCGCCAGCAGGCTGAGGAGCCCTGATAAGATAAAACAGTCCTTCAGAAGGGTTATCGGGCGATCCATGATATCGGATGTTGAAGCTGCAGCTATTCTATGTGCTTTTCAAAGAGTAAGAAAGAAATTGAAAATAAAAAAGATATGATCCTAGACCTTCTTCCTCGACTTTACAATCTTCACTTTTGTCGGAGTAAGGAGAATCTTGTCATTGTCTATCCTCGCGATATCCCCGTCAATTTTCATACTGAAGTTCTTCAGGTTCGATACTATGGTTTTCAGCTTCGCGGTGTTCCTAGACATCGGGGACACGTTGAGCAGTATTATGTTCCTCTGCCTCAGCTCGTTCTCTATTACCTTCACATCCTCCTCGCTCTCAAGGGCGACTGGCTTCACGTAGGAATCTGCAGCCTCGTGTAGCACGTCCACGTTCTCAAGCTCATCGGTGCCTATGTATTCATCAATGTCCATATCCTTGCTTACACCCAGCGCCTTTGACAACCTTTGAAGAATCCCCATTTTTTCACCCCTTTTGAATACAACAGTTTACTTTTGAAGAGGTGGTTTAAATACTTTTCTTCTCCCGCACCACACCTACACCACCCGACGGTTCGAAAACCTTAATAATCTTTTCACATAAAACTAGTATTCCTTCGTGGTGAACTTACTGTCGGTGGTTATTTGTTAAGCTCCTTCCAGGATATACTCTCGCGGAGCAGCATCTTCCGAGACAGGAATGTGCTCTCGCTGCACTATATACCTTCCACGCTGCCGCACAGGGAGAAGGAGATAAACAACATAATGTCTGCGATCTCGCCTGCACTGAAGGGGGAGAAACCGCGAAGTATCTTTATATACGGCAAGACCGGCACAGGCAAAACTTCCTCTGTAAAATACGTGATGGAAAGATTCGAGGAGATGAAGAGTGAAAGGGCAAGGATGTGCTACGTGAACTGCAGGATGTACAACACGCGCTACAGGGTTTTCCACAAGCTCATGAAGGACAGCATCCCGGAGTATGCCAAGACTGGCTACGGGCTTTCCTTCTTCTATGAGAAGCTGATTGATTTGCTGGATTCGGGGGGGACTAACCTCATAATCGTATTGGATGAGGTTGATATGGTCAAGGACCTGGATGACTTGATATACACCCTGACAAGAGCGAATGACGATCTTAAGAAAGGAGGCAGCTCCATAATCGGGATATCCAACAGGCTTTCATTCAAGGACAATCTCGACCCAAGGAGCAAGAGCACTCTATACGAGACGGAAATGGTCTTCCCGCCGTATACATCCAACCAGCTGAAATCAATTCTTGACCAAAGAGTGAAGCTGGGATTCTCCGAAGCTGCGGTTGACGAATCCGCAATAAATCTCGCGGCAGCCATAGCCGCACAGGATAACGGAGATGCGCGTTATGCGCTCAAGCTAATCCTCAGAGCAGGTGAAATAGTCGACGAGGAGGGAGCGGGGGTTGTTTCCGAGAAGCACGTCAACGCAGCCAGGAGGTCAGTTGACGAGGACGTGTCAATAGAGGCAATAAGCACCCTCCCCCAGCACCAGCAGATAGTCCTCTATTCAATAGCAACCCTCTCGATGGACGGGGGACGGTATTCAAAGCTCACCGGCAATACGGACAACTACCTCCTATCCGGAGAGGTTTACGAGAACTACCTAAAGAACGCAAGGAATCTAAGGAAGGAGCCGCGAAGCTCCCGCTGGTACAGGGAATACCTTAATGAGTTGGAGATGCTTGGGCTCATAAACACGGTAGAATCCGGAAAGGGCATGAGGGGTCACACCCGACTGATAAAAATCGCCTACTCTCCAACAAAAGTCAGAAGCATAATAGAGCGAATCATGCTGGAGTAACTACCACCCAAGAAGCTCTCTCCTGCTGCTTAGTATCGAAATGAAAAGTATGAAAGAACCGAAGACCATTATTATGAAGAACGCACCAGCCTCGCTTTGGGGGCTGTTGAGTATCGCTTCTAATCCACCAGGAGCTTTCAGGGTTATAAAAACTTCAACTACAAAGGCCACTACGCTTATCGCTATCCCGTACCTGTAAGTCCATTTCCTTGTTGACGCAAGCCCCACGCTCAGCACTAGGAACGCAATTCCTATTAGCAGCCAGAGGATGGGGTATACAAGCGCACCGCTGACAGGCTCATAAGTACCTGTCGAGTTTTTGTATATATACTCCAGAATCGGGACGGATTTATCAAAGCTCACAATTGCCATAAGCAGAGATACGAGGCTGCTGATTCCAACCTTCAGTGTTAAAGATTTTTTTACGTTCTCCCTGCTCTCCTTGACTATCTCCTTCAGGCATTCATAACAGTAAGCCCTGTCGCCTATCAGCTCAACGCATACCGGGCAGAAATACTTCCGGCACCTAGAGCACCTGTACACCCCTTCCTTTCCGGGATGGTTTACGCACTCCGACATAGAGTCAATCACCTGTTATATTTTGCCATCGCTCTTCTCTTCTTTTTCTCATATATCCCAAGGCTCTTTCCGCAGCTTGGGCAGTAGTAGGACTTCCTCCTCTCAATTAACTTCACGTCATCAGCAGTTTTCAAATCAGTGCTGAAAATTATGGATCTCTCGTACGTGACTGCTTTGCCTCGCGGCAGCCTTCTTCCGCAAGCCACGCATATCACCATGTGGTCCCTCCCTCTCATCAACTCACCTCTGTTTGATATCCTTGAGCCTACCAAGGTTTATTCCATTAAGCAGAAATGTTTCTGCATCATCCAATTTAAACATTTCATTTCTGAAGAAGGGCCCGAGCAGTTCCCTCCCCTTGACACTGTTGAAAACCATCCCGCCGACAAGCTCGCTGAATGCCGGCATAACAACTATTCTCATCCCCTTATTAAAACTCTTATATCTCCTTCTAACCTTCCTAGCGTCAATCTCCCCGACAATCCAGACCTTCTCAATGCTCCTGTAGCCAAGCCTGTCCCTGAACTCAATGCACGGATGGTTGTGCGCCAGAACGAGCCAGTCCGCCCCCATCATCCTCTCCGATGGCCATGCATGCCCATGGCTGAAAGACACGTTTCCGACAGTCATTCCGGCTGCGCCGTGCACCTCAATTCCCCCCGCAAGCTCCCTTATCCCGCCGTCGTGGTTTCCCACCACTACGGAGAGGTGGACTCTGTCGTCTAATTCCTTCAGGAATTTACTAAGTCTCTCCCTGTCAGGGAAAGGCATGTTTGGTATGTCGTGCTTCACATCGCCGAGTAGGGCAAGCCCTTCGCAGCCGCTTTCATAAATCAATCTGAGCAGCCTTTCCCTGGCCCTGCTAAAAAAATCCAACTCCACAGCTCCGCCGAATATGCTCCTCTCCACCCCAAGATGCAGGTCTGCGACAACCAGCATATCTCCGTAGGTAAGAGCCGGCTCGTTGCAGATGAATTTTAAACCCTCCACGCTAATACTATAACGAAACGAAAATAAATCAATAGTGGTCTAGTAAACTGCCACTCAATAAATTGGGTGGCTTTCCATAGGTTGATTTGTATGTTGCACAGCAACGTTGGACAAACCAACTGCATCTGGACGCAGAAGCCCGTTTACAGGGACTCGCCTGTTGGAAATCTGGGCAAAATCAGGAATAGTGAGTTCGTGATTCTCCCGCTCCAACAGAGATTTTATAGCAATAGCAAGGGATGCCTTTCTATCGCTATTCACAACCTTACCGCATACCTTACATTTATACAAGGCATAGTTTCCAGAGTAGTGCCCGTTATTCACTGCACCGCAGGCAGAACACCACTTGGAGGTATGGTAAGCATTAACTTCTCTGAGAGGGATACCAAACATTTCAGCATTAGAGCAAAGGAATTCCTTGAACTTGCCGTACGGAATTCTATTGATTTTTCTATTGGCTTCTTTTCTAAATCTTCCTCTTCTGCCTCTGGTATTCTTGAGTTTCTCAATGGATATGTATGCATCATATCTCTTGGCAAGATTGACAATCTCCTTGGCAACCTGACCGCTTCTTGTCTTGACAAAATTGAATTGTTTATGCTTAAGGTTTCTAAGGCTCTTCTTTGCCCTTCCAGAACCATTATCAGCAAGGCTTCGGAGTTTGGCTTTTCTTTCAAGATATTTTCTCTGCCGTTCAGCAACATCCCTTCCAAAGTAGAGTTGTTTAACAATTTTGGAAGTCTTGATGTCAAAGATAGAAACAGCGGCAAGAGTGGAACTGCCAACATCAACACCAATAACATATCGCTTGGAATCCACAGTGGGTTCTTCAAATTCCTTTTCAAGAACAACGGAGATTCTGCCGTCTTTCAGAAGGGAGACATTATCAAACAACCAGCCGTCATCAAGGAAGGATTTGAACCGTTGGAATTGCCTGTCCAAAGCAACAGGGATGAGCAGTTTCTTCTTGGGGGAGTAAGTAATGCTGAAGACGGGATTATTCCTCTTGGAAGCAGTGAACTTGAACCATCTCTTGTTCAATCTAATGGAGCAGTTCTTAAACCCATTCCTGAGTTTTTTTCTGCTCTTCCAAACATCTTTTCTGGCTTCCTGAACAATATCACTTGGGAGAAAAGAGGTCTTGCGTATGCCTGAATATGTTTTGTGGTGCAACTCAGTAGAGGATTTTGCAGGCAGATGTCCAGCAGTTGCATTCAACACCCGCAGGTATTCCGAAATAACAGTATCCAGAGTTTTGGATTTCTTCCTTGTCAACTCACGGCAGTTCAATACGATGCACTTTCTCACGAACTCACTAATATTGTTATGTTTGCAGGGATTTAAAAGGATTTCACAATTCCTCCCCTGTTTGAAAGCAGGGGTCTCCTTGCGAGGGATATTATGAAAACGTATCTCTCCATAATCGTGCCGGTGTACAACGACGCTCGAATGCTTGCAAACTCAATCCCTTTGATAGCGAAGTCTGCTTCTAATGTAACTCCTTCCTACGAGATAATCATCGCTGAGGATGGAAGCACGGATGAAACTTATAAAATTGCAAAGAAGCTTGCTGAATCCAACCCTGTGATAAGAGTACTGCACAGCAAACGAAGGCTGGGAAGGGGCGGAGCTCTCAGGAGAGCATTGAGAGAAGCCAGAGGCAGCATTGCGGTTTACATGGATGTCGATTTGTCATCCGATCTTGAATACCTCAAGCCGCTTGTAAGAAGGATTGAGGATGGAGCGTCAATAGCGACGGGCTCACGGCTTATGAAAGATTCGAAGACAAGCAGGCCTGCAAAGAGGGATGTTACCAGCAGGGGCTTCAACACCTTGGTGAGGATACTCCTAGGCTCGAAGCTGATGGACCATCAATGCGGCTTCAAAGCATTCAAAAGAGGAGATGTCCTGCCTCTGCTCAAGAGAGTTGAGGACGACTACTGGTTCTGGGATACCGAGATACTCGTGAGGGCGCAGAGAGCAGGTATGAGAGTGGATGAAATGCCGATACGCTGGTCGCATGGAAGATTCACAAAGGTGAGCTTCACGAAGGATATCCTCTACATGATGGGCAAGATACTCTGGCTGAGGAAGGAGCTTGGGTAACCTCACTCAACTTTTTATTAACTCTGCTCCAAAAAAAATCATGGCCTTTTCAATAAATTTCAAATTAATCGGCATAGAGATAGAGCTGCACTGGAGTTTTCTGCTTTTGCTGTTACTCATATTCCTATCCGCTGGAATTGACGCGGTGCTATCAATATCAATCCTTTTCACTTTTGTCGTTCTTCATGAACTTTCTCACTCCTATGTTGCCATGAGAAATGGTGTCGAGGTTAGGAAGATAACATTATTCCCAATAGGGGGAATGGCGATGATAGATGATGTATCCATCCCGCCAGAGGTTGAGTTCAGGATGGCCATAGCCGGGCCGCTTTTCAATTTTGTCGTAGTTGCAGCCGCTTTGCTTGTAAGCCTTTTCATAAATGTGGAGCCTGTTAAGTCCCTCCTCTCCCTAGTCATAGAAGCAAACCTCGTGCTGGGGCTTTTCAACCTCCTTCCGGCAATACCTCTTGATGGGGGGAGAGTCTGGCGTAGCTTGAGAGAAAGAAAGGTGGGCCACCTGCGAGCAACGATTGATGCCGTAAAACTTAGCAGATTCATTATTGCAATGCTACTGCTTGCGTCTGCGATAATAGCATTTGTGTACGACGCTTTCGGTTTTCTGATATGGAACTCGATAATAGCGGCAGTGATATACATAGGCTCCGGATCGGAGCTGAACGTTGCTGTGATAAAGTCATCCGCCAAGGGCTTATCCGTAAGGGATGCTGCCAACTTCTCAGTTGTGCTGCTGGAACCGCACCTGACCCTGAAGGACGCATTCTCCGTAATGCAACTGAACAAACTAACGGCTCTTGTTGTGTCCAGCAACCCACTCCGGATACTCAACTACAGGCAGCTATCAACAATTGAGAAAGGAAGATGGGGTAAAATCCGGGTTGTTGACGTCGCCCAGCCATCCCCGGCATGCGCAATTGATGAGCCTCTGCTGGATGCGTGGAAGAAGATGAGGTCTGCGGAGTTATCACTGCTGCCCGTTGTATCTAATGGAGCGATTGTCGGAACAATAGAAGAGATGGATATAGAGAAGCTAATTGTACTAAACAGACTTCTGCGGTGGGAATAATCAGCCCTTTATTCTCAATGCATACTTGCCGGGCAGCTTCGCCTCTATCTTCTTGGCAAGCTCCGACTTCTCAGCATCAAAAACTATAAGGTAGCTGCTCCACTTGTCCGTGAGCTCTGTCCCTCCGCAGTTGGGGCATTTGCTGCCCTCGCTCACAACGAACCTGCATTTCTTGCATGCTTTCTCGACCATACTCATCCCTTCTTTTTAGGTGCCGGCTCCTCCCTTATCCAGTCCAGCTTCCCCAGCCCCTCCGGCCTCATCGTCAAGCCAATCTTTGTTTCTGGTATGCTGTTCTTCATGCTGACCGTGGAAATCTTCGCCAGCACGTCGTCACCCTTCCTGATAACCTTCTTGCTCTCCCTGCCTATGAAGGCGGGTATCTTCTTGTCGTATGAAAGGAAGTCGTTCGTTATCTGCGAGAGGTGCACCAGGCCGTCAATCGGGCCCATCCTTACGAATGCACCGAATTCGACTATCTCTGTTACCTCGCCTTCAAAAACCTCATTCAGCTCCGGCTTGTATGCAAGGATGTCAAAAGTCACATCGTGGTAAGAAGCACCATCGCCAGGTATGACCCTGCCCCTGCTTATCTCCCTTGGGTTCCAGACGCAGAGAACTATCCCAAAATCCTTGTCCACCTTCCTCTCGTATCTCTCCCTGACTATCTGGCGTATAGCCTCCTCTAGCTTTGCCGAGAAGTACTTCGGTTCTACTCTAACCGTGTTCCTGACAGTTGTTATGTTGTACATCCTATCACCATTTGTTGCGAAAAGTTAATATATTATGCGAGTTGCAAGCGTGATTTCCCTCTCAATACTACAACTCTCACTCCCTCCTTTTTAAGTTTCTCCACCAGCTCCTTATCGACGGTGCAGGCAACCGCGCCCTTCTTAGCGCAGTATTCCAATATCCATTCATCCACCTCACCTGCGTTGCTTTTCACTTCCACCTCACGCATTTTCAGCATCTTGAGCGCGTACCTCGCAGCTGCTGAGTCGTCTCCTTTCTCCAAGCTCAGCCTCTGCAGCTCCCTGATAACTCCCTCGCAGGTAACTGCTTTGTAACCTCCAAGCAGTTCTCTTAGCTCTCCGAATATGTCAACATGGAATTGATGAGCAAGCATCAGGAAGTTTGTGTCAAGAACCGCTTCAAGCATTCAATAATTTTGTAGTATAACAATTTTAAATCCACCGCCTATCTAGTCACTTCGCCCTCTTTGAATACATCCAGCAGCTCCTCATGCTTCTTGAAATACTCCCTGCTCGGCTTCAGGATGTTGGAAAGCTCTCTAGCAACCGCATTCTTCAAATCCGTCGGATGCAGCTCTCCCTTCTGATACGCTGCCTTCAGCTCCTCGAATTTCAGGTAATCTGCATCCCCCCCGTATTTCTTGTCGCGCTCTATGTGCAGCGGCTTGTCTCTCATAATGACGTACTCGCAAAGCTCCAGCACGGGGTTTTCCTCCGCCTGCTTCTCAGGGCAGTATGCCTTGCTTATCTTGTTTTTTATCTCATCTTCTGAGTCGTGTATGTAAACGGAGCTCGAAGGAATGCTCTTGCTCATCTTTGAGGATACCTCAACGTCAAGTTTCTCGTTGTTCTCAAAACCCATCTTCTGCGGTCCCTGCAGCCCCATAAGCAGGTGGGTGTGCAATGCAACCGGCTTGGGCCACTTCATTTTCTCGGCAACCTCCCTTGCTAGCACATGCACCTTCCTCTGGTCCATCCCTCCGTGCATTATGTTCACTTTCAGGTGGAATATGTCCGCAGCCTGCATTGCTGGGTAGAGCACGGCGGTTGATTCCGTCACCTCGCCCTCCTTCCTGCCCATTATCGTAACGCACCTCAGAATTCTGTCTATGCTGGCGTTCTTCATCACCTCAATTACCTTCACCCAGTACCACTGGTCGTAATGCTCGCTTGCCAGCTCATACCTCACCTTTGACTCATCCAATCCTAGCGAGACGAAGCCAGCTTTGAAGTATCCCCTCGCAACCTCCCTTATCATCCCCAAATCCCCGCCAAGCTTCTTGTTTATCCACGAGTGGTAATCGGCAAGCCATATTATTGGCCTTACACCGGCCTTTACCAAATCGTCAATCTTCATTGCCGTGATAAGACCCGAGCCGATGTGCAACATGCCGCTTATCTCAAATCCGATATAATGCTCCGGGTGCTCGTTCTCTTCAAAAAGCTTCTGCAGCTCGCTCTCTGTGAGCACCTCCTCCGTGGGCTTTCTTTTCACAAGAAACATCTTGTCCTCTATGTTCAAAGCATCACCTTCCAACTTCTGGCATTTCGCATTTGAATCTCATCAATTTTATCCTTTCTCTAATCCCACTTATAGCCTTTTCCTTCAGTCCCATCTCCTCTGCCAGCCTTGCGTCGCTTTTCCTCCCGATTCCAGCCAGAATCTTATCGAGCTTCTTATAATCTATCCCCAGCTCCTCCTCTGCTGTCTGACCTCTCCACAGACCTGGGGAGGGTTTCTTGTCAATTATCCATCTGGGAATGCCAAGCTGCTGTGCCAGCCTTTTCACTTCCGTTTTATACAATCCCCCAATTGGAAGAAAATCGACTCCGCCATCGCCGTAGCGCGTGAAATAACCCATCATGATTTCGCTCCTGTTGCCCGTGCCGGCCACGAGCAGTTTTCTCCTGTTCGCGAAATAGTACAGGATACACATCCTTATCCTAGCCTTAAGATTGCCGTTAGGAATGAGAGCTCTTTCGCTGAAAGGAGGAAGGATTTTCCTAAACTCATCGTAAACGGGGCTGAAATCTACTCTGTTGCATCTTATCCCGAGAGACTTCGCTAGTTTTTTTGCGTCATCAATATTCCTCCTGCTTGCAGTCTCGCTCTCGGGCAATATAAGAGCGGTAACCTTACTCCTCCCAAGGGCTCTGGTGCATACGGCAGCGACAACTGCAGAATCCACTCCTCCGCTCAGCCCGACAACTACGCCCCGCGCACCAGCTTCTCTGACTTTTCTTCTTATGAAACTTTCTATCCTCTCAATTCGCATATACATTTTTTCTCAGGACATCCTTTTTATTGTTTATCACAACCGCCAACCAAAAGCAATATAAAAACGCGTTGGCTAACTATCCATGCAAAGATGGGGTGAGATTTTGGGTTCTATCCCAAGGAAATGGAAAAAAGCAGGAAGAATGCGCTGGAAATGGCTTAAGAAAAGAAGGAAGAAGATGAAAAGGAAGCTCAAGAGAAGGGTTGGAGAGCTTTAGGCACCTGCCCAGCTCCTCACAACATACCTGCCCCTTTTCTCTATTTCTGCAAGCTGCGACATTACCCTAGGATATCCCTTGTAGCTTCTGTAGCCCGAGAGGAACAGTTTGTATGCTGCGTTGTTGCCAAGGGATTTCTTCATGAGCAGCACATCCACCGCCTTCTCTTCTGCATCCTTGGAAAAGCCTCCGAGGCCGAAATCTATGAAGAAAACTTTCCCCTCACTAACCATCACGTTTGCGGTAGTGAAATCCCCATGGACAATATCCGCTTCGTGCAGCCTAGCCAGTCCCATCCCGACTTCTCTCAGCATCTTTCTTAGCTGCGCTCTGCTGCTCTTTCTCACCAAATCTCTTAGCATGACTCCGTCTATGAAACCAAGCTTCAGCTCAAAATCCCCTATCTCGTAGACAGTTGGGCAAGCAACGCATGCTTCTTTTGCCGAGTGAAGCAGCGATGCCTCGCCCCTTGTCCGGCTCCTCCTCAGCGGCAGATCTATTTCCTGTATCCTGTACTTTTTCTTTATCCTAATCTTTTCGGCCACTGCCCTGTCGTGAAGTCTATCCCTATAAAGTTCCGCCTCTGCACCTCTAGCAAGAAATTTCATCGTTGCGCCTACCTGATGGTAATAAGATTCCAACTGCTACCTTATCTCTTTCATGGCGGCATAGAATATGAGCATTATCACATATGCTATGAACGCCCAGAAGGCTATGTTCACTATGCCACCAATCCAGACTATCGTCCCTCTCTGCCATCCTTCGTAAGTATTATAGCTGAACCAAGCATAGGGATAGCCATTGACTATGCTCTCACCAAGGCAATTGCTTACGCATGGGGTGCTGTTGTAATACAATCCCGATATTAAAGTGACAACAAGACCTATAAGGATGGCGTAGAAAACACCATCGCTCACCTTTGGTTCCGCAATCTTCTTGGTTACGGGTGCTTTCTTCCTCGGCATATGGCATCACCAATATGGTTATTCCAAGCTCATTAATAAAGATAACTATTCCCGTAAGGACTTCTGCAATTGACAATAAGGGTTATATATGCGGCTAAGCAATAAGAGTTTCATGAGGCTCAGAAAAGCCCAGATATCCGGTTTGGATTTGATACTTGCGATGATGCTTTTTTTCATGGTGCTGATACTCTTTGCAATTTTGTGGGAGCTGGTTCACTACAACATACGCACTACTGCAGATGCAGACCTCATAGCAATAGAGGTTGCAAACAAGCTCCTGGGCAGTCCGGGTTATCCGTATGACTGGAATGCGTCCAACGTCGAACTCATAGGTCTGTCCTCAGAAAGAGGAGTGATGGACCAAGTCAAGTTTGAAAATCTGCTTGAGCTGCTCACCCTTGATTACGATAAGGTCAGGGAGCTTCTTGGGTTAGGGCCGTACCAGTTATACATCAACATGACATATGTGGATGGCAGTCTGGTTATAATCGATGGCCAGCCCGCTGAGGGCGGCATACCGCCAGACAACGCCACCACAGTCAGCAGTGTAAGAAGAACCGCAATATACGGCGAGATAACTGTGCATAATAACTCAATAACGTTTGTTTTTGACTCCTCTGGAAGCATGCAATGGTTCTCCACATCGATGGGGCACACCAATGGTGTTCTAACGGATGCATGGGTAAACGTATACAATGTGACATTCCCTGCCTCGCCCACGGATAAGTTCGATTTCGTTCTTGAATTCAACGACACCGCCGGCTCATACGGAAGGGTTAATGTCACAAGTCCCTCTGGGATAAAGTATGGGTGCTCCGATAGCAATCCGAGTTGCACCAACTGCGGCACTGAATGCACAGCCACTCACTACAGCGGTGCGGATTACATTAACTTTACCAGCGCCAGATGGCAAGAAGGAGTTTGGAAAGTTTATGCAAGAAAGAGAAGCCATCCAAACCCACTCTCGTTTGATTTGATGGCCCAAACCCCTGCGATTAGGGTAGATGCAGCGAAGAGTGCAACAAAGAACTTCGTTGACGTCATCTCAAACGAGTCAGAGGGCATTGACGAAATGTCGCTTTACAGGTTCAACGGCTGCAACAGTTGGAGGATAAGAGATTTCACAACCAACTACCCATCCATAAAAACGGCGGTAGACAGCATAACTGCATCGGGTTCCACCCCCATCGCTCAAAGTATAATCAACGCTGCGGACTACACCAACACAAGCGCAACGAGGAAACACACAATGATAGTCCTTGTCTCTGATGGAAGCGAGACTTGCGGTGGGGATGTAGTTGCTGCAGCAACATACGCCGCAAATAGAGTGGGGAGGATATGCACAGTTGGATTCGCGCAAGGATCTACAGGCGAGGCGCAGCTTAAGGAGGCAGCCAGTATCGGCAGATGTCAATATTATTCAGCAAGGAACGAGGCGGAACTTGAGATTGCGCTGAGGCAGATATACTTCGGGCAGCTTGAGAAGCAGAAGGTCCTCCTCAACATCGTGGTGTGGAGATGAGAAGGGGAATTGTCTTCATGCTTGATGCACTTGTTGCAGTAGTCCTTGCAGTAATGGCCCTTGCAGTCGTAGCACAGCTCCTCAGCCTCAGGACGGGGGAGTGGTACAAGGAAATCGCGCTGTACAACTATGCCCAGGATTTTATGACTTCCAGAGACAAGGATGGAACGCTAAAGGGGACATTCGACCAGACTGATGCTGATGCCCAAATAACTCTCAATAACCTAATGGCAATCCAGATTCCCCCGAATATGGTCGCCCGCATAAATGTCACGGTATGCAGATACCAGAGCGGTTTTGTGTGCGATAGAAACTTCACTGCAGGGCAGAGCAGCAGCTCGCGAACAAAGAGCGTGGTGAGGAGGATATTTACCGACACGAATAACAGCAAATACGGGGTTGCGGTAATGGAGGTCTGGTACAAGTGAAAAGAGGCTTCATGCTCACTGCAGTTGCCACGATCCTGTTCATGGTACTGATAGAAACAACTCTCGACTACTCCAAGAGTTCCTCATCCTATTCAAAGAGGGTTTCGGATATGCTCGTTTCTGAGAAGCTGGGTTATACCTTTGACGACATAACAGAAGACATAACGAACATAACTGGCCTCAGCATAACCCAGCAGCAGGCCGACTTGATATTCAGGGATTCCTTCCCCGGCGCAGGCATAACGGATAGGCTGGCCCATTACGAGGATTTCATGAGGGCGCGTTATCTCACTCCTGACATGGAGGTGACATTCCTGAACCCCGCGGACCAGCCGATAAGTCTGAACAGCCTCTCAAGCCAGATAACCGTGCAGCCGTTCAACATGACTTACAAGTACACGGATTTTGCGAAGACGGATCTTTTCGTACAGATTCCATACGACAAATCGAATGCAATTCAGTTTGTGTGGTACAATATGACAATAACTAATGGAAATTTCTCGAAAGACGTTTCCCAGATAGACTGGAGTCCAAAACCTTGGCCTACCTGCGAATGCACTCCGGGTACTCCGGGTTGCATACGCTTCTACCTAAGAGTAAATGACAGTGCTGGGAATGAATATATATCACCTTATGACACCTTTAGTGTAGATTGTAGACACTCTGATTTGAAAATCGATTTCGTCAACCAAACATGCTGGATTGCGATGTGGGTTGGTGAAAGCGTTGGGGAGCAGTATATACTAAACCTCAAGACACAGAACTGCCAGATCGAAAGCGAAATAGGGTTCACCTTCAACACCACAAACTTCTGGCTGGACTTCCCAACCAAGCTTAAGGTAAGGGATGTAAACTACAACACCTCGAGGAAGGATAGCATAAGTCTGGTTATCACAAGACTGCTGAAATGATAGAAAATGATGTCTTCTACCACTTCACCTCTACTTCGTCAACTCTCATCTTCTGCACCGCCTTGCATTCGCTCAGCTTCATCCTCACACCAGCTTCATACATGAGGTTTGCGGTCAGCGCTATCATCGCCCCGTTGTCCGCGTTGAACTGCCCCTCTGTCACAAACAGCTTGCAGCCGTGGGGCTTCGCCATAACTCTAAGCATCACCTGCAGCCTTCTGTTCTGCGCAACCCCTCCGCACAGTACCATCTCCTTCCTTTTCGTCAAGGCAAGCGCTCTCTCAGTTGCCTCTACAAGCATCGAGAAAGCAGTCTCCTGCAGCGAGTAGCAAACATCCTCCCTCCTGTGGTTCTCCAGCTTGCTCTGCGCCTCTGTCAGAAGGCCGGTGAAAACCAGATCCATCCCCTTCACGGAGTAGGGAAGCGGGATGTACCTCCCCTTCTTCGCAATTTCTTCGATGACAGAGCCATGCGCGTGCTTCAAGCCCATGCTTCTTCCGACAGAATCTATCAGGTTTCCCAAGCCAATGTCAAGCGTCTCGCCCATCACGCGGTATCTGTCCTTCTCCAAGACGATTATCTGCGTGTTGCCCCCGCTTACGTAAACAACAAGCGGGTTTTTGCACTCGTTCAGAGTTCTGGCAATCTCGATGTGCGCCAAAGCATGGTTCACGCCCAGTATCGGCACGTCAAGCATCTGCGCAAGCATTTTTGCCCCAATCAGGCCGACTTTGAGGCATGCTCCCAAGCCCGGTCCCATGGTGAATGAAACAAGCTCAATGTCCTCCAGCTCCAAACCGCTTTTCCCAACGGCTTTCTTAAGGACTGGCTCAAATTCCCTCGACAGGAAATCCGCGGCCTTTCTCGGATGGATGCCGGAGTATCTGGGCTTGTAGGTGCTCCTCTCATTGGAAAGCACCCTCCTTCCGTCAACTACCCCAACTCCCATGGTATGCGCGCTGCTCTCTATTCCGATGCACTTCATTTTCTCACATAGTAAACGTACGCGAACACAAGCAGCATGTTTATGAAGTTGAAGGCCGCATGGGCGACTATGGACGGGATTACTGACTTGCTCCTCCTGCGCATCAATGCAAACACCAGACCCGCCGTGAAAGCACCTACAAACTCCGCTATCGAACCATAGGAGAAATGAGCCAAGGCGAAGAGCAGCGTTGAAAGCAGTATCCCTATCTTTGGGAGCAGGAACCCCCGGAAGAAAATCTCCTCAGCAATCGGCGTTACGGTGAATGCGAAAATGAGTATGTAGAGAGGGAGGCCTATCGCAATCATGCCGACCTTCCCGGCCTCCTCAATGTGGAGTCCGTAGATAAGAAGAGATTCCGAGATGGTCAGAATGAAGACTAGGGGGGTGACCCAGATCCCGAAGAACACGTTCCTCATAAACCCCTCCCTGCTCATCCCCAGCTGTCTCATGCTCCTCAGCAAGTTATTCCCTTTCATCTCGATGCTCCATAAAAATGGGAAGAAAAGCATGGCTATCCCCAGGACTAGGGTTGGTGAATAAGCAATGTTCAGCAATAGAATGACAAAGGCCAGATACGAGAGGGCAGCAACAAAACTAACAGCCTTTCCGTAGTCCCTGCCAATCCTTGCTATGCATGCTATGAATGCAATGAACAGGACTGGGGCGAATACGAACCAGGGAAGGAAACTTCTCATAATAAACGTTGCAAGCGAGGCTATCGAGCCGAAGGATATTACCAGAATCAGTATCCGGAGGGCTCTCTCCATGCGCAGTATATCACCCTTTCATTTCCAGATAGCCGCATCTCCCGCATGAGAGTCTGTCCTTATGCTCTGCCAGGTGCACTCCGCTGCCGCACTTGGGGCACGAGCGTCTGGGCTTGTATGTTTTGATCTCCTTCTTTTTCTCAGCCACTCTTCTCACCTTTTTCCTCTTTTGCCGGTGCCTTTGCCTCGGCTGGTTTCTCCTTCTTCACTCCGGAGTCCCTCTCAAGCTTGTACTTGTTCTCTATCCTCATGGCCTCCTTCTCCTCGTATACCTTTGCATACCCGCTGATTTCCTGGCTGCCGTAACCCTGCTTTAGGACGTCAATCACAAGGAGCGAGCTGTCGACACCGAGCTTTGAGCCCAGCGACTCCTTAATCTCCTTCCTGCTTGGAGTCGGGCCGGTGAAACCCACTTTGAACCTGACCTCTTTCCTTTTAAGAAGCGGGTTATCCTTCTGTTCAAGTATCCTCATATCCATCCTATCCCCTCACTCTCATTATTATCTTCTTGCCCATACTCTCCATGTACTCCACCTCCTTTCCGGCAGCCACCTCATTCTTCATATCCTGCGGAATTGTGATCTCAAACGTGCTGTAATCAGCAAGATCCATTATCTGCGCATTATCCCCGCTGATTGAGACGACCTGTCCGGTCTTCCTCTCGATTATAGGGATTTCGGCATCAGCATCGGCCGGTTTCAGGAGGGTCCTCTTCTGGCTGTCAAAGATCCCCATAGCAGTGACCCTCATCTTTGCTGCGCCATGCTTCCCAGGTGCGGAGCTTTCAATCCCCACAATCCTGCACGGCACGTCGTCTATGAGCACATACTTGCCAACTTTCAGATCCTTCATCACTCCGAACACTTTTTCAGTCATTGCAACACCTACCTATCCATTTTTAACTTCTGTTTTTTTAAACATTCTTATGCAACTCATCGATTCCCACTGCCATCTGGATTCTTTCAAGAACTATGATGACGTCATCTCCAGGGCTTTGAAAGCCGGTGTGAGGGCGATGATAACGTCTGGCTGTTCGGGAAAGAACAATGAAACAACCCTGGAGATAGCGCAGAAGCACGCAGGCTGCGTCTTCCCTGTAATAGGAGTTGCGCCGCAGGAGGCAATGGACATGGAAAATTTCGATTCCCAGCTCTCGTTCATCAAAGAGAACAGAAGCAAGATTATCGGAGTTGGCGAGGTAGGTCTGGACTTCCACTGGGCAAACACGCCTGAACAAAAAGCAAGGCAGCAGGAGTGTTTCGAACGGTTCCTCGAATACGCTGTTTCCGAGAAGCTTCCTATCGTAGTGCATTCCAGGGATGCCGAGAAGGAGGTGCTTGACGCAGTAATGAAAAAAGGGGTTGAGCGGGTTCTGCTGCACTGCTTCTCAGGGCAGTTGTCAATTGCCGAAAGCGCGGCAGAGCACGGCTTCCTGATATCCGTGCCGCCTGTTCCATCGAGGACAAGGGAAAAGATAATTAAGTACATCCCACTAGAAAATCTATTGCTGGAAACTGATGCTCCTTATCTGGGAGGTGAGCCTGCGGACATCAAAAGTTCTGCAGAGTTGGTTGCATCGATAAAGGGGGCGGAATTGGGGGAGGTTTGCAGCGTAACCACAACGAGTTGCATAAGGTTGTTTGGTCTGGAGGGTTTACATGGCAGTGATTGACAAGCTCAAATCTCTGATGAAGCAGAGGGAGGAGAAGAATATTGCTCTGCTAGTTGACGGTCCGAATGTCATAAGGAAGGATGTGAATGTAGACCTGGAGGGAGTGAAGAGGAAGGTTGAGAAGTACGGCAGGATAAAGATATGCAAAGTATTCCTGGACCAGTACGCTTCTGACAAGCTCATAGAAGCAGTGACGAATCAGGGATACGAACCTGTCATAACAACCGGCGATGTTGACGTCACAATGGCCGTCTATGCTGTCGAGCAGGTTTTCAATCCCAACATCCAGATAATCGCCCTGATGACTAGGGACATTGACTTCAGGCCGGTCATAGTGAAAGCAAAGGAAAAGGGGAAGGAGACGATTGTCATAGGGGCGGACCCAGGCTTCAGCGTCGCATTGAAAAAGACTGCGGACATTGTAATATTTGCAGACACACGGTGACATACCCACCTATAAATAAGTGTGGGCTTCTTCTTTCACAGACGCAACTATTGTTGCATTTCCAGAAGCGTTACTTCCCGAGTGCCCCTCGGTAGTGGTATGTACTCGGAAGGAGAGTATTTAAATAATGTGAAGGGGGGTAACTTTCCAGTAATAGCTTGATATATTTTTCTGTTTGCATATCTGCTTTTTTACTCGCCATGCTAAGCTTTATAAACTGCGGAAGAAATAGATATTTGTTGTTTTTTAGAGGTGAACTATGACAGAAAAAAGACCTTTTGACGTTTTGAATGGAGCCCTTGGAGGCGCTGTGCTTCTGAAGCTGAAGGGAGGGGTTGAGGTAAGAGGCACAATGGCATCATATGATGTTCATATGAACATTGTCCTTGAGAGCGCCGAGCAGCTTGAGAACGGAGAGGTGAAGAGGAAGCTCGGCACCATGCTGGTCAGAGGGGACAACATAGTCTTCATATCTCCCGCCTGAACTAGAATCTAGTCAGTCTAATCCTGCGCTACGTTGCATGCTGCCTAACTTTACAGCCTGAAGTCCCTGCCTATCGCGTCGTATGCCTTCTTGCAGTCATCCCAGTTCAGCACGAAGACTGCAGAGTCGAAGCTGGTTGAGATGCTGATTATGTTTATGTTCTTGCTGGCGAGCACTTCGGCAAGCTTTGCTATGACGCCAGGTTTGCTTATGAATTCCATACCTGTGACAGTCACAATTCCAAGGTTTCTTGTTATCGAAAGTGCTCCGAACGATGCGGTCTTTGCGACTATCTCCTCCAGCGCATCCCTTGCCTTCGCCATGTCGACATCATCCACGAAGAAGCTGATGGAGTACTCCCCCATGGAGATGCAGTAGATGTTGATCATCTTTGCAGAAAGAGCTGAGGAGAACTTGGCTATGACTTCTGGAGTCACTCTGACTCTCTCTCCAGTTATGGACAAGGAGCTTACGGGCCGCTTGTATAGTTTCAGGTCCATCCTTCCACGGATTAATATTAAATAATGATATATTTAAAATTACTCACTGGACTCGCTAGAAAGGGCTCGTAGCTCAGTAGCAGAGCGTTCGCTTGGCGAATTATCTCCAAAATGCGAAAGGCCGCGGGTGCGACTCCCGCCGAGTCCATCTATTCCCTGCTTTCAGAATAAACTTAAATACTGCAGAACATAATCTTTTACTCAATGCCATCCCGAGGTCAGGCTTGGGCGGAATACATAATCGTTCTCGCAGTGGTAGTCATAATGGCCGGAGTTGCCATGTATCTGGCTGGAGGTTTCGCCGGTGGCAGCGGGCAGATTGAGGAGAGGGAAAGTGCGGCATACTGGCTCTCTGCTGATGTTGCGATCATACGCTATTATCTGAACTCCTCCATGGCGCAGCTTGTCATAAAGAACAACCGGAATTTCAAGATACGGGTGGATAACATAACTTGGAATGACCACGGCGAGCTTGTTGCTGGGGGAGGGAGCAGCGTAATCCTCGAGCCAGGCCAAAATGCGCAGGTCAACGTGACCGGTTTGAACTGCTCCTCAAGCACATACAGAATGCAGTTGCTGGTGCGCTATACAGATACCCTCTATGGTACGACATACTCATTCTACGGTGAAAAGCCGCTTGTCGGTCAATGCATGGGTTCGTCTCCCATTTCAACACCGGAATGCTCGTCAGACCCAGAATGCGGAGCAAACAGCACTACGTGCGATTCATACTGCAACGGAAACCAGAACTGCACCTATCCCTCCGATCCTGCAACCTGTCAAAGAACATGCTCCGGAGGCAAATGCATTGACTGCCTACCTTCGTGCGGAAGCGCAACCTGCACGAGCTGCGGCACAATGAGCATAGGTTGTCCGGCAGCATACTGCGATGGCAACCAGAGCTGCACATACCCGCCAAGTGCTTCCTGCGACATCCCATGTTCTGGAGGCGCGTGCACAAGCTGCACTCCGAATTGTTCAGCCACATGCACTACCTGTCCATCCGGGACAGTATGCCAAAATGGTCAGTGTTTAACATGCTTGTCAAACTGCACATGGGGCGATAGTACATGTCATTCCCAATGCTCTGGGCTTAATGGTTGCACCACATTCCGTGCTGCCTGCGATGGCCAGCTCCGTAATGCGCGGAGATGCTCCAATTCCACAGGAGGGATATTAGGCAGCCCCCTCAGGTACTATATAAATGGATGTTGTGGGGGGCAGATAAGATACTGTGGAGGCAGTAGAGTTTGCACCCAGACTACCCCAACAACTATAACATGCGTATGACAGGACTATGCCGAACAAGGAGACAACTCAAACATAAGATATAATAATACGCTTTCCGTTAATACAATGGTGATGGTGATGATGGATATCGGAGGTAAGGGCTACAAAAGCGAATGGTGGAGCAAGAAAATGAGGAAGAAATTCCTGCTGTGGGCAAGCTACTTCATAGTCACCGTATACCTCCTGATTCTGGCGGTCTTCATAATCCTCTCAGTCTCCCTACCCCAGGCCGCTGATTCTGCGCACATCAGCTTCCTGAGAGAGTCCATACTCAATTTCAGTTCACCGGTAATACTGTTTGCAATACTGCTTGTGCTGTGGAGCAGGGAGCCGCAGTAATTTCGTTAGCCGGTGATGCCGACTCTTGCGAAACCTTAAAAATGTTTACAACTATAAATTTTAAACTAGGTGTTTTTTTATGGAAGAGGATGCAAAGCAAAAATGCAAAACAATGGACTACATGCTCGATGTGTTCGGGAAGAAATGGGCAACGAGGATTTTTCTGAGGCTTCTTTATGCTGAAAAGAAGATGGGTTTCAACGAAATCCTGAGGGCAACTCCGGGCATAAACCCGAAGATGCTTTCTGACAGGCTGAAAAGCTTGGAGAAGCATGGCCTGATAAAGAGAGAGGTTGAGACAAGCCCCATCAGGACTTACTACTCCCTAACTGAGGCCGGCCGTGACTTCAGAGGTGCAATAGAAGCAATGCTTGCGTGGAATAAAAAGTGGGATGTAATAACGCACAGTAAAAATCCATGACCAAAACCATTTTAATCCCCGCTGTGTAATATTCGTAACTGGTTCTGATGTTTTGAGAGGAGGTGAGCCTGACCTATGCCTGAGCTTACGAGAGCACTGATAAGCGTCTCAGATAAGAGCGGCATTGTGGAGCTCGCAAGGGCACTTGCCAAGATTGGAGTCGAGATTATATCCACGGGCGGAACCGCCAAGCTACTTAGAGAGAATGGAATACAGGTGAAGGAGGTCTCTGAAGTAACCGGTTTCCCAGAGATGCTGGACGGAAGGGTCAAGACGCTGCACCCGAAGATACATGGCGGGATACTGGCTGTGAGGGGCAACAGGGAGCATATGAGACAACTGAGCGAGAAAGGTATGGGGAGGATAGACCTGGTAATCGTAAATCTGTATCCTTTCGAGCAGACGATTTCCAATAAGGATGTGAAGCATGAGGATGCAATAGAGAACATAGACATAGGCGGGCTGACACTCATAAGAGCGGCCGCGAAGAACTATGAAAGTGTCGGAGTTGTCGTAGATCCCTCTGACTATGCAGCCATAATGGAGAAGCTTAGAAGAAGCAAATCTCTGTCAGATGAAACCAGGAAGAAGCTTGCGCTTAAGGCATTCCAGCATACTGCTAGATACGATTCGATAATATCGGATTACCTGGAGAAGAAATTCGGGGGCGACCTCTTCCCGCACTTCCTGAACCTCACTTTTGAGAAGCAGATGGAGCTGCGCTACGGAGAGAATCCGCACCAAAGGGGGGCGTTCTACAGGAGTTTGGACAGTGATGAAACCTCCGTCTCCAGAGCCAGAAAGTTGCAGGGAAAGGATTTGTCATACAACAACATGCTTGATGCCGACTCGGCGCTTGATCTCCTCAAGGAGTTTGACGAGCCTGCGGCGGTAATAGTAAAGCACAACAACCCATGCGGCGTTGCGGTAAACAAGAACATGAAGGATGCTTACCTAAAAGCCAGAGCAACAGACCCCGAGGCAGCGTTTGGAGGCGTTGTCGCCCTCAACAGGAAGGTGGATGCCGATACGGCAAGCCAGATAACAACAATACTGACAGATGTCATGTTAGCGCCAGAATACTCAAAAGAAGCGCTTGAAATCTTCAGCAAGAAGAAAAACATGCGGGTTCTCGAACTCGGGAAGTTCTCTACAAAAAAGGAAGACAGAAGGGAGTCCAGAAGCATAAACGGCGGGCTCCTTGTAGAGGAGAGGAACACCAAGCTTCTCATGGGGGAGCCGAAAGTGGTTACAAAGAGGAAGCCCACCGAGAAGGAGATGAAGGCCCTTCTTTTTGCATGGAAGGTATGCAAGCACGTTAAATCCAATGCGATAGTTTACGCTTTCGAAGACAGGACTGTGGGGATAGGAGCTGGGCAGATGAAGAGGTCCGATGCATCAAAGCTTGGCGCAATGAAAGCAGTGGAATCCCTCAAGGGGGCCGTGCTTGCATCAGATGCATTCTTCCCGTTCAGGGATTCAGTTGACGTCGCTGCAAAGGCAGGAGTCACCGCAATAATACAGCCCGGAGGCTCGATAAACGACAAGGAATCGATCGATGCATGCAACGAGCACAACATTGCGATGGTTTTCACTGGAGTGAGGCATTTCAAGCACTAGCTGGCAGCCCCTATCGAAGTATTCTACTTCCTATCGCTCCAGACCGTAATTACAAGCAGTGAGAGGAGAATTGCAAAAGGCATGCATCCTTTCATAAGCGCCGTTGTGATGTCAGTAACATTCTCCTCAATCTTCGGAGTATGCGATGTCCCATTCTCAGGCGGAGTCTCATTCGCCGGAGGCGTGTTGTTCTGCGGCGGCGGCTCCGGCGGAGTGTTATTCTCGGGCGGAGGATTCCCGTCGCACGAGACAGGCTTTAGGTATCCCTCAGCCTCGCGGATTTTATTTATTGCATCGCTTGTCAGGTTCTGGGTTGCTGACAGATCGCAGATCAGGAGCTTGTTGTCCGCCTCGGCAATCTCGGAATTAGCATTCTCCATCAATGTCAGTCCGGAAGCATTGTAGCAGCCGGTGTAAATCTGGATAACCCTATCGTACTCACTCCTTGCAGTTTCAATCTTTCCCAGCATGTTCTGCTCGTAAGCGCTTGTATAGTGATCTACTGTTACTTGAAGTTCCTTCTCATACTTCGTAGCGAATTCCCCAACCTGGCCCGTTATCCTGAATGGGATAACATCCGTTGCATTGCGCCCTCCTGTAATCGTGTAAATCCTGAAGCTGCATGGTTCTGTCATCCCTGACCTTACGTCACATGCTTTCCCGCCGTTTTCATATCCGCCGGACGAGGAGTTGTAATACATGTACGTGACTCTCATCGTGGTGTCTGCTGACGGATTCGTTACTGCAACGGACACCTCATAGAAGTTGGCACTTCCTCTCTCCCTGCAGTTCGGCCCTGCGAAGGGGCTTGAATCAGTGAGAACTGCATTAAGCACATAAGCTGCCTCCGCAATCCCCGTCATCAGCAATATCGCCAGTATGCAACGCTTCATATAATCACCAACCTATTTTCTCCTTTTTAATATATCCCTTTTCCTTGTGTTGAACTCTATTGCAAGCAGGTACTGCATAACATTCAGCGTTGAGAGCCCTATCACGCACATGAGCAGCATAATCCCGAATTTAACCATCCACAGCAGCTCCCTTGCGATGAGCGTCAGCACGAGAAAAACCAGCACAAAAAACGACAGAATAAAGTTGAACAGCTCAATCGCTACCAGCCAAGCTCGCAGGGTTTCCTCGTCCTTTGGAAGAATCCATTTCAGTATAAAATCCCTGAAACCCATCCATCCACCAATCCTATTCTGTCTTGCCTCCTTTTTATCCTTATCTGCTCCTAAACTCTTACTCATGCTCCTAAAGTCGGGTTTCGGGGGGACTTAAGGAGCAAAGCTGACTTGACAGAAAGCTTTTTAAGGTTCAATCTCATATATCTTCCACCCGTTTTTTAACGTGTATCGATGACCAAATGTGAGGTGTTTGAAGATGAAGAGTTACGTGAAATTTGAAACTCCGAAAGAAGTTGCCGAAAAAGCCTACGAGGCGGTCCAGATTGCAAAGGACACTGGAAGAGTTAGGAAAGGTACTAATGAGGCGACAAAGGTTATAGAGAAGGGAGAGGCAGCCCTGATCGTCATAGCGGAGGATGTTGACCCCGAAGAGGTTGTCATCCACCTCCCAATGCTTTGCGACGAGAAGAGCATCCCTTATGTCTACGTGCCTTCAAAGAAGGATTTGGGCAAGTCCGCAGGCCTTGAGGTTGGCTGCGCTGCTGTCGGGATAGAGAAGGCAGGCAATGCCTCCGAGTTGATAAACGAGATAGTGGCAAAGCTGAAGAGACCGAAGCCAGAGGCAAAGGAAGAGCCGGCAAAGGTCGAAGAGAAGCCGAAGAGAGTGAGGAAGCCCAGGAAGAAGGAGCCGGAGGCAGAGGAGAAGCCCCCAGAGAAGGCTGAGAAGAAGCCCGAGGAGAAGAAGCCCGCGGAGAAGGCCGAGGAGAAGAAGCCCGAGGAGAAGAAGCCCGCGGAGAAGGCCGAGGAGAAGAAGCCCGCGGAGAAGAAAGAGTGAGTGATTGAATGTTGGAACCAGCAGCAGCCGAAGTCGTAGAGGTGCTCGGCAAGACAGGCATCTACGGAGAGGTCTACCAGGCAATGTGCAAGATACTCGAGGGAAAGGACAAGGGCAGGGTGATAAGGAGGAACATCAAAGGGCCTGTGAAAAGAGGGGACATCATAGCGCTGCTGGAAACAGAAAGAGAGGCAAAGCCGATAAAGGCGAAGTAGAGGTAATCGCATGAAATGCTCGTTCTGTGGCGAGGAGATGGAGAGGGGAACAGGAGTAATATTCGTGAAAAGAGACGGGACAACATTCAGCTTCTGCTCCTCAAAGTGCAGGAGGAACATGCTCAAGCTGAAGAGGAACCCCAGGAAGCTCAAGTGGACCACGAAATACAAGGCGTAGGTGCTTGCATGGAAAGGACCTTTGTAATGCTGAAGCCTGACGCAATCAAAAAGGATGTCGCCGGCGAGGTCATATCACGCTTAGAGAAGGCTGGTTTGGAAATAATCGGGATGAAAATGATTAAGCTTGACGAGAAAATCTGCAGGGAGCACTACGCCCACCATGTTGATAAGCCTTTCTTCAAAGGACTGGTTGAATTCATGTGCTCCACTCCCGTAATCTGCATGGTTCTGGAGGGAGAGAACGCTGTTGAAGTGGTGAGAAGTCTTGCCGGTCCCACCGACTCCAAGAAGGCACCTAAAGGGACAATACGCGGTGACTTCGGCACCGACGTGCAGGCAAACATAATCCACGCTTCTGATTCCCGGGAGACCGCAGAGAGCGAGATAAAAAGGTTTTTCAAAAAGAGCGAACTCTTTTCCCAATAAACATCGGAGATTTACATGGGAGTCCTGAGCGATGTTGAAATAAGCGATTTGGTTAAGGGGACTCCTCCGCTGATTGAAAATCTTGTCGATGCAAAGGTTCAGTTCCAGCCGGCCGGGGTCGACCTGACTCTTGCGGAGATTTTTGAATTCACAACTCCCGGTGCGATAGACTTCACGAATGAGGAGAGAGTCCTCTCGGAATGCAGGAAGATTGACTTCAAATCCGGATGGGTTCAGCTCAAAACAGGAGCGTACAAGGTAATCTACAACGAGACAGTCCGCATACCGAAGGACTGCATAGCCCTGGCGTTTCCGCGCTCCTCGCTCCTGAGATGCGGCGCTTTCCTCCACTGCGCGGTGTGGGATCCCGGTTACGAGGGGAGAAGCGAGTCCCTTCTCATAGTTTCAAACAGCCGCGGGATAAAGCTCAGGAAGAATGCCCGCTTGGCGCAGCTCATACTCATAAAGCTGTCAAAGGAGTCCAAAGCGAAGTACAGCGGCAAATACCTGGCAGAGAATCTCGGCTGATCAGGAATACTTCGCTGTTATAGTCCCGTTAACCAACTTCATGTTCCAGGTCTTTACTTCGATATACGTGATGTAGAGCCTCCCCTCGTATACGTTTCCTAAAGAGGCGTCTGGTATGCTTTTCCCGTCAGTGTCGGTGCATACAACCTCGTTCCCGGTTGTGCTGCCAGAGACATACTCCTTGCTGCCTGATGCTATGAGAATGCTGTTGTTCAGCGGCACCATTATGGGAATCCCCCTCCTCTTGGTGCAGACGACAGACGTTATGTTTATCGGCTTGCCAGTGTTCCGCGATATTGCAAGCTCCAGCTTGCTGCTGCCCCTCCTGAGGAAAACCGAGGAGGAGCATGCCAGCTCAGAATCGAACCTGCACTCCTCCTTGACTGGCGGGTTGGGGTTCGGGATGTTCGGCACGCTGAAGTAGAGGTATACCAACAAAGCAACCATTATCAATGCAGCCAGCCCTATTTCTCTCATAGTGGCCTGCGCTTTCATCACATGCTCACCTAACTAACAAAACTCACGTACTTCGTAGCCCTTATTCCTGAAACATTCGCGCTAACCGTTGCGATCCCGCTGCTGACCCCGCTTACAAGGGTGGCCTTTGCAGTTCCGTTGACTGTTGGCACGAAATCGTCAATCATGCCAAGATTGGTTTGAAAGCGGACAAGCATCCCATCCCGCACAGGGTTTCCAAACTGGTCAAGCACCAATGCAGTTATGTTGGACGTGTTCATCCAGATTCCTATCTGGTTTGGAGAGACGTTCAGCTCTATGCTGTAGGGAGACGATTTGAAGTACATCACAGTGCTTATGAACAGGATGCCGTTTATGTTCTGGATGTACATGTCGCCCCTCGCAAAGCTGAAATTGCTGGAGTAGAGCACATACCCGTAAGCGACACCGCTGGGCAGCCTTGCAACTATCTCCGGATACACCCTTGCATTGGTGTTTATCACCGGGAAGGAATGGGAGTAGTCCAACGTTCCGCTGGAGAACTGGATGTCAATGCTTTTTGAGATGTTGTTCAGCGTTATGCTGTAGGGGGTTACCCCGTCAAGCTTGAGAGGGTAGATAACCTTCCTCGAATAGCCGTCGCCGGACCTGACAGCCAGGTTCAGCTCGGAGGCGAACTGCTCCCCGATGCTGTCCGCCAGACTCACCCTTGCCCCCTGCATTTCAATGGAACGCTGCTGTGCGAAAGTAGCTACGAAAAGCGTGAATATCAGCATGACGAACATGTATATGACTAGCAACTCATTAGCGCTCTGACCTTTTGAGCTGGCCACGTTTTCACCTATACTCTCTCGATATACACGCAATCCTGCAACGGGTCAACCTGGGTGCAGTTATCCTCGGCGTATATCTTTATGAAATATGTTCCCGGCCTTGCAATGGTGGACAGGTCGCCTGCAACCTTTGTCAATGTCAACCCGACCACCTGCGTGACCCCGGAGGTTGTCCTGAGGTTTATTATCAGCTCGTGGCCAACGCCGTTGCTTGAGTTTCCCACAGTTATGTTCTCGATGTTCGGCGGCATGAATACCTGGATGCTTATCCTGCTCGGGTAACCCTGCGCCCCCACAACGTCGGCGTAGTTTGCTATCTTGGTCACGGTCTGCTGGGCCTGCTGCACGCCCAACTGGTCTGACACATTGGTGCTCTGCAGGTAGGCAATTAGAAGCAGGGGGAACATTATTGTCACGACAAATGCCACCGTTATCATTATCTCGGTGCTTGCCTGACCTCTCCATCTCATATGTTGATTAATGTGAAGGACTGAATATTAACCTTTTGGTGGGGCAAGTTTCAGCGCAAGCCTCACAACGTTCTTGGCGTCCTTTCCGAATATCACGAGCGACGGCTCCCTCCCCACGCCACCTTGGTGGTACACGGCATCCGGGATCCTCCTGCTTCTTCTGACTGCATACCCAATCCCCCATGGGATCGTGGCCCCCTCCTTCTCTCTGATCCCCTTGGGCTCCTTCGCCCTGTCGTAGTTAGATATGACCAAACCCATTTTCCTGCACTTCTGCAGGTTTTCCTCAGTAAGTTTCACGTTCACAGCAGCCCTTTTTGAGCTGTCAAACTCCATCATCTTCAGCACTGCTCTTGCCAGATGGGAGGAAGCTCCGAAACTCACCTCTCCTATAGAGCGGGGTTGGCCCATTGCATCCCTGATCCTGCCAACCACACCTGCGACATCCTCGGTTCCTCTTGCCTCCGGGATAGCGCACACAACATTTGTCCCCACCTCAGGTATGAGAGATGAGGCCCCTCTGCAGCTTTCAAGCTCTCTCAGTGCCGATTTAACGTCCTCTGCAACCGCCCACTTCCACGCCTTCCTCCTAAGAGTGGCCAGCGGCTCTACCGCCTCGACTCCGTCTCCAAGTTTGACGCTGTTCCGTATCGCACTGCTCGTAAACTTCTCAGCAACCTCGACTGCATCGTCAATCCCAAGCCCCTTGGCAAGGGCGGCAGCAATTGCGGATGAGAAGCAGCAACCCCCGCCGTGCGTTCCGGTCCTGACTATCTCCTTGCTGAAAATCCTGAGGTCCTTGTGCAGTATTACGTCATTTATCCTGCCACCCTGCTTGACTCCCTTTATCACAACCGCCTCTGCCCCATAGGCTTTCAGAGCCACCGCAGCTCTGCTCGCGTCATCAATGTTCTTTACTTTTATCCCAGTCAGCTTCTCGGCTTCAAATGCGTTTGGTGAAACTACCGTGGAGCGTCTGATCAGCTTCTTCATTTCTTTCAAGCTGTTCTTGCTGACAAGCCAGCTTCCGTCAGACTGGGCGGTCATGACGGTGTCCAATACTACGTTCCCGCACTTTCGTTTCTCAAGCGCATCCAGAACAGCTTGGATTATGTCATTATTGCCCAGCATTCCTATCTTCACAGCCCTTATCTTCATGTCGGAGAAAACGGAATCAAGCTGCTGCGAGACGACATCCCTTGGCAGGTAGAAGATATCCTGAACTCCTTTCGTGTTCTGGGATGCTATCGCGGTTACGACAACTGCCGCATGCACGCCCAGAGCTGCAAATGTCTTCAAATCAGCCTCCACCCCCGCAGCTCCTGTGGTGGACGAGCCGCCTATGGCCAAAGCATTGATTGAATTCGGCATTACTCGACCCACCTCTCGCTTTTTCTAGCTCTCGTCTTCTTCCTGTGTAGCATGCCCTGCTTCCCCTTGTTGGCAATCTTCTCCATCTCATCCAGTAAGGACTTCAGCGCCTCCCTTAAATCCCATCCGAAAGAGCTTGCCGTATAAGTAATTCTCCTCAGCCTCAGCTTGCCGTGAACTGAGTACTTCTTCCCATATTTCTTGAAGTGAAGGAACATGTGCTCAATATCGAAGCTTTTCTGGAGTTTGTTGATGAACTTCCTGCAGTCCTCCCTTATATCCCCAGCGAACATCCTGTCCTTCTCATCAAGCCCCGATATCTCAAGCCCCACCTCCTCCGGCTCCACGACACAGCTGAACAGGTCCCTCGCACTTATTATCCCAACAGGCTTGCTGCCGCTCTCGACTATAAGAGCTGCCACGTCCTTATCGATCATCTCCCTTGCGCTCTCCTTGAGGGATGCATCCGGCTTTATGGTATAAACATCCTCCCTCATTATTGAGGATACCTCGATTTCCTCTGGCCTCACCTTTGCCTTCCTGAACGGAAGCTTGTCCCTAGGTCTTGTCAGGAATGCAGCAAAATCGTACGCTGTGAGAACCCCTGCGAGTTTGCCCTCCTCGGTCACTGCCAGTTTTCCGTAGTAGTTGCCCTGCATTCTTTGTTTGGCCTTCCCCAGGTGATCCTTCACCTCTATTCGGGGGAACTGTCTCTCCATAACCTCCTCAACCTTCCTCTTGTCCAGCAGCCCCTCCCCCACCATAACAGTTAAAACCTCGTTTCTCGGAAGAACCCCGATGAGCCTGTCCTCCTCCATCACAGGCAGAGCCCGGTACGGACCGCTTGCGAAAAGTCTGCATATATTGAGTAGGCTTGTCTTCTTTGTAATGAGCGAGGCACGAACCGCCACTGCTCCTACCTTCGCAGCGTGCTCTGCTGCTGCGGTGGTTATGGTCCAGTCATCCACTATCCCTACGTAACTCTTGTTCTTCATAACAACAAGGCATGTCTTGTACTTTGAGAGCTCGCCTATCGCTTTTGTTAGAGGCTCCTCAGGGTCAATAGTAACCGCTTCCCTCATCCTATCAAAGAGCTCCATTGCTCCACCTCCATCCTCTATTATTTAAAACAGCAATAAATTAATAGTGGTTGTATGAGGGCAGGAGAACTTGGAGAAAGAAGGCTTATTGAGCTCCTCGTAAGGGGACTCTACAGAAACAGCAGAGTTGTTGCAGGAGCGGGCGAGGATGACGCAGCCCTGCTCAGTTTCGGAGACAGGCAGCTTGTTGCCGCTTCCGACATAATGTTTGCCTCAACCCACTTCCCGACCGGAATGAAGCCGGAGCATATCGGCAGGAAGGTTGCAGTTGCGAACCTGAGCGACCTGGCTGCGATGGGTGCATTCCCAGTTGCGATGCTATTTTCTTTTGGGATTCCAACCGTTTTTGAAGTTGCCGAACTCAGGGGGATAATCAAAGGGATAAATGCGGCATGCTCGGAGTATGACGCACCCTTTGTCGGAGGGGATACGAAAAAGGCAAGGGAGCTGACAATATGCGGAGTCGCTCTGGGAGAAGTCAGAAAGGGTGGGGCATTGACGAGATGCAATGCGAAGGCAGGAGATGTTGTTGCCGTGACAGGTGAGATAGGAAACGCAGCTCTTGGCCTGAAGATACTTCTTGAGCGAATGAAAACTGCAGGCTATTCAAAACTTACCAATGCATTCCTGCTCCCAAGAGCAAGAATCGAAGAGGGGAGAGCCATAGCGGAATGCAGGGTGAGTGCCGCAGGGATGGATATAACTGACGGTCTGCTCTTCTCCGCGGGTGAAATAGCACGCATGAGCGGTGTCTGCCTCTCTCTTGAGAAAGATAGAATCCCCATATCTGAAGAGGCAAGAAAATTTGCAAGAAAGTATGGAATCAGCGAGGATTTCCTTCTCAACAACGGGGAGGATTACGAGCTTCTTGTGACAGTAAGAAAAAATAAGTTTAGCCAGGTAAGACGAAAAGTCGAGACTATTGGAGGCAGTCTAGTAAAAATCGGACACGTTGTGGAAGGGAGAGGTGTTCTCCTTGATGGGCGGAAACTGAAAATAACCGGTTACGACTCATTAAAATCCCGCCAACCGTAAGTGTTTTTAATCCATAAAACGAAAACTTACTCTGCATGGGCCCGTAGTCGAATGGTAAGACGTCAAGGAAGTTTGTTTGATTCAAACTTTCGCGTAACCCTGACACGGTGAAAACTCCCGGTTCGATCCCGGGCGGGCCCACTAATCCTTCAATGCATTCACAAAGCAGTCTGCTAATTCTCTTCCGTAACCAATGAGAATTATTTCCTTTACGGTTTTGCTCTTCCTAGAGAATTCCTTGATAGACTCCGCCATTGCCTCAGCTGCAGCTTCATATGACAAACCGCCAACCCCAGTCCCCATCCCAGGAAAAGCAACTGATTTTGCACGGTTCTCCTCAGCACACCTAAGAGCCGCTATAGTTGCCTCTTTCACCTTCTCCACATCAGTTTCTCCTGCAGGGCTGGTCATGGTAGGGGCATGGATTACAAATTTCGCATTCAGCTTTCCAGCAGTGGTTGCAACAGCCTTTCCGATTGCAATAGGGGCTTTCCCGACCGCTTCCTTCTCTATTTCATCCCCGCCTGCCCTTTTTATGGCAAGCGCAACCCCGCCTCCCATAAAACCAAAAGAATTGGCAGGATTGACTATCGCATCAGCTTCAATCTTGGTTATATCCCCCTTCACAACCCTTATTACGACTCCTTTGTATTCAATTTGAAACATCTCATCAACTAGAGCTTGTAGCCTATCTCCCTCAGGAACTCCTTCCTATCCTTTACGTCCTTTGCAGTCTCAATCCCCTTGCTCTTCAAACCGTCTATCACTCCAAGGATGCCTCTGCCATGCTCGCTCTCCGCCACTATAACCTCGACGTCATTTGCTGTCGCGCAGTAGATGGAGCACACTTCCTGAGTATCCTTGATGGCATTAAGGACGTTTATGGGATAAGCGTTCTTCATCACGATTATGAAGGAATGCCCTGCTGCGAGATTGGACGCATTCTTCGATGCAACCTTCTGGAGCTCTTCGTCATTGCCGCTTACTCTGATGAGGCAAGGGCCTGAGCTCTCGCAGAAGGCAACGCCGAATTTCACGGATGGACAGTTGCTTACCATCACCTCATACAGGTCCTCAATCGTTTTTATGAAGTGCGACTGCCCGATGATGACGTTGCAGTCGGCAGGCTTCTCAACCTTAACAAGCTTCAGCTCCATGCCATCACCTACTCAAATACTATCATCACCTCAGACTCGAGAAGAGATTTCAGCGCCTTCTCAAGCGAGTTTATGTCAACAGGAAGCTGTTTTATCTCCTTCCGTGAGAATCTCACCTTGTACAGATTTCCATCCTTCCTGTAAACCTTGTTTATCCCAAGTATCTTCACAGGGGCGACAACATCCGATATTGTCTTTTTGATGTCACCACCAATCTCTGCTATCCTCACCTTCTTTCCGACCGTCTGCGATATATCCGAGACAACCTTACCCTCCCTCCCTATAAGAGGACCAACATCCTTCTTTGTGAGGACAAGCACCACCCTTCCCAAATCCACAGCTTTTGTGAAGTCGATGTTCTCCAGGTTGTATCTATCCTTCATTTTGTAAAGCAGCCTGCTTATCTTGACATCTAGCTCTGAAATCTTCCCTCTCTTGACTTTCTCACTGCAACCCGAGCAAAGCACCTTGCTTTTCATGCACAGGTCGCATATTGGCACGTTCATCTGGCTTCACCGTTAAAAGGAAAAAATGATAAAAAACCAAAGACTATTTCGCCAGGGTTATCTCTATTGCGGATACTTTGGCTTTGGTGCCGTCTTCCGAGGTTAGCTCCTCAGTCTTTATCACTATGCCCTTTAACTTTGCATCCGGCATGAATCTGTTCCTCACTATTTCGGCAACGTCTACCGCCCTGGAAATCACTTTCCCTCTAGCCTTTATACCTACCTCAGCTGCTCCGTTGTTGAACTGAGTTATCACGGCGAGAACGTAGGCCATCACGCTCTTCTTTCCTATGTAGACCACGTTCTCGTCTTTTCTTATTGCTGTTTCCTCTGCCATTCCATGCACCTCCGTTGTTGTTTATTGAAATGCTTGAGTACTATTTCTCGAGCGAATTATAAATGTTTATGCTTCCCTCTGTACTCCTCAACAATCCCCTCGATGTCCAGCTCTCCCTCCTCACTTTTACTCTCTTCCCTCACTTCCTTCTTCCTGCTCTTCTTATCCTTAAGCCTCATAATCTCTATTTCCTTCTTCCTGAATTCCCTGTCCCTAGCAAGCCTCTCGAAAACACCCCTCTCAAGGAGCTTCAGCTTCTCCTTAAGCGCAGCATTCTCATCCTCCAGAATATCCAAAGCCTTCCTAAGCTCGGCATTTGAAACAAGCAGTTCCTTCAGCTGCTTATTCTTCTTGTCAAGGTTGATCACGGCTTCCTCCCTGCTCTTCACCTTCGGCATCTCAATTTCCCTCTCTATGTCGATCATGAGCAGGGCGTTGCTCAGTGAAGTGTTGTTCAGGACAAGGTGCTTTACCTCATCTGCTTTGTCAGTCAGGTTTCGCTCCTTGAGGATTCTGTCTATCTGCCTCAGCTTGTTCTCGTAGAACCTGAAGGCCCTTATTGCAGCAGCCGCAGCATCCCTCTCGTGCTCGTTTGAGAAGCGCATGCCTTTAACAAGTCCGCTCTTCTCCCTGTCCCCCATGTCCCTGTCAGGAACAGATAGTCTTGCGTTGAAATACGATGCAAGCTTTATGAGCATGTCCGGTGCGGGGTTCACATCGCACGCGAGGAGGGACGGCGTCCCCTCCCTGCTTATGACATCAGCAAGCCCCTCCCTCCCCATCTCACGCCTGCTCCCGATGCTGAGTTTCCTCATTTCCAAGTCGAATATCGCGTATCCTGTCGTGGTTCCGGGGTCAATGCCAACTATGAGTCGCTTCAGCTCATCACCGTTGTTTCCTGATAAGCAGCTCCTGCTTGAGGAAAACCTCCGTTGCACGGGGGATGTCCCGGTCTATCTGGACGTTGGCACCAATCCAGCAGTTGTCGCCTATAGTCTTGCCGGGCATGACAGAGGCCAGCACGCCTGTTTTTGTGTTGTCACCAATCACGACGCCGAGCTTGCTCCTCTTTGTATCAACTTCCTTCTTCAGTACCTCCATCTTTATCGTGCCGGCATCGAATCTCCAGTTTGCTATCTGGGTGCCTGCGCCGAAGTTGCAGTTCTCGCCCACTATGCTGTCGCCTATGTAACTCAGATGCTTGGCGTTCACTCCATTCATTATGATGCTGTTCTTCACCGTCGTGGAGTCGCCTATGCCGCAGTTATCACCTATGCTGGTGTTGCCCCTCAGGAAGGAATACGGGCCGATCTCGGTATTCTTCCCTATGAAAACAGGCCCTTCTACGAAGCTGTTGAATACCCTGGCGCCTTTCTCAATTATGACCTTGCCCTTCACCTTGCAGTCCTCCAGCTCTCCCTCCCTCCTTTCGGGCATTCTGTTGAGCAGGAACTCGTTTGCATCAAACAGCTCCCATGGCATTCCCAGATCACGCCAGAATTCCTTGAGCTCAACCCCCCTGACCCCCTTCTTCTTGGCAAGCATCCTTATCAGGTCGGTTACCTCGTATTCCCTCCTCTTGGAGGGTTCTATAGACCTTAGCTTTGAGAATACAGTATCCTCCATCACATACATACTGCAGTTGACAAGCCCACTCCTGCGCACCTTGGGCTTCTCCTCAAATTTTACAATCCTCCCCTTCTCAACCTCCGCAGTACCGTACTCGCTTACGTCATCAACCCTCTTCAATCCTACTGTCATCTCGGAGTCATGCAGCCTTATGAGCTTTTTTATCGCGCTGCCCTCGGTGATTATGTCGCTCGCAATCCCGACAAAAGGGCCGTCAACCATTCCTTCAGCGGCAAGGAACGCATCTGCAGTTCCTCTCATTTTCTTCTGCTGTGCGTATCTGATCCTAACGCCAAAGTTTCTGCCATCGCCGAATTCATCTATTATCCTGTCCTTGAGGTAATTGACAACAATCACCAGGTCCTTTACCCCCGCATCCTTCAGCGCTTCAATCACGTGAGTCAGTATTGGTTTTCCAGCGACAGGTATCATGCACTTAGGCTTGGTATGGGTAAGGGGCTTCAGCCTCTTTCCCTCCCCGCCGGCTATTATGACTCCTTTCATTGCAATCCCCCCCTCACGATATTCTCTGCCCTCCTGAAAACTTTCTCCAGTTCTCCTGCGTTCCTGTGCTCGCACGTCAGCCTTATGACAGGCTCTGTCCCTGATGCTCTCACAAGTATCCATCCTCCAGTGAAATCCACCCTGACGCCATCCCTCTCATTCACCTCTCCCCTGAATTCCTTTTCTATCCTCTCCTTTATCCGCTCCATGGACCCTTTCCTGTCACTGCAGCTGAACTTCATCCTCTTCATCGGGTATTTCCTGACATTCTTCCTCAGCTTGCTTAGCCTGCCTTCGCTGCACATGAACTCCACGAATTTTAGTGATGCAAGCATGCCGTCAGGAGACATAACCTCTTCGGGAAATATGTACTCCCCGCACGGCTCCCCGCCAAAAACAGCGCCGTTTGCCCTGATTAGGTCAGCCACATTCCTGCTCCCAACCTCTGTTATCAGAAGCTTACCGCCCTTCTTTTCAACAGCCTCTCTGACTGCCAGGGATGCCTCGAATGTTGAGACAACTGTTCCGCCATCCTTGGCGATGTAACCGGACAGCATTGCCAGCTGTTCGTCAAGGCCAAGCACCTCCCCCTTCTCATCTATGACAACTGCCCTGTCGCCGTCACCATCATAGCCTACGCCAATATCCGCGCCTGTGCTTCTCACTACCGAGCAAGCATCCTGCAAGCTCTCGCTGTTCGGCTCAAGACTTCTTGAGAAAATTCCGCTTGGCTCGGAGTTCACGGTGATTACACGGCAGCCTGCCTCCCTGAGCAGGAACGGCGCAATGGATGATGCCGCGCCGTTACCACAGTCAACAACAACCTTCGGCTTCTTTCTCTCGATGATCCTTCCATCAACAAGAGAAAGTGCAAGCTTTATATGTCTCTCCACCGCATCGTGCACCTCATAGGACTCACCAGCCTGCCCTACCTCACTATGCTGCACCTTCCTTGCTCTGATCATGTTCTCTATCTCCCTCTCCTCGTCCCTGCCTATCTCCTCACCGAACCTGTTGTAGAACTTGAATCCGTTGTACTGCGGCGGGTTGTGCGATGCAGTTATGATCACTCCGCTGTCTCCCCTCTCCCTTGTCGCTATTGCGGTGGTGGGAGTTGAAACAACGCCAAGCCTCAGAGCGCTTCCGCCAAGGAAATTTATCCCAGAAATGAGCGCTCCCTCAAGCACGGCTCCCGACGTTCTGGTGTCCCTTCCCACCACTACTTTCATCCCCCTCTTCTTCGTTATGACCTCTCCTAGAACAAGCGCCAGCTCCGGAGTTATGCCCTCGTTCACAATCCCACGTATGCCCGAGGTGCCGAATGAAACGTCCATTATACCACAATTATTAAAAATTACGAAGCTTAAATAAATAGTTATGGCAGAGAAGGTGAGCGCGCCGCAAAGCTCGACTGGAATACTGCGTTTCTACGACACGAACACTGGCGGGCCGCAGCTGGACCCGAGATGGGTGATAATTTCCACGATAGCATTCATGATAATCTTGAAGGTCGTAGACTACCTCTTCTAGTTGTTATCCTACGAACTGTCTGAAAAACCTCTTGCAGACCAGTCCCACCCTCTTCCTCTGCTCCCTCGGGCATGCAACTATCGCCCTCATCCTCATCTCCTCCGTCTTCCTTATCGCGCCGACTATCTCGGAAAGCCTCTCAAGGGGATACTCCCTCGAACCTTTGAGTATGTGGACGCTGCTCTCCCCGAATTTTTCATCATAACCCTGCCTGCACTCTAGGATGATGTCCTCGATTCCGCTTTTCTCCCTAATCTCATCCTCAACCCTCCTTATGCTCCAATAGTTCCTGAAAAGCTCCCTTCCCCTCCTGTTGAGCCTGTTCAGTTCCAGCTCGTAAGCTCTTTTGAAAAGCTTCCTCCTTTCAATCCTTTCAATCAGCCTGCCGCTCCTCTCTCCTTTCCTAAGGGCAAAACCAAGCTCCGCATCATTGCAGCCCGTGATCTCAGCAGTTGTCACACCCCCATCCTCAAGCGCAAGCTCGACAGCCCTGCCCAGCATTGCGCTTGCAATCCGGACAGCATGATGGTAGTAAACTGAAGAGAACATGAGGAACCTTGCGATTAGAAGGGATTCCGCAGCCTCGATCCCGCCCCACTCCACCACTGCCCTGCCTCCTTTAAGGCGTATGGTATGCACAAGTCTGTCCCAGTCTATCACCCCGTAGGCAACGCCGGTATAATGAGAGTCCCTCAGGAGGTAGTCCATCCTGTCAGAACCAAGATCGAAATCTATCATGCCTCCCTTCTCATCCCCGCCGATTAAAGCGCATATTCTTTTCACGTCATAACCGTTGTCTTCGAGTATCTCGCCGCTGCCGCCTTTAGTCAATGTCTCAACCCCCCTCTGCTCGTGGTTGCCCATTCTCTTCCTGACAAGAATTCCCTCGTTCTCGTGGGAGAATGCAGTATGCCCCACGTCATGGAGCAGTGCAGCCGCCCTCATGTTTTTGGTTTCATCCTCCGAAAGGGACAGGTTCTCGCATATCCGGCCGGTTATGTGCATCGTTCCAAGCGAATGCTCGAAGCGGGTGTGGTTCGCACCTGGGTAGACCAGATATGCAACGGCCATCTGCTTTATCCCCCTGAGCTTCTGCATCTCAGGAGTGTCTATAACCATAAGCTCGGCATCGCTGACCCTTATGTTCCCGTGAACCGCATCCTTTATGACGTGCATCATACCAGCTCGTAAACACCCTTGCTCCTCTCTATCGCGTCCCCCGTCTCCCTCATTATCTCCAGTACCACCCTCAGAGCGGATTCATCCATCCTGAGTTCCCTGCTCAGATCGTATACGTTCTTGGCTCCCTTCTTCATAACCTGCCTCACCTTCTCGCTTGCCCCGACAAGCCAGATTCTCCTCGCAATGTAGAACTTCTTGTCAAACCCCCTCGTCCCAACTATGTTCCCGCTGCGTATCTCTTTCTCAAGGTTATTGCATATCCTCTCTACCTCCCTTGCGTCATCAATCACCGCGTAACCAGCCTTGTCAAGCGCCGCCTCCGGGGTCGGTTCAGTCCTGCCCTGCTTCTCGTTTTTGAGAATGGAATACACGTCATTTGATATGTCATACACTCCAGTCTTGGAGTACTTGCCGCCCTTGTAGATCCTCACGGCTCCGTCCTCAACCAGCCTGGAGAGCACATCCCTCTCCTTGGAGTTGAGCTTCTTGTGGACATTGTACGGTATCCTCTCGGAGAACTTTGTGCTGTTAAGCTTCCTCAAAAGCTCCATCTCTTCTGGGCTGAGTCCCTTCTTACCGCCAGGAATCTCAACCTCTCCAATCTGCTCCCTCAGCATCCCTTCCACCGCATCCTTCTTCACAAGCGTGAAAACGCCTGGCTTTATCTCGTAGAAATCGACTTCCTCCCCTGCATTCAGCTTTAGTTTCTCGACCATCCCTTTCGGGAGTATGCACGCTAGGTTGTCCCCAACCTTGTAAACTCGAACTATCCCATCACCCTCCTAATTAATGTTCACGTTACAATTTAAGCCTTCACTCGAAATACGCAAGGGGAGTGCATCTCTTGTCAAACATGGCGAATGCAATCAACTTGGCATCTTCCTTGTCCTTGCTGATTTTCGCAGCATCTTCGAGGCATTCCTTCAACAGCTCAATCTGGTACTTCCTGTACCTGTCGTACTTGTCCTTCGCAACCTCTGCCTCGCTTATCACTGCGATTGACTTTATCTCCCTTGTCACGCCATCATATTCCACAGTCACCTGACTGCCTCTCCTGAGTTTTCTCACCTCGACAGGAAACTCCTTTGGATAGGTGAAGAATTCCCTCCCCTCATCGGAATCAACAGCAACCCAGTTCCTGTTGTTCTTCCTCCCAGCTCCGAAAAACTTGCCTGTGACCTCAGCCATAAACTCGCCTCCCTATATTATTACAGATTGTATAATAAACATTGATAAACATTAAGCCCATTTTCTCTGCTCCGTGCACCTTGGGTGAAGGCGGAATTTTTTCTTCAGTTTCTCCACCTTCCCGAGAATCTCATCTGGAATATCGTACTCCTTCTCACCAAGCATGTGGTGGATATACCCAACATCATGGGGCTCCAGCCCCATCAGCTTAACTCCAACCGCATCCGCAAGCAAGGGATCTGTTGATGCAATTGCCCAGCCGCATTCTATCACAACTCCGCATACTGGTCCCTCCCCCTCCATCCCATGAAACCCATCTATGACTGAGAGATTGGGCTTTATCTTTTTGAGAAATTCCGATAGGTTCATGTTGATGAGCTTCACGCACCGCTCGTAGAGCAGCAAATCCACATATATCCTGATGCCATGCACCTTCCGCCTATCAGCAGGATGAATCACACCCATCATGTTTTTCAGGGAGAGAGTCACAAGCGCATAATCATGTGTTTTGGGAAGCGTGAGCGAGATGATGTAATCATAGTTGAATATGTCATCCGCAACTCTTATGCTCGCATCACCCAAATTTGTTTTTACATCCATCAGCTCGCGATACTCGCCGCTGTTGAAATCCCTCAGCTCCGCCCCATAGCTCCTGCAGAGCTCATCAACGCCTGCTCTTCTGAATGCAGTGAATGTGCTGCCTCCAAGGTAGTATGCTTCACCGCTCCCATCCCCAACTGTCACATCTCTTTTTTTCATTTCTTTCAAAACATCCAGCACAGCCCTCAGAGCATCTATATGGGTATTCGCTCCCTCATTTTCCAGAGCAGTGAAGTTTGGCTTGACAAGTATCCTCTTCGCTTTACTAAGTTCCTTAAGCTCAATAGAGTTCAGAGCGTTTATGAGGTTCTCATACCTGCTTCCTCCTGAAACAAGAGAGATATTCCTCATCAACTCACTTCTTTCTGAAAATGAGCCAGCCCATTTTAGTTTTAATCATAACGTACATCCCCTTCACTTTCTTTCCTTCCAGCTCGAATTCAATCTTGTTCTGATCCCACAGCTTCACCCTTGCTTTTCCCCTGTCATAAGTTCTCACGGTTCCAGCGCCGTACATCCCCTCAGGAATCGTGCCCTCAAAATCAGCATATTCAAGAGGATGGTCCTCTGTCGGAACTGCAAGCCTCTTCTCATCCCCCTCTGGGAAACCTTTCGGCACAGCCCAGCTTTTGAGAACTCCTTCCCTTTCAAGCCTGAAGTCGTGGTGCCAGTGCGATGCCTGGTGCTCCTGGATTACAAATACCCCGCCAGCATCTTCCGTCTTTCCCTGCGGCTCTGGGCTTTTCGAGAAATCCCTCTTCTTCCTGTATTCCTCAAGCATCACAGGAGCCTCTTCTCACCAGTTATCTTCTGTATGTTCGTTATGTCCTGAGTCACTTCTATGCATCCTCGGTATTCGCCTTTCCTGCTCCTGACTGCAAAGTAACGAATGTAAATCTTTCTTCCATCCAAATCAATCCAGAATTCGGCAGAATCCCTCTTGCCGCTCCTGAATTCATAGAGAATCCTGTTCACAGCAACCAAACTTTTCTCAGGGTGGCACTTCTGCACAGTCCTGCCTATAACAGAAGCAGGCCTCTGGAAGATCTCCCTCCTCCCCTCCTTGTTGAAGTACCTGACAGTTTCGTTCGCATCTATGAAGGAAATCTCAAACGGCAGGGTGTCCAGTATGTCGTCCAGATATTCCTTAGGCAGATTCTCAATCATCTTCCCACCCCTAGCTCAACCTCAACAACTTTGCCTTTTGGCTTCTCCTCCTTGAAGACCTGGCTCTGGAAGCGGTATAACCTGACCTTAGGGCGCAGCCACATGTCCAGAGGTAAGCCTGCCTTGTAGCATGTCTGTGAGAGGAACTCCTCCTCGTCCCAATTTTGCTCAACCGGCACTATCGGAAGAAGCAGGCCAGAATAATACCCATACTCGACAATCAGGCCGTCCTTCCCGACTTTTATCTTCTTCGGGTATTCCTTCGTATCGCCAACTTTAACAATTTCCGGAACGGTCAGCACGCTTATTTCTACGGTGCAGTTATCCAGCTCCTTCCTGCTCATTTCAGGAAACCTGGGGTCGCTTGTTGCCGAGTTTATCGCGCAATCCACAACAGACTGCGCCAGCTCCTTCACGGGATATGGGTAGCCTATGCAACCCCTCAATCCCTTTTCGGGATACGTCTCAATTGTGACGAAAACGCCTCTCTTCTCAAGCAAGGAAGCCGGCGGATTCTCGGGTTCTGTCGCAATCCTTTTTTCAAGATAGACCTCGACGGTTTTCCTCGCAAGCTTAATCAGATACTCCCCTTCTGCAATGGACAGCGTGAAATCACCTCGTTCCAGGCGAGACTCTCATCAGTCTCATGATTATCAGGTATTTCGCAAGCGGGAATAGCAGGAGATAGAATGGTACAATCAGCGGGATGGCTATCCTGAATCCAGCAAGAATTGCACCTTGGGAAAGCAGCAGCACCATCACGCCTGGGATTATGCCTGTCAGGAAGATTAGGAAGATGGAGTACTTGACCGACTCGTTCGTGTAGACCGATATCGAATTCCTCCTTGAAATCTCAATCTCCTTTATGAAGTTCTCCAGGACATTTGCTATGTTCACTCCGCTCCCCATTGCATAGCTGAGCGTTGCAACAAACCTCTGGAAGGTTATCGACGGGGTCCTCATGGAAATCTCCAAAAAGGCTTCATTGACCTCCTCTCCTTCTTTTATTCTGACCAAGCTCTCCCTGAAAAGCTCGGAGACAACTCCGTAGTTCTCCCTTGAGATAGATTCTATCGCATCATGCAAAGGTATGCCGGAACGCAGCTCAGAGAGCAGGTGCCTCAGCGAATCTAGGAGGTTAAGTTCCACGTCCCTAGCCCTGCTGCGCACCACGAAGTCGAAGTATTGGATTGCAACCAGGGTCGAAACGAAAAGCATTATTAGCGATAGAAGCAGAGAGAGGTAGAATGTGAACTTGAAGTAAGTAGCGAGAGAGGCAAAATATACAAGAGATAGGATGAAGCACGTTATCCCAACCCCAACAACGAATGAGGAGTAACCCTCGGGGGTTATGTCAACACCGGACTGGAGGATCATAAGCTTCGTTGCCTTCGATGTCGGCACTATCCTCTGCGGGTCTATGCCGATTCTTGAAAAAAGCTTGGACCCGAAGGCCGAGAAATCCGCAACAAAGCTCATGCGATCACTTCAGGATTTTCTTTATTTCCGGGATGAAGCTGTCCCTGCTGCTTCTTGGCGTGTTGTAATACGCGTGAACAACCTTTCCGAAGTCAAAGAAGTTGGTTATCCCATTCTTGGCGAGATAGTCAAGTATGTGGACTCTCCTCCTGAACTCATCGCGCAGCTCCTCCTCGCTGAGGTTGAAAGTCTGGGCGTACTTGTTCAGGGTCTTTGAAGGATACTCCTCAACCTTTTCCAGCTCGCTCTTCCTTGAGTTGAATTCGTAAAGCACGTTAAGGAAACCCATCTCATCCCCCTCCTTCCAGAGATGAGCCCTCGCATCCGCGGGAATCTTGTCGCTTCCTATCATCTTTTCTATCTTGTCAGGCAGCTCACCCCTTGAGCGCCAGTTCATCTCAGCGCACTGGATTACCCTCCTCCTCTTCTCGGTGTCTGTGGAAAGCGTTATTATTATGTCCAGCATGGAGAGCATATCTGTGGGCACCTTCATTGGCGGGCTGTGTACCCTCTTCACCACAGCAGTACCAATCTCCTTTGAATGAAGGGTTGTCATGAATGAAATCCCCCAGTTCGCCCCAGAGAACAGCTCCCTTGCTTCCTTGCCCCTCAGCTCGCCGAGCACAATCCTGTCAGGCCTCATCCTCAGCGAGTTGGTTATCTGGTCCATGGAGGTTCTGAGCCTTGAGGTCTCCTCCCCCTTCCTCATCGCCTCCTCCTTCCTCTCCTTGTAAACCCCAATCAGCGGAATCCAGTTTATGAACTTGTCGTAGAAGCGCAGCTCGTTTATCTCCTCCTCAACGGATATCACCCTCTCGCCTGCAGGTATGAACACCAGCAGGGAGGACAGCAGCGACGTCTTTCCTGTCGCGGGTGCCCCCGTGACTATGATCTGCGACTTCTTCAGCTCTATCGCCATCCACAGGAATGCTCCCAGTTCCGCGCTGACAGTCCCTATGTTCATCATTTTTGTGAATGTCCACGGGTCGCTTCCGAAAAGCCTTATGTTTGCGGTTGCGCCTGTCAGGGCTGCTGGCGAAATCTGCGCGTGAAGCCTTGAGCCGTCAGGAAGCTGCGCGTCGACCACAGGGTGTATCATGTCAAGCGATTTTCCCAGCGGCCTCAGGATGGCATTCATCACTTTCTTGAAGGACCTGTCACCGGTGAAGCGCAGGTTTGTCATGCATCTCCCGTACTTCCTGTGGTATACAAGAATCTCCCTTAGGGGGTGGTCTATCTCTATCTCCTCCAGATTCTCCTTATCCCTCATCCAGAAGTACTCCACGGCACCGAAGCCGACCGTGTCAACCGCAACTATCTCTGCAATTGACTCCTTCTTCTCGGGATCGAGTGTGGGCTCCAGCCTGTTTAGTATGTCCCTCGCAATCAGCTTCACCTTGTTGAGCGCCTTATTCCTCATCTCCAGGTCAAAGTATTCCGGAGGAGCGAGGAAGGCTGAAAGATAGTCGTCAGCAAGTTTCATTATCGTAAAGTGCTTCACGTACTCCGCAAGCTTCCATTCATCAGAGAACAACTTCGGGAATCCCACGCAGTACGCTCTTCCCAAATCCTCGATTTCATATATCCTGACCCTGCCGTACTCGTCAATAAGCTTCGCCTTCTTGTCCGGCGGGGGGAATTCAAGAATGTCGAATGAGAAAGGAGCCGAGAACCTCTTCTCTATGCTCTCCGGGGAAAGGTGCTCGCTGTACATTATTGTCGGAATCTTCTTGCCTTCACCTATGAAGTGAGGCTCGAATTTCTTCTCGTACAGCTCCTCGTCCTCATGCTCTTTCTTGGCTTCTGTGATATCCTCCTCAACTTCATAAACCTCAAGCGCATTGTACGGGCAGAACGTAACGCAGATCGGGTTAGAAAGCTTCAGAGAAGAACAAAGGTCGCACTTAACGGCAACCTTAATCCCCTTCTTATTCCTCTTCAGCTTCACCCCACCTGTCTTGCATTCGGAGACGCACGCCCCGCAACCATCGCACTTCTCCGGTATTACCTGTATCACCCCGTTCTTGTCAACCTTCAAAGCGCTGTTCATGCACGACTTAACACACACAGCGTATTTGGGGTTGCACTGGGTGCAGTAGTGCAGCTCCTCCCCGGATATGGAGAGCACTCCTTTTGGGCATACCTTTGTGCAGTAGTCGCAATGCGGCGCCTTGCACTTCTCCTCAATCCACCTGATCTTCTTCATAATACGACCGAGAAGAAAACCTCCCCATTACAGTTTATCTGCACACATTTAAAATCTTGAGGTTAATCTGAGGAAACCATACGAATCCTCTAGGCAACTACCCGGAGAATAGTTTTCTTTCGAAGCGCAGACCCGACCAAGCTTAGGCTTTGCAGAATAAGAAGAAACAGTTATCCGCAGGCCTAGTCCGCCTCCTCCTCATCCATCTCAGTATCCTCGTCCCGCTTCACATTTTTATCCACGTTCAATAATTGTCTCATCTGACGAGGAGAGTAGAATAGTCCCATTGTTTCCACCAACCGCAACTAAATTCCAGATCTCTTTATTATCCAATCGAAAAGTAGTTACATAACTATATCCGCTCTGTTGTATATAACGCTATGCACTCTGAGGTAAAAAATCTAACCCTCAAGCCAAAGCAAGTTGAACACACATCAGTTTATATACTCCCAATTCTACACTATTAACAGTTCCTGTTTCTATGTAAAAGTAATAGGCAAGAGGGACTGTGGTAGAATACCGTTCCATTTGGCATATTGCTCTTAAACAAAAATAGGATGTAAACAATTACCAGTGGTGATCTAAGTGACTTCGATAAGAAGAGAATGCGTGTGCAGAGAATATCATGCATACATGGAAAGGTACGGCAGGAAGAAACAATTCAAGGTTTATGATGACGAGTAGTTCAACCGAGATTAGTGGGGGATATCTTGTTGAGAACAAAAATAAATAGGCGAAGGAGACAATGCAGAACACAAGCAAGAAGGAGAAAAAGGAGCAGTTTTTCGTATATAGGAATTAACCGAAAACAAACGGATGGGGCGCATCATCACTACTAACTATCGAATAGGCTGTGCCTGCAGCTAAAGCAGGTTTGATGCATACGCTTCTTTAAATACGGACAACTGCCCAATCGGACGAGGTGCTATAATGAGTTGCTTTTCCAAACAAAGAAAAAGAAGGGATGAGAAACGAGCGAGAAAGATGGCAGAAAAGAGGAGTTTTAGGGGACGCAGATAAACTATTCCGAGCTGCCGAGAAACTGGAAGTTATGCTTGCAACAGGTCTACCTGAGGAAAGCTTAACAAAGTGAGCGGGAAATCCCACATTCTTCAGAAGTGGGATGAGAGCGAACATTTATATATATCTGCCATCTCATAATATCCTCAGTACGTTGGGGCACAACGGAACTAAAAGCCTGTTGGAGTCTGGAACAAAAGTTTCGGCTGTGAATCAGGAAGCACACGCCTTTCAAGGGTGGGAGCATGTCACTATATTATAAATATGCCAAGTATGAGAGAAGTGGTTTTTTGGCAGAAACATGCAGTGGTTGTTGCCCACTATGTGGTTTAGAAGAAACCGAGAAACTAGAGAAGAAAGCAGCAAAAAAGAAGAAGAAATAATCAGACCACATTCAGCTGAACCGTCCTGTTTATGTCAATAGACATTGGTATGTCCAGCGAGGCTTTGAGATACCATCTAATTGGGGATGGCGTAAGCCCAAGGCTCTGCGCTACTCCGACTACGGTGGCAGCAGCCCCTTCAAGCTTTTGGGGCTCTGGCGTCTTTGGCAGTGCAATCTCAAATGGATATTCCTGACCCCTATACTCCTTCTCCCCGTCTAGGTTTAGGGTGAACTTGTGCACTATCTCCTTCTGCCTTGTGGTGGTACTCCTGACTTTCTTATACCCCCCTTCCCTTTCACCCCACAGCTCCAGCCTAAGCGCATTTGCCTTTTTCGGGGAGCTCAGCTCAAGTTTGACGGTTCCCCTCACAGTGTCGCCTAGTGAGTAGTTCACCTTATCCACGACAATATCCATCCTCCCTTCGCCAATCCCAAATACCATGCTCCCACCGCTTACAATTTAATCACATTATTTTTAAATATAACGTTCCAATTAATAGTAGGAGGTGGGATTATGAAGGCAAAGGCGTTACTACTGCTGTTATGGCTGGGCATTGCTTCCGCGCAACAGGCAACGGTTACCCCACGGGATGCGCTCTGTCCCGTAATAACCCTTCTGAGGCAGATTGGAGTATTCGTTGCAATAATCATGCTCTCATGGGCAGGAATAAGCTTCATGACTTCCGGAAACGACCCCATGAAGCACAAAGAGGCGCAGAATAGGCTGGAGTATGTATTCATAGGGATATTAATTCTGATAATGGCGTTCTACATAGTCGCAAAGATGTTTGCAGGAGTGAACGTACTGAGCGGTGGAGACTGCCCTTGGGTTTAGATTCTTCAAGGTAGAAAAACAGTCCGCTACAGGAAAAAGGAGTTGCCGTCCTTCACAATTTCCACTTTCCTTTCCTTTGTGATACTCCCTATGGCATAAGCTTTCTGCCCGTGTCTCCCGAATATGTCAATCACTTTCTTTGCATCCCCCCTGCCGACAACCACGCAGAAACCGATGCCCATGTTGAATGTGGAATACATCTTACCATAATCCAGGCCTGCCTTCTTCCTTAACTCCTCGAATATCGGCTTTGGCTTTGGCATGTTGTCAAGCAGGAAGCCCCTCCTGGCGAAGTTTCCTATCCTCATGAGCTTTGAGAACGCCCCTCCGGTTATATGCGCCAGTCCGTGCACCTTGCATTTCTTCACAACCTCCATGACAGGCTTCACGTATATCCTTGTCGGGCTCAGCAATTCCTTAGCCCACTCATTCATGTCCAGAACCTTCCTTGCGAGTGTGTAACCATTAGAATGCAGACCGGAGCTTTCCACCCCTATGACGACATCACTAGTCTTCATCAATCCCCCAGTTATCGGACCTCCCTTCCCAACAATGCCGATGCATGTTGCCGCAAGGTCAAATCCGTTGGTGTGGAACCCGCTGAAGTCCAAACCTGGCTTTATCATGTCCGGTAATATTGCTGTTTCACCCCCAACTATGGCAACTCCTGCCTCCTGAGCACCGTCAACAAGCCCCTTCATTATGGAGGAAACAAGCTCCTCATCCTCCTGCTGCAGTGCAATGTAGTCAACAAGTGCAGTAGGTCTTGCACCAACGCATATTATGTCGTTGACATTCATGGCGATGCAGTCTATTCCCACCGTGTCATACTTCTTGAGGAACTGTGCGATAAGCACCTTACTTCCAACCCCGTCAGTATGGATTGCAATAGTCTCCTTGCCTGCTTTCACCAAGCCTGCGTAATGGCCAAATACCGGAAGAACCTCGCTGCTGTGGGTTTTGGAGATGAGCTCATGTATGGATGTATGAATCCCCTTCACTCTGCTCACGTCAACGCCGGCTTCCCTATAATCCATCCAACCACCTACACAACTTTAACTACGCCCGCTCCTGGCTTTACGCCAAGACTCGAGGCTATTATATCACATCTTTTAACCTTCAGCATAAATATAATATCCGTGGGGTTGCCTTCACTCAGGGTCACCCATCCCGCATGCCCCTTTGAGATTATGAGCGGATGTTTTTTCCCAGCTGCATAACCGTATTTGTCGAACTTCTCAATTTCTGCGAATTTATCAATGCCAGCCTCTCTTGCGTCATCCTCAGTTGCGTCGTTGCTCATCGGGGCTGCCCTCACGACATACCTCACCTTCTTTCCTCTCCTCCACAGCTCCTCTACGAGAAATCTATCGAAGAAAACTTCCCCTGCGTTATCCGCAACGTAGGTTATGTCATCATGTTTGTTGATCAATTCAACCGCCTCCGCCCTGTCGTCTACGTCAAGCGGTGCCTGCAATGCCTTCTTTGCGGTTGAAACTGCTTCGTTCTTCTCCAAATGCAGCAAGTCCAGAGCATTCCCGGCAAGGGCAATCTTCATCGAATCCTCCAAACTATCCGCTTTCAGGCCGTTGCATATCCCCCTCGCCCTGTTGTTCATCTCCTCCTTCAACTGCTTGAAATAATCCCTGCCCCCTGCAGCCTTCCTGACAATCTCCTCCATTCCAGTTGCAAGCTGCGAGTAAGGGTCATTTTCAAGAGAAAAGTTTTTTGCAAGGTGCTTGCGGAGTTTCTTCACCGTCTCTTCTTTCTCATCCCCAGAAATTCCCGCTAGCTCAAGCTCCTCCTCAAAAATCCTGAGAAGACACCCCTCGCATTTGCTTCGGGCTTTCATCCCCTCTTCAGCTCCCTCAGCGCTCTGCCGACTATCTCCGCAGCCTCACCTATGTACGTGTTGGGGTCGAATGCATCTTCAAGCTCCTTCTCATTCAGATATTTTGTTATGTCCCTGTTCTCGCTCAGAGCCTCCTTCAGGTGCTTGCCTTCCTTGAAAGCCTTTATGCTGGCCTTCCTGAGCAACTCATGAGCTTCCTGCCTGCTCATCCCTTTGTGGGCGAGCAGAATCATAAGTCTTTCGGCCATTATCTGCCCCTTGCTGAGCTCTATATTCTTCCTTATGTTCTCTGGGAAGAACTCCAGCCCGACAAGTATGTCTATCATTTCATTGAGCATGAAGTTTGCCACTATGAATGATTCAGGAATGATGAATCTCTCGTTTGCAGAGTTAGTCAAATCCCTCTCGTGCTCAAGCGCTATGTTCTCAAGCGCAACAGAAACGTCAGCGCGCAGCAGCCTCGCAAGGCTGCATATCCTCTCGCACCTGTGCGGGTTCCTCTTGTGAGGCATGGTGGAGCTGCCGACCTGCTTCCTCCCGAAAGGCTCTGCAATCTCCATTATCTCGGTCCTCTGCAGGTTCCTTATCTCCTTTGCTATCTTCTCAAGGGTGCAGCCAATCAGCGAGAGAACAAACAAAACTTCCGCATGTCTGTCCCGCTGGATGACCTGGTTTGTTACAAGCGCAGGCTCGATGCTCAATTCCCTCATGACATAATCCTGAATCCTGTGCCCCTCCCTGCCGAACGTTGACATCGTTCCAACAGCGCCGCTCATCTTCCCAATCAGCATCCTCTCCTTCGCCTGCTCAAGTCGTTTCTGGTGCCTGCCAATCTCGCTTGCGTACAGCACGAATTTCATCCCATAGGTTGTTGGCACGGCATGCTGGCCATGTGTCCTGCCTATGCAGACCATCTTCCTGTTCTCATCAGCAAGCACGAGCAGAATCTGCTTAACGTGGGCAAGCTTCGCCTCAATTATCTTTATCGCATCCCTCAGGATGAGCGCATGTGCAGTATCCTCTATATCATAGCTTGTCGCCCCAAGATGAACGTACTTGCCTGCGTCACCGCTGCAAACCTCACTCAATGCCTTGACCATTGCCATGAGGTCATGGTCTATCTCCCTTTCAATCTCCTTGACTCTCTCAAGCTTGACATACTTCAGGTTCGCCTTCTTGTCAATCTCAGCGGCTGCGCTTCGCGGTATCCTTCCAACCTTGCCCTCTGCTTTTGCCAACGCACTTTCAACCATCAGCCACTTGGCAAGCTTGTTCTCCTCGTCAAATAGTGCGTTCATCTCGCTTTTGTACCTCAAATCTAAGGGTGAAACGGCCATCCTACCACCTTCTCCAATTAATTATTATCCATAAATATTAAAATAGTGCTGGGCAAAGTAAAAAGGAGGTGCACGTGTTGAGAACTTTGAAAAATTCGCCATACCTCCAGGTTGCGCTTGACACTCCCGATATTGAGGCAGCGAAAAGAGTGATCAGCAATCTTCCGGAAAGCGACAGAATAATCCTTGAGGCTGGAACCCCGTTGCTGAAGAAGTACGGGTGCGGCATTATCCCCAAGCTGAGACAGCTGAGAAAAGACTCATTTATAGTTGCGGATTTGAAAACGCTTGACGTTGGCGCCTTGGAGGTGGGGATAGCGCAGGAGAGCGGGGCCGATGCTGCTGTTGTGTCGGGTTTGGCGTTTCCCCTTACAATAAGGGATTTCATACAGGAAGCAAAGAGGAGAGGGATATCCTCATTCGTTGACATGATGAATGTGGCTGACCCGATAAAGGCATTGAACGATGCAGGTGTCTTTCCGGATGTTGTCCTCTTGCACCGGGGGATAGATTCCGAAGTTGCTTTAAAACATTCATGGGAATACTTCAAGAGCATCAAGGAGAAGCTGAAGGGCAGATCCCTCATCGGAATCGGGGGCGGGATAGACCGGGAGCTTGCGAAAAAATCCATAGAGAGCGGCGCGGATATCGTCATCGTGGGCAGGTACATAACAAAAGCAGCCGATGTCGCAGCTGCTGCAAATTCAATTCTTGAATTTATAGGGTGATTCTTTTGAGGAACATATTGGTAGAGGAGCTTCAGCAACTTCCTATCGAGAAGAGAATGGTCGAGGTTGTTGAGAGAAAGGGACTGGGCCATCCGGACTACATATGCGACGCGGCGATGAACCAGGTTTCGGTAGAGCTGAGCAAGGAGTACATAAAACGCTTCGGCCGCGTGCTGCATCACAATACCGACAAGAGCCTCCTCGCTGCAGGCAGGGTCTCGCTTGCATTCGGAGGCGGAAAAGTGGAGGAGCCGATGCTGCTGGTCCTGGGAGACAGGGCCACTTACGAGTTTGAGGGTGTTGAAATACCCGTTAAGGATATTGCAGAGAATGCCGCGAGGAAATGGTTCAGGGAGAATCTGAGGTTTGTCGAACCGGATAAGCATGTCAGATTCCAGAATCAGCTGAGGAAAGGTTCTGCCGAGCTCACAGACATATTCAGCAGGAAGAAAGGAATGCTGGGCGCAAACGATACAAGCGCGGCGGTTGGGTACGCGCCCATGTCCAAGCTTGAGAACCTCGTGCGCGACACGGAGATGTTCCTAAACTCCAAGGATTTCAAGAAGCAGCATCCGGAATCAGGCGAGGACGTAAAGGTCATGGGGCTGAGGATCAATGACGAATTCCACTTCACTGTCGCGATGGCGTTTGTTGACAGGTTCATAAGCTCGGAGAGCGACTACTTCAGGAAGAAGAGTGAGATAATCGAGGAGCTGAGGGGATTCATGCGGGGACAAGTCGGCAAGAAATTCAGGGTTGACCTGAACACACTTGACGTGCGCGGCAGAGGCCTGAACGGGATATACCTCACCGTGCTGGGCACTTCAGCTGAGGATGGGGACTGCGGTCAGGTCGGCAGAGGAAACAGGGTGAACGGCATCATACCGCTGAACAGACCGATAAGCAACGAGGCAGCTGCCGGCAAGAACCCGGTCAGTCATGTGGGAAAAATCTACAACCTGCTCACGCACAGGATGGCTGACCAGATATATAATGAGCTGCACGGCATTGAGGAAGTATACGTGTGGTTGCTCAGCCAGATAGGCAAGCCGGTTGACCAGCCAAAGGTGATAGCGGTCCAGCTCATAACGAAGAAAAACAGCTCAGACCCAAAAGCACTTTCAATGCAGATTGAAGAGGTAGTAGAGAAGGAACTGGATGACATGGATTCATTCTGCAAGTCCCTTGTCGAAGGAAAAATTGCCGTATGCTGATGCCATGGAATACGACTACAAGCTGCTCTACCCAAGGCAGGTCGTTCTCGTAACCAGCCAGAGCGGCGAGAAGAGAAGCATAATCGCCCTTGCATGGCACTGTCCGCTATCGTTCAAGCCGCCACTTATAGGCATAGCTGTGGGAAAGACGCGCTTCTCGCATTACCTGATAACTGAGGGGAGGGAGTTCGTGCTTTCCATCCCAACAGAAAACATGGAAAGCAAGGTGATGTCTGTCGGAAGCAGAAGCGGGAAGGATGTCGACAAGTTCTCAGCTTTCGGCCTCACTCCCCTGAAAGCCGATGTTGTGAAACCGCCTCTCATAAAGGAATGCCTAATCAACCTTGAATGCAGGGTTGCTGCCGAGCTTGATGCTGGCGACCACACGCTATTCGTTGGCGAGGTTGTCGCGACGCACGCATCCGCAACCAAGGATAAGCTGCTTTTTGACATGGGCGGAAGGAACTTTTTCGGGATTGCAAGGGAGTAGCTACAAAGTGATATTAATCTAATCGGCTACATTCTAACGGGGGTAGAATTGGGAAAGCTCGAGATAGTGGTGGTACTTGCATTCATAGCTCTTGTCCTTTCAGGAAACATAAGCGAGCCGTCGCCAGTAGCCGAGCTGAGGAACATGGCATGGCAGCTGAGCTGCACTGAACCCATATGCGTAGTTTCAAAAGCACAGATAGGCGTGTGGGCAGACAGAGGGCTTTTTGCCAAGACAAAGCAGGAGGTTTTGAACGGCAGCGTTGAGGAGGCGCTCTCATTCCTGCTCGTCAGCAGTGACGCTGATGTGCGTGAGAAGTTCAAAAGTCAGATAGAAACCAAAATCCATGAGGTGAAGATTGGCGAAACTCCTTCTGATGAGCTCGTGCTAGTAGCAAACGAGCTTAGGTACAGGGCTGCGCACAACTCAAGCGATAGAGAGTCAAGAACGAAACTCGATGAAATAAATGGATGGCTGGTCGAGAATGGAACGCGTGATTTTCTTTTCATATACTCCCTTGACGTCATAGAGCTGAAAACATGGAACGTCAGCAGGGCGAACCTATCCGATGCGGAGCTGTTGCTGTTCAGCATAATCAGCACCCCCATCAATTCCGAGCTGATAGGCCCAAACTCCGAGCAGATGCTCCTGAAACGCAGGATCTCCAATGAAATCGAAAAACCCATGCCGCAGCTGGAGCTTGCTGAGGACCTGTGCGCTCTTTCTTTCTACTACTCCATCACCTATCCTGCGGTTATGCTGAAGGACTCAATCATCAGCATGATGTCGATGTACGCCCTTCCGCTCGCCCTCATATGCTGGATGTCCGTCCTATCCTACTTCACCTCAAAAGGGAAGGGGAAGAGTGAGAGATTCCAGAAGGAATACTCCAAAAACGTAATTCTCACCGCCATTCTTGCCGCAGTCCTGTTCCCGCTGCTGATCCAGCTTTCACTCCTATTCTCATTGTTCCCAGCGGCTATCTACATGATATTCATCATCCCAATCCTGCTCCCAACCCTGTCGTATATCTGGTCATCAACCAACCTGCTGAAGGACTACGGGCTGGTAAAAATCAGCAGGGAAAGATTCCTCATCTCAAGATACAAGGAGTCCATTCTCATAGCGGCTGGCAGCGCATTGCTCACGCTCATCTCACTTTTTGTCCTGATCAACATGCAGAACCTATTCGGGTACATGAGCTTCAGCGTGGTTTCTGCTCTGGCAGTCCTGTTCCTGCTGGTGTTCTTCTCAGTCGCCGGGCTTGTCGTGTTCCCAAGGTTTGTTGAGATAACAAGCCAGAGCGGCGAGATAAGGAGCAGGAGGTTGAAGGGCAGGATAAAGAGCCTTGCGGAGAAATTCGGTTACAACGTCGGCACAATACGCGTGATACCCTCTGCCGGCTCAAACCTCGCCAATGCGTTCCAGACAGGTTTGATCGGGAACAACGTGAAGATATTCATATTCGAAACAATGCTTGACAAAAGGAAATTCAAGGAGAGGGAGCTTGAGGCCATACTAGCGCATGAGCTGGCGCATGTCAACAAGAAGCACGTGATGAAAACCGTTTTCGGATACCTGATAATCGCATGCAGCGTCATAGCGCTTTTCGTCATAGCAGGCCTGCTGCTCGAAGTTGCGGATCTCAGCGCCATGCGCGAGCTCCTTACTCTGTCTGCCCCCTACATTGCTCTTGCAATCGCCTTCCTCACAACCATGTGGATGATGAGGAGGTTCGAGTTTGAGGCTGATTCCGCGGCAGCTGAGATGGGGTATGCAGACGACTTGGTATCCGCGCTGAAGAAGATAGATAGGCATAACCTGACTCCGAACACCATCTCAAGATTTGCGACACTGTTCTCCAGCCATGCTGACTTGAGAAGCAGGGTGAATAATCTGGCGGCTGAGAAGTCTAAGTCATGAGGATCGTGTACAGCACGTACAGAATGACAAGGACGACCACGAATATCGCGAGGTATATCAGAATATCCTCCGAAAGGAAGCCCAGCTCGCCCCTTATGTTCAACGACACGTATACCCTTGTGTTTGGCTCGTAGGGGAGACGCGCCAGATTGATGCTCTCAAATTCCCGCGTCTCCTCAAGCTTAATCACTCTGCCAGCTTCGACTTCGACCATATCAAGGGCAGTTTTCACTGCAGTGTTCTTTGCGAGCATTCTGACCTCCGCGTCAGTGAAGTTGAGAGGAATCACCACCTTCATACTGCTCTTTGAGGGGTGATAAAGCAACAGAGATTTTTCCTTAATCTTCATGCTGCTCTCCAGAATCTTGTCGAATTCCGCTGATTCACTAACAAGCGACAGATTCTCAGACGTCGCATCATATGGGACAAGCAGCGTAACCCACGAAGTTCCAACGGCGGCAGTCTCCATTTTTGCGTTTGTCGGGTCCCATGCATCGAGGTATGATATGTTTGTTATCCCTAAGGCGTATGCGCTCTTGAGGGGTCTGAGCACTTTCTCATCACTGCTCAACATCTTCACTTCTGCTTCGTTGAAGTAGGGGGATGCGATGACCGCGTTAACGCCGTTATCTCCCGTGTACAGAAGCAGCCTGTCGTCAGCTGCCAGCGCGTTTCTGAATCTGTCCTCCGCAAACAGCATGCTTTCGTCACTGGCGCTCGTGCTGTCCAGCAGTATAATGCTCCTGCCCTCGTACTCGACAATCCTTGTCTCCGGCGGGGTTATTATGTCGCGGATGCTTCCCTTGCCGTTGTTAACCAAGCTTGCCGTTGTATCAACCTTCCATCTGTCACTGAACCAGCTTAAGGAAAGCGTATCCACTAGCACCGCAATTATGAGAAGCAAACCCAGTAATGATAACACAACACTTCTGTCCATCCCATCCGCTCGCAGGCTAGTAGACCCTCTCCCCCACGAAAATCTCAATGCCGCTCGGGGTTATCTTGAATGGAGTCAGAACCTTGGAGTGGTCACTTCCCCTCATCTTAAGAACCTCTATCGCAGATATTCTCCTCTCCTGCTGCTCCAGAAGGTAGAGCAGTATCACGCCGTCAGCAACGAAGTGTTCAACTGCAAATCTCACGGTTTCCCTGTTCACGTTCTGCAGCTCCGCGGTGAGCATGGCAGTGCAGCCCTTCTTCTTCAGGTCCCTGAGGAGGTTGAGGAGAGTCCTCCTGTACTCCAGATCGTTGTCAAAGAACAGGTTCAGGATTGAAGCGGAGTCAATCACAACCCTCTTCACCTTTCTGTCCTCTATTACCTCGTTTATCTTGTCACGAAGCTTGTTGAATGTGTAGTACGGACTTACTCCTGTCTCAGGCATGTCCACATGTATGTACGATTCCTGTGTGAGCACTGTGAGCTTCTTCTCCTTTATCAACTGGTTGAATTTAGCCCATTTGGTGAACGTCGCGGTCGCATTATCTATCAGCGAGTCCGTATCCTCCTCAAGAGAAAGGAAGAGCCCGTTGTCCCCCACAAGAGCCCCCCTGTAGAGGAACTCCATGGAGAGGCTGGTCTTGCCGGTTCCGGGTCCGCCGCACAGGAAAACATTGTAGTGGAGTGGAATGCCGCCTCCCAGCAGCACATCCAGCCCCCTTATCGTTGTTTTTATCTTCTCCATATTTTCACCTTACTTGAATTCCTTCCAGTTAGTCTCAAACTCCTTAAGCTTGAATTCCTTTACTCTGTAGTATGCGGCAAGCTCATCACCTTCTTCCCTTATCTGGAATTCAACCACCCCGTCAAAGAGGCTCTCGATTGTCGATAGCATCTGGGTGGATATCATCTCCTTCTCCATCACGAATATGCCCGTTATACCCGCTTTCTTAAGCTTCTTCAGGTTGCTGCTGATGAATTCGGCAAGCACATCAGATGAATACGCAGGCAGCAGCTTGTACAGTATGTTGAAGTATACTATCTCTGGCTTGCTCTCAACTGCCTTTGTTATTGTTAGCGACATCTCTGTTATGTTCGGCTCCACCTTGAAGAGACCAATCCTGCTCCTCTCCTGTTCGTTGAACCACTGCAGCTCAGCCTCAGGCTCGTAGGAGCATATGGCAGCCTTCTTGCCTCTCTGCAGCTCCAGCTTTAGGAATCGCAGGCAACATTCCTCCTTCCTGCTCCCTATCGGACCCTCCACCAGCAGGGTTGTGTTCCTGGGCAGCTCTATCATGTCAGACTTCTTGAAGGACAGCTTTGGCGGCTTTCTTGGCTCCTCGCTTTCGGTCAGCTCCTTCACCATCCTCTTCGCTTTTGCAAGCAGGGATTTTGCCTTCTCCTTTGAGCCGTCCCCATACTGTAATGAGAGAGAATTAAATTCCGCATCGAATCTTGTAAGGACATTTGACGCTGCGGAGCTGTCGTACTCCGGCAAATCCTGGATGAACTTCCTCAGCCTCAGTATGATGGATGAGAATGAGTCCTCCTCTCCCTCCTCTTCGCTTTTCTCCTCCTTTGGAACCCCTTTGTAATACAGCACATCGCCGTTCCTTATCTCCCTTCTGAGCTCAAAAGCGTACATGGTAAGGTCGTGCGCTATGAGACCAACGAGTATCACAAAACCGTTTGAAACAAGGGAAAGCCACAACATGTTAATAAAAAGCGGCGAGACCTTTCTTGATATCTCATCAAACCTGCCCTGGTACAGCATGTCCATGTTGAAGAACCTCAGCGAGAACATGACGGTGAGGAGGATCGCTGCAATCACGCAACCGGATACGAGCGGGAACACCGAATCCCTCGGCTTCTCGTTCCTGGAGATTAGGTGGACGAATGTGAAAGAGGAGCAGGTGAAGAGGATGATCCCTATCACAAACCTGTCTATGCTCACGAAATCCACGGGGCCCTTTCCGTACAGCAGGGCAAGCACTGAGCCGACGCAATAAACCCCCCCGAATATATGGGAGTCAGAATAACCTATGATGACCCCAATTGCATTGGCTATCGCGAACAGGAGAAATGGGAGGAAGGAGAACAGCAGCTCCTCACTCCCCGCAGGCACAATGAACGATTCAGCAACTGTAAGATAACTTACAAATCCCAGAGAGAGGTAGGACAGCATCTTCACAGGCCTGCTCTTCAACTGTCTCACGAATAAAGGCATTGCCGCAGCCAGGACGAGCAGTGCAGGCATATAAAGGGGGTAGTTGGTGAAAACCCATACCGCCACAGCCGCTAGCGCAAAACATACGAACAGCACTAGGTGCCTGTACTTCTCTATATCCATCAGCCCACCATTATATAATATGCTATATTACAGCCACTATATTAACCTTCTTTCACCTGCCGAACCAGTCCCCAAGGCTGCTCTGCATTGTTTTCTCAGTTAAAACTTTCACCATCACCTTCAATGTGTTCCTGACCCTGTCCTCTGAGAAGCTGTGCTCCCCGCAGAGAAACTTCACAACTCCCTCGGCATTGGGCTCTCCGAAATCAACCTTGCAGTTTTCGTCAACGGCCGGATGCAGGAATATCCCCTCAACTTCCGAGGGATCGGCATCAATCTCCCCGCGGAACTTGCCGAAAACATCCTCAAACGAACTGCTTTCTGCAACGATCTTCAATGCCTTCTTCGGCCCTATCCCCTTCACTCCGCTGTTGAAGTCCGTCCCAACCAGGATGCCGATCCAGATGAGCCCTTTCCTGTCGATTCCAAGTGCCTTGAGGCTTCTACCCAGCTCAACAAGTTCTGTCCTCACATCCACGTAAACATCCTTCCTAGGGAGCTTCCTCCTGCCGCTCATTGTGAGGTTTCTCACAAGCCGGGGCGCCCCGAACAACAGCGAATCGTAATCCTGTGACGAGCATGCATCGACAACATTCCTCTCAGCGAGAAACGCGGCCTGCGCCTCCCCCTCGCCAGGCGCCTGTATAACCGGAAGCCCCATCAGCTCGACAAGCTTCTTTGCATCCTCAACCATCTCCCTGCTCAGCTTGGAGGAAGCCTGCGCGTACACCCTTGCTTCAGCAAGCTCCCCTCTCCTGAGGGCGTCCTTCCATCTCTCCTCAGCCTTCTCCCTGACCTCCTTTCTGCCTTCCAGAACGCTTCTCTTGAGCTTGGGCGGCTCCCCGTCAAAAACGTAGGCAGGCCTGATCCCTGCCTCGATGAGCTTCGCAGTCCTGTAGAAAATTCCTGAGAGATGGCTTGTTATCCTTCCTTTCGAATCCATCAGAGGGGTCCCATCAGGCTGCCTTATTATGGAGAGGAACTGGTATAGTGCATTGTACGCATCCACCGCGATAACCCTCCCACTCAGAGCCTCCAGAGTTATCTCATCCTTCTGGACAAGCTCGCCAAGCTCCACTCCCATTTCATCAACTACTTCTTCTTGACAACAACTACATCCCCAAGAGTCAGTCCGCCTTTCTTGTCCTTCTTTATCACCACATGTTCCTCCTTCACTTCCTCAAAGAGTTTTATGCCCAGTGCTCTCTCCAGTCTGACTGCCAGGGATTCATTGGGGATCGTCTTCTCACCCTCTATCCTTTCAAGGAAAGACTCCTTCTCATTAACGAGTTCGGCAAGCACCTTCCTCTCTATCTTCATCCTCTCCCTGGCCTCCTTTATCCTGCTTCCGAAATCAGCAACGATGTCAATCTCCGGCCTCTCCCTCTCAAATGCCACCCTTCTCTGCGGCAATGGAGTTGGGGCCGAGAGAACCTTGCCGTGCTTTGCACAGCGTCCGCAAACGTGAAGCTTTGCACCTTCAATAAGAATGAAGAAGCCGGCCTCCTCGGCTCCGCACATCTCGCAATCCATGAATACTACTTTGGACTTAAAGATATATAATATTCACTGAGCTCCTCACAAAAAACAATATTATATTAATGGTTCCCTGCAATTAAATTATGATGAAAAAATTCCTTGCTGCTCTCACAACACTGCTGTCAATTTTAGCGTTTTACGAGGTGGTGGTGAACCCGCTTCATGGCATAATAAAATTCATAATCTGTGCAGTGCTGCTCTTCCTCTGCGGGATGTCGCTGCAGAAGCTGCTAAACCTGAATGGGGAGAAGGGGCTGCTGATACTTTCAACAGAGAGAGGGAAGAAATCTCTTGACAGGATTGCAAGATGGAATCCGGGATTCTGGAGGGACATTGCAACATTCGGGATGGTCATGGGATTCGGGGCGAGCTCTGCCATACTCTTCAAACAAATCCCGAAGAGAACGTTCAACATATCCATGCTGGTCTTGATGTTGTCAACGCTCTTCGTTCTCCCGTCAGTCCTGCCGGTTGCAAGGGAGATAATACAGCTCCCCGCAACGCTGTATGGCGTGCAGGCTGCTGTAGCATCGCAGCCGAGTGTTGTCGGAATGCTGCTCTACTACGGGGTGTTCTTCTCAATACTCATAGGAGGGTTCTCCCTGTCCGGCGTCATAAGTTTCGCAGGTTACGGTCTCATAATACTCTACAGCATCCTGATGAAACTGCTTTCCCTCGCAGGCAGCTCTGCCGGTAACGCAGGAGCGCTTAACGCAATAACCCCTGGCGCGATGCCCATCATACCCGGAATCAACCTGCCCTTTGTTGAGGGCGTGCTGTCGCTTGCAGTCCTGCTGTTCTTCCATGAGGTGTTGCACGGAATACTCGCAAGGGTTGAGAAGATAAGGGTGAAGAACAGCGGGCTGGTGCTTTTCGGGTTCCTGCCAATAGGCGCTTTCGTTGAACCTGATGAGAAGCAACTGCAGAAAAGCGATCCTGAGAAGCAGAAGAATGTCCTGGCTGCAGGCTCTTCTGCCAACCTGATAATATCCATGATATTCTTCGTTCTGTTCCTAATCTATTACCTAACCATATTCACAAGCAATCCGCCGCCTGCCTCGTTCTTCAAGGAATACGTGATGATTTACAACACAGTGCCGGGCTATCCGGCATACGGAATCTTGAAGAACGGCATGATTATGGAGGAATGGAACGGTGTTCAGATACGCAGCCTTGACAACTTCTCAAAAATATCAAGCCTTACCAAACCTGATCACAACGTGACCATAAAAACAGACTCAGGCGTCTTCTCGATCAGGGCAGACAAGAACGGAAAGATCGGGATTAGTGTGCTTGCCTTCACAAACAGCACCGCAAGTGGATGGATAAAGGAAATTTCAAGCATGCCCGGCAACTGGTGGATTGGATTCTTCTACAATTTCATAGGGCTTACTTTCGTGCTCAATTTCCTGGTTGGTTCTGTAAACCTCCTCCCAATACCGCCTTTTGACGGCTACAGGATACTTGCGCTTGTAATAAAAAGTGATAAAATCTTGAAAGTATTGGCTTTCCTAATGTTTTTCTTCTTCTTCGTAAATCTTCTTCCGTGGGCTTGGCAGTAATCAGATTTCGCCAAGGCTCCACTCACTTCCTCTCTTGGGTCTTCCGACAACATACGGGCTCTTTATGCCGGTGAATATCGCTATCGCCTCTATCCTGCCCTCGTAGTTGCCGTCCAGCCTCGCACCCCATATGACATTCGCGGTTGGCTCCACTTCCTCGGTAAGCAGTTCACCTATCTGATTCGCCTCACCGAGGGTCATGTCGCCTCCCCCTGTCAGGTGCAGCAATACGCCCGTTGCCCCCCTGTAATCCACATCAAGCAGCCTGTGGTGCAACGTGTTCTTTACCACCTCTTTCACCCTGTCCGTCCCCTTAGCTTCACCAACAGCTATCATTGAGACTCCTCCCCCTCCCATTATCGACCTTACATCAGCAAAATCGATGTTTATCAGGCTAGGAGTGGTTATCGTTTCGGTTATCCCTCTCACCGCCCTGGCGGTTATCTCATCCGCAACGTTGAATGCCCTGTCTATTGGGAGGTTGGGGAAGAACTCCACAAGCCTGTTGTTGTCTATCACAACAATCGTGTCAGCAGCCCTCCTCAGTGACTCTATGCCTGCCTCTGCCTTCTTCAACCGGGCTCTCTCAAGCTCAAAAGGATAAGTGACCATTGCCACAACAATCGCACCCTGCTGCTTTGCTATGTCCGCTATGGCAGGCGCTGCTCCTGTCCCTGTGCCGCCTCCCATGCCCGCCGCGATGAAAAGGAGGTGCGTGTCGGCAAGTATTGTCTCAAGCTCCTGTTTTGATGCCTCAACGGCTTTCAATGCAACTTCAGGATATCCGCCAGCGCCAAGTCCCCTCGTGATGCTCTGACCTATGAGGACCCTCTTCGCGCTTTCCGATATGATCGAGAGGTGCTTCTTGTCCGTGTTTACCGCTATGAGTTCAGCCCCCCTTATGCCGACTTTCGCAAGCCTGTTTATCGTATTGCAACCTGCTCCGCCCACGCCCATGACGACTATCCTTGGTATGGACAGATCCTCGCCCACCTGGTTGGTGGATTCCTTGAGAGCTTCCTGAATTATTGATTCCATTTATAAGCACCTCTGTAAAACTGTTATAAGAAAACTGTTATAAGAAAACTGTTATAAGTATAGAGATTATTTGTATATAAACGTTTCGTGGCATGCTCCACCTATCGATAGGTATGGACTTCTTCCTTCACAGACGCAGCTTTTGCTGCATTTCCAGAAGCGTTACTTCCCCCTTGCCCAGGGGTAGCTCTTTTGAGTATAACACGTGCAGCATTTAAATCTCTGTCGATATTCAGACCGCAGAAAGGACAGTTATGTATCCTATCCCAAAGGGTCTTTTCAGTTATTATTCCGCAGCTGCTGCACTCCTTGGTTGTATTCACAGGGTTCACAAACACCACCCTGCATCCAGCTCCCTCCGCCTTGTATGCAAGCATGTTTGCAAACATATTCCACCCTGCATCATTGATTTGCTTGCCGTAATTCTGTTCTCTCATTTCCTTTTCTTGCTTCTTTGATGGATATGTCCGGAATTTGTACGCTCTCATAGGTGATTATCTGAGTTGATTTTCTCCTCATAAACCTCATGAAGGGGGGTAACTTTCCAGTGAAAAGCCAGTCTAAGGACAGAGAAGCCTGCTGGAAAATTCCGAATTATATATTCACTCTCGTCCCACCACTAAAAGCGTATTAGGTTTCCTGCTCACCTCGCTAACCCCATGAATAACCAATACGTTTAAATATCATTTTTTAAAAAAAGATTTACATGTCTATACTGAACAAATGGAAGAGAGGGCAGGTCTGGTCCTATGACTTGATAGTGGGCTCAATCCTTTTTGTTATAGCAATGGGAATACTCGCCTTCTTCTGGTGGAGCGCCAGAACCAACATGTCGGAGAACAAGGACGTAGTGATCCAGGAGTCCGCGAAGCTTGGCGATTTGCTGATTTCGCCCGGCATCCCAACTGATTGGAATAACTCTGTTAACATAACCAACCAAAACACATGGAGCAGCATCCGGCAGATCGGGCTTACTGAGGGATGGGACACCAACGTAATCTCGGTTGACAAATTGTACAAGTTCAGCCGGATGTCGCTTGTCAACTACTCTTTCGTAAGGGCAAATCTCAGACCGAAGTATGATTTTTATGTCGAACTGATATATCTCAACAACAGCGTTGAGAATAATGTGATCTTAAACGGGACTGCCGTACGGGCTGGAAAACAGTACAGCGATGTAACAGCAAAGGCGGTGGCTAAGACAGACAGGATAGTGGTGTACAATCATTCAGCTGCGATACTGAGACTTTACATCTGGAGCGATTATATATGGGATTAGACTCATATGGTAATAATATGCTGAATATATGTATACGAAAGTATCCTGCTAGAGTTGTGTTTAAATACAACCTTGCACATAGGTGATTATGATGCGAAGAGCCCAAACAGCTGTTGAATTTCTTACCACCTACGGCTGGGTGCTGGTAGGGCTCATCATCCTCCTTGCAGTTCTGCTTTACTACGGAGCGTTTGACCCGCTGAGGTTTGTGCCGAGGCAGTGCACCTTTGAGCCAGGCCTGCCGTGCACGTCTCACAAGCTTGAGATAAACCAGACGACAGGCACCATCAGAGTGATAACGCAGCTCTCCAACGACCTGGGCTACGACATCTCCCTGCCTGACGGGGCGATGCTCATACAGGTTGAGAACATAGGCAAGCCGGGCAAGAACACCTACGTGGGGAACTGCTCCCCCAAGGCGCCTTACATCATCAAGAAAGGGGGCAGCTTCACCTGCATAGTTGAGATACCTGACAAGGAGGTCATCCCCCAGATGGGGAAGAACGTCAGGCTGCAGGCAGACCTTGTCTACAGGAACTGCCTCACAGACCCCAACTACCTGCAGACCGGCAACTGCACGCTTGCCTCAAACTACACCTCAGAAGGAACAGCAGTCACCCCTGTTGAGGGCTTTTCCCCGACACTGTACTGCGGGGACGGGATATGCGGCTCATCCATAGGGGAGAACCCGACAACATGCCCTGTGGACTGCCCGCCCCCAGTTGCATTGTTACTAACCGCGAGTCCAACAATCGTGTCTCCTGATGGAAACAGTAAATCAACAATAACTGCAAAAGTGCTCGGTGTGAGTGGACCTCTGAACAATGTAGAAGTTGTATTTATATCAACACCAATCGGAAAATTAAGCAGAGTCTCAGCAGTAACAAACCTCTCTGGAGTTGCCACAGTTCAACTTTCATCAAATACCCCCGGCAAAGCTGCGGTGACTGCAATAGCCTACATAGCAAACACAACGAATGTGACGTTCCAGGATATTCCAGCAGCAATTCTGATGGGTGCTTATGACAGGTATTTCGGAATTTGCGGGAGCGGTTCTTATATCATAACACAGGTAGTAGATTCTATGAATAGGCCAGTAATCAATAGTGAATTAAGCTTTTCAAGCAACGCTACTGGCACATCCAGCCTTAGCCCCGACAGAGGCTTCACAGATGATGGCGGATATGCAATCTCCTACCTCATGGATAACAAGGTTGAAAGTGTGAATGTGACAGCAAAGTTTGATTTAGATGAGTATGGAGTGCATCTTTCAAATTCAACAGTTGTCAATGCCGTAAGTTGCCAGGCCTGCAATGCTCCGGTCATGGGGGACTGGATAATTGACAAAAAAGTTGTATGCGAGGATGCTGTCATAACTCTAAAGGGAGACCTGAACATATCTGTAGAAATAAGTTACATAAAGAAGTGGGGCGACCTCACATTCAGGAATGTGACTTTGGTTTTGGACAGCTCATACGACGGTGAGCGCGGAGTTTTTATGAACAGGAAGAGCCGCTTTCTCATATCAGATAAGGACAACAACCCCGCAACAACTGGAGATCGCTCAACTCTCACTCCCAGTTCATGGGAGCACTACACGTTCTGGGTGAAACCCAATGCCGAGAGCTTCGAGATGAGGAATTCTTACATGCGCGGCTGTGGGTACATCACTTCCCCGCATGACGGCGGCCATCTCTACGACATCATCGATTACAGAACCGGTCTTTTCGTGAGCATCAACAACACCATCATTGAGAACAACATCATAGCCGCGATCTCTTACCAGCCCATAGCCATAATACTGAACCGCTCCTCGAACACCTCGATACGCGGAAATTCCTTTGACTATCCCTTCACCGGATTGCTTCTGACCAATTCAAATGGAAATGTAATAACAAACAACACAGTGAACGTTCTGTTGGGGATGTCCTGCCCTCCATCCTCTGGAGGCTGCGATGGGACATACAACCCCACCTTCTGGCTCAACTACTCCTACAACAACACCATCTCAGGCAACTACCTCACTGGCGATTCGATGATAACCGCCTACTCCGGCCCGTGCATAAAGCTCCAATCTTCGACAGACAACTACATCCTGAACAACTACATAGATGAATGTGATGAAGGAGTGGACCTGAGTTCATCAGACCGCAACGTGATATCGAATAACAGGATAAAGAACTCTCGCATGTACGGAGTTTTCATGTTCTATGCGGATAATAACACTTTCGAGAATAATGAGATGAACACCAGCGAATATAACACCGGTCCAAGCCAGATTGTCATGTTATCATCCAACAACAATGTATTCAGAAACAACTCCCTCCAGACGTGGTGGTGCTATCCCGGCAGCACTGCCGGAGAGATAATGTTTGATAACTCCAACAACAACCTCTTCTCCGACATCAGCATCTACGGATGCTATCACAAGATAACCTCGTTCATTCCATGGCTATACCACACTTCAAGAAACAATACAATAGTGTGGCTCAATGTCAACGCGAGTGGTCCATCTGCTTCCTCAGTTACACTCTACTTACCAAACGCCCCAGAAACCAAAGTATTGAACAGCCCAAAAATCGACAATATCTACTTGGAGAATTCTGGAGGGAGTAGTATAATCAACAACACAATCTCTCCTGGCTATGACCTCGGGATATACGCCTACCGCTCAAGCGCCAACATCTCCCTGAACACCATTGGTTATTACAAATGCAGTGGAACAGGTTGCAGTTGGAGCTGTCACGACCGCAGTCTCTATTCAGACTCCTCCACACTTCTAATCTCAAACAACACCTTCAAGGTATTCGGCTCATACGCAATATACATAAACAACACCTACGCGCCATCCACGGCAGTCAGAATAGAGAACAACACCTTCTGGAGCATCCGAGATTCCTGCGGTCCGGTTTATGGCATATACACCGAAGGGGCGAACAATCTGGTCATCAAGAATAACATCATAAGCGCTACGAGGACAGGGATAAACTTCACGTCATCAAACTACCCCACCAGCATCACGAACAACACCATAGTGAGCAACACCTACGGGATACACTGCTACAGCTACACGACCCAGCCAACAATCTCGGACAACTGGCTGGCGGGCAACACGCAGAACTGCCTGAACTGCGCCTCCTGCTCACCCCCAACTGGCGACACTAACTTATGCAAGACTATAACAACCGACTCAGTCCTCGGTGCAAACCTCACCACCTCAGGCACATGCATAACCTTCGGAGCTGACAACATTGTGCTGGACTGCGCAGGACATTCGATAACACGTGTTGGTGGCTCAGGAAATGCGTATGGGATATACGCAGAAGGGAGAAACAACATCCAGATAAGAAACTGTATTGTCAAAAATTATTCTACGGGTGCTTCTGCAGGTATAAAACTGCTAAGTTCTGGCTCCAGCAGCATAACAAACAACACGGTATCCCTAGGGATCTATGGAATTTTCCTCTCTTCATCATCAAACAACATCGTTTCAGGGAATACAGTATACAACAATACTTACGGTATAACAGTGGGAGGGTGGTCGAATCAGAATAGAGTATATAATAATGTTGTCTACAATGCCTCCCCGGTAGGTGGCACTTATGGTATTTCGATTGCAGGAGGATCTCCACCCGGAGCGCAAAATAACATTGTTTCAAATAATACCGTCTCAATTTACAGCGGAAGCGGAATTCATATCGATCTCTTCTCACCAACTAGCACCGTAGCAAACAATACCGTTTATAACAATTCATACGGTATTAGCATATTTTCAGATACTACCCCAGTCTCCAATAATACTATAGCACGTAATACTCTAGATGGAATCTTCTGTGGTTCCAATTCTCAACCAACCTTATCAGGAAATTACTATTCCAGCAATTCAGTCGACTGCACCGACACTTCGGGAACATGGTGTCAAACCCATTGCTATGATGCCGCACTTTCTACCTGTGGCACCATCACTAAAAATTCCGTGCTTATAGCAGACCTCACCACCTCAGGCACATGCATAACCTTCGGAGCTGACAACATTGTGCTGGACTGCGCAGGACATTCAATAGAAGGTCCTGGCAGCGGTACATCAAATTCATATGGCATATACGCACAATCAAAAAAGAACATAACTGTGAAGAATTGCAATGTCACATACTTCCCAACAGCCCCAATAAAATTCCAGAATGTAACAAACAGCAAAATAATAAATAACGTATTGTCAGATGGTATGCAAGGGTCTTTGGCCGATATATACCTAAATCTCTCAGTAAATAATCTAATTTTCAACAATACCTGCTATGATAGTGGTGTCGGAGGTGTTCGACTTGAAGACTCAAATTACACCAATATCTCCCAGAACACCTTCATGGCTACGAGCATGGGAGCCTTCCTTCTCAATTCACATTACAATCAGATATACAACAACACCTACAAAACAGTCGGTTTCGCTGTAAGCGAAGGTACCATGGTGGGTGTGTTCATTCAAGATTCCGTGGGGAATAACATATCTAAAAACAATATCACTGGAGTTCCTGATTGGAAGTTCCAGATTGGGATAGCTGTTGATGATTGCAACGACACACGTATAGAGGAGAATGAAATCGCCCAACTTACTGGTTACGGCATACTTATTACTGGAGGTGACGAATCCACCAACCTATTAATATCAAAAAACGAAATAAGAGATAGTGCATATGGAATTAGATGTGATGCATGCGGAACCCCGATTTTCAGTGGTCCAAACACCTATATAAGCTGTGGTATAGACTGCCACAGCCCCCTATGTGGTACCTATTGCGCTGACCACTGTCATGATACATAAGTGGTTAATATGAAAAAAGCCCAAACAGCTGTTGAATTTCTTACCACCTACGGCTGGGTGCTGGTAGGGCTCATCATCCTCCTTGCAGTTCTGCTTTACTACGGAGCGTTTGACCCGCTGAGGTTTGTGCCGAGGCAGTGCACCTTTGAGCCAGGCCTGCCGTGCACGTCTCACAAGCTTGAGATAAACCAGACGACAGGCACCATCAGAGTGATAACGCAGCTCTCCAACGACCTGGGCTACGACATCTCCCTGCCTGACGGGGCGATGCTCATACAGGTTGAGAACATAGGCAAGCCGGGCAAGAACACCTACGTGGGGAACTGCTCCCCCAAGGCGCCTTACATCATCAAGAAAGGGGGCAGCTTCACCTGCATAGTTGAGATACCTGACAAGGAGGTCATCCCCCAGATGGGGAAGAACGTCAGGCTGCAGGCAGACCTTGTCTACAGGAACTGCCTCACAGACCCCAACTACCTGCAGACCGGCAACTGCACGCTTGCCTCAAACTACACCTCAGAAGGAACAGCAGTCACCCCTGTTGAGGGCTTTTCCCCGACACTGTACTGCGGGGACGGGATATGCGGCTCATCCATAGGGGAGAACCCAACGATATGTGCAATCGACTGTCCACCACCCGCCTCAATAACAATTAATGCATCCCCCTCTCTTGTCGCCCCTGATGGAGTGCACTACTCAAATATAACCGCGACTGTGAGGGACAAGAACCACAACCCGATGCGCAGCATGGAGGTTGTTTTCACCTCCACCCCAATTGGAAAGCTCAGCAGCTACTCTGCAGTGACTGACTCCAATGGAATAGCACGGGTCACGCTCACCTCCTCAACCGCAGGAGTTGCAACAGTGACAGCAATTGCAGCCATCCTCTCAAACTCAACAACCGTGAGCTTTTACTACGTGCCGTCCACCATAGCCCTGAGCCACTCCCTTACGGCTCCCTGCAGCAACACCTCACAGATTACAGCGACTGTGATGGACCAGCAGGGCAACCTCATCAAGGACATGCAGGTCATATTCTCCCACAACGCAAACGGGATTGCAAGCTTCACCCCAGGGTCTGCATTGACTGACGATATGGGGCAGGCATCAACCACATTCTACGACAGCATGCTCAACAGCGAGAGGGTCAGGGTGAATGCAACGCTGTACATGCCGGATTTGGGGATAACGCTCAGGAACTCAACTGTTCTGGATTACACCCCCTCATCAATAGTGCTCACCTCAACCCGTGATCCCTTCCCATGCGGGAACGACTTTCTTGTGAAAGCTCATATTGAGGATAAATATGGAAATGCCGTGTGCGACTACAACGTGAGTTTCTCCCACAACGCATCTGGAACAGCGAACTTGAATCCAGCTTCAAACAAGACGGACTCCTCAGGTGATACCACCTCCATATTCTCCGATGATAAGATAGAAGACGTCAATGTGACTGGAAAGGTGACTGTACCTGAGCTGGGGTTGAGCTACAGATCGTCGAAACTTGTGAACCGCGGCATGCCGGTAATACTACTGGATGACTGGGTTGTCGATACTACTATCGAATGCCATAACGTTACTCTAATACCAACAGATGCGAGCATCAACATAACAAACGGAGGGAGGCTGACCCTCAAATGCATGAACCTCACGATGAACATGAGCAGTGACTGGTTCCACGAATCCAACGGCCTTTACATAAACAGTGGCGGTACTCTCATCACGAGGAGCGATGGCGGATGCCCCGTCAACATAAGCGCCATAGCGCCGGATCCCCCAGGCTGCGGGGGCGGCTGCGCTGGAGGGTTTGTTTTCATAGCCGAGCGCGGATCTACATTCGATATGTCAGGAGCATACGTAGATTTTGCGTTCAAGGGTGCGTCGGGCATCATCCTAAAGACGGATTTCGCTAAGGTGCAGAACAGCACGATCACAAGGCTAAACGGCTACGGCATATCTTTTGGAGGCACTGCTTACGACGACTTCCAGACAAACGGCTGCACGATATCCGGCAACACCATATACAACGTAACAAACGACGCAATACGCCTCGAGCAATACTCGCAGGGATGCACCGTTTCCAACAACACGATATATGCTACGGATACTGGGATTAGAATCGCCATGTCCGGACCCTATCCGTGGAATGCCTGGGCGCCTTATACCAGCAGAGTGGGCCTGCATAACCTCAGAGACAACATCATATACGGAAGCGACTGGATCAGAATGACAGACATCGGCTCTGTTGGCAGCCATAGCCAAGGAATAGCTGTTGGACTCTCTTCATATAATACTATAACCAACAATACAATCGGGTACTGCAGCATCGGAATAGGCGTTTCATCCGGCGACAATACGATATCGCTAAATAAAATATACAACAGCACGTACAACGATTTAATGACGGAAAGCGGGGACGGCATGCAACTGTCAAACTCCAACTCGACTGTCAACTCAAATACAATAAGCAACAGCGAGTATTACGGGGTGCGGTGCTCCGGCAATACTCTGGGTTCGTCTTTCTCCGCAAACGTATTCTCCGGTAACATGGATGACTGCGATGACTGCCCCAACTGCTACGTATCCCGCTCGACCTGCGGCACAATAACCGAGAATATCATTCTGACAGCCGACCTGATCAACAGCTCAACATGCATAACCTTCGGAGCTGACAACATCACTCTCGACTGCAACGGCCATTCCATCTCCTGGTGCTGCGCAGGTTTCCCAGGGGAGTACTACGCCATATACGCAAACGGCAAAAATAATATAGAAGTCAAAAACTGCGTGCTTAGGGGCTACCCTGGATCTATAGCAGGTTATTCCGATGCAGTATACCTCCAATTCACAAACAACAGCAAGATTCACAGCAACGTAATACACAGCTTCACAGGTATAGGAAGCCTTGACTACGCCGGTGCAATCCTCCTAAAGAATTCAAACGGAAATTCTATCTACAACAACACTCTCTTCAATCAATCAGGCACAGTCCACATGTTTCTTGTCTCCTCGCAGAATAATCTAATATATGACAACATACTGTACAATGGAACGTCATCTTCGGTTAACCTTATTGACTCCGATGGAAACTCACTGCTGAGAAATACTATACGCAACTCAAATGCAGGCATAAGCCTGGTATCATCATCTTATAATAGAATGGAAAGCAACAGCCTATACAACAACAAGAGAGGGATATACCTACAACAGTTATCGGATAGCAACATGATACTAAGCAACAGAATCTCTAATATCAGTGATCCCTACCGGGAAGGTGCTGTGGGGCTAATTGACTCATCAAACAACACCTTTAGAAATAACACAATATACAACACGACCTTTTATGGAATAAACATCCTTGATGCATCATGCAAAAACTTCATTTTCAATAATACTATTACAAAGACTTTTACAGGAATTAATATGTCGACCTCTGAGGACCTCTGCAACAACATAATCTCCAACACCACCATCTCCGATACAACTTATGGAGTTTACTTGGGTATGTCATACAACGCCTCTGTTGTGAACAGCACGATAACGAATAATGTCTATGGAATCTACTGCGATCTCGCCTACCCGGGCACTATACGCAACAACACCATTTCAGGCAACAGTCATACCGGCATACTCTTCAACGAATCCACCATGACCGTATCGCTGAATAAAGTACTCTCTAATACTCTGTGGGGAGTTAACTGCAACACAACTGATTTCCTAAAACCAACATTCTCGCAGAACACCATACAGAACAACAGAGACAACTCTGCCAATGCAAACTGCGGCGGCTGCAACGGCTGCCCGGGCTAGCATTTAAATACGCACGGAAATATCTAATTACCAGGTGGTAGTCCTATGAAGAGAGCCCAGACTGCGGTTGAGTTTCTGACTACTTACGCATGGGTGATATCCGGAATCATCCTCCTGGTAGGTGCGTTGTACTATTTCGGTATTTTTGACATCCTCGTCCCTACCCTGAACCAGTGCATATCTGAACCCAATATGCCGTGCAGCAGCTACAAGTTCGAGAAGTTCAGCAACGGGACAGGCGAGTCGATGAGGCTGGCGGTGAGGCTTTCAAACACATACGTCCTGCCAATCCCAGGTGGAACCTGCTCTGGCTGCTCCCCCTGCAGTTAACATGAACTCTTTTATACCTTGGAATGCATAATTTACCCATGCAGAAAAGCGGCATAACGAGAGGGTTGGAGGAGTCTCCAAGGCAGGAAAACTCTGGGATAGCGAGGGATTTAAGGGGCATGCACGAAAGAACCCTGATCTCAACGCTGCTCAGGAGGAGCAATGCAGTGAGCGACACCCCGCTGCCGACAATGCAGGAAATCAACGACCACATAGAGCATCTTTTCATGCTGTCCGAGGATGCCCAGCCCAGCAGGGCTGTTAACGCAGGTGCGGGGGTCTCGGATGTGGGATTCGGCGCGCTCGCACTCAACAGAGGAAATGTTTGGTTTGGAATTGGTGTGCTTGCAACCGAGTTCGCTGCCTTTGTGAAGAACAGGGGCGACAGCAACTCATTCAAGCTCGCAAGGCAAGTTGCATTGGAGGAGCTGGAGGAGGATGGCTCGAAGATTGTTTCAAAGCTGGAATACGCAATTTCTGTTACTGATGACAAGAGCAGGAAAAAGGAGCTCAGGAAACTGGTCAGGGAGACAAAGGAGCTTTTCTCGGAAATAGAACGCAGGAGCAAGCAGAGCCTGACAAGCGTTGCCGGGAGCAGGCTTGAGGGCATTGCAGGCTCAGTCCCAGGGCTTTTGGCAACAATCCACCCGGCTTCCCCCTACAAACATCTTGTTGACGGAGTCTCCTCATTTGCAGAAGGTTTTATACGTGGCTTCCCTCTGCAGCAAGTGCCACCATTCCTCCGCCAGATTATACCGCCATATCCGTACCTAGAGTTTGCTGTTGCTGCTGCAGACGTTGCAATAAGAGGAATTGCATATATTGCGGCCAGCTCCGTCTCCACATACATTCTGGACTGGGGCATCCAGAAAGCGCACAGAGACCGCTCCTATGAAACTCGGGAGGGTGCTGAGGATCTGCTTAAAACCAATGCAGGCAAGCTTCTGGACAAGGTAAGAGCGAAATGCACCACTCAACCGTAAGGGTTAAATACTTCTGAGGAGAATATACCTCGGCGACCTGAATGGGAAATGGCAGAGGGGTGCTAGTGTTGCAACCCTCCCAGCTTGCCAAAGAGGAAGTTGCTTTTTTTAAGGAGGAGCCTGCGGAAGAGGGGAGGCTAGAAGGATTACGATGGGTAGACAGGAAGCTGGCTGCCAAGGAGCTTGGCGACATAAAGAAGAGGATGGAGGAACTTGAGAGGGAGAGGAGGGTTGTCGCTGAAAGCCTGAAGAAGATATCCGAGTCGAATCTGCCCAAAGCATCAAGCGATTTCTATGTTGTCAGGAGGAATGTTGAGAGGTCGGTTGATAACGCAAGGAAGCTTTGGATTGCGCTTGCGGGTGTGGAAGCAGTCGGGGCTTTGGCAGCTGCCCTGAGCTCCGGAGGATTGCTCATTGCAGGGGCAGCAGGCACGCTTGGGATACTGGGCGGTGCTCTGGGAAGCCGTTCGCTGAGCTCCAATGTTGATGCTGAAATCCAGAGGGTTGGAAAGGGGGTCCAGCTCGTTGAGGTGAGGGACAGGCTGAAGGACGAGCTGAATGACTTTGAGAGGGAGAAGAGGAGACTGCAGAGAAGAAGGGAGGATCTTCTCAAGGTGACCGGAGAGTTGAGGGAAGTCCCCATAAGCGAGCATATAAGCAGGGTCAGGAGGATAATGGACAACCTGGAACTGATGAATCATGTCCAGCTAGCGTTTCTGAAAAAATGGAAGAGGAAGAACCCCATACCGGCCGGAAAGCTCAGGGAGATACACGATTCCGTGCAGGAGCTTGCGTACATATCCTGCCGCGGTGATGAAGCTGACAAATCCCTTCTCGCCAGGAACATTGCAAGGGAGATGTGCGCCGACATCCTTCTGAGAATCGAGGGAGTTTCAGACATGTGCGAGCTCAGCCGGGCAGGCCTGGACCAGATAGGAAGGGCGACCAGCGTGCTTGAGAAGCAGCTCTCACAATTGAGGTACGTCCCTCCGCTCTACTTTGAATAGAACTCCACCAGCTTCCTTATCCCATCCTTCAGCTCGTACCTGCTCACAAACCCCAGCTCCTTTCTTGCTTTATCAATGCTGGCTCCTGTGAGCGGGACGTAGTTGTGTATTGGGTTGGGGACGTACTTCGGCGCTATCTTCTTGCCAAGGGACAGATTGAGAAGCTGAACAACGTCGTTGAACGTGGTTATGCTGCCAGTGCCTATGTTGTAAACTTCGCCAGGCTTTCCTCCCCTCATCGCCCTGATGTTTGCGTCTACAACATCATCCACATAGGTGAAATCCCTCCCCTGCTTGCCGTCTCCGTATATCACGGGCCTGCCCCCCTTCCTCATAATCCACAGGAACTGGGAGATGATGTTGGCATACCTGCCCTTGTGAAGCTCGTTGGGGCCGTACACAGAGAAGTACCTCATGCCGATGCTCTCCAGACCATGCTCACTCAGATATTGTCTGGCGCACAGTTCAGTGAAGTATTTTGATATTGTGTAGAACGATTCCGGCGTCACCACCATGCTCTCCACCTGGGGGGGAGTCAGGTCATGGTAGATAGAGCTTGTGCTTGCATAAACAACCCTCTTCACCCCGGTCTGCTTCGCAGCCTGCATGACATTCACGAATCCCCTCGTGTTGATGTCCAGAGCATACCTTGGGTTGTTGTCGAACATGGGGGCGCTGCTGCACGCAGCCTCGTGGAAGACGTATTCAAACCTTCCTTTCCTGAAAAGCCTGTCAGTCTCCTTCTCATCCCTCAAATCCATCTTCTGGAATTTCAGCTTCAATCCTTTGAGGTTGCCCCTCCTTCCAAGGAATAGGTTATCAGCAGCAGTAACCTCATGCCCCAGCTCAACAAGCCTTCTTGCAATATTGCTGCCGATGAAGCCGGCTCCGCCGGTTATAAGTATTCTGCTCATAAGTCAATTATTTAGGAGTTACATTATTAAACGTTTTCAGCCATATTGTAAACCTTACTAACCCGCAAAATGCCTGATGAGAGTGAAATGATGCAGATACCGAATCCGTACAAATCAAAGAATTACAAGCTACTCATAATAATCCCCGCTGTACTCATACTGCTGTCACTCTATTTTGTATTTGTGCGGAAAATCCCAACAGGCCTTGAGCTGAGGGGAGGCACGCTTCTCACAATCCAGACTAACAGCTCATTCGACAAGGATGCGCTGGAAACCTCGTTGAAGAACGAGCTGGGCGTGCATGACGTGTCCATCGAAACAGTACAGAGCCCTCTCGGGAATAAGGTGGAAATACAGATAGAGCAGAACGAGAGGATAGCCGCAGGCGAGAAGGACATGAGAATTTTCTACTCCAAGGTTGAGGAAGTCAATACGCTGGAGTACGACATCTCGCGTTTCACCTCAGATCTTGAAAGGACAAACATAACGCAGATGGAGAGGGAGGATGCGCAGAGGAGGCTTGCCGAAGCTCAGACAAGACTCCCAAAGGCAAGGGAGGAGATGAACTCATCTGCAAGTGCAGTTGTTGCTGGTTATGAATTCTTTGTTGGTAGAATCGACATGAGCAATGCCACGGATACAAAGAGTCTTGAGAGCCTGCTTGCAAATGTGTCGACAGCTGCAAAGCAGAAATACAAGGAGAGGATAATGGGGGTTATAAGCTCCCAGATGCAGATCAACGAGTTCAGTCTTAAGGATGTCAGCCCGTCATTAAGCGAGTTCTTCCTAAGCAAGACGCAGGAGGTTGTGCTGTGGTCCTTCATTCTGACGGGCGTAATCGTGGTGATAATATTCCGGTCGCTTGTGCCCTCACTCGCCGTCATACTCGGGACACTAGTGGACATAGTTATAGCGCTTGGCGGGATGGGCCTCTTCCAGATACCGCTGACTCTACCTTCAATAGCCGCGCTGCTCATGCTCATCGGCTTCTCTCTTGAAACGGGAATACTCCTGACGACAAGGGTGATGAGGAGGGCGGAGGGGAGCCCAGCTGACAGAGCTTATGATTCCATGAAGACAGGGATTATGATGTCTCTTGTTTCCATACTGGGGTTCGCCGTCCTGCTGGTGCTTTCCATCTTCACGCAGATAACCACCTACTACCAGATAGCAGCAGTTGCAACATTCGGTTTGATCGGAGACATAGTTGCAACTTGGTGCATGAGTGCAGTGATGGTCCTCTGGGATGTTGAGAAGAAATCCAAGGGTGTGCATAAATGAACTACCGCAAACTGCTCAGGGAGCCAAGGATAATGGTGCTGCTTGCGGCGATAGCGGTAGCGTGCATCCTGATAGTCACGCAGGGACTGCACTTCGGGCTTGAGTTCGAGGGCGGGGTGAGGATACCCATTTCGCTGGAGAAAAGAGTCAACCAGCTTGAGATGAGCGATATTGTGAACACAATAAAGCTGAGAGTTACAAAATACGGCATGTCGCAGGTAGTTGTAAAGGGTATAGGCGAGTCCGAGATATATGTGGAGATGCCGAAGGGGGACGTATCCCAGGTGGAGGAAATTGAGAAGATACTCAGGCAGCAGGGCAGGTTCGAGGGCATAGTAGACGGGCGCGTTGCGGTCTCAGGCGAGGATATCATGCCCGGCAGCATCCGGGAGAGCTCCCCTGCACTGCAGGGCAATGATGTGAGATGGGCTGTTTCGTTTGCGATAAACCAGGAGGCCGCAAGGAGCTTTGCGACAGTTGTTTATGGAAAGGCGGACTATCCGGTGTACATGTTCCTCGACAGGCCGGAGGATGCGATAGTGGTTGTGAAGAGAAGCGACCTGCTTTCAAACAACCTCACTGTCAGCGAGTCCGAGGTAATACGTGCGCTTGAGAATGCCGGAAGGAGGGAAAACGACTCAATCAGCATATTCATAGAGGATGATTTTGCATCCGAGAAGCAGAGCATCGAGGCGCTGAACTCGACGAAGAGGGTGGCAATCGTATCCGCAGAAGCAGACCCTGAGGTTGTCTCTGAACTGCAGGGGATGAACTACCAGATTACAAACAAGACTACTGAGGAAATGAGACCGACTTTATACTACAATGAAGAGGGGGGCCTCAAGGTAAACTCCTGGGGTGCGATCGACCTTCTCTCATCCCCCATCCTGAGCAAGGACATCACAGAGGGCAGGATAAACCAGTTCTACGAGGTAAGCGGCTTCGCCCCGAGCGGATTGACTCTTGAGCAGAAGCAGAAATCAGCTCTTGCCGAGTCAAGGAAGCTCAAAAGCATACTGAGCGGCGGTGCCCTACCTGTGAAGATAATCATGGGAACACCTACGACCATACCTGCGCCGCTTGGTGAGGAATTCCTGAAATACAGCGCAATCGGCGCAGTAGCGTCCGCGCTTGCAGTTTCATTGATGATATTCCTTCGCTACAAGGAGTCCAGGATAGTGCTGCCGATAATTGCTACAATACTGCTTGAGATGACCCTCACCCTCTCAGTTGTCGGGACTGTGCTGGGGACGATCGACCTGGGAGTGATGGCAGGGGTGATAGGCGCAACCGGCATAGGAGTGAACGACCAGATAATCATAACGGACGAAATACTCGGAAAGAAGAAGGAAGGCGAGGATGAGGAGCGCAGCGCAAAGGCGGGCATAGCAAGGGCGTTCTTCATAGTCCTGACTGTCGCCCTGATATCGGTAATTGCAATGATTCCCCTTTTATTCTCTGGGCTTGTTGAGATAATGGGCTACGCCATCTCGGTGATAATCGAGGTCATAATAGGGGTAACCATCACAAGGCCTGCCTTCGGCAAGTTCATGGAGAAGATGTTCGAGAATTGACACTCTCCGCGAATAAATCGGGAGATTCCTGGTTCAGCATGGCAGCCGCCTGCTTCATTTCCAAGTTCTGGGTTGTGTCAAAAACAACCCCGTTTGACAGCATATAGCCATCAAACCTCTTGAATAAATTGATTGCACCATTCAGGTCTGCATTATACTCAAGACCGCAGGTTGGACATCTGAATAAACCCTGTGAGACTCTTTTTCCTTCATTGTTGCATACATGGCAGGTTTTTGAAGCATTCCATTCCTTCATCTTCACAAGAGGGACTCCTTCTGCCTCTGCCTTGTATTCGATGAATTTGGAGAGTTTGTCAAATGGCATATTTGAGACAATGCTGTTGAATCTTCTTCCTTTTGTGGAATTCCTTATTCCTTTCAAATCTCCCAGAAGGATTACTGAGTCATTCTCCCTGGCAATTTCAACTACTTCTTTTGAGATTTCATGACAGATTTGATTCACTGCTATCCTCTCCCTTCTGCCAATCTCTTTCACCTTTTTCAGGAGCTTCTTCTCCTGCAGTCTTTTCCTGAGCCATGAATGATGCCTCCTAATTCCTCTAACTTCATCTCCATAGAACTTAGGCCTCATGGAATTATCTTTCACCAACACGGTTGATAGAAGATGCTTCTCACCCAAATCGCAGGAAATGACAGAAGAAATATTATAATCCATTTTAACTTCCTTTTCAACAGTTATGAGCAAATACCAGTTATTTCTATGCCTCTTTAATTTTGTCTCTCGTATATTTCCTGAAAATAAAAGTTCCTTATCCTTGTATGGGAATGCAATTGCAACATAGATTGATTTTTTATGGACTGGGATTCTGGCCCAGTATCTGCAGAGCTTGTTATTTGTTTCCTTAAGTTTGATGCAGTCATTTCTTATCATCAATGGATATTCCTTTTTTCTTTTGAATTTCTTTTTCAATCTGTATTTCAGTCTTTCTACCTCTTGTTTTGTTGCAGAATAGAGTTCTGCATCATCCCCTCGTAATGATTTTTGAAAGTTGATGAATTCTCTCTTTATCTTCTCTTCCTTTGATTTTGTCAGAAACATCAGTTTTGCTCTTATTGTTTTCTTCACCATTTCACCTTCTCAACTCCTCATCTAATCGCCATAAGTAGAAAGTATTGTCTACTTATAAACCTCTGGGAGGGGGGTAACTTTCCAGTGAAAGAGTAATATCATCACTATGATTAAAATCACATGCTTTCAATCCAGATTTTTTGTAATCATTCAATCAACGTTCCAGCATCTCCTTTCAGCGCTTTCTCGAGATACCTCGGGCTTGTGATGATGGTCCTCCCTCCTTTCAAGGCGAAATCTATCGCTGCCTGGACCTTTGGTCCCATGCTGCCAGGAGCGAAGTGACCCTCCTTCATGTACCTGCTTGCATCCTCAGGAGTTGTTTTCCTAAGCTCGATCTCGCATTTCCCCCTGTAGTCGAGGAAGACCGCCTTGACATCTGTTAATATTATCAGCATATCCGCATCCACATCCTCAGCCAGCACTGCAGCAGCAAGATCTTTGTCTATTACAGCCTCAACCCCTCTGAACCTGTTCCCTCTTTTGACAACCGGTATGCCGCCGCCGCCAGATGCTATGACAATCACGCCACCCTTAATCATCCTCCTTACCGCATCCTTTTCAACAATCTCTCTTGGCTTTGGTGACGGCACAACCCTTCTGTATCCTCGGCCTGCATCCTCCTTGAATAGAGCGCCAGTCTTCTTACTGAGCTTCGCAGCCTCCTGCTTTGAGTAGAACGGACCTATGGGCTTTGTCGGGTTTTTGAAAGCTGCATCATTCTCGTCAACCCGCACTTGGGTGACAATTGTTGCAACCGGCCTCTTAATCCCCCTCTTGATCAACTCCGCCCTCAGCGCCCTCTGGAGCATGTAACCGATTTCTCCCTGGCTTTCTGCAACGCACACATCCAGAGGCATTGCCGGGACCTCATCCCTACCTTTTTCCTGCTGTATGAGTATGTTGCCGACCTGCGGTCCGTTGCCGTGCGTGATTACAACTCTGTATCCTCTTTCAATAAGGCCCGCAATGCGCTTGGCCGTCCTCTTCGCATTCTCAAGCTGGGCATCAAAGGTTCCGCTCTCGCCCTTCCTGAGGAGCATGTTGCCTCCCAGCGCGATAACAAGTGTTTTCATAATAATATTAAAATGTAGCTTATTAAATATTTGTCGGGAGAGGATGATAAAGGCAATAATATTCGACTTTGACGGCGTGATTGCAGACAGCGAGCCCGCCCACAGGAAGTCGTTCAACATCACGTTAAAGCAGCTGGGGATAACCATACCCAAAAAGCTCTACAGGGAGAAGTATGTCGGCTTAGGTTCCTTGAGCATAATGGAAGACGTTTTCAGAACTTACAATGTGAAAAGAAGCGCGAGGTTCTGGGTGAGGAAGAGGATGAAGGTTTTCCGCAGCCTTGTGAGAAGAGGGGAAGTCAGGCCAGTGAAGGGATTCATGAAGTTCAACAAACTCCTGGACAGGATAGGTATGAAGAAGATAATCGCATCAGGAGGCTACAAGGCAAACGTTTCAATAATGCTGAAGAAGCTGAAGCTTGACAAGGAATTCCAGTTCATCTCAAGGGAGGACGTGAAGAACAGGAAGCCCAACCCCGAGGCGCTGCTGCTTGCCGCAAAGAGGCTGGGAGTCAAGCCTTCGGAATGCCTCGTCTTTGAGGACTCGCCCTACGGAGTTGAAGCTGCAAGAAGAGCTGGAATGAGGTGCGTTGCGCTTACAACTTCTCTGGATAGTAGCTACTTCCAAAGATGCTGCGTCGTTGCAAAAGATTTCAGGGAGGTTGATCTGAAATTCCTCAGGAGGATGGGCTACAGGTGACCCCTGAGTTTCTTCATGTGGTCCATCCTCTTCTGGATCAGCTCCCTCGTCCCTATGTCCTTCCTGTAGAACAGCTTTCCTTTCACAAAGCCAATTGCTGATTCAGCAATCCGCTCAGCCTTCTCAATATTTTCGGCAATACCAACAAGGCCGGCAGTCCTTGAGCTGCCGGTGTAGATTCTTCCGTCCTTCTGGTTCACAGAAGCGTAATAGAGCACAGCCCCGCTGCTCTCAATTGCCTTTTCATCAACCTCAATCGGCTCGTTCTGCTTAGGGGAAACAGGATAGCCTTCCGGAACCAGATACTTGCAGACGGTTGCCTTCCTGTAGAAACCTGCATCTTTCAGGTTGCCGTCAACAACCCTCTCCAGAATGTTGAGGAAGTCGCTCTTTATCACCGAAAGGGTGTTCATCGCCTCAGGGTCGCCGAGCCTTGCATTGAACTCAAGCAGCTTCACACCTTCTGCAGTGACAATGAACCCCCCATACAGGAATCCCTTATAATCCTCACCAGTTTCTTTCCTGAATGCCTCAACAGATGCTTTCATTATGGAGATTCCCTCATCGTAATCATCTTGCTTCAGGAATGGAAGTATGTAGCCTGCGTCTGAATAAGCGCCCATTCCGCCCGTATTCATGCCCTGGTCGTTTGCATATGCCCTCTTGTGGTCCTGTACCATCGGAGTGCCGACAACCCTCCTGCCGTCGACAAAAGCCTGCAGGGAGAACTCCTCCCCGTCAAGCCTCTCCTCAACCACAACCTTTCTAATACCTCCAACTCCTTCTGCAAGAATCTCCTTCGCATATTCCTTTGCATCATTGGAATCCCTGAGCTGCTCTCCAACTATTTTGACACCTTTGCCCCCAGTCAGACCTGCAGGCTTCACAACAACAGGCTTTCCAAATGAATCTATGAAATCAGAAGCTTCCCTCAAATCAGTGAAAACTCCAAAGGCAGGAGAGCCTTTAACTTTGTATTTTCCGAGAAGCTCCCTGGCGAAACCCTTGTCAGTCTCCATCCTCGCAGCGCTTCTTGTGGGGCTGGCGCATTCCACCCCGTTCCTAAGCAGCTCATCAACAACTCCTGCATCAAGCGGGGCTTCTGGTCCCACAACTGCCAAGTCTATTCTCTTACTCAAGGCAAACTTTGCAACAGTTGCAGCATTGAGAGCATCACCAATGAAAAACTCCTTGCACAGCTTTGCTATCCCGGGGTTCCTAGCTCCCATGAGGGAATAAAGCTCATTCTGCACATTGCTCCTTTTTATTGCCCAGGCGATCGCATGCTCCCTTCCTCCGTTTCCGATAAGAAGGACCCTCTCCATACTCACAGCTCCCAATATCTTTTTTTCTCCTTCATTTCCTCGCTGCTTTTCTTCTTCATCTCCTTTGCAATCTTCGCGGCTCCAGGGGTAGGATAGTCCTCATTCAGGCATGCCATGCACAGGTTCTCCTTGCCAATCCCGATCGCGTCAACCAATCCATCAATTGTCTGGTAGCCAAGGGAATCAGCGCCAAGGATCTTCCTTATTTCTTCAACATTGCCGTTGCACCTGAAGCCGATGAGCTCGCTGTGGCTGGAGATGTCCACCCCGTAGAAGCACGGCGAGATGATCGGCGGGCAGGTTATCCGGACATGAACCTCCTTTGCTCCCGCATCCTTGAGTAATTTAACAAGCTTGTTTGTTGTTGTGCCTCTCACTATGCTGTCGTCTATCACAACAACCCTCTTCCCCTTCAGTATGGTTTTCAGCGGGTTGAGCTTCTTCTTTATCGCCTCGTCCCGTATCCTCTGCTCCGGCATGATGAACGTCCTCATGATGTACCTGTTCTTTATCAACCCCTCCTCTATCCTCACCCCGCTCTCCCTTGAGAATCCCTCAGCAGCAGGCCTTGACGTGTCCGGCACAGGGACAACAACATCTGCCTTTGCAGGGTGCGATTTTGCCAGGTTCATCCCCAGCCTGACCCTTGAATCATAAACGCTGCCTGCATCGAGTATGGAATCAGGCCTTGAGAAGTAGACGTATTCAAACATGCAGTGCCTCCTGCTGCTCTTCGCAACAAGCCTTCTCTCAACCCCTTTCTCAGTGACAAGGATAACTTCTCCGGGCTTCACCTGCTCGGTAAGCTCAACGTCATTTATGTCAAGCGCAACGCTCTCCGAAGCAAAAATCATGCAGTCGTCATTCCTCCCAAAACAGAGTGGCCTGAAGCCGTGAGGATCTCGGAATGCGATGAGCTCCCCCCTCCCTGTGAGGACAACCTCGCAGTAAGCTCCCTCCAGCCTCTTCATCAGCTTTGAGACTGCAAGGAAGATGTCCTCTGTCCTGTTCAATTCATCCGCAAGGACTTTCAGGATTATCTCGCTGTCACACTGCGAGAGCAGAGGCGTGCCACCCCTCGCGAGTTCATCCTTCAGAGCAACAAAGTTCACAAGGTTGCCGTTATGCGCAAGGGTAATCCCCTCCCTGGGGAGATCAACCTTGAAAGGCTGTGCGTCTCTCAGAGAAGAGGTTCCTACAGTCGGATATCTGACGCTCCCAATACCTACGCTGCCCTTCAGAGCAAGCAGATCATCCTCAGAAATGACCTCGGATGTGAGCCCCATCCCCTTCTTGAGGTGAATCGTCCTGCCGTCAAACGTTGCAATCCCCGCGCTGTCCTGCCCCCTGTGCTGTATTGCAATCAGCCCGTTGTATACCGGAAGAGAAACCTCATCCTTCCTGAAGGAGTATATCCCAAACACTCCGCACTCCTCTCGTTTTTCCATTCGGTTCCACCTCACCATTTCAGAGAAACAGACAAACCAAATCCTCCATGTTTTTATTAATTGTATCAAGTATTTAAATCATTTCTTTTTTTCCTTTGAGGTTAACTATTTAATGATTAACAGACAAAAAACATTCATGAAAATTTCCCATTTGCTACTTGCAATTCTTTTCTTCTCTTCCGTTTACACTGCAGCAACTGCAACGGATGTCAACCTGTTTGTTTACGACTACCTCGGGGAGAACGAGACATTCACGAAAATTTCCTTCAACCTGACTGACGGGGAGTATTACATAGTAAGCATAAACGAGGAGCCGTCCTTCATAGTCCGTTCCGCATTGAACGGCAGCGTGTCCATGATCACCGACAGGGAAGGGATTCTCGACGCGTTGACTGGCTACTATGCGACCCAAGGAATAACTTATGACAACTTCAAGGTGAACCAGACTGAGGTGGACGAGCTGCTGTCGTTCATCGATTCATACAACAGAACAAGAGGCAAGGAGTTTGAATGCAAGACATATATCGGCATTGACCGTTTCGAATGCATCGACCTTGAGACGTGCTGGAGGGCGTGCTACACCCCGATATGCCAGCAGTTGAAGATCGGCGCAGGCAAGCCCTTCCTTGAGCTCCTCTGGGCGTTCTCCAACTCAAGCTCATACATAGATTCAAACCTGTCCGCATTCAATGAGAAGGCGGCTTCTCTCTCGGAATTGAACAGCACCCAGCAGATTGACGGGCTCATCCTTCTTGTGGACAACATGAAAGACAACTCCGTAATGATAAACAATCTAGACCTCTTCAACCCCATGGCCTTGGGCTTCTGCAAGATGGTTAATTACAACCTCACCTACCTCACGGACGCGAAGATAAAGCTGCTGACAAGAATGGAGAGCATACTGCCGTTGCTCAACCTTGAGGATGAAACGGACAGCATGCACAACAGAACCACTGAGAGGCTGTCGCTGAAGACGCAGCTCAAGATAGACAGAATCTGCAACGAGCACGTGTCCAACAATTCCAAGCAAGCCTTATCAATCAAAGCAAGATTCCTTGTATTGAACACAACGAAAATGAAGGACAAGCTTAATTCTCTGGAGGAGGCTGGCAGGATTGCAGGGTGCAGCAACATGAGTGAGGCGCAGATAACAGAGGCGGAGGCGCATTTCCTCAGCCTGTCCCAGCAGGTTGAAGAATACGGGGGGAAGCTGGAAGACGTGGTCTTAACCAAGGGCGAGGTTGGCTCGGTGCTTGCAGGAATGCAGGGGGACGTGCTGCTTTACTTCAAGGCCGGAGAGCTGAACTCAGAATTCAGCGAGATAAGCAAGGGAATTGATTCTGCAGACCTTTCTGACCTGTCCTCACTGGAAGCCAGGCTTATTCAGCTGGAGAAGGAGGCCGAGGATGCGAATAACAACAAAGCTGCAGTTTTCCTGACAGGATTTTTCACCTCTCCCTCAGTCGTTATACTAGTGGTTTTGTTACTGCTTGCATTCTTCCTAATCCGAGGTAAGAAAAAGGCTATCAAAAAGAAGAGTTAGTTTCTATGAAGTTACCATATTCCTCCCTTACCATTCCGTATATATAATAGTATATATGTCACCAAAAGCACACCGTAACATTTAAATATACGTAATACCATAATCTAATTGTCATTTTAGGCCGTAGGGGTGGACATTTGAAGCATAGGCGTTCATTTACTCTATTCAATTCCGTGCATACCGCCTATCTGTTCCGCTCTGAAATTGGAGGATGAGAATATGAAAACAAAAACATGTAGCTTGGAGAATGCCTGTTATAAGTTCTCCGCTAGGAAACTGCTGTTTTCATCCATCCTCATGCTCGTGTTTTTGACCCTTAGCGTAAGCGCTCTCTCCGTAAATGTTAAGGATTCATCCAACAACCCGCAGGCGAATGCGCTTGTGGAGGTATACGGCTCAAGCGAGCTTAACGGCACTTTTGCGCTCAGTGAGAGCACAACTACGGATGCAACAGGGCTTGCGACGATAAACCCGACTTCGAGTTATGTTTACATCAAAGTTTTGAAATATGATTACGACACGTATTATCCATCCGAAGCAACGGGAACGTATTCTGAAACTGCGGAGAATTACGTAAACTCCACAGTACTGCCTGATTCGGTTGACGTGACGCTTGATGTGATTCCAGCAATATGGACTGACCAAACTGAATACTTGTCTAACGATGTAGTCCACATATCCGGTTCCTCTTTTGATGTTTCATCTATTCACCTCACTACCACGCTTGGAAGTCAGACTGTTGACGAGCAGGATGTGACAATTTCTGACGGAGCGTTTGAAACTTCATTCGCCCTTACTAACGGAGTGGATGATACTTACACCATTACCGCAACTGCCACAGGTGACTCTCAGGTGCTTGCCACGGCGACTTTCAGGGATTGCCCAGGTTGCACCATTGTTAAATTCTATCCAACTGATGATACTTATGTAAGATACAAAGACAGTCTAAACTGCGATTATGGAGTAAGTGATGGAAGTGATTATTGCAGAGATCAGAACTATGATGATGACAATCTGCATGTGAAATGGAAATATGATTACCACGATGCTCCTTTAGATAGAAGAAGGACATATGTTAAATTTGATTTGTCATCTATACCCAGCAATGCTATAATAACATCCGCGACTCTTCATTTGTACCAATTTGATGCTGATGCAACTAACGATATTAAGGCCGCAAACGTATCCAACACTAACACAACCGGAGGAGTATGGACGGAAGGTAATCTTAAATGGAACAACGCACCGACAAACTTCGGTACTGGAGCAGTTACATCTGTTGGTAGCAGCGATGGATTCAAAACACTAACTGTAAGCACTACTGATGTTGGTTCTGCTTTATCCGGCAATAAGAATTTGAGTCTGGCAGTCAAACTGTCAAGTGAGTCAACGAACAAACATCATGACTTCTGCGATAGGGAAGGGACAGGAGGCAATTGTGATAATTCAAGAAGACCTTACCTTGAAGTATGCTATGAAAATCAAACTCAACCTGTCTGCGGTAATGAAATTCTAGAGACTGGTGAGCAGTGCGAAAAGAAGGTAGGTGACGGCTGGGACCCATGCTGTGACAGTAGTACATGCCAGTTCAAAACAGCTGGCACAGAATGCAGAGCATCCGGAGGAGTTTGCGACGTAGCCGAAACCTGCACCGGCTCAAGCGCAACCTGCCCAGCGGATTCAAAAGAGCCTGACACTTATGAATGCAGAGCATCTGCAGGAGACTGCGATGTAGCTGAAAAATGCGATGGAACAAATAATAACTGTCCAACTGATGTTTTCAAGCCAAGCGGAACTGACTGCGGAACATGCAAAGAGTGTGATGGAAAAGGCTCTTGCAATGTGATGCCACAAGATGACACAGAGTGCGGAACTATAGACTGTGATGCACTTGATACTACTTGCAGAAATTACAAGGATATATCAACCTACAGATGCAAATCTCTTGGTGCTTGCAAAACTCCAAATTCAGCTGACTGCACTGACTTTACCAATTCACAGCTAAGCACACCCTGTGAAGCTGACCAGTTGTTCTGCACAGTAGACCACTGCAACGGAGAAGGAAGCTGTGTGTTTTTGAATAATTACAACTGCAGCCAATACAACAAATCCGAGATAGCTACGTGCAATTACGACCCAGATAACAGAACACAAACCTTTGATTACGCTGCTGCTTTCGCAAGCGTATGCGATGAGGATAACGACATATGCACGACAGGACAGCAGACACCTACCCACACATGCGCAGATGCTAATCTGGATGGAGGACCGATGGTTGGAGGGGGTATAAACGAAAGGCTCTGCTCAGCCGAGTGTGATACGTATGGAAATGAATGCCCAGCGCACTTGATTACCGATTCGGTGAATTACTGTTATTACAACGGAAGATGCAATACAACCTCATGCGGGTGCGTTTTCAGTGGGGAATACTGTCCTCCAGCAGGAACAGTTAACAACAGCATATGCTACTTCGGAACAAGGGACTGCAATGATAAAGACGGATGCACTCTTAACAACGAGGAGATGACCTGCAGGGACACATGCAATGCAACAAACGGCCCTCTGGACACAAGCGGCCCGTACGTTCCTCTTGAGTCAATAGCGGTATCTCCAAACCCCGCAGGGCCGATGTGCCTCAACAACGCGACAGTGAACGCAACTGCTGTGGAGGACTGCGCGCACATACACGATGCCGAATACTTCGTGTATCTGGCGGCAGACCCGCATGTTACATGCCAGACTGGCGGAACCGAATTAAGACACGGCAAGATGCTTGCAGTCGATGGAACTTATGATGATCAACAGATTGAGACTATCACCGGAACATTCGATGTTGGCAATCTGTTTGACGGAGGCGGATACCAGGTCTGCATAAAGGCTGAGAACGACAACGGCAGCTGGGGCGGATGCAACTGCTCAAGGCTTGAAATTGACAACATGCATCCATTGCTCATAAATAATACCAACTCCCCGACCATCCTAGGCGCCCACTGGATCGATTCAAAGGGTTACTGGGTATGCGCAGACAACTTCACATACCAGGCGTACTTCTGCGACCAGGCTGACCAGTCATGCATTGCTGGTGCGGAGTACTTCGTGAAGCCGCCGAACACATTCAATGAAGTAGGAGGGACAGGAATACCGATGCTGCCTTCAGACGGCCACTTCAGCGAGTTTGAGACGACATGCGATTGGACGAATGCAACTGTGCTAAACACTCAATACACGGAAGGAGCCCATGCAGTCAAGTCGGAGGCAATTGACTGCGCATGCAACTGGGGCAAGTTGATCTACCAATCACCATTATACTTTGTTATTGACAGGACACCTCCAGTTACTACAAAGACTATTGGAGATCCAAAGATTGCCTGCGACTATAGGGATGATGGAGAAAACCACCCAATTGAAAGCTGCTACTTCATCAAACAAGGCACTTTGATAACATTTAACGCAAGCGACATTGACCACTCCTATGACAGAAACTACTCAGATGCGGTAACTACATATTATAGATATAGAATAAAGCACGACTACGCGGACCCATGGGGGCCATGGTCTCAGTTGATTCAGTACAACGGCTCATTCTCATTCACAGAGGACTCGATACATGAGTTGGAGTACTACACCGCAGACAGATGCGGGAACGAGGAGCAACATCACTTTGAGATTGACATAGTTGATTCACAGCCACCTGTAACGACCAAGACACTCGGAACTCCAAAGCTTGAGTGCAATGCAAGCGACAAGGTGACATACGGAATCAACGATTGCTGGTACATGACACATGACGCGAGAGTTACATTACAGTGCGTTGACCAGCAGCCACATCCAGTAGACAGCGTGATGCTGTACTACACTGTTGAATGGAAGCAGAACTGGGGCGACAGCTGGACACAGATAGGCAGTGGTTCTACAGGTTCGGGCACTTACGAGTTCTATTACGAAAACTTCCCAACCGAGTACATGGATTCCTACCACAGGCTTACATGGTATTGCAAGGATGCATTGAACAACACAGAGACAACGCATACTGAACTGGACATTGTGGACACACAGCCACCTGTAACGACAAAGAGCATAATTGGACCGCAGTATTATGACCGCCAAGCTGAAAAGCTCTACATAGATGGAGTTACAGAGATAGAGCTGAGCTGCACAGACCCGCAGCCACATCCAGTGAACAATGTAGCAATATACTATAGATATAGAGTAGATGACGGCGCATGGCCGGTTGACGTCACTACATACACTGGCAGGTTCAAATTCCCAGAGGAATCCAAGCACGAGCTTGAATACTACTGCAAAGACGCATTGAACAACACAGAACAGCATCACTTTGAGGTTGATTACGTAGACCACACGCCACCTGTAACAACCAAGATATACGGCCAACCATTCTACACAGCTGGTGGAATGGATTGGATAACTTCACAAACACCAATAACTCTTAGAGCAAGCGACGGAGATTCTGTGCACTCCTCAGGTGTTGCTAAGACCTACTGGAGGAACACTCTGGTAGGAAACGAGTTCTGCACTTCAGCGGAGATGTGCGAAACAGCAGTTGGAACCGGAGCCTGGAACGAGTACACCGATCCGTTCTACAAACCGGAGGACTCATGCCACCTGATAGAGTTCTACAGTGTTGACAATGTCAACAAGACTGAAGCAGTGAAGAGGCAGTGCGTCTATGTGGACAACCAGCCGCCATCCCTGACAAAGGTTATAGGAGAGCCAAAGATTCAGGGAGACGGTTACACCTGGATAACGCAAAACACACCAATAGACCTGTACTGCACTGACCAGCTACCGCACCCGGTTGACAATGTCCACATCTACTACAGATACAAGGTTGATGATGGAGCCTGGACTCAATGGATGGATCCAGTAGCAGCTGAAGCACATAAGACAGTATACTTCCAGGAGGACTCTTGGCACACACTGCAGTACTACTGCGTGGATGCACTTGGCAACTCCAATGGAACAGTAGAACAGCCTCACGAACAGCTTTACAGGGTAGACACAACACCTCCGACGACAACAAAGACATACGGAACTCCGTTCTACACGTTTGAGGGAATGGAGTGGATCAACTCATCTACATCAGTAACGCTCTCAGCAGTTGACGGCGGAGAGATATGTGCAATCGGAGTGAACAAGACTTACTGGAGGAACACTCTGGTAGGAAACGAGTTCTGCACTTCAGAGAAAGCATGCATGGGAGCAGTTGGCTCTGGAGACTTCTATGAATACACGATGCCATTCTACAAGCCAGAGGATTCATGCCACCTTATAGAGTTCTATTCGGTTGATTCGCTAGGCAATGTTGAGCCAACAAAGAGGCAATGCGTCTATGTTGATAACAAACCACCTATCTCAAATAAGACAGTTGGAGAACCAAAGAAGCAGGTCGACTGCAGCACACTCGGACAGGGCATATACACAGACGCATGCTACTACGTGACATTACAAAGCGGTGTTGGAATTACTTGCAACGATCAGGATCCGCACCCAGTTGATTTTGTGAGAATTTATTACAAAGTGGACTGGAAGAACGAGAGCGGTGACGCATGGCAGGAAGGACACTGGGTAGAGACTACTGGCATGACACACGTTGACTTTGAGAATGACTCATACCACAGGCTGACTTGGTACTGTGTTGACGCATTGAACAACACAGAGGCAATCCACACTGAGCTTGACATAGTTGACAACAAGCCGCCCGTCCTCACAAAGACGGTTGGCAATCCAAAGCATACATGCGAAGTCCAGGAGGAATGCGATTACTACATAACTCAGAACACCAACATTACTCTGACGTGTGTGGATCAGCTACCGCACCCAGTGAACAACGTTACAATCCACTACAAGTGGATTCTGAATGATGTTGAGGGACAGTGGGTAGACTACAACGGAGGGAGTATAACATTCAACTCCCCAGAGGATTCACGCCACACGCTGCTCTATTACTGTGAGGATGAGCTCGGAAATTCGGTTAGGGGCAGCGAAGTTGACATAGTCGACACTCAGCCACCTGAAACTACAAAGGTAGTCGTAGGTCCACAGGTTAAATGCGACATAGAAGACCCGACAGGATGCGACTATTACCTAAACCAGTCAAGCAGGATACAGCTAAGATGTGCAGATCTAGACCCGCACCCAGTCGACCATGTAAACATATACTACAAAGTGGACTGGAAGAACGAGAGCGGAGATGCATGGCAGGAGGGAAGCTGGACTGACGCGAATGACAGCTATGTGGAAATAGGCTACAACAATGACTCATTCCACAGGCTTACTTACTACTGCGTCGATACACTAGGAAACACTGAGCAGAACCACACGGAAATTGACATTGTTGATTCACAGCCGCCAGTTGTAACCAAAGAGCTTGGCACTCCGAAGATAGAGTGCGTAAAGCCACCGATAAACGATGGAATTGATGGATTAGACGGAATAGACACATTCATAGCACTGCCGCCAATTTGCGACTATTGGATAACCCAAAACACAACGGTAACACTCAGCTGCACAGACCAGAACCCGCACCCAGTCAACAATGTTACAATATATTATAGATACACTGTAGATGGCGGACAACCAAATGGATGGTTGGTATACAATGGTCCGTTCACATTCGATGAGGACTCAGTGCACTACTTGGAATACTACTGCGAGGATGAGCTTGGAAACAGAGGAGAAACTAAGTACGAAATAGACAGAGTTGATACCACTCCACCCAACACAACTAAGACATATGGAACTCCATTCTACACAAACGGAGTAAGCGAGTGGATAACCTCGAACACCTCTGTGACACTAGTCGCAACAGACGGCGGAGCAATATGCGCAGTTGGAGTGAACAAGACATACTGGAGAAACACTCTGGTTGACAGCGTCTTCTGCTCCTCACAAGGAGCATGTCTTGAGGCGCAGGACTCTGGAAACTTCACAGAGTACACAGCTCCATTCTACAAGCCAGAGGATTCATGCCACCTGATAGAGTTCTATTCGGTTGACGCACTTGGCAATGCAGAGCCAGTGAAGAGGCAGTGTGTCTATGTTGATAACAAAGCACCTTCACTGACAAAAGTTGTTGGTGATCCGAAGGTTGAATGCAGCCCAGAAGATCCAACAGGATGCCACTACTGGATAACTCAAAACACCCCGATAAACCTATCCTGCGTAGACGAGAACCCGCACCCGGTTGACCAGGTCAACCTCTGGTACAGGTACCGAGTTGACGGCGGAAACTGGACTGAGTGGATAGACAGAATCGCAGTCGAGTCTAACAAGACAGTCTACTTCCCAGAAGATTCAGTCCACTACTTGCAGTATTACTGCGAGGATGCATTGGGCAACTCAAACGGGACAAGAGAGGCTCCACTACAGCAGGTTTACAGGGTTGACACAGTTCCACCAAACACCACAAAGGCATACGGCCAGCCAATATATCCAGCAGAGGGCTATCCTAAATGGATAACCTCACAGACACCGATAACACTCACAGCAGTTGATGGAGGAGATGTATGCCACATCGGAGTGAATGAAACTTACTACAGATGGATAATGGTCGATAACAAGTACTGCGAAGACCAGGGAGCATGCCAGAGATACGAAGGCGTGGTTGACAAGGCATGGGATGTTAGTTCACCACAACTCTTCAACATCTCTGAGGACTCATGCCACCTGATAGAATACTACTCGATTGACTCGCTGAATAATACCGAAATGATGAAGAGGCAGTGCGTCTATGTGGACAACCAAGCACCTGTAACAACAAAGACGATTGGCCAGCCAAAGATTCCTGCGGATGGATTCACATGGATAACCTCACAGACGTCAATAACACTTACCTGCACGGACCAGAACCCGCACCCGGTGGACAATGTTACAATATACTACAGATACAACATCGACGGCGGAGAATGGACCCAGTGGATTAACTACAACGGCTCATTCATACTGCCAAACGATTCAGTCCACACACTTGAGTACTACTGCGTTGACGCACTGAACAACACAGAAATTGTGAAGAACGAGACTGACAAGGTGGACAACACGCCTCCGGTGACAACGAAGATAATCAGCGGATGCTACACGCCATGCACGGCAGAAGATAAGGCAGCATACAATGGATGTAACTACTGGGTAGGCCCGCAGACAGAGATTGGCTTCTCAGCGCAGGACGGAGGAGAGATATGCGCAGTTGGAGTGGATTACACCAAGTACAAGTACAGATATGACAGCTGGCAATGGCAAGGCTGGTACACCTACGACTCGGCTCACAACATAACATTCGGCCATGGCTACTTCGACAACAATGGCTATTACTACTTCAAGTACTACAGCCATGATAGCCTAGGAAATGTCGAATTGACGCAAAACGAGACCGACATATACGATGATAAGGATCCGTTCGGCTTCGTGCTGAACCCAGTATCGGGACACATCTATCACGATGGAGAGACCTTCACGGTGTTTGCACCTGCATCAGACGCAGGCTACCCGGCAAGCGGGGTTGCAAACTGTGAGTTCTATGCAATAGACATAAACTACGAGGGAATCAACCAGAGCGAGATAAACAACATGTGGGAATACCTGCATGCTCTTGAGTTAAACCATGTCAACTACACGCTGGTATACCTCGGGCAGGTTCCATACGTGAATAATACGTGCAGGGGCTTGCTGACAATACCCGACCCAAGCAACATAACCGACAAGGCTTACCTGATGATAAGAATCACGGACAGGAGCTGCAACGAGTGGTTCGGCTATGCAAGAGACGACTTGGAGGATGGCAGGAAGATAATTATGGACTTCGACAACGATGCACCCAGAGTGATTATAACTGACAGGGATGGACTGCTTGAAGAGGGTGCAGTCGAGGAGAACCACCACTTCACAGTGTACGCCTCAATCGAGGAGTATCAGTCTGGAGCTGACGAGTGCTGGGCAGACCTATACCGAGAAGTTGAAGATAACGGTCTGGAGTTAATCACCTACTACGAGGGCACATTCCCGCAGAGCGAATACGAGTGCAGAGTCATCGGAGACTTGCCTGGCCAGCTCGAGGATGGAATATACATGCTCACAGTCTCTGCAAGGGACGAGGAGTTCAACATTGGCAACGACTCAGTGAGATTCCTGGTTGACGGAACACCGCCGGTCAAGACACTGTACTCACCAACCCCAGGAGGAATGTACGGAGCAAACGGCATTCCGATAAAGATCGGAATGAACGATGAGACGGCAGGAGTTGACGAGAGCACCGTGCAGTACAGGATATACGCACCAAGCGCGGATTTGAATGCAGTCTGCTTGGGCAACTGCCCGTACGACAGCGGATGGCGTTCAACCACGCTTACTGAGGGAGACCAGTGGATCGGCAACTACACAGCCACGTTCAATATCACTGCTGAAAACCTGACAAGCGGAACATACTACATGAGGATGCGCGGATGCGATGCAATCTTCGATGGAGAACTTCCACCCGGAACCGAGGTACCAGCTCACTGCATAGACCCGTTGCTCAGCATAATAATAGACCTGGACCCGCCAGTCGGGCCGACAAATGTCTTGATTGACGGAAGCAACATCACCTGGACAGCTGCAACAGATGCATTGAGCGGAATGGACCACTACAACATATACTTCAATGGTGAATACATAGACACCGTATTGGTAGGCACCACGAAGTACAACACAAACGGAACAGCCGGAAACTACAGCGTCAGTGCGGTCGACAAGGTTGGCAACGAGGGAACAAAGGTTCTTGCTCAGCCCAAACCGCCAGAGCCGTTCTGCGGAGACGGAAGCTGCAACAACGGAGAGACTTGCTCAACATGCAGCAAGGACTGCGGGACGTGCAGCTCAGGAGGCTCAAGCGGCGGTTCATCTGGAGGTAGCTCCGGAGGGTACACCTCTGGCGGAACTTCCAGCGGCGGTTCAATATCAACAGGAGGAACCTCGACTGGAGGAACTGCGACATTCACGCAGTGCAGCTCGATAGGCCAGTCCTGTGCCACGACGGCGGACTGTTGCGAGGGACAGTGCGTTAATTACAAGTGCTCGACACAGGAAACAGCAGGTCCGGCAACCAGAGTTGATATACTAGCACCTACGAGTGCGATGCTGAACGACGTAATAGTGCTGACAATGGTGGACGAGAGCAACAACACAATCGCAGACGGAACAATCCTGATAATCTCGCCAACCAGGGAGTCAATAATCCTGATAACCGACTCTTCAGGACATGCGGGATTCAAGGCAACGGACGAGGGAGTGTACAACTACGAAGCACCCGGACATTACCTTGTCGCACTGAGGACAACCTACGTTACGAAGCCAGAACAGCCAGCAGCAAACCTTGGTGAGACACAGAAACCGCAGGAAGGACAGACAACGCCGCCTTCAGTTGCTATGGCAATCGCAGGATACGCGCCATGGCTGCTTGGATTGCTGGTGTTGATCCTCATAGCAGTCTTCCTTGCAACACGCAGAGGAAAGAAGAACGGCAACAAGAGATAATCCCCTTCTTTTTCTTTTTAATTTTCAGCTAGGCCTAGCCGCAGCCTTTCAAGCACATTATATCCGATATCAAATATCATACATAACATTTAAATATACCCGAAAACAAAAATAAAGATGGAGTGAACTGGGAGAAGTATTTTTGTACGGAGTTGTAAATATGGATGAGATAAGAACAAGAATAGATGATGTGTTTGACTTCATTCAGAAAAAGGGTAAGACTACTTCTAGGGAAGTACACAAGGGAGTCAAAATAAGCGGGGATGAAGTGGACAAATACGTGTACGTGCTGCGTAAATACGGTCTAATAAAGGTCAGCTATGGATGGTTCGACACCCATCTGTACATAAACGAGGATCCAGCCATCAGACTGGCTGATGAATTCAAATCCCAGCTGTACGCCGATGCAGACAACACAGCCATCTTCGATAAGGAATTTGCAGGAGATATAGCGAACAAGGATATAAAGGCGCTTGCCTTCATGAGCATGCTTCTTACAACTGATTAACCTTGCTTCCCGCGATTCCTGCAGCTGCTGCTGCATTTAAATTTTACTGCTCCTCAATTAGTCCTATGAAGTGCTCGCATCTCATACTGTTGTTGCTCCTCATGTCCTCATCCTTTGCGGTGAACACAGATGAGGTGAATCTATTCATAAAGAACTATCTTGCGGAGAACGAGAGCTTCACCACAACCTACTTTGACCTGCCCAACGAAAGCTACTGCATAGTCAGGATAAACAATGAGGAGTCCTTCATACTCCACATCCCTCCCAATGGAAGTATTGGGATGCTTGCGACCAAGGAGGGGATAAAGGAAGCGCTCCTCACCTATTACTCCATCTACGGAGTGACAAAGGAGAAACTCGACCTAAATGTATCGCATGCGGACGAGCTGCTGTCGCTCATTGATTCATACAACCAAAGCAGAGCTAAGGAGTTTGAATGCAAGAGCTATCTTGGGATAGACAAGCTTGCATGCACCGACTTTGAAACCTGCCTGAAAGCCTGCTCCACGCCCATATGCAGGGACTTGAGGACAGCAGGGGGCGAAAGATTCATCACTTCACTCTGGGCACTCTCAAACCAGAGCTCACGCATAGATTCAGACCTCTTGGCACTTGCGGGTAAACTAGGCTCAAATCCCAGGTTGGACACTCCTGAGAGTGTGGATGGGCTCACCAAGCTCTTGGACGATTTGATGGACAGCTCCGCTGAAGTGAAAGCGAATGGTCTGTTCAACCAACCTGGAATCTGCTATCCTGTCGAATACGGACTGGATTACCTGGTGCAGGCGAAGAGGATACTCCTAAGGAGGCGCTTGTGTTTCGATTTTCTTGCCCTGGATGAAAATGTTGAAAGGATATTCACCAACACTATGATACGGGTATCCATGAAGAAAGTCAGGGAGGAGAATGCAACGCAGATTCCGGCGAACAACTCCGCAACTTCCACAGAATTTCTGTCTGGCGTGGTGAATTCACCGCTTGCGTGGGCTGTGCCCGTTCTAGCAATAGCGGCATTTTTCATAGTTAAAGCAATGAGGAAAGGCAGGTGATTATTTGCCGCACGCTTTCTTCAGATATGCAAGGTCGTTCTCGGCTATGATAAACCGCAGCTCAAACTTCTCGCCAAGCATGTTGTAGACAACCATCACTGCCTGGCTCTTGAGAAGGGCGAGCTTCTTCTCCTCGGTGATGGATTCCACGTAGTTGAATGGAGCCTGTATCCTGAAATTAGCCCGTATCTCAAGCCCCTCTTCATGCAGAGTTATTGCCCCATTCTTGGAATCATCGTACAGTATCGGCAGAACGTCTAAAGACTTACCCAACAGCTCCATCCTCTCACCGCTTTATTCTAGTAAAGTCAAAGTATTTAAACGTTGCAAGCTAAACTCATTTACGTTACTATGGACAAGAAAATCATAGTCCTTTCGGTCTTGCTGCTGTCATTCTTCTGCTCAGCTGCCGGCATAGGTGGACTCCCAAATGATACAACCTCCCTGGTGCTGGGAGAGCAGCATAACTTCACCTTCGGCGAGTCCAGCTACGTTATGCTCCTTGTCGGCATCACAGGTGACAGCGCGACCTTCATACTTTCCGGGACAAGGGTGGGGCCTGCAATAAACGAAACCAAGATTATCGATCTAACAAACGATGGAAAAGGCGATGTGGGTGTAACCCTGGACAGCATCATGCCCAACCACACAGCAAGTGTGACAGTTTCATACGGGGCTGAGGAAGGGACCGTGTGCAAACCGATCAATGACAGGTGCGCAGCACTTGATGAATGCTGCGTCGGCAAATGCCTTGGAGGGGTATGCAACTACCCCCCGAGTATTGCTGCCAATGCAACCGAGAATATTGATCTGGATGCTCCTGCGAATGCGACTCTGGGGCAGACAGTCAGGCTTAGAATCATAAGAGGGGATGGAAGCCCCGTATACGGTGCGATGCTGGACGTGCTGACCCCTTCCGAGCTCAGACTGACGCTCAGCACGAATGAAAACGGTGAGGGGGAATTCCTTGCAGTGCAGGAGGGGGTTTACAACTATGTTGTCTACGACTACATTCTAAACTCAAACAAGACTACGAACTCAAGCAGGTACATGCCTACGCCCGTCTTGCCTCCGAACGAGAATAACACGCAGCCTCCGCAACCTTTCTGCGGTGATGGAAACTGCGATTCGAACGAGAACTGTTCAACATGCAGCAAGGACTGCGGGACGTGCATGCAGAAAGCCAATCAAACTCAAACGCCCCAGGCGAAGGGCCCGGACACCTCATGGCCCCTCTGGCTGGGTCTGATGTTCGTGGTCATAGTCTTCATACTCCGTGGGGTCCTGCCGGTATTCATAAAGGAAGAGTGACCTGCAACAGATTTAAATAACTCTTGGGAGAATGGCTTATGGTCGTTGAGAGAATTTTTCAGGCTGAGATGATTAAGAGACACCCCTGCCTAATTTCTGCGGTTGCTTTCCTGTTCGTCTGCATATCAGTCCTCCTCGCCGTGATGACGCACAGTCCTCCTTTAGGGTTCTTCATAATAGCCCTGACAGTAATGCCTGCAATACCATTCTTCGTGAGGATGACAATATGCGAGGAGAAGGGCGAGGAGATGCTTGTGAAATTCATCTCGGCCATACCCGCGAAGAACTTTGAGGCTGGCAAGAAGGGCCTTGTCTCATTATACAATAACCTGATAAAACTATACACGTACTTCTTCCTTGGTTGCGTCGTAGGGTTTGCATTCACATCATCAGTCATTCCCGGAGAATACTCAAAAGTTGTCTTCAGCGACATATGGCAGATCCTCTCAACAACATCCACGCAGCCTGTGGATCTAAGCTTCTGGGGGATATTCTCCCATAACTTCCAGCTCATGCTGATAATGGTTTTCTTCTCATTAGTTTACAGCATAGGAGCCATATTCCTGCTGGTGCTCAATGCTGCTATCATAGGAGTTGTTGTCCTGGGGGAAGGGATAAGAACAGTGCTGCCTGACTTAGCTTCTCTAGGATCCTTGGCATACCCCTCAGCTTTTGTTATAGGCTCTCTTGAAGGCATTGTGAGGCTGCTGCCCCACGGAATATGCGAGTTCTCCGGGTTTTTCCTGGCGAGCGTTGCAGGAGGCCTATTCTCTGTCGCAATAGAAAGGAAAGCCTACAAGCGGATGCCTGTTTTCAGGAGGATACTGCTTGATGTTGTCAAGCTCCTTGTTCTGGCAACCCTGCTCCTTGCAGCAGGCGCTTTTATCGAAGCTGTCCTATATCCGGCGCTGGAGTCAATGCTGCCCGCTTTCTTGAAATAATAAAAAGAGAAGAGAAAAAAGTAAAAAAACTCTAGAGATATTGGATGCTCTCTATCTCAAGCGCCATCTTGTCTAGGGCCTTCTGGTCCTCCCTTATCTTGCCCATGACGTGAGGTGATGTTATGCCTGTCATTATTGCAGTGACAACCACATCGTTACCCATCTCAGGAGATAGCCTCGCGCCCCATATGACGTTTGCATTCGGGTCAAACGCGGCTGTCAATCCCTCTCCTATCTGGGTTGCCTCTCCGAGTGTGAGTTGTGGGCCTCCCGAAATGTGTATCAATGCACCCTTTGCGCCTGTGTAATCAACGTCAAGCAGCGGGTGCTCCAGCGTGTTGTGCACGACTGAATTCACCTTGTCGGTCCCTTTGCCCTCCCCCACCGATATTATTGAAACCCCTGCGTTGCCCATTATCGCCCTTATGTCCGCGAAATCAATGTTCACCAGGCTTGGGAACATTATTGTATCCGATATGCCTTTTACTGCTCTGGCAGTCACTTGATCCGCAACCGCGAATGCCTGGTTCATCGGAAGGTTTGGCACGTAGCTGACCAGCCTGTTGTTGTCTATCACTACAACTGTATCCGTGTTCTTCTTTAGCTGCTCAAGGCCCCACTCAGCCTTCTGTATCCTGGCCCTCTCAAGTGAGAACGGGTATGTCACTATCGCCACAGCGATGGCCCCTTGCTCCTTGGCAAGCTCTGCGACAATCGGCGCTGCTCCTGTCCCTGTGCCGCCTCCCATCCCTGCTACGATGAAGACGAGCTCACATCCGGCAATTGCCTCCCTGAGCTTCTCCCTGCTCGCCTCGGCGCACTTCATTGCTATCTCTGGGAATCCACCTGCACCCAGCCCCCGGGTTATGCTCTTCCCGATGAGAAGCCTCTTGTCGGCCTCGGTTATCTGGAGGTGCTTGTGGTCAGTGTTTATTGCAATTGTGTCCGCGCTCTTTATCCCCATCCTTGTCAGGCGGCTTATTGTGTTGCATCCTGCTCCTCCTACTCCCACTACACATATTCGTATCCTATCTTCCATCTTATCCCATTTTTGTTCCTCGGGCAGTTTGCCCGTGTTTCTTAACGCAGATTCGATCAAACTATCCATAATAACACCTTTTTCCATAGATATTATACCAAAAAACATCATCCGCTGCTATCGTCAACTTCCTCAAGCTCGCGGTTCATGTTCTCTATCATGCTTCTCAAGGCTATTGCCTTTCTCTCCGTTATGTTCATACTGGTCACCTTAGTAAATAAAAATTAAAACTAACCGATTACCTCTATGTCTGAGTACGGGGTAGACTCTCTGGTTTCCTCAAGTGGCTTGCCCATTATGCTTGCTCCCTTCACTCCGGTCACTATTGCAACTATCTCAATCTTCCCATCGTAGCCTGGTATCAGTCTGGCTCCCCACTTCACGTTGGCGTGCGGGTCCATCCTCTCGGTGACTATCTCCCCTGCCTTTATTGCGTCACCAAGGGTCAGGTCAGAGCCGCCTGAGATGTGTATCAAAGCTCCCGTAGCTCCCTCGAAGTCCACGTCAAGCAATCTGTTCTTCAAGACACCTTCGGCAGCAGACGTAACCTTGTCAGTCCCTTTTCCCTCTCCGACTGCTATGAAGCCCACTCCACCGCCACCCATTATCGACCTTACATCAGCAAAATCGATGTTTATCAGGCTTGGCTGAGTAATCGTCCAGACCAGACCGCCAATTGCCTTTGCAAGTATCTCATCTGCAACAGAGAATGCCTCATTCATCGGCAGGTTCGGTACAATCTTCACCAGCCTGTTGTTATCCAGTATGATGACAGAATCAGTCACCTTCCTCAGCTTTGCAATACCCTCGTCAGCCTTCACCCTTCTTGCCCTCTCAAGGTTGAAGGGGTATGTAACCATTGCAACTGTTATCGCGCCCTGCTCCTTCGCTATCTCAGCAATCACAGGAGTTGCACCAGTGCCTGTGCCTCCTCCCATTCCAGCGCAGAGGAAAACGAGGTGCGAGCCTGACAGCTCCTTCTCAAGCATGGGTCTGTCAATTTCTGCAGCCTTTATTCCAATCTCTGGGTATCCTCCAGCACCCAAACCCTTCGTAAGGGTTTTGCCGATGAGAAGCTTCTTCGCCTTCTCATCTATCATGTTGAGGTGCTGCTTGTCAGTGTTCACCGCTAACAGGTTGCAGCCCTTTATGCCGGCTCTTATCAACCTGTTTATTGTGTTGTTGCCTGCTCCTCCTACCCCCACTGTTACAATTTTTATCTGTTCGGTTCCGCCCAAATCGTCTAGGTTCGATGAGTCACGCTCACCAATAACGGATTTTATAAGACCTTCCATACTGATCGCCGTTCTAACTTATCATTTATACACCTTTAAATACCTTTCGGTTTTTGAATTTTTTTCCTTTTTTGCTGAAACTTTACGACGTGAATTTTGCTTAACAATTTTTTGCTGCATCTTCGCGGATTGCTTAACCACACTACATCACTCTCTGAAACGCAGAAATTCAGTCAGCTTTTTATACTGAAAAATTCAGAATAGATGCATGAGTTATCTAGCCGTGAAGGAGAATACACCGTTGATGAAGACGGAGCCAACGAACCTCATGGTGAAGGAGAAAACTCCTTTTCACGAGATTGCCCCTTATAAAGGAGGGGAGCAGACAAAGGCAAGTTTTATTGTTGTGAAAGTAACACACTTTCCGGAGTCCATCGACCAGATGGTTAAAGTTATGAAAGAGAATGCTGTTAAAACTCTTGTGCTGGAAAATTCACCAGCCTCTCTTATTGATGTTGTTCAGGGAAAGAAAACAGCCCAGGAGCATGTGAGGGAATATATCCTCAAGGAGACAAATGGTGCAGTTGACCTAGAGAGAAATCCCGGCGTTCTGCTGCTGCCGCGCCTTGACTCGTATAAGCACAGGGCAGAAGTTCTTGAGAAACTTGGGAAAGAGATACCCGGTCTTGAGGTTGTGATACTTGACCCCTACTATGATAAGGAAGCAGTTGGACTGAGAGGAGAGACATATGACGATAGGATGAAGCTCCAGCGCAGCATAACGGAAAATATCGAGGACAGAAGGAAGTACGCCCTTGCAAACAAAGATTTTGAAAGTGCTGTTGTGCATATCCAATATGGTGCCAAGGAGCTTGCAAGGCAGCTGGCAATGACTGATGGGATGAGAGCAGCTGCAATAGCAAAGGAAATCCGTTCCGACAAGGTTGCTGTGGAGGAAGGAGAGGGGCATGACGTACAAAAACATCTAAAAGAAAGGATGAAAGAGAATCCAGTTTCTGTTACCTTCGCAAACAGGAGCATAATCGAGAAAGTTTTCAAAGAAAACGAGAACTTCCGTCATCCGCTTCTTGAGCTTGCGCAACAGTACATCACAAAGGGGGAAACAATAGATAAAAATACGGCTGATTTACTCGCAGCAAGAGCATGCGCGGCAATGGTGATGTTTGAGCGTGAAATGCAGAGGCTTCTTACAGAAGGCAGGAAGCTGACTGCTGAGAAGGATTACCAAATTATAAAAGCAGCAAATGAACTCTCATTTGATGACTGCAAGAAGATATGCATCGCCTAGGTCTCCTCAAGCTGGGTTCTCTTCTGCATCTTGTACATTTCAATTATTTCTGCGACAGTTGTCGCTTCCTCCGGGGACTTATCCCCCCTCAGGTCAACCATCCTCGGGAAGCGCAATGCGTATCCGCTCTCTCCTTTTCCTTTTCCTGCAGTGTGAGTTGGCGAACGCGTTATCTCATCTGCAGCAACTGTCACAACGTACGTCAGGTCAACCCAGAAGTCCGGCTTGATTTCTGAATCGACTCTCGCAAGCTTGTGGTCCACCTTTATCCTCCCGAGCATCTCCTCAAACTGCTTCATCTGCTCCTCAGAAAAACCAGAGCCTATCTTCGCTACTGATCTGAATACATCCTCTTTCTCGTCATAAACTGCGCAGAGCAAACCACCGAACTTGAACTTCGCTCTCATCCCCTTTCCGAGGAAGTATCCGATTATGACAAGGTCAACGGTGTCAGCCAGTTCGCCTTTATACGACCTCTTCAGCTTTATCCAAGCGAATTTTCTCGCGCCAGCCACATACTCCGCATTCAAATCCTTCGCCACTATCCCCTCCATGCCTTTCTCTATCGACTCCTCAAAGAATGCTTCAAGTTCCTTGGGGTCGTCTGCCACCATCATTTCTGATAGTTTCAAAACATCCCCGTAAGCAATGAGCCTCTCAAGCGTTTTCCTCCTCTCGTGGTAGGGGCGTTTCGTGAAATCCTCCCCGTCCGCATAAAGGATGTCAAATGCAAAAAGCTTCAGGGGGTACTCCTCAGCCTTCTCCTTCACGCCGTACTTCCTCTTCCTCTGCATGGTAAGTTGAAATGGATAATACTCGCCGCTTGTCTCATTGTATGCGAGCGCCTCCCCCTCGAGGATTGCATCCTTTGCTCTGACCTGCTTTCTCACCCCGGCAACTATCTCCGGAAACATGTGGGTCATCCTCTCAAGCCTTCTCGAAAAAATCTCAACCTTCTCATTCTGCTTGTGAATTTGCATTCTTAGCCCATCATATTTCCGCTCCACGGCGCACTTCCCAATCTTTTCAATTATCTCTTCAGCACTTGGAAGTCTTTCCGCAAGCGCCGGCCTTATCGGGTTGAAAACCTTTATCCTGAACTTCCTTATCCCCTCAATCCCATCAGAGAAAAGAGTCCTCGCAACAAGCCCCAAATCAGAGCAGAGGTTATAAGCCCTCTCCAGTTCCTCCCTCAGACTCTTGTCGCCGGCCTTGTATGCAGAGAGAGCATCAAGTATAGTTGGGTCGCCTATGCCCAACCTCAGTTTCCCGACAGGAAATCTTGCGATGTAACTTGCTTCCTTGGGAGTTGCATTGTTCAGCAGCTCAGCCAACCTCTTTATCTTTGCATCTTGACTGCCTGCACCGCTCGTCTTCGCCATCTTCATGAAGTTGTCAAATACCTTCTGCACGGAAAGCGGATGGGAGAAGAGCGACATCTGCTTCTTAGACAGGAGGAGCTCCTCAGCAGTTTTCCCAAGATCGCCTGTTCTCCGGTATACCTCCTCCACTTTCTTCACCTGGTAGCCGGTTGCGAGTGATATTGCCTCCTCAACAAACTTCTCCCCCAGCCCCACTTCTATCCCCTCGAAAGGAGGCGCGATAACCCCTTGGCTGAGGTAGATTATCTTGTCAATCTCATCAGACTTAGCTTCCTTGAAAAGCTCAGAGAGTATGGCCATCATCTCCAATCTACCCCTCGTTGCCTCAAGCTTCTCATACGCCTCTGCAAGCACTCTGAACTCCATGAAAGAGTATTGCGGGCGGAGGTTTAAATTATTAATCAAACAAATACAATCGGAGGGGTCAGAATCAAGAACAAAACTGTCGTGCTTATAACTGCAATCCTAATCTGCGAACTCTCAGGAGTGATCGGTTCCGCCTTTACCTACCAGTCAATCCCGGAGTGGTACAACGCCACGCTCAACAAGCCCAGCTTCAGCCCACCTAACTGGCTCTTCGGTCCTGTGTGGGTTGCATTATACCTCCTCATGGGAATCTCGGCTTATCTGGTATGGGAGAAGGGAACAAGGAAGAAGGAGGTAAGGGATGCATTGTCAATATTCGGAGTGCAGCTGGTCCTGAACACCCTGTGGTCAATCCTGTTCTTCGGCTTGCGCTGTCCTCTCTGCGGTTTTGTGGAGATAATAATCCTCTGGCTTGCAATTGCAGCAACAATAATCAAATTCAAGAGACTTTCAATAACTGCAGCACTGCTGCTCATCCCCTATATCCTCTGGGTGAGCTTTGCAATGGTCCTAAACTTCTACGTCTGGAGGCTTAACCTCGTCTAATCTATCTTTCCCCTTATTATCCCGGAGTCTATGTGCGAAGCCCCTCCGATTATTGTGTAGTTGAATTCAATCTTGTTGTTGTAGAATGCATCCCCGCGTGCGCCCGTTATTGTTGATACACCGCTTATAGTGAGGTTTGCGCCAGGGCTCATGACAATGGAAAGTGCCGGGGTGGAGCCTACAAGCGAGGAGTCCTGTATTTTTATATCCGTCAGATTCACCGAAGACTGCGCATTGTTGACCAGATAAAGGGTCATGCTCCCATCGCCCTTCACCGTGAAGTCGGTTATGCCGAAAACGCTCAGCCCGATGGCCTCGTTCCTAACCGGAACCCATGCCGTTGGGTTGAAAATTCCCAGATAGAATAGAAGCATTATTATCACAGACAGCGCTACCAGGGCCCAGCCGTATGTTATCAGGTATTCGAGAGCTGTTTGTCCCTTCAATCTTATCACCATCCTATTTCTCATTAATATTTAATAATCATTATCTTATCAGGTAACCAAATGCCGAATTGAATACCGAATGGGTCAGGAAGAATATTGACAAGGCGCAGACTATGAATATGGGGACCAGCTTCAACCCCCTGGTGACTTTGCCGTACCTTATCTGGGAAAGGGCCAATGCGCCCATTGTCGTTGTCATGCTGATGCATGCGATGGCGAACAGGTTCACCTCGCTTGGGTTTACCAGATTGGCCTTGTCGCCCCCGCCACTTAGCAGCATGCTGAACCCTCCGCTTACTGGTACGTCCTGCGGCATCTGCACCCTGTTCTTCATGATAGAGAGGCTCATCTCCGAGTAGTAGAGCGATGATGCAAAGAGGACCGGGGCCGCGATGATGGAGCTGAATACTATGAATATGGTATACATGAGCGTAGCGTTCATTATCTCCTTCTTCAATGCAGTCGTGCTCTTTATGTCCCTAGAAACTTCATCAAGCAGAGGTGCCATCTCGCCTCCGAGCTCTATCCCCTCCACAAGCAGCTTCACAGCCCTCTGCAGGGTGTTGGATTTTACTCTCTCACCCATCTCCTTCAGAGCCTGGGAGATGGGCTTGCCTCCGAAGCATTTGCTGCTCACTATCTTTATCTCCTCCTCAAGAGGGCCGAATTCGGGCCTTGCCCCCATCCATATCGCATTCTCCGTAGTCATGCCCGCCCTAACGTTTGCCGATATTGTCTGGAGCGCATCCGGCAGGACCTCCTCTATCTTGACAGCTCTGTTGTCTGCGGTAGCAACCAGCAGGAGGTCTGCCAGCATCACGAAAATCATCCAAACGACAACGCCGGCTATCCACGCCAATTTCGCCTCCACAAACACGAGCGATACCTGGAATGCTATAACGGCAAAGAAGAGGGACCAGAATATAGCCGAACCAAGGTACATCCTCGGCTTCATCCTCAACCCTCCCTGAGTCATGAGCTTCGTAACATTCTTGACAAACGACTGCGGGAAGAGCAGGGAGAGAGATATGAACAATTTGTCGGTTATCTTCATACTAATCCACCGCCGGCCTCCTGCTTTTAACGAAACTTATGAAGAAAAGCTGGAATATGAAAAGAAACATGAATACTGCTGGGAAGATGCTTTTCGGCACAAGCACGTTCATGAATGACATTATGATTATCAGCATTGTTATCCCCAGCGAAGGCAGGATGACCGCAAGAACCATGTATATCATAACCCACGGATTCAGCTCCTGCCCGTACCTTTGTATCTCAGACATCCTCTCCTTTGTCAGCTCGTTTATCATCTCCTCAATCGCATTTCCTACGTCAGAACCGACTTTCAATGCGTTTGAAATCTGCCACAGCACCCTTCTGAACCTGAAGGCGGGGTTCCTCTTGCTGGCATCATTCAACACATCTGTCTGAGGAACTCCTGCATTCATCTGTTCAACCATTTTTGCAAATTCTCTTGAGACCGGCCCGTAGCCTGTGCTGACGCTCGTCATTGCCTGGAAGAGCGGGACTCCTGACTTTACGTTTATGAGCAGCTGCCTCAGCGCAGGTATGAGGTTAGACTCCAGCGCTCTTGTTCTCCTCCTTGCTACTACCGCGGGGTAGAACAGAATCGTGAAGAATGATGATAACCCGACCACCAAACCGGCGAAAGCCCCCAGCAGAACAACATCCCTTCTCAGCATAAAGCCTATCAATGAAATCAGCAGCGTAACAAAAAGAAAGTTCACGCTTCCGGAGATGAGGGATACGGCGGCATACCTCCTTGGCGGTATCTCAATCTCGGCCTGCATCAGTTCAAGCCTCAGGTTCGGAAGGAAGGAGGCTATAAGCTCTCCAACGCCTTCCACGTGCCTTGAAAGGCTCATCAATGCGCCTGGCGGGAGCAGGCTTAACGGTACTATCATTCAACCACTTTTTGATTTCGTCGTCTTCGACTCGGAACTCTTCTTTATCGTCTCAAGGAGTTTCTCCTTGTCCCTGTAGAACGCCCCAACAACTTTACCCACTTCATTCACATTGCAAATCTTGTTCTTCAGCATGTAATCCAGCACTTTCTTCCTCTCCTCCATTTCCGAATCTATCTCCTTTTTTGTCATCCCGGTGAACAGAGTCAGCTCATCCATCAATCTAACATAATCACCAACCTTCTCTATCCTGTCCTCCCTCGCATTCCATGAAAAAATCTTGTTGACGAATGCTTTGTTATCCTGCGAAACCATCTCAGCAACCTCAAAGGTCCTTCTGATACCCGTTCTCCTCTGCCTGTACTGCACCACTATGAGGTGCAGGGCACCCAGCATGCTTTCAGGCAGGTTTATGGGTGGTGTTATAAGCCTGTTTTTGGTCTGTCTTGCATCATCTGCGTGCAGTGTTGCATAGACGGCATGGCCTGTGTGCATTGCCTCAAACAAGACTTCGGCCTCCCTCTGCCTCCTCATCTCTCCCAGAACAATCCTGTCAGGCCTCATTCTCAGGGAGTTCACCATCAGGTCCAGCATGGTAACCTCTCCTTTTCCCTCTGGGTTCGGCAGCCTTGTCGTCAAGGGAGTCCAGTGCAGGAACTCAGGCAGATACAGCTCTCTTGTATCCTCTATTGATATGACCCTCTGGTTCGGGGGAGTGAAAACAAGTATTGCGTTGAGGAATGAGGTCTTTCCTGAAGCAGTTCCTCCGCTTATCAGCATGTTCATCTCGTACTGGATGCACATCCACAGCAGCGCTGCAATATCTATATTGACCGTCTTTATTGACGGGTCCAGCATGTGCACTATCGTCCAGGGGTTCTTTGCGAACTTTCTTATGGTAATGCAGTTGCCCTTTGTTGAAATCGGGAAGACTACCGCGTTAACCCTGTCCCCTGTTGTGAGGTGGGCGTCCATCAGAGGGTTGAGGTTGGTTATCTGCCTGCCCACCCTCCTTCCGACTATTGATGCGTAGTTGGCAATCTGCTCCTCGCTCTTTAATGCAATATTTGTTTTGAGCCAGCCGAACCTCTTGTGGTACACCCAGACAGGTTCCTTCGAAGAATTGACAACTATCTCCTCCAGCTCGTTGTCGGCAAGCAGCAGCTCCAGTTCCCCCAGTCCCAGCATGTCATGGATGAGTTTGCCTATGAGTATCTCTTTCTCCTTGGTACTTGCATCTGTTACCTCCTTGTCGACAAACTCCTGCGCCTTCTCCCTGAACTTCCTCTTGATGTTCTCAACTTCATTCGGGTCAAGTATCTCCGAGACCTTTATATCCACGTTGCCTATGACCATCTCCTTCAGGTGCTGCAGCATCAGCTCGGTTGCCTTGCTGAACTTCACCTGCTTTAGATCATATGTGTTCAGGTACTCCTCTTCCTTATCGCTTATTGTTATCTCAGCAGGGACCTTCTCGCTTATCACAATATACCTATCGAGTATTTTCATACTATCTCCTCGCAAAAGTGTTTTTTACCCTCGTGAAAAACATCGAAATCTGATAATGCCACGGCTTTCTCGGGCCGAGCCTCTCCGCCTCAGCCTTCATTGTTTCAACCTCAAGTTTCTTCACCTTTTCGTGGAACTCCTTCACCTTCTTCCTCAGGCCTTTTATGTTCCTCCTCAGGTGCATCGTCACGACCTTAAGCTCTCTTGATTCCCTGAGCAGGTACTCCATGTCCGCAATCGATACTTCCCTCACCTTGTTCTCCAGCTCCCCAACTATCGCCTCGTCCTTGTCCAGTCTCTTCTTTATGTTCTTTTCAACGAATTCAAAGCTCTTCTGCGACTCCCTCAGGTCCTTGTCCAAAACCACGACCATGCTCGCCATCTTGCCGCGTTCTTTCTTCTCCTCCACCATTTTTCCTTCTTTCTTCGTCAGATCCTTTGCAATGAGGAATGTGCCGAGCAGGGTATAATTCACTTCTATCATTCCGCTCTCTTTGAGAACCTCGGCAAGCTCTTCAACCTGGTCCTTCTCCAGAGCCATTGCGCTCGCAGCTTCTTTAACATCAACCTTCCCCTTTTTCTGCACGTACTCAAGCAGCCTGTCTATGACAGTCTCTACCCTCTCTAAAAGTTCCTCCGTTTCCTGAAGCGGTTCGCCCTTCTCTTCAACGTCCTTAGGTTTCTTGTCCTTCATACCCACCCCTACACACCCTTCTTTGGAATTGCTGGTTTATATGCCTTAACCTTCAGCCTAGCATATCTGCTGTCCTTCATAATATCAACATTTGACAACGCTCCGGTTGTAGATGAACAGCTCATTATTCGTGTTGTTTATGTAAAAATCCCCGCCGCAGAGGCTGAATGGCGCTTTTTTCGTCCTGAAGCTTATGTTCGTCACCGCTATCTGGTATATGCAGCTGTGCCTCTCGTAATCGACGACAACGTTGTTGTTTGATACGCTCACGTTGTAATCCAGCCCGTTTATCTTCATGGGCAGGCTGAACTCGGAATAATATCCCCTGGAGTACATTGCAATGTTTATCAGATGCGAGATCTGCCAACATAGCTTGTCCGCCTCCAGCTTTGCCTCGGCATTGCTCCTCTCAAAATCCTTGCTGCCGGCGTATACGCTGAAAATGATCATGGCAAAGACCAGCACGAGTATGCATATCATGAATTCAACTGCTGCTTGGCCACTGCTTTTCATCTAAGTGACCTCCGCTATCTGCACCTGCCCGCTTGAATTCATTCTGACCACAAGGACATGCCTTCCAGGAAGAGTGGGCATTGTCCCGCTAAGATTCCCCCTTGCAAGCGCATACACATCAGTTTTGCCACCAGTTGGCAGATTGAGGTTTATGTTCACCTCCTGCTTGTTGAAAGAAGCGCTGTTTATCCCAGCCGGCAGGTATATCTCAACAGTAGTCGTAGCCCCAGGTCCCTGCGCGTATACTCTGTCCGCCGAGTCGGCAATTGAATCCACCGCAACCCTTGCCTGTGAGGTCTGTCCTGCTATCTGTATATCCATCATACCGATGTACAACACCGGGACAAGTATGAAGAGAAACAGCACTAGTACGGCAGCGTACTCGATTCCGATCTGCCCTTTCCCAGTCTCGAGCATGATTATAATAAACTGCCCTCACTTAAAAATATATCTGAAGCAGGCATGCCGAGCGAAGTGCATAATACGTATCGCAGTTGTCAGAAATTAAACGTAAGGCTATGAGCGATCCCTGCTGCGGGTTCACTCTGAACATTCAGATAAACAATCACTCGGTCAGCAGGTAGACAACGTCACCTTCTTTAACCCTTGAATCCACCTTCAAACCTACGGACTGCCCGCTGCCGGCTTTCTCAACTGGCGTCTTCTCTATCTGCATCGATTCCACTGCCTGCTCCAAAACACCTGCAGGTCCCTCGACGGATATCCTGTCCCCATTTCTTAGCTCAGCGCTTAGCTCAACTACTGCAACGCTTATTTTGTTAAAGAAATGTATCACCTTTCCAATGGGTTTCTTCTCCATAATACCCACCCTCCTATTAGATTATCTCATTCCAGTATAAAAACGTTCCCTTCCGAAGAAGATTCCGAGTAACGAACAGTAAAGCTTAAATTACCCAATAATACAAAGAAACTCTGGGTGGTGCAGTATGTTCTGGATCCTCTGGTTCAGCCTTGTGGTGATACTCCTCTCATCAGTTGTGGGAGTGTTCTCCTGGAATGGGAGCTTGCTGGAGATTGTCAAGATAAAGCTGGCGAAGAAACTTTGGGTGCTGTCAGTCATAGGAATAACACTTGGGCTGCTGCTCTTCGCATGGAGCGTGCTGGAAATAATGAACACTCCTTCCCTCGTAGCCAAGTTCTCAAGGGTGCCAACAACTCCGTCTATATGGATGTGGATTGCGATACTCCTGCTTGTCCTCGGTGGCTTCGTCGTCGGGCTGCCAACCCAGATCTATCAGCTAAAACTCACAAAACTGACAAGGGGTATGCGGCAAAACCTGTTCTACCTTGGAATGTTCCTGCTGGTAATAAGCATGCTGGTTCTCATATGGCTCCTGATACCTGGTAACCAGCTGCCGGCTTAGCTTTTTTCATTTTCTTATCTCCCTCAGAGCTTCGTATAGCCCAACCAGGGTTATTACATCCCCGTCAGAAGGTTCCAGCCTATCCAAATCTATAATCAGATGCCCGCCAAGAGGCTTTACAATCGCTTGGTTCAGCTTTTCCTCTGCCGCGCTTTTTCCTCTCTTCAACTTCTCAATCTGAATCTCAATTTTTTTAACCGGATTCCTGTCTGCGGGGCATACGTAGCTCCACAAACCGCTCTTCCCACCGCTCCTGTACCAGTACTCCCCTGAGCCGACCTTCTTCCTGTGAAAAGAGGAAACTTCCTTCTGCAGTTTTGATATTTCCGCATTAAATCCGGCGAGTTGTTTATCCAGCTCATTCTGCAGTTTCAAATTTCCATTAACCCATATGGCGAGGTCCACGGCATAAACATTATCCATTATGATTTATATATTTAACTATAATGGATATATCCCGCTTCAGAAATCAGATTTGGTAGTTGTTATCGCAGATGGTCCTTATGAGGTTCCCCAGCGCATCATCCTTCTCCATCAGTATGATCATGTAGACGTGGAATGACCTTGCCCTTATGCTCAGGTCATGCAGAAACTTTCCTAGGGACGTGGGGTCGTTGTACAAACCGAGGGAGGCAAGCCCCTCCAGTAGGAGGAAACCTCTCTTGCCCTTCGATGTATTGACGAGCCTCTTGGCAACCTCGTAGAGCTCTATCTGAAGGAAGCTGAGGTCTGATATATCCCTGACAAACCACACGTTCTTCTCAGGCTTGTCCGTGTCGAGGAAGAACGATTCTGAAGGAGTGTGGAGGATCGGGCTGCATGCATCCACGTAATAAACATCATCGGCATTAATTCCGTTCGTGCTCAGCAGCTTTGCGTAGTAGGTATGTGGCCTGTTGATGCAGGTTATTATCCCGCTCATACCATTATCCTGAATAAGGATTTTGAAAAGCGCCAAATCCAGCTTGGGGAGGTCTACAGTTGTGGTAATTGATATAGTTTCCTCTAGTTCACTCTTCATGAGCTTTTCCTTCAGGATGTTGTACAACTCTTCTACTTCCGCCATTCTATCACGTCATCTTCCCCTCACGCTGTAGTACGTCAATGAAGTGAGGAATATTGTCGAGAAACTCCCTAGGCTCGGCAGGTCAATTCCAAACGGAAGCAAACCTAGCGGGACTATGAATTCAGTTAAGAATGTAACTAGGCTTGTTGCAAACACGCCTACCAGCATGTACCTTATCCTCTTCTTAACCAGCTCATTGTCGCATTTCTTGTAGAACTGGACCAGCCTGTACACAACGTAACCAGTGAATACCATCATGTAAGCAGTGAAGTACACATAGCCGTTGTAGATGCTCAGGCTCATCGGAGCCATCATGTACACCTGGAACCTCACGGAAACATCGTCAGCAAGCAGGCCGGCCATGTTGAGAAGTATGAAAATCAGTGGTCCTAGCACCATGAGGGCGATCTGTTTTCTCGACGGTGTCCTGCTCTCCAGTGCCAGCACGAACGCCAGTGCAATAGACGGGATGCACGGCGTCGCTATGTTGATGAATTTCAGGATGAGGAGCGCCTGGCTCTTCACGCTGGCAAGCCTCATTGCAAACTCGCCCATGTTCCACCAGCAGAAGGAGAACATGAGAAGCGCGAAGAGCCTGTTGACAAGCAGTCTCTTCCTCCTGAACATGAACACCCCGAAGGATAGGTTAACTATAAACGCAAGGAGAGGCAATGCTGTCAGAATCACCTGCAACTGAGGTACGTCATCCATCTAATCATTTCTAGTTTAATTGGCACACTATTTATAGATTTCTACAAACGGTTGTGGTGCGTTAATTAGGATAGACTTCTTCTGACAAATAATTTTTGGAGGGCAGCGCCAGCCTCCTTGATCCAGGAGGTGGCAAAAGACTGCTCTCCGGAGAAGATGATATGAATTTGCAGTTGGATTTAATTAGCTTTAGCTACAGCCCGCACTGCAAGAGGTGCGGGTCAGGGCTGGTTGTGAGGGATGGGAGATACAGGAGAACCCATGACAGGATATACAGGTGCAAGCACTGCGGCGCCAGATGCATTCTTGGAAGGAGTGATTTGTACAGGATGAGGAACCACAGCCACGCTGTCTCACTGGCTGTGGAGCTGTATTCAAGAGGCGGCCTCTCATTCAGGACTGTTGCTTTCAGCCCAGAACCGCCGATGACTGAGAAGACGAGGGCGGAAGCACATAATATTTAATTTATGTGCAAAGCATACAAACCACTCGCTGTTGGATAGTTAATCCTCCTCTCAGTCAGACTTGCTTGGAGGGTTAAAGATTTATACCCCCAACTCCATAAGACGTCTCATGAGGCCTCCGGTTATATTCGCTGTTGTCTTTTCACTTCTGCTGCTGGGTTGCTACTCCACCCAGAATCTGGGGGGTGGAGGGGAAGCACCGCTCATAACAGACTCCAAGAATTTCACCATGAAAGAAGGCTGGCAGGAGAATTTCAGACTGACCGTAGGGGAATCTGTTGAAACGCATAAGATATCGGTAACAAGCGTGGCTCCCAAAGCTGCAATGCTGAAGATTGACTCAAAACCCGTTCTACTTCACATTACTGAAACCAGCCAGGTATCTCTGAGCGGAAAAACAGTCTTCGTAACTCTCAATGAAGTCAGCGAAGGATACGCACGATTCAGCATATCCCTGTCCCAACCTGGCACTTCGCAGCCACCCAGTGGTCCATCCGCCAAAACGCAGAACGGCGGCAAATGCTCGGTGGACTCCGACTGCCAATCCAGCCACTGCAGCAACGGCTACTGCTGCGCTTCAGGCTCATGCTGCTTATCCGACTCAAACTGCTCGATAGGCAGGTGCAACACAACCACCTACGCCTGTTTCACACCAACCGCCTTGTCGAATGGCGCTCCGTGCAACTCTAATGCAGACTGCCAGTCCAACCACTGCAATAACAGCTTCTGCTGTGCTTCTGGAAAGTGCTGCCTCTCAAACTCGAACTGCGCATCCGGAGAGGTCTGCAACACGACTCTATTCTCATGCGCGCAGCAGGGGTCTGGCTACACCTCACTTGCCGCGGAGCAGAAGGCGAATTCCACTACGAATGGAACTCTAATGTCAAGATTCTCATCAATATTCGACTCTGCCAGACAATGTACTGGTGGAAATGAGTCTTACAAACAATGTGTGCCTAACGTCGCGACAAGAACTGAAAAGACGTCAGCATCAGTATTCAGGGTAACTTACTCCTACTCACTCACCGGAACCAGCTGCTGCCCGACTTCAGATATCCTGATTATAACAGTAGACCTCAGCACAAATACGACAACTACTCAGCGGCTTGACACTTCGCAAACATCAACCCTTGCCGATACGATGAATTTAAGCCTGCAGTCCGGCTGTGCTTCTGCGCTTCAGTACATTGCTCAAGTTCGGGGGTTAGCATGCCCATCATAGCTATATGCTCTTTATTCCCTCGTAGATGGCATCCTTGTCCTTGTCAGAAGTAAAGCTCTCGATCTTTACTATAACTTTGTTGTTCTTGAACTCAAAACCCAACGAGATATCCTTTCCGTCAAATATCTCCGAAATGTTTTTATATAACATGTCCCCAATCTCCATCTCAATCAACTCCGTTTTGAGGAGCTCGGGTCATCGGCGATCAAACTGGTCCGAGCTTCCTCATCTATTCCTTGGCAAACAACCTTGCTATGTGGTCATTGAGCCAAAAAACATAAGATTTCCTGGATTCGTCCTTTCTTGAAGCTATTGCATCCTGGATTCCCATCTGCCTGCATTTGGCATTGATCCTCTTAAGCTGCGTTCTTGCCGGCTCCTCGTTGATGTTCAGTGATACGGCAAGCTCCTTCACTGTCTGCATCGGCTTCTGCGACAGCAGCTTCATCATACCGATCTGCATCTTTGAGAACTCATCCAGCACGTTCCTCTCAACTTTCCTCTCCTCCAACTTTCTCTCCTGCTTCGGAATCGCGCCGTATTGTCCAGCGTATCTCATGATATGCTCCTTGTTTATCTTCCGATTTCCTTCCTCGATTGCACGGTCTACGCAGTAGCTCAGGAAGAGCAGGAAACTCCTGGGAGCACCTGCAAATATGTCACAGGCAACTTCAACAGCAGATTCTTCGAATGGAGTGAATCCTTTCCCGCCAAAGTTCTCAATCCTCTTCAGCACGAGCTGCTTTGCCTCCTCCTTCGTAAGGTTTGCCAGCATCAGTCTGTTGACTGGAGCAACTCTGTTGACTATTGCATCAGGAAGGAGACCTTCAACGTCAGTCTCCTGGGTCTGTATGCCGGATATTATCAGCCTGCAAGTGACGCTCATATCCACGATATCCTTTATCCTGTAGACTATCTCCTGGGATTCGAATATATGAGCCTCGTCAAGGAACACAACAGCAATTCTGTCCTTCTTTTCAAGCTTCTCACTCAGGAACTCTGGGGTAACAAACGCTGGTCTCCTGTAACCAAAAATTCTTCTTAGTGCCGCAAGCGGACCTTCCTCCTCAACTGCACTTATAATCCTGTAATCGACATCTCTTGCATCCTTCGGGGGTTCCTCGAAGAATATGGATGTATACCTGGGATTGGCCCTCATCTCTCCCTCAAGCCATCTGCAGATAGTTGTCTTGCCAGCTCCGACAGGACCTTTTATCAGAACATATCCGCCTCCGTTCACAAGATACTGTAGGAGAGCTCTCCTCTCCTTCTCCAAGCCGACTATCAGCTCTGGCATTATCGTCTTTGCGTCCAATGGATTGCCCTTCCACTCAAACTGCGAGTACCACCCAGCAGCCTTCTCCTCATACCCCTTCAGACTTACATCCATGAATCTCACCATACAAGTTTTGTATTGCAGACCATACAATCTTTAATCTCCTCTGTCTTGTCTTCTATTCCTATTTGTATGGTGTAGTATATAAATCTTACGGTTTTTGTATGGGTTATCCGGCATTTGTATGGTCAACCATACAAATAAAAGATGACAGAACAAGCAGTGCTTTACTTTATTTTCAGCTCTTTTTTGATTGCCTCCTTATCAAAACCCGTGACGATCTTACCGTTTATGTCCAGTACAGGAACACCCGTCTGTCCGCTTTTTTCAAACATCTCTATAGCTGCCTTACGATCCTTTGAAACATCTATCTCCTCAAATCGTATTCCATTCTGTTTCAGAAATGCCTTTGCCATAATGCAGTACGGACACATGGGAGTTGAATATATCCTTACGCCCATACAAACACCTCGTAGTTGTTTAACCATGTGAATATATAAAAGAATATCGCCTCAGAGGTGAGAGGGGGCTCTTGCGAGCCCCCGAGTTTCTTCACTCGACCTTTACCGCATTGCCCCCTTCGGTCTTCGCTTTCTTCTTCATCCTCACTTCCAAGATACCGTTTTTGTAGTTGGCTTTGACCTTGTCCGGAAACACCTCGCTCGGCAATGAAATGGTCCGGTAGTAACCACTGTATCTCCTCTCCCTGTAGCAATAGTCCTCACCGCTCTCATCCTTCTCCTCTTTCTTGTCAACTCTGACCTTGAGTGTGTCCGCGGTTGTGCTTACCTTTATGTCGTCTTTATTCACCCCTGGGAGTTCCATTAAGGCCACGAGGTCCTCTCCTTCATCCATGATGTCTGTGAGAGGTTCTCTTGTATCCTCCGGAACATCCATCCTTTCCATTCCCTGGCATCCTCTCATCATTCTCCTAAGCCTTCTCATCTCCCCAAACGGTCCAAACAGCTCATCCATACGTTCACCTCCTATTTTGTTAATAAAATATTAATCTATTAACAATTATATAACGAAATGTTTAAATACTTAACTATTTAAAAGAATTACTAATGAGAAGGAGATCAATCATTGTAATACGCAGGATTGAAACACCCGTCGAGAGAGACCCAGACAGTTATGTGCAATGGCTTTGCGAATGCCTTGGCTTCGGAAGAGACGAGCTGGCTACGCAGATTTTCAAAGATCTTCTCAAGGCAAACTACAAGGGCAGGCACCCCTCAAGTACGGAGTTGTGCAAGGGAAGGGACGTGACGAGAGCCGCAGTAATCTACCATCTCAATAGATTTATAGACCGCGGTCTTGTTGAGAGGAGAGGTAGATCCTATTCACTGAGAGATACAACACTCACCAGCACTATAGAGGAGATTGAAGAGGATATGCTGAGGTATTTCAAGAAGTTTAAGGAGATTGCAAGGAAGGTAGACACGGAGCATAATATCCCTGTTGAATAAGGGAGGTGAACACATGCAGCTGGAGGAGAAACTGGAGAGCTCAAAGTCCATACCGGACATTTTTGAAGTCGTGAAGGAAGTGGTCAGAAAGGCAACCAACTCAGAGCGGGCCGGCTTGATGCTCGGACTTGCTGAGATGGGAGGGAACGAGGGATTCTGGATTGGGGCGTTCTATCCCGTAGGCACAAACATGATAGTCATGAACAAGACGCCTCTTAGGAAGATAGTGGAAACAAACCCCAAGCTGTTCAATGCATACTGCTTCCATATCCTTCTTCACGAGTATCTGCACAGCCTCGGAATCCTGGATGAGAACACGACAAGAAGGGCTACCTATGAAATAAGCCGAACCGTCTTCGGTGATGGGCATATTGTAACAGAGATGGCAAAAGACATAAGGCAGTTTCTTCCGTACATAACTTACCCGGAATCATCCTGGGCCCCTCCAGGTGAATTGGATATAGAACTGGTCGAGGGATTTGACAGGTCGAGCATCACCTATATAAGGTGACTTTCTTTATTTTTCATGGATTATGCCTAACAAATTGGCAAACTTTTTAAGCTCCTACTTCTAAACCATTCTCATGAGAAATATATTCATGCTTGCAATTCTCGCGTTGCTCCTGGGTGGGTGCACCGCGCCGGGTTGGGAGTGCTCCAAGGATTCCGACTGCCCGCATGTAAACTGTCCAGGTGTCATTTCGAAATGCGATTTCGGCAGATGCGTCGCAACATACCAGAACGGTACGCTGGCAAACCTGACAAACTGCAATAATGTTTCAATTCCAAACCCGGCTGCAAAATACTGTATAGACGAAGGATACCAATACGGGATTGAGACTGACGCAGAAGGAGGCCAGGCAGGCTATTGCTATGTCAGCCAGAGCTCGCTGCCGGGGCACGTCTACAAGTGCGATGAGTGGGAGTTCTACAGGGGAGAATGCCCGACATGCCAGGAATTCTGCGAGGCAATGCCCCATATAGAATGCGTTGGCTACTGGAACATATCCGGAAAATTCCCCAATTGCAAATGCCAGTATTCCTGCTCGACAACTGGAGTATGCAGCTCAGATTCCGAATGCGCCTCCGGTTACGCGTGCTACAACTCACGATTCTGCTCGACTATCCCAGATGACATAGTATGTGGGGATCAGGAAGGGGACCTTCTTTGCCATAAGCTCTGCGATTACAGTTCAGACTGCCCGTCGGATATGCCGTACTGCAGAAGCGTTAGTATAACGCAGGGAGACACAATCTCAATGAGAAAAATGTGCATGAAGGAGGAGTGCGAAGTTAATTCGGACTGCCCCCAGCCCAGATGTCCTGGAGTGAAGAGCATATGCTTTGAGGGGAGATGCAAGTTTGTGGACTCCAGTGGCAGCCCTGCAAGATGCACTACAAATTACACGATGGGCAAGGAATTGTGCGAGTATTACGGAGGACACTGGAACGAGTGCGGTTCGGCCTGCACCGGCAGGCCGCCAGGAACTGCCTGCATCGCTGTTTGCATCGCCCAGTGCGAGTGCGGCGGCATAGCCGGTTGGCAGTGCCCCCCAGGCTATTACTGCATGCTTTCCGGCTACAACGCTGACGAGCTAGGGGTATGCAGGCTCTCCACAGTCTGACCTCCAGAAACACTAATTTAATATACCTGCCCGTAATATACTCGGTGGATCGATGAGGAAGGAAGTAATAGCGCTCCTGTTACTTGTGATAGTGGTTGCTACTTTCTGGTTCTTTACAAGACCGAAGGAGGAACAAGTGATGTGCCCTGCGGTATGCAAGTACGGCTGTATCACCGGCACGGCGCAATGCAGGGAGCCACCACCGCTCGTATGTCCCTCAACCTGCAAGCTTGGCTGCAAGCCTGGAACAACTCAATGCAAGCCAGAGGTTGTTGAGCCGAGAGCGACGAGAATAACTGGATGCGGTGCGCTTAATGAAACCTCGGAGATGGTTTTCAACCTGCATTCAGATGAACAATGCCTGGTGATTCAAAGGGACAACATAATATTGGACTGTATGAGTAACATGATCCTTGGAAATGGAAAGACGGGATCGTACGGGATTTATCTAAAAGGAAGGAAAAACGTGACAATCCAGAACTGCGTCATTGAGAATTATGGGTCAGGCATTGTTGTCGACTCCTCCTCCAACATATCAATTTTGAACGTCCGGGTGGTTGACAACCTCGATGACGGCATTCTGATTAGCTCCTCAAAATCCGTTCTTCTCGATAGAGCACTCTCATTAAAGAACAGCAATGGACTCTTTATCATTTCCTCAGAGAACCTGGTTCTCTCTAACAACTCTTTCTCCGAGAACGTATTTGGCATCCTAATTGTTTCATCAGAAATAGCATCATTATCAGGCAACCGCATATGTTCGTCATGGAGTATGGATATGAAGTGTGAAAATTCACAGATTATGCAGAGCGAAGGCAATACATGCGGCCTTGCGGTTGAATGCGAAGTCGAGTGCTCTCTCTGTTCTGAAATCGACCAAAGACCGGATATAGATTAAGTGTACTCTATTCCCACAACGCCGAAATCACCGCTGACGTTAGCTTTGACGAATATCCTGCCAACACCGAGGGCAGTCACGTTAACCGCAGCCAGACCACTCGAGTTCGTAACTGCAAGATTGTTCTCTAGAACCCCACCGTAGCTCGTGTTGAAACTGACCGGAGTTGTCTGCATTGCTTCACCAGTCGTATAGTTTGTTACGTTAGCAATAACAAGGATCTTCGAGCCAAGAGTGGTGGTTGCCGGCTCTGCCGTTACGTTAACCCTAACGTTATTCGGCCGCGTAACTAGTGCTACGGTAACATTTTTGGATGTCACCAACAGAGTGGCACCGGCATACCAGCACATGATGGTTGCTGGATCCGAGAGGGCGGATAGATTCGTGCGAACCTCACCGTTGTTGTCGGTTACCAAACCAGTTGTTGGGAAGAACACCGTGTCATCACTGACGTTGCATCTAACGCTTATCCTTGGAGTGGGGTTGTTGTCCGAATCCATAAATCTAGCTGTGATAAGTGATCTGTTGACCCCATCACCGTCAATCGTATCCGGGTTGGCGGTCATGGTGGCGATTGCTGGAGGCGGTTTGAATGTCACGTTTGTGGAGTTGTATAACGCAGGGGTGTCCGTACCATTCCCATAGTGGACATGAGCTGAGAAGTTGGCATCACCAATTGTAGAAGAGTAGATATATGTTTTGTACTGGCCGTTCCCATCCGCACGTACATTGTAGCAGCCACATCCTGAATCATCGCAGCAACCCACCCCTCCGATGCTCGGCGGCTCGATGCATAACTTTGCATTGGCCATGCGTTCTCCGTTCGAGTCAAGCAATGTTATTGTTATGTTGGAGACAAAAACCCCGTCGGCATATGCCTCTTTCGGGGATGCGTCGATCAGAATCGTGGTGATGTTTGGTCCGAATACAAGGAGGGTCGAGTTTTCAACTCTCACCCATCCGGATATATTGTAATAATAGGACCAGAAAGTCAGATTGAATATCCCCGAAACATCGCTGTAGATATTCAAAAGAACCCCTCTCCCAGATGAATTCGTGTCGCTCCACCATGCACTATTATGAGTGTGACTCACTGTATACATCGGATATATCTCGGCGTAATAGAACACACTGCGGAGTGGATTGCCATCTGAACCATAGACAGTTGCTGTTGCGTTAACCACATCGGAATAGTCTGGCTTTATGATTGGAAGCGGATCTATGATTATTTTCTGTGGAATTGGAGATACATTCAAAATTGATTGACTGGAAACAGAGGATAGGCAATTTTCCGGTGAGAACGGCTCGCCGGTGCATCTGTACCAAGTGCTCACGTTGACTGCATATAAACCAGGAGGGTAGACAGGGCTGAAATTTGCGTAGCTTGAACCATCAGTCAGAGTGATGTTGCTGCACCATGTGTGGGTTACTTGTGAGGGAGTACCGCTCACCGTGTCGCAGTTAGAATAGGCAGGATTCCAGCCTGGTCTCAAAGAGGCCCAGGACTGCCACCAAGACGTTTCCACGTAACCGCTCCCTCTCCAAACTAGAGGGTACTGATCCCAATCATACGGATCCCCGGCCCCCCTATGATACGGTATCGTGAAGTAAACATATGGTATTCCTGCAATCGGAGCTCCGGTGGCATTCCTGAACGTCGCGTTTATCACAGTTGAGCTGGTGCTGCATTTTGCGCATGGGGCTACGGGGTTTTTGGAGAAGTTTATCACAATAGAGGTTGGAATCGGATAGAATGTCACGTTTGTAGGGAGGTAGCGGATAAAACTACCTGTTCCATTCGTGATATTCACAGTTACATTCGCAATGCCCGGAGTGCTAGACTTGAGCATGGCACACAATTTTCCGTATTCCTCACTCGGAAGACATTGTTTACTCAAGCCGTTCCCAAACGTCCCCCGAGTCGAATTGAAGCATACCTGAACATTGCCAAGCGCACTGTCATTCATCCCAAAGGTTGAGAAACATAGTGAGGTGTTCGTGTAGTTGTCAGCAGGAAGCAGTGTCGCGCCAATCTCCCTCCACCTCGTATTGCCCACCTCTCCTTGGTTGTTGTAGACTGTGATATTTGTGGTATTGGTGAAGGTATACGGGCCAGTCGTGACGTTTACCGTGATGTTTGCCGTACCGAACCAGCTACCATTGGAGGTAACATATGCCGCAGCCCGTGGATGCTGGGGGCTGGGCAGAGCTGAGCTGTCGCCACATCCTGGGGGGTAGTCAGTAGTCCTGCTGCATAGAACATCTGGTATGAGGACACCCTCGCTTCTCCATTCAACCAGCACATCATTAAGCAGGACGCCCATCTGGTCGTAAACCTGTGCGATCACCTGCAACCTCGTATAACCATCATTCGGCAGCTGCGTGCCCGTTCCATTAAATGTCCTCACAGTCAGGATTATGGCGGCCGGCTTATCAACGCATTCTCCAGTCGCCGTATCGCATAGTTGGTTGTCCTCATCCGGGCATCCGCATCCCATGTCGCATCTTTTTGCCAGATAGCCGTTAATGCAGTACAGCGGCTTTGTTGAGGAACATGTCTCGTCAGGAGTTCCGTCCGAGCAGTGTTTTGTTCCAAATTCTGCGAGAGTTGAGTTGGAGATTGAGAGGTAGCTTGCCCCAATAGTCGCAATTCCCGGAGTGCTAGATCTGAGTAGTGGATGGGAGGTTGCAGTGGTGAAACAGCCATCCCCATAAGTTTTTGTGGTGGTGCTAGTATTCATCTTCACCGGGGTCACCCAGTGACTATAATAACCGGCAGTTCTCCATCCGAAAACCCAGTCTCCCCCAGATTCTCCACAGGTGAGGAGGCCATCGTAGGTATCGTTCAGATCCAGAGCATAGTAATACTCCCAATCACCCGTGTGTATCTGAATGCCACCCCTCTCGAAGAATATTTTGGGGATTCCACCATTGCTCTCGCACGCCCAGATGTCTTTGGGGAAGTATCCATTTACAGAGATTATAATGGATTCTCTTGCGTGGTATAACATCAAATCTCTCAATTGCGATGGGTCGCTTATGACGGTGTATTGTATACCTCTTGACGTGAGATTTGCAGTGAGGTTTCCATACAACAAAAGCGGGTTCTTCCAGCTCCATCCCCAATTAGGATTAACTGTGAAGTAGCTCGTGTTGTAGAACAGGTAAATCTTCCTCTCGCCTGTCCCATCAATCCCCTTCAGCTGAAGGTAATCCGTTATCAGCTTAGCTCCGTGCAACTCATAACCACTCCGCATATGGATCTTTACGAATTTTCCGGCATACGCGTCAATCTCAATTGGATCACCGGTGTTGTATGACTTATTCTCCCCGAACACTTCATATCCCCAATTTGCTGGGATATTTGACAGTGGGGTGGGTCGCATTGTTGTGAAATATGTTGTCGCCCCCCAGGAACCCGGAAAGGTCATTTTTGGAGTCCCAATATTGCTTATGAAATACCCGAAGTCTGTCAACAGATTCACATCTGTGTCTCTTATGGGTTCGTCGTTCGTGTTGTACAAGCAACCTGATATGTCGATCGAACCTTCGCTGCTGACATTCGCGGGACCGTTATTCCAGAGCTCAAGTCTGCCGAGGCTTGGGACGAATAGCAGATTGGTTGAATTCCAAACCCCGATTGTCCTTGCCACGAGCCTGCCAACGTGCGTTAGGTTAGAGGAGAAGTTCACGTGGGCAACTCCATTAAGGTCAGTCACAGTAGTAGTCGGCTCAACAACGGAGTTGGCGTCACTCCTCAGCATCACGCCTATTGATGGAACAGGATTTCCGCTCGAGTTATGCACCGTCACATTAACTTCGTAAAGACTCCCAGCAGCAGCGAGTTCCGGGTACCAGCTGAAGAGTACGGTTCCATTCGGTGGAGACGAGTTGACCTGGACGACCACAATTGCAGTTGCATTCGGTCCGCATGTTGACGCATTGAGCACTACCTGCCCCTCCACTCGGGAACTGTAAGTCGCCTTAGCTTCACCACTTGAGTTCGTGACGCTGCTGTTAGCAGCCAAATCATCTGCTATGAGCAAATCCGTATCCTTGAAACCGTCAGTTCTGTCAAATATGACGGTTGCACCTTCAGCAAACATCCCGTCCGGATAGAAAGCGGTTGCAATCAGTTTCGTGTCCTGACACTGTTCGACGGGGTTGGGATCCGCGGTGAGAGTGAGGCGTGAAACCGGGCAGTCCGGGCAGCAGTTCGTGGGATTCTCGCCAAGAACGTAGTCGCATATCCCGTCCCCGCATGCGTAGAGGGTGGGCACTGCGGGTTCCATTGGAGTCCTTATGCCCCCGCTTACTGTGTACTCCGGAGCACCGGTGCAGTTGCCAGTTTTGGCATAACCTGGAATGGCATTGCAGTTTCTGTACCTGATTGTCAGCCTGAAGTCAAGGTTTTTTCCAATATCAGGGATCACATCATTGTCCGGTATGAATATGACGCACGACAGCGGAGTTCCTGCCTTTATTGGGTACGCAATTGGATAGCAGGTGCCGTTGTACTGCGTCTTGCCTATCTTACCGATATTCTCCACCTCAAGCGTAGTGGAGTTGGCTGGGAATAGTATATCATACCCCAGTCCGTTCACAATCCTGTAGACGAGGACCATGCTCGCGCCATTCGGGGCATACCCGAAGCGGTAGGTCCTGCAGCTCATCGTGGGTGTTATATTGCAGTATGGTGGAAGCCAGTTCGGCAGGTTGAGGTAACCCAGTGAGTACATTATTATAACCACAACTAGTATGAGAAGCACAACCCATCCATAGACAGTGAGAAGCTCTACCGCAGTCTGAGCCTTTCTGCCCCTCATCAGATGTATTGGAATTGTTTTCATTTATAAGCCTTATTCATTGGTCTTTTGCTATCCTTCCAAACTTCGAGCGAGTAACTGCATGCTTTCCGGCTACAACGCTGACGAGCTAGGGGTATGCAGGCTCTCCACAGTCTGACCTCCAGAAACACTAATTTAATATACCTGCCCGTAATATACTCGGTGGATCGATGAGGAAGGAAGCAATAGCGCTCTTGTTGGTCGTGGTCATAGTTGCTGCTTTCTGGTTCTTCACCAGACCGAACGAGGAAGAGGTGAAGTGCCCTTCAACATGCAAATATGGTTGTATCCTTGGCACGGCGCAATGCAGGGAGCCACCACCGCTCGTATGTCCCTCAACCTGCAAGCTTGGCTGCAAGCCTGGAACCGATGAATGCGTCCAGGAAGTCGTTGTACTCAAAACGAAATCCGTTGTAGAATGCGGCGTCCTGACAGCCAATTCCACCATGATTTCAAATGTTTCGTCGGACAGCACCTGCTTCGTGATAGGCACCGACAATACGACACTGGATTGCGGATGGCATAAAATAACGGGAAGGAAGGCGGCGGAATCATACGCAATTAGGATAAAGAACAGGAATAATGTAACAATTAAGAACTGCATCATTGAGGATTACTCATCCGGGATATCCATTGACTCTTCGTCAAATGTTCATCTCTCCAATATAATGGTAGAAGACAGCACTGGGAGCGGAATCTCGGTGATTTCCTCGGCTGATGTCTATATTGAAAAGGTGTCCTCATCAAAAAACACTATTGCAGGAGTTGACTTGGTGTCAAGCAGCTCTATCATACTTAGCAGAAACTCACTCTTCAATAATTACATAGGTGTTTCAGCGAAAAATTCCAACTTTTCAGAATTCTTCTATAACACAATTTGCTCAAATAACTTTACTGATGTAGACTGTGAAAATTCCGGGATACTTGGCGAAAAGGAAAACTCCTGCGGCGAATCCCAGTGCAGCATTGAATGTATTCCTTGTGATCCTCCCTTACCTGGGCATGTGAATTCGTCTGAAATTCCCGAGGAGTAGATTAAACTCAGCCAGTAGCGTTGTATCCCAGAGGCGGGTCTATCACTCCCCAATCACCGCTCACATTAGCCTTGACAAATATGCTGCCGACCCCCCATGCAGTGACGTTCACCGATGCATTCCCATTCCCGTTTTTGGTCACTGCCGTTGTCCTGTTGCAGCCGCAATCATCGAACTTACCACCGTAACTGGTCATAAAGGTAACAATGGTGCCGTCGGCAACTGGATTTCCGGTTGCCTTGTTCTTAACAATCGCACTGACCAAAATGTAATTGTTGAATTTGGCATCAGTGCGGTTTGAGGACATAGAAATATTGTATGTTCCTGTCTGCGAAACGTCGGAAACATCAATATTCTTTTGACCATACGCCCAGGTCAGGTAGTAGCATGATATCCTTGCCGGGGGCGGGTTCTCTATGGAGGACAAATTGGTGTAGACCTTTCCGTTAATGTCTGTTATCAGCCCGCTTGCGGGGAAGAATACCGTTTTCTCGCTTGTGCTGCATACGACATTCAATCCCGGGGCAGGAGTATCCGTGCCGTCCGTGCTGTTATAGTATACCAATGTCACGTTGATTCGGGACATGCTAATGCCGTCACTGCCAATCGTGCCTGGGTTTGCGGTTATGATAAATTTGTTCGGAGGCGGTTTGAACGTAGCATTAGTAGAATTTTGAAGCTTCTTCCAGCTGGTTCCGTCTGAATACTCCACGTAAGCAGAGACATTTGAATCCCCAGTTGATGAAGAGGTAATGCTAACCTTGTATACTCCGCTAACATCCGTCTTGCCGGTGCAACTGGTGCAGCCAGTGCCTCTGCAGCAGTCCAGCTGCCCTATGGTAGGCCAGAGTATAGTGACAGAGACATTCGGCATCCTGTCCCCGTTTGAATCGAAGACCGTGACAGTTATGTTTGAGAAAGAAACACCATCGCCATAAACTGCGTTCGGAGATGCATTGACGATAATTGTGCTGACGTTAGGCCCGCAGAACAGTTTTGTTGAGTTGGAAACTGTAACCCACTGACTTGGAAAGGCGCCGGAGATGCTTGAATTATAGTAATAAGTTTCAAACGTCAAAGTGTAATTTCCGGAAATATTGCATGTAACATCCCTCAAAGCTGCTCTTCCGGAAGAGTTTGTATACCAACTATAGATATCCCCTTCCTGACCGGTCAGCCAGTACCTCCTGTTGTCCATATCCTTAAACATCATGCACTTGCCAGCGGTTTTATCACATGGTTGGACATAAGCCCGGTAAAACACAGCTTCAAGTGGATTGTTATCCCTGCCATAAATTGTTGCATTAATGGTCTTTTTGTCCCGGTTATCAGGCTTAATCTGGCTTGGGGCGTCTATTATTATCCTCTTTTGTATTGGTGATATGTCAAGCATCGTAGTAACATTTGATACACTCAACTCGCAAACAGCTGGTGAATACGGTTCATCATCGCATCTGTAATATGTAGCTACAGTTAGATTATATGCACCAGGTGGGTATGTTGGGGTGAAATTCGAATGAGCAGTCCCAGTGCTATCGGTTGTGGCGCTACAGGTATTATTTGTAAGTAAAGTGCTCCTGCAGTTCCCTCCTGGTTCGTCACCATAGTCAACATACGATGGTATCAATTTCTCCCAAGCACTCGACCACCACCATGGGTCGACAAGCCCGTGTTGCCACCACATTATTGAAGATGGATGATCTCCTCCTATCTTAGGAATTGCAAAATATACGTAGGGTATGGGTGTAATAGGACTTCCGCTTGAATTTCTGAATGTCGCGTTTATCTTCATTATTGAAGAAGTGCATTTCGGGTAATTGGCTTTTTCGCATGGGGCCGAAACTTGCGGGTCCAATTTGATTTCAATAGAACTTGGGATCTGATAGAATGTTATGTTCTTGTACATCCAGAACGTAGTATTAATCAAGATGCCGCCCGTGAAATTCTCAATCAGGGCACTAACATTGGCCTGGCCGAATCTATCAGATTTCAGCTGTATGCACATCTCTCCGTATTGATCCGTGTGAAGCAGTCCATCAGTGGCAGTGCAGTACAGGTTTTTGCCGTTGTTGAATGTCCCCAGTGTCGTATTGAAGCATAGGCTGATGTTCCCCAATGCGCTGTCGTTGAGGTTGTAAGCCGCAACGCACATTGTGGCGTTGGTGTAGTTATCAGCAGGCAGTAGTGTCGGTGATACGTCTCTCCATCTTCTGTTACCGATGCTCTTATTGGCTTCATAGACTATAATGTCAGTGTGATTTTCGACGATGAATCCGCTCATGTTAACTCTTGCGGTAACATTCGCCAATCCCACCCAGTTCTCGTTTGACTTTACATACACCACTGCTCTTGGATCCACAGGTGAAGGCTGCGCCGAGTGATCACCGCAGCCATAAGAGGTTTTATTTTTGTCAACAGAAGGAATGCACGTGTCCCATCTGTCTATAACCACACCATTGCTCTCCCACTGCACTTCATAACCTTCTTTCGGGTTCATACTCTGATCCAATACTTGCGCGATTACCTGCAGCCGGGTGTAGTTGTCATTTGGTATGGTGCTGCCAGTGCCGTTAAACGTCCTTAGATAAAGGAGTATCCCGCCAGGCTTCTCAACACATTCCCCTGTGGTTTTGTCGCAAAGATGTGTGCCATCGCAGTCACATACTTGGCATCTCGGGACGATGCTGCCGCTTATGCAATATTCGCCGAGTGGGTGCGGCTGGACGCACGTCTCATTTTCAACTGTGCTGGAGCAGTTCCTGCGCACAAACTCCACGCGCGTGGAATTGGAAAAAGATGTTCGCTCTAAAGTTGCGGTTATATCAGCATATCCTAATCGGTCAGAAAAGAGGAGTGGATGCTCGCTGGAAGCATCAAAGCATCCATTGGGGGACCACGTCTCCACGATTACCGTATCATTCCTCGCGGCTGGATTCACTCTTGACGTCCCAACCCAGCCGGTGGAGGTGTACCAGCCAAAGATATTGTTGCTTGCCTCAGCACCATCCTGGTTCTGTGGACTTATGCAGTTGTTATGCCTCTGGTTATCTCCTGGAAACTGTTCGTACAGCGGAAATCCGAATATCCAATTGCCCGTATGGGCAAGGACGCCTCCTCTCTGGAAGAATTTTTTGGCATTGCCTCCATCTGCTTCGCAATCGTATATCTCAGCCGGGAGCTGCCCGTTAGCTGAGATGACGATGCTCTTGTTGGCATTGTTGAGCATTATGTCAAGTAAAACATCCGGGTCGCCTATTACCACAGGGTCCGTCTTGATTATTCCCGTGGGAGGAGTGTTATTTAGGTATATTGTGAGATTCCCGTAGAACGTCCTTGCATTGACCCACTCGATATTGCAGGAAGGCTCATAGCTAAGATTATAGAATATGTAAACAGTCCTGTCTCCGTTTTCTATAGCCGTCTTGTACTTCAGATTGACGTAATCCGCGATGAACTTTGCCCTATCTCGCTCCTTCCTTGATGAACTCCCCATGTACGACATGAAGACTTTGCCGGCGTAGGCATCAAACTCAATCGGGTCGGCAATCCGCTGCATGCCATGCGAACCGCCATTCGCGCTGCCGTTGTAGCCGAATACCTCATAGCTCATGGCATCATTTTCCACCCTGTCCAAAAGTGCCGGCAGCGAGCTATTGAAGGGTACCAGGTCAGGCAACTTCTGGTTGCCCTTGTAACTCAGGAAATAACCCCAGTCAGTTGTAAGAGTCAAATACCTCTCGTTCAACGGGGTGTTCTCTACGTCGTACAGGCAGCCGTATATATGGAAGACCCCTTCGCTTCCCAGCTCACCATTCCCATCTGAGAACAGGATGATCCTCCCTGGTGCAGGTCCGAAGTCTATATTTGTTGCATTCCAGATTCCAACTGACCTTGCTGTAATCCTCCCCACATGGGTTTTGTTTGACGAGAAATTAAGGCGAAGGACACCGCTGGCATCCGTAATGCCGAACTTTGGTTCAACAGCAGAGTAGCCGTCCGCCCTGAGGTATACGGCTGCATTCGGGACTACGTCCCCTGTGTTGTTATACACTGTTACGTTTACATCGTAATATCCTCCTGCGGGAACAACCTCAGATGGATAGTAAGTAAATACAATCGTTCCATTTGGCGGTGCAGGCCAGACAGTTATCCTCAGCGTCGTGTTTGCATTCGGTCCGCAGCTTGACGCGTTGAGTACGATATCACCAGTAATGGCCGAGCTGTAGTTAGCTCCTGCTTCTCCAGTAGAGTTGACAGTACTGCTGTTTATCGCGGCATTCTCCACTTCCAGATAATCCGAATCGTTCCAGCCAACAACCCTGTCAAATATCACAGTTGCATTCGCAGCCGGCGACCCGTCTATATATTTTGTAGTTGCAACCAATTCTGTGATGAGGTATTGATCAACAGGGTTGGGAATTGCTTTAAGGCTCAGACTTGAAACAGGGCAGTCCGGGCAGCAGTTCGTAGGATTCTCGCCAAGAACATAGTCGCATATCCCGTCCCCGCATGCGTAGAGGGTGGGCACTGCGGGTTCCATTGGAGTCCTTATGCCCCCGCTTACTGTGTACTCCGGAGCACCGGTGCAGTTGCCAGTTTTGGCATAACCTGGAATGGCATTGCAGTTTCTGTACCTGATTGTCAGCCTGAAGTCAAGGTTTTTTCCAATATCAGGGATCACATCATTGTCCGGTATGAATATGACGCACGACAGCGGAGTTCCTGCCTTTATTGGGTACGCAATTGGATAGCAGGTGCCGTTGTACTGCGTCTTGCCTATCTTACCGATATTCTCCACCTCAAGCGTAGTGGAGTTGGCTGGGAATAGTATATCATACCCCAGTCCGTTCACAATCCTGTAGACGAGGACCATGCTCGCGCCATTCGGGGCATACCCGAAGCGGTAGGTCCTGCAGCTCATCGTGGGTGTTATATTGCAGTATGGTGGAAGCCAGTTCGGCAGGTTGAGGTAACCCAGTGAGTACATTATTATAACCACAACTAGTATGAGAAGCACAACCCATCCATAGACAGTGAGAAGCTCTACCGCAGTCTGAGCCTTTCTGCCCCTCATCAGATGTATTGGAATTGTTTTCATTTATAAGCCTTATTCATTGGTCTTTTGCTATCCTTCCAAACTTCGAGTATGGTTTGCTCGTATCGCTTTTCAGCTCCTCAAAAATAACTTGGCTGACCCTCATCCCAGCGCTTATTTTTATGCTGTTCTGTGACAGATTCACTATCTCGAGAATCTGGTGGTTCTCTGAACCAGGCTGGATGAAACTGCTGGTCACGTGTATGGCAAGGCCGAGCCTCGCGAAGCTGCTCCTGCCCTCCAGCCTACCGGCAATATTCGAAGGGAGTTCAATCCTTTCCAGCGTTTTTCCAAGCACCATCTCCCCAGGCTTCAGCTCAATTTCTTCGGCGTTGAAGTGTTCCATGGCTTCCTTGAAACCAATTTTTGAAAGGTCAATCTCACTGCCAGTTTTTTTGGGCTTCCAGAATTCGTTGCTTAGCGTCAGGTCAACGGAGGCAGGCCCGATCTGCTCCTCCCGCGGAACTGGCGTTATCCTTATAACCCCGTTCTTCAGATGACGGCGTATGTCCGTGTCGGATAGTATCATGCAAACACCACATTGCTATTTGGAAGCAGTATATAAATCCTTTTTCACAACTGGGATAAGTTTTAATACCACAACCTACAATCTGTAATTGCGGAGTGTTTGATATGAGGAAGGCGCAGTCGGCAATGGAATACCTGTCAACATACAGCTGGATGCTGCTCATACTGATTATCGTGGTAGGGGTTCTCGTCTATATGGGTGCATTAAACCCCCCCTCACCACCGTCCTGCGTGTTTCCGTCAAATTTTGTCTGCAGGGGATGGAAGCTGACAACCGACGGGAACCTGACCATTGACATGTATCAGAATACAGGCCATATCATAAACGTAAAGGGGGTAAACTGCACAAAGAATCCCCCCAGTGTAAACCCTATGCTCACCGCAGTTGATGTTCTCATAAGGAACAGCGACCATGAGAGAATCGCTAACGGGACAAACATCCAGTGCTTAGATGCGTCCGGAGCCGTAATGCCCGGCAATATCGGTTCAACATACTCCGGAAAACTTCTCATATACTACATTGAGAACGACACGGCAGTGCCGCACCTCATTGTGGGGAGCATCACGGCACGTTACGAGTAGGCTTCCTCGGCAACAGCTTCGCTTTTCTCCTCCTTCCTCTCTCGTTTCTTCTTCCTTCCCTTTGCCCTCCTCACGATACCTTCCACTCCCTCCTCTTCCAATGCCTTCCTTATTGCATCCAGATCGTGTCCTTTCTCCCTCTCCAGCTCTTTCAATACGGATATTGCAAGCTGTTTCCTCCTGTATAAATCGGGCTCAACCCCTTTCAGCATGTCCGAAACAGTCTGCAGGAATCTAAGCCAGCATACCATGTACGCACCTCAGTGAGTTATTATGTACCTGATGAAAACTGCCCAGTTCAGGTAGTAAACGAAAACAACTGCATCCATGCAGTACAGGATTTTATCCAGCCTCGTCCAGTTCTTGCTAACTGCCTCAAAGTTGTATTTCACCTGCCTCGCTTCCTCCAGAAACCTTATGCTGAGCGCATCCCCGAGCTTCTTCCTGAGCTTCTGTATATTGCTGTCAGTGCTTCCAAACTTCAGATCCAGGAAGTACAGCTGGTTCTCAACGGAGTAGAAGACTGCCTTGGTTGAGTATTTCATCGCTTTGTCAAATGAGATAAGGAGAAGCGGCAGCGATACGAGCGAGAGAATCTGAGGTATGAACAGCGCCTTCACCTTGTCAAGGAATACGTTCCTTACCTCTATCTCGCCCCTCACGTCCCTTCCATACACAATCTTTCCTTCGTACTTGATCTTCCTTGCCAACATGTATTTCGGGACGAAGAAGCTCCACCACGCCAAGCCGGGGTGGTTTATCTGCCCCTTCTTCCAGTCTATGTCCTGAGGGCCGACAACCTCAAATGGTTTGTATAGCCTTAGCTCCTTCTCCACATTTTTTATCTCCTGCCCCTTTCTGTTCCTTACAATAGAACAAACCTCGTAGAATCTTGTGCCGAACCTCTTGTCCGCCTTCCAGAAAATGCTGGTTGCGGTCCTTTCAACATTCTCAACGAACTCCTGCCTCTTGCACTGTATTATCATATCGATGTCGCTGACGCCAATTCTGAACTCCCCTCTTGCAACGCTTCCGAAAACAAGGATGAAGTCTATTCTTTTAGGACATGCTCTGACGAGCTCACTCTTGAAATACTCCAGAAACCCCTCAACTACCTTCTGGTCGTTCATTTCTAACCCTTCGCAACGCCAAGAGGGATCAGCTTGGCAACTATCCTTGATATGCCTGCAAGCTCGACTCCCTTAACAACCTCATCTATATTCTTGTAAGCGCCCGGAGCCTCCTCGGAAATTATATCCCAGCCCGTAGCCCTAAGCTGGATGCCCCTGCTTTCCAGCTTCTGCTTCACGTCGCTTCCCCTATATGTCCTTATCGCCTCATGCCTGCTCATCATCCTTCCCGCGCCGTGGCATGTTGAAAAGAAGCACTCCTTTCCCCCCTCCACACCAACAAGCACGTAGGAGGCGGTGCCCATGCTGCCCGGTATTATGACAGGCTGCCCCACTCCCCTATAAATGGATGGGATCTCCTCCCTTCCTGCAGGAAAGGCTCTGGTTGCGCCCTTCCTGTGGATGCACAGCTTCATCATTTTCCCCGCGAACTCGTGCTCCTCAACCTTCGCTATGTTGTGGCACACGTCATAAACGAGCTTCATTCCAAGCGCATCAGCGCTCTTCCTGAACACGTCCTCAAAGGTCTGCCTTATCCAGTGCATCATCACCTGCCTGTTGCAGAAGGCGTAGTTGACTGCGGAATACATCGCGCCGAAGTAATCACCTGCTTCCTGGCTACCGAGAGGCGCGCAGCACAGCTCAGGGTCAGGCAGTTTTATGCCATACTTCTTTGACGCATTGAGCATCACCCTTACGTAATCATCGCAAACCTGATGCCCGAAACCCCTTGAGCCGCAGTGCAGCATCACCACAATTTTTCCCTGCTCCAATCCGAATGCTTTTGCAGTCTTTTCATCCATGACATTCTCGACTTTCTGGACCTCAAGGAAATGGTTGCCTGCGCCTAGAGTTCCGAACTGCGGCGCACCCCTACTCTTAGCCTTCTGGCTGACTTTAGATGGGTCCGCCCCCTTTACGCATCCGTTCTCCTCCTGCCTTTGCACATCCTCCTCCCAGCCGTAACCTTTCTCAATAGCCCATTTTGCACCGCCTTTCACTGCTTCATCAAGCTCGCTTATGCTCAGCTTTATCTTTCCCTTGCTGCCCACTCCTGAAGGGACATTCCTGAAAAGCTTGTCCATCAGCTCCTTCAGCTTTGGTTTCACATCAGCTTCTGAGAGGTTTGTGAGGATGAGTCTGACGCCGCAGTTCGAGACTATGATGTTGTTTGCTATAAAATTGTGGTTGTCTCTGAGACTGAGGTCATAAACTTCCGCAGCCTCATCTAACTCGTCAATCTCGTCTATTCCATCAAATAGAGCACCATAAGAATCAAGCTCCTTCTCTCTTTTTAAAACAAATTCATCAAAAGATATGAAATCCAGAGTTATTCTCTGCTTGGATTTCACGTTATCCCATAAGCATCTCTCGATAAATCTTTCATTGCTTATGTTGGATATTAGAAGTTCCTTTATCTCTCTTGCCGTTAGCCCTATTTTCTTATATTCCTTAACTTTCTCTGCTATCTCGATTCTTTGTTTTGTCAATCTTTTCTTTTCCAGAATATACAACATTGCAATATTGGCCAACCGCTTCCTAGCATTGTTGTATTCAAAACCTATCCCGCCCCATAGTTTTAGTAGATTCTCCTCATCAGCTGATAGAAGCAGCCTGATTCGGTAGGTATCTCCAAACTTATTTATGTGCTCCTTCCTCACGCTTATCTTTGTTGCTTTGATATCAAAATCACCCAGCATATCTATAATCTGCGCAAAGAATTTTCTGCAACTCTCTACATATCTTTCATTTTTGTTCTGTGATATTATTGGAGAATAAAAACCTGTCTTGCTAAGAGTTGAGGGACTTGACATCTCAGCGCCGAAGAAACCCGCCAAGAACAGCCTTTTTATGAACTTAGGTGCTTCTCTCACCCATCTCGGGACTCCAAAATCGTTGACTGTTTTCTTACCTGTAGGCATCCCGAGTGCGATGAATAGCTTGGAGAGGGATAGGGCATGTAGACCCAGCTCTGCGATCTTACTTCTGAATCTGTATTCGCCATAATGCGTTTTTATTCTGTAATTCCTATCCCTCATTTTCACGAAAGATTTGAAACCTACGGCAAGGAAGTCCTCTCTGAGCTCAAGCATGTCTCCTAGTTTGCCGTAAACACGGAATACGCCATCATTATTTAGATAGCCATCCCCTAGCATATACCCCAATATTTTCGCAATAATTGGTAAAGCCTTATTGTCCTCTCTAAGGGGCAGCAAGCCCCTGTCTTTTAGTACTTCTATCCCTTCTTCTGATAAACCTAATGATCGTAAACCTTCCTCATCTACAATAACTTTGTTGGATGGGTTGTTATAACGCACACCGCTAAACGGATAAACCGCTATTTCAGTTCCTCTCTCTAACTCCGATGCCTTGCGCATTCCAGTCCTAGTTAAGATTTTATGATTTCCGGTTACCTTCAACTCAAATCCATTCTGTGTCTTTATTTTCAAAACTTTGCTTTTTGAGTTAGATTTTATAAACGCAAATACTTCCTTTTCTTCAATAACTTTGTTGGTAATATTAAGCGTCATAACTTTAGTCAAAGAAATATTGAGCATTTTTGCAGTTAGGCCGCCAGAACTGACTGAGTTTTGCGAAAAATCATCCGCTATCCCGCTTATAGTTCTAAAATAGCCGAGATTAGTCAATATCTTCGAGTCTCCGGTTAAGCAGTTGATATCGTAACCTACACCTCCGGGTGAAACTACTCCATTTTCGAAATTGAAGGCTGCGACACCTCCTATCGGAAAACCGTACCCTTCATGTCCATCGGGCATCACAAACGAATTGCCGACTATACCAGGAAGGCACGCCACATTGGTTGCTTGGTCAAAAGTCCTGTCCCTCTTCATCCTTTCAACAAGCTCCTTTGTTCCGTACACTCTCACAGGCACGTTCATACCAGCCTTGGCTTCCTTTTCTATCTCCCATTTTGCATCTGAAATTCCTTTCAGTTGGTACATAACCCACCTCTAATAAACTATGTCAAAGTAAATTATTTAAAGTAAGACGTATAAATTATTTAAAGTAAGACGTATAAAATAGCGAAAAGGTGATAATGTATGATACTTCAAATCGCGTTTGGTACTGGTCTGTTTGGGTTTAGCTGCATTCTGGTAGTCATACTCCTCGTAGTGCTGGCCTTTGCTGTGTACTACTACAACAGGATAGTTGTACTCAGCAACCAGGTTGACAACTCCTGGTCGCAGATAGACGTTCAGCTCAAGAAGAGAGCGGACCTGGTGCCGAACCTTGTTGAGACTGTGAAGGGATACATGAAGCATGAGAAGGGTGCTATCAAGATGGTGACTGACGCTAGGGCGAAGATGATGGGTGCAGGGACGGTGGATGAGAAGATGAAGGCAAGCGGTGAACTCACAAGAGCGCTCAAAACAATCCTGGCCCTTTCCGAGAACTACCCCCAACTCAGGGCGAGCGAGAACTTCAGGCTTCTTCAGGAGCAGCTTGATGGGATTGAGAGCAAGATTGCATACGCAAGGCAGTTCTACAACGACTCCATCCTCAGATACAACAACATAACATCCACGATACCAGGAGTCTGGTTCGCGGGCTTCATGGGCAAGGCACACAAGCCGTATTTCGAGATTGAAGAGAAGGAGAGAGAGCCAGTGAAAGTGAAATTCGATGAGTAGATGGAAAGGATAAGCTTCTACGACCAGATATCAAGGAATAGGAGAGATTCCATACTGCTCATCCTGGTTGTTCTTGTTTTCATGATCGCCCTCATATCCATCATAGGAACGGTATACTCCCCAGAGAGCAGCTTCTTTTTCTTGACAATTGCCTTGATAATAACGCTGGTTCACATTTTTGTTTCGTATAACTACGGTGACAGGATCGTTCTCAGCAGCGTCAATGCCCGACCCGCGGATGAGAAAAAGGAAACCTATCTGATAAACACGGTGGACGGTCTTGCCATAGCTGCAGGCGTGCCAGCGCCAAAGGTGTACGTAATAAATTCACCTGAAATGAATGCCTTCGCAACGGGCAAGGACCCGCAGCACGCCTCAATTGCCGTTACAACCGGCTTGCTGCAAAGGCTTAACAGGAGCGAGCTTGAGGGAGTCATCGGGCATGAGATGTCCCATGTGAGGAATTATGACATACGGTTCGCTACGCTCGTTGCCGTTCTGGTAGGCCTGGTTGCCATACTGAGTAATCTATTTGTCAGAAGCTTTTGGTTCAGGGGAGGGAACAGAGAGGAGAGAAGGGGCGGAGGGATCTGGGTACTGCTGGTAGTAGTGGGCATTCTCCTAGCCATACTCGCTCCGATATTCACAAGGATAGTGCAGGCAATGATTTCAAGGAGAAGGGAATACTTGGCGGATGCAAGTTCTGCAGAGCTTACCAGATACCCCGAGGGACTGGCCAACGCTCTTGAGAAAATAAAGAATGTTAATACAGGAAAGATGCAGGTCAGCGAGGCAGTTTCCCACCTCTTCTTCGTTGATCCGACAAGAAGCGCTCTGGACTCGCTTTTCGCGACACATCCACCGATTGACAAGAGGATAGAGATTCTCAGGTCCATGTGAATTAGAAAAATCTAGAGGAGATCCGCGCTCTCAACCCTCACTTCAGATGCCTTGAGTATTCCGTCAAACAGGTCATAGTGCGTCTGCTCGAACTCTGCCAGCCTCTGGAAAAACTTCCTTCCCTTCTCGTCCTTTATCATCCTTGAGAACTCCTCGTAGAAATCCTTCGCCTCACGTTCTGCTCTTGCCGCCCCAAGCAATATCCCCACATCGCCGGAGTCCTCCCTTACTGCTGGCGAGCCACTCTCTTCATACAGCTTCGGTCCCTGGGGCTTCCCAAGCTTGTCAGTGCTTATCCACCCCTTCTTCTTCGCAAGGTTCTGCTTAAGTGTCTCAAGCTCCTTCAGGTGGGTTGTCTCCTCCTTTGCTATGAACCTTAGGAGACTCGCCACATCCTTGCTCTCCATCTTCTTGGACTTCTCGGTGTAGTAATCTATGCTCTTCTTCTCCAGATCAATTGCAATCTCAACCCCTTTAGCAATGTCAATGCTCCCCAAGCCGAAAAATTCCTCGAACATCTCCCACCTCTCCTATTGAGTATTGTTAAAATGAGTTTATATACCCTGCTTCACCGCTTTTCAATGCTAAAGTTTTATAATAGCCCTCAACAAATGCTTAGTGGATAGGCATGAGGCTGCTAACGATACATTCGGACTTCATGGGGTACAAGCCGCTTCAGAAGGCAATAGCCAAAGCAGAGGAAGTGGAACTTGTTGAGAAAAGGATAGATGACTGCCTGGTCATCTTTGTGTCTGTCGAGAAGGAGGACGAGGACAACCCTGTTGCAGTGGCCGACAGAGCAGTTGCAGAGATAGAGGGCGTTGCAGGGAAGGTATCCGCAACAAGACTCGTCGTATACCCCTGGGTCCACCTCACATCGAATCCTTCCTCGCCAGATGCCGCTCTCTCAATACTGAAGGATATTGAAAGCAAATTAAAGGAGAAGGACAGGTACGAAGTTACCCGAGCTCCATTCGGCTACTACAAGCAGTTCACAATAAAATGCAAGGGGCACCCCCTCAGCGAGCTATCAAGGGAGATAAGGGCAGGCGAGCTGGAGAAGAAGCCTGTGAAGAAGGAGGAGAATGTCTCGGAATCCCTAAAGCTTGAGGAGAAGACAAAGAGAGAATTCTTCATACTCACTCCGGAAGGAGAGCTTGTCCCGCCTGACAAGTTTGATTACACCGGCATGCCGAACTTCAAGACTTTTGTGAAATATGAAACTGAGAAGGTCCGCGCCTATGAGACAGAGCCTCCTCACATAAGGATAATGAAGGAGCACGGCATAGCTCAATATGAACCGGGAAGCGACGCGGGGAACTTCCGCTGGCCCCCCAAGGGCAGGCTGATCAAGAAGCTGCTTGAGAAGGCGATAACCGATTACTGCGTGGATTACGGGGCGATGGAGGTTGAGACTCCAATAATGTATGACTACGAGCATCCTGCTTTGAAGAAGTACCTGAACAGGTTCCCAGCAAGGCAGTATTCCGTAAAGTCGGATGACAAGGAGTTCTTCCTTCGCTTTGCAGCGTGCTTCGGACAGTTCCTCATGACGCACGACATGGTCATTTCCTACAAGGACTTGCCCCTCAAGATGTTTGAGTTGACACGCTACAGCTTCAGGAGGGAGCAGTCCGGTGAACTGGCAGGCTTGAAAAGACTCAGGGCGTTCACAATGCCGGATATGCACACCCTCTGCGGCAACATCCAGCAGGCAAAGGACGAGTTCAACAGCCAGTACCTGAAATGCTACGAATGGATGACCATGCTGGAGCTGGACTTTGAGACAACGTTCAGAGCCCAGAAGGAATTCTTCCAAGAAAATAGGGAGTGGTACATGGGAATGATTCAGAAGGTGGGAAAGCCCGTTCTTATCGAGCTGTTTGACATAAGGTACGCTTACTTCATAACCAAATTCGAATTCAACTTCGTGGACTTAGCAGGAAAGGCGTCCGCGCTTTCAACAGTGCAGATAGACGTTGAGAATTCCGAGACCTATGAGTTGGGCTACACCAGTAGGGAGGGCAAGAAGGAGCAATTCCTCATATTGCACACGTCAATAAGCGGCAGCATTGAGCGCGTCATATATGCATTGCTTGAGAAGGAGGCCAAGAAGATAGCAGACAAGAAGGTTCCCATGCTTCCGCTCTGGCTCTCCCCCACGCAGGTCAGAGTAGTCCCGATAACAGACAAGCACGTGAAATACGCCGATGAAATAGCCGACCAGCTTGAGCTTGAGAACATCAGATGTGACATAGACAACAGGACTGAGACTCTTGAGAAGAAGATACGGGATGCCGAAAGGGAATGGGTCCCGTACATACTTGTGGTAGGCGACAGGGAGATGGAGAGCAAGAAGTTCAGCGTCAGGGTGAGGGAAAGCGGTGAGAGGAAGACCATCAGCATGGAGGAACTTGGCGTTATAACCAGAAGCAGGCTGAAAGGAAAGTCGTTCGACAAGCTGTCGCTCTCGCGTTACTTGAGCAAGAGGCCGATAATATAGGTGATTGTATGGAAACCAGGTTGAGTATCATGTTGCTCCTTGCACTGCTTTTGCTTGGTTGCAATGGTAAACCCAATGATGGAGACGGCAGTAAAACATGCCCTTCGACATGCCAGTACGGCTGCCTGCCGGATAACGTGACATGCGCTTCGCCTCCAGCAAACCTCTGCAAGAACGTCACGTGCTTGGACAGATGCGAGGATGAGAACGTACTTGATACAAATGGTGAGTGCGACAACGCTACTGGCAGCTGCACTTATAGGAAGAGCATATGTGTGTTCGGATGCGAGAATGACACCTGCAGGAAGGCTCCGCTGTGTCCTGAAACATGTCCATTCGGATGCGAGCCCGGAACTGACGTCTGCAGAAGTGCAGTATGTCCAGATTACTGCAGGTACGGCTGCATACCAGGCACGATACAGTGCAACTCCGAGCCCCCAAGCAGCGGCATAAAGAACGGTGATTTTGAGGAAGGCCATACTGGATGGAACGTTACTGGGATTGCATTTGGTTCAGCACCCTCAGACGGGGCTTTGGTTAACTCTAGGGGGCTTTACCAGAACGTCCCGTATTCTGGCTACAGTGGTGCCTACTTTGCGTCAAGCTACCTGCCCAACATGGACAAGAGGGCGATGGGCAACATAACCTCTGAGCCTTTCTTCATCAATAAAAAATACCTTGAATTCCTTGTCATAGGGCAGCTTTCTGGGCAGATTTATGTTGAACTTGTAGTCAACAAGACTGTTGTCCACCACTTTGAACCCGACAACCCCTTCTCGCCATTCAGGAGGGTTGTATGGAATCTTTCTGCCTACAGTGGTAAAAGCGGGGTGATAAAAGTTGTGGACTTGTCAAACAGAAATTACATAGAGGTCGACGATTTCAGGCTTGTTGACACCCCCTCACCGAATGCAGGCGAGCGATATGTGGACCGAAACAGGAATTTCTCGGTTATACCCCCTCTCAACTGGGTTGTTGGGCCCGGAACGCAGCAGGGGCAGCTTTTCATGTATGGCTCTAGAGAGAACAACTACACGAACCAGATAACCATCATGTCGGAAAATGTTGATGCTGGTGAGACAACCGAAAGCTATTTTGCCAAGTGCAAGACAGGGCTGGCACTGCTTCTGCAGAATTACTCTGTGATCTCTGAAAGCAATGTGAACATAGGGGGCCTGAACGCAGAGCAGATCGACTACACCTATGTCCTGACGAACATAACCCTGAGAAGCAGAGAGGTATTCTTGGTCCATGATAATGTCGGGTACAAGATAAGTGCTATTGCTGCAGAGAAATCATTTGCAAGGCATTCCGACGAGTTTGACGCTTGCATAAAGAGCTTCGAGCTTGCTGATTGAGCAATTGCTACTCTCTGACAGCGTTCGCCATCTCGAGCAGCATCGCTTTCGGGTCTTTTGCCTTCACAAATGCAGAAGCAAGCAGCACCCCGTCAGCGCCCAGCTCCACCGCTTTTCTCACGTCCTCGCCGTTTGAAACCCCTGCGCCGCACAGCACAGGGATGTCCTGAATATTTTTAACCTCCTTCACGGTGTTTGTTATAATTTCTGGTTTTGCTTTTGACACGGATATCCCTGACCCTATGAGTTCGGGTGGCTCAACTGCTATGTAATCAGGCTTGAATTGTGCGATCCTCTTCGCTTCATCAACAGAATCGGCGCATACGAGCGTCTTTATCCCTGCTTTTCTCGCAACCTCAATTGCAGCCCCCATCTTTTCAAAAGGTATTTTCTTCTCTGAATGGTTGAGCAGAGTCCCCTGGCAACCGGCCTCCTTGACAGTTTCGGCAGTGATGCTGCCGGTGAATGCACCAGGCTCGTTGAAGTCGATGTGCTGTGCGAAAACCGGGATGCTGACAGCCTTGGAAATTCTGTACAGATCCACATTCTGCGGTGCAACGATTATTGATGTTCCTGTGCTTTTTGCGACTTCATCGGCAATTCTGCATAGCGCAAGCCCCCTCTCTCCGATAGATTCTCTATAAGCTTTCAGATTAAGAGCAATTAGAGGTTTCATAAGAACTTTTGTGACATGCCCCATATAAAAAGGTGTGGGCTTCTTCCTTCACAGACGCAGCTTTTGCTGCATTTCCAGAAGCGTTACTTCCCCCTTGCCCAGGGGTAGCTCTTTTGAGTATAACACGTGCAGCATTTAAATCTCTGTCGATATTCAGACCGCAGTAGGAATTGATTTGAATCGTGGAAAACCACATTTTATACTCTTCTTTCTCAGCTTGAAAACTCGCATAACTGCATTGTGAACTCTGTGCGCAATCTCCTGTTGGGTTTGAGAATACAGACCATACCTCTTCACCATCAGCTGGAGTGTGTTCTTTGTTGGGAAGTAACCAAAGTCTTTATACATCTGCTTGCACTCTTCAAGCAATTCATTCCAGAGATTCTTTGCTAGCCAGAGATGTTTGTTCAGAAGCTCCTCCTGCTTCTTCGAGGGATATATCCTGAATTTGTAGGCTCTCATAGACGTTATTTACGTCGATTTTTCTCTTTATAAACGTCATGAAGGGGGGTAACTTTCCAGTGAAAAGAAATCAGTAATCCTCACTTCGTCTATACGCCTTCGGATGTATGCATATTATCCGCTTTCACAACATCTCTAAAGAATGTGGAATTTTCTACTCATTTTAAAAGAGTTAGGGTTTTAAACTCGCCGTATATAAAATTATTTGTATGGAGACCCTACAACGCGAGCCCGAGGAAGGAGTGGACTTCCTAGTGAGCAACGGCCGTGGGATGTTCCTACTCATCCCAGCAAAACAGTGCAGAAATGAGAGACAGAGGGAGAAGGAGGTCCAGAATCCCTCCAAGTGGCACGGCCTTTTCATCGGAAGCAACAAAGTACTTGAGGGATGGAATTCGCAGCTGGGGTCGGTCGTCCTCTCTCCTGACAACCAGCTTTCCTTTGAAACAGACCTGACCAGCGTCGTGAGGAGATTTGAGGTGGACGGAGCAGAGGTTGTCGAGCAGGTGTTCATCCCAAACGACTCCTTCTCAATGAGCATAAAGTACACGACACCCAAGCCTCTTATTATTCAGCCGGAGTTTGACATACGTTTCAAATACTCCGAGAGGGGCGGGCCGTACGAGTCCTGCCTGATGGGGGAGGATTTGCTCGTGAGCGGCCCACTCTACGCGGTTGCCGGCGGCGGCAAGGCGCGCATGGAGGAGCAGTACAGATACAAATTCTACCCCGAGGACTGGAAGAGGAAGGATACGAGCGAGAGATGGGTTTACGCTCCTGCAAAGTTCGAAACAAAGCAGCTATTCCTTGGCTTCGGCGAGAGCAAGGAGGAGGCGATATCCAACTTCGCGAAGATAAAGAACTACTACCTAGAGCTGAAGCTTGAGAAGGAGAGCGACATCGCCTCTCTTTTTGAGAGGCATAAGCTCGATTCAAACAACAATGAGCTGAGCCTTGCCTACAAGCTGGCCGTGCACCAGTTCCTGAAAATTCAGTATGGCAATTTCCTGCCGGCATCTGGTGACAGGTGGTTTGCCGGTGATGAGGGATGGGCGAGGGACACTGCAGTTGCGCTTGAGGCGTTATTCGAATTGGGGCTTTTCAACACGGCAAAGAAGATTCTTGATTACTGGATTGACGCGGGGAAGCAGAGGGGTGACGGCAGGCTGCCGAGCAGGATGCAGCCTCTTTCGTACAACTCAAGCGACTCCACGCTGTGGCTGTTGAGGAGGCTCGCGGAGTATGTCGAGCTGACAGGCGACATGGAGTTCTTCAACCTCAAGAAAAAGGTGGTCAGGAACGCCTTCGAAGGGCTTCAGAAAGAATACCTAAGCATTGACGGCTTTGTGAGGAGCAACGTGTTCGAATCCTGGATGGACACCCAGTTCACACCGCGAGAGGGCTTCCCAGTAGAGATACAGGCGCTCTTCATCAAAAACTGCGTGCTGTATGCAAATCTTTTTCAGGGCGACTTCTCGGCAAGGCTGGCGAACCTGGGAAGGCATGCGATGAGTTCCTTCGGCAAGTTCAAGGTGAAGCACGTCATTGCCGGAGTTGAGAAGTCCTTCATGCTTGCGGATTCAATCAACTTCAACGGGGTGAGGGTTAACAAGCTTACCCCCAACCAGCTTGTGGCGGTGGACTGCGGGATTCTCGAGAATGATCTGGAGAGGAGCATACTGGAGATTGTCAGGGAGCATCTTGCAGGAATCGGCATACGTTCCCTCTCCCCCGAGGAGGTGGACTACTTCGACGAATACACTGGAGACCAGAGCTACCACCGGGGGACCCAGTGGCCTTGGCTGAACTATCTTGCCGTGAAGGCAGAGGTGCGAAATGGAAATAAAGAAGTTGCATACAAGAAATATGTGGAGTCTCTTATGAAGGTCATCCTCACCAGAAACTGGGGCGGGGTAAGCGAGATTTATTCTGGAAACAGTAAATCATGCATCTGCCCGCACTACCAGACGTGGAGCCTCGCTTCTTTCATAATCGCCGCGAAGCATATCAGCAGATGAATTTCATGCCGGGGTGGCGGAATCTGGCAACGCGCCAGACTCGAAATCTGGTTGCCCTTCCGGGCAGTATGGGTTCAAACCGAAAGGTTGCCCAAAAATCCCATCCCCGGCGCTTTTTCTTGCCGCAGAATCATGTATTTATATAACCTAACAGAAATTCATAAACGGGTGGGAATGTGCAAAGGATATGCCCCAAATGCAACATGGAGAGTTCCATAAGCGTCAAGTTGCGCCTGGATGAGAAAAGCGGCGAGTATGTCTGCCCGCGCGACCAGACTCACAGGTTCAAGCTTGATGCAGCCGGATGGCTGGTATCTCTATAGAACTAGCCTCCTGACTAATGTCTCTTGGAGTAGTAGTCACGCAGCCTGCTTATCAGCATAGAACATTCCACTGCATCGGATTCTATGCTCTCCATCCTCTGCGGGACGTCAACCATTATGACAACTACGTTATTCTCTATGTGCTGCATGAGCCTCCTTATCCTCTCCTTAATCTCCGCCCTCTCGATGTTCATTTCCTTCAGCTCCTTTATAACCGGGTCTAAGGTGAGCTTCCTCCCCACCTTCTCCCTGACCTCCTCCAGGATGCCCATCAACCTTCCTTCCTCCATGCCGGCGAATTTCTCAACGCAGGCAGTTTCACCGCACAGGGCAGCAGTTTCAACCAGATGCGGCCCAAGCACCTTTACAAGCGGCTTCAATCTTCTATCGGCTCCTCTCTCAAATTGGCTGTCATACAGGGCCGCATCATGGCAGTCTATGTGGATTATCATATCGGCTTTGCTTGTTGATGCGTTGTAAGAAGTTAGAACGAATGTCACCAGTCCGTACAGTGAATCCCTTGTATACGGAACGCGTTTGATCAGGAATCCGCCATCCTTCATCAGCTCATGGCCAAGCCTGTCCGCAAACCCCCCGGCTTCATCCGAGCTTATGCTAACCAATGCTATGAAACGCTTAGAGTCAACGCTAGAAGATATTCCTAGCACGTCGGTTCACCCACCCAGTTATATTCTGTAGCCTGTTCTATAAAATTGTTAACTTTACCAGATTAAAGTTGGTAATTTATAGTGAAGTTGGCTCACTTTTTCTTGACGATAGTCTGCTTGAAAATCTTGAACTCTTCAAAGCTCTGGCTGTTGTACTTCGCCCATGGCTTTGCGGATGCGAACTCCTTGTAGAGCGGATACAGTGAGGAGAACCAGTTCAGCTCCGAAGCAATGAGGCTGGGGAGCGTATCGCCGCGCGAGAACTTCCGCTCGCTGGGTATTGCGAACTGCGCCTTGTCACCTGCGTAAACAGCGAAGACGGACGTGAACGAATTCATGCCGTCAAATTCGCATTCATCTCTGAACATCACTCCGTAGCAGGCCAGCTCCTGGTTCTCGCTTCTGAAGCTACCAAGCTCCCACACGTGAAGCACCTCTCCCTTGAACTTATCCTTTATTCCGGACATCACTGCCGGGTGGTTTTTTCCAAAATTTGGCTCTACTGCCGGCTCCTTCTTCACCAGCTTGTCCTTCACGGTGTCCATTGCAGCCTGCGCTGCCTTCTTCCACCATGGTTCTTCGGCTTCTCCCAGGCAATCACCACCCATTTATTCATGGCACAGTGCCAAACTTACCACCAGAAACATAAATTTAATAAGTGGGGTATTATATACCTTTAGAGCGCTTCGCTCAATAAAAAGAGGTGGTTGGATGGGATTGGTTGGTGAGACTACAATCAATTTTGACATTGCAATAAAGAACAGTGTTGAGAAGATAATAGTTGACACAGTGGTTTTCCTGCCCAGGCTGCTTGCAGCAATCCTGATTTTTGTTGCAGGTTGGATCATAGCATCGGTATTGAGCTGGATTGTTGAGAAGATCCTGCTTTACATCGGGCTGGAAAAATTCCTGAAGAGGCATAAGCTCGAGGACTCGCTTGGCAAGGTAAAGTTGAGTAACGTGTTTGTCAAGCTTAGCAAGTACTACGTGATGCTGATCTTCCTCCAGGCAGCGGTCTCTATACTGAACCTTGGCACAATAACGGAGTTCATATCCGCCGTGCTGCTGTACACCCCAGTATTCATAGGTGCCCTGCTGGTAGTTGTTGCGGCTGCGGTGCTGGGAGAGCTCCTGAAGGAGAAGATAAGGGAGATAGAGCCAAAATCCAAGACATTGGCATGGCTTGCCGATGCAACAAAAGTAATAGTGGTGTTCTTGGCTATAATAATGGGCCTCGGCACAATGGGCTTCGACACTGTTATAATAGCAAGCTCCTTCATCGCAATACTGCAGGGACTGGTATACGGAATAGCTCTTGCATTCGGCTTGGCTTTCGGGCTGGGCGGGCAGGACGATGCCAAGGATATAATAAAGATTGTGAGGAAGAAGACAAACCTCTAATCCCTTTGTTTTTTCTTTTCTTCCTCCCTTATGTATTTATAAAGGTTGGACTGTTAATAGTAGGGGATTTCAGGTGTTTAGATGAACCTTTGGCATGACCTAGGGGCTGGGGATGACGTTCCAGACGTAGTCAACGTAATAGTTGAGATACCGAAGGGCTCCCAGAACAAATACGAGTACAACAAAAGGCTGAATATAATCACGCTGGACAGGGTGCTTTTCTCACCTTTCCACTATCCCGGTGATTACGGCCTCATACCCGGGACCATGTCTGAGGACGGCGATCCGCTAGATGCGCTGGTGCTTGTCACCAACCCAACTCATCCGGGAATATTGATAAAGGCTAGGCCTGTCGCGATGCTGAGGATGAGCGACGTGGGAAAGATAGATGACAAAATTCTGTGCGTAGTCAAGGATGACCCACGGTTCAAACGGTATAATAATATAACTGATCTTGAGGAGCACCTGCTTAAGGAAATTATGCACTTCTTCCAGGTCTACAAGGAGCTTGAAGCCAAAGAAGTGAAGATGATAGGCTGGAAGAATGCAGAAGAAGCGAAGAAAATAATAATGGAATCTGTTGAAGCCTACAAAAAGAAATACGGAAGCAAGAAGCTCGATACGGAGTGATCAGACATCCCCCACGTGCTGTATGTCTTGGTTTTTCAGGTAGCTATATGCAGAGTGTGCAGCCTTAACGCCGTCTCCTGCCCCCACTATTATCTGTTTGAAAGAGGAGTTTGTCACATCGCCGGCTGCAAAGATGCCTAGGACATTTGTATCCGAATTTTTGTCAGTCAGTATTTCTCCCCTCTCATTCAGCTTCACACCCAGTTTTGCTGCAAGCTGCGATGAGGGCACCCTCCCCACGTATATGAAAACTGCATCGACTTTCAATTCCTTCTTTCTCTCGTACTCCTTGTCAAGCATCATGCTTTTTACGAGTTTGTCTCCTCTTATCCCAACAACACTCGTCTTTGTTATTAACTTTATTTTTGGGTTTGACATAACTCTCTTCAGGTTGTACTCCTCAGCCCTCATTTTCTCTCCCCTGTAGATTATGTAAACCCTGGTTGCGTATTCCGCAATAAGAAGCGCCTCCTTTGCAGCGCTGTCGCTCCCGCCAACTACTGCAACAACCCTGTCCCGGTACAGAGGACCATCGCATAATGCGCAGTAGTGCACCCCCTTTCCTTCAAATTCCTTTTCCCCCGGAACTCCAAGCTTTCTAACCTCGCTTCCAGTTGCAAAAACAAGCGTTTTAGCTTCGTACGCAGCGGAGCCTGTAGTGACCTTGAATCCATTGGAAGTGCGCTCTGCTCCTTCAACCCTCTCCTCCTTGAACTCAACTGAGTATTTTGAGGCATGGGATTTGAACTTCTCAGCAAGCTCCATGCCGGTTGTGCTCTCGATTCCAGGGTAGTTCTCAACCAGGTGTGCGAAATTCATAACTCCCCCCATCATCTCTCCTAGGAGGAGAGTCTTCAGCCCAAGCCTTCCCCCATACATCGCGGCAGAGAGTCCCGAAACCCCGCCGCCGATAACTATCATGTCGAACATATGAATACTCTTTGAGTTGTATAATTTATATAAATGTGTCCGTTAAGCTACGCGAGATGAAGGAACGCGATATGAGCTGCCCATAATGAACACCCTCCTCCCCCCTATCTGCTATGACTGAATGCATTTTTGGATTTACAATTTATTAGCCTATTTTTGTAAATTTTACAATAATTTAGGTATATAACTATTAAAATTTGGAAAGATTGCACATTTTTCCAATAAAATTATAAATATAACCTAGTTCTAATCCGGTACGGGTGGTGGAGCACATGAAAAAATGTGCATGGTGTAAAAAATTGTTTGACCCTGAAAGGGACAGGTCTTTAGTGTATTGTGGGAGTTGTATCAGAGATGTGGAAGAGATACTCGTCGGCCCTACAAGAGTTGAGAGCTAGCAGCATCTAGTAAAAAGTGAGTTCTCCTCTTTAGCGTGAACCATCCAAAAGACTCTTATACACCTCATTAACAAATATCCTCAGGTGATGGGATGGACCTGAAAAAGCTTATATTCAACTTCGTGGTCAGACTCTTCCCGGACTTGCCGAGAAAGCTTGAAACGAGCGGGATGAACATAAATCCTGAGGATTTTGTTGCTAGGACCTTTCTAAACGCTTTTGGGATGATGGTAAGTGTGACTTTTTTTGCAGTCATTCTCGCGCAATCTTTCAGTTTCAATCTCACATCTCCGCTCATCCTGATAATCGCACTCGCAGCATTCTTTGTTTTCTTCATGATAGGTATTGGCGCAGTTGATGTAAGGCTGAGGCAAATGAGGAAAAAGAATTAAGAGCCCCAGGAGGGATGTGTCCGGCTTCTTTGGACCCCCGACCTACTGTTTACGAAACAGTCGCTCTAACCAGGCTGAGCTACTGGGGCATGCTATAGCTTACGTAGTTCTATTATTTTAACTTTTCTTGAAAAAGCTTTGCTGATTGCTTCAGCACTTCTATGCCCGGCAGCGGCTCCCCACTCATGAAGGCAAGCACGGCCCCCCCTGCAGTTGAGATGTGGTCAACCCTTATCCCCAAGTCGAAAGCTATGTTGCCCATGTGGCCTCCTCCAATCAGTGAATAAGCGGGAGAATTCTCCATTGCAATCAATGTCCTGACAGTTCCCTTCAGGAATATTGGGTTCTCGTAAGCTCCCATAGGACCTTTGCTTATAACCGATTTTGCACTCTTCATCGTATCTGTAAATTTACGTATGGTGCTCTCCCCAATGTCCATTGGAATGTATCTCTCGAGCCTTGGGTCTCCAATGGGTGCTTCCTCCCTTCCTCCGAAGGATATTGCTATGTCCTCCGGCAGCAGTATCCTGTCCTTGTACTTCTCGTCAAGCTTTCTAGCCTTCTCAACAAGCTTTGCCAACTCATCCCCTTTCTCTTCCATCACGCTCATGCACTCCCTTGGGACAAGCCCCCTGACGTGAAGGAACGCATGCGCGACAGCTCCCCCTACAAGAACTTTCTCAACCGTGTTGTTTGAGAGAGTGACCTCCATAACTTTTATCACTTCCTTGAACTTCTTCCCCCCGATGCAATACACTGCAGGCCTCTTTTCGGGCTTCACCGCCTCGTACATGGCTTCCATCTCCTTGGCCACTACAAGACCGGCGCAGGAAGGCAGGACCATCGGGAAGCCAACCACAGATGCCTGAGAACGGTGCGACACAGAAAAGGCATCATTTATGAAGTAATCAAAGTGCGGAGCAAGAGTCTTTACAATATCGCTCTCCTTGTGCTTCTCAGGGGCGGCGTTCTCGTTGTCCTCAGGCTGGAAGCGGGTGTTCTCAAGCACGACAACCTCTCCGACTCCAACCTCATCGATTGCCTTCTTCGCCTTGTCTCCCAGCAAATCATTGACGAATGTAACTTTCTGGTCTATTGTTTCTGCAAGTATCTGCGCATGGTTGTCAAGAGACACGCAGTCCGGGTTGCCGAGCCTTCCCTGGTGGCTTATCGCGACCACTTTGGCGTTCTTCAGCTTGTCAAACGTCTTTTTGTACACCCTTATTCTCATGAACTCCAGTATCTCCCCATTCCCTCCCAAAGGAGAGTTGAAGTCGCATCTGACAAGCACCTTCTTCCCTGAGAAATCGAAATCGTCCATTATACAAAATCCCTGCTCATTCATAGAGATCACCAACCTCCAAGCTTTACTTTATCCCAAAGGACTTGTTCGTCTTCTCAATCGACGTCTTGGCGTCGCACAGGTTAAACATCGCCCTTATGGCATCAACATTCTCAGGCACAACATTCGCCTCATTATGCACTGCCTGTATGTAAGCGAGCTCGTTGCCATTTACATATATGGAATCCTCCCAAATCATTATCTCCTGCATGTCGTACCTGTACCTCCCCAAGTCCCTTGCGTAGTCGATGAGTTGCGCAGTTGACTGAAAGCCGTCTGCCGCATTGAACAGAGCAATTCTTGTGGTATTGGCGAAAACATTCTTAACGTCCTGCACTGTTGCCGCCTTCTTCATCTTCACGAAGGCAACATGCACGTGCATCAGGGTTGTCGGGACCTTTATTGCAACCGTCTCAATTGGTATAGGCAGAACGGTTTGAACGTCCGGCCCTTGGTGCGATGGTATCTTAGTCTCAGGAACAATTGCGTTTATCGGACCGGTTTTTATGTCATTCGGGTCTGAAGCCCTCCTTATGAGCACAACCTTAGAGCCCTCGATGCCAAACGCATCATTTACGGCTCCCAAAGTCCTGCAGAGGCCCGTTGTGTTGCAGGAGACAACCCTAACGTAGTTCTTGTTGACTGCCTTATCATAGTTGCATTGGGCAACAAATGAAACATCGGCAACGTTATCCTTCTCCCCACCCTCGAATATTGCCTTCAGCTTCCTCGGGAGATAGATGTTCTTCTTGTTCTCAGCACCCATCTTCGCAGGAGTACAGTCCACCACGACATCACAGTTTGAAAAGAGGTTATCGTGCAGCCCCTCGCAAGGGACATTCGCCTTTTTGAAGAGATCAATGCTTGCCGCATCCGGCACATATATCTTATAGCCTTTTTTTATTGCCAGCTTCGCCTCATAATTCGGACTCGTCTTCACGACACCCATCAGCTGCATGTCGTCCTGCTTTGCTACCGCGTCAGCAACTCTCTTTCCTATAACTCCGTAGCCATTCAGAGCAACTCTCACAACCATTTCCCCACCCCCTTTAACTTAGTTATTGCTATGCTTTGCACATAATTTAAATATTATGTGCTTCCGCCCTCGTCTGCTCAGTCATCGGCAGTTCTGGGCTGAAAGCAACAGCCCCGTCTTGGAAGATATGCTTCCAAGACCTCTTCAGGATATTCATTGCACCATTATAATCTGCATTTGCCTGGTATTTGCAGTTAGGGCATTTGAACAAACCTTGTTTTATTCTTTTCCCTTCCTCCCCGCATCTGCTGCAGGTTTTGCTGGTGTAATGTTCTTTCATCTTAACAACTGCAATCCCCTCCAGATGTGCCTTGTATTCAATGAAGAAGGAGAGCTTGTTGAATGGGAAGGAGTTGACTATCCTGTTGAATCTCTTTCCTCTGTCGTCTCTTCTTATTCCTTTCAAATCCCCTAAAACAATTACTGAATTGTTCCTCTCTGCCAGCTCTACAATCTCTTTTGACACCTCATGCAGAACCAGTTCAACCCTCCTTTTCTCCTTGCCTCTCATCTCTTTCAATTTCTTGAACAATCCTCTTTCCTGCAGCCTCTTTCTCAGCCAGGCATGGTGCCTCCTAATCCCTCTAACCTCCCTGCCAAGGAAGATTGGTTTGCGTACACTGGACAGCACGGCCGCCGCTATCACTTTCTCGCCAACATCCAGAGCAAGTACGGAAGAGTATGAAGTCTTGAGACAAACCTCTTTTCTGATTGTGATGTAAATCCAGAAGTCCTTCTTTCTTTTGAACAGTTTTGCTTCCCTTATCTCCCAAGTGAAATCTATCTCCTCATGCGGTTTTATCGGAAGCCAGATGCCTCCCCTCTTTCCATGAACAGGAATTCTGAACCAGTAAGGAGTGAGCTTGTGGTTTGTGATTTTGAATTTTGAAAAATGATGATTGAGAGGCAGCGGTTGCTTCTTCCTTCTTGCTTTTCTTTTGTATCTGAAATCAAATGTTGCTTTACTTGCAGAATATATCCCAAAGTCCCTTCCAGTTCTTACATAAATTTGAAAGTTTGAATATTCGTGATTTAGCAGTTGTGACTTCTTCTCTGTTGGGTTGAAAACCTTGCATCTAAGAGTTTTTGAAATAAGCATGATAAACTGTCAATTTCCGTCCTTATAAACCTCTCTAAGGGGTAACTTTCCAGTGAACTGAATCTAAGTGCAAAAGCCTTTGTGCTAGATACATTTTTAAATATACTCACTTTATTATTTACAATAATTTATAAGTGAGTTTTGACAGTATACTACGTGATATCTGTGCCATACGATCTCAGCGAAGACCCAAGTTCAAAAATCATAAGGTTGAGCAGGAGGAAGGTAATAAAGAAGACGCTCAGGGCAAATGTCATACTGCTTTTTGTCGTTGTTGTTGCGGTGCTGACCTACCTCCTCTACCCAACGCTTATGCGTGAGACGCTGCGACCCATCGTTGAAATCGAGGACATAGTGCTCCTATTCATAGTCATAGCAGTCGTACTGGTCTCTCTAGTCATAAACATCCTGTACCACTACCTATACTACAAGACCTATTATTACAATATAAAAGATGACGTGCTTGTGATAAGGAAGGGGATCTTCATACCCGATGAGATATCCATCCCGTACAACAGAATCCAGGATATATACGTAGACAGGGACACGCTGGATCTGCTTCTGGGCCTGTATGATGTCCATGTCTCAAGCGCAACCGTGCAGTCCGGCAAGGATGCCCACATAGACGGCGTGAAGTACGGCAGCGCGACAAAGCTTAAAGAGATGATTCTCGAAAAGGTAAAGAAGGCGTCAGTCAGTAAGGATATTGGACTTTAATGAGGTGGGAGGATGGAGAGCAGAGTTTATGAATGCGACACACAGCAGATAGGCAATCTGAAGAAACTATTGGAAAGCGACCCGTATGCGGATAAGAGTTTTGCCAGACAAGGTTACAAACTGAAAGATGGCGGGGTGATAGGCGCTGACAAGAGCAAATCCTACCTTTACATAAAGGCCGATTCCGATTTCTTCAAGTCCGCAGAGGAGAAATTCAAGGAAGTTTCGAGTATGAAAAGGTCCGAGAAGAAGCTTGGGGAGACTATAATAATGAGGATTGAGGAGGAAGAGGGGTCCGCAGAGCAGGGTTTCGGCGCGATATTCGGCTGAGGCTCATATCAATTTATATACTGCTTTTTTGAAAGTAGGATTATGGCTATCAAACCCCATCTTCTGCTTTTACTACTATTCATTACTCCGCTCGCAGCCGGCATGGACACGAGGCTGGTTAACTACATGAACCTAACGGTTCTGCAGCAGGGTTCCGTGAGGGCTGTGGGCGGGGAGCTCAAATATGTCATAATGAACCTCTCCGTACCCACCCAGACGGATTACCAGACAGCTGTTACTGACAGACCCGTCACCAAGCTTGATGACGGCAACTCAATTGTCACAATTGAAAGCAAAAACCCAACAAACCCATTCGGCTACAAGGTGATTTCCTATGTTGGCGTCAATGCCAGGAGTACCGCATACCTTCCATCAAACTACCAGCTTGACTACTCTGAGTTGAGATACACGCAGCCCAGCTGGAGGGTCCAGAGCGATGACGAGCAGGTGAGAAACTTGGCGCGCGCCATAACAACCAACTCATCAGATGATTTTGAGAGGATATCCAAGCTTGCAGTATGGGTGAACCAGCAGCTCACATACGACCTGAAGATTGCCGGCCTTCTCAAAGATACCAGGTGGATTCTGCAGAACAAGAGGGGGGTCTGCACGGAGTACTCGACACTCTTCATTGCCCTTTCCAGGTCCATCGGCATACCCGCAAGATTTGTGAGCGGCCTCGCGTATGACGAGGACAGAGGAGGCTGGGTCGGGCATTCATGGGCAGAGGTATTCATAGGCAGATGGGTTCCAGTCGACCCGACATGGACCCCTGTTGAGGTGGGGTATCTTGATGCAACCCATCTTGAAATCTCCAAAATGCTTGATAATGAGACTTTTGACAACGTCTATGCGCTGACAAGCCAGAATGCGCGCCTTGAATGGCCGAAGCCCGATACGAGCAGAGGAGCGGATATTGGGATAAACTCCTTTGATGAAGCCGAGGTGAATTCCAATTACCAAATGGAGAGCGCTGCAGAGAAGATTGGGTTCGGGGTGAAGACGTTAGTCATCGCAACAGTTTACTCCGATGAATACCAGGTTGTCAGCCTCAACCTGACTTCATGCACCAGCTCAAACGAGCCTCCATGCAATGCGGCACAGATAATAAAGGTTGATGATGGTGCTAGGGAGGTCGTCCTCAGACCCGGGGAACGAAAGATAGTGACATGGGTGGTGAACTCCGACCCAAGACTCTCAAGCAGTTGCTGGTACCGCTGCCCGCTTGTCCTGAACTCGGACAGGCTGAAGCCCAAGACCGTTGAGATACAAGCCGTTTCTAACGCCCAGTCAATAAACTTCAACGCATTCCTGGAGAAATCAGAGCTGCGGCTCGGAGAGAATCAGACCGTGTACGTGGATGTGGGGGCTGCAAGGAAGTACGAGGGAAGGCTTTACGTAACTCATGACGATTACTTCAACTTCCAGCAGATAACCAAGAGCGGCAGATACTCGTTCTCCGTGAAGCCGACCAGAATAGGGCTGAACAAGCTTTATGTTGCAACAAGCCTTGGCGGCGTGAAGGAGCTGGAGTTCTTCGTGACCGAATCCGGAGGCATAGGAGTGAATGTGAATGTCCCGCAGTTCATACCCGCAGGAGCAAGCGAAAAAATATACGTGAACCTCACAAGCAACGAAACAGGTAGGGGAATAAGGATAACTGCTTCTGCCGGCAGAAGCAAGGAGGCAAAGCAGATTTCGCTCAACGGAAACGCATCCGTGGAATTTCCTTTCAATTTTTCAGACTCCTCCACCCGCAATGTCACGGTTTCTGTTGAATCAAGCGGGTTCTTGAGGGAGTTTGTCAAGCCGGTTACCATATACAACATACCAAACGTCAATCTCACAAAAATGTCATTCAAGGCCGAGAATGGTTCGGTGAGGGCGGATCTGCTTTTCTCAATAAAATACGAGGCAGAAGAACTAATTGTCAGTGTTGACGGCAGTCCGGTTGCCGTCATGCAGGATGGAAGCGCCTCGGTGGTTCTAACACCCGGCACGCATGTGCTGAGAGTGAACTATTCAGATGTTGGCGGGCTGAAATACGGATACGCGCAGATACTTGACGTTCCGCTCGTATCAGAGAATGGAGATAAGAATTGGGAGACGTACATAAACTATCTTATTGTCATCCTTCCGGTGGTGCTTTACTCCGGCTCTCTCCTAATCCTGGCTATAGCGGTGGTTGTGCTGAAAAAAATTGAAAAGGATCAGTAGTAGTAATAGTTTGTCACGGTGTAGGTGTACTCTATCGTTCTGCTCTCCCCCTTGTTCAGCGTTATCTTCCACTCCAGCTTGTTCTGCTCCTTTCTCTCCGCAGTTGGGTTGGATGTCAGAAGCGTTACAACATCGCCAGAGTTCATCCAGTCCCTCACTCTCAGTTCAACTCTCTCATCCTTGCGGTTCTCTACGTTCAGGCTGACTTTGTAGGTGGTTGTTCTCGCATGCTGGTATTCCTGCCCGCTTGTGCTATTCACCAGCTTCTTGACGACTATTTCCGGGACATCCGCGACAGTCACCTCCGCTTCCTTCAATTTCGGGGTGTATTTTATGCTGTCCTCGCCAATGAACTCTCCATTGAGGTATATTCTTGCAGTGCCGGCAGCCCAGCTCTGGTCAAGCGAGTTGTTCAGCTTGTAAACCTTGTGCGGCCTCTCCCATGCGGTGTCCCATATGTACTCCCTCTTGAATTTCACCGCGCCGTCGAAAAGCGGGAGGTTCCTCGTCTCCCCGTCGTTGATGGTTGCAGGTTCCGACAGGGTATAAATGTAGTATTCACCAACGAACGCGCTCACGAAATCGCTGATTATGGCAGGGGCGGCTTCAGACGCATAGGCCATTCCGCCCGCGTTTGTGATCTGCTTTCTTGTGTAATCAACTAGAGAACCGTAGCTCAGCATGTGCGGATAGCCGACCGCAACCCTCAGTTTCACATCTTTCCAGTCCTCCCCGGCATTGTTTGATATGCCTGCCCAAGCCTGCAGCGTCCCCTCCCCCGTGTCGGTGTCCGAAGTCATGTAATACTTGTAATTGGCGCTCCAGCTCACGCCGGGGTTGAGGTAGCTGACGGAAATCTTGTGCGACCCTGCTGTTGACAGCTCATCTATCCTCAAGCCTTTTTCAGTCTCGTTCACTTCAACATCCTTCTTATACTTGGAAATCGGCGCTTCAAACTCCTCAATATCCTCAAATTTCAATACTGTAAACTTGTTTCCAGCGGTTATGCCCAGCCTGTCGGAGCCAAACCACGAGAGCACGCCGCCCTTTAATCCGTTCTTTGTCAATGCGGTGACATTGCTCCCGATGCTTTCATTCAGAATTTCCTCAAACGTGAGGTATTTCGTCTCGTTTTTGGTCCTCACGTTACTGTATCGCGCAATCTCCCTTACGCTGCCCTTGTCGTCACTTACGGAGACGCTTTCAACAACCGCAGATGAGGTGAAGTTCTTTATGAGCAGCGACAGCTCGCCCGCGGTTAGGTCAAGCGACCTGTCCCTTTTCACAAAAGCAATGCCGTTCGAGTAGACTGTGACGTCTGTCACGGGGACCTGCACGGACACATTCAGCCTCTCAGCAAAGGAAACTGAGAGCAGCATGAGCAAAACGCACGCGACGTTTAGGATTTTTCCTCCCATGCTTAGTGATTGGAAGAGGCTTTATTTAAAAGATTTGTTTTTGTTTGGGATATACGAATATATTTATATGGGAAGAAGAATAATTGTGGAAAAAATCCTTCAAATTGCATTGGCATTACTAATATTTTCCAATATCGCGTATGCGGATGTCCTTTCTCCTGAGGCTCTTTTTGGCAGACCTCCTTCTATCACCGATTTTGTGATTTCGCTTATACTGACCCTGATAGTTGAGCTTTCAGTATCGTATATTTACATACAAAACCACAAGCTTCCTCAAAAAATCCTTATAAGTGTTACAATTGCGAATATAGTTTCACTGCCTTTCATATGGGTTTTTGTGGTAATCTTCCAATCTCTGATACCCATACTATGCGGCATTCCTCTGCTATTTGCCGAGATGGGCGTTACATTGCTAGAGTTCGCAGTTATATATCTCATGAATAAGGAATGCCTCAACCAAAAAGAGGCGTTTACAATAAGCTTGATGAATAACCTTGCCAGTTTTATCTTATGGCTCATAATCGTGTTTTTCAGAATCTATCAGGAGGTAGAAGTTATATACAAAAACATACACCTTATGAATAATTACACGGAGGGATGAAATTTTAAATTTTTATGCTCAATTAATTAGCTGGTGTTTTGCATGCACGAGGAACTTGCTGATTTTGCAGTGAACTATGCTGTTGGGAAAGGAGCTGACTACGCTGAGGCAAGGGCAGAGCATTCAGAAGGCACTGCGTTCTCAATGAAGAACGGCGTCCTGCACGCCGCTGGATTTGAAAAAGAGGATGGAGTTGGTATAAGGATCATAGTCGGGGGTGCAATGCAGTTCGTCTCCACCAATGAACTTAGCAAGAAGGTTTTGAGAGGCATGCTAGACAGTGCCGTCAGGGCAGCAAGGAAGTCTGCTAGAATCGCCGCAAGGATAGACATGAGCGATGCACCAGTTGAGAAAGCCAGGTATGAGGTGAGGCAGAGGGTCAGGAGCGGCGAGGTTGATTCACGAGGAAAAATTGAGGAGCTGTTTGACATTGAGTCCGAGCTGAAGGAAAGCAAGGTGAACATCCCCGCAAGGTTCTTCTCGCTTTGTGATGAGGTTGTTTACAAGTATTTCTCCAACTCGCAAGGCAGCAGGATAAATTCGGTTATTCCCTACGTTGGTTTTCATTCTCTTATCACGATTTGCGAGGGCGGGCAGACCGCACAGAGGAGCATGCAGCTTGACGAGACCGGAGGATGGGAGATAGTGAAGGGCTGGAACCTCCCCTCCAGAGTTCTGGAGGAGGCAAAAGCTCTTTTCAACAACTTGAAATACGGCAAGCCCGCCCCGAAAGGCAGGGTGGACGTGGTTGCCGCCCCAGAGGTTGTCGGTATCGCAATGCACGAGAGCGTCGGCCACCCCTATGAAGCTGACAGGATACTGGGGAGGGAGGCCGCGCAGGCTGGCGAGTCTTTCATGACTCCGGAAATGATCGGGAGCAGGATGGCGAAGGAGTTTGTAAACGTGGTTGACGACCCTGCGGTGCCTGGAAGCGCTGGTTACTTCATTTTTGATGATGAAGGGGTTAAGGCGAGGAGGAAGTACCTGATAAAGGACGGGGCCATAAACGAGCTGTTGCACAACAGGGAGACAGCATCCTCGTTGAAGACAATCAGCAATGGTTCTGCGAGGGCGATGAATTACGAGTGCGAGCCGATAGTCAGGATGTCGAATACATTTCTGCTGCCGGGGGAACTTTCCGAGGAAGAGATTATTGACGATGTTAAGCTTGGAGTTTACATTAAGAGCTTTATGGAGTGGAATATAGACGACAAGAGAGTGAACGAGAGGTATGTCGGATGCGAATCATACCTAATAAAAAACGGCGAGATAACGCATCCTGTTAAGAAGCCGGTGCTTGAGACTACTACATTCGACTTCTTCTCCTCAATAGAAGCAGTTGGGGATAGGGTGGGTTACTACGCCGGCACCTGCGGGAAGGGAGAGCCGATGCAGGGCGTGCCCGTCTGGATGGGAGGACCTACGATAAAGCTTGGCAGAATAAGACTTGGGTGAGCTTATGGATTTTGCGTTGCTTGAAAGGATAGTGGGAAGGGCGGAGGAGCTGGGAGCTGACGATGTTGTTGCGATAGGCGAGGAAGCCCGAGCATGGCAGACAAAATTCGTCAACAACAGGATAGCAACCGGCATGAGCGGCTATGACAAAGAAGTCTCGCTGTTTGTTTCAAAGGACAGAAAGATTGGCGTAACAACAATAAAGGAATTCTCACGAAGGAGCATAGAGGAATCGGTATCAAAGCTGCTGAGATTCACAAAGAAGATGCAGCCGAACGAGGAATACTACGGCATAGCTCAGGGTCCTTTTAAATACAAAGTTGTTAAGGGGATATACGACGGAAGGATTGGGAAGCTCGAGCAGAGGGCTACGGATTTTATTGAGGGGGGGATTAATGCGGCTCTCGCAGAGGGCGCGAAAAGAGCTTCTGGAGTGCTGAAATACAATGTAAAGGAAGAGTTTCTTGTGACATCAAGCGATGCACGCTCAAGCGAGAGGAGCTCTGGCGTATATTTCTCAATAAGGGCGCTCGCGGACAAGGATGCGTCTGGTCACAAGGTATGCTGTTCAACAACGCTGAGGAATTTCTTCCCTGAAAGGACTGGCGCGAGGGCTGGGCGGATAGCGAAGATGGCTCTCAATCCTGTGAAGGGCAGCATTGGAAGGTATGACGTCATTTTCGATCCTTACCCCTTGGCGAACCTTCTGAACATCGCGATGGATTCTGCATCAGCCTTTGCAGTTGAAGCCGGCTTCTCCTTCTTGAGAGGGAAGCTGGGTAGGAAGGTTGCAAGCAGCGCTGTGACGCTGGTTGATGACGGCAGGCTGCCTCATTGCTTGAGCTCGTCAAAGTGCGATTCCGAGGGGGTTCCAACCAGAAGAAATGTCGTAATCGACAGGGGGATTCTGAAAACCTATCTCCACAACACCTCAACTGCAAAGAGATATGGTGTTGAAACTACTGGGAATGCAGGGCTGCTCTCGCCAAAACCGTGTAATGCGGTGCTGAGCAAGGGGGATTACGGAGAGAAGGAACTGTTTGACGAGGTGAAAAGAGGATTGTACATAACAAACCTTTGGTACACAAGGTTCCAGAATTATGAAACGGGTGATTTCTCAACAATACCACGGGACGGGATATTCCTGATTGAGAAGGGCGAGCTGACCAAGTCATTGAAAGAGATACGATTAAGCGACAACATGCTGAGAATGCTTCTGAATGTAGTTGCAGTCTCCAAAAAACAGGAGCAGATCATTGGTTGGGAAGTGGAGATCCCTGTGATAACCTCCCATGTACTTGTTAAAGGAGTCAGAGTCACAAAGTCGACCTAACGAAAGGAAAAGTATTAATAAATTGTCCTGCAATTAGTTTAGCGGCGAGGTGATAGAATGCGAAAGAATGTACTGTTTGTGACAGTTTTTATAATGCTGCTTTTCGCTGTGGCAATTGCGGCTCCCAAGCCAGACAATGCCGGCATGGGTAACGAATCAGAAGACAAGGGCATGCAGGGCAATGGGAGTGCGAATGCTACTGTCATAACGAATAAAGAGAGGGTAAGGGCTAATATACCGATAAATGTGAGCAACCTCCCAGTAGCCGCGCAGATAAGAACGCAGATCCACCAAGTCTTCCTTACAGGGAGGGGAATTGCGGTGAATCCGGAAAATGAGCTTGATTTCAGGTATATAAGAATTATAACAGGAAGAGTGCTTGTCTCCCCGAATAACATAAGCGAGGAATCAAGCAACTCCGCGGATTTGGAGGTTACATGCATAAATACTACCGCAAAGGAGCGGTGCTACCCCCTTGTGAGGGCAGGAGTGCTTTACCTTGATGAGGAGAGATACAACCTCAGGAACATCGATGTTGACAATGAGTCTGCGACAGCAAGCATCTATAAGAATGATACCGAAGTTGGCAGCATAGCGCTGGTAAAGGTCGATAAAATGGATGCCGAGATATGGGCTGGAAAGCTCACAGTAAGCGGAACAACCTACTATGCCTATATACTCGGGCTTCAGCACCAATTGAGGGTAACTGCTGAGGTGCAGGAGAGAGTCCAAGAATACAAGGCCTGCGGCCCGAAGCTGCCAAGCGTGAACGCCACGGAGATATCCAGCTGCAAAAAAGAAGGTGGCAGGATATACATAGGGAGGGATGAGAACGGTTGCCCGATGGCCCCAACATGCGTCAAAACAAGCTGCCCGCCGGTTACGCCTGTTTCAGCCCAGCTCAGAGTGAGATGCAGGAACCAGGGAGGGACTCTTGTTGGCGGGGTTGACGATGACGGATGCCCGGTTAGCCAGAAGTGCCTGCTAGCAAGCGGGGAGACTGCGGGGTGAGATGAATGAAAAAAACAATTGCATTAATCCTGCTGCTCGTCTCAGCCATGCTTTTCGGATGCACGCAGAAAGGTGGAGCGCAGCCCTCGGGAGGCCAGCCAGGCACGCAGCCAAAAGTGACCGCAGCAGTTGAGGATATTGCGGCTGATGAGCTGGCAAAGCAAATCCCTAGTGGTGAGGAAAACTTCACAGAGCTGGATGACATTCTAGTTGGAATGGCCAGCTGATTTCTTTATTTTTATCCTTTTTTCTGTCGAATCTAGTAGAATTACTAAATCTACTTACCGAAAAAATATGCAAAGAGATTTAAATTTTATTATATCATAAATGAGTTGTATGATCGAGATCAAATTCTGGGGAAGGGGCGGACAGGGCGCTGTGACTGCGGCTGAACTCCTTGCTGTTGCTGCTTCAATGGGCGGCAAGTATTCCCAGGCTTTCCCGTTCTTTGGGGTGGAGAGGAGAGGCGCGCCAGTAAAGAGTTTCTGCATGATTGATGACAAGCCGATAAGGGTGCATCAGCAGGTCTACAACCCGGATCATGTTGTCATACTCGATGCATCTCTGGTAGGAAGGCCGGACATACTTGAGGGCTTCAAGAAGAATGGAGTTGTTTTGGTGAATACCAGCAAGCCCAAGAGCCAGATAAAGCTGAGGGCAAAGAATCTTTTCGTTGTTGATGCAACCGGTATTGCGCTCAAGTACATTGGGAGGCCCATCGTCAACACGGCAATGCTGGGAGCTTTCATAAAGGCAACAAACATCGTTCCGCTCGAGCCTGTGAAAGAGGCTATAAAGGAGAGGTTCCCAGCTCCGCTGGCTGAGAAGAACATAAAGGCGATAGAGGACTGCTACAACGAAACGAAGTGATGTTTATGAAACTACCCATAGCAAAGCCAAGGACAAGCAGGGAGAACAAGACAGGTGACTGGAGGTCGTTCAGGCCTATTACCGATACTGCGAAGTGCATAAAGTGCGGCACGTGCGTAAGTTTCTGTCCCGAAGGATGCATAAGCGGCGCGGACGTTAAAAAAAGTCTGCAGGAAAGGGAATTCCCAAAAACAGATTATGATTATTGCAAGGGATGCGGAATATGCGCGAATGAATGCCCTGTGAAGTGCATCAAAATGGTTCAGGAGGAGAAGTAGATGGTCAGGAAGACTGTTGAGAGTTCAATCGCAATTGCAGAGGCGGTGAAAAACTGCGAGCCAGACGTGGTGGCATGCTATCCGATAACCCCGTCCACTCACATAGCCGAGACGCTTGCAAAGTTCTATGCTGACGGCGAGCTGAAGAGCTACATAACAACCGAATCCGAGTTCGCCTCGATATCCTGCATATGCGGCGCTTCGGCTGCCGGCGGGAGGGCTTTCAGCACAACGAGCAGCCAGGGGCTTGCGCTGATGCACGAGGTTGTTTACGCTGCCGCAGGTATGAGGCTTCCCATTGCAATGGTTGTTGGTAACAGGGCGCTGAGCGCCCCTCTCAACATATGGTGCGACCACCAGGATTCTGTTGCTGAGAGGGATTCCGGCTGGATTCAGCTCTACTGCGAGAGCGCGCAGGAGGGAGTCGACACTGCGATACAGGCTTTCAAGATTGCCGAGAGTACGATGCTGCCAGCAATGACCTGCATAGATGGATTTTACCTCACCCATACTGTCGAGCCGATTGATGTGCCAACAATGGAGGAAGTGAGGAGATTCCTTCCAAAATACGAGGCAAAAGTCAAGCTGGATCCTGAAAACCCACTGAGCATAGGCGAGTACGCCCTGCCCGACACATACCAGAGCTTCAGGGAGGACGTCCACAAGGACAACCTGGCTGCGAAGGGGAAAATTGTCGAGGTGGATAAGGAGTTCGAGCAGATGTTCGGAAGAGGCCATGGGGGGCTTGCGCAAGGATACGGGCATGAGGATGCCGATTACATATTCATAGGGATGGGAAGCGTTATAGGAAATGCGAAGGAAGCCGTTGACGAGCTGAGGGCAAGGGGGAAGAAAGTGGGGGTGGTGAAGATAAGGAGCTTCAGGCCATTCCCGGAGGAGGAAGTGAGGAAGCTGCTTGAGGGAAAGAAACACGTTGCGGTCTTTGAGAAATCCTACAGCCTGGGAAGCTTCGCCCCGGTATACGCTGATGTTATAAATTCACTGTATCCGCTGAGAAAGAGGCCTGTTGTCTCAAGCTTCATAGGCGGGCTTGGAGGCAAGGATGTTCCAGTGAAGAGCATACACGAGATATTCAAGATGATAAGGAAGAGGGAGCCTTTGAAAGTATGGTTTTGAGGTGTGTTGATGGAGGAGTATTTTTCACCTGGTCACACGGCTTGTGCGGGCTGCGGAATGCCTATTGTGGTTAGGCATGCCCTGAACGTGCTCGGCAAGGACATTATAGTCGTGAATGCAACGAGCTGCTTGGAGATAGTCTCATCCGCATACCCCAAGAACGCATGGGGCGTTCCGTATGTCCACAGCCTCTTTGAGAATTCCGCGGCAATAGCTGCAGGTGTGGTTGCTTCATTGAGGGCTAGAGGAAACGACCACACTAAAGTTGTAGTGATTTCAGGCGATGGTTCTACTTATGATATTGGCTTCGGTGTTCTTTCAGGGATGCTGGAGAGGAATGACGATGTGCTTTACATCTGCTATGACAATGAGGCTTACATGAACACGGGGAACCAGAGGAGCGGTTCCACTCCCTTCGGTGCTGCAACCACGACAAGCCCTGCGGGAAAAGTGAGGCACGGCAAGATGCAGTGGAAGAAACCGATTGCAGAGATAGTCGCTGCCCATAAGATACCCTACGTTGCAACTGCGAGCATAGGCTACATGGCTGATTTTGAGAACAAGGTGAGGAAGGCAAATGACATGAAGGGAGCGAGGTTCATACTGGTGCTTTCACCCTGCGTAACAGGATGGAACTATGACTCCGCCAAGACAATCGAACTTGCAAAGCTTGCGGTTGACACCGGGCTGTGGATGCTGTATGAGATTGAGGACGGTAACTTCAAGCTCAGCCACAGACCGCAGCAGCTGAAGCCAGTTGCCGACTACCTCAAGATGCAGGGCAGGTTCAAGCACCTGAATGAGGATGAAATAAAGTTCATACAGGAACATGTAAACAAGACATGGGCTGAAATGAAGTGATTAACTTCTTCTCTCTGCGTAAACAGCCCCAACCATGATTATGGATAGTATCATAGCGAACGGGTAGAACTCTCCAAGTAGGTCCAATATTGAGGATATATCCAACCCTCCACCGCACTTTTCCACAGCTTTTGCGATGCATACATCTGCATTAGAGAAGCAAACTCCTACCTGTGGGTTTTCGCAGTCCTCCTGGTCCGTCCCACTGGATGCTGAATTCTTGCATGCCTCAAGCGTTGCGGCGCACTGATCTACCTCGGGGCATTTCCCCTCATTGTAATTACTGGCCAGTATAGGATGATGAGTTGCTATGCACGTCTTCGTCTTCTCCTGATATGTGTTATAGCAAGTTTCGTTCATTTTCCCATTCAGATCAAATGGACACTTTGAGCAGGCTGCTGTGTAGTACTCTCCGGAACACTGCGATGCAGCGTATGTCACCCCGCAGACTATAATCCCAATTAACAAGAGTAGTTTTAATTTCATGATTGGATATGAGCATAAAGGTTTAAAAAAACACCCACTATAAGAATTGAGAGGTGAAATTGTGCAACATCTTCTTAGTATGAAGGAACTCGACGGAAAGCAGATTGAGAGTCTGATTGACAAGGCGATTGAGATAAAGAAGAACCAGCATAAATGGTGGAATACGCTTGACCACAAGACCCTTGCGATGGTCTTCCAGAAGACCTCAACAAGGACGAGAGTGTCTTTCGAGGTTGGGATGACACAACTGGGCGGACATGCAATATATCTGGATTGGAGGACGACACAGTTCGCAATGTCCGATATAAAGGATGAGAGCAAGTGCCTCTCAAGGTATGTGGATATAATAATGGCAAGGCTGCTGAAGCACGCAGATTTACAGAAGATGGCGGATGCATCAGAGGTGCCGGTGATAAATGGATTATGCGAGAGATACCACCCCTGCCAGTCGTTGGGGGATTTGATGACGATTAAAGAACACAAGGGCAAGCTGAGGGGCTTGAAGGTGGTTTACCTCGGAATTGGGAATAATGTCAGCAATACCTTGAGTTTGGGCTGTACAAGGACAGGCATGCATTTCACACTGTGCGCTCCTGAGATGGACCCACTCTGCATTGATGATGAGCTTCTTGAGGAAGTGAGAAAGAGCGGCTTGTATAATGAGGAGAAGGACCCGAAGAAGGCAGTGGAAGGAGCGGACGTTGTCTACACGGACACGTGGGTGAACATGGAAGTGTTCATGGACCCCCGGTTCGAGAAGGAGAAGGAGAGGAGGATGAAGACATTCATACCTTACCAGTTGAATAGGAAGCTTGTTGAAGGAACAAACGCGCTGATAATGCACGATATGCCGATACACAGGGGTTATGAGATAGACGAGTGGTCAATATACGCACCGAATTCGATAATATTCGACCAGGCAGAGAACAGGCTGCACATGCAAAAGGCGATAATGCTATGGCTGCTGGGGAAGATAAAACTATAAAAATTTAAGCAGCTCTGGTACGGAGTTTAAAATATAATCTGGTTTTGCCGGCCTGAGCCTCTCCAAGGAATGCGCTCCCCACGTAACGGCAGCAGTGCTTGTTCCCGCGTTCTTGCCTGCCTGCACATCCTCAAGCATGTCTCCTACATATAAGGCGTCACTAGCCTCAACCTTTATAGCCTTGAGGGCTTCTTGCACTCCTATAGGATTGGGCTTGAAATCCTTAATTTCGTCGTCAGTGATTACTGCAGTGAAGTAGTCGTATATTACGTTCTTTCTCATCTCCTTCTTTATCCTGCCTCCTGTCCCGTTTGATACGAGTCCTATCCTTATTTTCTTTTCATATATCTCTTTCAGCATCTCCTTGACTCCTGCGAAAAGATGAATCTCTCCTTCCATCTCATGGAATCTCTTCAGCCAGTGGTTGTCCACCTCTTCCCACTTGTTTTCTGGTATGCCGTGCATTGCATAGTATTTGTGGTAGTTCACAATGAAGGTTTCTCTGAAATAATCGCATGTCAGATTCAGGTTCGCATATTTCTTGAAAAGTTCCCCATATATCTTGAAGGATGTATCTATCGAATCGTAGAGAGTCCCATCCCAGTCGAAAAGAACTGCCTTGAATCGCATAAAGCATTTTAAGCAGTTGCTATTATAAAATATCAGATGATGACGAAGGTGATCTCTGAGCTCCTAGGGCTGTGAAGATAGACGGACGACCTGACACACTTCAGTATGCCTGACCGTAGCAAGCCTTATATACGTCAAAGCCTGTGTCATGGGCATGAGCGTGAACGACTGCCGCGACCCAGACAAATACCTTGCTCAGGCCAGGGGATTGTCGAAGGATCATTTGGAAGCATTGAAGGAATTCGAAAGGGAGAAGGCAGCTCAAGGCACGGCTTCCGGAACCCGCTATATGTACTATTTCTGCCTTTACAAGCTTGCGCGTTTCCTGAAAAAGTAAGCTTAATATACTCCAAAACGGCAGATATCTGATGGTGGTTGAATGGATGAGAAGCTAGTTGCTCTGCTGCTATTTACCTTACTAATCTATGGTTGTACCAGAGGACAGCCTCAAGGGACGCAATCTGAGCAATGCAAGAAGAGAGGGATGATAAACTGCTGGGGGTCTGATGACTACGGCTTTTCGCTTATTTACCCGGATGGGTGGCAGATTGAAGAGAGCGGAGGTGCGAAAGTTGCCTTCACTTCACCTCAAGAAGCCGGTTTCAGTTCAAAATGCAGCATACTCAGGGAAGAGCAGCCAGTGCCAGTCTACGAAACTTTTAGTGAGTATTTGGATAAGATAGGAGCTTCTGTCAGAGAACTTTATAAAAACAATAGTATTACCATCGTATCTTTTGAGAACAGGACATTAAACGGAATGCCGGGACGCGAGTTCGTTGTAACTTATAACAAAGGAGGACAGGACTACAAAGTCCAGCAAATAGGTTTCATAGGAAATGAACATCTTTATACTATCACCTGCTCGAGTCGCCCAGCTACCTATGATGAATACAAACCAATCTTTGAGAGCATCATTACAAGCTTTAAATTTGGGTAATTAACGAATTACGATTCTCAAAGCCAAAGAGAGCAAACTTAGTATACACCTCTATACAAACTTCTGTGGGTTGTCTTATGGTAAAAAAATTGTTAGTCTTATGGGTCCTTTTAGTTAGCCTATTAATCCTAGGTTGCCTGGGAGGAGGATCACCCCCAATTTCAGCACCACCCATGCTAACACAATGCACCTTGCCACCAGGATTCTCATGCGTGACATACAAGCTTCATGCGAATACTGGCGAATTGGATCTAGAAATAGGCCAGATTTTTGGCGGTACAATAAATGTAACAGGAGTGGCATGCACACAAAAAGAGACCTCGCCTTCTTACCTAAATAACTACGCCTCAGACCCAATAACAATAACCTCTGGAAGCCGTAAGTTTATATCCAAACCGAGTACCTCACACGTTGTAAAATGCACAGATGCGAATGGAAATCCGTTATCAGATACAAGTGTTGGAGCTCGGTATGAAGGAAAGATATACATAAACTATACGAAACTTGCTACTGAAGAAGCAACAACTGTGAGTGGACCCTTCTGGGCAAAATTTGAGTCATGATACCTGATCAAATCATTAAGCTTTGTTGCATTCTCCTCATTTCCTCAGAAATGCACTGTTCTTAAGCAGTCAGGTTAAGTGCTGCAAGCCTAGTCGTGGCAGTTTCCGGCTTGCGCCTCCAACCTCAGCGATAGGTATTTAAATTTATCAGTTGATAAATTTATCAGTTGATAAATATGGAAACAATAAACCTCCTGCCAGCATTCAGGCCGAGGAACCTGGACCGTTACCCCCGTCTAGATACCGTGCTGATGGTAGAAGCTGCACTTTTCAGGTACAAAAGCGACAAGAAGCTGAGCTGGATTTGGAAGAAGCTGCCCAAGAAGGTGATGTGGACGACATTCATTACGATTGTCGATTACTTAGAATATTCTGGAAGGATACATGTTGAGAAAGACAAAACAGTTAGCTGGCTGTGGGATCCGGAAGGCGTAAGAAAGATACTTAGCAACAAGAAGCTGGTGGCAAGATGAACGAAACGCGCCAGAACCTTCTTATAGCTCTGCTCAATGCAAATATTTATATATTTTGTTATCAAAAATGATAACAAAGTGAGATAAATGGATAATATTCTGGATGAATGGGTCAAAAGTGGGAGGCACGCATTTAGGACGAGGGAATATGCCGCGCTTCTCGGAAAGCCGGCTTACGCAAGGCTCGTCCTTCATAGGCTGAAAGGAAGGGGAGAGCTTTTACAAGTGAGAAACGGTTGGTGGACCTTCCCGAAATCCATCCCGGAGGCAGTTGCTTGTGAGATTTCGGCACCAGCGTACCTTTCGTTCCACTCCGCCCTGTATCTGCACGGGCTTACTACGCAGATTCCAAACTTGATACAGGTAGCGGTGACGAGGTTTGGGAAAAAATATTCTATAATGGGGCGCGAGGTGAAGGAGTACAAGATAGAAAAAAGTCGGTTTAATGGATTCTCTGTTAGAGATGGACTTCCATTGGCATCTCCCGAAAAAGCATTTGCAGACTGCTTGAATGTTCCACGTTCGTGCCCAGATGTAGTCCTCACGGAAGCAATTGGAAAGATAGACGTAAAGAAATCAAAGCCTTGGCTATCAAAGACCGGTCTAAGGCGGCTTGGGAGGTTTTTGAATGATTGACCGCAAGGAGCTTGAGAAGTTCGGACCGCCGGGGTTCCACCTGGGCCAGAAAGAGAAGGACTATGCGCAGCACTGGGTTCTTTCCTATCTCTCACGCTCGGGCTTCAATGGAATTTTCAAGGGCGGCACCTGCCTCCAGAAGGCTTTTGGGCTACCCCGTTACTCGGAAGACTTAGATTTCACTCTAAAAGAGGAAAAAGAGCCGGATTACGATGCGCTTTCAGCTTTTCTTTCCTCTTCTGGGTTTACGGTCGTTTCTTTAAAGAGGGAAGAGAACCAAAACTCTATAAATGTGAGGTTGCGTTACCGGGGACCGCTGTATGCTGGCACTGCCATAAGCGAAGGGACCTTAACGCTTGAGATTAGCAGAAGAGAAATACCCTTGCTTAAACCAAAAGCCATCCTCATAAGGCCACCCTATCCGGATTTACTGCCGTACCAGCTTCTTGTAATGGACAACGATGAGATTGTAGCCGAAAAAATGCGGGCACTTTTTACAAGGGTGTCAGGGAGGGATTTGTTTGACCTTTATTTCCTGTTTAAACTGGGGGCATGTGTGAAAAAAGAACTTGTGAACGAGAAGCTTAAGTTTTACAAGATGAACTTCGACAAAAAAATCTTTAGGAAGAAGCTCAGAGGAATAAAGCGGGTATGGAAAACCGAAATTTCAGCTTTGACGAAAGCCCCAATTGATTATGAAGAAGCCGCTAGATCGGTTCTAAAACAGGTCGGCCTGCTAGAATAGGTAAAACTTAGACACCTCATTTCCTCGGAAATGACCTGTCCCAATCTATTTATTCTCAGGTGACAGATACCTATCGTAGGAGCATGACCTGTAGTGAAGCAGAAGAGATAAAAAGAGAAAGGAATAAAGTTCCTAGGGAAATGCACTGTATTGCGTCGGTCAGGCAGAGCACTTTCCACCAAGCGGACGATCTGACCTTTGTTGAAACGAATTGTAACTGTGGTGTTACTGTGGGCTTGAGCAAAAAGGATATAGCAAGAAGGAAGTCCAACCTCAAGACAAGACTCGAGGAGTTGGAAACAAAGGCGAAAATGGATCCCATGAAGAGGGAGATTAAACTTCATGAGGAGATAGCGCAGATGAAGAGGAAGCTCGCCGAGTCCGACTAGTCTGCTTCCCAAGAGAGGATATTCCGGTCTGTCTTCAGAACTTGATTGAGATGCGGCTTTAAAAGAAAGAAAAAAAGTAACTCCAGCAACTCGGCAACATCTTTTTTAAAGTAGTAATTTTCAAATAATCTATAGAAGTGGTTTACGGTGGAGCAGAATTTGCCAAAAGTGGAAAGAGCATGGGAGCTCTCCCCAGCACAGTTATACAAGGAGTTTGAGTCATCTGAGAGAGGACTCTCTGAGCATGAGGTAAAGAGGCGGAGTCTGATCTCAAAAAATGAACTCCCAGAGAAGGACAGAAAAGCAGCGCTCTCAATTCTAATCTCGCAGTTTGAAAATCCGCTCGTCTACCTCCTTATATTCGCCACTATTCTTGCATATTTCCTCGGGGACGTGATAGAAGGAACGGTAATTCTGCTGATAATAACCCTGAACAGCATACTCGGCTTCTTTCTGGAGTACAAGGCTGAGAAGGCGCTTAGGGAGTTGAAGAAATACATCACGTTCACTTCGAATGTTATGCGCGATGGCGAGAAGAAGGAGGTGGATGCGCAGAGCTTGGTGGTTGGCGATGTAGTTTTTCTGCGCATAGGCAACATAGTTCCAGCTGATGTTCGACTGCTCTCCTGCGAGGAATTTGAGACAAATGAGTCCGTCCTAACAGGCGAATCGGCACTTGTTGAAAAGAACACATCCCAGCTAGAAGTGAATAAAGCGGAACCTCAGCTACTGCGGAACATGGCCTTTATGGGCACCACCGTTGCTTCAGGTCACGCAGTGGGCATAGTCACCGCGGTAGGGATGGATACATTCTTCGGGAAGACCGCTATGACCCTCAGCGCCAGAGTCCCCCAATCTCATTTTGAGAGAAGCATAAGGGAATTTGGCAATATGCTGCTCAGGATAACGCTGATTATGACGCTTTTTGTGTTCGTGATAAACGCCATTTTTGGGAAGAATCCTCTGGACTCATTCCTCTTCGCGGTTGCGCTTGCAGTTGGCATAACGCCGGAGGCATTGCCCATAGTGATTACAATCGCGCTCTCGAATGGTGCGCTGGAGCTTGCGAGGAAGAAGGTCGTTGTGAAGAAGCTTATCTCTCTAGAGGACTTGGGCAATGTCGATGTGTTCTGCGCCGACAAGACAGGAACCTTGAGCGAGACTGAAGTCAGTCTTGAGAAGGCAGTCGGTATCGAGGGGGAACCATCTCAGGTTCTTTTGGAGTACGCAGTCCTATGTAACACCCAGTTCGGCACAAAGAGGGCAAGGCACACAGGTCAGATAGACTCGGCAATCCTCAAGTTCGCAAACCAGAGAATAGACAAAAAAAGGATTGTCGAACTTGAAAAAACGAAAGTTGTTGATACAGTCGATTTTGACTATGACAGGAAGAGAATGAGCGTCCTGATTGAGAAGAATAGAAGAGTATTGATGATAACAAAGGGTGCTGCTGAAAGCGTGGTTGCCGTCTGCTCCAAGGTGATGAAGGATGACAAAGAGACTAGGCTAACGCCCTCCCTGAGGAGTAAGTACGAGGAATACGCAGGGATGGGTTACAGCGTGGTTGCCCTTGCTGTGAAAGAGGTCGGGAGAAAGAATAATTTCACAAAGGAGGACGAAGTTGGACTCTCCCTCATGGGTTTCCTGCTCTTCACAGCACCCCCGCGTAAAACAGCTGCACACACCGTCTCGGAGCTGAGGAAACTTGGAGTTGAGATGAAGGTACTTACCGGAGATGGGCCCATTGTAACAAAGAAATTGTGCAGTGACGTCGGGTTCAGTATAAATGAAAACAGGGTGGTGACAGGGGATGAGCTTGATGGGATGGGTGATGAGGAGCTTCAGAAGCTCGCGGAGCGCTATAACGTTTTCGCGAGGATAACGCCCACCCACAAGTATCGAATTGTACTTGCCCTGAGGGATGCAGGGCACGTTGTTGCCTTCCTCGGTGATGGGGTGAATGACGCCCCGGCCCTGCGAGCTGCTGATGTGGGAATCTCCGTGAACAATGCTGTAGACGTCGCAAAGGATGCCGCACACATCATACTTCTTAGCAGCAGCCTGGAAGCGGTCCTCACCGGCATACGCGGCGGAAGGAAAATTTTTGGCAACATAACTAAATACGTGCTGAATACTATAAGCGCTAATTTCGGCAACATGTTCTCGGTTGCCTCAACCTCATTATTCCTGCCGTTCCTTCCAATGCTGCCCTCCCAGATACTTCTAAATAACCTCCTTTCCGATATGCCTATGTTGACGGTATCCACGGATAACGTGGATTCGACCTTCCTGAGAAAACCGAAGAGGTGGAATATGAAGCTGATATCGGACTTCATGGTGCGTTTCGGTCTCATCAGCTTCGTGTTCGACATGATAATGATGGGCTCCATGCTTTACCTGCTGCATGCTACGGAGAACAGTTTCAGGACAGGTTGGTTCCTGCTGTCACTGATATCAGAATTAGTGATTACTTATTCGATACGCACCCAGATGAAGTTCTACAAAAGCAGGCCGAGCACATTGATGATAGCCGGTTCCATACTCGCATTCATCCTATCCATTATTGTCGTGTATTCTCCCATCGGAGTGCCTTTCCAATTCACCCATGTCGGGGTGGAATACCTGGCGCTTACTGCCGGGGTGGTGCTGCTATACTTCGCAGTCGTTGAGGTTACGAAACTGGACTTCTTCGAGAAATACGGGCTCTGAGATGCCAAAATCTCTCATACCTGCATGGCGGGAGTAAAACTTTATTAACCTCCCTCTAAAGATATAACGGTGGTGGTATAGAAATTGCCAAGTTGCTTACTGAGAGGAATGTTGGCAGTCTTGACAGGATAATACGCTTAGCTTTGGGAGTGCTTTTCCTGCTCCTCGCATTCTTTGTTCAAGCAGAGCAATGGGCATGGATACTGTTGGGTCTGATTGGAATTGTGGGCATAGTAACTGGCCTGATGAGGCACTGCACGGTGTACTCGCTATTCGGTCTGAGCACTGTTGAGAAAGGATAGCAATTTAAGTATTAGTTGAGAATTGAGATGAGGTGGTAAACATGCCGGCTAAGAAAGAAGTTGCTGCTGAGGAGAAGGATCCTGGGATAGCTGCGTTGATAAGCGCAGTTGGGCTGCTGCTTGTGGCAGCTCCTGGTGTAGGTTACTTCTACATAGGCAGCACGAAGAAAGGACTGGAATACGTAATTGGATTCTGGGCTCTTTGCATAGTCGTAATCATAGCGTATCTTCTGGGTGGGATTATTGGTGGAATCATAACAATGGGTATAACCAGTATATGCTGCATGCCCCTATTCCTGGTGCCGCTAGTAGTTGGCTTGGTTATAGTGTGGGATGTCTACCTTGAGGCAAAGGGGGAGCCAACCAAGTTGCCTGTGGTATGAGAAGTAGTTAGAATTGACAAAAGGATTGCATGCGAGAAATGCATCCTCTCCACAAGCTTGAAGGGGAGCTTGCAGAGGGGTATCGCATAAGGGTTGCGCGCAGACAGCTTAAGAAAGCTGAGCAGAACTTCTTTCAGGTTTTTATTACTGACAAGAATGGTGTCGAGTCAGAGCAACCTGTTTTCGAAGGACTTTACAGCCTTGGAATCAAACCGTACATAGACGGCTGGATTGACGGGCATTACTACGAGGAGCTTTCATTCAAGGGCAGGAAGATGAATCTTTCTGAAACCGAGCTGGATTTTGAACTTTTCAGGAAGCTCGGCAGCACTCTCAAGCCAAGCTGGAGTTTGATGGTTGCATATGAGTCTTTCTGGGGAAAGGGGAGAACTCTTGGGGAAACTTCAAAGGGTTTGAACTGCGGGATACCGCCAATAGCCACCCCTCTTGGATATCTGATTTTCAAAGCGGGCCGCCTCAAGGTGAAGGACTGGTATTTCCCAGAGGGAGGCAACGAAGGCATGCCAAAGCTTGAAGGGATAGGGCGGGTGGACAGGAAACATGCTGTAAGGATGAAAAGGGAAACTTCTGCAGAACTAGGTTTATTTTTAAAAAGGGGAAAATGCGAGGACAAAGAACTTGAGCTACCTGCAAAGGAGAGGGCGAGGAAGATTTTGAAATCCATGAAAGGGCGTTAATTTATATTTCTTTATTTAACTCATAAGTGGAGGTGAATGTATGGGGATGATTCAGGAGTTTAAAGAATTCTTGCAGGAATATCATGTTATGCCGCTGGCAATTGCCTTTATTATGGGTTCTGCGGTCGTAGTATTGGTGCAGTCTCTTGTGAGTGACATAATAATGCCGGTTGTCACTCCGCTCATACCTGGCGGGGATTATAAGACCGCAACATTTGCGCTGGGGCCGATACTCATCAAATGGGGCTCTTTTATGAGCGCACTGATAAACTTCATAATCATTGCATTTGTGATTTTCATGCTGGCAAAGATTGTGCTGAAAGAGGAGAAAGTAACGAAGAAGTAACTATCTCTTAGATTTTTGCTCTATTCAAGAGGAGCGAATTTGTCACTACAGACAAGGAGCTTAGCGCCATCGCACCACCTGCAATCATTGGGTTCAGTATAACGCCAACAGATGACAATGCTCCTGCTGCAACAGGAATCCCTAGTAGGTTATAGATGAGCGCCCAGAACATGTTTTGCCTTATCTTGCTCATAGTTGCCTTTGAGAGGTTTATTGCTTTCACAACATCCAGCAGGGAGTTTTTCATCAGAACAATATCTCCGGATTCCATTGCAACATCGGTGCCGGAGCTCATGACTATCCCTATATCCGCCAATGCAAGCGCAGGGGCATCGTTTATCCCGTCGCCGACCATTGCGACATTCCTGCCCTCCTTCTTGAGTTTTTCAACAAGTTTTGACTTATCCTCTGGAAGAACTCCTGCAAAGTAGCGATCCACACTCACTTTTCTGGCAACTGCCTTCGCAACTCTTTCATTGTCGCCCGTAATCATATATATCTCAAAACCCATCCTCCTGAACTTTGCAACTGCTTCTGCGGAATCGGGCTTCACAACATCTGAAACGGCAATTGCGCCAAGCTCTTCCCCAACTCTTAGAAGCACAACCGTCTTGCCGTCGTCCTCAAGCTCGTGAACCTTGTCGCTGATTCTCCTGCCGGCATCGAACCATTCCGGCCTTCCAAGCATGACAGTTTTCCTGCTTACGACTCCCTTAACGCCCTTACCCGTGACTGACCTGAACTTCGAGACTCCATGTATTCCGACCCCTTCCTTCTCAGCCTTTTCCACTATAGCGTCCGCAAGTGGGTGCTCGGATGCCTTTTCAACGCTTGCCGCAAAGCTCAGGACATCCTCCCTGCTCATCTTTCCAAATGATATTATATCTGTCACCGCAGGCTTGCCAAGCGTTATGGTCCCGGTCTTGTCAAGGAGAATTGCATTTATCTTCTGGGATTTCTCCAAAACCTCTCCTCCCTTTATCAGAATGCCGTTTCTAGCACCCTTTCCGATTCCGACCATCACTGCAGTGGGTGTTGCTAACCCTAGGGCGCAGGGGCAGGAGATGACAAGGACTGAAACTGCCGCTGTCAGTGCGAATGAAAGCGGCTTGCCAAACAGGAAGAACCAAGCAAGGAATGTGAGAAGGGAAATGAGTATGACAGCAGGCACAAAGTATGAGGAAATTCTGTCTGCATAGCTCTGGATCGGAGCCTTCTTTGTCTGTGCATCCTCTATTAGGTGTATTATTCTTGATAGGGTGGAATCCGCCCCAACCCTTGTCGCCTTTATCCTGAGCAGACCGTGCTTGTTCAGAGTCCCCCCGTAGACGGTCATGCCTCTTGCCTTCTCCTTCGGGATGGACTCGCCGGTTATCATTGACTCGTCAACGCTGGAATCGCCGGAAACGACAGTCCCGTCAACGGGAATCTGCTCACCCGGTTTCACTATAAGAATGTCGCCGGCTTTAACGTCATCAATTGGCATGATCTTCTCCTTTCCCTTCACGAGAACCCTGGCCTGCTTTGGCGAGAGCTGCATAAGCTCCCTTATCGCCTGGCTGGTCCTTCCCTTTGCCCTTGCTTCTAGATATTTGCCTGTTACCACGAACGTAATCAGCACTGCAGATGTCTCAAAATATGTCTCGCCCATCGGATTCTGGAGTATCAGGTAGAGCGAGTAGAAGTATGCAACGCTGGTCCCAAGCGCAATCAGTGTATCCATGTTTGCGGTTTTCTGCTTCAGGCTTGCCCATGTTGACTTGTAGAAACGCCATCCGACTATGAACTGCACTGGCGTTGCAAGCAGAAAAAGAACATAGCCTTTGTAGGGAAACTCCATTAAGAACATGCCGATGACAAATGCAGGTAGAGATAGGAGAATGCTGAGCAGTAACAGCCCTTTCAATTGTCTTTCTTCCTTCTCTCTTATTTCCTTCTCCCTGTCAAAGCTCGCCACCACGAATTCTCCGGAGTAGCCGAGTTCCTTTATCCTTTCGAGCAATTTTGCTTCGCTTACTTTATTTTCATCAAACTCAACGCTCGCCTTCTCGGTAGTGAAATTTACATTTACATTTTTCACTCCCTGAGTCTTCCCCAAGCCCTTCTCTATGTTAAGGGCGCAGTTTGTGCAATGCATGCCAGTGATTCTTATTGTCTTATTCATCTTTTCACCCTATGCCTCCGCAGCCGCAACCTCCTGTGCTTGGGGGTAAGGAGGGTGCTGTCTGCTCCAGTGTACTTTGCTCTGTTTTATTATTTATATCATTCACAACAATAAATGTCCCAGGTATCATGCCCATCCAGCAGCTCCATCTTATCACTCCCTCCTTATTGGGAGCGAACTCAATGGTTTGCTCTCCTTTGTTTATTGGAAAATCAAGCCCATAGTCGCGGACTATTATTCTATTATTGCAGCCGTTTATCTCAATTCCATTGATTATCCATTTTACAGGCACTCCCTTCTGCAGAACAAAGTTGTTTGGTTCCCACCCGTTGTTTGTCACATTCATGCGTATTATCTGATATCCTTCGGATACATTAATGTTCAAAGTGGTATTTGACAAGTTTGTTGGAATCGCACCTGTCTGCAGTGCATTAAATGAAAACTCGCTTCCTGCAAGCGTAAGTCCATTATTCGCCATGAGGAGTCCTAGGATTATTACAAAAATTCCAGAGAACTTAACCAAATTGTGCTTTAGAGAATTGCTCAGGTAAGAGGCAATAGCCCCGAAGCCAAGCAGGGGTGGCAGCGTTCCAAGTCCGAAGGAGAATAACGCCGAAGCACCCCAAAAAGGACTTCCGCTTCCTGCGGCAAGCAGATACATTGCCTGAAGAGGACCGCAGGCTATGAACAAACCATTCAGAAGACCGATGAAGAGAGGTGCGTGCTGTTTCTCTCCCTGGCTTCGTATGAACTGCGTTAGGAATTTCGGAGTTGGGATGCGCACTTTTCTGAGCTGCGGTAATACTCCAAGCATGTTTATTCCATATATCACTAAGAAAGCACCTGCGAGAAGCGCTATGGCCACCCTGAGTTCAACTGTAAAGGCAATAACTGAACCGACAAGACCAAACAAAGCTCCAATTGCGGTGTAGGACAAAAGCTTCCCAGCACCGTACTGAAGGTGAGAATATAGACTGGGCTTTCCTTCCGAAGCGCATTTTGCCGTATAGGACAGCACAAACCCACCGCACATGCCTATGCAGTGGAAGCCTGTGAGAAAGCCCACGAAGAATATGAGAGGCAGACTTGTATTTGAAGTAAGATTGAGGAAGGATTCACTATTCTTGTCAATGAAGAAGTATGCAGAAACAAGCAGTACTGCAATTCCTAGAGCTATGAAAAGAGGGCCCATTCCGCTTACTGAGTCCCTCTTTATCGAGTAACCTTTCTCCTCAAGCTTCCTTTCTATCTCTTTTAAGTTTGTCTCATACTTGTACTCTAACTCAAGAGTCTGATTTTCCAGATTTACCTTTGCATTCTTTACTCCTTTCACATGCGTAACTGCATCCTCAATTATCATCTTGCATGAGTTGCAGTGCATGCCTCCTACATTCAATATTTTTTTCATTTTTATCACCTTCTGCATTTACATTCCACCTGCTTGCCGCCAGAGCAACAGCAATATATTGGCTCAGTTGAATTCTGGGCAGTACAGTGCTGGCAGCCGCATAACAGTCTGGCTCTTGCCACCATCACGTTGAATGCATACTCTGTCTCCCTGTATAACTCCCAACCCTCCTCATCCTGTCGCGTGAGCGAATGGCGGAATCTGAGGATTGCTCCCTTCATGTTTTCCAATGCTTTATCCAATTTCTTACTCAATTCCATCACCTCTTATTTTGCTGCCCACAGAGTAGTATTGGCCGTGGGTGGTTCGTGAGCCCTGTGGGCAGGTGAAGTATCTGGTGCTGAAACCGAATTTCCATTTTGCTGTAACCAATGTTTCAAATTGTGAAACCAAGCAGAAAGGGTTAAAAATAAGGGAATCTCAAATATTTGCATGAAAAGCAACCTGCGTATTCTGCTGGGGCTTTTTGTAGTGGTATTCCTGTATTTAATTCTCTATGGTCTTCCTAATTTTATTAAGCAGACAAATCCTACACAGTGCACAGTTAACGGAGAGTGCCAGCATGAAGAGAGGATGAACCTGCTCACGTATCTCAGCCCTATTTTCATTGCAGTTGGGTTCGTCCTTGGAGCTGTTGCATTCTACCTTTTCACAGAGAATAAGAAGACGGAGTATGTTGAAGTAAAGCCGAATCCAGAAGCACTATTGAAGCTGCTTTCCCAAGAGGAGAGAAAAGTTGTGTCAAAGATAGCTGAGGAGGGAGGCAAGGCTTTGCAATCTGAGATATCACTCCTAGAAGGGATGGGAAAGGTGAAGTCCCATAGGATTACGGAGCGGCTTGAGAAGAGAGGGATCGTTGAGAAGGAACAGCATGGGAAGACTAACCTGGTTAAACTGAGCAAAGAGCTGAAGGAAGTGCTTGTTAAATAGAAACTTCAGGATAAGCAAAGGTTTTAAAACATCTCATGATATTATTAGTGGGGGTGTGATGGGTAAAATCGGCTACTTCTTGCGATACGTGTTTCTACTGCTTTTACTATGCGCATCCATGAGCGCAGCTGCGACACTCTGCTATTACAAAGGACCCGACACATTCGGTTCTCTGAGACTCACGAATTTCGCTGTGACCGGAAACTCAAATCTCACCGCGTGGGAATATGTCAATGTCTCCTACACGCTTCAGAATGTTGATCCGCAGCAACGCACAATTCTTTTCAGCCAGAGCAAGGGGACGTATATCGGCGCTTCCACTCCTTCGGGTGCTGAGGAGTTTGCATATTCAAACCGCGGCACTTCACTTGCTCCAGGCCAGAGCATCAACTTCAACGGGCAGGTGACGCTGGATGAGGCAGGCAACTGGAAGCTGTGGCCTGCATTCTGCTACACTGTTGGTAAAACATCGAACTGCTCGCCGAACGAGTGGCATGCCTGCTCCCTGTCTGTATCGGATATCGATTCAGATGGAGACGGAGTTCCAGACTCCATAGACCAGTGTCCTCAGCTGCCTGAAACATTCAACGGATATCAGGATGACGACGGATGCCCTGACCAGGTGCCGGTTGTCGACACGGATAAGGATGGGATTCCTGATTCGCAGGACAACTGCCCTTATGTATCCAACCAGAACCAGCTAGACTCCGACCAAGATTTGAGAGGAGATGTGTGTGATAACTGCCTGCACAGACAGAACTTCGACCAAGCAGACGCAGACCAGGATGGGGTGGGGGATGTCTGCGATAACTGCAGGAATGCCCCAAACCCGAACCAGGTGGATACCGATCAGGATGGGTTAGGAGACGCGTGCGATACGCAGAGGGGTAGCGGGCCTGCAAGCATAACCCTCACCACGAAGCCTGCCAACTATTCCAGAGGCGATAGGGTAAATTTCACCGCCGACGCGACAGACCCGGATGGAATAGCAAAGATAATGCTGTTTATAGGAGGACAGAAGGTGAAGGAGTGCCTCAGCTCGCCCTGCTCGACTGAAGCAAATGCGCCTGCAGCCGGAGTTGATTTCGGCGCAAGTGTAATAGACAACTTTGGAGGGGTAACCAGCGGGGGAGATATAGGCGTGCCGGGGATTGACCTGCCTCCAGCGTGCCACGACAGCGACAGCGGTGACAAGCCGTTCACAAGAGGGATGGCATCCAACGAATCGGGTAGTATTAACTACTCAACCTCCACGATAACCCTGCCCCCGCAGTATTTTGACACATGCATAAACTCCACCGCAATAGTTGAGTATTACTGCAATGGAAATTTCATAAGAAATGCCACGCACAACTGCGGAAGCTGCATAGAGAGTCCTAGGATGCTTACCGAGGAGGGGGTCTCAGTGCGCGTGCTTGGTGACTTCTGCGCCTGCGAGGATTCCGACGAAGGGATGAACCAGTTTGAGAGGGGAGTCGTTACTGGACTGATATCGGACTACTGCCTAAACTCCGGGAATGTTGTCGAGTATTACTGCAGTGATGAAAGGGAGATCGCTAATACGACAATACGCTGCAACGGGCAATGCGTCAACGGAACGTGCCCCTGCAATGACAGCGATGGCGGAGTGAAATATAACGTGCGTGGAACTACTTACGATGGATTCACCGACTTCTGCGGAACAGGCAGTCATGCCCGTGAGCTTACAGAATATCATACCGAGATAACAAGGGGGTTTGGAACTCCTTATTCTTGCAATACCGTTAATGAGACAATTACTTGCGAGGGGCTCTGCCAGGATGGCGCCTGCCTGCCTCCCAGCTGCAACGACTCCATACAGAACCAGAGGGAGGAGAGGGTTGACTGCGGAGGGCCTTGCGAACCCTGCCCTACTTGCTGGGACAATAAGAGGAACCAGAATGAAACTGGCGTGGATTGCGGAGGGCCTTGCACCAGAGAATGCCCCAGATGCGTTCCCCTCGTACGTAACAACGAGCCGGACCATGCGATAGATGTTGTATTCATACCAACCAGGGAGTACGAAGGGAACATGAGCGGTTTCGTTTCAGATGTCGAGAATATGATTCAGAACGGATATTTCGCCGAGAGGACGATAAATGCAAGCAAGCATTATATGAACTTTTACTATACCACCAAGTTCGGGAGCCTGCATAAAGAGGGTAACGGGGACTGCGACTGGAGCGCCCCCTCGAACTGGGATGACGGGTGCTCGCACGCAGAGGGAGCGGTGATCGTGCACCAGGTCGGCTGCAGGGATTATGCAAGCGGCAATGTATTCTCAACCGAATACTACAGTCTGGACACGCTGGTTCACGAGAGCGGGCATGGTTTGTTCGGGGTTGCAGACGAGTACTGCTGCGATTCCCACTACTGGCAGCCAGACCCAAACCCGAACATATACTCCTCACTGTCCAACTGCAAGAGTGACAGCCTGCCAGGATGGGACCAGAACCTATGCTGGATGTTCTGCCCAGGCGACAAGAATGATTTCGGGAGGGGTGCTGAAGACAGATTTCTTCTGATTGAATCTATACGCGATGAGATACCGCAGATATACCTCAGGAAGACGGGAACTGACGGATGGAGGCCGGAGTGGATAAAGGTTTACGCCGATGAGACGCTTATCTACGATTCAACCACCTACAAGTCGGACATAGGGATTTGGCTGGACGACGACGGGAACACGTGGGGCAAGAGATGGGTCGCGCCGAACTACCCAAACGCAACAGACCTGGGCGCAGCCGTAACCTCGCTGAGTGTGGAGACCAAGACATCGAATACCTGGCCGTCGGATGCAGGCAAGGTGTACTTCACGGTTGGGACAAGGGACTGGCTGCTGGACAACGACGGGAGGGATGAATTCGGACAGGGAACAACGAATACGTTTGAACTCACTCCCGGAGGACTGAGGGAAGGCGAGATAAAGGAGATAGGATTATGGATGGATGGCGGCAGGTGGTACCCCGAGTCGATTAAGGTATACGCGAACGGGAGGGTGATTTACGACAGTTCCGCCAGGCGTGTCGTGCTTCCTGGGCTGGGCGGTGACAGCCACTACACGAGCGGCAGCAAGTGGACTGCATCGGATTTCCCCGATCCTAGCATAGATACGACTCCAGTCACAAGCATGCGGGTCAATATAACAACATCAAACGGCGAGGATCAGGAGACTGACTCAGATGTATTCTTAGACATAGGGGAGGAGGAGTTCAGGCTGCACAACGACGGAAGTAGATTCAGGAAGAGCACCACGGATTCTTTCACATTCGACCATCTCGGTCTGGTCAAGGGCGATATACAGAAGATAGGGCTCAGGATAGAGGGGGATGACGAGTGGAGACCCGTGCGTTTGACTCTCGAAGTCAATGGTCGTCCTTTCTATGATACTTTTTCCTACGCATATGATTCTTTCAACTTCCTTGGGGACAAGCCGAATACCTGGGGCAAGTACTGGTACGCCCCGAATTACCCGAATCCAAGCGCAGTGAGGGAGTGGCGCGAGATTCACGTCATGGTCAAGACGAAGGATGAGGGTGATGCGGGAACCGATGACAGTGTTTACTTTGGGATAGGCACAAGGGAATGGAACTTGGATAACTCTCATAGGGAGAACTGCGGAGGTGGATACTGGACCCATGTCAGGACGGGCTCTGTAATGAAAGGTGACTGCAGCTATCCCTGCCAGTACAATGAATATTCAAAGAGGAGGGCAGAATGGGTGTTTGGAAAATATGTGGAGGTAGGAACCAAGATATTTACATAGAAGAGGTGTTCATGTGTCTCGTAGAAATGCGTTTTTGATGATAATGCTGCTTTCCCTGCTATCATTGCCAGTCTACGGAAGCGACAACTCGAGCCCCAAGGCAGTCATAGTGCGGGTGAATATAAAGAATAACATCTTCACCGTGCTGGAGAGAAATATTGTATACGGCTATCCCCCTGAGCATTTTGTGCAGTGGCAGGATTTCAAGATTAAGCTGCTGTCAGAGAACGGAGTGATTGAGGAGTATGGAGTGATAGACCCGAGGATAAGATTCTACGAGACTCTGCCAGGAGGGAACCCCGAGGGATTCGGGGCGAGGATGGTTGATGAGGCGAACCTCACCCTCATATTCCCCTTCAATAGCAACCTGACTGAAGTGAGCGTTAACAATTACACTAGCGGTGCAGAGCTGGTGAAGGCGGATTTGAAGAACATGATTGCAGGTTTCTGCTCGCAGAATAAGAATGACTCGGATTGCACGGGAGTTGCGGTGGAACCACGTGGCACACCAGCCGCACCACCTGACTTTGCGCCACTGACTGGTCTACTTGTGATTATTGCATTAGTGGCATTGGGGCTTTGGCAGCTTAAGAGAAGGAAGTAGCATTAGCGCAATTCCAACTTTTTCTGAACTGCGCGGGTTGTAAGCTCTCTCAGCGCATCAGAGGCGATCCACTTGGCGCTCTTTGAATTGATTTGTTGAATCTCTTTTGCGCTGTTAATCGCCGCCTTGTTCAGATTTTTATTCCTCTTACCGATTTGCCTCAATCCCCAGTTCACTGCTTTCTTGACGAAATTCCTCTCGTCTCTTGCCTCCCTCTTTATTATTGGCAGAAACCTCAGGAATTCCTCATCCGATGCCTTCTTGTCATGGACCGCCAGTGCTGCCATCAGCACAAAGCCGGCTCTCTTAACGAATTCCTCCTTCCTTCTGCTCCACTCAACAGCTTTAACGCGTGCAAATCCTGTCTTGTCAAAAAGGTTGCTGCAGCACTGGTCGCACACGTCCCAGGAATCGAAATCCATCACCCACTTCTCAAGCTGCCCCTCGCTTACAGCATCGGGGTCGTCAACCATGCAGGCGAGTATTCTTGCCTCGTGCATGCCGGATTTCCAAAGCTCCTGCGCAAGTTGATGGTTTTTGCCTGCCTCCTTGGCTATCCTTCTTATCTCAGGTATGGACACTCCGTAGGTATTGTTTGGGATGCCAAAGCGGGCCATCCCCTCAACTGCCTTGGGGTCTGCAAGGAATTTTAATCTCCTTATAATTGCGCCGCAATTAGCTTTCAACCCAACCAGCTCTAATCAGTACTACTCGCACCTTTTGTTCTCCTGAACGAAATCTCCAAGCTCCTGCAGGCTCATCTCTCCGCACACGGATTTATTGGTTCTAAGGTTTATGAATGCTGGTACGCCCAACGCCCCGCAATCGCGTTGGATCTGGTCTGCATACTGCATAAGCATGTCGTGGTTTGTATTGTTGTACCAGACCTCGAGAACCCTGAAGTGAACACCGGTCTCATTCTCAACCTGCGAAACTACTGGGATCATGTTCGCACAAAAGTGGCAACCTTCACCATAGAACTCGACAAACTCGCCCGGCAGGGGACATGGAGTGTTGCTGAAATTGCCGGAATGATTCGCTACGGTGCCATTTACAGGTTGCGTTGCATTTGAATTATTCTCCAGGACCTGCGTCTCGTTCTCATCGCATATGGAGTTGTTGTTCTGGTCCAAGCAGCACTGGTTTCCGATACTAACGTATGGAGATGCGCATTCGACTCTCCTGTTCTCTATCCAAGTGCAGCCGCTTATGAACATGAAGCAAGCTAACAACACGGGAATTGCAAGTTTTTGAGAATAGACTCTCACGATTTAACTTTGGGGCTGTTTCTTTAAAAGCCTTCAACTATAGCATGCGAACCTGATAACTAGCTTTATAAAATTTTATGCATATATCACCAGTAGTGATGCAAACATGGATCTTACGCTGCTCTACATATTGATATCCGTCTTTATAGTAAGCCTCATCTCCTTTGTAGGGGTATTCACCATGGTGCTGCGCAAGAAGACTATGGAGAAGATACTGCTTTTCCTTGTTAGCTTCGCGGCAGGTTCGCTTTTCGGAGGTGCGTTCCTGCATCTTCTTCCTGAGGCAGTTGATACGGGCGGTTCGGGAACTATCGGCTTTACCATACTTGGAATCCTGATTTTCTTCGTACTGGAAAAATTCCTTTTCTGGCAACACTGCCACAAGCCAGGATGCCATGAGCACACGTTTGCGTACATGAGCCTTGTCGGAGACGGGATACACAATTTCATAGACGGAGTCGTGATTGCGGCAAGCTTTCTTGTAAGCAACCAGACCGGGATGGTGAGCACAGTTGCCATAGTGCTGCACGAGATACCGCAGGAACTCAGCGATTTTGCCATTATGATACACGGGGGATTCACTACAACGAAAGCGCTTGTACTAAACTTCATTTCCGCCCTGACAGCATTTCTCGGGGCATTGTGCGCATTCTACGTTCTCTCATCATTCCTCGTATACCTGCCGCTGCTTCTTGCATTCGCTGCAGGCGGCTTCATTTACATCGGCGGCAGTGACCTGGTTCCGGAGCTTCATAAGGAGACTGAGCCGAAAAGGTCTTTCCTGGTCTTTGTTTCGCTTGTGATGGGAGTTGCGCTTATTCTGCTGTTTGTTGAGTGAGGTGTAGACATGCTGGGGGCGTCAATAATAATTCCTGCACTGAATGAGGAGAGGTACATACGCCAAACCCTTGAATCGGTGCGCAAGCAGAAAACATCCTTGGATTATGAAGTGATTGTTGCTGACAACAATAGTAAGGACAGGACGGTTGAGATTGCAGAGAAATACGCAGACAGAGTGGTGGTTGTGAAAAGAAGAGGCACGTGGATCAGCAGGAACACAGGTGCGAAAAAATCAAGGGGGAAGGTGCTGGTTTTTGTGGATGCGGATACGGTTATACCTCCAAATTACCTTGAGGTTGCGGATGCAGTGCTTGGGGAAGATGAGATAAGCGGCCTTTCTTGCGCGTTCGGGTTTGACCAGAAGAGCAGGATGCTTGGTGCAATAGAGGAAATGTCAAACAGCTATCTTCTTTTTAGAGGTATGATTGGCAAGGGGGAGATACTCGGCTTCAACAATGCAGTCAGGAGGAAGACATTCTTTGAGGCAGGGGGATTTCCGAACAAGCCTATGGAGGACGGTGCTTTTGCAAGAAAGCTGTGGAAGAAGGGGAGAGTAATCTACCTGCCAGAGCCGAAGGTGGTGACGTCTGCCAGAAGGATTTCAAAGAACGGTCCGCTGACAGCTGCTGTTTACTACGGCAACCTCGCCTTGATAACGGACCTGCCAAGACTCCCGAAGAAGCTTGCTATTTTCAAGGAGTACCTGTCGGTACGCTAGCAGAGGTTACACTAATAAAAAAGGGAAAAGAAGAGAATTAGCTTCATCTTCTCTACTCTGGTTTTCTTTTCTGCCAACATTCCCTGCAGTATACAGGCCTTCCCTCAGTTGGCTTGAAAGGGACTTCGCATTCAGCACCGCAGTCAGAACAAACTGCCTTGTGCATCTCTCTTGGTCCGTCAAAGCCCCCTCTGAAGCCTCGGCGGTTTGAATGTCCCTCGTCTCCAAAATCCATTTTTTCACCTACCTGCGCGCATGGCAAGTTGGACTCACCGCGGCGCATTAACTGTGATATTATTAGCAGAATGTCTTTAAATATATTTGCAATACGATTTTATCCTGTTTTCAGGTGAGCAATTTAAATACGTCCATCCATAATCTCCTCGTGGCGAACGATCCGATCATCTTCGCACTAATTGCGGCTCCTGTCAGCGTATCTGTCGGCGTATACTACTTCATAAAGGGCTTCTATACGTGGTCCCAGTACAACACGATTGTCAACACTCCCACTTCAAAGGTGGAGGCTATTGCCACGGGTTTTGTGGAGGTTTATGGAGAGACAGTCCCGAAAGGTGAGTACATGCTTAGCCCGTTTGCCGGAAGGGAATGCACTTTTTACAAATATGCAATACGGGAGCTTCACGGAAGCGGAAAGCACAGACATTGGAACACTATAAAAAGCAAAAAAAGCAACAGCCCTTTCTTCATAGAGGATGATACGGGTAGGATTGAAGTGGATCCAGCAGAGGCTGAACTCGAGGTTGTTGACAAGAAGATTTTTCACATTTACCCCGGTCAGGAGATACCGCCCAAGATAGTTGAATTCCTCAAAGAAGTGAGACTGAGTGATGGTAGGCCGGTTTTAGATCTCGGACCTCTACATATAGGTGGGCATGAGAGGATGTATATAGAATATGTAATTGAGAAGGGGCAGAAGGTGTTTGTTACCGGAACCGCGGTTCCAAAGGAAGAGGTGCAGTCCGACAAGCATGAGGATATGCTGGTGATAAGGAAAGGGGACTTCAACAAGTTCTTCTACATATCCGACAGAGGGGAGAAGGGCGTGCTTGGAGGAATGAGGAACAAAGCCCTTCTCTACCTAATCGGAGGTGGACTGGCAGCACTGATAGGGCTTGCGTATATATTCTTCAGCATAGGTATCTTGTAGGTGGTTGTATGGGAATTGGAACTACTCTTGCGCTGGGTCTTGGAGGAATTTTCATCGGTGCTGTTGCGCTCTACTACATACTTTCAATCTACAACGGATTGGTAATGCTGAAGAACAGCATAAGGAAGAACTGGTCCAATATAGATGTTTTGCTGAAGCAGAGGACTGACCTCATCCCGAACCTTATCGAAACTGTCAAAGGATATATGAAATACGAGAAGAAGGTGATAAAACAAGTGACAGACAGCAGGGTTGAGATGATGGGTGCTACAAGGTTGGTGGATAAGGCTAAGGCAAATGATGACCTGAGCGAAGCGCTGAAAACGCTCTTCGCACTTTCTGAAAACTACCCCCAGCTAAAGGCCAATGATACCTTTCTCAAGCTGCAGGAGGAGCTTTCGAGCATAGAGAACCAGATTGCGGACAGGAGGGAATTGTACAACGACAGCGTGAACATATACAACACAAGGATTGAATCTATACCTGATATGGTATTCGCGAAGCTGCTCGGGTATGGGAAGGAGGAGTATTTCAAGGCAACAGGTGAGGAGAGGAGGGAAGTTGAGGTAAAACTGGAGTAGTCAGAACTCAAGATCAGTGTTAGTAAAACAAATTAATATATGAGTATCCTCCTTAAGTCTATCATGGTATGGACCTTAGACAAAGCCATCCATTACCTCCAAGAGGACAGTTCGATAAGCAAGGGGGACAAGGCTCTCATCCTGAAATTCATCAATGAACGGCGGGCGGTCGTGAACCTGTCCGACAGATCCTCACTCAAGATAGTCTCCTTGTTGAAGAACCTGACGAAGCTGAAGAAGAAGTCCTGGAGCAAATTCCAAGGAAGGGAGGACGTTATAACTTTTGTGGGTACCATCAACTCCTCAGAGCTCGCGCCGAACACGAAGCAGAATTATAAGACCATGTTCAAGCAGTTCTACCGCTGGCTTGTCAAGGATCCCCATCCCATCGAAATCGAGGACATAAAAGTTACCGTGCACAATGCGAACAGGAAGCTGCCGGAGAACATGCTTACGGAAGAGGATGTCCTGGAGATGGTCGATGCCTGCGAATGGCTGAGGGACAGGGCTATCATCATGACATTGTGGAGCACCGGCGCGAGGGCCTCCGAACTGCTCGGGCTGAAGATAGGCAGCGTAGAGTTCGACGACAATGGGGCGAAGATAAGGCTCTCGGGCAAGACAGGCGACCGGGTCTGCAGGGTCATCGAGCCCGTTCCGTACCTGAAGGACTGGATCAAGAACCACCCGCTCAAGGACGACATCAACGCCCCCCTCTGGACGGACATCTCCTATGGGAGCAGGAACCAGCCGCTGAACTATTACGGCCTCCAGCAGATGATAAAAAAGATAGCCCGGAAATGCAGGATTCAGAAGCCGGCCCATCCCCATGCCTGGAGGAGCAGCCGGGCCACGTACCTCGCGAAGTTCCTGACGACCTCCCAGCTCAAGGCGTTCTTCGGCTGGAGGCAGACCGCCATGTGCGACGTCTATATCTCCATGCACTCGAAGGACGTGGACGAGGCGATACAGAGGATACACGGCAAGTTGGAAGTGAAAGAGGAAAGGAGCCGCTTGACCCCTGTCCGATGCCCCCGCTGCAAGAAGCTGAACGGGGCTGAGCTCAACTACTGCGGGGTATGCAGCTACCCCCTGAGGCCGGACGTCGCGATTGCTCTGGACGAGAAGACGAAGCTGTGGCTCCTGGCAACCCGGGAAGTCCTTAACAACAACCCGAGGCTGAGGGCCGAGTTCGAGAAGGAGCTGGAAAAGTTCCTGAGGAAGCAAGGTTAATATACTTCCAGAATATAAATAATTCTATATGGAAATATTGGAGGCACTTAGATATCTGTTTAGTATAATTTTCTTTCTCATAATCTTTGGGTTGCCAATTTTTCCAGTCGTAGCGCATTATCTCGGTCGCAAAGAAAGGAGGAAAGCGCAAAGATGAGGAAGGAGAAGAAGTGAATTTTGGGCTTTGCTAAGAAAGTCCGTCCTGCTCAGAAAGTCGGCTCATTCGGCGAGTTCTTTAGCAAAGCCTGAATTTTGAGGTAGGGCAGTCGCATGGTAGAACTGCCAACCATGTAACGCAGGACAGTTTTGTTCCGCGCCCTGCCCCTCCCCCCCTGATATGTTTTATAACAGGGTTATATTTAAGGCTTGCTCTCTCGAACTGTAAAACTATATGGTACCATAGGGTTTAATGGGCCCGCCCGGGATCGAACCGGGCCCGGGGGGATTCGAACCCCCACTCCAGCCGGGATTTGAACCCGGGTTGCTGGGTGTAGTTTTGGTCAGACGTGAAAAACGCTGAGCGGTGTTACTTCTATATAGAACACCGAGGTAAAAATAAAACGACCTCAGGTCGTTTTGTAATATCACTGGAAAGTTACCCCCCTCCACAAGCTTTTAAAAGTATCTGAGAGCGTCTATTATAGGGTGGGCTATGGTATGGCAGACAGGCAGCTCGCGGGATTCGTCTCAAGATTCAAGGAGAGATACAGAAGAAGCCTCCGCATGAGGAGACTGGTTTTCGAGTTAAACAGGCTGGTAAAAATCCAAAAGGGAAGGAAGCTCATGGACAAGGAGCTGGAAAGCAAATGGTATCTCTGGCAGAAATTAGAAGATGAACTCTCTTAATCATTCAATCATAGCAGAGAACTGCTTCCTGCTTCTTATCACTATTATAATTCCCATCTTCTTTGTTTACTTGGTTTATATATAAATGAAGGTTTCTTCTTTTTTCTATTTCTAAACCATTTCACAACAAAATAGAGTATAGCAAGAACCGTACCAATTATGAATAACATAGGAGATAGAAGGTATATGAAAAGCAAGATTAATGCAATGAGTATGTACTCCCATTTTAGTTTACTTAATGCCAGAGCGCCGAGTATGATAATGAGAAATGGCGCCAGAAAACATACAGCATATTGTCTCGGTAATATTAATGCGATAGAGACAAGCATAACGAGAACAATAAACGCTATTACATAAAAGGCGAATTTCGCCACACCCTCAAAAAACATTACTTCGCCCGCTACCAAGTAAATCCTATTCTAACTTTGTGACTATCAACCTTTTAGCCTTCTCATCAATTTCTATAATTAGCTTGTCGTTAGTTTTCAGATTCAACGCTTTCACTACCGCCTTTCTCAGGTAAACCCTGCAGTCCCCCTGCTTGCTGATATACACTCTTCCAATTTCTTTTTCCATATCCCTACTTTTTCCGTTTAGCTTTAAATACGTTATTCTGTTGTATCGCTTATTACGACTGAAACGATAGGTTTATATACCCCCTGCGTGTAACTCTATTGAAAAGGATGAAATAACCTAAAAGGGTGATTAAGAATGCCTGAAAAATACGCCGATATAACTTCCATCTTTGTTGACAGCGAGGGGGCGGGCCGCTTCTACCTGTCCACGAAGATAGTCGAGGAACTGAAAATCAAGAGCGGCGAGCACTTCAAGGTCATAGTTGATAACGGGAGGATTATTTTCGAGAGGGTGGAGTAGATGCCAGCAAAACCAGAAGCAGCTCTGCTGGTTGCCAGGCTGAAGCAGGAATGCAAGCCCGGGCTGGACGATTTCTATTCCCATGCGGATCCGCTAATCCGGGATGTACGTTGCATGGCTGTCAAAATCCTTAACGGAGGTAATGGAAATGGAAAAAATAAAACTTAATGCGAAATGCACTGAGATTAAGACTGTGACGACAGAAACCGATGAAGGCGAGAAGGAGCAGATAAGGACCTCGTTCACAGAAGTGAAAAACAAGGAGGACGAAGTACCGCCCCAGAAGGTATCCATCACTGGCAAAAAACTCAAGATAGCAGTCGGAGAGGAAATCCAGTTCGAGTTATTCCCGCCGCAAAAGAAACTGACAGAGTGATGATCATGACTGAATCGAATGAAGTCAGGTGCGGTTGTGAGGCGTGCCGTGCATGGCGTGAGATAAAGAACCCGCTTGGTGGATGAAACGCTACAAGAAACTTTTCGAGGAGGTCCCAGCATGAAAATTTGTTGTTGGATATGCGGAGGGGAGGGTTCAAATTACGAAATTCCAAGAGGAAAAAATCCTGACCACACGATAGGGGTATGCAAGTCATGTTACGAAGAATGGTGTGATAAAGTAAAAATTCTGATAAAAAAAGGAGGATTGAGACCATGAAAATAAACATGACCGGAAAGACCGTCGGCGAGGTCGAGCAGGTTCTTGATTCCTTGAGCAAGGCGGGCTTCGTCTGCTCGGTTTCGGGAAGCGTGAATGAGACGGTTATCAACGCGAGGTAGTCCATCATGGGGCGGAATCGGGGCTGAGGACGTTAGACCAAAGTTAGTCTGTGCATCCAATCATCCACCCCCCAGCTCCGTTTGCAGGTGCGGTCTGGTTTGGTCGCCTTGCATTTTGAGCTTCGGCTCAAAAGCTTTCGCCTAATAAGGCGAAATGCATCCGCAAACCCATGGTGGGAACGGAGGGATAGGATGTGCTACAGCTGCCCGAAATGCGGGAGTGACAACTGCGAGGAGAAGGACAGGCTGGTAAGATGCCTGGACTGCGGGACAGGGTTCAGGGTATACGGGAAGGATGTGAAAGCATGACCTGCCATTATGAAAACTACGAGGATGATGTCCTCGGAAGGGTCGAGGTCGTCGGGTATAAATGCGTCAGTTGCAGGGAGGCAGTCGAGCAGCACGGCGGTTACACCAAGTGTCCACGATTCAAGCGAATACAGAATGGAGGATGGGAAAGGTGACGAATGAAAAGAGGCTGCATAAACACTGTGCGATATGTAGCAAACCATTCTACCATAGATTGAAAAGAACCGCTTGCTGTTCGGCGAAATGCAGCAAGGAACTTTATGACAGCATAGGAAAATTCGGAAGGGCAAGGTGATGCTGGAATGAACGGGGACAACGGGGTGCAGCTTTATTCGGCTCATGCGAGGGAGCTGAGGCACACCCAGCAGCACAAGGTCATGAAGTTCGTCGAGTATGGCTGCGTGGAATATGACAGGGAGAACAGGGTCTTCCTCTGCAAGCCGATTGAGGGCTACAACTCCACCACATACGAGATAAGGAACAGCAAGGAGTTCGAGTGGGAATGCAACTGCCAGGGCTTCCAGTCTGCAAAGCGCAGGTATGAAAAAGACCCGAATGCCGGGCTGCCGAGTTGCTCCCATGTTGGGGCTGTCTGGGAATGGGTGAAGCAACATAATCTCATCAAGGTCAGGCAGTCCGTCAGGGACGGCCTGCAGCTCACCCTAATGGAGGAATCGGCATGACAGAAGATGAAATACCTTTCAACTCGTGGAGCAGGGAACGCATAGAACTCGGAATGAAGGAATGCACAAGCCGACACAAGAGATACACGAAAGACAAGCGGGTTTATTACATCTCTCCGAAGCTTCCATTCTGGTTCATAAAAGAATTTCTATGGAAAGCAGAGGGAGCTAACTCACCTGAAGAATTGCAAGAAGTTATGAATAGTATATATCACAGACTCGTTCCAGCTGAAGAAGAGTTCTACGTTCATTGTGGACATTTCAAAGAGGCTTTGGAAGAATACAAAAAGAAGGAGGATGTAGAGGCATTTCTATGACCAAGTCCGAATACCACAAGGGCATGACACAAGCGCCGGAAGGCCAGGCCCTGCTTTCAGGCTGGAATGGGGGGGTCGTAACAGGGGTCGTAAACGGGGTCGTAAAACAGCCCCTTTCTACAGGCGTGGATACGACTACATCAGTAAATAGCTCGTATTTACAGCACACGCTCGGCTCGGAAAAGGTTCGCAGGAAGCAGAACTTCAAGATGCACAGGAAGCTGTTCGTGTTCTGGTACCAGGGAGCGCAGCCATTGCCTCGGTGCAATCAGTACAACAACAGGAATGACAGGATCGCGTACACCGGGAAGGCCAAGAACATACCGATGGGGGTCTGGGAGAACTGGTTCAGCCGCGTTCCGGTCATCCACTCAGTCGGGAACTGCCTGAAGGTGTGGATCTCGCACCCCGCAGGCCTGACTGTGGAAGAGCAGCTTTTCGAGGCAGGTACAATCGCATGGAAGTGCATGAGCACATTCGCGAGGAAGCACGGCATCATCATAACAAAATGGACGACCAAGGACTTCGAGGAATTCACGGTCGAGAACAGGAAGCTGGACTTCCGGGTGCTGAGGAAGTTCATAATGCAGGACGCTGACTTCTGCGAGAGGAAGCTTGACATGAGGATTGATTCTTCTCACTTCTGGGCGAAGACGAGGACGCAGCCCAAAATACCTAAGGTTGAGTTTTCCAAGTCCGAACTCAGCGAGAACCCGAGCCTGGTGAAGGACGACCTGATGACCTACGAATGGCTTATCCATGAGGGCGCGGGACTGCTTAAAAACCAGCAGGGAACGACCAATCGGCTTGCGGAGCTCGTCCTTGAATCAATAAGGCTGAACTCGACGAATTCCGAGCAGCTGGCGTTCATTGTGAGTGAGCTGAAGAAGAACGGGAAAGGGAGGGATTACGGATGACGAAACAATTTAAGGAATTAGTCCTTGAGAAGGACACCGTATTCGAGGAAAGCATAGAAGTTGAAACATCAATCAGGTGTGCAGGGAGCGGAAGGTATAACCTGACAGTCAAAGGGGACATCAATGCAGGGGACATCACTGCATGGGACATCACTGCAAGGGACATCAATGCAAGGGACATCAATGCAGGGGACATCACTGCAGGGGACATCACTGCAGGGGACATCACTGCAGGGGACATCACTGCAGGGGACATCAATGCAAGGGACATCAATGCAGGGGACATCACTGCAGGGGACATCAATGCAGGGGACATCATCTGCGAGTCGAGAAAGAAGAAAACAAAAACAGCAAAGACGACAGCAAGGTTTTTCATCACAGAAAGGTCTAAACTGCAAAAAAAGGAGTGGTAAAAGAGGGGTGAAGTTATGACATTTTGTGAATGGTGCGGAAAAGATGCAGACTACTGCGGATGTAAATATTTGCTTACTAAAGATAAAATCAGAAAATTAGATGAAAGAAGAGGGGTGAAACCATGAAAATCCTCGAACTCGGCTGCGGCAATTACAAGGGAAAGGGCTGCCCCTACAAAGGAGAGATAGTCGGTGTTGACATAGACCCAGACAGCAAGGCGGATGTGATAGCAGACATAAACATATTCCCCTGGAGCGGGAAAGACAGGGACAACTGCATGGTTTATTTCCAAGCCGACGAGTTCGATGCTGTCTATTCGCACCACTGCCTGGAGCATCTGGAGGACACGGTTGCGGTGATGGATGAGATATGGCGGATAACCAAGCCGAAGGGTAGGGTATTCTTGGTCGTCCCTTACGGAGTCAGCGAGTGGGCGCATTCCAACCCGACCCACAGGAAGGACTTTGCCCACAACTCAATCGAGTATTTCACCCCCCCAAACAGCAATAAGTTCAGGCTGGTAAGCACGCACATCAACTACATCTTCGCAGGCTTCCCCGAACTGATGAGCTGGAGGGGCAGGTTGTTCAGGAAGCTGATGAAGCCGTTGGACTGGCTGATAAACATAAGCCCGTCATACTACGGGAAAATCGGGAGGTTTTACATCGGGGATGCAGACGAAATCGTATGGGAGCTGGAGGTCGTGAAATGAAGAAGAATAACCGGAAACTAAACCTTGACTTGCACGGCATGGATTGGCTACCTACCAAATTCTTGCCTTACGCTTCAGTAGAGGAGGGTCATTATGGGAGAAAAGCACAGGTTGAGAGGGGCAGGGTTTTACTCGGGAGAGACGCGCAAGGACCTTCTTGATGTAGATAAAAAATACTTCGAGACAGCAAGAGTTGAGGTTGAAAGGATCCTGGCGGGAAAGAGGATAGCCAACTCCAACCACATCGGCTCAATAGTCCACAGGGACTGAATTTCGCCCCGATACTTTTTAATAGCGAAAACCCAGTAATATTAGGGTGAATAATAATATTAAAAACTGCTTAACCTGTGGTAAAGAAATACATAGAGAGGATTCCCCCCACGACTATGCATTCAAAATAAAAAAATTCTGTTCAGTTGAGTGCAGGCATATCAATGATATTGTCAGGATAAAAGGAGTTAGTAATACTTACGCAGTCGGACTTTATTTCGAACTGACTCTTAAAAAGAAACTTGAAAATGACGGGTGGGTAGTTTTTAAGACTGAATATCCAACAAAACTTTTAGATTTAATTGCGTTTAAAGGTAATGAGGTTATGGTGATTCAAGCTAAAACACACAATAACAATCCAACTATACTTGATAAATTAGAAGAATTAAAAAATTTCAAGCGTGCTTTTCCAAATGTGACAGTCAAATTAATTACAAAGGAGGAAGACTATGAAATCAAGTGCGATTAGGCAAGTTTGGAAAGGCGGTAATGACCAATTACTTATCACAATTCCCAAGAATATTGGTATCGATAATAAGGATTTTGTGAGGATTATGAAAACGAAGGTGAAGCTCTGATGGCTGTTTCCTCGGCTCCGGCGGGAAGTTCCACCCCGCAGGGCCAGACTGCGACCACAGGGACGGGAAAGCCTGTCGACACTGCCGGCATGGTTGCTGGAAGGCAGTACACTGTTGGCGGCAGGACCGTCGAATACCAGTACGGCAGGCTGTGGTATGTCTCCGAAGGCGGAGGGAGGCTTGCGGCTGAAGTCGGAACTGGATTGCCTCCCGAGAGATACGGGCTGCCGCAGACAGGGCCTGAGGTTTACATGGGAGGGCTTCCTCTGTCGAGCAGGAGTTATATCGACCCGACAACCGGGGTGCAGGTTGTGATTTACCCGAAGGGGACTCCTGCATCGGTCATAGAGGCTGGGAGGCAGAGCCTTGAGGGATTTACCGGCGGGGCTCTCGGCACTACGAAATACGGGGCGGTCTATTACACTTCCGGCTCGATGAAGGGGAAGACCATCGGCAGCATGCAAACCGAGTCGCAGCTTTCACAGGCACAGGACAACCAGCTCTGGGGGTTCGGGCCTTCCTTCGCGAGACCTGCATCTCCTGAGGGAACCGGCTGGGCTGACACACCGCTCTACAAGGCGGTTGCCGGAGAGAAGGCAGTGGCGCAGGCGGTTGCGTCATTTTCGACCAGGAGGGTCGGCGGGAATTATACGAATCTGGCTGGAAGCCTCGTCTCTTATTATGGGGAGGAGAAATTCGGGTTCCAGCGGGCTTCGACTGACATACAGGTCATGTTCTCCAAGGTTTCAGTAATCAAGCCGGATGTGATCTACAGCACGGATATCGGTTACGGGAAAGGGGTTGAGGAGGCATTTTATTCTGGCAAGGCACTCCTTCATGGCCGTTCAGTCTCATTCTCCAGCATGCTGAATATGCTTCCGAGTTCGGAGTTCGAAATAATACCCGGATACAAGGAATCGGCAGCACCAACAAAATCGACAGCCGACAAATTATTAGAGATAGCGGGATGGAATGCCCAATGGAAAAAATTAAGTCCTCTTGGATATAGTGAGGCAGTATTCATAGCTACGGGGTTGGAGGCTGCGGGAGGTTACGGTAAGGCATTATTTGAAGTGGCGACCCCAATCGGAAGTTTTGGGGAAGCGGTCAGGGAAACTAACTGGTTCAGTAAAAACATCAACTTGCAGACAGCGTGGAATGTTGGAACTTACCCATACACCTACACATACAAACATCCAGGGGAAGTCCTGGGCGGGGTATCCATGCTGATGGGTGCGACGATGCCAGTAGGGGCGGCATTGAAGACATTTGCAATCTGGGGAGCTGGGGGAGTTGCATTTGCAGAAGGCTTCAAGGCAATTACGGGCCAGCCGGCGTTCTCGGACACAAAGGCGATGAGTGTGGAATTCTTGGCGGGCGGGACTTCAGGGCTCATGATGGCTTTCGTAGGCTCTCAGATGGGTCCGGCTTTCAAGATAATCCCGAGGGAAGACGTATTCGGGACAGTCGGTGAGCTTGGCAAGAGGATGGGTGCTGGTGCGGTGACTCTCGGGGCTACAAGCGGGACGTATACCGCTTCCGAACTAATGCTCTACCATCTGCCGCCGGACTACCAAAAAATGGGAGGCTCCATGCTGATGGGCATGGGCATGGGCGCTCTTTTCGGAGGGGCATCCTACGGATACGAGAGGGCAATCAAGTCAGGCATGGCTGGCAGGGTCGGGCTGGAGCAAATTGAGATCCACCAGGCATCGGAAGGAGTGATAACCCAAAGGGTATGGACCGGAGCGTATTACGAGCAGGCTGGAAAAATCCGGTGGATGAGAGGGCTTGAAACCGGGACGGAGCTCGAGGGCAAGATAACCAAATTCTCATTCTTCAAAGGAGTTCCTGGAATAGAAACAGAGGGTTATGTCCTGTTCAACCCCCGCGGTCTGCAACCGTTCCCGCATACGGTGTTTGAGGAGCAGATGGTGAGAATACCTATGGAGGAATATGCGGCAAGGATTGATTTGACAGGCATCCCGCCGGAAATGAGGCTGGCGCAGATTGAAGCAGGACGCGGGCAGGGCGACTGGCTCAGATACATGCGGAGCGGGGAAGGGCAGTGGTTCACAAGACTTTCAGTCGGCAGGGAGATTGGCGAGATTTCATTCAAGCCGCCGCGGGCTGCGACTGCGACGACTATAAAAGAGGTAATAGGGAGCATGGACTTGTTCCAGGAGAGGGGGGCAGTTGATATAGTGTATGGAACCCTGAAGTCCGAACGGGCCGGGATAGTCCTGTTCGGCTCCGCGCAGCAGAAGGTCATGCTCGGGGGCGAGATGTGGGTAAGTCCCCATGACATAGACATACAGGCGATGAATCCGCCGAAGCTGGCGAGTACGCTCGTTGGAAATCTCAAGCCGATTTATGGCGAAAACATACGGATTTCGCCTGAGAGCGCATCCCTCATCGAAATAAGGACTGGCGGGGAATGGATCCATGCTTTCGACATCCACAGCATGTATGGATACGGCGAGGAGCTGCGGGGAGGGCTGTATCTCGCTTGGGGCAAGTATTCACAAGCGCCGATATTGAGCAGGGAGGGGTTCTTCGGTGAAACCCTTGAGACGCAGGCAATAAGGAAGGCAGCGTCAGCTTTGACTCCGATAGAGGCAGGCTGGGGTCCTGAGCCTCACAGGCTCAAGGATGTCGGCGGTATGCTGAACATCGGAACGTTCAAGGGTGCAACCTCGGCAGTCGAAAAATTCGCATTGACGGTTCCAGAGGACATCCTGGCGGGATTCAAGGAAGGGGGCGTCTTCTTTAGGATGGGAACCCCGGCATATTCATCCCAGTCAGTATCGGCAGCAAGCAGCATACTGCTCCCGCTTTCAACACCGGCATCGTTATACGAAAGGAGCACATTGCAGCAGGATGTCTCGTCCTCAATCTCAAGGTCATTGTCATCCTCGATAGCAAGGTCATTATCAAGGGGCAGCATCTCCCCATCAAGAAGCATTTCAGCTTCGTACTCATCAAGAATTTCAGGCAGTTCGTCTGTGTCGGATTCCCTCATAAGAAGCCTGTTGAGTCCATCACCGGCATCCCGTTCCTCACTCAGTTCACTATCAAAATCACTCTCCTCAAGCATGTCATCCAGCCTGAGTTCATCGGTAAGCTCATCGATAAGTTCCAGCATCAGTTCCTCAATCTCCTCAAGTTCCTCATCCAGCTCCTCGAGTAGCTCATCATCAATCTCATCACTTTTCAGCGGTGGAAGCCGATACTTCAGGTTCGACCTGCCAGGCTTCCCAGGGGCATTCTTCACAAAGAACCTGTTCAAGGAAAAAATATTCTCTGAGAAGGAGTACAAGTACACCCCATCGGTAGCGGCATCGATGGAGGACATAACCGCATCAAGCGTTGACCTGAGGGGCCTCATCTCGGGCTTGACCCTGAGGCCTGTGATAACAGGAAGCAGGAGGAGGAAGAGGTGATAATATGCCTGCACCAAAAGACTTAACAAAAAAAGAGGAATGGAAGAAACATCTCAGTGAATCTCATAAAGGATATCAGTTATCAGAAGAAACAAAGATAAAAATTTCTGAAGCAAACAAAGGACATAAAGGATATTGGTTAGGCAAGAAAATGAATGAAGAAATCAAAAGAAAAATGTCAGAAACTCGCAAAGGAAAGAAAATTAATCATCCTATAAGCAAAAGACTCCAAGAAAAAATGACTAAATCAAAACAAACTTTAGAGTATAGAGAATTAAGGAGTAAAATACGATTAAATATAATTCTCCCAGTAAAAGATACTTCAATAGAACGCAAGATGCAGGACGAATTTTCAAGCAGAGAGATAGGATACTGCAAACACATTCCAGTTTGCGGAATATGCCAACCTGATATTACTTTCCCTGATAAAAAAATAGCCGTATTTTGTGATGGAGATTATTGGCATAACTTATCTAACTACAAAATTAGAGATGCAAAACAAAATGAGATATTAAAGAATGCTGGCTGGCTTGTCTTGCGTTATTGGGAACACGAAATTAATGCAAATGTAGAAGCTATAGTTGATGAGATAGAAGAAATATTAATGAGGGTAAGAGCGTGAGCAACATAATCGATGTCATATATGGTGTGATGCTTATCCTTACCATAGCCTTGACGATGGTGATAGTCCTTCTCGTGCTTAATCAGTTATCAGCCGAGTCGTCAGTCCAGTCAACCTTCACATCAGAGCAGCTGCAGCCGATAACATACGCCCAGAATGCAATCGGGCTGTTCGACTACATGCTTGTCTTCATAATGGTCATGTACTGCATAGCCGCTTTCATAACCGCGTACTACGTCAGGACCCATCCGGTTTTCTTCGTGGTGATGCTGGTATTGCAGCTCGTCGTGATTGCCGTATCAGCCCTCATATCGAATGTGTGGACCCAGATTGCGTCCGACCCGGTTTTCCTGCCGGTAACCAACACACTCACATTCACCCCGCTCATCCTGCACAACCTTCCGATAATCGTCTTGGTCATGAGTTCCGCAATAGCCATGATATCATACAGCACCCCGGGTAATCCCTATGAGCAATATCGCGAATAGCCTCATCACCCTGCTCATGCTCGTTTCTGTAGCTTCCGCCTCGTATGTCTGTTCCCGCACAGCGATAACCGACACCTACTGCAACGATGATGGAAGCAGGACTGCGGTGCTGTATTCATACCAGCCCAACGTGTTGACCGAAGGCGGGTGGCAGCCCTTCGAGGATGTAGCCTCGCTGGAATACAGGGACGACCACTTCGAACTATCTTACAACGGGCAGACCGTAAGGATAGACCTGTTCGCGGTGGTGGACGGGAAGGAAACCGCAACCAAAGATACGGAGCTTATGGTAGAGCCTGTAATAATAAAGCAGCGCGGGGGATTCGAGTACGGGGTTATCTTAGATAACGCGGATAAGGTGGAAGCGCTCGGTTTTAGGATAGGCGGGGACGAGATAAAGGGGATTGTGTACGACTTCTCCGATACTGTCACGGACAAGACTTCTTTGGAGATGCTGGACTCAAAGACTGCGTTGGTTAGGAACATCAATGCAACCAAACAGCTTACGATAGACCCGCTCATCATATTGAACGAAAGCAATTCTGGCAACCTTGCGGACACATTCGTCAATGGGAGTGCAACTACAACAAACTATGGGACACTGACTTCGATGCAGGTTGCGTATGTCACTACTGCAAGCAGAATATTCATGCTTTGGGATGTTCCCACAGGTTCTACCTTTACAACCGTGACCAACGCCCAACTCATCCTGAACGCAAGCACAGTCGGGGGGGCGGTTTCGCACCAGTGCTACAACACCTCAAACGCATGGACTGAGACTGGGCTTACTTGGGACACCCAGCCATCTGCAAACACTCTGCAATCCGCAACGACACTCGCTGGTGTTGGAGTGTATAACTGGACTGTGACCGATGCGGTTAATGCCTGCATGAAACAGGCGAACACGAATTGCAGCCTGATGGTGAAACTTACGACTGAAAGCGGGAGTCAAGCCAATTATTTCTACACGAAGGAGAATGCCCTCGTTACCGCAAGACCGCAGTTGAATATCACATACACGAACTCATATACCTTCCCTGAAACTGGATTGGTCGGATACTGGAAGTTTGATGAGGGGATAGGGAGTAATACGGTTGATAGTTCTGGGAGCGAGAACTCAGGGACAATTTCAGGTGCATCTTGGACGACAAGCAAATACAGGATGAACAGCACATTGAACTATGACGGGGTGAACCAACAGGTTTCAGGTTCGTTCTCACCAACAACAACTACCATGAACTTCACAGTTTCGGGGTGGATTTATCCAACATCCCAAACAGGCGTTATTTTTGGACTGTATAATGCTTCTACCAGTTGGGTAATTTATCTGAATACTGGCAGGGATTTGAGTGTATATAATGGGAGCGTAGATATATTTAGTAAGTGGTTCTATCCTCCACTCTATACATGGACACACATTGCTATCGTGTATGACGGTTCTTATATTTCGGGTTATGAGAACGGAGTTTTGATTGGTTCTACTGCATTTTCAACACTTAAAACTCCAACTACCCCGACTTTCTACTTAGGAACAACACCCACTTTTACAACAGATTATACTGGCACAATAGACGAGGTTAAAATTTGGAACAGGACTCTCTCTGCTTCGGAAGTGATGTCGGAATACCTGAAGAACGGATGCCTCTACAGCATGAACATCTCCTGCTTCAACGAAAGTTCGACCTCGCAGCAGATATACTATGACCTCATCCTGTCGAACACAACCGCATCGCAGACCTTTGATGATATGTGGAACTGGACTTCAAACCAATACTGCAATGGAAGCACTCCGATGAACTCTGTGACCGCAAGCATTTCAAACGACAGCTTCTACTCGCCGAGGAATTACTATGTCGGTACTGCATCTTCCCCGAATGTGATGGCTTACCTGCTTCCCTTGAATGACCCATATCCAATCCTAAGCAACATACAAATCATTTCCTCCTCCGGCTATGCAATCCAGAATGCGCTTGTGACGGTCCAGAAACAGATAAGCGGGACATGGGTGACGATAGCGCAGAAATATACTGACGCAACAGGGGTAGCCGGGTTCAACCTCGATTACCAGACGCAGTATCTCCTTGTTGTGAATGCGACAGGATACCCCGTAGCATACTGGCCCGTCACGCCGACATCGCAAACATACCAGATTTTCCTCACTCCGTCGGCACAGACCGGGCTCTCCCAGATTTTCTCGCAAATTTCGTCAGGCTGCATGGTGGACAACTCATCATATCCGACAAGCGTGAACATAAGCTGTTCCGCCAATGATTCGAGCGGGCAGCTCCAGTCGGTCAACCTATTTGTCCGCTCGCTCGGGACATACGGAAGTGCCACAATCTGCGATGTGGATGACGATACCGCGAACTTCACGCTCAACTGCACTGTAAGCAGTCCGATGAACCAGACAGTGACATACACCCTGATTGGCCATACCTCATCAACATACGGGGTCTTGATTCAGGGTTCATTCAATTTTGGGAGCCAAGCGGTGTACAACAACGGCCTGTTCCCGGCATTCCTGCTCAGCCTTGCGCTGGGTCTGCTCGGGGTATTCATCAATCCATCCTTAGGAATCGCCTTATTTGGTTCAGGCTGGCTTCTCTCGGCTATAATGGGGCTGATATACATACCACCAATAGGAATCGGGGCCTTGATAGTGATTTGCGGGCTGTTAATCTACGTATTGAGGACGTGAGAACATGGCGGATATTCGGGGGCTCATTTATGCGGTGATTCTGGGGGGGTTCGTGCTGCTCCTCGCCTTAGAGACGCTCATAAGCTCGATGCAGGCGACCTACTCGCCTAACATCACACCCGGCAACCAGTCGCAGAACCTCACATTCACCAACCAGATAGAAAATTTAAATTCCACTATCATCAGCACCCAGAGTTCGATGCAGAACCAGACCGGGATCAGCAGCAATCCTTATGATATGCTGTCCTCAACCGGCAATGCAGTCTGGGGGACCGTGCAGTTGCTGTTCAGCATAACCGGCCTGTACCTTGCGATAACGGCGGACATAATCAGCGCCTTCAACATCGGGGGCGTGCCGGTCGGCTGGATATCCTTCGGGGTTATGATGCTGGTGACATTTAATGTAGCCATAGACTTGATAAGTGCATGGCTCAAATACAGGTTGTGATATGACGTACCCAAACCTGACAAATGTGACAAGCATCGAAGGCTTGGCGAGCTACGACAATGCGGTCACGGGCGGGTATTACGCCCCCATGGTTGTGTTCAGTATTTTCATAATCGTGCTGGGAATCACCGCCGCGTACCTGAAGAACAAATCGATTGTGGTCGCGTCGTTCTTCTCCACGATGTCCGCGATATTCCTGTGGCTCCTTGGGCTTCTCGCATGGACATACCTCGCGGTTTGCGTGGTGGTGCTCATCGCATCCTCCATACTGCTCATACGGGAATCCGGGTAGCTTTCGCCCCTCGCCCCGATACTTTTTAATAGCGCCTGAGTAATATATACTGAACGTGAGAATTGCACGTTCAGCTCATTTTGAGGATTGCCGAGGAGGGGCTGCCAATACCCAAACTACCAAGGGGTTAAAATCCCATAAGGAGGCTGGGTAAATGGCAGGACTTGCAGACATGAGGGCCTACATAATGCTCGTAGGATACATAGGGATTTTCGGTGCGATAATCCTCTATGTTCTATCCTCGACTCAGACATCAATCGGCTCAGACCTGACCGCACAGATGAACTATGCGTTCGGCAACGCAACTGCAGCAATCATGACATTCTTCCTGTGGATGGGAATAATAGTCGTGATAATCTGCGCGGGTATCGTCCTCTCTACGCTTGTGGGCGACTTCATAGGCGGAGGCGGAGGCGGAGGCAGAGGCAGAGGCAGACGCAAAAAGTAGACAACGGCTACCAATCAACAGGGGGTTCGCGTGGGGGGCAACACACCCCCACCCTCAAAATATTCACTTATATAAGACAGTTATAATATCATATATGGCAGCAGGAACCCAAGATGCCAGCCTTCGAAATCGCAGTCATGCTCCTTGTGTCGTCATTGCCCTTCCTCTTCGCATACATCGCATTCCATCTCTGGAATAGGTACACCGCCCTTGGGATATTCTTCCTCCTCCTTGCCCTCGGGTTCATAATGGTGTCATTCGGAATCGCCATGCAGTTTGCGGATTCCAACCAGTATCCCGCCCTCACGAGCCTGTTCGCCAGTCTCATATACGTCATGGTCACAGTCATCATCTTTACGATAGGGGCGTTCATGTTCGACGTGCTCCCGCTGATGCTAAAAAGGTTTTTCGGTGGAAAGGCTTGATTGACATCTGCACGGTCTGCGGAAGGCAGGCTGAAATAAGATACCTGAAATCATGCATGGACGGATGGACGATGCTGTGCAGTACGGAATGCAAGAAGGAATGGGATGGAAACAATGGTAACGCGGATAAGGATTGATATGGGGCAATACGCCCCGGAAATGAGGTGATTAAAAGATGGAAGGATGGAAGAAATATGGAATAGCGGCAATGTGCCTGGTGTTGCTCGGGGTCGCTGCGTATGTCGCAGTATTGCCGACAGCATATCAGGCAGGAGCAGTAGTGGCTGACAAGGTAGTGTACAGCGAAGACGGGTCAGTGGAACTGGCGAGCAAGTCGCCGGATGCCCTGCAATACACGGGAGTCCTTTGCGTCGGGGCGAGGCTGGACGGGATTTACTACGACTACGGGTGCAGGCACAACATCATAACCAGCAAGGGCAGGAATATGCTGGCATGGAGCGTTGAGGGCAACGGGACTGCGTTAGTCCTGAACAAGCTCGGGGTCGGCAACTCATCGGCGGGGCAGGTGGCAGCGGACACGGACTTGGCAAACCTATATACGAACTGCGGACTCAGCATAGCGACGGTAACGCCATACAGCCCGGGCGTAGGCAACTGGTCGGTGAACAACGTATTCACATCGACCTGCACAAACATAGTCGCCAACACAACGGGGATATACAACACCACGACCGCAGGCAACCTGTTCGCAGAGGCAAACTACACATCAGTGACTTTGAACATCAACGACCAATTAAACTTAACATACAATATGTGGGTGCAGTAGGGACGCCCATCTGTGGGTGTTCCACTTGAGAATAAACTGGGAGGTCATCGGATGGACACTGCTCGTTCTGCTATTCCTAATCAGTTCTGCGAAGGCGGAGGGCATTCCAATCCAAGCATCCCCAACCATCGACATCATCTCGCAGACCTACATAGACAGTTACCTGACTTGGAGTTTTAAGCCAATAGACAACAAGACATGGAGGGCGGGCTTCACAGTAGACCCTGCATTATGGAGCAATGCGAAGGACTGCCTCGCCCAGCCTGCAGCCTCAAAGGCGGCCTGCTTTACCAACCTGTGCAATGCTGCAGCATCCCTCAGCCCCAACGAGAGCGTCAGGCTCGGGCTTAACTGCTCCAATTCCACAGACATAACCAAGCTGACGGCTGACTTCGGGAACATGGGCAGCTATCCCCTTACAGCAGTCACGAAGGACATCCAGTTCTCCAAATTCATAATAGACCTCACCAACGGCAACGGCTCGTTCACAATCTCATTCCCAAACGGCTTTAAAGTCGGGGAGAGCGCAAAATTCGGGTTCGGCTCGACGATTATCAACACCTCGACGACTGCGTATGCTATTGCCATGTACGGATCGCAAACCCACACATTCTACGCATCTGGGCTATTCTGGAACTGGTATGTCAACGGGACGAACATAAGCTACAGCTGCAGTGTAGATGGGATTAGTTTTGTCAACCGGACTGCTGTAAGACCATGCAATACTGCGGATTGTTTTGGTGGAAATTTTGCGGTCTGGTATAACGGGACGTATGTGAGCTATGCATACAGCGATAGGAGTACGCAGAATACCCCTATGTTTTACAGGAGGGGAATTCCGAACTCCGACTGCTCGATAACGTGGAGTGCTGCGGAGCAGACCGCCATTTCTGCGACTGCGACCAGAACTTACAGGTATCCAAGCTTGGCTATTGACGACCAGGGTTACCCCTGGATAGCTTACGTAAACAACACAGCGGACACTACCGTTTATCCATTCATCACGAAATCATCAACGAATGATGGGACTTGGACAACCGCAAGCGGGTTCGCATACCAGTTAAACTACACTTCCAGTCTTTCTTATATCGCTTCGGCAGTTCCCCTGACAGCAGGAAAGATTCTCGCTGCATATTGCACAGGTTCGGGAAGGTTGTACATTAGAAGCTGGACTGGGGCTGCTTGGAACAGCGTCGTGAACTCGTCAAGCACCTGCGCGTCAGCGAATATGCATGATGTTGTCGCAGAGGGGGATAACGCACATTTCGTATTCCTAAGCAGTTCAGCCATAAAATACCTCAACTACACCTACACCACGAACCTAAGGAGTTCCGAGACAACCTTGGTTACCGGAGGCTTGACCACCACCACCCACCCCTACCTGACATACAACGGGACAGGGACTTTGTATATGTTTTACAGCAAGGTCACGAGTCAGGTGGGGACTATCAACTACACGACTAAGACAAAGGCAAACGTTTGGAGCGGTAGAACCTTCTGGTTCACGCTTAACAACCTTACCAATACTGCGGACTATATGGCTCCATTCTACCAGAATTATAATAATTATATCGGATTAATGGCTATGCAGAACTACACCCCGTCCCTGTTCAACATAACGTTCAGCTTCCTGAATTACTCAACTGCGGCAGGGTTGTTGAACCATGCAAACGTCTCGAGTTACATTACTTACGGGGAATCCGCCAGTGTTCTGATGAAACGGGTTCGGTTCGCAAGCGATTACGCAACCTACGGGCAGAACATAGCAAAGCAGTCCAAGTTCATGCGGGTCAAGTCCGACTTCCTGGCTTACGTGGAGAACATAGGGAAGTCGGCGGCATTCCAGAAATTAGCCAGCGACTTCGCAACTTATGGGGAAGGGCTGGTAAGAACGCTCCTGTTCCCGAGAATATCCTACGGCTATGTAACCTATGGGGAATCAATAACAAAGCTGTCGAAATTCAGCAGGACTGCGACGGACAACGCAACTTATTACCAGTCAATAGACCGCAGGGCAAAGTTGTCAAAGACATTGACCGACTTCGCGGCATACGGGGAGAACGTATTGAAGTCCGCAATCTTCGGCAGGATGTCAGCCGATTTCGCGACCTATGGACAGAATGCAGTAAAGTTATCAGAGTTCTCCAGAACCGCAGCCGACTTCGCAACGTATTACGAGCAAGTGACAAAGCAATCCGCATTCTCCCGAGTCCTGAGCGACTATGCAACCTACTACGAGAATATTCTTGGGGAGTTCATATCCACAGCAGCATATGTCAACAACATAACGGTATCGAACTTCATAACCTACTATGAGTCAGCCAGCAGGACGGCGATATTCACAAGGGGGCTGAGCGACTCGGTTGCATACGGAGAATGGGTAGCCAAGAACTCGGTCTTCACAAAACTGGCGGCTGACTTCGCGGCATACGGGGAGAATCTCATTCGCCAGATAAGGATAAGCATAACCGCAACCGACTCGGTGATATATAAAGAATTGATAAACCAGTGGAGGAAGATCTCGCTCATCGTAAGCAGCTATGCAAGCTTCGGCGATTCTGCAAACAGGATAAGGAGTGTTTCAACCATACTGTTCAGCTGGCTTGATTTCGGGGAGTCCAGCAGCGCCGAGATAAAGGTCACTGCAGCCAACGTCACATTCGGGCAGGGAGGGGTGGTTTTCACTTGCAACGCGACTTCGCAATCCGACCTTAAAAATGCGAGCCTGTGGATAACCCTGAACAATACATGGGCGCTGTACGCGACAAACGAGGTTTCAGGGATTTCCAACCAGACGAATTTCACCATACCATTGGCGGACGGGATATATGTCTGGAACTGCGAATGGTGCACCGCGTCGGCCTGTGCCTTCTCGCCGCATAACCAGACATTGCAGCTGAATGATCCGCCGTTATCGCAATTCTTAAGTATAATTGGGGCTGTTCTCACAGCCGGAGGTGATTGGTCTATGATAAGTGTGATTGTAACGGGATTGATGGTGTGTGTGTTCGTATACCTTAGCGTGCATCAGGAAGATCCAGCATGGAAGCTCGGCTATCTGCTTATGGCTATTATCATGATGTCCGTGGCAATAGTGCTTGCAATAGAAGTGTTATCCACGTCTGAAGTGAGGATAACGAGCTCCTCCTTCGACGCATCAACAAATACAGTGAGCTTCACTTGGGGCAGTGTCGTAAACACCACGTCACAAAAGAACTTGCTCGCCTCCATGCTCAATCCGATATACTGGGTCCTTTACTTGATAATTGCCATTGCGTTGGTCGGGGTAATCCTCGGAGTGGCGGATTACATAGGAAAAGGGAGGAAAAGGGGATGATTTGACATATAAAGGAGTCAAGATGTGGGTAGCTCCTGAATTCCAGAAGTATGTGGATAGGGTCCATGATAGGCTCATAAAGGAAGGAATCAAGCTCAGCAAGGAGGAGGTTACCCGGCTCATACCTATTATGCAGGAGAACAATGGGAATGGCAGACAGACAATCGTGGTAGTCAAGGAATCGAAGCTGCGGAGCATGAGAAAAACACATGAAGTCGAAGAGGAACTGTATGGGGTATTGGAAATCCCGGAGATGAGATTACGCAAATAGCAGGAAGGGAGATAAGGAATCCGCTGAAGGAATACTTCATAGACAGGTTCAACGAGATGTCCCCAGGGGAACAGGCCTGGTATCAATTCGCACTAAGCGTCGGGCTTGTTTTCCTGATTGCGGTGTTCCTTTGGACTGCGGTAGACGGTGCCAGCAAGGCACGCCAGGTGAGCCAGTTCCTGAGTACCGCAGCCGTCAACTTCTCGAAGCCGTATGTCCTATGTGACAACTTCATGGGCTTCCAATTCCCGGCACCGCTGAATTGCTCATGCTCGAATCAGACCTTGCTTCAGGTTTCGGAAACAGCTTCAACAAATCTTTCCAGTTTAGTTGTATATAAATCATAGGCCTTTTTGGGTCATCCCACCCAAACCATTTCATGAACTGATAGGGGTTACTCCAACCATGGTAAACAGCAAAGTGCGTAGCTCTGCAATGCCTGAGATAATGCGGGTGCATCTTAAAATCAAGCAGTTCAATATACTCCCTCTCTTTGGTTATAGCTCGAATATCAAATACCAGATGCGAGAAGATGTTCCATGCTCGGGTTCTGGAATAATGGAATAGCTTGGCGTTCTCATCATCCTTACATTCTCTCCAAGCCCAGATGTCGGCAGCCATCTTACCTTCAATCCCTTCTTTCGGTATTGGTAAAGTCCTTACTGGTAGCATACTTTTCTTCTTCAGGGTCATAACCTTGAAGATGTATGCCTCCCTTCCTCCATCTTCCCCTTCCCAAATGTCACGCTTCGTAATTGCAAGCGCCTCGCTCACCCTTGCACCGGTCACATAAAGCGTGTAGAATAATGCACGCTGCTCAGGATTATGTAACAGCTGGCCCATGTCGAATATCTCCTCCATGCTGTTTATCGCAAAGGGGATTGGCTTCTTGAACAGCGCCATGGTAATGTAATAAGCATACAACTATATTAACCGGAATATTTTGTCACAGGAAAAAGGTATTAGCCAAACTTTAAACGTGACATTCACCAGTATTATGTCATCTCCCCTATGGTGCGCGTGGAAATGGTTATTCTACTAACTATAATTATTAAATTAGAGTTTACATATTGGAATTTAGAAAAAAGACTTATAAGGACGTAACTGCTCCCGAAAATATTCACTTATATAAAACCCCTGCATACTAACCTTATGACATGGGAGAAATCCCCCAGCCAACCCAAAATGTCATAGTTTCAGGGCAGCTGCATGACAAGGAAACGACCAAATGGATGCTGATGTATGATGATCTGCTTGATGCCTTCTACCACGATATGAAGCATGAAGTCAAGGTGACTGATGGGAAAGCGATAAGATGGATTACGAATAACCCAGATGCAAAGCCATTCCTGAATGAGGAAGGTACTCTTTACATCATCTCAATGCTCAGGGATCCGACAAGCAAGAATACCCTTATGGGGAACATCAGCGAAGCCGAGGCCTACAAGTTCGCCCTTTCAATATCAGATGCAGTAGCCAAGGGCCTCTTTCTGAACCAGGAGGATTTCGGCATGGAGACGACTACATGGCCGTTCATAATGGAGAAGATCAGGGATATTGTGTTTTTCGCGCTCACCAGGCCCATAGGGGGAGAGGAGCGCAAGAAGTTCCACGAAAGCAGGTCGGTAACTGAGGTGACATCCAACCGTCCAGTAGAGCAGAAGAGTTCGGGAGGGTGGAATCTGGGGCCGCTCAAGCTGTTCGGGGGAAGATAAAAAGGAGGAATGAGATTATGACTGAACTCATACCTGGATTTTCCATACCTCCAGATATGCTAAGCTCCATCATGGGGGCTGCCTTATGGATTAGTTTGATAATACTTGCAATCGTCGGCATCATAATATTCATGGCATGGAGGCGGGGGGTGTGGATATTCAAGAAGTTCCCGACCCCCACCATCGTCTTTAATATGCTGGCAAACGGGCCGGAGGTATACACAAGCTGGCTGAGGTTCTACAAAGACGGAGACAAGGACATGATGGAGCTGAAGAACGGGGATTTCCGAGGCCCGAAATTCCCGGACAAGGAGCTGATGTGGGGGGAATACGCCATCCTCGTCATACCTGAAGTCGGTGAGGCCCATCCAACAGGAATAAGCATGGACAAGGTCCAGCTCGTGGACAAGAATGGTAAAGTCTACGAGAAGGACCTTCTGAAAATACTTCCGTTAATCAGGCACGATTCGAAGACCGCCTTCATAAACGAGCTGGAGAGGAATTCCACTCTGTTCAAGCTCGAAACCTGGCTGGGCAAATACGGGATTTACATGATTTTTGCAGTAGTCGTCATATTCTCCTTCTTGATATTGCAGAACATCAGCGGGATGATAAGCCAGGCACTAAGCCAGAACACACAAGCAGCAGAGAGGCTGGCGCAGGCATCCGAGAAGCTCGCAGAAGCCGTGAACAGGACGGGATACATCCTGCCTGGAGGGGGATGATGCCCGAGAAGCCAGTAAAGACTGCGGAATACAACATGGGCGCTCTTGATTATGAGAGGCTGGGCATGTTCATAACGACTGCCTCCCAAGCGGTACTCATCCTGCTGAACGATATCATGATTCAGGAGGACCCGTCAAGGATACTCTTCGCAACCGGGGCGGTGTACACCGTATACAGCGAGCTCAGGCGCTTCGCATATGAGAACTCGGATATCCGAAAACGTTTTGATGAGGAATTCGAGGAAGTATTCCAGCTCGCATTGAACGAGGTGAATGATAACAAGGCGGTGATAATGGGCATACGGACCATGCAGCGTCCCGAATCCGATATCTGCATGGTGGACTGCCCCTGGGATTTGTACAAGAGGATAAGGGACCTCTATAACAAGGTGCTCAGTTTGAAGCATGAGTTCGGGTTCGATGTCCCGACGAAAGAAAAGAGGGATCTGAGCAAGGGATTCAAGGAGATGGAGGATCTGAAATGGAAGTCCAAAGATATCTCGACCAGCTCATAGACAAGAAAGACTTCATCAAGCCGCTTGACAACTTCGCGAAGAAGGAGATAATCCCAAGGCTTGAGAAGAAGTTCGATGTCTCAATGGTAATCACAGGGGACAAGGGAGTCGGAAAGTCAACGCTCAGCTGGTGGATCAGCGGGTTTATCGACAAGAAAGCCGACATACTGAGAAACTTCCTCTTCAAGCCATATGCGAAGCAAATCAAGGAAAGGATCTGGACGCTCGAGGAGCGGAGCGTGATAATAATAGACGAGGGCATCAAGGCGCTTTACAGGCAGAACTGGTACCAGGAAGTCCAGAAGTCGCTTTTCGAGACCCTGAATACCACGAGGATAAAGCACCAGGTGGTAATCGTCTGCATCCCGAACTTCTACGACCTGAGGAGCAGCTTCACGAAGACGCTGGTGAACTACTGGGTGCACATCCCGGAAAGAGGGTTTGCGGTGATAATGGGGAAGTCGCCGATTCCTTTCAAGCCGGACCCATGGAACATGAAGCAGAACCTCAAGATATACGAGGAGGCGACGAAGAAGATGTCCGTTTCGGAAATAGCGAATGACCTCGAGTTCCAGCTCGGCGTCTACGAGAAAATCCCGAACTACCTCGGCTTCATCCAGTTCCCGCAGATGCCGCCGGAAGAGGAAGTAATCTATAAGAAATATTCCGACCCCGCGAAGAAGGAGATGAGTTTCGAGGAGCATTACCTTGAGGAGAAGACATCCGACAGGGAGAAGAAGCTGAGGAGCTGCCTCGCAAAGGCGATGTTCGTGCTGAACAAGAAGATTAGTTCGCCTTGGTCGCAGGCGAGGATATCCGCCGAGCTCGGGATAGACGACGCGACCATTTCGCTATGGCTCAAGAATTATCGTGCTGAACTGGAGGCTCAAAAGCCTCAGGAGGTGCAGGTAAATGAAAATGCAGTTGTTGCAGATATTGGTAGACCCGAAGGGGCAGTATGATCTGCCGACCGGAGGCAGGACCGTATGCTATGTCACAGAGCACATAGACTCTGACATGGTTGGGGAAGGCGTCAGGATTTGGGCGATGGTCGAAATCCAGGCGGACATGGTGAAGAAAGAGGAGAAGGATGAGGATAGAAGATAAGTTCCTGAATCTTGCAGAGGGACATCTCAACCATCTGCGGGATTACAGGCACCGCACTATACTGGACAATGTCTTCGCAGCCATCCTCATACCGCCAATCGTCATAATCCTCATGTCGATTGTCATCAAGAACATCATAATCGAATTCGCAAAGAATCTATTCGGGGTGTACCAGGAATGAACTTCCCAAAAATAGACAATAGGTTCTGGTTCGCAATCCCAATCAGCTTCTCTGTCTTATGCGCATTCTTCACAATCTCGGTATTCAATTCGTACGCCCAGAAGGTGGATCAGAGGTTCGCAAGCCAGAACAGCAGGATCGGAGAGCTGGATAAGTTCAATGACACATACAAGCAGCAAGTCAATTCATACCTCGCATACCTCGCCACCGCCCAGAACACCCTCTCGCAGCAGGTCAATTTAACGTCTGAGGATAGCCTTCAGAGGATAAACTCGCTGAAAGAACAGGACAAAAACCTCCAGAACCAGCTCGATGCGCTCAACAAGACGCTTCTGGACATCAACTGCACAGGCACGAATACGACCATCATATACAACAATACGGTTCAAGTGCCAGTGCAGAATACCACGATAGACAGCCGGACTTGCAGGCAGAAACTCTTGGATTTGCACGGACTCGGGCCTTATTTTGACGTGGTAGCCTGCTGCGAACTGAGGCAGGTCGGGTATGCGGATGAGTGCTGTACTTGCTACCGATAAGTTCTGATTCATTTCTCAGAGACTCAAGATCAGTGTTAGTAAAACAAATTAATATATGAGTATCCTCCTTAAGTCTATCATGGTATGGACCTTAGACAAAGCCATCCATTACCTCCAAGAGGACAGTTCGATAAGCAAGGGGGACAAGGCTCTCATCCTGAAATTCATCAATGAACGGCGGGCGGTCGTGAACCTGTCCGACAGATCCTCACTCAAGATAGTCTCCTTGTTGAAGAACCTGACGAAGCTGAAGAAGAAGTCCTGGAGCAAATTCCAAGGAAGGGAGGACGTTATAACTTTTGTGGGTACCATCAACTCCTCAGAGCTCGCGCCGAACACGAAGCAGAATTATAAGACCATGTTCAAGCAGTTCTACCGCTGGCTTGTCAAGGATCCCCATCCCATCGAAATCGAGGACATAAAAGTTACCGTGCACAATGCGAACAGGAAGCTGCCGGAGAACATGCTTACGGAAGAGGATGTCCTGGAGATGGTCGATGCCTGCGAATGGCTGAGGGACAGGGCTATCATCATGACATTGTGGAGCACCGGCGCGAGGGCCTCCGAACTGCTCGGGCTGAAGATAGGCAGCGTAGAGTTCGACGACAATGGGGCGAAGATAAGGCTCTCGGGCAAGACAGGCGACCGGGTCTGCAGGGTCATCGAGCCCGTTCCGTACCTGAAGGACTGGATCAAGAACCACCCGCTCAAGGACGACATCAACGCCCCCCTCTGGACGGACATCTCCTATGGGAGCAGGAACCAGCCGCTGAACTATTACGGCCTCCAGCAGATGATAAAAAAGATAGCCCGGAAATGCAGGATTCAGAAGCCGGCCCATCCCCATGCCTGGAGGAGCAGCCGGGCCACGTACCTCGCGAAGTTCCTGACGACCTCCCAGCTCAAGGCGTTCTTCGGCTGGAGGCAGACCGCCATGTGCGACGTCTATATCTCCATGCACTCGAAGGACGTGGACGAGGCGATACAGAGGATACACGGCAAGTTGGAAGTGAAAGAGGAAAGGAGCCGCTTGACCCCTGTCCGATGCCCCCGCTGCAAGAAGCTGAACGGGGCTGAGCTCAACTACTGCGGGGTATGCAGCTACCCCCTGAGGCCGGACGTCGCGATTGCTCTGGACGAGAAGACGAAGCTGTGGCTCCTGGCAACCCGGGAAGTCCTTAACAACAACCCGAGGCTGAGGGCCGAGTTCGAGAAGGAGCTGGAAAAGTTCCTGAGGAAGCAAGGTTAATATACTTCCAGAATATAAATAATTCTATATGGAAATATTGGAGGCACTTAGATATCTGTTTAGTATAATTTTCTTTCTCATAATCTTTGGGTTGCCAATTTTTCCAGTCGTAGCGCATTATCTCGGTCGCAAAGAAAGGAGGAAAGCGCAAAGATGAGGAAGGAGAAGAAGTGAATTTTGGGCTTTGCTAAGAAAGTCCGTCCTGCTCAGAAAGTCGGCTCATTCGGCGAGTTCTTTAGCAAAGCCTGAATTTTGAGGTAGGGCAGTCGCATGGTAGAACTGCCAACCATGTAACGCAGGACAGTTTTGTTCCGCGCCCTGCCCCTCCCCCCCTGATATGTTTTATAACAGGGTTATATTTAAGGCTTGCTCTCTCGAACTGTAAAACTATATGGTACCATAGGGTTTAATGGGCCCGCCCGGGATCGAACCGGGCCCGGGGGGATTCGAACCCCCACTCCAGCCGGGATTTGAACCCGGGTTGCTGGGTGTAGTTTTGGTCAGACGTGAAAAACGCTGAGCGGTGTTACTTCTATATAGAACACCGAGGTAAAAATAAAACGACCTCAGGTCGTTTTGTAATATCACTGGAAAGTTACCCCCCTCCACAAGCTTTTAAAAGTATCTGAGAGCGTCTATTATAGGGTGGGCTATGGTATGGCAGACAGGCAGCTCGCGGGATTCGTCTCAAGATTCAAGGAGAGATACAGAAGAAGCCTCCGCATGAGGAGACTGGTTTTCGAGTTAAACAGGCTGGTAAAAATCCAAAAGGGAAGGAAGCTCATGGACAAGGAGCTGGAAAGCAAATGGTATCTCTGGCAGAAATTAGAAGATGAACTCTCTTAATCATTCAATCATAGCAGAGAACTGCTTCCTGCTTCTTATCACTATTATAATTCCCATCTTCTTTGTTTACTTGGTTTATATATAAATGAAGGTTTCTTCTTTTTTCTATTTCTAAACCATTTCACAACAAAATAGAGTATAGCAAGAACCGTACCAATTATGAATAACATAGGAGATAGAAGGTATATGAAAAGCAAGATTAATGCAATGAGTATGTACTCCCATTTTAGTTTACTTAATGCCAGAGCGCCGAGTATGATAATGAGAAATGGCGCCAGAAAACATACAGCATATTGTCTCGGTAATATTAATGCGATAGAGACAAGCATAACGAGAACAATAAACGCTATTACATAAAAGGCGAATTTCGCCACACCCTCAAAAAACATTACTTCGCCCGCTACCAAGTAAATCCTATTCTAACTTTGTGACTATCAACCTTTTAGCCTTCTCATCAATTTCTATAATTAGCTTGTCGTTAGTTTTCAGATTCAACGCTTTCACTACCGCCTTTCTCAGGTAAACCCTGCAGTCCCCCTGCTTGCTGATATACACTCTTCCAATTTCTTTTTCCATATCCCTACTTTTTCCGTTTAGCTTTAAATACGTTATTCTGTTGTATCGCTTATTACGACTGAAACGATAGGTTTATATACCCCCTGCGTGTAACTCTATTGAAAAGGATGAAATAACCTAAAAGGGTGATTAAGAATGCCTGAAAAATACGCCGATATAACTTCCATCTTTGTTGACAGCGAGGGGGCGGGCCGCTTCTACCTGTCCACGAAGATAGTCGAGGAACTGAAAATCAAGAGCGGCGAGCACTTCAAGGTCATAGTTGATAACGGGAGGATTATTTTCGAGAGGGTGGAGTAGATGCCAGCAAAACCAGAAGCAGCTCTGCTGGTTGCCAGGCTGAAGCAGGAATGCAAGCCCGGGCTGGACGATTTCTATTCCCATGCGGATCCGCTAATCCGGGATGTACGTTGCATGGCTGTCAAAATCCTTAACGGAGGTAATGGAAATGGAAAAAATAAAACTTAATGCGAAATGCACTGAGATTAAGACTGTGACGACAGAAACCGATGAAGGCGAGAAGGAGCAGATAAGGACCTCGTTCACAGAAGTGAAAAACAAGGAGGACGAAGTACCGCCCCAGAAGGTATCCATCACTGGCAAAAAACTCAAGATAGCAGTCGGAGAGGAAATCCAGTTCGAGTTATTCCCGCCGCAAAAGAAACTGACAGAGTGATGATCATGACTGAATCGAATGAAGTCAGGTGCGGTTGTGAGGCGTGCCGTGCATGGCGTGAGATAAAGAACCCGCTTGGTGGATGAAACGCTACAAGAAACTTTTCGAGGAGGTCCCAGCATGAAAATTTGTTGTTGGATATGCGGAGGGGAGGGTTCAAATTACGAAATTCCAAGAGGAAAAAATCCTGACCACACGATAGGGGTATGCAAGTCATGTTACGAAGAATGGTGTGATAAAGTAAAAATTCTGATAAAAAAAGGAGGATTGAGACCATGAAAATAAACATGACCGGAAAGACCGTCGGCGAGGTCGAGCAGGTTCTTGATTCCTTGAGCAAGGCGGGCTTCGTCTGCTCGGTTTCGGGAAGCGTGAATGAGACGGTTATCAACGCGAGGTAGTCCATCATGGGGCGGAATCGGGGCTGAGGACGTTAGACCAAAGTTAGTCTGTGCATCCAATCATCCACCCCCCAGCTCCGTTTGCAGGTGCGGTCTGGTTTGGTCGCCTTGCATTTTGAGCTTCGGCTCAAAAGCTTTCGCCTAATAAGGCGAAATGCATCCGCAAACCCATGGTGGGAACGGAGGGATAGGATGTGCTACAGCTGCCCGAAATGCGGGAGTGACAACTGCGAGGAGAAGGACAGGCTGGTAAGATGCCTGGACTGCGGGACAGGGTTCAGGGTATACGGGAAGGATGTGAAAGCATGACCTGCCATTATGAAAACTACGAGGATGATGTCCTCGGAAGGGTCGAGGTCGTCGGGTATAAATGCGTCAGTTGCAGGGAGGCAGTCGAGCAGCACGGCGGTTACACCAAGTGTCCACGATTCAAGCGAATACAGAATGGAGGATGGGAAAGGTGACGAATGAAAAGAGGCTGCATAAACACTGTGCGATATGTAGCAAACCATTCTACCATAGATTGAAAAGAACCGCTTGCTGTTCGGCGAAATGCAGCAAGGAACTTTATGACAGCATAGGAAAATTCGGAAGGGCAAGGTGATGCTGGAATGAACGGGGACAACGGGGTGCAGCTTTATTCGGCTCATGCGAGGGAGCTGAGGCACACCCAGCAGCACAAGGTCATGAAGTTCGTCGAGTATGGCTGCGTGGAATATGACAGGGAGAACAGGGTCTTCCTCTGCAAGCCGATTGAGGGCTACAACTCCACCACATACGAGATAAGGAACAGCAAGGAGTTCGAGTGGGAATGCAACTGCCAGGGCTTCCAGTCTGCAAAGCGCAGGTATGAAAAAGACCCGAATGCCGGGCTGCCGAGTTGCTCCCATGTTGGGGCTGTCTGGGAATGGGTGAAGCAACATAATCTCATCAAGGTCAGGCAGTCCGTCAGGGACGGCCTGCAGCTCACCCTAATGGAGGAATCGGCATGACAGAAGATGAAATACCTTTCAACTCGTGGAGCAGGGAACGCATAGAACTCGGAATGAAGGAATGCACAAGCCGACACAAGAGATACACGAAAGACAAGCGGGTTTATTACATCTCTCCGAAGCTTCCATTCTGGTTCATAAAAGAATTTCTATGGAAAGCAGAGGGAGCTAACTCACCTGAAGAATTGCAAGAAGTTATGAATAGTATATATCACAGACTCGTTCCAGCTGAAGAAGAGTTCTACGTTCATTGTGGACATTTCAAAGAGGCTTTGGAAGAATACAAAAAGAAGGAGGATGTAGAGGCATTTCTATGACCAAGTCCGAATACCACAAGGGCATGACACAAGCGCCGGAAGGCCAGGCCCTGCTTTCAGGCTGGAATGGGGGGGTCGTAACAGGGGTCGTAAACGGGGTCGTAAAACAGCCCCTTTCTACAGGCGTGGATACGACTACATCAGTAAATAGCTCGTATTTACAGCACACGCTCGGCTCGGAAAAGGTTCGCAGGAAGCAGAACTTCAAGATGCACAGGAAGCTGTTCGTGTTCTGGTACCAGGGAGCGCAGCCATTGCCTCGGTGCAATCAGTACAACAACAGGAATGACAGGATCGCGTACACCGGGAAGGCCAAGAACATACCGATGGGGGTCTGGGAGAACTGGTTCAGCCGCGTTCCGGTCATCCACTCAGTCGGGAACTGCCTGAAGGTGTGGATCTCGCACCCCGCAGGCCTGACTGTGGAAGAGCAGCTTTTCGAGGCAGGTACAATCGCATGGAAGTGCATGAGCACATTCGCGAGGAAGCACGGCATCATCATAACAAAATGGACGACCAAGGACTTCGAGGAATTCACGGTCGAGAACAGGAAGCTGGACTTCCGGGTGCTGAGGAAGTTCATAATGCAGGACGCTGACTTCTGCGAGAGGAAGCTTGACATGAGGATTGATTCTTCTCACTTCTGGGCGAAGACGAGGACGCAGCCCAAAATACCTAAGGTTGAGTTTTCCAAGTCCGAACTCAGCGAGAACCCGAGCCTGGTGAAGGACGACCTGATGACCTACGAATGGCTTATCCATGAGGGCGCGGGACTGCTTAAAAACCAGCAGGGAACGACCAATCGGCTTGCGGAGCTCGTCCTTGAATCAATAAGGCTGAACTCGACGAATTCCGAGCAGCTGGCGTTCATTGTGAGTGAGCTGAAGAAGAACGGGAAAGGGAGGGATTACGGATGACGAAACAATTTAAGGAATTAGTCCTTGAGAAGGACACCGTATTCGAGGAAAGCATAGAAGTTGAAACATCAATCAGGTGTGCAGGGAGCGGAAGGTATAACCTGACAGTCAAAGGGGACATCAATGCAGGGGACATCACTGCATGGGACATCACTGCAAGGGACATCAATGCAAGGGACATCAATGCAGGGGACATCACTGCAGGGGACATCACTGCAGGGGACATCACTGCAGGGGACATCACTGCAGGGGACATCAATGCAAGGGACATCAATGCAGGGGACATCACTGCAGGGGACATCAATGCAGGGGACATCATCTGCGAGTCGAGAAAGAAGAAAACAAAAACAGCAAAGACGACAGCAAGGTTTTTCATCACAGAAAGGTCTAAACTGCAAAAAAAGGAGTGGTAAAAGAGGGGTGAAGTTATGACATTTTGTGAATGGTGCGGAAAAGATGCAGACTACTGCGGATGTAAATATTTGCTTACTAAAGATAAAATCAGAAAATTAGATGAAAGAAGAGGGGTGAAACCATGAAAATCCTCGAACTCGGCTGCGGCAATTACAAGGGAAAGGGCTGCCCCTACAAAGGAGAGATAGTCGGTGTTGACATAGACCCAGACAGCAAGGCGGATGTGATAGCAGACATAAACATATTCCCCTGGAGCGGGAAAGACAGGGACAACTGCATGGTTTATTTCCAAGCCGACGAGTTCGATGCTGTCTATTCGCACCACTGCCTGGAGCATCTGGAGGACACGGTTGCGGTGATGGATGAGATATGGCGGATAACCAAGCCGAAGGGTAGGGTATTCTTGGTCGTCCCTTACGGAGTCAGCGAGTGGGCGCATTCCAACCCGACCCACAGGAAGGACTTTGCCCACAACTCAATCGAGTATTTCACCCCCCCAAACAGCAATAAGTTCAGGCTGGTAAGCACGCACATCAACTACATCTTCGCAGGCTTCCCCGAACTGATGAGCTGGAGGGGCAGGTTGTTCAGGAAGCTGATGAAGCCGTTGGACTGGCTGATAAACATAAGCCCGTCATACTACGGGAAAATCGGGAGGTTTTACATCGGGGATGCAGACGAAATCGTATGGGAGCTGGAGGTCGTGAAATGAAGAAGAATAACCGGAAACTAAACCTTGACTTGCACGGCATGGATTGGCTACCTACCAAATTCTTGCCTTACGCTTCAGTAGAGGAGGGTCATTATGGGAGAAAAGCACAGGTTGAGAGGGGCAGGGTTTTACTCGGGAGAGACGCGCAAGGACCTTCTTGATGTAGATAAAAAATACTTCGAGACAGCAAGAGTTGAGGTTGAAAGGATCCTGGCGGGAAAGAGGATAGCCAACTCCAACCACATCGGCTCAATAGTCCACAGGGACTGAATTTCGCCCCGATACTTTTTAATAGCGAAAACCCAGTAATATTAGGGTGAATAATAATATTAAAAACTGCTTAACCTGTGGTAAAGAAATACATAGAGAGGATTCCCCCCACGACTATGCATTCAAAATAAAAAAATTCTGTTCAGTTGAGTGCAGGCATATCAATGATATTGTCAGGATAAAAGGAGTTAGTAATACTTACGCAGTCGGACTTTATTTCGAACTGACTCTTAAAAAGAAACTTGAAAATGACGGGTGGGTAGTTTTTAAGACTGAATATCCAACAAAACTTTTAGATTTAATTGCGTTTAAAGGTAATGAGGTTATGGTGATTCAAGCTAAAACACACAATAACAATCCAACTATACTTGATAAATTAGAAGAATTAAAAAATTTCAAGCGTGCTTTTCCAAATGTGACAGTCAAATTAATTACAAAGGAGGAAGACTATGAAATCAAGTGCGATTAGGCAAGTTTGGAAAGGCGGTAATGACCAATTACTTATCACAATTCCCAAGAATATTGGTATCGATAATAAGGATTTTGTGAGGATTATGAAAACGAAGGTGAAGCTCTGATGGCTGTTTCCTCGGCTCCGGCGGGAAGTTCCACCCCGCAGGGCCAGACTGCGACCACAGGGACGGGAAAGCCTGTCGACACTGCCGGCATGGTTGCTGGAAGGCAGTACACTGTTGGCGGCAGGACCGTCGAATACCAGTACGGCAGGCTGTGGTATGTCTCCGAAGGCGGAGGGAGGCTTGCGGCTGAAGTCGGAACTGGATTGCCTCCCGAGAGATACGGGCTGCCGCAGACAGGGCCTGAGGTTTACATGGGAGGGCTTCCTCTGTCGAGCAGGAGTTATATCGACCCGACAACCGGGGTGCAGGTTGTGATTTACCCGAAGGGGACTCCTGCATCGGTCATAGAGGCTGGGAGGCAGAGCCTTGAGGGATTTACCGGCGGGGCTCTCGGCACTACGAAATACGGGGCGGTCTATTACACTTCCGGCTCGATGAAGGGGAAGACCATCGGCAGCATGCAAACCGAGTCGCAGCTTTCACAGGCACAGGACAACCAGCTCTGGGGGTTCGGGCCTTCCTTCGCGAGACCTGCATCTCCTGAGGGAACCGGCTGGGCTGACACACCGCTCTACAAGGCGGTTGCCGGAGAGAAGGCAGTGGCGCAGGCGGTTGCGTCATTTTCGACCAGGAGGGTCGGCGGGAATTATACGAATCTGGCTGGAAGCCTCGTCTCTTATTATGGGGAGGAGAAATTCGGGTTCCAGCGGGCTTCGACTGACATACAGGTCATGTTCTCCAAGGTTTCAGTAATCAAGCCGGATGTGATCTACAGCACGGATATCGGTTACGGGAAAGGGGTTGAGGAGGCATTTTATTCTGGCAAGGCACTCCTTCATGGCCGTTCAGTCTCATTCTCCAGCATGCTGAATATGCTTCCGAGTTCGGAGTTCGAAATAATACCCGGATACAAGGAATCGGCAGCACCAACAAAATCGACAGCCGACAAATTATTAGAGATAGCGGGATGGAATGCCCAATGGAAAAAATTAAGTCCTCTTGGATATAGTGAGGCAGTATTCATAGCTACGGGGTTGGAGGCTGCGGGAGGTTACGGTAAGGCATTATTTGAAGTGGCGACCCCAATCGGAAGTTTTGGGGAAGCGGTCAGGGAAACTAACTGGTTCAGTAAAAACATCAACTTGCAGACAGCGTGGAATGTTGGAACTTACCCATACACCTACACATACAAACATCCAGGGGAAGTCCTGGGCGGGGTATCCATGCTGATGGGTGCGACGATGCCAGTAGGGGCGGCATTGAAGACATTTGCAATCTGGGGAGCTGGGGGAGTTGCATTTGCAGAAGGCTTCAAGGCAATTACGGGCCAGCCGGCGTTCTCGGACACAAAGGCGATGAGTGTGGAATTCTTGGCGGGCGGGACTTCAGGGCTCATGATGGCTTTCGTAGGCTCTCAGATGGGTCCGGCTTTCAAGATAATCCCGAGGGAAGACGTATTCGGGACAGTCGGTGAGCTTGGCAAGAGGATGGGTGCTGGTGCGGTGACTCTCGGGGCTACAAGCGGGACGTATACCGCTTCCGAACTAATGCTCTACCATCTGCCGCCGGACTACCAAAAAATGGGAGGCTCCATGCTGATGGGCATGGGCATGGGCGCTCTTTTCGGAGGGGCATCCTACGGATACGAGAGGGCAATCAAGTCAGGCATGGCTGGCAGGGTCGGGCTGGAGCAAATTGAGATCCACCAGGCATCGGAAGGAGTGATAACCCAAAGGGTATGGACCGGAGCGTATTACGAGCAGGCTGGAAAAATCCGGTGGATGAGAGGGCTTGAAACCGGGACGGAGCTCGAGGGCAAGATAACCAAATTCTCATTCTTCAAAGGAGTTCCTGGAATAGAAACAGAGGGTTATGTCCTGTTCAACCCCCGCGGTCTGCAACCGTTCCCGCATACGGTGTTTGAGGAGCAGATGGTGAGAATACCTATGGAGGAATATGCGGCAAGGATTGATTTGACAGGCATCCCGCCGGAAATGAGGCTGGCGCAGATTGAAGCAGGACGCGGGCAGGGCGACTGGCTCAGATACATGCGGAGCGGGGAAGGGCAGTGGTTCACAAGACTTTCAGTCGGCAGGGAGATTGGCGAGATTTCATTCAAGCCGCCGCGGGCTGCGACTGCGACGACTATAAAAGAGGTAATAGGGAGCATGGACTTGTTCCAGGAGAGGGGGGCAGTTGATATAGTGTATGGAACCCTGAAGTCCGAACGGGCCGGGATAGTCCTGTTCGGCTCCGCGCAGCAGAAGGTCATGCTCGGGGGCGAGATGTGGGTAAGTCCCCATGACATAGACATACAGGCGATGAATCCGCCGAAGCTGGCGAGTACGCTCGTTGGAAATCTCAAGCCGATTTATGGCGAAAACATACGGATTTCGCCTGAGAGCGCATCCCTCATCGAAATAAGGACTGGCGGGGAATGGATCCATGCTTTCGACATCCACAGCATGTATGGATACGGCGAGGAGCTGCGGGGAGGGCTGTATCTCGCTTGGGGCAAGTATTCACAAGCGCCGATATTGAGCAGGGAGGGGTTCTTCGGTGAAACCCTTGAGACGCAGGCAATAAGGAAGGCAGCGTCAGCTTTGACTCCGATAGAGGCAGGCTGGGGTCCTGAGCCTCACAGGCTCAAGGATGTCGGCGGTATGCTGAACATCGGAACGTTCAAGGGTGCAACCTCGGCAGTCGAAAAATTCGCATTGACGGTTCCAGAGGACATCCTGGCGGGATTCAAGGAAGGGGGCGTCTTCTTTAGGATGGGAACCCCGGCATATTCATCCCAGTCAGTATCGGCAGCAAGCAGCATACTGCTCCCGCTTTCAACACCGGCATCGTTATACGAAAGGAGCACATTGCAGCAGGATGTCTCGTCCTCAATCTCAAGGTCATTGTCATCCTCGATAGCAAGGTCATTATCAAGGGGCAGCATCTCCCCATCAAGAAGCATTTCAGCTTCGTACTCATCAAGAATTTCAGGCAGTTCGTCTGTGTCGGATTCCCTCATAAGAAGCCTGTTGAGTCCATCACCGGCATCCCGTTCCTCACTCAGTTCACTATCAAAATCACTCTCCTCAAGCATGTCATCCAGCCTGAGTTCATCGGTAAGCTCATCGATAAGTTCCAGCATCAGTTCCTCAATCTCCTCAAGTTCCTCATCCAGCTCCTCGAGTAGCTCATCATCAATCTCATCACTTTTCAGCGGTGGAAGCCGATACTTCAGGTTCGACCTGCCAGGCTTCCCAGGGGCATTCTTCACAAAGAACCTGTTCAAGGAAAAAATATTCTCTGAGAAGGAGTACAAGTACACCCCATCGGTAGCGGCATCGATGGAGGACATAACCGCATCAAGCGTTGACCTGAGGGGCCTCATCTCGGGCTTGACCCTGAGGCCTGTGATAACAGGAAGCAGGAGGAGGAAGAGGTGATAATATGCCTGCACCAAAAGACTTAACAAAAAAAGAGGAATGGAAGAAACATCTCAGTGAATCTCATAAAGGATATCAGTTATCAGAAGAAACAAAGATAAAAATTTCTGAAGCAAACAAAGGACATAAAGGATATTGGTTAGGCAAGAAAATGAATGAAGAAATCAAAAGAAAAATGTCAGAAACTCGCAAAGGAAAGAAAATTAATCATCCTATAAGCAAAAGACTCCAAGAAAAAATGACTAAATCAAAACAAACTTTAGAGTATAGAGAATTAAGGAGTAAAATACGATTAAATATAATTCTCCCAGTAAAAGATACTTCAATAGAACGCAAGATGCAGGACGAATTTTCAAGCAGAGAGATAGGATACTGCAAACACATTCCAGTTTGCGGAATATGCCAACCTGATATTACTTTCCCTGATAAAAAAATAGCCGTATTTTGTGATGGAGATTATTGGCATAACTTATCTAACTACAAAATTAGAGATGCAAAACAAAATGAGATATTAAAGAATGCTGGCTGGCTTGTCTTGCGTTATTGGGAACACGAAATTAATGCAAATGTAGAAGCTATAGTTGATGAGATAGAAGAAATATTAATGAGGGTAAGAGCGTGAGCAACATAATCGATGTCATATATGGTGTGATGCTTATCCTTACCATAGCCTTGACGATGGTGATAGTCCTTCTCGTGCTTAATCAGTTATCAGCCGAGTCGTCAGTCCAGTCAACCTTCACATCAGAGCAGCTGCAGCCGATAACATACGCCCAGAATGCAATCGGGCTGTTCGACTACATGCTTGTCTTCATAATGGTCATGTACTGCATAGCCGCTTTCATAACCGCGTACTACGTCAGGACCCATCCGGTTTTCTTCGTGGTGATGCTGGTATTGCAGCTCGTCGTGATTGCCGTATCAGCCCTCATATCGAATGTGTGGACCCAGATTGCGTCCGACCCGGTTTTCCTGCCGGTAACCAACACACTCACATTCACCCCGCTCATCCTGCACAACCTTCCGATAATCGTCTTGGTCATGAGTTCCGCAATAGCCATGATATCATACAGCACCCCGGGTAATCCCTATGAGCAATATCGCGAATAGCCTCATCACCCTGCTCATGCTCGTTTCTGTAGCTTCCGCCTCGTATGTCTGTTCCCGCACAGCGATAACCGACACCTACTGCAACGATGATGGAAGCAGGACTGCGGTGCTGTATTCATACCAGCCCAACGTGTTGACCGAAGGCGGGTGGCAGCCCTTCGAGGATGTAGCCTCGCTGGAATACAGGGACGACCACTTCGAACTATCTTACAACGGGCAGACCGTAAGGATAGACCTGTTCGCGGTGGTGGACGGGAAGGAAACCGCAACCAAAGATACGGAGCTTATGGTAGAGCCTGTAATAATAAAGCAGCGCGGGGGATTCGAGTACGGGGTTATCTTAGATAACGCGGATAAGGTGGAAGCGCTCGGTTTTAGGATAGGCGGGGACGAGATAAAGGGGATTGTGTACGACTTCTCCGATACTGTCACGGACAAGACTTCTTTGGAGATGCTGGACTCAAAGACTGCGTTGGTTAGGAACATCAATGCAACCAAACAGCTTACGATAGACCCGCTCATCATATTGAACGAAAGCAATTCTGGCAACCTTGCGGACACATTCGTCAATGGGAGTGCAACTACAACAAACTATGGGACACTGACTTCGATGCAGGTTGCGTATGTCACTACTGCAAGCAGAATATTCATGCTTTGGGATGTTCCCACAGGTTCTACCTTTACAACCGTGACCAACGCCCAACTCATCCTGAACGCAAGCACAGTCGGGGGGGCGGTTTCGCACCAGTGCTACAACACCTCAAACGCATGGACTGAGACTGGGCTTACTTGGGACACCCAGCCATCTGCAAACACTCTGCAATCCGCAACGACACTCGCTGGTGTTGGAGTGTATAACTGGACTGTGACCGATGCGGTTAATGCCTGCATGAAACAGGCGAACACGAATTGCAGCCTGATGGTGAAACTTACGACTGAAAGCGGGAGTCAAGCCAATTATTTCTACACGAAGGAGAATGCCCTCGTTACCGCAAGACCGCAGTTGAATATCACATACACGAACTCATATACCTTCCCTGAAACTGGATTGGTCGGATACTGGAAGTTTGATGAGGGGATAGGGAGTAATACGGTTGATAGTTCTGGGAGCGAGAACTCAGGGACAATTTCAGGTGCATCTTGGACGACAAGCAAATACAGGATGAACAGCACATTGAACTATGACGGGGTGAACCAACAGGTTTCAGGTTCGTTCTCACCAACAACAACTACCATGAACTTCACAGTTTCGGGGTGGATTTATCCAACATCCCAAACAGGCGTTATTTTTGGACTGTATAATGCTTCTACCAGTTGGGTAATTTATCTGAATACTGGCAGGGATTTGAGTGTATATAATGGGAGCGTAGATATATTTAGTAAGTGGTTCTATCCTCCACTCTATACATGGACACACATTGCTATCGTGTATGACGGTTCTTATATTTCGGGTTATGAGAACGGAGTTTTGATTGGTTCTACTGCATTTTCAACACTTAAAACTCCAACTACCCCGACTTTCTACTTAGGAACAACACCCACTTTTACAACAGATTATACTGGCACAATAGACGAGGTTAAAATTTGGAACAGGACTCTCTCTGCTTCGGAAGTGATGTCGGAATACCTGAAGAACGGATGCCTCTACAGCATGAACATCTCCTGCTTCAACGAAAGTTCGACCTCGCAGCAGATATACTATGACCTCATCCTGTCGAACACAACCGCATCGCAGACCTTTGATGATATGTGGAACTGGACTTCAAACCAATACTGCAATGGAAGCACTCCGATGAACTCTGTGACCGCAAGCATTTCAAACGACAGCTTCTACTCGCCGAGGAATTACTATGTCGGTACTGCATCTTCCCCGAATGTGATGGCTTACCTGCTTCCCTTGAATGACCCATATCCAATCCTAAGCAACATACAAATCATTTCCTCCTCCGGCTATGCAATCCAGAATGCGCTTGTGACGGTCCAGAAACAGATAAGCGGGACATGGGTGACGATAGCGCAGAAATATACTGACGCAACAGGGGTAGCCGGGTTCAACCTCGATTACCAGACGCAGTATCTCCTTGTTGTGAATGCGACAGGATACCCCGTAGCATACTGGCCCGTCACGCCGACATCGCAAACATACCAGATTTTCCTCACTCCGTCGGCACAGACCGGGCTCTCCCAGATTTTCTCGCAAATTTCGTCAGGCTGCATGGTGGACAACTCATCATATCCGACAAGCGTGAACATAAGCTGTTCCGCCAATGATTCGAGCGGGCAGCTCCAGTCGGTCAACCTATTTGTCCGCTCGCTCGGGACATACGGAAGTGCCACAATCTGCGATGTGGATGACGATACCGCGAACTTCACGCTCAACTGCACTGTAAGCAGTCCGATGAACCAGACAGTGACATACACCCTGATTGGCCATACCTCATCAACATACGGGGTCTTGATTCAGGGTTCATTCAATTTTGGGAGCCAAGCGGTGTACAACAACGGCCTGTTCCCGGCATTCCTGCTCAGCCTTGCGCTGGGTCTGCTCGGGGTATTCATCAATCCATCCTTAGGAATCGCCTTATTTGGTTCAGGCTGGCTTCTCTCGGCTATAATGGGGCTGATATACATACCACCAATAGGAATCGGGGCCTTGATAGTGATTTGCGGGCTGTTAATCTACGTATTGAGGACGTGAGAACATGGCGGATATTCGGGGGCTCATTTATGCGGTGATTCTGGGGGGGTTCGTGCTGCTCCTCGCCTTAGAGACGCTCATAAGCTCGATGCAGGCGACCTACTCGCCTAACATCACACCCGGCAACCAGTCGCAGAACCTCACATTCACCAACCAGATAGAAAATTTAAATTCCACTATCATCAGCACCCAGAGTTCGATGCAGAACCAGACCGGGATCAGCAGCAATCCTTATGATATGCTGTCCTCAACCGGCAATGCAGTCTGGGGGACCGTGCAGTTGCTGTTCAGCATAACCGGCCTGTACCTTGCGATAACGGCGGACATAATCAGCGCCTTCAACATCGGGGGCGTGCCGGTCGGCTGGATATCCTTCGGGGTTATGATGCTGGTGACATTTAATGTAGCCATAGACTTGATAAGTGCATGGCTCAAATACAGGTTGTGATATGACGTACCCAAACCTGACAAATGTGACAAGCATCGAAGGCTTGGCGAGCTACGACAATGCGGTCACGGGCGGGTATTACGCCCCCATGGTTGTGTTCAGTATTTTCATAATCGTGCTGGGAATCACCGCCGCGTACCTGAAGAACAAATCGATTGTGGTCGCGTCGTTCTTCTCCACGATGTCCGCGATATTCCTGTGGCTCCTTGGGCTTCTCGCATGGACATACCTCGCGGTTTGCGTGGTGGTGCTCATCGCATCCTCCATACTGCTCATACGGGAATCCGGGTAGCTTTCGCCCCTCGCCCCGATACTTTTTAATAGCGCCTGAGTAATATATACTGAACGTGAGAATTGCACGTTCAGCTCATTTTGAGGATTGCCGAGGAGGGGCTGCCAATACCCAAACTACCAAGGGGTTAAAATCCCATAAGGAGGCTGGGTAAATGGCAGGACTTGCAGACATGAGGGCCTACATAATGCTCGTAGGATACATAGGGATTTTCGGTGCGATAATCCTCTATGTTCTATCCTCGACTCAGACATCAATCGGCTCAGACCTGACCGCACAGATGAACTATGCGTTCGGCAACGCAACTGCAGCAATCATGACATTCTTCCTGTGGATGGGAATAATAGTCGTGATAATCTGCGCGGGTATCGTCCTCTCTACGCTTGTGGGCGACTTCATAGGCGGAGGCGGAGGCGGAGGCAGAGGCAGAGGCAGACGCAAAAAGTAGACAACGGCTACCAATCAACAGGGGGTTCGCGTGGGGGGCAACACACCCCCACCCTCAAAATATTCACTTATATAAGACAGTTATAATATCATATATGGCAGCAGGAACCCAAGATGCCAGCCTTCGAAATCGCAGTCATGCTCCTTGTGTCGTCATTGCCCTTCCTCTTCGCATACATCGCATTCCATCTCTGGAATAGGTACACCGCCCTTGGGATATTCTTCCTCCTCCTTGCCCTCGGGTTCATAATGGTGTCATTCGGAATCGCCATGCAGTTTGCGGATTCCAACCAGTATCCCGCCCTCACGAGCCTGTTCGCCAGTCTCATATACGTCATGGTCACAGTCATCATCTTTACGATAGGGGCGTTCATGTTCGACGTGCTCCCGCTGATGCTAAAAAGGTTTTTCGGTGGAAAGGCTTGATTGACATCTGCACGGTCTGCGGAAGGCAGGCTGAAATAAGATACCTGAAATCATGCATGGACGGATGGACGATGCTGTGCAGTACGGAATGCAAGAAGGAATGGGATGGAAACAATGGTAACGCGGATAAGGATTGATATGGGGCAATACGCCCCGGAAATGAGGTGATTAAAAGATGGAAGGATGGAAGAAATATGGAATAGCGGCAATGTGCCTGGTGTTGCTCGGGGTCGCTGCGTATGTCGCAGTATTGCCGACAGCATATCAGGCAGGAGCAGTAGTGGCTGACAAGGTAGTGTACAGCGAAGACGGGTCAGTGGAACTGGCGAGCAAGTCGCCGGATGCCCTGCAATACACGGGAGTCCTTTGCGTCGGGGCGAGGCTGGACGGGATTTACTACGACTACGGGTGCAGGCACAACATCATAACCAGCAAGGGCAGGAATATGCTGGCATGGAGCGTTGAGGGCAACGGGACTGCGTTAGTCCTGAACAAGCTCGGGGTCGGCAACTCATCGGCGGGGCAGGTGGCAGCGGACACGGACTTGGCAAACCTATATACGAACTGCGGACTCAGCATAGCGACGGTAACGCCATACAGCCCGGGCGTAGGCAACTGGTCGGTGAACAACGTATTCACATCGACCTGCACAAACATAGTCGCCAACACAACGGGGATATACAACACCACGACCGCAGGCAACCTGTTCGCAGAGGCAAACTACACATCAGTGACTTTGAACATCAACGACCAATTAAACTTAACATACAATATGTGGGTGCAGTAGGGACGCCCATCTGTGGGTGTTCCACTTGAGAATAAACTGGGAGGTCATCGGATGGACACTGCTCGTTCTGCTATTCCTAATCAGTTCTGCGAAGGCGGAGGGCATTCCAATCCAAGCATCCCCAACCATCGACATCATCTCGCAGACCTACATAGACAGTTACCTGACTTGGAGTTTTAAGCCAATAGACAACAAGACATGGAGGGCGGGCTTCACAGTAGACCCTGCATTATGGAGCAATGCGAAGGACTGCCTCGCCCAGCCTGCAGCCTCAAAGGCGGCCTGCTTTACCAACCTGTGCAATGCTGCAGCATCCCTCAGCCCCAACGAGAGCGTCAGGCTCGGGCTTAACTGCTCCAATTCCACAGACATAACCAAGCTGACGGCTGACTTCGGGAACATGGGCAGCTATCCCCTTACAGCAGTCACGAAGGACATCCAGTTCTCCAAATTCATAATAGACCTCACCAACGGCAACGGCTCGTTCACAATCTCATTCCCAAACGGCTTTAAAGTCGGGGAGAGCGCAAAATTCGGGTTCGGCTCGACGATTATCAACACCTCGACGACTGCGTATGCTATTGCCATGTACGGATCGCAAACCCACACATTCTACGCATCTGGGCTATTCTGGAACTGGTATGTCAACGGGACGAACATAAGCTACAGCTGCAGTGTAGATGGGATTAGTTTTGTCAACCGGACTGCTGTAAGACCATGCAATACTGCGGATTGTTTTGGTGGAAATTTTGCGGTCTGGTATAACGGGACGTATGTGAGCTATGCATACAGCGATAGGAGTACGCAGAATACCCCTATGTTTTACAGGAGGGGAATTCCGAACTCCGACTGCTCGATAACGTGGAGTGCTGCGGAGCAGACCGCCATTTCTGCGACTGCGACCAGAACTTACAGGTATCCAAGCTTGGCTATTGACGACCAGGGTTACCCCTGGATAGCTTACGTAAACAACACAGCGGACACTACCGTTTATCCATTCATCACGAAATCATCAACGAATGATGGGACTTGGACAACCGCAAGCGGGTTCGCATACCAGTTAAACTACACTTCCAGTCTTTCTTATATCGCTTCGGCAGTTCCCCTGACAGCAGGAAAGATTCTCGCTGCATATTGCACAGGTTCGGGAAGGTTGTACATTAGAAGCTGGACTGGGGCTGCTTGGAACAGCGTCGTGAACTCGTCAAGCACCTGCGCGTCAGCGAATATGCATGATGTTGTCGCAGAGGGGGATAACGCACATTTCGTATTCCTAAGCAGTTCAGCCATAAAATACCTCAACTACACCTACACCACGAACCTAAGGAGTTCCGAGACAACCTTGGTTACCGGAGGCTTGACCACCACCACCCACCCCTACCTGACATACAACGGGACAGGGACTTTGTATATGTTTTACAGCAAGGTCACGAGTCAGGTGGGGACTATCAACTACACGACTAAGACAAAGGCAAACGTTTGGAGCGGTAGAACCTTCTGGTTCACGCTTAACAACCTTACCAATACTGCGGACTATATGGCTCCATTCTACCAGAATTATAATAATTATATCGGATTAATGGCTATGCAGAACTACACCCCGTCCCTGTTCAACATAACGTTCAGCTTCCTGAATTACTCAACTGCGGCAGGGTTGTTGAACCATGCAAACGTCTCGAGTTACATTACTTACGGGGAATCCGCCAGTGTTCTGATGAAACGGGTTCGGTTCGCAAGCGATTACGCAACCTACGGGCAGAACATAGCAAAGCAGTCCAAGTTCATGCGGGTCAAGTCCGACTTCCTGGCTTACGTGGAGAACATAGGGAAGTCGGCGGCATTCCAGAAATTAGCCAGCGACTTCGCAACTTATGGGGAAGGGCTGGTAAGAACGCTCCTGTTCCCGAGAATATCCTACGGCTATGTAACCTATGGGGAATCAATAACAAAGCTGTCGAAATTCAGCAGGACTGCGACGGACAACGCAACTTATTACCAGTCAATAGACCGCAGGGCAAAGTTGTCAAAGACATTGACCGACTTCGCGGCATACGGGGAGAACGTATTGAAGTCCGCAATCTTCGGCAGGATGTCAGCCGATTTCGCGACCTATGGACAGAATGCAGTAAAGTTATCAGAGTTCTCCAGAACCGCAGCCGACTTCGCAACGTATTACGAGCAAGTGACAAAGCAATCCGCATTCTCCCGAGTCCTGAGCGACTATGCAACCTACTACGAGAATATTCTTGGGGAGTTCATATCCACAGCAGCATATGTCAACAACATAACGGTATCGAACTTCATAACCTACTATGAGTCAGCCAGCAGGACGGCGATATTCACAAGGGGGCTGAGCGACTCGGTTGCATACGGAGAATGGGTAGCCAAGAACTCGGTCTTCACAAAACTGGCGGCTGACTTCGCGGCATACGGGGAGAATCTCATTCGCCAGATAAGGATAAGCATAACCGCAACCGACTCGGTGATATATAAAGAATTGATAAACCAGTGGAGGAAGATCTCGCTCATCGTAAGCAGCTATGCAAGCTTCGGCGATTCTGCAAACAGGATAAGGAGTGTTTCAACCATACTGTTCAGCTGGCTTGATTTCGGGGAGTCCAGCAGCGCCGAGATAAAGGTCACTGCAGCCAACGTCACATTCGGGCAGGGAGGGGTGGTTTTCACTTGCAACGCGACTTCGCAATCCGACCTTAAAAATGCGAGCCTGTGGATAACCCTGAACAATACATGGGCGCTGTACGCGACAAACGAGGTTTCAGGGATTTCCAACCAGACGAATTTCACCATACCATTGGCGGACGGGATATATGTCTGGAACTGCGAATGGTGCACCGCGTCGGCCTGTGCCTTCTCGCCGCATAACCAGACATTGCAGCTGAATGATCCGCCGTTATCGCAATTCTTAAGTATAATTGGGGCTGTTCTCACAGCCGGAGGTGATTGGTCTATGATAAGTGTGATTGTAACGGGATTGATGGTGTGTGTGTTCGTATACCTTAGCGTGCATCAGGAAGATCCAGCATGGAAGCTCGGCTATCTGCTTATGGCTATTATCATGATGTCCGTGGCAATAGTGCTTGCAATAGAAGTGTTATCCACGTCTGAAGTGAGGATAACGAGCTCCTCCTTCGACGCATCAACAAATACAGTGAGCTTCACTTGGGGCAGTGTCGTAAACACCACGTCACAAAAGAACTTGCTCGCCTCCATGCTCAATCCGATATACTGGGTCCTTTACTTGATAATTGCCATTGCGTTGGTCGGGGTAATCCTCGGAGTGGCGGATTACATAGGAAAAGGGAGGAAAAGGGGATGATTTGACATATAAAGGAGTCAAGATGTGGGTAGCTCCTGAATTCCAGAAGTATGTGGATAGGGTCCATGATAGGCTCATAAAGGAAGGAATCAAGCTCAGCAAGGAGGAGGTTACCCGGCTCATACCTATTATGCAGGAGAACAATGGGAATGGCAGACAGACAATCGTGGTAGTCAAGGAATCGAAGCTGCGGAGCATGAGAAAAACACATGAAGTCGAAGAGGAACTGTATGGGGTATTGGAAATCCCGGAGATGAGATTACGCAAATAGCAGGAAGGGAGATAAGGAATCCGCTGAAGGAATACTTCATAGACAGGTTCAACGAGATGTCCCCAGGGGAACAGGCCTGGTATCAATTCGCACTAAGCGTCGGGCTTGTTTTCCTGATTGCGGTGTTCCTTTGGACTGCGGTAGACGGTGCCAGCAAGGCACGCCAGGTGAGCCAGTTCCTGAGTACCGCAGCCGTCAACTTCTCGAAGCCGTATGTCCTATGTGACAACTTCATGGGCTTCCAATTCCCGGCACCGCTGAATTGCTCATGCTCGAATCAGACCTTGCTTCAGGTTTCGGAAACAGCTTCAACAAATCTTTCCAGTTTAGTTGTATATAAATCATAGGCCTTTTTGGGTCATCCCACCCAAACCATTTCATGAACTGATAGGGGTTACTCCAACCATGGTAAACAGCAAAGTGCGTAGCTCTGCAATGCCTGAGATAATGCGGGTGCATCTTAAAATCAAGCAGTTCAATATACTCCCTCTCTTTGGTTATAGCTCGAATATCAAATACCAGATGCGAGAAGATGTTCCATGCTCGGGTTCTGGAATAATGGAATAGCTTGGCGTTCTCATCATCCTTACATTCTCTCCAAGCCCAGATGTCGGCAGCCATCTTACCTTCAATCCCTTCTTTCGGTATTGGTAAAGTCCTTACTGGTAGCATACTTTTCTTCTTCAGGGTCATAACCTTGAAGATGTATGCCTCCCTTCCTCCATCTTCCCCTTCCCAAATGTCACGCTTCGTAATTGCAAGCGCCTCGCTCACCCTTGCACCGGTCACATAAAGCGTGTAGAATAATGCACGCTGCTCAGGATTATGTAACAGCTGGCCCATGTCGAATATCTCCTCCATGCTGTTTATCGCAAAGGGGATTGGCTTCTTGAACAGCGCCATGGTAATGTAATAAGCATACAACTATATTAACCGGAATATTTTGTCACAGGAAAAAGGTATTAGCCAAACTTTAAACGTGACATTCACCAGTATTATGTCATCTCCCCTATGGTGCGCGTGGAAATGGTTATTCTACTAACTATAATTATTAAATTAGAGTTTACATATTGGAATTTAGAAAAAAGACTTATAAGGACGTAACTGCTCCCGAAAATATTCACTTATATAAAACCCCTGCATACTAACCTTATGACATGGGAGAAATCCCCCAGCCAACCCAAAATGTCATAGTTTCAGGGCAGCTGCATGACAAGGAAACGACCAAATGGATGCTGATGTATGATGATCTGCTTGATGCCTTCTACCACGATATGAAGCATGAAGTCAAGGTGACTGATGGGAAAGCGATAAGATGGATTACGAATAACCCAGATGCAAAGCCATTCCTGAATGAGGAAGGTACTCTTTACATCATCTCAATGCTCAGGGATCCGACAAGCAAGAATACCCTTATGGGGAACATCAGCGAAGCCGAGGCCTACAAGTTCGCCCTTTCAATATCAGATGCAGTAGCCAAGGGCCTCTTTCTGAACCAGGAGGATTTCGGCATGGAGACGACTACATGGCCGTTCATAATGGAGAAGATCAGGGATATTGTGTTTTTCGCGCTCACCAGGCCCATAGGGGGAGAGGAGCGCAAGAAGTTCCACGAAAGCAGGTCGGTAACTGAGGTGACATCCAACCGTCCAGTAGAGCAGAAGAGTTCGGGAGGGTGGAATCTGGGGCCGCTCAAGCTGTTCGGGGGAAGATAAAAAGGAGGAATGAGATTATGACTGAACTCATACCTGGATTTTCCATACCTCCAGATATGCTAAGCTCCATCATGGGGGCTGCCTTATGGATTAGTTTGATAATACTTGCAATCGTCGGCATCATAATATTCATGGCATGGAGGCGGGGGGTGTGGATATTCAAGAAGTTCCCGACCCCCACCATCGTCTTTAATATGCTGGCAAACGGGCCGGAGGTATACACAAGCTGGCTGAGGTTCTACAAAGACGGAGACAAGGACATGATGGAGCTGAAGAACGGGGATTTCCGAGGCCCGAAATTCCCGGACAAGGAGCTGATGTGGGGGGAATACGCCATCCTCGTCATACCTGAAGTCGGTGAGGCCCATCCAACAGGAATAAGCATGGACAAGGTCCAGCTCGTGGACAAGAATGGTAAAGTCTACGAGAAGGACCTTCTGAAAATACTTCCGTTAATCAGGCACGATTCGAAGACCGCCTTCATAAACGAGCTGGAGAGGAATTCCACTCTGTTCAAGCTCGAAACCTGGCTGGGCAAATACGGGATTTACATGATTTTTGCAGTAGTCGTCATATTCTCCTTCTTGATATTGCAGAACATCAGCGGGATGATAAGCCAGGCACTAAGCCAGAACACACAAGCAGCAGAGAGGCTGGCGCAGGCATCCGAGAAGCTCGCAGAAGCCGTGAACAGGACGGGATACATCCTGCCTGGAGGGGGATGATGCCCGAGAAGCCAGTAAAGACTGCGGAATACAACATGGGCGCTCTTGATTATGAGAGGCTGGGCATGTTCATAACGACTGCCTCCCAAGCGGTACTCATCCTGCTGAACGATATCATGATTCAGGAGGACCCGTCAAGGATACTCTTCGCAACCGGGGCGGTGTACACCGTATACAGCGAGCTCAGGCGCTTCGCATATGAGAACTCGGATATCCGAAAACGTTTTGATGAGGAATTCGAGGAAGTATTCCAGCTCGCATTGAACGAGGTGAATGATAACAAGGCGGTGATAATGGGCATACGGACCATGCAGCGTCCCGAATCCGATATCTGCATGGTGGACTGCCCCTGGGATTTGTACAAGAGGATAAGGGACCTCTATAACAAGGTGCTCAGTTTGAAGCATGAGTTCGGGTTCGATGTCCCGACGAAAGAAAAGAGGGATCTGAGCAAGGGATTCAAGGAGATGGAGGATCTGAAATGGAAGTCCAAAGATATCTCGACCAGCTCATAGACAAGAAAGACTTCATCAAGCCGCTTGACAACTTCGCGAAGAAGGAGATAATCCCAAGGCTTGAGAAGAAGTTCGATGTCTCAATGGTAATCACAGGGGACAAGGGAGTCGGAAAGTCAACGCTCAGCTGGTGGATCAGCGGGTTTATCGACAAGAAAGCCGACATACTGAGAAACTTCCTCTTCAAGCCATATGCGAAGCAAATCAAGGAAAGGATCTGGACGCTCGAGGAGCGGAGCGTGATAATAATAGACGAGGGCATCAAGGCGCTTTACAGGCAGAACTGGTACCAGGAAGTCCAGAAGTCGCTTTTCGAGACCCTGAATACCACGAGGATAAAGCACCAGGTGGTAATCGTCTGCATCCCGAACTTCTACGACCTGAGGAGCAGCTTCACGAAGACGCTGGTGAACTACTGGGTGCACATCCCGGAAAGAGGGTTTGCGGTGATAATGGGGAAGTCGCCGATTCCTTTCAAGCCGGACCCATGGAACATGAAGCAGAACCTCAAGATATACGAGGAGGCGACGAAGAAGATGTCCGTTTCGGAAATAGCGAATGACCTCGAGTTCCAGCTCGGCGTCTACGAGAAAATCCCGAACTACCTCGGCTTCATCCAGTTCCCGCAGATGCCGCCGGAAGAGGAAGTAATCTATAAGAAATATTCCGACCCCGCGAAGAAGGAGATGAGTTTCGAGGAGCATTACCTTGAGGAGAAGACATCCGACAGGGAGAAGAAGCTGAGGAGCTGCCTCGCAAAGGCGATGTTCGTGCTGAACAAGAAGATTAGTTCGCCTTGGTCGCAGGCGAGGATATCCGCCGAGCTCGGGATAGACGACGCGACCATTTCGCTATGGCTCAAGAATTATCGTGCTGAACTGGAGGCTCAAAAGCCTCAGGAGGTGCAGGTAAATGAAAATGCAGTTGTTGCAGATATTGGTAGACCCGAAGGGGCAGTATGATCTGCCGACCGGAGGCAGGACCGTATGCTATGTCACAGAGCACATAGACTCTGACATGGTTGGGGAAGGCGTCAGGATTTGGGCGATGGTCGAAATCCAGGCGGACATGGTGAAGAAAGAGGAGAAGGATGAGGATAGAAGATAAGTTCCTGAATCTTGCAGAGGGACATCTCAACCATCTGCGGGATTACAGGCACCGCACTATACTGGACAATGTCTTCGCAGCCATCCTCATACCGCCAATCGTCATAATCCTCATGTCGATTGTCATCAAGAACATCATAATCGAATTCGCAAAGAATCTATTCGGGGTGTACCAGGAATGAACTTCCCAAAAATAGACAATAGGTTCTGGTTCGCAATCCCAATCAGCTTCTCTGTCTTATGCGCATTCTTCACAATCTCGGTATTCAATTCGTACGCCCAGAAGGTGGATCAGAGGTTCGCAAGCCAGAACAGCAGGATCGGAGAGCTGGATAAGTTCAATGACACATACAAGCAGCAAGTCAATTCATACCTCGCATACCTCGCCACCGCCCAGAACACCCTCTCGCAGCAGGTCAATTTAACGTCTGAGGATAGCCTTCAGAGGATAAACTCGCTGAAAGAACAGGACAAAAACCTCCAGAACCAGCTCGATGCGCTCAACAAGACGCTTCTGGACATCAACTGCACAGGCACGAATACGACCATCATATACAACAATACGGTTCAAGTGCCAGTGCAGAATACCACGATAGACAGCCGGACTTGCAGGCAGAAACTCTTGGATTTGCACGGACTCGGGCCTTATTTTGACGTGGTAGCCTGCTGCGAACTGAGGCAGGTCGGGTATGCGGATGAGTGCTGTACTTGCTACCGATAAGTTCTGATTCATTTCTCAGAGACTCAAGATCAGTGTTAGTAAAACAAATTAATATATGAGTATCCTCCTTAAGTCTATCATGGTATGGACCTTAGACAAAGCCATCCATTACCTCCAAGAGGACAGTTCGATAAGCAAGGGGGACAAGGCTCTCATCCTGAAATTCATCAATGAACGGCGGGCGGTCGTGAACCTGTCCGACAGATCCTCACTCAAGATAGTCTCCTTGTTGAAGAACCTGACGAAGCTGAAGAAGAAGTCCTGGAGCAAATTCCAAGGAAGGGAGGACGTTATAACTTTTGTGGGTACCATCAACTCCTCAGAGCTCGCGCCGAACACGAAGCAGAATTATAAGACCATGTTCAAGCAGTTCTACCGCTGGCTTGTCAAGGATCCCCATCCCATCGAAATCGAGGACATAAAAGTTACCGTGCACAATGCGAACAGGAAGCTGCCGGAGAACATGCTTACGGAAGAGGATGTCCTGGAGATGGTCGATGCCTGCGAATGGCTGAGGGACAGGGCTATCATCATGACATTGTGGAGCACCGGCGCGAGGGCCTCCGAACTGCTCGGGCTGAAGATAGGCAGCGTAGAGTTCGACGACAATGGGGCGAAGATAAGGCTCTCGGGCAAGACAGGCGACCGGGTCTGCAGGGTCATCGAGCCCGTTCCGTACCTGAAGGACTGGATCAAGAACCACCCGCTCAAGGACGACATCAACGCCCCCCTCTGGACGGACATCTCCTATGGGAGCAGGAACCAGCCGCTGAACTATTACGGCCTCCAGCAGATGATAAAAAAGATAGCCCGGAAATGCAGGATTCAGAAGCCGGCCCATCCCCATGCCTGGAGGAGCAGCCGGGCCACGTACCTCGCGAAGTTCCTGACGACCTCCCAGCTCAAGGCGTTCTTCGGCTGGAGGCAGACCGCCATGTGCGACGTCTATATCTCCATGCACTCGAAGGACGTGGACGAGGCGATACAGAGGATACACGGCAAGTTGGAAGTGAAAGAGGAAAGGAGCCGCTTGACCCCTGTCCGATGCCCCCGCTGCAAGAAGCTGAACGGGGCTGAGCTCAACTACTGCGGGGTATGCAGCTACCCCCTGAGGCCGGACGTCGCGATTGCTCTGGACGAGAAGACGAAGCTGTGGCTCCTGGCAACCCGGGAAGTCCTTAACAACAACCCGAGGCTGAGGGCCGAGTTCGAGAAGGAGCTGGAAAAGTTCCTGAGGAAGCAAGGTTAATATACTTCCAGAATATAAATAATTCTATATGGAAATATTGGAGGCACTTAGATATCTGTTTAGTATAATTTTCTTTCTCATAATCTTTGGGTTGCCAATTTTTCCAGTCGTAGCGCATTATCTCGGTCGCAAAGAAAGGAGGAAAGCGCAAAGATGAGGAAGGAGAAGAAGTGAATTTTGGGCTTTGCTAAGAAAGTCCGTCCTGCTCAGAAAGTCGGCTCATTCGGCGAGTTCTTTAGCAAAGCCTGAATTTTGAGGTAGGGCAGTCGCATGGTAGAACTGCCAACCATGTAACGCAGGACAGTTTTGTTCCGCGCCCTGCCCCTCCCCCCCTGATATGTTTTATAACAGGGTTATATTTAAGGCTTGCTCTCTCGAACTGTAAAACTATATGGTACCATAGGGTTTAATGGGCCCGCCCGGGATCGAACCGGGCCCGGGGGGATTCGAACCCCCACTCCAGCCGGGATTTGAACCCGGGTTGCTGGGTGTAGTTTTGGTCAGACGTGAAAAACGCTGAGCGGTGTTACTTCTATATAGAACACCGAGGTAAAAATAAAACGACCTCAGGTCGTTTTGTAATATCACTGGAAAGTTACCCCCCTCCACAAGCTTTTAAAAGTATCTGAGAGCGTCTATTATAGGGTGGGCTATGGTATGGCAGACAGGCAGCTCGCGGGATTCGTCTCAAGATTCAAGGAGAGATACAGAAGAAGCCTCCGCATGAGGAGACTGGTTTTCGAGTTAAACAGGCTGGTAAAAATCCAAAAGGGAAGGAAGCTCATGGACAAGGAGCTGGAAAGCAAATGGTATCTCTGGCAGAAATTAGAAGATGAACTCTCTTAATCATTCAATCATAGCAGAGAACTGCTTCCTGCTTCTTATCACTATTATAATTCCCATCTTCTTTGTTTACTTGGTTTATATATAAATGAAGGTTTCTTCTTTTTTCTATTTCTAAACCATTTCACAACAAAATAGAGTATAGCAAGAACCGTACCAATTATGAATAACATAGGAGATAGAAGGTATATGAAAAGCAAGATTAATGCAATGAGTATGTACTCCCATTTTAGTTTACTTAATGCCAGAGCGCCGAGTATGATAATGAGAAATGGCGCCAGAAAACATACAGCATATTGTCTCGGTAATATTAATGCGATAGAGACAAGCATAACGAGAACAATAAACGCTATTACATAAAAGGCGAATTTCGCCACACCCTCAAAAAACATTACTTCGCCCGCTACCAAGTAAATCCTATTCTAACTTTGTGACTATCAACCTTTTAGCCTTCTCATCAATTTCTATAATTAGCTTGTCGTTAGTTTTCAGATTCAACGCTTTCACTACCGCCTTTCTCAGGTAAACCCTGCAGTCCCCCTGCTTGCTGATATACACTCTTCCAATTTCTTTTTCCATATCCCTACTTTTTCCGTTTAGCTTTAAATACGTTATTCTGTTGTATCGCTTATTACGACTGAAACGATAGGTTTATATACCCCCTGCGTGTAACTCTATTGAAAAGGATGAAATAACCTAAAAGGGTGATTAAGAATGCCTGAAAAATACGCCGATATAACTTCCATCTTTGTTGACAGCGAGGGGGCGGGCCGCTTCTACCTGTCCACGAAGATAGTCGAGGAACTGAAAATCAAGAGCGGCGAGCACTTCAAGGTCATAGTTGATAACGGGAGGATTATTTTCGAGAGGGTGGAGTAGATGCCAGCAAAACCAGAAGCAGCTCTGCTGGTTGCCAGGCTGAAGCAGGAATGCAAGCCCGGGCTGGACGATTTCTATTCCCATGCGGATCCGCTAATCCGGGATGTACGTTGCATGGCTGTCAAAATCCTTAACGGAGGTAATGGAAATGGAAAAAATAAAACTTAATGCGAAATGCACTGAGATTAAGACTGTGACGACAGAAACCGATGAAGGCGAGAAGGAGCAGATAAGGACCTCGTTCACAGAAGTGAAAAACAAGGAGGACGAAGTACCGCCCCAGAAGGTATCCATCACTGGCAAAAAACTCAAGATAGCAGTCGGAGAGGAAATCCAGTTCGAGTTATTCCCGCCGCAAAAGAAACTGACAGAGTGATGATCATGACTGAATCGAATGAAGTCAGGTGCGGTTGTGAGGCGTGCCGTGCATGGCGTGAGATAAAGAACCCGCTTGGTGGATGAAACGCTACAAGAAACTTTTCGAGGAGGTCCCAGCATGAAAATTTGTTGTTGGATATGCGGAGGGGAGGGTTCAAATTACGAAATTCCAAGAGGAAAAAATCCTGACCACACGATAGGGGTATGCAAGTCATGTTACGAAGAATGGTGTGATAAAGTAAAAATTCTGATAAAAAAAGGAGGATTGAGACCATGAAAATAAACATGACCGGAAAGACCGTCGGCGAGGTCGAGCAGGTTCTTGATTCCTTGAGCAAGGCGGGCTTCGTCTGCTCGGTTTCGGGAAGCGTGAATGAGACGGTTATCAACGCGAGGTAGTCCATCATGGGGCGGAATCGGGGCTGAGGACGTTAGACCAAAGTTAGTCTGTGCATCCAATCATCCACCCCCCAGCTCCGTTTGCAGGTGCGGTCTGGTTTGGTCGCCTTGCATTTTGAGCTTCGGCTCAAAAGCTTTCGCCTAATAAGGCGAAATGCATCCGCAAACCCATGGTGGGAACGGAGGGATAGGATGTGCTACAGCTGCCCGAAATGCGGGAGTGACAACTGCGAGGAGAAGGACAGGCTGGTAAGATGCCTGGACTGCGGGACAGGGTTCAGGGTATACGGGAAGGATGTGAAAGCATGACCTGCCATTATGAAAACTACGAGGATGATGTCCTCGGAAGGGTCGAGGTCGTCGGGTATAAATGCGTCAGTTGCAGGGAGGCAGTCGAGCAGCACGGCGGTTACACCAAGTGTCCACGATTCAAGCGAATACAGAATGGAGGATGGGAAAGGTGACGAATGAAAAGAGGCTGCATAAACACTGTGCGATATGTAGCAAACCATTCTACCATAGATTGAAAAGAACCGCTTGCTGTTCGGCGAAATGCAGCAAGGAACTTTATGACAGCATAGGAAAATTCGGAAGGGCAAGGTGATGCTGGAATGAACGGGGACAACGGGGTGCAGCTTTATTCGGCTCATGCGAGGGAGCTGAGGCACACCCAGCAGCACAAGGTCATGAAGTTCGTCGAGTATGGCTGCGTGGAATATGACAGGGAGAACAGGGTCTTCCTCTGCAAGCCGATTGAGGGCTACAACTCCACCACATACGAGATAAGGAACAGCAAGGAGTTCGAGTGGGAATGCAACTGCCAGGGCTTCCAGTCTGCAAAGCGCAGGTATGAAAAAGACCCGAATGCCGGGCTGCCGAGTTGCTCCCATGTTGGGGCTGTCTGGGAATGGGTGAAGCAACATAATCTCATCAAGGTCAGGCAGTCCGTCAGGGACGGCCTGCAGCTCACCCTAATGGAGGAATCGGCATGACAGAAGATGAAATACCTTTCAACTCGTGGAGCAGGGAACGCATAGAACTCGGAATGAAGGAATGCACAAGCCGACACAAGAGATACACGAAAGACAAGCGGGTTTATTACATCTCTCCGAAGCTTCCATTCTGGTTCATAAAAGAATTTCTATGGAAAGCAGAGGGAGCTAACTCACCTGAAGAATTGCAAGAAGTTATGAATAGTATATATCACAGACTCGTTCCAGCTGAAGAAGAGTTCTACGTTCATTGTGGACATTTCAAAGAGGCTTTGGAAGAATACAAAAAGAAGGAGGATGTAGAGGCATTTCTATGACCAAGTCCGAATACCACAAGGGCATGACACAAGCGCCGGAAGGCCAGGCCCTGCTTTCAGGCTGGAATGGGGGGGTCGTAACAGGGGTCGTAAACGGGGTCGTAAAACAGCCCCTTTCTACAGGCGTGGATACGACTACATCAGTAAATAGCTCGTATTTACAGCACACGCTCGGCTCGGAAAAGGTTCGCAGGAAGCAGAACTTCAAGATGCACAGGAAGCTGTTCGTGTTCTGGTACCAGGGAGCGCAGCCATTGCCTCGGTGCAATCAGTACAACAACAGGAATGACAGGATCGCGTACACCGGGAAGGCCAAGAACATACCGATGGGGGTCTGGGAGAACTGGTTCAGCCGCGTTCCGGTCATCCACTCAGTCGGGAACTGCCTGAAGGTGTGGATCTCGCACCCCGCAGGCCTGACTGTGGAAGAGCAGCTTTTCGAGGCAGGTACAATCGCATGGAAGTGCATGAGCACATTCGCGAGGAAGCACGGCATCATCATAACAAAATGGACGACCAAGGACTTCGAGGAATTCACGGTCGAGAACAGGAAGCTGGACTTCCGGGTGCTGAGGAAGTTCATAATGCAGGACGCTGACTTCTGCGAGAGGAAGCTTGACATGAGGATTGATTCTTCTCACTTCTGGGCGAAGACGAGGACGCAGCCCAAAATACCTAAGGTTGAGTTTTCCAAGTCCGAACTCAGCGAGAACCCGAGCCTGGTGAAGGACGACCTGATGACCTACGAATGGCTTATCCATGAGGGCGCGGGACTGCTTAAAAACCAGCAGGGAACGACCAATCGGCTTGCGGAGCTCGTCCTTGAATCAATAAGGCTGAACTCGACGAATTCCGAGCAGCTGGCGTTCATTGTGAGTGAGCTGAAGAAGAACGGGAAAGGGAGGGATTACGGATGACGAAACAATTTAAGGAATTAGTCCTTGAGAAGGACACCGTATTCGAGGAAAGCATAGAAGTTGAAACATCAATCAGGTGTGCAGGGAGCGGAAGGTATAACCTGACAGTCAAAGGGGACATCAATGCAGGGGACATCACTGCATGGGACATCACTGCAAGGGACATCAATGCAAGGGACATCAATGCAGGGGACATCACTGCAGGGGACATCACTGCAGGGGACATCACTGCAGGGGACATCACTGCAGGGGACATCAATGCAAGGGACATCAATGCAGGGGACATCACTGCAGGGGACATCAATGCAGGGGACATCATCTGCGAGTCGAGAAAGAAGAAAACAAAAACAGCAAAGACGACAGCAAGGTTTTTCATCACAGAAAGGTCTAAACTGCAAAAAAAGGAGTGGTAAAAGAGGGGTGAAGTTATGACATTTTGTGAATGGTGCGGAAAAGATGCAGACTACTGCGGATGTAAATATTTGCTTACTAAAGATAAAATCAGAAAATTAGATGAAAGAAGAGGGGTGAAACCATGAAAATCCTCGAACTCGGCTGCGGCAATTACAAGGGAAAGGGCTGCCCCTACAAAGGAGAGATAGTCGGTGTTGACATAGACCCAGACAGCAAGGCGGATGTGATAGCAGACATAAACATATTCCCCTGGAGCGGGAAAGACAGGGACAACTGCATGGTTTATTTCCAAGCCGACGAGTTCGATGCTGTCTATTCGCACCACTGCCTGGAGCATCTGGAGGACACGGTTGCGGTGATGGATGAGATATGGCGGATAACCAAGCCGAAGGGTAGGGTATTCTTGGTCGTCCCTTACGGAGTCAGCGAGTGGGCGCATTCCAACCCGACCCACAGGAAGGACTTTGCCCACAACTCAATCGAGTATTTCACCCCCCCAAACAGCAATAAGTTCAGGCTGGTAAGCACGCACATCAACTACATCTTCGCAGGCTTCCCCGAACTGATGAGCTGGAGGGGCAGGTTGTTCAGGAAGCTGATGAAGCCGTTGGACTGGCTGATAAACATAAGCCCGTCATACTACGGGAAAATCGGGAGGTTTTACATCGGGGATGCAGACGAAATCGTATGGGAGCTGGAGGTCGTGAAATGAAGAAGAATAACCGGAAACTAAACCTTGACTTGCACGGCATGGATTGGCTACCTACCAAATTCTTGCCTTACGCTTCAGTAGAGGAGGGTCATTATGGGAGAAAAGCACAGGTTGAGAGGGGCAGGGTTTTACTCGGGAGAGACGCGCAAGGACCTTCTTGATGTAGATAAAAAATACTTCGAGACAGCAAGAGTTGAGGTTGAAAGGATCCTGGCGGGAAAGAGGATAGCCAACTCCAACCACATCGGCTCAATAGTCCACAGGGACTGAATTTCGCCCCGATACTTTTTAATAGCGAAAACCCAGTAATATTAGGGTGAATAATAATATTAAAAACTGCTTAACCTGTGGTAAAGAAATACATAGAGAGGATTCCCCCCACGACTATGCATTCAAAATAAAAAAATTCTGTTCAGTTGAGTGCAGGCATATCAATGATATTGTCAGGATAAAAGGAGTTAGTAATACTTACGCAGTCGGACTTTATTTCGAACTGACTCTTAAAAAGAAACTTGAAAATGACGGGTGGGTAGTTTTTAAGACTGAATATCCAACAAAACTTTTAGATTTAATTGCGTTTAAAGGTAATGAGGTTATGGTGATTCAAGCTAAAACACACAATAACAATCCAACTATACTTGATAAATTAGAAGAATTAAAAAATTTCAAGCGTGCTTTTCCAAATGTGACAGTCAAATTAATTACAAAGGAGGAAGACTATGAAATCAAGTGCGATTAGGCAAGTTTGGAAAGGCGGTAATGACCAATTACTTATCACAATTCCCAAGAATATTGGTATCGATAATAAGGATTTTGTGAGGATTATGAAAACGAAGGTGAAGCTCTGATGGCTGTTTCCTCGGCTCCGGCGGGAAGTTCCACCCCGCAGGGCCAGACTGCGACCACAGGGACGGGAAAGCCTGTCGACACTGCCGGCATGGTTGCTGGAAGGCAGTACACTGTTGGCGGCAGGACCGTCGAATACCAGTACGGCAGGCTGTGGTATGTCTCCGAAGGCGGAGGGAGGCTTGCGGCTGAAGTCGGAACTGGATTGCCTCCCGAGAGATACGGGCTGCCGCAGACAGGGCCTGAGGTTTACATGGGAGGGCTTCCTCTGTCGAGCAGGAGTTATATCGACCCGACAACCGGGGTGCAGGTTGTGATTTACCCGAAGGGGACTCCTGCATCGGTCATAGAGGCTGGGAGGCAGAGCCTTGAGGGATTTACCGGCGGGGCTCTCGGCACTACGAAATACGGGGCGGTCTATTACACTTCCGGCTCGATGAAGGGGAAGACCATCGGCAGCATGCAAACCGAGTCGCAGCTTTCACAGGCACAGGACAACCAGCTCTGGGGGTTCGGGCCTTCCTTCGCGAGACCTGCATCTCCTGAGGGAACCGGCTGGGCTGACACACCGCTCTACAAGGCGGTTGCCGGAGAGAAGGCAGTGGCGCAGGCGGTTGCGTCATTTTCGACCAGGAGGGTCGGCGGGAATTATACGAATCTGGCTGGAAGCCTCGTCTCTTATTATGGGGAGGAGAAATTCGGGTTCCAGCGGGCTTCGACTGACATACAGGTCATGTTCTCCAAGGTTTCAGTAATCAAGCCGGATGTGATCTACAGCACGGATATCGGTTACGGGAAAGGGGTTGAGGAGGCATTTTATTCTGGCAAGGCACTCCTTCATGGCCGTTCAGTCTCATTCTCCAGCATGCTGAATATGCTTCCGAGTTCGGAGTTCGAAATAATACCCGGATACAAGGAATCGGCAGCACCAACAAAATCGACAGCCGACAAATTATTAGAGATAGCGGGATGGAATGCCCAATGGAAAAAATTAAGTCCTCTTGGATATAGTGAGGCAGTATTCATAGCTACGGGGTTGGAGGCTGCGGGAGGTTACGGTAAGGCATTATTTGAAGTGGCGACCCCAATCGGAAGTTTTGGGGAAGCGGTCAGGGAAACTAACTGGTTCAGTAAAAACATCAACTTGCAGACAGCGTGGAATGTTGGAACTTACCCATACACCTACACATACAAACATCCAGGGGAAGTCCTGGGCGGGGTATCCATGCTGATGGGTGCGACGATGCCAGTAGGGGCGGCATTGAAGACATTTGCAATCTGGGGAGCTGGGGGAGTTGCATTTGCAGAAGGCTTCAAGGCAATTACGGGCCAGCCGGCGTTCTCGGACACAAAGGCGATGAGTGTGGAATTCTTGGCGGGCGGGACTTCAGGGCTCATGATGGCTTTCGTAGGCTCTCAGATGGGTCCGGCTTTCAAGATAATCCCGAGGGAAGACGTATTCGGGACAGTCGGTGAGCTTGGCAAGAGGATGGGTGCTGGTGCGGTGACTCTCGGGGCTACAAGCGGGACGTATACCGCTTCCGAACTAATGCTCTACCATCTGCCGCCGGACTACCAAAAAATGGGAGGCTCCATGCTGATGGGCATGGGCATGGGCGCTCTTTTCGGAGGGGCATCCTACGGATACGAGAGGGCAATCAAGTCAGGCATGGCTGGCAGGGTCGGGCTGGAGCAAATTGAGATCCACCAGGCATCGGAAGGAGTGATAACCCAAAGGGTATGGACCGGAGCGTATTACGAGCAGGCTGGAAAAATCCGGTGGATGAGAGGGCTTGAAACCGGGACGGAGCTCGAGGGCAAGATAACCAAATTCTCATTCTTCAAAGGAGTTCCTGGAATAGAAACAGAGGGTTATGTCCTGTTCAACCCCCGCGGTCTGCAACCGTTCCCGCATACGGTGTTTGAGGAGCAGATGGTGAGAATACCTATGGAGGAATATGCGGCAAGGATTGATTTGACAGGCATCCCGCCGGAAATGAGGCTGGCGCAGATTGAAGCAGGACGCGGGCAGGGCGACTGGCTCAGATACATGCGGAGCGGGGAAGGGCAGTGGTTCACAAGACTTTCAGTCGGCAGGGAGATTGGCGAGATTTCATTCAAGCCGCCGCGGGCTGCGACTGCGACGACTATAAAAGAGGTAATAGGGAGCATGGACTTGTTCCAGGAGAGGGGGGCAGTTGATATAGTGTATGGAACCCTGAAGTCCGAACGGGCCGGGATAGTCCTGTTCGGCTCCGCGCAGCAGAAGGTCATGCTCGGGGGCGAGATGTGGGTAAGTCCCCATGACATAGACATACAGGCGATGAATCCGCCGAAGCTGGCGAGTACGCTCGTTGGAAATCTCAAGCCGATTTATGGCGAAAACATACGGATTTCGCCTGAGAGCGCATCCCTCATCGAAATAAGGACTGGCGGGGAATGGATCCATGCTTTCGACATCCACAGCATGTATGGATACGGCGAGGAGCTGCGGGGAGGGCTGTATCTCGCTTGGGGCAAGTATTCACAAGCGCCGATATTGAGCAGGGAGGGGTTCTTCGGTGAAACCCTTGAGACGCAGGCAATAAGGAAGGCAGCGTCAGCTTTGACTCCGATAGAGGCAGGCTGGGGTCCTGAGCCTCACAGGCTCAAGGATGTCGGCGGTATGCTGAACATCGGAACGTTCAAGGGTGCAACCTCGGCAGTCGAAAAATTCGCATTGACGGTTCCAGAGGACATCCTGGCGGGATTCAAGGAAGGGGGCGTCTTCTTTAGGATGGGAACCCCGGCATATTCATCCCAGTCAGTATCGGCAGCAAGCAGCATACTGCTCCCGCTTTCAACACCGGCATCGTTATACGAAAGGAGCACATTGCAGCAGGATGTCTCGTCCTCAATCTCAAGGTCATTGTCATCCTCGATAGCAAGGTCATTATCAAGGGGCAGCATCTCCCCATCAAGAAGCATTTCAGCTTCGTACTCATCAAGAATTTCAGGCAGTTCGTCTGTGTCGGATTCCCTCATAAGAAGCCTGTTGAGTCCATCACCGGCATCCCGTTCCTCACTCAGTTCACTATCAAAATCACTCTCCTCAAGCATGTCATCCAGCCTGAGTTCATCGGTAAGCTCATCGATAAGTTCCAGCATCAGTTCCTCAATCTCCTCAAGTTCCTCATCCAGCTCCTCGAGTAGCTCATCATCAATCTCATCACTTTTCAGCGGTGGAAGCCGATACTTCAGGTTCGACCTGCCAGGCTTCCCAGGGGCATTCTTCACAAAGAACCTGTTCAAGGAAAAAATATTCTCTGAGAAGGAGTACAAGTACACCCCATCGGTAGCGGCATCGATGGAGGACATAACCGCATCAAGCGTTGACCTGAGGGGCCTCATCTCGGGCTTGACCCTGAGGCCTGTGATAACAGGAAGCAGGAGGAGGAAGAGGTGATAATATGCCTGCACCAAAAGACTTAACAAAAAAAGAGGAATGGAAGAAACATCTCAGTGAATCTCATAAAGGATATCAGTTATCAGAAGAAACAAAGATAAAAATTTCTGAAGCAAACAAAGGACATAAAGGATATTGGTTAGGCAAGAAAATGAATGAAGAAATCAAAAGAAAAATGTCAGAAACTCGCAAAGGAAAGAAAATTAATCATCCTATAAGCAAAAGACTCCAAGAAAAAATGACTAAATCAAAACAAACTTTAGAGTATAGAGAATTAAGGAGTAAAATACGATTAAATATAATTCTCCCAGTAAAAGATACTTCAATAGAACGCAAGATGCAGGACGAATTTTCAAGCAGAGAGATAGGATACTGCAAACACATTCCAGTTTGCGGAATATGCCAACCTGATATTACTTTCCCTGATAAAAAAATAGCCGTATTTTGTGATGGAGATTATTGGCATAACTTATCTAACTACAAAATTAGAGATGCAAAACAAAATGAGATATTAAAGAATGCTGGCTGGCTTGTCTTGCGTTATTGGGAACACGAAATTAATGCAAATGTAGAAGCTATAGTTGATGAGATAGAAGAAATATTAATGAGGGTAAGAGCGTGAGCAACATAATCGATGTCATATATGGTGTGATGCTTATCCTTACCATAGCCTTGACGATGGTGATAGTCCTTCTCGTGCTTAATCAGTTATCAGCCGAGTCGTCAGTCCAGTCAACCTTCACATCAGAGCAGCTGCAGCCGATAACATACGCCCAGAATGCAATCGGGCTGTTCGACTACATGCTTGTCTTCATAATGGTCATGTACTGCATAGCCGCTTTCATAACCGCGTACTACGTCAGGACCCATCCGGTTTTCTTCGTGGTGATGCTGGTATTGCAGCTCGTCGTGATTGCCGTATCAGCCCTCATATCGAATGTGTGGACCCAGATTGCGTCCGACCCGGTTTTCCTGCCGGTAACCAACACACTCACATTCACCCCGCTCATCCTGCACAACCTTCCGATAATCGTCTTGGTCATGAGTTCCGCAATAGCCATGATATCATACAGCACCCCGGGTAATCCCTATGAGCAATATCGCGAATAGCCTCATCACCCTGCTCATGCTCGTTTCTGTAGCTTCCGCCTCGTATGTCTGTTCCCGCACAGCGATAACCGACACCTACTGCAACGATGATGGAAGCAGGACTGCGGTGCTGTATTCATACCAGCCCAACGTGTTGACCGAAGGCGGGTGGCAGCCCTTCGAGGATGTAGCCTCGCTGGAATACAGGGACGACCACTTCGAACTATCTTACAACGGGCAGACCGTAAGGATAGACCTGTTCGCGGTGGTGGACGGGAAGGAAACCGCAACCAAAGATACGGAGCTTATGGTAGAGCCTGTAATAATAAAGCAGCGCGGGGGATTCGAGTACGGGGTTATCTTAGATAACGCGGATAAGGTGGAAGCGCTCGGTTTTAGGATAGGCGGGGACGAGATAAAGGGGATTGTGTACGACTTCTCCGATACTGTCACGGACAAGACTTCTTTGGAGATGCTGGACTCAAAGACTGCGTTGGTTAGGAACATCAATGCAACCAAACAGCTTACGATAGACCCGCTCATCATATTGAACGAAAGCAATTCTGGCAACCTTGCGGACACATTCGTCAATGGGAGTGCAACTACAACAAACTATGGGACACTGACTTCGATGCAGGTTGCGTATGTCACTACTGCAAGCAGAATATTCATGCTTTGGGATGTTCCCACAGGTTCTACCTTTACAACCGTGACCAACGCCCAACTCATCCTGAACGCAAGCACAGTCGGGGGGGCGGTTTCGCACCAGTGCTACAACACCTCAAACGCATGGACTGAGACTGGGCTTACTTGGGACACCCAGCCATCTGCAAACACTCTGCAATCCGCAACGACACTCGCTGGTGTTGGAGTGTATAACTGGACTGTGACCGATGCGGTTAATGCCTGCATGAAACAGGCGAACACGAATTGCAGCCTGATGGTGAAACTTACGACTGAAAGCGGGAGTCAAGCCAATTATTTCTACACGAAGGAGAATGCCCTCGTTACCGCAAGACCGCAGTTGAATATCACATACACGAACTCATATACCTTCCCTGAAACTGGATTGGTCGGATACTGGAAGTTTGATGAGGGGATAGGGAGTAATACGGTTGATAGTTCTGGGAGCGAGAACTCAGGGACAATTTCAGGTGCATCTTGGACGACAAGCAAATACAGGATGAACAGCACATTGAACTATGACGGGGTGAACCAACAGGTTTCAGGTTCGTTCTCACCAACAACAACTACCATGAACTTCACAGTTTCGGGGTGGATTTATCCAACATCCCAAACAGGCGTTATTTTTGGACTGTATAATGCTTCTACCAGTTGGGTAATTTATCTGAATACTGGCAGGGATTTGAGTGTATATAATGGGAGCGTAGATATATTTAGTAAGTGGTTCTATCCTCCACTCTATACATGGACACACATTGCTATCGTGTATGACGGTTCTTATATTTCGGGTTATGAGAACGGAGTTTTGATTGGTTCTACTGCATTTTCAACACTTAAAACTCCAACTACCCCGACTTTCTACTTAGGAACAACACCCACTTTTACAACAGATTATACTGGCACAATAGACGAGGTTAAAATTTGGAACAGGACTCTCTCTGCTTCGGAAGTGATGTCGGAATACCTGAAGAACGGATGCCTCTACAGCATGAACATCTCCTGCTTCAACGAAAGTTCGACCTCGCAGCAGATATACTATGACCTCATCCTGTCGAACACAACCGCATCGCAGACCTTTGATGATATGTGGAACTGGACTTCAAACCAATACTGCAATGGAAGCACTCCGATGAACTCTGTGACCGCAAGCATTTCAAACGACAGCTTCTACTCGCCGAGGAATTACTATGTCGGTACTGCATCTTCCCCGAATGTGATGGCTTACCTGCTTCCCTTGAATGACCCATATCCAATCCTAAGCAACATACAAATCATTTCCTCCTCCGGCTATGCAATCCAGAATGCGCTTGTGACGGTCCAGAAACAGATAAGCGGGACATGGGTGACGATAGCGCAGAAATATACTGACGCAACAGGGGTAGCCGGGTTCAACCTCGATTACCAGACGCAGTATCTCCTTGTTGTGAATGCGACAGGATACCCCGTAGCATACTGGCCCGTCACGCCGACATCGCAAACATACCAGATTTTCCTCACTCCGTCGGCACAGACCGGGCTCTCCCAGATTTTCTCGCAAATTTCGTCAGGCTGCATGGTGGACAACTCATCATATCCGACAAGCGTGAACATAAGCTGTTCCGCCAATGATTCGAGCGGGCAGCTCCAGTCGGTCAACCTATTTGTCCGCTCGCTCGGGACATACGGAAGTGCCACAATCTGCGATGTGGATGACGATACCGCGAACTTCACGCTCAACTGCACTGTAAGCAGTCCGATGAACCAGACAGTGACATACACCCTGATTGGCCATACCTCATCAACATACGGGGTCTTGATTCAGGGTTCATTCAATTTTGGGAGCCAAGCGGTGTACAACAACGGCCTGTTCCCGGCATTCCTGCTCAGCCTTGCGCTGGGTCTGCTCGGGGTATTCATCAATCCATCCTTAGGAATCGCCTTATTTGGTTCAGGCTGGCTTCTCTCGGCTATAATGGGGCTGATATACATACCACCAATAGGAATCGGGGCCTTGATAGTGATTTGCGGGCTGTTAATCTACGTATTGAGGACGTGAGAACATGGCGGATATTCGGGGGCTCATTTATGCGGTGATTCTGGGGGGGTTCGTGCTGCTCCTCGCCTTAGAGACGCTCATAAGCTCGATGCAGGCGACCTACTCGCCTAACATCACACCCGGCAACCAGTCGCAGAACCTCACATTCACCAACCAGATAGAAAATTTAAATTCCACTATCATCAGCACCCAGAGTTCGATGCAGAACCAGACCGGGATCAGCAGCAATCCTTATGATATGCTGTCCTCAACCGGCAATGCAGTCTGGGGGACCGTGCAGTTGCTGTTCAGCATAACCGGCCTGTACCTTGCGATAACGGCGGACATAATCAGCGCCTTCAACATCGGGGGCGTGCCGGTCGGCTGGATATCCTTCGGGGTTATGATGCTGGTGACATTTAATGTAGCCATAGACTTGATAAGTGCATGGCTCAAATACAGGTTGTGATATGACGTACCCAAACCTGACAAATGTGACAAGCATCGAAGGCTTGGCGAGCTACGACAATGCGGTCACGGGCGGGTATTACGCCCCCATGGTTGTGTTCAGTATTTTCATAATCGTGCTGGGAATCACCGCCGCGTACCTGAAGAACAAATCGATTGTGGTCGCGTCGTTCTTCTCCACGATGTCCGCGATATTCCTGTGGCTCCTTGGGCTTCTCGCATGGACATACCTCGCGGTTTGCGTGGTGGTGCTCATCGCATCCTCCATACTGCTCATACGGGAATCCGGGTAGCTTTCGCCCCTCGCCCCGATACTTTTTAATAGCGCCTGAGTAATATATACTGAACGTGAGAATTGCACGTTCAGCTCATTTTGAGGATTGCCGAGGAGGGGCTGCCAATACCCAAACTACCAAGGGGTTAAAATCCCATAAGGAGGCTGGGTAAATGGCAGGACTTGCAGACATGAGGGCCTACATAATGCTCGTAGGATACATAGGGATTTTCGGTGCGATAATCCTCTATGTTCTATCCTCGACTCAGACATCAATCGGCTCAGACCTGACCGCACAGATGAACTATGCGTTCGGCAACGCAACTGCAGCAATCATGACATTCTTCCTGTGGATGGGAATAATAGTCGTGATAATCTGCGCGGGTATCGTCCTCTCTACGCTTGTGGGCGACTTCATAGGCGGAGGCGGAGGCGGAGGCAGAGGCAGAGGCAGACGCAAAAAGTAGACAACGGCTACCAATCAACAGGGGGTTCGCGTGGGGGGCAACACACCCCCACCCTCAAAATATTCACTTATATAAGACAGTTATAATATCATATATGGCAGCAGGAACCCAAGATGCCAGCCTTCGAAATCGCAGTCATGCTCCTTGTGTCGTCATTGCCCTTCCTCTTCGCATACATCGCATTCCATCTCTGGAATAGGTACACCGCCCTTGGGATATTCTTCCTCCTCCTTGCCCTCGGGTTCATAATGGTGTCATTCGGAATCGCCATGCAGTTTGCGGATTCCAACCAGTATCCCGCCCTCACGAGCCTGTTCGCCAGTCTCATATACGTCATGGTCACAGTCATCATCTTTACGATAGGGGCGTTCATGTTCGACGTGCTCCCGCTGATGCTAAAAAGGTTTTTCGGTGGAAAGGCTTGATTGACATCTGCACGGTCTGCGGAAGGCAGGCTGAAATAAGATACCTGAAATCATGCATGGACGGATGGACGATGCTGTGCAGTACGGAATGCAAGAAGGAATGGGATGGAAACAATGGTAACGCGGATAAGGATTGATATGGGGCAATACGCCCCGGAAATGAGGTGATTAAAAGATGGAAGGATGGAAGAAATATGGAATAGCGGCAATGTGCCTGGTGTTGCTCGGGGTCGCTGCGTATGTCGCAGTATTGCCGACAGCATATCAGGCAGGAGCAGTAGTGGCTGACAAGGTAGTGTACAGCGAAGACGGGTCAGTGGAACTGGCGAGCAAGTCGCCGGATGCCCTGCAATACACGGGAGTCCTTTGCGTCGGGGCGAGGCTGGACGGGATTTACTACGACTACGGGTGCAGGCACAACATCATAACCAGCAAGGGCAGGAATATGCTGGCATGGAGCGTTGAGGGCAACGGGACTGCGTTAGTCCTGAACAAGCTCGGGGTCGGCAACTCATCGGCGGGGCAGGTGGCAGCGGACACGGACTTGGCAAACCTATATACGAACTGCGGACTCAGCATAGCGACGGTAACGCCATACAGCCCGGGCGTAGGCAACTGGTCGGTGAACAACGTATTCACATCGACCTGCACAAACATAGTCGCCAACACAACGGGGATATACAACACCACGACCGCAGGCAACCTGTTCGCAGAGGCAAACTACACATCAGTGACTTTGAACATCAACGACCAATTAAACTTAACATACAATATGTGGGTGCAGTAGGGACGCCCATCTGTGGGTGTTCCACTTGAGAATAAACTGGGAGGTCATCGGATGGACACTGCTCGTTCTGCTATTCCTAATCAGTTCTGCGAAGGCGGAGGGCATTCCAATCCAAGCATCCCCAACCATCGACATCATCTCGCAGACCTACATAGACAGTTACCTGACTTGGAGTTTTAAGCCAATAGACAACAAGACATGGAGGGCGGGCTTCACAGTAGACCCTGCATTATGGAGCAATGCGAAGGACTGCCTCGCCCAGCCTGCAGCCTCAAAGGCGGCCTGCTTTACCAACCTGTGCAATGCTGCAGCATCCCTCAGCCCCAACGAGAGCGTCAGGCTCGGGCTTAACTGCTCCAATTCCACAGACATAACCAAGCTGACGGCTGACTTCGGGAACATGGGCAGCTATCCCCTTACAGCAGTCACGAAGGACATCCAGTTCTCCAAATTCATAATAGACCTCACCAACGGCAACGGCTCGTTCACAATCTCATTCCCAAACGGCTTTAAAGTCGGGGAGAGCGCAAAATTCGGGTTCGGCTCGACGATTATCAACACCTCGACGACTGCGTATGCTATTGCCATGTACGGATCGCAAACCCACACATTCTACGCATCTGGGCTATTCTGGAACTGGTATGTCAACGGGACGAACATAAGCTACAGCTGCAGTGTAGATGGGATTAGTTTTGTCAACCGGACTGCTGTAAGACCATGCAATACTGCGGATTGTTTTGGTGGAAATTTTGCGGTCTGGTATAACGGGACGTATGTGAGCTATGCATACAGCGATAGGAGTACGCAGAATACCCCTATGTTTTACAGGAGGGGAATTCCGAACTCCGACTGCTCGATAACGTGGAGTGCTGCGGAGCAGACCGCCATTTCTGCGACTGCGACCAGAACTTACAGGTATCCAAGCTTGGCTATTGACGACCAGGGTTACCCCTGGATAGCTTACGTAAACAACACAGCGGACACTACCGTTTATCCATTCATCACGAAATCATCAACGAATGATGGGACTTGGACAACCGCAAGCGGGTTCGCATACCAGTTAAACTACACTTCCAGTCTTTCTTATATCGCTTCGGCAGTTCCCCTGACAGCAGGAAAGATTCTCGCTGCATATTGCACAGGTTCGGGAAGGTTGTACATTAGAAGCTGGACTGGGGCTGCTTGGAACAGCGTCGTGAACTCGTCAAGCACCTGCGCGTCAGCGAATATGCATGATGTTGTCGCAGAGGGGGATAACGCACATTTCGTATTCCTAAGCAGTTCAGCCATAAAATACCTCAACTACACCTACACCACGAACCTAAGGAGTTCCGAGACAACCTTGGTTACCGGAGGCTTGACCACCACCACCCACCCCTACCTGACATACAACGGGACAGGGACTTTGTATATGTTTTACAGCAAGGTCACGAGTCAGGTGGGGACTATCAACTACACGACTAAGACAAAGGCAAACGTTTGGAGCGGTAGAACCTTCTGGTTCACGCTTAACAACCTTACCAATACTGCGGACTATATGGCTCCATTCTACCAGAATTATAATAATTATATCGGATTAATGGCTATGCAGAACTACACCCCGTCCCTGTTCAACATAACGTTCAGCTTCCTGAATTACTCAACTGCGGCAGGGTTGTTGAACCATGCAAACGTCTCGAGTTACATTACTTACGGGGAATCCGCCAGTGTTCTGATGAAACGGGTTCGGTTCGCAAGCGATTACGCAACCTACGGGCAGAACATAGCAAAGCAGTCCAAGTTCATGCGGGTCAAGTCCGACTTCCTGGCTTACGTGGAGAACATAGGGAAGTCGGCGGCATTCCAGAAATTAGCCAGCGACTTCGCAACTTATGGGGAAGGGCTGGTAAGAACGCTCCTGTTCCCGAGAATATCCTACGGCTATGTAACCTATGGGGAATCAATAACAAAGCTGTCGAAATTCAGCAGGACTGCGACGGACAACGCAACTTATTACCAGTCAATAGACCGCAGGGCAAAGTTGTCAAAGACATTGACCGACTTCGCGGCATACGGGGAGAACGTATTGAAGTCCGCAATCTTCGGCAGGATGTCAGCCGATTTCGCGACCTATGGACAGAATGCAGTAAAGTTATCAGAGTTCTCCAGAACCGCAGCCGACTTCGCAACGTATTACGAGCAAGTGACAAAGCAATCCGCATTCTCCCGAGTCCTGAGCGACTATGCAACCTACTACGAGAATATTCTTGGGGAGTTCATATCCACAGCAGCATATGTCAACAACATAACGGTATCGAACTTCATAACCTACTATGAGTCAGCCAGCAGGACGGCGATATTCACAAGGGGGCTGAGCGACTCGGTTGCATACGGAGAATGGGTAGCCAAGAACTCGGTCTTCACAAAACTGGCGGCTGACTTCGCGGCATACGGGGAGAATCTCATTCGCCAGATAAGGATAAGCATAACCGCAACCGACTCGGTGATATATAAAGAATTGATAAACCAGTGGAGGAAGATCTCGCTCATCGTAAGCAGCTATGCAAGCTTCGGCGATTCTGCAAACAGGATAAGGAGTGTTTCAACCATACTGTTCAGCTGGCTTGATTTCGGGGAGTCCAGCAGCGCCGAGATAAAGGTCACTGCAGCCAACGTCACATTCGGGCAGGGAGGGGTGGTTTTCACTTGCAACGCGACTTCGCAATCCGACCTTAAAAATGCGAGCCTGTGGATAACCCTGAACAATACATGGGCGCTGTACGCGACAAACGAGGTTTCAGGGATTTCCAACCAGACGAATTTCACCATACCATTGGCGGACGGGATATATGTCTGGAACTGCGAATGGTGCACCGCGTCGGCCTGTGCCTTCTCGCCGCATAACCAGACATTGCAGCTGAATGATCCGCCGTTATCGCAATTCTTAAGTATAATTGGGGCTGTTCTCACAGCCGGAGGTGATTGGTCTATGATAAGTGTGATTGTAACGGGATTGATGGTGTGTGTGTTCGTATACCTTAGCGTGCATCAGGAAGATCCAGCATGGAAGCTCGGCTATCTGCTTATGGCTATTATCATGATGTCCGTGGCAATAGTGCTTGCAATAGAAGTGTTATCCACGTCTGAAGTGAGGATAACGAGCTCCTCCTTCGACGCATCAACAAATACAGTGAGCTTCACTTGGGGCAGTGTCGTAAACACCACGTCACAAAAGAACTTGCTCGCCTCCATGCTCAATCCGATATACTGGGTCCTTTACTTGATAATTGCCATTGCGTTGGTCGGGGTAATCCTCGGAGTGGCGGATTACATAGGAAAAGGGAGGAAAAGGGGATGATTTGACATATAAAGGAGTCAAGATGTGGGTAGCTCCTGAATTCCAGAAGTATGTGGATAGGGTCCATGATAGGCTCATAAAGGAAGGAATCAAGCTCAGCAAGGAGGAGGTTACCCGGCTCATACCTATTATGCAGGAGAACAATGGGAATGGCAGACAGACAATCGTGGTAGTCAAGGAATCGAAGCTGCGGAGCATGAGAAAAACACATGAAGTCGAAGAGGAACTGTATGGGGTATTGGAAATCCCGGAGATGAGATTACGCAAATAGCAGGAAGGGAGATAAGGAATCCGCTGAAGGAATACTTCATAGACAGGTTCAACGAGATGTCCCCAGGGGAACAGGCCTGGTATCAATTCGCACTAAGCGTCGGGCTTGTTTTCCTGATTGCGGTGTTCCTTTGGACTGCGGTAGACGGTGCCAGCAAGGCACGCCAGGTGAGCCAGTTCCTGAGTACCGCAGCCGTCAACTTCTCGAAGCCGTATGTCCTATGTGACAACTTCATGGGCTTCCAATTCCCGGCACCGCTGAATTGCTCATGCTCGAATCAGACCTTGCTTCAGGTTTCGGAAACAGCTTCAACAAATCTTTCCAGTTTAGTTGTATATAAATCATAGGCCTTTTTGGGTCATCCCACCCAAACCATTTCATGAACTGATAGGGGTTACTCCAACCATGGTAAACAGCAAAGTGCGTAGCTCTGCAATGCCTGAGATAATGCGGGTGCATCTTAAAATCAAGCAGTTCAATATACTCCCTCTCTTTGGTTATAGCTCGAATATCAAATACCAGATGCGAGAAGATGTTCCATGCTCGGGTTCTGGAATAATGGAATAGCTTGGCGTTCTCATCATCCTTACATTCTCTCCAAGCCCAGATGTCGGCAGCCATCTTACCTTCAATCCCTTCTTTCGGTATTGGTAAAGTCCTTACTGGTAGCATACTTTTCTTCTTCAGGGTCATAACCTTGAAGATGTATGCCTCCCTTCCTCCATCTTCCCCTTCCCAAATGTCACGCTTCGTAATTGCAAGCGCCTCGCTCACCCTTGCACCGGTCACATAAAGCGTGTAGAATAATGCACGCTGCTCAGGATTATGTAACAGCTGGCCCATGTCGAATATCTCCTCCATGCTGTTTATCGCAAAGGGGATTGGCTTCTTGAACAGCGCCATGGTAATGTAATAAGCATACAACTATATTAACCGGAATATTTTGTCACAGGAAAAAGGTATTAGCCAAACTTTAAACGTGACATTCACCAGTATTATGTCATCTCCCCTATGGTGCGCGTGGAAATGGTTATTCTACTAACTATAATTATTAAATTAGAGTTTACATATTGGAATTTAGAAAAAAGACTTATAAGGACGTAACTGCTCCCGAAAATATTCACTTATATAAAACCCCTGCATACTAACCTTATGACATGGGAGAAATCCCCCAGCCAACCCAAAATGTCATAGTTTCAGGGCAGCTGCATGACAAGGAAACGACCAAATGGATGCTGATGTATGATGATCTGCTTGATGCCTTCTACCACGATATGAAGCATGAAGTCAAGGTGACTGATGGGAAAGCGATAAGATGGATTACGAATAACCCAGATGCAAAGCCATTCCTGAATGAGGAAGGTACTCTTTACATCATCTCAATGCTCAGGGATCCGACAAGCAAGAATACCCTTATGGGGAACATCAGCGAAGCCGAGGCCTACAAGTTCGCCCTTTCAATATCAGATGCAGTAGCCAAGGGCCTCTTTCTGAACCAGGAGGATTTCGGCATGGAGACGACTACATGGCCGTTCATAATGGAGAAGATCAGGGATATTGTGTTTTTCGCGCTCACCAGGCCCATAGGGGGAGAGGAGCGCAAGAAGTTCCACGAAAGCAGGTCGGTAACTGAGGTGACATCCAACCGTCCAGTAGAGCAGAAGAGTTCGGGAGGGTGGAATCTGGGGCCGCTCAAGCTGTTCGGGGGAAGATAAAAAGGAGGAATGAGATTATGACTGAACTCATACCTGGATTTTCCATACCTCCAGATATGCTAAGCTCCATCATGGGGGCTGCCTTATGGATTAGTTTGATAATACTTGCAATCGTCGGCATCATAATATTCATGGCATGGAGGCGGGGGGTGTGGATATTCAAGAAGTTCCCGACCCCCACCATCGTCTTTAATATGCTGGCAAACGGGCCGGAGGTATACACAAGCTGGCTGAGGTTCTACAAAGACGGAGACAAGGACATGATGGAGCTGAAGAACGGGGATTTCCGAGGCCCGAAATTCCCGGACAAGGAGCTGATGTGGGGGGAATACGCCATCCTCGTCATACCTGAAGTCGGTGAGGCCCATCCAACAGGAATAAGCATGGACAAGGTCCAGCTCGTGGACAAGAATGGTAAAGTCTACGAGAAGGACCTTCTGAAAATACTTCCGTTAATCAGGCACGATTCGAAGACCGCCTTCATAAACGAGCTGGAGAGGAATTCCACTCTGTTCAAGCTCGAAACCTGGCTGGGCAAATACGGGATTTACATGATTTTTGCAGTAGTCGTCATATTCTCCTTCTTGATATTGCAGAACATCAGCGGGATGATAAGCCAGGCACTAAGCCAGAACACACAAGCAGCAGAGAGGCTGGCGCAGGCATCCGAGAAGCTCGCAGAAGCCGTGAACAGGACGGGATACATCCTGCCTGGAGGGGGATGATGCCCGAGAAGCCAGTAAAGACTGCGGAATACAACATGGGCGCTCTTGATTATGAGAGGCTGGGCATGTTCATAACGACTGCCTCCCAAGCGGTACTCATCCTGCTGAACGATATCATGATTCAGGAGGACCCGTCAAGGATACTCTTCGCAACCGGGGCGGTGTACACCGTATACAGCGAGCTCAGGCGCTTCGCATATGAGAACTCGGATATCCGAAAACGTTTTGATGAGGAATTCGAGGAAGTATTCCAGCTCGCATTGAACGAGGTGAATGATAACAAGGCGGTGATAATGGGCATACGGACCATGCAGCGTCCCGAATCCGATATCTGCATGGTGGACTGCCCCTGGGATTTGTACAAGAGGATAAGGGACCTCTATAACAAGGTGCTCAGTTTGAAGCATGAGTTCGGGTTCGATGTCCCGACGAAAGAAAAGAGGGATCTGAGCAAGGGATTCAAGGAGATGGAGGATCTGAAATGGAAGTCCAAAGATATCTCGACCAGCTCATAGACAAGAAAGACTTCATCAAGCCGCTTGACAACTTCGCGAAGAAGGAGATAATCCCAAGGCTTGAGAAGAAGTTCGATGTCTCAATGGTAATCACAGGGGACAAGGGAGTCGGAAAGTCAACGCTCAGCTGGTGGATCAGCGGGTTTATCGACAAGAAAGCCGACATACTGAGAAACTTCCTCTTCAAGCCATATGCGAAGCAAATCAAGGAAAGGATCTGGACGCTCGAGGAGCGGAGCGTGATAATAATAGACGAGGGCATCAAGGCGCTTTACAGGCAGAACTGGTACCAGGAAGTCCAGAAGTCGCTTTTCGAGACCCTGAATACCACGAGGATAAAGCACCAGGTGGTAATCGTCTGCATCCCGAACTTCTACGACCTGAGGAGCAGCTTCACGAAGACGCTGGTGAACTACTGGGTGCACATCCCGGAAAGAGGGTTTGCGGTGATAATGGGGAAGTCGCCGATTCCTTTCAAGCCGGACCCATGGAACATGAAGCAGAACCTCAAGATATACGAGGAGGCGACGAAGAAGATGTCCGTTTCGGAAATAGCGAATGACCTCGAGTTCCAGCTCGGCGTCTACGAGAAAATCCCGAACTACCTCGGCTTCATCCAGTTCCCGCAGATGCCGCCGGAAGAGGAAGTAATCTATAAGAAATATTCCGACCCCGCGAAGAAGGAGATGAGTTTCGAGGAGCATTACCTTGAGGAGAAGACATCCGACAGGGAGAAGAAGCTGAGGAGCTGCCTCGCAAAGGCGATGTTCGTGCTGAACAAGAAGATTAGTTCGCCTTGGTCGCAGGCGAGGATATCCGCCGAGCTCGGGATAGACGACGCGACCATTTCGCTATGGCTCAAGAATTATCGTGCTGAACTGGAGGCTCAAAAGCCTCAGGAGGTGCAGGTAAATGAAAATGCAGTTGTTGCAGATATTGGTAGACCCGAAGGGGCAGTATGATCTGCCGACCGGAGGCAGGACCGTATGCTATGTCACAGAGCACATAGACTCTGACATGGTTGGGGAAGGCGTCAGGATTTGGGCGATGGTCGAAATCCAGGCGGACATGGTGAAGAAAGAGGAGAAGGATGAGGATAGAAGATAAGTTCCTGAATCTTGCAGAGGGACATCTCAACCATCTGCGGGATTACAGGCACCGCACTATACTGGACAATGTCTTCGCAGCCATCCTCATACCGCCAATCGTCATAATCCTCATGTCGATTGTCATCAAGAACATCATAATCGAATTCGCAAAGAATCTATTCGGGGTGTACCAGGAATGAACTTCCCAAAAATAGACAATAGGTTCTGGTTCGCAATCCCAATCAGCTTCTCTGTCTTATGCGCATTCTTCACAATCTCGGTATTCAATTCGTACGCCCAGAAGGTGGATCAGAGGTTCGCAAGCCAGAACAGCAGGATCGGAGAGCTGGATAAGTTCAATGACACATACAAGCAGCAAGTCAATTCATACCTCGCATACCTCGCCACCGCCCAGAACACCCTCTCGCAGCAGGTCAATTTAACGTCTGAGGATAGCCTTCAGAGGATAAACTCGCTGAAAGAACAGGACAAAAACCTCCAGAACCAGCTCGATGCGCTCAACAAGACGCTTCTGGACATCAACTGCACAGGCACGAATACGACCATCATATACAACAATACGGTTCAAGTGCCAGTGCAGAATACCACGATAGACAGCCGGACTTGCAGGCAGAAACTCTTGGATTTGCACGGACTCGGGCCTTATTTTGACGTGGTAGCCTGCTGCGAACTGAGGCAGGTCGGGTATGCGGATGAGTGCTGTACTTGCTACCGATAAGTTCTGATTCATTTCTCAGAGACTCAAGATCTTCTTCATAAGCCAGAGGCTTCAGCGCAAGAGCTCATCATCTGAATGTTTTTGAGGAAAGGTATTTAATTAGTTAATCTTCTCGCCGCAGTTGAAGCAGTGCGAGGTATCTGCCGGGTTCTTGGCCTTGCATTTAGGACATACAAGCATGAGCAGTCTCCCTTTGGACTTTTCTTCCAAGGCTTCCCCTCTGCCCCTCTCCAGCTCCCTGCCGACAAGCCTGAGGAATACCTTGAAGCTTTCATAGGCGAAGAACAAGGCGCCGATCACTACCAACGGGATTAGCAACAGGTATATCGTAAAGCCCTGCTGCATGTACACAAGCAGCATTGTTACGACAGCCGCAAAGAGTATTATTGCAAAACCGGGGAAATTCTCATCGCTTGTTATGCCCCTGCTGTTCGGAGACTTCTGCATGTTCATAGCTTAGTTAGAGGATGTATATTAAGCTAATCTTCACCTATGTATCACATATAGCACGTATTATGTATATAATGTGACATGCTCCCACCCTTGAAAGGTGTGTGCTTCCTGATTCACAGCCGAAACTTTTGTTCCAGACTCCAACAGGCTTTTAGTTCCGTTGTGCCCCAACGTACTGAGGATATTATGAGATGGCGGATATATATAAATATTCGTTCTCATCTCACTTCTGAAGAATGTGGGATTTCCCGCTCACTTTGTTAAATATTAGTAAGTTGCCAAGTTTACAGCTATGACATACGCCTATGCAAAGCCTGGAGGGATGGCTAATTCTGCACGGTCTACGGCTCAAAGGACGAAATCCAAACGGTCAATGCTTTTGACTTTGAATTCAGAAGATGGCCAAGGGTCTGGAGCGCAAGAAAGGTGCTCGAAAAAAAGGATAGTTGCGAGATCGTTGACATTGCCTCGGTATTCGTGAAGGGTGATGGGAATGGAGTGCTCTTCACAGCGGCGAGATGGAGAAGGGAGAATGGAAAAGTTGCAGGGGAGCTTCAGTGGAATGTGTTCCTTCATTTCAGCATGTCGCTTTTCACAACTTTTGCACAATTGGAGAAGGTTGAGAGCGATTTCGAGAAGAAGGAGTTTGGGAACGAGCATTCCAACACAAGCTTAAAAAACAACCTTTTTAAATAAAGAGAAGCATATGTTATGCAGCGTGAGAGGATGCAGAGAGGGGATTTGCTTCATTGACTTCTTTTCAGTTTTCCCTAGCTGCGCTTTCATGAGAGGTGTTCCAGATGACCAGTCCTGAATCTGTTTCAAACCCAAAAGGAATGAGGGATCTGAAGTCAGACGAGATGAAGGTCAGAGAAAGGATGATGGAGAGGATGAAGGGAGTTTTCAGACTTTACGGCTTCGTCCCACTTGAGACCCCTGCGCTAGAGAACTGGGAGGTCCTTTCGGCAAAGGGAGCCGGAGGGGAGGAGATACTGAATGAAACCTACAACTTCGAGGACAAGGGCGGGAGGAGGATCGGCCTCAGGTATGACCTTACAGTTCCGTTGGCAAGGTTCGTTGCGATGAGCCCCAGCATGCCGCTGCCGTTCAAAAGGTATCAGATTGGCAGCGTATGGAGGTACGGGGACGTTGCACGAGGCAGGCTAAGGGAGTTCTGGCAGGCTGATGTAGATATAGTCGGTTCTGAAAGCATGCTTGCAGATGCGGAGGTAATTGCCTGCACAATTGATGTTTTCAGGGCGCTGGGCTTCAAAAACTTCACAGTCAGGCTGAACAACAGGAAAATCCTGTCTGCAATGATGGCTTTTGCAGGGGTTGAAGGCGGCAGGGTGGATGACGCATTCCGGGCAATAGACAAGCTGGAGAAGGTTGGCAGGGAGAAGGTGCTTGAGGAGCTTTCCCAGAGGGGCGTTGGAGAGGGTGCTTCCGGCAAACTGATGGAGCTGCTCTCGCTTGAAGGCAGCCCGAAAGAGCTTCTAGGGAAGGCTGAGAAGCTGATTGGCAAAGCAGAGGATGGGAAACAGGGAATCGGGGAGCTGAAGGAACTGCTCTCATATCTGGAGAAGATGGGCGTCGAAAAAAACGTCAAAGTGGACTTCAGCCTTGCAAGAGGCATGGAATACTACACCGGCCCGATTTTCGAGGTATTCTTCTCGAAGGAGGTAGGAAGCCTTGCAGGAGGGGGCAGGTACGACAGGATGATAGGCCTCTTCCTTGGAAAGGAGATAGCCGCAACAGGGATAAGCTTCGGGATTGAGAGGATAGCCGAGGTTTTGGAAGGAGGAGAAAAGAAAGCGGATAAAAGCGTGTTCATAGCATGCGTGGACGAAAGCCTGATTGGAGAGGCAGTTGGGATGGCAAGGAAGTTCAGGGAGAACGGCATACCTGCGATGGTTGACCTGAGGAAAAGATCTCTTGCAAAGCAGCTTGGCTACGCCGATTCACTCAATGTGTCCTATGTCGTGATAATAGGGAAGAACGAACTTAAGGAGGGCAAGGTGAAGCTGAGGGATTTCGGAAGCGGGGAGGAGAAACTCCTGACTGCGGATGAATGCATAAAATTAATTAAAAACAGGTAGGTATATATTCAAATTCCGGCAAAATATATTTAAGGTGGTTGCATGGTGATGGATTGGGGAAGCACGAGGGCATGCCTTGTGTGCTTCTCAAAAGACGGCATATCGGTGAGGTTGGAACTTCAGAACGATGTGTACGTATGCCCAAGAAACCCAGAGCACAGATTCAGTATGAAGGACGGCAAGCTGGAGAGGTTGTCTAATGAGTGAAAGGTCTGTTGAGGAAGTAAATGACGGGATAGTCAGCAAGGGCGGGCTGCTCGTGAACATGTATTTTGACATGCACGGTAACTCTGGCGAGGTTATACAGCACTCGCTTGTCGACATGATAGGCAAGATTACCCATGAGCCCGGAGTTGTCTATGCAACAGGAGCAGTTGACGAGCCTATTGAGTACGAGTCCTTGTATTCCAGCTGCGCTGAGGTGAAGCTGCTAGCAAGGGATTTGAACTCGCTTATCAACGTCTGCTTCAGGTACGGCCCTGTGGGGATAGAAGTGCTGAAACCTGAGGAGATAAAGCTGAGTCTCCCGCAGCTTCACGAGCTGCTGCTGAATGTTTCACAGACTTCCCAGGAGTTCACAAAATACATCTATGAGAAGCTTATGGATCCGGAGGAGAGGGTGGAATACCACAAGAAGCTCATAAACAAGGCCGAGCTTGCCAAGAAGCTTGTTGAGAAAGGCAAGCCTGCAACGAAGAAGTGAAAAATTATTTATAACTGCTCGTTCTAATTGAATAAGGGAAGGTGAGAGAATGGCAGACAAAAAAAAGAGGAGAGATTTTGAGGATCCTTTTGATTTCTTCGGGGATGATCTATTCGATTTTGAAGGAATCAGGAGGATGATGGATGAGCTGATGAAACGGGCTATGGAACCCGGCTTTGGTGAGCTTAAGGGTGGCGAGCCCCTGGTATCCGGGCTTAGCATAAGGGTGGGACCGGACGGCAAGCCGGTGATACAGAAATTTGGTAATGTAAAGCTAACCTCGAAAGGACCTATGATAGCTGATAAGAGAGAGCCGCTTGTCGATGTGATTGAGAGGGAGAACGACATAACGGTCATAGTGGAGCTTCCTGGTGTTGACAAGAGGCGGATAAAGCTCAATACAACGGACAGGACGCTGACAATAGCCGCTCCCGGCGAGGAGCCAGACTTCTTCAAGGAAGTGAAGCTGCCTGCTGCAGTAAACTCCAAGAGCGCGAAGGCGACCTACAAGAACGGCGTGCTGGAAGTCTGCCTTCAGAAGAGGGAGAAGAGCAAACCTAAACCGGAAAGCATAGCTATAGAGTAGTTAATAACAGAACCTGAATTTCACATTTTTCTCCCTGCATAGCTTCGTTATTCTTTCCTTCAGTTTGCTATAGTAATCGTTTTTTGAAAAGAATATCTCTTTCCAAACAGGCAGCAGTTGTGGGTAGGATTTCTGGAGAATCTGCTGCACGTTGTCCCATACTCCTAGTTTGAGGTTGAGCTTGTCGAACCACATGTAATCCACCTTCAATTCTGAAGCAGTTCTGACCAGTTCTTCCACATCCTTATCTGTAATGTGCGGCAGGACTGGCCCTGCAAAAATGTAGGTCTCTATTCCATTCTCTTGCAGTACCTTCAAAGCATCCAACCTTTCCTTTATGGGAGATGAGAATGGCTCGAAATTCTTCTTGACAGACTCGTCAAGCGTTATTATCGTAAAGCCAACTTCCCTTTCATTGAACTTCTTGAGCAGGTCGATGTCCCTTGCCACAAGGGAGGATTTTGTCTGGATGCACACCGGAAACTGTTTTTCCAGCAGGATTTCCAGCAGCTTCCTGGTCAGCTCGTATTTCTTCTCCAGAGGCTGGTACGCATCCGTAAGCGAGGAGACGAAAACCTGCCCCTTCGTCTTTTTGGGGATTTCATTCCTCAAAACCTCGGGGGCATTGACCTTTATGTCAACGAATTCACCCCATGCTTCAGGATGCCTGCTGAACCTCCTTGTGATCGGATTTGCATAGCAGTATGAGCAGGCGTGCTGGCAGCCAACGTATGGGTTGACGCAGTAGACAGCAAGCTTGCTCGGGTTGAGCAGAGATTTGCACCTAACCTCAGTGGTTATCATCTAATCATCACTTCACTTCTACGTCGATAATATATCTACGTATTTTTATAATACGATATATTGATCTTAACTCACTCCTCCTTATCGTTCACCGGAAAGTTACCCTCCTTCAGAAAGTTTATAAAGAGAAAATCGGTTAAACTACCGTCCATAAGAACTAAAAATTGAGAAAGGATGAATATGCTGACCTTCAAGTATAGGATATACCCAACGAAGAAACAGGCTCTTCACCTGAACAGGCAGATGCAGTTGGCAAAGGAGCTTTACAACCTTCTTCTTGAGAAATCAAAAGAGCATTATAAAGAAACTGGCAGGACTTTCTCACAGTTTGATATGAATAGACATATCCTACAACTGAAGAAAGAAAGACCCAAGCTCAAGGAACTTCATTCACAGGTTGCACAGAATATCTCAAAAAGGATAAGTGACGCATACAAGGCATTCTTCGGGAGAATTAAAGAGAAAAAAAATGGAAGGAAGATAAATGCAGGCTTTCCAAGACCAAAGAAATTTGTGCGGTCATTGACCTTTCCGCAGTCAGGATACAAATTCAGGAATGAACGCAGGCTATACATCTCCGGCATTGGAAATGTCCCAATAGTACTTCATAGACTCCTAAAAGGAAAAGTCAAAAACTGCACTATCAAATTATATCCATCGGGTAAATGGTATGCTGGTTTTTCAGAGGAGATTTTAAAAACAGAATTTGAGAGCAATCACAAAGGAGAAGTAGGCATAGACGTTGGTCTTGCGAATTTTGCAACTCTCTCAGATGGGGAGAAAGTTGAATCTCCGAAGTTCCTGAGGGAATTGGAGGAAAGATTGAAATTTATCCACCGTAGGGTTTCAAGAAAGAAAAAGGGGAGCAGCAGGAGGAGAAAGGCAAGATTCAGGCTGGCAAAAAAATATGAAAAAGTAGAGAACCAGCGTTCAGATTTCCTGCATAAGCTTTCAAAGAAGCACGTGGATTCCTATTCAAGAATAGCAGTGGAAGAGTTGAACGTCAAGAACATGGTGAGAAACCACCAACTTGCTAAATCAATAATGGATGCTTCTTGGAGCGCTTACAGAAAGATGCTTCACTACAAGGCTTGGAGTGCTGGTTGTGAAGTGATAGACGTTGCTCCAGCAGATACGACAAAGATCTGCAGCAAGTGTGGCAACAGAAAAGATATGCCCATGTCAGAAAGAACATATCGCTGTTCTTTCTGCGGGCATGCGGAGGACAGAGATATAAACGCTGCAAAGAACATACTCACAAGAGCTATGGACGGACTGTCCAAAAGTCACGCCCGTGGAGATATGTCCTCTGTGTCTTTGGAAACTAGGACGCAAGGCATCTCGCTGAAGCGGGAACTATATGGGGTGGAAACATGAAGGTCAGCACTTCTTCCATCCCTGGAAGCCCACGATTTCAATCGCGGGAGGATGTCACGGGTTTCGCAGCTTTTGAGGAGCGGAATTCACCGCGGGAGCTTGGCAAAGGTGGAACCCTCTTCGCTGCGAGAAGGCAGGTCCAGCTTGGTACTAGATGCGCCATCTGCAAGGGCTCAAAGTTCCTGTGCGGCAAGGACAGCTGCCCCATATTGGTGAAATTCTACGCGCAGATGAGGACAAAGCCTCTGATTGACAGCCTGACTCTTGAAGGCTCGTCTCCTCCGGATTTGTTCGTGGGGAGGATGGGCTACCCCTATGTGAACATAGGTCCGCTTATACCGCCGGTTATAGGCGACACCTCGATGCTTGGCACTCCTGAGATGTGGCACGGTAAAACTATTGAGGAGATAACCGATTTCCGTTTCCAGCTTGTGAGGGGGAAGTACAGAGTGAATGTAAGGAATGTTGAAGGAGGCAAGATTGTCGAGCTGACAAGGGAGCTGGCTCTTTCAAAAGCTCCAACAGAAGTGGATGCGGAATTCAGGAAGAAACCTGCGGGAAGGGTGGTGCTTGATGATGAAGTGCAGCCTTTCGGACCGTCAGCACCTTTGAAGGATATCGATCTGATTTCATCAACAACGGACCACAAGATTGACAAGGCGTTCAGCGATACGGACCTGAGGGCTGCCGAGGCTGTCATGCAACTCTACCAAGACGGGGTGCTTGTTTCAAGGATACAGAAGGCCTTCTCGGCAGGGCTGTTCGGGATTGAGAAGAACAGAAGGTTCGTTCCGACAAGATGGTCCATCACTGCAGTGGACAGCATGCTCTCAAAAAACATGCTTGAGGAAGTGAGGAGATTCCCGCTAATCAACGAGTTCAGAGTATATGAGCACACGGCCCTGGACAACAGGTGGATTGTGCTGATGATTCCGTCAAGCTGGAGTTATGAGCTGATTGAGGCATGGTACCCCAAGACGATATGGAACCCTGAGGGAGGGGAGATAGCGATATTCTCCGATGCAGAAGGGTACTACGGAAGGACGGAATATCCCGATATAGGGGGATGCTACTTCTCTGCAAGGCTGGCCGTTGCCGAGCACCTAAAAAGCGAGAGGAGACAGGCTGCCGCGGTAATCCTGAGGGAGGTGCATCCCGGATATATCATGCCTGTGGGAGTGTGGAATGTGCGGGAGGCGGTGAGGGACGCTCTGAAGAAGCCGCACATGAAGTTTGCAACTCTGAAGGAGGCTTTTGCCTACATATTCTCGAAGTTCGACATAAACATGAAGGTGTGGATGAGGAACAGCAAGCTCATGCAGGAGTTGGTCTTTCAGAAGAGGATTAAGGATTATTTGTGATCCTTATTCACTGGAAAGTTACCCCCCTTCCGACTATTTAAATACTGCGTAAAGCCACCTCTTAGCAGTAAAGAGGTGATTGAGATGAAGATGGACATAAGCGGGCTGAAGGACGAGGAAATCGACGAGCTCATCTCATTCTTGGACAGGAGAAACATACACTCTTTCATAAAAAAGAATGGCGAGAGGCTGCTGCTCATATGCAGTTCGGCAACCCGGATAGGACCGATGAGGGTCGAACTGGGAATTGAGAATATCTGAGCTCCTTTTTCTTTATTTTTTAGAAAACTTTATTAATACGACAAAGGTTAATGTATCGGTTTGAATGGAATGCGCTTACCACCGTGACAGAGTTGCAGTTTCAAAATGCACAAAATGCGGCAAACCGCTCTGCGGGGAGTGCTGCGCTGAAGGTAATCTATGCGAAGATTGTCTGTCTGAGATTGAAACCGGTGGGGAGACGCTTGGGAAGAAACGCCTGCTTAACTGGAAGGGGTGGTTGTATTCCATCATATTTCCCGGCAGGACTTTCAGGTACAACAGGGCAGGAGCTTCCCTTGCAGGAGTTGCAATGAACATCCTTGCCGGTCTGGTACTCGCAGGGATAATCGCTTTCCTGCTCGTATCCATTGCAGGAAGTCCTCTGATGTCCGCCTTTGACTATACGACGCAGTTCGTGATATTCCTGTGCATCTGGCTGGTGAACTCACTTGTTGCATATTCATTCAGTATGCTGACTGGCGGGATGGGGAGCATCAAGCAGCACCTCTACCTGCTCTCACTGCCACTGCCGCTATCCCCTCTCTTAATTTTGTTGTTTGGAACTTTGTTCAACCTAAGCGCATCAATCCTTGCTGTGGAAATCCTGGTGGTTGTTCTGATAATAGTTTATGTGGTTAACCTTCAGCTGTCGGCTCTTAAGGAAGCACATAAATTCGGCAACATGCAGGCTGCAGCGAGCGGCCTCGTACCATTGGCACTAAGCGGGGCGGTAGTCGGTTTATTAATATTTGTTCTCTCCAGAAAATAACTGCAAGAGGTTAGTGGATGCAGAAGAAATTTATTGTCAACCCATGGGAAGTGAAGGGGGATGTTGATTATGACAAGCTTGTAAAGGAGTTTGGAGTGCAGCCGCTTTCGGAGGAGCTTATTAAGAAGATTGAGAGAAAAGCAGGGGAGATGCACCTTTACCTCAGAAGGGGTTTGTTCTTCTCCCACCGAGATTTTGACGTGATCATGGAGGATTATGAGAAGGGTAAGGAGTTCGTCTTATACACGGGCAGAGGGCCTTCTGGCAAGACGCACCTGGGGCACCTCATCCCATGGATTTTCACTGCATATCTGCAAGAGGCATTCGGCTCAAAGCTGTATTTCCAGATGACTGATGACGAGAAATTCCTCATGAGGGACGTTGGTTTGGATGAGGCCGTGGGATACAGCCATGACAACGCGCTTGACGTGATTGCTGCGGGCGTTGACCCCAGAAAAACGGTGATATTCTCCGATGTCGAATATATGAAGACAATCTACAGGATAGCACTGCAGGTTGCGAAGAGGGTCACCTTCTCAACCGCAAAGGCGGTTTTCGGGTTCACCAACAGCTCAAACATAGGGATAATATTCTTCCCAGCAGTGCAGGCCTCGCCTGCATTCATGGCTCAGATGCTTGAGAAGAGGGATGTGAACTGCCTGATTCCGTGCGCGATAGACCAGGACCCCTACTGGAGGATAGCCAGAGACATCGCGCCCCTCATAGGGATGCCGAAGCCTGCGGGCATCTACAGCAAGTTCCTACCAGGATTGCGGGGTGTTGGAGGCAAGATGTCCGCCTCGGAGGAACAGACAGCTGTTTACACAACCGACCCGCCTGCCCTTGCAAGGAAGAAGGTGATGGGCGCGTTCACGGGCGGAAGGGCGACTGTCGCTGAGCAGAAGGAGAGGGGCGGCAACCCGGAGGTTTGCGTGGTGCACCAGTGGCTTTACTACATGTTTGAGGATGATGACAAGAAACTCCGTAAATTCTGGGACGAATGCAAGCAAGGCAAGATACTTTGTGGTGAGTGCAAGAAATACCTGGCGGATAGGGTATGCAGGTTCCTAGAAGAACATCAGAAAAGAAGGGAAAAGGCAAAGAAGGAAGTGGAGAAGGTTATGATTAAGGATTGATCACTTCTCTTCTTCCTCTACACCTGCTTCCAAGTCTATCTTTATCCCGTCAAGCGCAAGCAGTACCTGGTCCTTCGCCACGTCAAACATCCCCAGGGGATTGACCGGGAAGAATATGTAGATGCATCTGTTCTTGCTCGGCCCGACGAAAACCCACCTGCCCACCTTGAAGGTTTCTATGGGCATGCTCACGTCAACGACGAACATGCTGGCCTTTGCCAGCTCGTCTATGAGCGATTCGTAGACGGTGTCGTAGTTGTCAATAAATATAACCTCGTCATCCTCCTCCTTCCTGACGAAGAAGACCGGTGACACGAACGGCTTCTTCTGGCCTTTAGCCTTGTCCTTCACCACCATCTCCAGCTTCTCCGCAAGCCTTGTTGCCTTCAGGGCGTCGTCCTTGTACTGGTTGAGCTGGTCTGAAGCCTCGTCCTTCTTCTTCTCGAAATAAATCTCTATGTCCGCCTTCAGTTTGTCAATCTCCTTTCCAATCTCAGCTGTATCTGCATAGTCGTCCGGGTTTTCAAGAAGATCCCTGAGGGTGAAAACATATTTTCCAGCAAGCGTGTTATCAATATCATCTATAACAAGATCGAGCTGCTCCTTCATAGTAAGAGTTCCAGGCGGTGCGGTTACATCGGGCATTTTTAATCACCTTTTTAGATTGATGTTTTTTATGTGTATCAACTGGTATTTATTACTTTCACTATTTCCTGTGAGCGTTTGCGCCGTAATTCGGTGCACTCAACCGAGGTATCATTGCGCAGAGGAACGCCTGCTCGCTCATCTCCTTTCTCTCAGCAAGACCATGCGACAGGTAGCCAATTGCGCCCTTCTTCCTTCCTATTGACTCCACCCCGCTGAGGTTTGCGAAGACGTCGTTCATGGTGCTCCTGCTTCGCCTCACTTCGTCCACCAGTTCAGTAGACACCTCAAACCCCATGCTGAAGCCCAGCGTGACCCTCTCGCCATCGTAAACCGCGCACCACTGGCAGTCAAAGAATCTGCCGGCAAACTTGAACAGACCGCTCTCCAGACCAATCCCGTAGTCAGCTTTCAATTTCTGCTTTGCGGATTTGGCGCGTTCCACCGCCCCCATTATCGTGTCATCCTCGAAAGGCTGCTCGGGAACCTTCCGGGTTACTTCAATGCCAGACAGCCTGAACTTTCTGAATATCCTTTTTGCAACTTTTTCAACTCCTTTCAGCTTTGTGGGGTTTGTAGAACCTACCGCAATGGCGACAGGCCTTCTCCTCATCCCGAGCTTGTCTATCACTCCGGTTTTTATCCTCTCGCACGATATCTTCTTCAAATCCTCCGCGTTGAGAATCGGGATGGAGATTATCTCAAGGGGCTTCAACCCCTTGCTCCTCCGGATTCTGTTTATTTCCTCGGCCCTTCCTTTCGTCTCCTCACTGACTACTATCGCGTCAAAATCATCCTGGAGGGTTGGGCCGTAGACATCGTCAATCTTGAATATCTTCACTCTTGCAAGCTCCTTCCCTAGGAACTGCTCAAGCTTCTTCTTCCTTGAGGAGAAAGGAGAGCAGTCGTAGTTCTTGCCTTTTCTGGCGAACCTGTCGCTTGTCAGGCCGATGTAAACCTGCCTTCCGGCTGACAGGGCAAGCCTCAGCAGTTTTCTATGCCCCTCATGCAATGTTTCAAAAGTCCCCCCGACTATGACCCTGTTGTGCATAGGAATAGTTTAAAATAACAGATTAAAAAGTCTTAGTATGGATGAGGAGAAGAGGATAAGGGAGGACATAGAGCAGTTCTACAGCAGCGTGAAGGGAGTGAAGTCACCTCAGATAGTCGAACTGGCAACGAGGTACTGCCGGGATGCGGAGTTCTACCTCAAGAAGAGGGATTACGTCACAGCTTTCGGCTGCATAAACTATGCGCACGGGCTTATTGACGCCGTCAAGAAGCTGGAGGAGAAGTGAATGTGGGAGTTCCAGCTCCCCACCAAGATAATTTTTGGGAGGGGGAGCATAGACAGAGTATGGGAGAACGTTGACAAAAAGAAGGTTCTGCTTGTTACGGGGAAGAGCGGCTTCAGGGAGCAGACTGCGAGAAAAATCCGGAAACAGCTCGGCAGCGCTGAGATTGCCGTCTACGACAAGGTGGAGCCCAACCCCACCTACCAGAATGTCGATGAGGGGGTTGAGCTGGTGAGTGATGCCAGGAGCCAGATGATTATAGCGCTTGGAGGGGGAAGCGTCATTGATGCAGCAAAACTCATTGCATTGCTTGCGGTGAACGAGGGCGATGCATACGATTACGCCTTCCGTGGTAAGAAGATTGAGAGGAAGGGTCTGCCGCTTCTAGCAATTCCAACCACCGCAGGGACGGGCAGCGAGGTGACGCCCTTCGCTGTAATTTCAGACAAGGAGAAGAAGCTCAAGGCCCCGGTGAGGAACAGGTATCTTTTCCCCAAGGTGGCGGTGGTTGACCCCCAGCTTACCGCCAGCATGCCAAAGGAGCTGACTGCAAATACCGGCGCGGACGCGCTGGCGCATGCGCTTGAGGCCCTCTGGTCCAAAAAGGCAGGGCCTATAACAGATTACCTTGCACTGAGAGCGGTGAAGATAATCTTTGAAAACCTGAAGAAGGCCTGCGATGAGCCCCAGAATATAGAAGTGAGGGAGGAGATGTCCCTGGCAAGCCTGCTTGGCGGAATGGCAATAAGCAATGCCTGGACAGGCCCTGCACATGCAATCTCATATCCATTTACGACTCATTTCGGAGTTGCGCACGGGAATGCCTGCTCCCTCACGCTGCCGGAAGTGATGGAATTCAACGCCCTGAAGTCGGAGAAGATAAACAGGATAACGCAGCTCTACGGGCCTGAGAAGCTCAGGGAGCTTTTCAAGGGGGTTGGCTTGAAGACAAAGCTGAGCGAGGTTGGTGTAAAGAAGGAGGATATACCCGTCATCCTGGAGGGAGTGGTTGCCTCAACACTTGAGACGAATATGGTTAAGATGGAGAAGGGCGATATTGAAGCTTTGCTGAATAAGATTCTGTAGTCCTATGCGCTCAGCACGCCCGGCATGAAGATGAGGAGCAAGCCGAGGAGCAGGAGGGTTGCTCCCCCCACAAGCTGGGAGAACTTGCCGTATTTTGACGAGAAGTCCGATGAGCTCAGCGTTATCACCGCCATGCTGAATATTATCATGTCGTCAAGCATGTAGAAAAATATGTAGACAAGGATGTAGAGGTAGTACTCTAGCGCCGGAAGCTTGTTCAGGGCGAGGATTCTTGTGAATGTCGCGGGGAAGCCGGCAGAGCAGGCAAACTCTATGGTGTTCACTGTGAAAGCGAGTATGATTATTCCTAAAAATGTTGCCGGGACAATGCCTGGCTTGGAGATTTCATCGATTTTCTTCATAATCTTGCTCTGGGAGGCTGCGTCAGTCACCTTGCAGACTGCCTTCGGCAGCATGATGTAATCTTTCAGGTTCATCAGCCCTGCTCCAACGGCTATGAGACCGATTATGATTCTCGTTACGTCCATCAGGCCTATGAACAGGAACAGGTTCAGCCATGCCGACATTATCAGGAAATACCAGATTCCTGAGGAGATGACGAACGTTCCGACGATAAGAATCATCTTACTCCTATCCTTTGTTCCCGTAAGCATCACAATGAGGTAGACGAGCACCCACATGGCGCACGGGTTGAAGCCGTCAAGTAGGCCGAGCAACACGCTCAGCGCAGGCAGTGAGATAGTTCTCAAGTCCACTCTGCCAAGTATCGGGTAGTCCACAATGTAACTCTCAATGATTGTTGTGTTGATTGTCTGGTTGCCCTCGCTCCTCAGCACATTCACATAGGAGTCGGTGCATTCGCTTTCCGAACAATCCTTTATAATCTCTTCAATGAGTTTGCCGTGAGTGTCATAAGTGCCGTACCCGCTAATCATCTTGTCCCCGATATACGTCTGGGGCACCCCAGATGAAGTGACGGAGTACGCCTTCATGAACCTCTCCATAAGCTGCGAGTTCTCCTTGGATATGTCAACTGCGAAACTCTTCACCTCAAGTGAGGGATACTGCGATTGCAGCCTCGACAGGAAAAGCGACTCATCATGGCAGTGCGGGCAGGTGGTGGAATAGAAAAAGTAGACTGTGATATTGCCTGCCTGCGCTACTGCGGCAAGTAGGAATATCATCAGCAATGGGACAGTTTTCCTCAAACAAACACCAGTTGTGGATGGGTAAACATAATTTAAATTCTTATACTCCTGAGATGGCTGCATTGGTTTCTGAGAGGACACTTCTCACAGAGCGGTTTAGTTTTGCAGTAGTTTTTTGCAAGTTCAACTATCAGGGCATGCATTTCCTTGTAAACCTCGAACTTTGCTGGGAGGTTGGAATGGAAGAACTCCTGCAGCTCGGCATAATCGCCTTTTGCATAACCTAGTCTCTCATAAACTCTTCTGGTGTAGGCGTCTATAGGAAAAATCAGCTTCTCGCCAGCGTATAAAAGAATTGAGTCGGCAGTTTCCGGTCCAACGCCATCAAGGGAGAGCAACTCGTTTCTCACCTCGTCAAGAGGTCTGGAGAAGAGAGGCTCCAGCTTTCCGTGGTATTTATTCTGCAGGTATCCGGCAAACTTTCTTAGCCTCCTTGCCTTCTGCCTGTAGAATCCTGTTGGTCTTACGCATCTTTCCAGCTGGGGCAGGCTGGCTCCGGAGATTGCTTTTGGAGTAAGCAGGGATTCTTTCTTCAAGTTGTTTATTGCCTTCTCTACATTCCTCCATGTACTCTGCTGCGTTAGGAGGGCACCTACTATTACCTCGAATTTTGTTTCTGCAGGCCACCAATGCTGCTTTCCGAAATGCCCTACTAGTTTCCTATATATCTTAATCTGAGCCATATTTCCTAGTTAGACAGCAAAATATATAAGTGGTTACTTAATCTAAGCATGGCAAGGGCGCTTCCACGTATTTACGGGACGTACTTAACTAGTGGCAGGGTGCTGGTCTTGTTCGTGCTTGTCCTGCTTGTTTTTATTGCCACGGTTATTGCAATAGGTAGCATACGCGACGAGAAGGAGAGGGAGAGCGCTGGAATCTTAGCTGGAGTAATTCCGTTTGCGGTTTTGATCTTCCTGCTAGGTTTCAGCAGTTGGGCCAACTACAACACTATTGTCAACACCCCCACCTCAAGGCCGGGTGGGGTGGCGGCTGGCTTCGTGGAGGTTTACGGTGAGGCTGCGCCGAAAGGGGAGTATCTCAAAAGCCCTTTTGGCGGAGAGGAGTGCGCGTTCTACAGATATCGAGTATCTGAGGTTGAAGGCATAGGTCTTTATCTGAATGGCGACAGCGGTAACTTCTTAGTAAGGGACATCACAGGAGCAGTTGAGGTGGACCCCTACGGCGCAGAGTTCGACACCAGCGGCTGGCGGTCGTTCCACGTAAAAGAAAAAGAGAAAATCCCGTCTAGGATAAGCCATTTCATAGAGGAAGTGAGGAGGGATTACTGGTGGTCGCCATCAAGCGCAGTATTTAAGGGGAAGGATATGATGTACCAGGAGTATTTCATAAAGAAAGGGGAGAAGGTTTTTGTGACTGGAACTGCGGTTCCTTGGTACGACCTGAGCTCGGGCAAGTATGTCCCCAAGATCATTATAAAGAGGGGCAAGGATAATGGTTTCTTCTATATTTCGAAAAAGGAGGAGAGGGATGTGCTCAGGGATATGAGGAACCAAGCCATGCTGTTCATCAGTGGAGGCGGGCTTGCTACCATTGTTGGAGTGTGGTACATCCTACTAAAGCTGAAGGTTCTCTAACCTACGCAGGAATCAAGTATTAAATTGATTTCTCTCCAAATAGGTAGAGGGGTGAACCATGTCAAGGCCTTCTTGGGACGAATATTTCATGAAGATATGCGATGTGGTTGCGGAGAGGTCAACCTGCAAGAGGCACAACTTCGGTGCTGTTATAGTGAGGGACAAAAGGCTGCTTGCAACTGGTTATAACGGTGCCCCGAGCGGACTGCCCCATTGCCTGGAGATAGGCTGCTTGAGAGATGAACTGGGAATACCGAGCGGCACGAAGCACGAGATATGCAGGGGTGTTCATGCCGAGCAGAACGCCATAATACAGTGCGCCCTGCACGGAGTTTCCTCAAAGGATGCAACGATGTATGTCAACGGCATACCCTGCAAGATATGCGCCAAGATAATAATAAATTCTGGTATTAAGCGAGTGGTTTACGGCGGGGATTATGCAGACAAGGAGGCTTTTGAGCTTTTCAAGCAGGCAGGGGTTCAGATGGACCAATTGAAAACGAAGAAGAGGTGACGTTATGCCTTTGAGTGTTCTTCATTCTTTCATACATCAAACAGAGGAGAAGACGACGTCGCTGACAATCTCGCTTGGAGACGACGCACTGTTCATGACCCTGAGCGACAAGGTGAACAAGAACCGGGTGAAACTCGATTTGGACGAGGTTGCCGGGCTTGCAGAAGCGATTGAGAAGAACAGGAGCTGGAGCGCATTCCACACATTCACTAATCTGCAGAACGTGGAGAGCAAGAATAGGATAAGCTACAATGATGGGTTCTTCAGTGTGGAGGGAGAAAAGAAGGTTGCGATGAAGCTCGGCGAAAGCGAGAGGGCCGCCTTCAAGAGGGTTTTGGAGTTCGCCTTCAACAAGATGATTGAAAGGAAGCTGGAGCAGGGAAGGAAATTCGGAAAATGAATCATCCCAATGCTTTCCTTCTGAAATCAGCTCCTACGACTTTTTCCAGTTCTTTTATCGCAGTAAATCGGGATACGTTTAGGTCAGTCATTATCTCAGAATCAGGCTTCTCAATTAACTTAATGAGTCCCTGGGTACTCTGTCTATTGGCGTGGAGTATAAGCTGTGCGACTGTTCCCAGGTCAGTGAGTATCTCTTTTTCCCTTTCCATAACGTTGTCCACTCTTCTGTCAAGAATTTTTACAGCTGCAGGATTCTTCCCAGTTGGAGTTTTTGCAGCCTGCTTCACCGCATCCTCAAGGAAGAGGCCGAATTTTATCTCTGTTTCTCCGAAAGTAAGCAAGTCGGAGTCCAGCGCCTTTATTTTTTCCGAAACTTTTTTCAGGAGCTTCTTTGGCTTTTCCTTCCAATCCATGTCTGCCTCAATCAATTCCCTTAGTCCATCAGCCATTTCGGCGAAACGTGTCTCCTTCTCGGTATGCTGCGAATATTTAAATCCAAAGCTCATGAGCAGATTTTGATTTTTCCCATATAAAAAGATAGATTATAAAATTAGATCTGACGAAATAGTGATGTATGAAAGTCAATGAAGGAAAGGCTCAGCTCAATTTAACAGATAAAGTCTTCTTCAACCCGCAGATGGAGTTCTGCAGGGATATCTCAAGCATAGGCGTTGGAGCATATTGCGAGGAGATTGGAAAAAGGATCCATGTGGTTGACGGGCTATGCGCTACTGGTGTGAGAGGCATCCGATATAAACTGGAGAGCAGCTGCGTTGGGAAGGTTGAGTTTGTTGACATGGATGAAAACGCATGCAAGCTTGCAGAAAGGAATGCAAAGCTCAACAAGCTCAGGAATTACGAAGTGCACTGCTGTCACATAAACGACTTCCTCTTCCACAACAAGAGGTTTGACTGGGTGGAGCTAGACCCCTTCGGCACACCTCTGCCTTACCTGCAGAGCGCGCTTGCGTCGTTCAGGAAGCAGGGGATGCTTTCGGTTACTGCAACGGACACAGCAGTCCTTTGCGGAGCGCATCAGAGGGCGTGCCTGAAGAACTACGGGGCGATGCCGATTGACAATGAATACTGTCATGAGATAGGAGTGAGGATACTGGCAGGCACGATTGTCAGGTTCGCCTCCAGCCTGAATCTTGGGACAGACTTCTGCCTTTCCCTCTCGGTGCAGCACTTCTTCAAGCTTTTTGCCAAGTTGAAGACAGGGGCTGACGGAGCAGTTGCAAGCATGAAGAAGATGGGCTACATCTCCCACTGCCCAAAATGCCTGAACAGGGAGTGGAGGTTCAATCCTCCAATTCTGAAGGAGAAGTGCCCGAGATGCGGCGGAAAGTTCGAGCATGCAGGCCCGCTTTTCCTGGGTGAGCTGTGGAATGAGAGATTCCTTGCGGGCATGAGGAGGATAAACCAGGGAAGAGACTACAAAAACAAGTGGAAGATTGATGAGACTCTCTCGATTATGCAGGAGGAGACGGGCATGCCTCCCACCTATTTTGATCTGCATAAGATTGCGGAGAAGGCAAAAAAATCCCCCCCGAATTTTGAAAGCTTCGTTAAAAGGCTCAGAGAGGGGGGTTTTAGGGTTTCAAAAACGCACTTCAAAAGCAATTCAGTTAGAAGCAACGCAGGCATAAAAAAAATCATGTCTATTTTTTAGATTTCGCCAATCCTATCATTACATCATTGACATTTGTTCTTGTCGGACCTGTCATTATGCAAGAACCAATTACTTTGAAAAAGTTGTATGAATCGTTATTTTTCTGGAATTCAATCGCATTCATCTCGAGTTCTCTTCCTTTTTGTATTGTAAAACCATCAACTATGGCACCGTCTGCCGGAGAGTTTCCATCTATGCCGTCAGTACCGAACGAAGTAAAAATTACATCCTTGATTCCGTTTATTCCAATAGCGCAGCTCAGCGCAACCTCCTGGTTTCTTCCGCCCTGCCCCCTGCCTTTTACCTTAACTGTCGTCTCCCCTCCTGCGACGAATGATCTGCCTTCTTTCAGCATTTTTGCTAGTCTTCCTCCAACTTCTCGCGCGTCACCCTGAACATTTCTAATTATCCTTGTTCTTATGCCGTTCAGATTAAGGTATCTGCTTGCGGCAAGCAGGGCAGTCTCGTTGCTTCCAATTATGAAGCTGTGCACCTTTTTGAAGATAGGGTCCCCTTTCTTGGGAGTCTCCTCAACCAGTCCTTCCATCTCTTTTTCAATTATCCTGCAGGCAGCTGAACCATCCCACAGGCCGTATTTCACGAGGATTCTCTTGGAATCAGCAAATGTCGTATGGTCCGGAACAGTTGGACCGGAGGAGATGACGTCCAGCCGGTCTCCGACTACATCAGACAGAATGAGGTTTATCACTGTTGCAGGATAAAGCTTCCTTGCAAGCCTCCCTCCCTTGATTTGGGAGAGGTGTTTCCTAACGGCATTCAGCTCGTTTATGTCCGCGCCTGCTTTCATCAGTTTATCTATCGTTTGCTGCTTCTCCTCAAGTGTCAGACTTTCAATTGGCTGCGAGAGCAGGGCGGAGCCGCCTCCTGAGATGAGGCAAATGACCAAGTCACCCTCATCTATTCTCTCAGCGTAGTCAAGAATCCTTCTAGTTCCTTCAAAGCTTCCTCTTCCGGCTATTGGATGCTCGGCCTCCTGAAGCTTCGCTTTCTTTACATTGAAATGAGTGCCCTTCAGTATATTGACAAATCCGTCCTCAATTGGGAGTATCCTCTCGATGCTCTCGGCCATCAGACCGCTGGCCTTTCCCCAACCCAGAAGGCGGATTTTCCTGAATTCGCCCAGCCTGAAGGTCTTCCTTCTCCTTCCTGCTTTTATGACTAGTTTTCCATCCTCAAGCAGCACGCTTTTTCTGATGAGCCTGTCCGGCTGCACGGAGAGGAGGGTAGACTCAATTACGTTGAGAATGATCTCTCTTGCCAACTCTCCTTTAATCAAATCTTCCTTGTTTCGAATCATGCAAATCAGTTCAAATCTTAATTAGCTTCGTGTCGCAGACAGAGCAGTGAGGGGTTTTTATCACAAGGCCTTTCTTTTCGGCGCATTTCGCGTGGTAGAAGCTTTTGCAGTTCGGGCACATCAGGGTTGCGCCGCTTATTATCGTTGCGAAAATCCCGCTCACTCTGTCCTTGCAGATGAGGCAGATTTCATTCACAGTACCACCAAAGTAGTTTTTCTAGAAGTTGTATATTAAGTTTTGCAGAAACTCGCATCAGTGAAATGAGTGAGCCTCGTCAGGGAACTTGCCGCCCTCTACCTCTTTCTTGAAAGCAGCAACCGCATTCCTTATTGTCTCCGCAAGGTTCGCATATCTTTTCACATGCTTGGGCTTGAAGCTATCGTCCATGCCGAGCAGGTCATTGATGACAAGCACCTGTCCGTCGCAGTATTTTCCGGCGCCTATGCCTATTGTTACGCTTTTCACATTTTCTGTTATCCTCTTTGCAAGCTGTTCCGGAACGCATTCCAGGACTAGTGAGAAGACGCCAAGCTTGTCAACCGTCAATGACTCTCGGAAAACCCGCTCGCCCTCTTTCCCCTTCCCAACGACTGCATACTTCTCGGCTGTCTGGGGGAGAAGCCCCAGATGCCCCATCACGGGAATTCCATCTGAGACAAGCTTCTCTATCACGTCCTTCACGCACCCCTCAACCTTCACCCCGTCCGCGCCTGCCTCAAGGAATTTCTTTGCGTTCTCCAACGCAATGTTGGGAGTGGCGTATGAGCCGATAGGCATATCACCGATTACAGGAGTGCTCTGCGCCCCTCTACAAACTGCTCTTGTGTGGTGGAGCATCTCGTCCATAGAAACCTTCTTCGTGGTCTCATAACCCAGCACGACCATGCCAAGGCTGTCACCTACGAGTATCAGGTCTACGCCGGCCTGCTCAACCAGCCTCGCAACCTGATAATCATAGGCAGTGAGCATCACGACTTTCTTATTTCCTTTCAACTTCTCTAGCATGCGTAGCCTCCAGGTATTTTATCATTGACACAACGGTCTCGTTAACAGGAGTGGGTATTCCATGCTTGCTCCCCATCTCCACGACCTTTCCATTCAGAAAATCAATCTCAGTCTGCCTCCCTTTCATCAAGTCCTGGTGCATTGAGGAGTAGTTCTTCAGCCCTGATATCTCCCTGTCGATTGTTTCTGCCAAGCCGCTCTTGAATACAACACCTTCCTTGGTGGCAACCTCGATGCATTCCTTGACTATCTCATGCCTCAGCCTGTCGAGGGGAGGAACCACGATCTCATAATCCCTTACTTCCAGCATCGCAGTGAGCGGGTTTATCACGCAGTTTATTGTCAGCTTCTTCCAGACATCCTTCTTCAGATCATCAACCACACGTGCTTCCAAGCCAGACTCATTGAACACCTTCGCAATCTCCCTTCCCTTCTCCGTGTTGCCAAGCACCACCCAGCCCTTCATGATGGTAACCTCGCCCGGCTTGAGGAATTCCGCCCCGAAGTGCAGCACTCCCCTTTCCACATGGCACTTGTCATCAACCACTGACCTGACAATCTCCTCGTTGCCAATGCCGTTCTGCAGTATGAGGATAGTTGTATCATTCCTGAGAAGCTTGACGACTCCTTCCAGAGCCTTCCTGGAGTCATGAACTTTTGTCGTTAGTATTATGAGGGAATCCGGAGGAAGCTCCCTTATCTCGGTGTCAGCCTTTATCCTCAGCACGCCTTTCATGTCCCCGTTTACGGTCAGCCCGTTCCTGCTTATCGCGTCGGCATGCTCCTTCCTTGCAATGAGGGTGACGTCATTCTTCCTTGACAGCATTGCACCGCAGGCGCTTCCTATGGCTCCTGCACCAAGAATAAAAATACGGCTGAAGATGGAATCACCTCCTCTCAGTTTCCTTGAGCCAGCTGGATATGAATTCGTCAACCCTTCTGACTTCCCTTCCCCTATTGGAGAGCGAGTAGAAGACCCGTATGGGTCTTTCCTCACCCATCACCCTTCTCTTCACAAGCCCGTTCTTCTCAAGCAGCTTCAGTTTCGTTGACAGCGTCTTTGGGTTCGCCTCGAGAATTCTCCGCAAATCGTTGAAGCTCACCTCCTCATTCTTCAGGAGGCTTCTCAGGACTGCACAGCCCCACTTGCTGCCCAGAATCTTGCAGAAGCGTTCCATCGGACATGGTTCGTTGGCCACGATTTCACCCAATACTATAGTAGGTGCACTTATATTAATTTCACCTTCAGAATCAGCTCACTCGGCAGGCCCGTATCTTGTCACTTTCCTGTACTTTGTCACTTCGCTGCATTCATTCCTGGTGCTTTCAACTTCCCTGCATGTTTCCTTCTTGGTTATTGAGTTTGCGTAGCAGTAGCAACTGGAAATTTCCGTATTCCAGCTGAGTTTCACTTCCTGGTTGAATCTGACGGTTTTTGATGAGCCGGGAGAGAGGTATGTGGTTTCGTTTATCCCTACATCCTTATTTTTGTACCATTTCCCCTTGGGTGGGTCGTTCTTGGAGCTGATGTCAACCCCGGAGTATATTATGAAATTGCCCCCGACAGTGTCGGAGTTCTTTATCGTGCATTCCGAGGTCATCCAGCTCTGGTTCCAGCCGCTGGGATAGCACTCGTACTCTTTGGTATACTGCAAATCCTCATAGGTGCATTCCGTGTCCGTGTACGGAACAAGATGGCATTCCTGTTCGGTGTAGGGCTCCCAGACTTCATATGCCACCCTATCTGAGCTGTAGTCCACGTGCTGCACCTGCCCTCCCTGCTGCAGGGTAGCTGCTTCCGCAACCTCGCCAGTTCCCACTGTTGGCTGGACAGCAAATGTGATAGCCAGGAATACCAAAGCGACTAGGATGAATGCTGGCACCAGCCATGGTTTTTCCGTATGAGCACCTCGTTGATATTACTCAAATTGAGTATATTAACCTAACCCCGAGGCAAGCTTAATATAGCGGCGATTCGAAAATTAAGTGGTGTGGATATGGTCTTTGCCCAGAGGGATCCCAAGATAGGAGAAGTTCTCAGGAATATTGACGTGGTGGAGAAGCCGCCCACCTCACTTACTCCGGAAGCAAGGAAGATACTTGATGTCATTTATGAGATGGAGAAGTCAGGCAAAAAACCAGCGCTAAGAGTTATAGAAATTAGAATACTCAACGATGCGACACAGGAGATAAGCAGGCAGCCCCTTGTGGAACCTGAGGGCAAGGTGACAAAATTCGGGAACAGGCTTATAAAAGTCGAGGAGGTAGTGGAGAAGACCAGTACAAAAATCCGCCCCTCGCTTATGGAGGACGAGCTGAAGAGCCAGTTGAAGGGGTTGATTAAGGCAGGCTATGTGGCAGTGCAGTTCGAGGGCAAAGAAAAGAAGCCTGAGGAGGTTTATAGACTGACTCCTGAAGGTGTTGACCAGATTGAGAAATTCAGGAAAGTGCCTGGCGTCGTATAGACAGTGAGGTGTTATAGATGGTTGGTGAAGTGCTGTTTGGGCTGATTGGCCTGAAAAAAATGCTCGAGCCTTTTAAATCTGATGGCGACCCTCCTTATTGAAATAGGTCAGAGTGGGTTTAGGTGCGGAGGGTGCTCGTCTGAGAACATGCGAGTTTCATCAGCCGCATCTCTCTTCTTTGAGTTGAAGTCGTGAAGCCTGCACACAATTGTGGCGCAGTCCTTGGCCGCCCTGGTCGTCTCCTCCTCATTTTTGGGAAAAACCTCTATCTCGGCAATAACCTTCTCTTCTGACATGTGCCGCAGGGCCCTTCTTATCCAGTGGTGGGTAGCGCTCTCCTCCTTCACCTTCTCCTGCATCTTCTGCCTCAGCTCTTCAAGCGGAATTCTTTTGACTCCTGCCTTTGAAAACTCGTCAATAACACCCCAGATTGACTGCTCCATTTCTCCTGGGAACTTATTGACGCACGCCACATCCTTGCAGACTGCGGTTGTCTCAAGGAGCTTGGGGCTTAGCACGTTGATAACTGGCTTGAAACCGCCCTTCTCCGACTTCTCCAGTCTGATGTCTTTTGCGGAATCAGGTTTGTGGCAACTCACGCACACTACCATGTCTGCATCAACCCTTACCGCCTCATTGAGCGTAAAGGAGAAGTTTCGCGTCCTCTGCGCGACATTCCCGGCTGCAGGGTTGTGCATAATGGAGAAAGTACCGTTGTGGTGCAGCTCTTCCGCCACCCGTTTGGTGAATTCCCTGTTGTCACTTGAGCTGATGGCGACTAGCGTTTTATATGCGTGAGCCTCGCCATCCGCCTTCTTTGTTACTACGACCATGGTTTTATTGCTCATCTCAGGTATTTATTCCTAGTGTATGCCAAACATTAGTCAATTTAAAACGGTTCCCTCGCCGGCACGTCTTTCCCCTTGAAGCGAAATTGGCGTTTTTCTTGCAGGGATACTGTATTGATCTAACCGTGCCAGTTAGATACGGGGGTAGCGTGAAGCTTGAAAGCAGGATAAGGGGGGAGCTGCTCGACAACCGGAGGAGTGAGGCTATCCGGCAAAGCAACCTTAATATACTAAAGCAACCACTTACTATCAGGTGGATTTATAGGCAAACATCACAAAAAAGCAGACCCAAAGAAAGCACGGAAAAGATGGTCGAGATTGGGATTAGGTTCTTCTTTTCGGTGGGGGTGATGAGAAGAAGTCAAAGCAATCTTAAGAGGTGGACCGGGCGGGATTCTTCCCTTGCCTCTGACGTGAGAAATCAGGCTTTTCCTGTATTCGAACCCCGTACTTCATACAAATTACCTCCGACTTTTCCTAATCAGATAAGTTTAATATATTAGGGATGACACAATTTAAAGTGGTGATGTTCATGTCAAAGTTGGCAGTGGCAGAAAAAGCGATGTTTGGGGAGACAGAGCTTGAACGAGTAAACCCCAGAATGTGGATTGGAAAAAGTTTTGATAAATCTACTGGAAATGTCACTGAGATTTCCCTAATTCTTCTAAATGATGGGAGAATAAAACTCATAGAGCAGATTCTGGATAAGAATAACAAGTCGCTATTTTACTTTAAGTCAAATTTCAATCAGAATGCTAAGCAAATTGAAACTGAAGAGAGGAGAGGAAGCAGTGATACAACTGATGAAGTCCGGGGAGAAAACATGGTGGGATTTTTAAAAAATAAAGAAGTGCAGGCAGAACTGACGAAAATAAATAAAACGACACTTACTAAGTCATTAAACCACCTGTAATCAAATCCACCATTCTCCGTCGTAAATTTTCCAGTAGACCGGGCGGGATTCGAAAGAGAAACCCCTTTGGTTTCCTCTACCTTTCTGCTTGATATCTGGGGTTAAAACTATAAATAGATGATAGAAGGAGAACATCTCAAAGCTTTCTGGAACTGAATATTACGCTGAGCTTATCCTCGCACGATCGGCTAACCACATTCGGGTACTCGATTCCCGAGATATCCCTCCCCTCTTTGAGAATTTTTATCACTTCTTGTAGCATCTCTCGTTTATCGTTGTCACAATGGTCATGGGGTAGTAGTCATTGCTGTTCTTGATTATTACGTTGAACTTGTCCGGATTTGTCATAGTAAAATTATATTCCGTATCCGCAAGTTGCTCCTCCCGGTAGTAGTAGTGGTAGGAGTAGCCATTCTTGAAGTTGTTGTAGTCGGTTGCGGGTATGACGTACCAGTCGAACAGCCTTGCCTTGGACGTGAGTTTTATGTTGTATACACAGTAGTCGTATTTGGTGGTGTTGACGCTGTAGGTGAAGTAAATCCATGTATTCGGCTCTATCACCTCGTTTTTGTCATACAGTTTGAACGGCCCGTATTCCATCCATGTAACATCCGGCGCCTTCCATTCCCAACCGTTGAGATTGCAATTGTAAAGCACAAACGTCTGCGAAACATTCCAGCACTTTTCAATGGTGTTCCCTGGGTAACTTCCGCCGGCGGTGTCCAGCGGGAACCATATCTCAGTATCGTTTTTTGATGTGTGCCAATGTACCTCCGGCGCCGTGGAATAGTGGGCAAAGGTCGCATTCACAAAACGATTCGTGGTTGAATTGCCACCTATGTAAACCTCTGCAAAAGCATGATTGCATTCCGGGATTATCAGTATCCTAGCGCTTCCGCCTATGGCTTCAATCATTGATGCAATGAGCACGGCTTGGTTCTTGCAATCGCCGGATTTGGTCAACAGTGTTTCTCTTGGGGAGTAGGGTTCGTATGTAAGGTTCACCGGCACGTTCTGGTAGATGATGTTTTGGTGGACCCAGTCGTATATGTCAAGTATCTGGTTTGCCGAGTAGGAGCCAGGATGCTTGGAGATTGCCTCCGCGGCAGCCTGGCGGACGTTTATGTCCATCGGGTTGAATTTGTCGCAGTAAACACCTTGGTAGGCGTCGCACGGGGAGCTTGAGACATCGTTGCAGGTGTACCAGCCTGAGCCGGTTATCCCGACATTGGTGAACAACTCGTCGTATGCCGTCTCTAGCTCATCTAAGGTCGGCGAGATGCTTACAGAAACTTCATTCTTGTCAGTCTTGATGCTGATTTTTGCCAGGAGGGTTCCGACGGATGTGCCGCTTTGGGACATGTTTCTTGCAGTTGAAACTGCCTTCTCCAGGACCCTCACAATAAGGCCAGCCGATGTGGAATCGGTGGTAAGCGCAATCATCCTGATGTCGATGTTCTTTCCCGTCTTGCCTATGGAGAGCCCGAGCGACTCCACCTCCGAGAGAACCTGCAGGTTCAGCGATTCGGGGGCCTGGTCGCCCATCGTGCTTATCTCACGCTTGATTGCGGGGGAGCTCTCCACGAGAAACACGAAAATTGGGTCCTTTCCAATCTTGTTGTATAGGGCGGTGAGGTTCTGCCTGCCCGTAATGCTGTCGGCCTTGCCGGTGTCAACGTCAATTGAATCCTCAACAGCTTCCTTCGAGCCGCTGACCAATACGTTATCGCCAATGAAGGATAGGTAGCTCTCATTCGCCGACATCTCAACCGGGCTTATCCGGTACATCACGCGGTTGTGGTAATCCAGCTCGCTTACCGTGTTGTCCTCCCTGATATTTTCCAGAATTTTGTCCTTGTCTATTGTGCCTTTTGCGATGAAACCGTAATACGTCGCATCCTGCTGAGTGAATGAATCAAACTTTAGGAATATGAGGAGCCTGTCCATCTTGTTGAGGTCGATGCCAGTATTCCTCTCAATCTGCCCGATTTCGTAGTCAACCTCGCTTCCGAAGAGGGGCGTCAGATCCGTATCGCCGAGAATTGAGGATGGTCTGAGTATGACGACAGCATTCGCGGTTTTCGGTATCATCTCAAATTCATCTTTGGTGCCGGGCCATATGATGCCGCAGCACCCCAAAATCAGCAGAGCCAGCATGAGAAGCAACATTGTTTTTTTCATGGAGTGGAGATTCTCTTTGCTGATATAAAAACGTATGCTGTTTTGACGCTGCATGACTGTGTGATGCAGGCTTAAATATCAAAAGAGGCATAATCTTTTATACGTTTTTAGAGTTATTAGTCGATATGGATTTTACTGCAATACTTGAACTTGCTCCATTTTATCTGTCTTCACTGGTCTTTCCACTTTTGCTTATTTTGTGGCAAATTGTCGGTAAAAATGAATCAAAAGTTGATTGGATTGTGCGTTTTATTTTTAGTGCTTCATTCATTATCTGGGTTTATTTTTTACTTCCTTGGGCTGGAATCAATTATTATTTAAGATACTTTTTTCCAATAATGTTTTTGATTGCCAGTATTTATTCTTTTCAAAAAGTATGGATGATTCAATTAAAGACAAAACTTCCAATAAATGCAAAAAAACTTCCTTTATTTAAGAAACTTGGAATCAAAGATTATTTTTATTATGCTTGTTTACTAATAATGGCAGTTTTGTTTTTGCTTACCGCTATTATCTGCTTTAGAGCGCAGTTCTATCCTGTGGAGGCAGTGCAACTTGAGTTTCCTTTGAAAGGGGGGCAATATTTTTTTGGGGAAGCAGGAAGTAATAGTGCATTAAATAGTCATCATGAATCTAAATCACAGAAATATGCGTATGACATAATTAAAATAGATTCTCTTGGATTTAGGGGAAAAGGATTTTTTTCAAGTAATTTGTCTGATTATTATATTTTTGATGAAACAGTTTATGCGCCGTGCAGTGGAATTGTTTTTAAGACAAATAATTTTTCAGAGGATATGCCAATTATGCAAAGAAATGAAAAAGAACCTGGCGGGAATCATGTTATTTTGGATTGTTCGGGGGCGAGAGTTAGTCTTATTCATTTTAAAAAAGGGAGTTTGCTTGTTTTTGAAGGAGAGTTGGTTACAACTGGACAGCCCCTGGGAAAAATAGGCAACTCAGGAAGAACAACCGAACCGCATCTGCACATTCATGCAGAAAATAGGTTGGGAGAAGGAATTCCAATTGCTTTCAATGGAAAAACTTTTGTAAGAAATGACATTTTTAACGCAGAACAAAAATGATATCATTTGCTTTCTTGCCAAGAAAGAAAGGCGGGTATGGAGTAGGCGGTTATTTTGGAAGTAAAGGACGGGAAGCTTTTCATAAAGCCAAAGCAATAATTGTTGTTATATTCAATTTTATTTTTGCCCCTAACAAAAGTTTTAAATACTTCAACTCTAAAATTTAATTTATGGAGGAAAAAATGAAAAAACATGATATTAGCCAATGGCCCATTCCTGCATGCTTATTTATGGGCATCGGAATTGGCTTACTTTTGGTAGATAAATTTCCTATTGCGATTCCTGCATTTGCACTAATCGGATTCGGACTAGGTATTTTAATCACTTCTTTAATCTCAAGAAAATAGAATGATTCTCAAATTAAAGCGATTAATAGTCAAATTTTACGTCGTAAAATACGTCTGGCCTCGGACGCTGTTCAGCAGAACGCGCTCGGCTTGTAGTCTCCGCCGCAGCAGACCCAGTTATTCAGACAGCATCGCCACAGTTTAATCCAAAGCTAAAAAATGATTCTAAACTCCGAAAGCAAGGTAAGTGTACTCCATGGCTTTTTTACTAACTCTCAACTCTTATAGGGCCGACAAGCATTTCTTCAACATCTCTGATGCAACTCCCACAATACACTAAAGACCTGTCTTTCTCAGGGTCAAACAACTTCCCACACGAGGGACATTTGTTCATGTTGTTCACCACAAACAGTAGATATAACTTAGTTATATTTATAGCCGACAGTATACCATGGGTAACTTATTGGCGCAGATTATATCATCTAAAGCCAAAACAAGCTTAAGTATAACCTCAAACAAATTATTAGTATATGCCCATAAAGATCCAGAAAAAAGAAGGGAATTTGCGAGGAGATACTACAAAGCATATCGGGAAAAATATGGAGATAAAGTGAGGGCTTATCCTAGAGAGCATAGAAAGAAAAATATAGAAAAGGCAAGAGCATATGAAAGAGAATGGAGAGGGAGAAACGTAGAAAGGGAGAGAGCAAAAGATAGGGAATATTACCAGAAGCATAAAGAAGATATAAGCATAGTGAAAGGGGAAGAGGTGAGCAGATGAAAATATCTACAGACAACGCGATGACACCAATAGAATACCAAAAGAAGAAAGCCGCACACAAGGCAGATGCAGCGAGGAAAAAACAACAGCATAAAGGCGGGGTAAAATGAGAACTCCGAAAGGTTGTGTCTACAAGGGAAAAAAGAAAAGGAGGGCGAGGTATGAGGCGTTCGTTCTACCTGACGGGACGGTTAGCACTAGGAAAATAAAAAGGGTGAGCAGATGAAAAAACAGTTTGCAGTTCGGTTTGAGGCAGAGAGTAGCATTAGCTTCTATCGTTGGTTGATAAAGCACAATTTCCCTGAAGGATATAATGTTCTATGCTTCAATTGTAATTGTTCTATTGGTGCGCATGGCTATTACCCCCATCAAAAGCCAAAGCAAGGTTGATGAGTGAGAGTATGGTGGGAGGCATCTAACAGGTGGTTTTGAGTAAAAAAGGGCTGGAAGGGGCAGAGAAGGTGTTTCAGTGACAAAGAAACTCACAATTGACTCAGCGTTCAAGATAGAGAACATAGTAGCTTCAGCCAATTTGGGAGTGGAGCTTGACCTTTATGTTCTTGCCCAGAAAATCAGGAACATAGAGTATGAGCCAGAGCAGTTTCCAGGTGCAATACTCAAGCTGAAAGACCCAAAGGCATCTCTTCTGCTCTTCAAGAACGGCAAGGTAATATGCACAGGCTGCAAAAACGAGAGAGAAGTGAAGTATGCCTTAGAGCGAGCAATAAAGCTACTGGCTTCCTATGCAAAACCTTTGCCAGTCCCCAAGAAGGAGGGATAGTTTTCCTAATACTATTCGCCCTAATTTAAAGGGTTGGTAGGTCGTGGGATTACGCCTTTGTGATTCCACCTCCAACCTACCAAAGCAATCTTAATATACTCGGACACACTATTACTCAAAGGGGTGTTTTGATGAGAGGAGGTTACATCCTTGAAGGTATCATATACATTATAATCGCTATCGCATTATTTTACGTATCTAAAAATATAGACATTATCTGGTTCCTGCCGATTAATGCTCTTGGGAGTAACGCTGAAACTGCCGCTTGGATTTTCCAAATGGCGGGTGCTTTAAGTGGTGTTTTAGGATTACTATCATTTCTGTATGGGCTAATCTCATCACAACCAAAATCAAAAATTGAAATAAAAGTTGAAACAAGAGAATCCGTATATGTCCGTTGCTCAAAATGCAAAACAAAGAATGAGGAAGACGCAGAGTTTTGCAAGAAATGTGGTAATGAACTCTAAATATCAAGCCAAAGCAATCTTAATATACTGAAAAAGGCATAATTTAGGCATGGCAGCATACAAGAAAGCCAAGGACACTATAAGAGATAACCTTCAGGATACACCTACAGCCGACCAGTTGAAGGAAGTTTCCGCAGGTGAAAAATATGCCAAACACCTGCCTTCAAAGGAAGAAATAAAGAAAATTGCGTGGCATATTGAGAAAATCATGAAGGTGAAAGTGAGCGATGCTCTCAGAAACGGGGAGGAAGGCACGAAAGTCATCCTCGTGCAGGATTTAGAAAAACTCTTAGATGGAAGGGTTAACCAGAGGTTGGAGAGATTTGCGCGGTATCCCCTTGTCGTAGAGCAGTTGAAGCAGGAAGAGACGAAAGGGTTCGAGCCTGTGAAGCATGCGCCCTCTTATTTTGACCCTTCAGACGGCGCTGTGTACATGATAACGGATAACTTCGAAAAAATCTACAAGGAAAAGTGCGAGGAAAAGATGATAGATGCCAATAGCGCTGAGGGCAAAAGATTTAAAAAATTCTTGGAATTCCTCTATTTTGCCCATGAGGAGATACACAAAACAATTGCCGAGAAAAACCCAGCCATTAGAAACAGCAGCTCGGACAGGTGGGCAGAGCTGGCGAAGGTTCTCGAGGAGCACCTTGACGATGAAAACAAGACTCCGGAAAAGGAGGAGAAGGTTGTCAAATCCATAGAGTCAATCAGGGACAAGTATGACGCCCTAGATACCTGCATGGAGGGTATTGCCCACTACGCAGGATACCGGGTCATGTGCAAACTGGGCTACTCCAGCTGGGCCAGTACGGAATTTGGAAACATCAGGAACTACACCGGGACTGAACCCGAGACTCCTACGTATAAGGAAGTAATGGACGCTTCAAAGGGAATAAAATTCGTGGAAGCAATTCAAAGAAGGATCCATGAAAACCCAATTGCACTCATAATTGAGCATCCGCCTACTTCCATGAAGTATATAAATAATCCTGATGAGTACCTGAAAGCCAGGGAGGAAGGGGAGATTTAGTTTATTCTAAAGCTGCGAATGTAACCATAGTTACAATCGCTATTCTGTTGCTTGATGGTTTAAAAATAGCAAATGAGCAATAATTAGAGTTTGTTATGGTAGAAGCTACTGCAGAAAAGCCAAGGGAGGAGTCACCACTGCACAGATTCAGGGATTTGTTCAGAAGGGGTGAGAAGGAGGAAAGACCTTCCGTAGCCTCATTCCTGGAAGCCAGGATGAAGGAAGCTCCTCAGCACAAGATGCGCTTCGGAATCAATGAATACGCAGGGGAGATGAGGATCAACATAGAGCAGGGGTTCGGTTTTGACAGCAAGCGCGAAACATACGTGAAGCAGTACCTCAACCTTGTCGGCTCAATTGCGGACATGCTCAAGGATGAGATTACAGGCTATGACAGACTTTCAAAAGAAGGCAAGAAGCAGATGCAGGAGGACTTCATAGCCGGGATCTGGGGAGTCATATACGGCAATTTGGATGTAAGGTATGGAAATAACAAGCTCGGCTTTCTCTCTGAGTCGCTTGACAGGAACCTGTGGGACTGCGACAACTCTTCCACTCTTGTCTTTGATGTTGTAAGGGAGCTGGGCATACCCGTGAAGATGATAGCGGTTCCTGGGCATGTTCTTGTAGCTACTGAGGATTTCTACTTCGAGACAACGGTGAGGGATCATGCGGCGTATTATCCTATTGAGAAGCTGCACGAGAGATACCCCAGAATACACGCGGAAACCTCGGACCGCGAGGTCGTTAACGCGATTGCCTGGGCATCTAAAGGCCTTGCCTGCGCCAGGAAATGGGACGATGACGGCGCCATCTTTGAGTACACCATGTCTCTCCAGCGGGATCCGAATAACGCGGATGTATACGTGAACAGGGGGATTGCCCACCAGAGAAAAGGCCAGCTAGGGGAGTCTTACAAGCGAAAAGACGAATACAGGAAGGCCATTGACGATTACAGCAAGGCTCTTGAGCTGAACCCTGATCTCATTTCAGTCCATATGGCAAGAGGAGGTCTTTATCTCTCAGAGAAGAAGTTCTCCAGCGCTCTTGAGGATTTCCTGACTGCTGGCCGGGCTTATGCAAAGAAGTTTTACAACACCGTAAAGGATGCCTGGGCGGATGTTTCCCGGTGACTTTTTTAGTCATGGTTATTTTGATTAAACTTTTCCCAAAAGTTTATTACCAAGCCGAAGCAAGCTTAAATTAGTCCATTTTTACTTCGTAAAAGTCGTTTTGCCTCAAACGCTGATTCCAAAAAGTTATTCTAGCCGAAAGTATTTTCAATAAAGCCACCGTAACAATTTTCATGAGGTACTGTACAGAATGCGGGAAAAAGCTTCTCAAACCAAATTTAAAGTACTGCCCTGAATGCGGGGCTGCTCTTTCCAAGGAAACGCCTCCTCCTGTTAGTGCAGAACAGCCACCGGCTGCGCTTTCAGCCAAAGCTGGAACTGAAAAGCTGGCTGCGGAGGAACCTGCTGCCAGAAGCAGGAAACCGGGATTTCGGCCATTGCGATTTGTTCTTGTTATGCTTTTGCTTTTTGGCATAGCGTTCTTAGTTTTGCTTGTGGGTTTACCGATTTTATTTTTCTATCTTAGCGGGGGCTTGCAGGATGGGGGTCAGGATAGTTGCGCCAATGTGACATGCAGTAACTATTGTAATGGCAATATCCGGTACTATAACGGCTTCTGCGTGGTTGGCCAGTGCCAATATTATCCCGAAGTTTGCCCCAATGGCTGCAGCAATGACTCGTGCAATTCGCCTAAACCCGTTGAACCTGAATTATCACAAATCTACATCTCCGTGAGTCATGAGAACGAAGATCCGTATTACGGCAGTTACTGCGACAAGATTAACCCCTATGACCTGAGTGTCCGTGAAGCTGTTTCAGAGGCGATTAAAAAGCATCCTGGGCGTTACAGCGTTGACCAGCTTTTTGACATATTCGACTGGGTGAAGGCAAATGTAAGATATCAGAATGTTCCTTTGGGAGGTATTCCTTATCCAGCAGCGGAAACTTTGGTGACAAAATCCGGGGATTGCAAGAATCAGGCGGTCTTGGTGACATCTATGATAAGGGCAATAGGAGGTACCGCGAAAGTCGTGGCAGATCCGGGATGCAGTCACGCCTATGCAATGGTGTACGCCGGCTCGTCAGAGGCAGAGCTGAGAAATTTGTCACGGGCAATTGCCAGCCATTACGGCTCCAACGCTTCGGTGGATTATTTTAAGTATAATAACGGTACGGTGAGCTATCTTGTATATAACAACAGCATGTGGATAATCTTCGATACAGCTGCGGGAAATTATCCGGGCACTACACTTAAGAACTGCTCGGGAAACAGGACGCTCCACATGATTACAAGCTGTTTAGATTGTGTTAATTCATATCCGAATAAGCCCTATACATTCAATGATAAATGTTACTCTCAATGCCCTTCGGGGGCGGTTACGGCCAATCAATACGCATGTAAACCCTGTCCGGCAGGTTACCAGAGTTATAATGACCAATGCCTAAAGTGCCCGACGGGTCAGATTCTTGGCAACGATGGATTATGCTATCCGACGTGTGGAAACCCCACTACTTATTGTCAATCTGGCTCTCATTGTTATAATAATAAATGTGTAACATGTCAAGCAGGCTATATTCTGGGTACGGATGGATTATGTTATCAACCGTGTGGAAGTCCTACTACCTATTGTCAATCTGGCTCTTATTGCTCTAATGGACGTTGCTACAGGAGCTGATTACGGAAGTAAACCAGATGGAATAGCCAGTTTCTCGCAAATTCTAAGTAGTAAAATCGTCATCGCTTCGGACGCTGTAGACCTTATCGCGTTGATAACCTCAGTAACAGGCTACACACTTTCTACGATTATAATTTAGCTTGTTAGATATTAAACTTTGGTGCTCCGACCGCAATCAGAGGCTTGGACTCAATATATTCCAGTGGTCTATTTTGGGTTCGCTCTATAAGCTATATTATACATCTGCTATACGGTGTAAGCGTTGTAATTGCCAATTACGTTCTTTGATGATGCTATTATCTGCGTTGTTAAAATGAGCGGCGACAGCTTTGATAGCATACGCAGGAGCGCCAAAAGCATGAGTGGCAACATGGGGAGTCGCAGCTGCATGACCGGCAGCACGAGCGGCAAAACATGCTGCATCCTGGCCTGCGCCAAGCGCATCGCGGGCAGCCGCATGGGCCGCAAGTGAGACCTTACGCACATCAGCCATTCTAAACACGCCCGTACGTACCCATTCTCGACACGCTTCAATAGCTTTGCGTGGCCTATCATCTTTAGGATACTTCTCTTCGAAATACGGAAGTACATGCTCGGCGCAATCTGCAGCCCAGAGCGCCAATATTTTTTGTTCGGTCTTGAAAGCTTGATGCCCTACAAGCGCTGAAGTTGGCTTGTTAAGAATCTCTACAACTGACTTGCGCACGTTAGAAACTAATGCAGTTATTTTTGTACTTTTCTGTGTTACACGTTGCATGAGTAATTAATAGTGTAACAAGTTAAATAATGATGTCAGGTGCGATTCCCATCCTCCGACGTGAAAAAAGCAGTGCTCCGACCGAGAAGTTATTTTGTGGTTCAAAAAACCCTCACGCTAACTCCTGGAAGCAAGCTTAAAATACCCAAGAATATTAACTACTAACTTGGTGGACTTGTGAAGATCGGAAAAACATTTTATGCAGCCGACAGGAAGACATGGCACTCCTGGCTTGCCAAAAATTACAAAAAGGAGAATGAAATCTGGCTTGTCTATTACAGAAAAGCATCCGGCAAGCCGAGAATTCCCTACAATGATGCGGTTGAAGAAGCGCTGTCCTTCGGCTGGATAGACAGCATAGTGAAAAACATTGATGATGAGAGGTTCGCGCAGAGGTTCTCCCCAAGACGACCAGGCAGCCAGCTTTCGCAGATGAATAAGGAGCGCGTCAGAAAGTTGATTAAGCAAGGTAGAATGACACCCACAGGGCTTGCAGCAATTGCGCACACATTCAAAGCGGATTCAGAAGAAGATTTTACCATTTCTGAAGATATTCTTGGTGCAATAAAGGAAAACGCAGATGCATGGGTGCATTTCCGAAGATTTCCTGAAAGTTATAAGCGGATACGTATTGCGTATATCGAAAGCCAGAGACGCCATGGTACGGAAGCATTTAAAAGGAGCCTTCAAAACTTTATCAGAATGACCGCCAGAGGCAAAAGATTTGGGTCCGTAAGAGAATAAAAGAAGATAATGGTCAAGCCAAAGCAAGCTTAAATATCGGAAAGGCATGGGCTTAGCGACAACGGTTACCAAACAAACGGAAGCAAGCGATAACGTGTTTTTTGGCAATACGCCGTATACCCCTTCAGCTCGCGCTTGAGGACGTCTTCTTCATTGAAAATGCGGTAAATAATAACTGGTATCATGAGTAGGAACGGCGGGAGCGCCCAGTACGAGCCGAGCGCGATTGACGTGGCGATGTAGATAAGCAACGAGCCAAGGTACATTGGATGCCGGATGAACGCGTACGGCCCTGTCGAAATGACTTTCTGCCCTTTTTCAACCCGAATGGTCCGCCCTGCGTAGCTGTTCTCCCTGAAAACCAGGCAGACGAGGGCATAGCCCAAGACGACGATGGCATCTGCGGCAACAACGAACTCAAAGGGAACATTCGACCACCCGAAGCGGCGGTCGAGCCCCGGGATGAGAAATCCGATGAAGAACACGACGGACGCTATTTTTATGAGCGTCTTCTGCTTCACTTCCTTTTCTCTCGTCTTAAATCTCCGCTCCAAAAACTTCGGGTCGTTTTTCAGGAAATACGCGAGAACAAAGGACGCCGGGACAAAAACTATCGCCATGTACACCCACGCCTGCCAGTAGTCCAGCGTGCCTGCCGGAACGAAGAGCATAATGCCTACGACAGCAAGCGCGGCTATGAATATCAAGACGACTCGTTTCGTTAATGCAGCCTTATCCATCATGCAGGATGCGCATTGTGTTTATAAAAACATTGCTGAGTGACCGGCAGTAAACATTTGGCTCCGAAGCTACAAAGTTCGCCAAAAAAGCAAACGGAGTATAATGCCGATTTAAACATCAAAGCAATCTTAATATATCTCCAAACATCAAGTATGACTGATGGTCTCTTTAACATTCTTCGGCGGAGTAAATGAGATAGGCGGAAACAAGATACTCCTTAAGGATAGAAAGACAAAGATATGGCTTGACTTCGGGATGAGCTTCTCCACCTCTGCTGAGTTCTACTCTGACTTTCTCGGTCCCAAGAAGTGCAATGGAATCGGGGATTACATCGAATTGGGGCTTGTCCCGGACATCAGGGGGCTTTACCGGGAGGACTACCTGAAGAAGATGGGGAGGGGGAAGGAGGAAAGGGAGTTTGACGGGATCCTGCTCTCCCATGCGCATCTTGACCATAATGGGCACCTGGACTTGGTGAGGCCGGACATACCGCTATACTGCTCGCAAGGCTCAAAATGCATCATGGAGATGGTTGACGCAACGAGCGGGGGAGAGTTCCTGAGGGAAAAGGTGAGCTTCTGCTTCGTTCCAAAGAAAAGGGGGGAAGGGTTAAAACGCCTGGACAGCAGGGAGCCAGAAGGGATTGTTGAGAGGGTTGTCAAAGTCGTTGAAAAGCCGTTTAAAGTCGGAGATTTGGAAGTTACGCCAATGCCTGTGGACCATTCTCTTCCAGGAGCAATGGCATTCGCAATAGAAACAAGCGAAGGCACTGTTGTTTACTCCGGGGATTTCAGGTTCCACGGGCTTAACGAGAAGAAGACAAGGGAATTCGTTGAAAAATCTGCTGAATTTGAGCCGGCTGCATTCATCTGCGAAGGAACAAGGATTGACAGCAACAAGACAGAAACCGAGAGGGATGTATACAACACGGTGACGAAGTTCTGCAAGGACTGTGAAGCTCTCATAATCGCAAACTACCCCCTTCGTGACACTGACAGGATGACGACTTTCCTGAATGCTGCAAAGGACCATGACAGGAGGCTGGTTGTAAACCTGAAGCAGGCTTTCCTGCTTGATGCATTCGAGAAGGCAGGGCAGGAGGCTCCGAAGCTGGAGGATGTTTCCGTCTACATTCCGCGCAAGTCCTGGGGCCTGGTGACTGAGGACGTGCATCCTGACCTGGTACACGGGGATTACGAGACCTGGGAGTGCGGGTTTATTGATTCTGACAATTCGATAACCTGCGAGGAGCTCAGGAAGAACCAGAGCGAGTATTTGTGGCACTGCGACTTCTTTGAGCTGAAGGAGCTTATTGACGTGAAACCGATGAAGGCAAGCAAGTACGTGTGGAGCGTTACCGAGCCATTTGACGTGGTGATGGAGCTTGACGAGCAGATAGTGATGAACTGGCTTGCGCATTTCAACATAACCGAGATAACCCGGTCGCATGTTTCTGGCCATGCAAACGGGCAGGATCTGAAGGAGACGATTGACGCGATAAGGCCGAAAAAGCTCTTTGCCGTGCATACTGAGCATCCTGAGATGTTTGAGAATGTGGAAGTGGTGGAGAAGGGGAAGGAGTGCGAGGTTGGGTAGTGGGATATGCTGGTGAAGTAGCGTATGACAAGGCGGGGTTTGAATAGTACTGGAAGATCCACCTAACCTTATTCTACTTTTTAAAATAATTAAGTGTATCCGAACCTAAGATCAAAAATACCATTAAATCTAAGTCTAGGATTATGCGGTACCACTCATTATTGTTACTTAAATTGCTAGCTTGTAAAGTATGAGTAGAGGAAAAAACGAATCGTTCCCAATATTGTAGTGAGATTAACTGTAAACATAAACACGGCAACAATGAATAACCATAGAGCAAAAAATTGAATGAACTTTACCTGGTTTTTGTCTAATTCGAGATAATTACTAAAACCAGCAAGATACACAAAAATTAACGGAATAAATAGTGAGATAAGATTGGTCGATGCTTGAATTAAATCATGTGCCATTTCTTGTTTAGAAATAACGTCAGATGAAAGAGGTAGCGTTACAGTCGCAGGAATATTTGCATTTAGCAGCGCAAAAGTAAAGGTTACCGCTATGCTAGCTAAAGCCACAGAAATAGTTAAGGTTTTAATCCCATGGTCATAAACATAATTCATAAGGCCTACTCGTTGTTTATCGTTTAATCTTTTGAACAAAAATACGGCAATTAGCGCACAGATAAAAACTTCTACAATAAGTATTGGTATTTGGATGATTGGTGTGGAGATCCATATTCCCCAAGCTAATGCAAAAAATATGGATCCTGCAAACAACCGCCAGTATGATACGTCAGATGACATTAACTGTTAATTGCTGCATCAAAGTTTATAATGGTGAGCAGATGCAATATAAAATTGAAAACGATAAGTTCTAGATAGGATGTGTATTAATGCAAAAAAGAATACGTCCAACTGTAAATAATTATGAAATTGTTAGACCAGGATTCTTGGGTTACAGCAAAGATGGATCTCGCGGCTATCTTTATGATATCCAAAGTAGAAAGATACTGGAATTCAAAGTTTCTAAAAATAAGGAAGCCATGACCCATCTTAATGAGCTATGGCACTATATCCAGTTAGTCTCACGATCAGACAAATATCTTAAAACCTATAGGCTGCTTGAAAAACTAAATGGTAAACCTACATTGAGATGCAGAGCAGTTAGGGTTTCAATGGCTCATTCTAATAGAAAAATAACAGAGCATGCACTAGTAAATTATTTAATGTCTAATTTTGGAGAATTAGAAATCTCTTTTAGAAAACGTAGTCAAGTTATTATTTTTTATGAGATACTGGCAGAACTGATTGAAGCTACTTACGCAGCAATAGCAGCTAATCTTAATAGTGCCGTACCCGTAGGAGAAGTTAAAGCACAAAAAATAATTAGAATACTGGATTATATACGTTTAGAATGTGCCAAAGATCATAACTTTCTTTATCACAATTGGAAAGATGTAGAAGAATGCGAGAGGAGAATAAGAAGAATAATCCGAGATCAGAGAATTATTTCAGCTGGACAGAGAAGTCTTTCAGACTTTTAGAAACTGATCATAGTATCAAAGCAATCTTAATATACGTTAGCATACTAACTACTAATGGGGTATCAGCATGGCAATTAGACATACTCTTTTTGACTTATTAAAGTTTTCAAATCCCGAGCTTAATTATGGAGAAGGGGTAAAAAGGCTCAAAAAACTTGAGGAGGAACTAGATTCGAAAGATATCATCTTAATTTTCTTTTTCTTTAGAGATGAACTTTATCTTATAAGTAAAGATATGTTTTCCATTGCATCAGCCAGTATTATAATTACACTTGAGGATCGACTAAAAAAGGAATTACTACTTTTATATGATGAGGGTAAACACCTGACTTCATCGAATGGAAAAGCTACAAGCCCTAAAGAAATTGAAGAATTTACCTTAAATAAACTGAGACTAGAGCTAGAAAGGCACATATCCAACAGTATGTCTGAACAAATTAAAGAGATGAATAAATTAAGAAGAGTCGTAGTGCACACAAATATGGAAAAAGCAGTTGAGCTGAATCTTTCAGGTAGAGCACAAATACCTGATTCGCTAATGACACATGAGAGCAGGCGAGTTAGTGTAGTTTTTAATCCAGAAATACCGATTAAGATTCTAAAACTCTCACTTAAAGTTCTAAGAGAGCTGGAATCTGAGAATTTAAAAAAACAGGAACCATTTTTTGATCAAATGCTTGATGATACAATTAAGAGAAGAAACGATTTCAATTCCGGAAAAATTTATGGATACTAATTGTTCAAAATTACTTGATTAAGATTATCTAGTTGTTTTCTTTTTTTCAATTTTATTAAACATTCTTCAAATTCATTAGCCTCTGCCTGACATTAGAGATTAGTTAGCACTTATAGTTTGTAAAGATAAACTGAGATACAAAGATTACTTAAGCATTGGGTCACAACTAGAGATTACACACTTCATTTTCGCAGCAATCCCTTTCTTATAGGTGCTTCATGTGTACTTCAGCCCTTAATATTTTCATTCAAAATATGCCGGCGGTGCATTACTTCTCATAGTGCCGACTCCCAATTCCCTCAAAACCATGGACACATGCGAGAGTTATTTGGAAGAATGCATAGGTACATCGGAACAGTCAGTACTTCACAGGTTTCGCGCATTCGTCTATAAATCACTACTGCGCGATGATTGCCGTCCATCAGCGTGTATGGTCCTTGTTTGGATATGGCAATCAAAATACCTATTGGTGCATCGGTTGATACCTGAAAATTTTCTACTTCGGTTGAATCTGCAGCTGTGGGAACACTTCTATCCGGTGAAATCCTAATCCAAAAAGCGTCATTATTAATGACTCTTATTATGCCTTTCTGTTCAAAGTCATTTTTATCTACCGTCACTTCGTAATATTCTCCACCCCGCATCCATTTTATTAGGGGACTTCTACACTCCAGGAAATCCTCAAATTTTGAAGGGTCGTACCCACTGTCAATCATCCTTCGTTTCTCTGATGGATGCCATTCTCTCAATACTCTTTCTTCATTGACTTGTTCTTGATTAATCTTCATGTTGTATCCTACTCTCCAAAAATGCTAGCCCACATTTATCACAAATGTACAAACTTAAATCACGGTCTGAATCACCGAGATGTACTGTTTCCGGAACTTGACCTTGATCATTCTTAACTGCTGGAGTACCGCACCTTGGGCATCTAAATTCATATTTGTTCATGCTCTCACCTCTTAGAGTAGCTTGCTGCATCAAAATTTATAAGGATAAGCAGCCATAATACAAAGCATGGAAAAATCAAAGTCTAAAAGTTCAAACAAAAATACTAAGCCAGATGCATATGTGAGTGAACCTTTCGGTCCGGTTACTGTAGACCAGCAAATGGCTATTACCGATGCTTTAACGCAAAGAGTTTACGACCGCTTGAAAAAGATGGCAGAAATGAGAAGAGAAATCGCAGCGCTCAATACTGGGATTTACAATGCTGAGACATATGAATTAATGGAGAAGGTAGTATTCATAATTGCATTCTTATTTGCTATAGTTATTGTATCTGTTTTATCCTTCCTTCTTTATATTGCACAATATGGATATGCAGTAGCGGCTTTAGGCATTGGGATAGTCTACGTTTCATTCATAGTAGTATTCTACTCACGGCAGCGAGTTAGTATGAAAGCAGGAGCAGGGTCATGGTTTATGGAACTTAAAAAGGAAGACATTCGCTAGTTGTGTATAATATATCCTTAGTAAATCCGGTAAACCCGGCCTGCCTGCCGTCAGAGAAGGCAGAAAAGCAGGAAAAAGGCAGCCAGGCGCCGCCTAGACCGGAAAACCCCGGAGACGCAGGACCGTTCAGGCGTCAAAATCCGCTTCCTTCACAATTCCCCCATGAAACCTGCAGAAAAAGCGGATTTACCTCGGAGAGTCTGGAAAAGTAAATCCGCTACTGCTGCCTCTCCGACGATAAGCCGACCGAAAAGCCGAGCGGATTTACCGAATTTACCCGACGTGATTTATACACTTGCGAGAAAGAGGGATTTACCGGGTTTTATGGCAATTTACCAGCGATTTACTCTCTTGCTTTTGATGTTTTCACCGGTATGGATTATACCCGAACTGGATATGCAGAAATAGACGAACTGGTCTACAAGCTATACGGAATCACTCGGCTTTAAAAAACAAAGAATTCATAATTGACGCATGGAAATCGCTCATAAGGAGGAGCCTGCAGGAGAGGGAAAGAAGCAGGAGGAGAAGCAGCCTTCCCATGTAAGGAAGCTTCTCGAGAAGATGCACCTAAAGGAAATTGGGAAGCCGAAATCCGTAGGGCAGGCTCTTGACTGGATGAAAAGGGATGCGGAAAGCGGGAAGCTGGAAAAGATAGCCGATGGAAGCATGAGAGAGCATCAGAAGCTCCTGGCGAAGAAATTCAAGAGGCGCGAGGAGTTTTTTATGACGGCAGAGAAATACCCGAAAGGGATGGCAGAAATAAAATGCTGGCAAAAGAACTGCAGAAAGAAGGCCAGGATCCGGCGCTCAAAGAGATTCAAGAAAGGCTGAAAGGCAGCTATAACGAGCAGGTGATTATCGCTGTTGCAAGGAGATGCCTGAACACCCGCAAGACTTAGATAATTTCGCAAGCAATTGAAGATGAATATGCGGTGAGGAAGGGCATTTCCAGTGTAGAATAGCATTTAGAATCCGGTGTATCTGGCCAGGAAAAAGCGGAAAATAGCGTATTTGGCCTGCCGGAATCAGTTCACTCATGTCTCTTTCATGCTTCTTGCAAAAAATCAGGAGGCGGAACCGGTCTATCCCGGTTACTGAGGCAGCTCTTCTGCTGCCAGGCGGAAAAGCCTGAGAGCTTCTGCCTCGCAAGAGGCAAATACGCTGAAATTGAGGAAAAGAGAGCCGAATACACCGAGTTTTTTAGTGTATTTTATGCTCGAGATGAGTGAAATTGATGTTTTCACCGATATGGGTTATACCCGGACTGGAAATGCAGGATTTATTGCGGATTGTGATGCTGGTTTTGATGAGAGGAACCTCGCGGTTCCCTCTACCTTCCCTGAGATGGACCGGGCGGGATTCGTATAAGAACCACGTCGATGGTTCTTATCATCTCCACGTATTCGCACCCCTACCATAAACATCACCTCGTTTTGGTTATAACGAAGCAAAGCAGAGCTTATCATCGTTTCATAAATAAGAAAAAGAATTCAAATATATGCCGCATTTCGTGAATTAGCTCGTCCGATATTGGACAATCTTCACGTATAAGAATAAGCCATTTTTTTCCCTCTTCATCTAATTGTTTTACGAATGCCCTGGCTGATTTATCAAAAGTAATCGATTTTCCATATTCTTCTGTCTCCAAATTGCTAATTTTTTGCAACTGTTCGCCAATTCTAAAGAAATCATCTTTTGTACAAACAATTGCTTTTATCTTTGGCATTTCGATTAAACCAACATTATACCCCTTATTCTTTAAATCTGATTTTAGAATTCTCCAAGCCTTTTCGATAGTTGATTTAGAGATAGGGGTAGGTTTTGATGTTAGTTGTATAAGGTTTAGTGGTAGGTTGATGTATCCAATCATTTCATCAACATAAGGGGCCAGTATCTCTGGCTTTTCCTTTGAAACGTGCTTCATTACATCGGCGATTGCCCCTTTCTCAACATCAGAACCAGTTTTCAGAATATCAATCAGCTGCGATGCCAGTTTCTCATCCTTTTTAATGCTGTCTGCCAGAAACTGCACCAATTCCTTTGGCTTTCTTTTGGAGTTCCTTATCTCCTCACTTAAATTCATCTTCACCACCAAGAATTAGTTAACATTCGGGAGTATATTAAGATTGCTTTGGTCTTTCCTGATTATATGTAAACAAAAACCACTCTCAGACGTAAAGCAAGGAGTGGACCGGGCGGGATTCGTATAAGAACCACGTCGATGGTTCTTATGATTTCCTTGGATTCGAACCCCCTTATTCATATATACCACCCCAGCATTTGTTTAGGTAAGCAATATTAATATAGTCCTCGATATTAACTACTTTTGGTGGTAAAGTGGATAAGAAAAGCAAACCTATAACCAAAAAAGATAAAATGAAATTCAATCCCGAACCTGGGTTTATACTGCTGCTGATATTTTTTGTATTTATTGGTATGTTAGTAGAAAAGACAGGCGTATCCTTATTCATACCTCTAATTTTTTGGTTATTTGCCCTGATAGTTTACAAACAAGGACGTATATTTGGTATTCACGACAATGAGAAAGCAAGGCGTTGGGCGGTATATCTCGCCATTGCAGGGGTGTTCTTATTCTTTTGGGAATTTAGAGTTTGTTGTTAAAGCCAGAGCAATCTTAATAGATGGACCGGGCGGGATTCGAACCCGCGGCCTCTACCTTTTCCGCGGAAGATGCGAAGGTAGCGATCTACCACTGATCTACCGGCCCAAGAGGAACCTCTCGGTTCCCTCTACACTCCAATGCTTCGGCTTCAAGGTTACATTTATCCATCAAAAATGAATAGAAAAGATTGGGGAAACGACTGTTGTGAACGACAAAATTCCGATTATTCCCCCGGCAAAAAATGACTTTCCCGCGAATCTCAGTCTGGACCTGATTCCATCGCTGAATCCTAACCTGCTTAGCAGGTATAAGAATACTCCAAGTGGAAGATAGATTAATACGTATAGAGTCGGGAGCGACATATAGATTCTAAACGCCCAAGATGTTAAAAAAACACCGCTAGCCATACAGCATACATACGAACCGGTATCATACGGTGGCGGACAGGAACAATTTGGCGATTCTTCTACGTAGCCCGCTCTGGACAAAAACGCCCAAAGAAAAATTATGATTGGCAGCAGGGCGAGCAGAAAGCCCACAATTATCGCATTCCTGTTTTCGTGCTCATCCTTCTTTCTGGCAGCAACGCTCTTCCTGGCCATTTTACCACCATCGGATATTGTTTATTTTGGATATTTAAAGCAAAGCCCAGAAGAGGAACCTGCGGTTCCCTCTACCTTCCCTTCTAGGGTATTATTATTAAGTTAAGGCGTTAAATAGCTTTTGGCGGCAGCATGGGTATTCAAATCAATTTCAAGATGACAACGGAGCAGAAGATTGCTATAATAGCGCTGATTTTCCTTCTGATTATTGCATGGCTCGGCAAGATGAGTCAGGCCTAGTTTTGGATTACTCGCTCAACAGCAGCCTCAGGTTCACGTCTATTGCTTTGGGCGAATGCGTCAGGCACCCCATTGAGATGAAGTCCACATCGTATTTGGCGTAATCCTTCACTTTTTCAAGTGTTATCCCGCCAGATACTTCCACGATGACCTTGTCCCTCAGCCCGCTCTCCTTCAGCATTTTCAGTGATTTTTCAATTTCAGGGAAAGGCATGTTGTCAAACATCACCACATCCGCACCGTACTTGGCAGCCTCCAGCGCATCATTGGCGTTGTTCACCTCAATGCATATCTTCTTTGTGAAGCTCACGTGCGCCTTTGCTCTTCTGAGGCACTCCTCCACGCTTCCCACAATCCTCAGGTGGTTCCTCTTAATGATAATCTCGTCAGCCAGCGTCCATCTCTCCGGGTCTCCTCCCCCTATCCCCACGGACTTCTTGTCAAGGTAGCCCAGCACGGTCTTCCTGGTGCAGGTTATCCTCACTTTTGGGTTTACCTCTCTTGCAAGCTTCACAGCCTTCTTCGTCATCGTGGCTATGCCGCTCATCCTCTGTATGATGTTCAAAGCAGTTCTTTCTGCTTCAAATAATCTTCTGCTGTTACCGCTCACTTCGAGCAGCACATCGCCCTCATGCATCTCACTTCCTTCCTTCATTACCTCGTTAACGTGCAGAGTATTGCTCTTCAATAGATGCGCGGCCTCCTCAACGCCCGCACATATCCCCTCCCCTATTGCAACCATCTCAGCCCTCAGCTCCATGTTCTTTGGGAGAAGAGCTGCAGTCGTGATATCCCTGAAGCCTATGTCCTCACGCATAATGTCAACAATTATCTCTCTCCATCCCATGGGACCACCCAATTGTTTACGGGAGGGAGCTATTTAAAATTAGTGCCCTGCAGCTTCGGTACCGCAGGCGTTGCGCATGAATGACGTTCACTGGAAAGTTACCCCCCTTCCGCCCGTTTAAATACCCCCCCAGACCACTTCATAACCGTTGAAGAGGTGATTGAGATGAAGATTGACATTGCAAAACTGACCTTGGATGAAGTAGAGGCTCTCGCCGAGAGGCTCAAGGCGAATAATGCTTCCACCGTGATAAGCAGGATGGGTGACAGGCTTGTCCTTGACGTAAGCTAGGCATCAATAGCGGTGGAAAAGGAGGAAATGGCCGGACCTGGCGTTTTGATCGCCTTATGGGAGCTGCCGGCTAAGGAAACTCGCTGGCAACTCCCAACCCTTTCTTAAAAAAACTAACCGAACAGAGCTGAGAGTCCTGCCGCAGCCTCCTCCGCTGATGGCTTCTTCTCTTCCTTCTTCTCCTCTTTCTTTGCTTCCGGAGCTGCCTGCGCTGGAACAGCTGCAACTGGCATTGCCGCCTGCTTTATTGCATCTTCAATGTTGACGCCCTGCAGTGCGGAAACCAGTGCTTTTACTTTTGCCTGGTCAACCTGCATGCCAGACGCCACGACAACCTTTGCGACGTTGTCCTCGCTTATCGGCTGCTTCGCAGAATGCAGCAACATTGCCGCATACACATATTCCATACTATTACCTCCTGGTTCAAGCACCAACCTTTGATTTCAAGGCAGCTGCCTGTGCATTTGCCTTTGCAAGAATCAAACCAATGACATCCTTCTCATAAATCTCTGCATTGAGCGCCAAACTTCTTGAATCCCTGTGCGCCTTCTGCAGCAGCAGGATGATGTTCTGCTTCGTCGGATATGCAATGTTGAACGAAAGGTTCAATGCCTCTGAAGCGCATCTCCTCAGGTCTGCAAGAAGCTTTTCCTCGTCAACGTCAAGCACATCCTTCCCGTATACGATTCCTCCCTCTGAAGCCGCGAGAATGTTGAACATTACCTCAAAAGGTTCTATGCCGAGCTTCTGCAGCGCCTTTGCGGCCGCATCCGTTATCTTCTGCCCTGCCTTTGCAACCAAGGAATCGGTTGCAATCACTACTTTGCCTCCCTTTATCTGCGCATTCACACCGCCCTGCTTAAGCTCAGAAAGGACTGGACCGGGCGGCAGCGAGGTCTCACCTGCAGGTATCACAATCTCATATGGAGCCACCTGCCCCGGCTTTGCAGCAGCCTTTCCCTTGCTCTGCTTCACGAACTTGTAAAGCTGGAACGGGTTCATGTCGGTCATGACAAGAGCGGTAGGCCCGGTCATTATGTTTGTTAGCTCAGGCTCCTTTCCTGCCTGCTCAAGAGCCCTCTTTATCAAAGAATTCTTTGCAACGACAAGCTCTGCAGTGCCCCTCAGTTTCTTTCTTATAGCCTGCAGGTGCCTGTCAGGATAGTTGCGTATGTCAGCAACCGCAATAACCTTGAATTTCTTTATCTTCTCCGCTAGGTTTGAGACGAATTCCTGCTTCTGCTTGAGGATTAACTCATTCATTTTCACTCACCAATTCTGTGCGGCTTTCCCATTGTAAGCTTTACATACATGGACTTCATCCTCTGCTCCCCTGTCTTTGCCTTCACTGCATCTAGAACGGCCTCGATGTTGTCGGCAAGCTCCTCCGCCGGCATGTTCTCCGTTCCCACAAGGCAGTGCACCACAGGCAGGTATTTGCCCTTGCTCTTCACTTTCACAACCTTCTTAGCCCTGTCGGCAGCCTCCTCCAGCTTCACCCCAATGAGTGGCTTGGGCAGCTTCCCCCTCGTCCCAAGTGTCTGACCGAGGTTCTTCGCAACGACAGCCATGAGGTTAGGCTGCGCAAGCAATTCGTAATCGAGAATGCTTTTCAGCTTCGCCTTGTCAGCGGCAAGCTTCGGTATCTCCTCGCTTGTTATGACAAGCAGTCCTGCCTTCTTTGCATCCATTGCAACCTGTCCGTCTCCAAAAACCGCAACCTTCTGCTCCCTGCCCTTCCCTCTGGGGAGGACTATCTCGAGGTTGAGCCTGTTATCCTGCTTGTTGAAGTCGATGTCTCTGAAGTTGATTGCAAGCTCAACGCTCTGCGTGAACTTCCTTTTGCCCTTGTCTTCTAGAGCGCCGTTGAGTGCCTTTAGTATTTTCTCTCTTTCCATTTTACCCCTCCTGCTACAAGCAGTATAGCGGGAAAATGAGTGGAATTATTATGCCAAGTAAGGAATATAAACTTATTGCTTCCTCCTTCCTTTAATTTTCTTTAGAAGCATGTAGCCCAGAATCAGGATGATTACTACGGGGATTATGAGGACTGCCAGCATGTAGGGAGGCATTTCAGTTATTTTTAGGACTTTTAGCTTCAGAACCCCTTTTGGCGGTAGATAACCTTCCTTGCTTACCGTGAAGTTGAACTCGCCATCCTTGTCTGATTTTATGAAATTGCCATTCTCGTCCTTGTCCACGACTCCGTCCTCATCACCGATATAGGTTTTGCCGAATATTGTAATCTGCGGGTAGGGGACAGGGTTTCCGTCAGTGTCGTTAACCTGGAATGTTATCGGGAGTCCCACCACTACCTCAGCCGGGAAGGAGACTACAAGCCCCTTGGGCTGAGGCTTGCTCGTGAAGTGCACAACCGCCCTTGTATAGGGCGGCAACTCGATGTTGCCCGCCTTGTCAATACTTCTTGCCTCAAAGGTGTAATCGCCATGTTCCAGGGAGGAGGTATCCCAGGAGTAGTTCCAGCTGGATGTTCCGGTCACGTTCTGCCAGTCCCCTCCCTCAACCCTGACCTGGACGTATTCTACCCCTGCATCAGCGTCTGAGCTGCCCTCGATTACGGAGGGAGAGTCGCTGACACTTATTGATTCTGAGGAGAATCCTGTGCGGATGGTTGATATCGCGTACAGCCTTCCGTCATATGAGCCTACGTAAAGCAAACCTCCCTTGAGTTTGGGAGTGGATATGACCCAGTTGCCGGTTTCGTACTTCCAGACTATTCTGCCGTTTGTATCAGCCGCGTATAGGTTGTCATCCGTAGTCCCGAAGTATATTATTCCTGTTTCATTGCTGTAGTAAACCGATGACTGCGCCTCTGTTCCTGTCGAGATGTTCCAGATGCGGCTTCCGTCACCTGCAAAAACAGCATAGACGTTGCCGTCCTTGCACGGGAAGTACAGCACATTCTGGGAGGAGATGGCAAAGCCGGATTGTATCTTGGCGGGGAAGCGCTGCTCCCATAGTTTGGTTCCATTGAAGGCGTTGAATGCGTAAAGCCTTCCCTCATCTGAGCTTATGTACGTAACCCAGTCTGACACGAGAGGCGATGACGAGAAACCCGTATAGGTTGTGTAGTTCCACAACATCCTTCCATCCGCTGCCTCTGATGCGTAGAGCTTGCCATCCGTCGAGGCGAAGTATACGATGTCATATGCAAATGCAGGTGAGGAGAGTATCTTGTCTTTTGTTTTGAAGCTCCATGCAAGAGTGCCGTTGAGCCATAGGGCGTAGAAGCTGTTGTCGTTGGAGCCGAAGAACACCATGTTCCGCGATACAGCAGGTGAGGACTCTATCCTTCCAACCTTTCCATACTTCCATAATTCCTCTCCATCTGTCGCGTTTATTGCGTACAGATTGCCGTTCGCGGAACCCGCGAATACGGTGCCATCATAAAGCGCCGGGGATGCAACGATGTAGTCCCCGGTTGTAAAAGACCACTTTGCAACCCTGTCTTCGGCGGATGTGGGAATTGCTGAAAGCGTCATGCATAGCAGGAGCAAAACTATTCTGAATTTCATCCATCCACCGATTAATTATGGGTGTATTTAATATAAACGTATAAGGCGTCTGCGATTAAAATTAGAAATAAATTAAGAGAGCAGCTTGTCGTGCTTCCCCTCATTCACTTCCTTGATTACTTCCTTGGCGCTCTTTCCCTCGCAGGTCACCCCCATGCTCACGCACGTGCCGAGCACCTCGTTCACTGCCTTCTTAATCCCTTTTGCGAGGCTGACCGATTCCTTCATTTTTGCAACCTTGACGACCTGCTGCATTGTCAAATTTCCAATCACCTCTCCCTTTGCCTTCGCCCCTTTCTCAACGCCAATTTCCTTCTTTATGAGCGCGCTGCTGGGCGGCGTGCCCACCTCTATCTCAAACTGCTTCGTTTCCTTGTCCACTATGACCTTCACGGGCATCTTCAGCCCCTCAAAGCTCTTCGTTTTTTCATTTATTGCTGCCACTATCTGCCCTATGTTCACGCCAAGCGGTCCCAGAGCAGGACCAAGAGGCGCCCCCAGGGTGGCTTTACCCCCATCAACAAGCGCTTGCACTGTTACTTTCAACTTCAACACCTCACTCTGCCTTCTTGTATATCTTCACAATATTGATTTTTATCGTTACAGGAATCGGAACTGCAACCTCGAGAAGTTCGACAGTAACCTCGTCCTTCGATTCGTCTATCTTTATTATCTTCGCCTTCTCCCCCTTGAACGGCCCGCTTACCAGCTCAACCACATCTCCCTTGGCTATCTGCAGCTTTGTCGTCCTAGTCTCAATGAGGGGCGCTATCTCCTCTATCCCCATGCTCTTGGACAGCACGCCCTTTATGTGCGGTATCTTCATGGCAGCCTGCCTTGCGACAACTTCGTCCTCAGCCTCGAGTATGAGGTAGCCTCTCATGTCCTCAAGCAGCGCGATTGCATAGATGGGAAGCCTGTCCTTTGTTATCTTGTTTTTCAGCACATCGGTGACGACCTTCTCCTGCCCCGCTGTGACCCTGTAGACGAATATCAAAACCACACCTCTATTTCTCAAGAAAACCGAATATGATCGTTATGGCGTAACCAAGCACGCCTATTGCCACCATGCCCAGGGCGGTCACCCTGATGGTGGTGTAGAACTCATCCTGCGTTGGCCTGTAGCAGACCCTGAGCACTCTGAGCGCTTTCTGGATGAACTCGTTTACATCGTATCCAAGTATCTTCATTTCTGGCACCTATATTATTGAATCAAGATCGATATCAGGCGGCTCCGGCTTTACCTCAACCTTCTCGTAGTTGGGAAGCTTTGCGCCTGCTATGACAACAAGCACCTTCATCACGGCCTTGCTCAGGTCGGGTTCTACCCTCGCGCCCCAGATGATGTGGGAGTTGGGATGTATCCTCTTTGACAACTCCTCGACAACGAGCTCGGCCTCCCGCAGCGTCATGTCCGCCCCTCCCGTCACATTGACCAGCGCCTTATTTGCCTCTGAGATGTCGGTGTCAAGCAGCGGGCTGCTCAGCGCATTCTCGACCGCAGTTATGGCTCGCTCGTCAGGCTTGACGTTGGCATTGGATTCGCCAAACCCTATCACTGCGCAGCCGGCGTCCTTCAGGATGGTTCTCAAGTCGGCAAAATCGAGGTTGACCAATCCAACCTTTGTGATAAGCTCAGTTATCCCCTTCACCGAGCTTGAAAGAACCTCATCAGCAACCTTGAAGGCGGTGTTGAGCGGCAGGTCGGGTACTATCGCAAGCAGCTTGTCGTTCGGTATGACTATCACGGTGTCAACCTGCCTCTTGAGCTTGTTCAATCCCTCCAGTGCGTTCTGCCTCCTGACCCTGCCCTCCGAGATGAATGGAAGAGTGACGACAGAAATTGTGAGAGCACCGAGGTTCTTTGCCTCCTCTGCAATTATGTGCGCGCTGCCCGTGCCAGTGCCCCCTCCTAGCCCGCAGGTGACGAAAACCATCTGTGAATTGGCGAGAAGCTTTCCAATCTCCTCCTTGCTCTCCTTCGCAGCCTCCTCCCCAACGGTAGGGTTGCTGCCCGCCCCCAGTCCTTTCGTGGTGTTCTTGCCAAGGAGAAGTTTCCTGTCAGCCTTAGTTTTCACAAGATGATGCGCGTCCGTGTTCATTGCTACGGTACTCACTCCTTCTATCCCAATCTCGAATATCCTGTTGAGAGTGTTGCAGCCTGCGCCACCGCTTCCAACCACGCATATCTTGGGCGCAGCGCTCTCTATGAACTTCAGCAGCTCCTCGTCATCCTTCGACAGAAATGATTGTTCAATCAAAGTATCCCCTCTTTGGATTATATGTGTTTTTATAATCTGTAAAGCTTTATATCCTTTCGGTTTTCACCTGTACAGATATGCTCAACCCAGGTTCATTGTTTTCAGGTCCATCTCTCAGCTGCCTTCTGCGACAGGAACCCGCGCATTGCGGCCTCTTCGGATTCCACCGTGAATGAGGTGGAAAGCTCGCTTCTACCGTTCCACTCTTTCCCCTCTCTCCTCATCGTAACTTCAGAGCAAAGAGCTTCACTGTCTGCTTCCCTGCGTGTTTCTATCATCAATATTCTTTTAAGTCCCGAGATTTAATAATGTGGGTATGAAAAACGAGAGCATCAAGGCATGCCCCAGATGCGGCAGCGTCAGATTAAGGGCGCTCTCACTTCGGGAGGGCGGGATACCCGGCATTTCAGAAGTTTCGGGGCTGTTCTACTGCAATGACTGCGGGAAGCACGTGGTTCCGGTGATTTTTCAGAACATGAACGAGTACAGGAAATTCCTGAAGGGGCTGGGAGGCAAAACCCATATTTAAATAATGCTGGATGATAATTCATATGCGATGGTGGTAGTTTGCAGAGGGAAGTCGAGAAGATAAGGAAAGATATAAAGAGGCTCAGGATACAGGGAGCCAGGAATGTTGCAAAGGAAGCGGTTCGGGCAATGGGCATAATCGCCCGCAAGTCAAAAGCCAAGAGCAGGGAGGAGCTGGTGAACGAGTTGCTGGTTGCAGCGGACGAGCTGGCTTCCGCCAGGCCGACAGAGCCGATGCTCAGGAATGCGCTCAGGGCGTTGTTTGCAGAAGTCAGGAATAGCACCGGCGGAGTTGAGGAACTGAGGAAGCTTGTCGAAAGAGAGGAGATGGAGTACTTCAAGAGGATGAGGGAGAACGAGGAGAGAATGGAGGAATACGGCGCAAGGGAGCTTTCCGGAAGTTCAACAGTTCTGACTCACTGCCACAGCAGCTCTGTGGTTTCGATACTTAAGAGGGTAGACGAGCTGGGCAACGGAATTTCGGTGATATGCACTGAGACCAGGCCTAAGCTGCAGGGCCTCATAACTGCGAAGCAGCTGAGCAGCGCAGGTGTGAAGGTGACTCTGATAGTGGATTCTGCGGTAAGCCACTTCATCAAGGATGTTGACGCCGTGCTTGTCGGAGCGGATGCGATAACCAGCAGGGGCGACCTGGTAAACAAGATAGGCACCGCAGGCATCGCAGTGATAGCACACGAGAACGGAGTGAGCATGTATTCTGCAGCAGAAACGTTCAAGTTTGACCCTTTGACTCTGTGGGGAGGGATTGAAAAGATAGAGGAGAGGAAGCCGGAAGAGGTAACAAACCCCAAGAAACTGAAGGGGGTTGAGATAAGGAATCCGGCCTTTGACGTGACTCCCGCGAGGTATCTGACTGCGTACATAACCGAGATGGGCGTCATACCGCCACAGAGCCTGCTGAATGTAATGTTAAAGGGAGGTATTGAGAAACTTTACTAGGTGGTTCTATGGTTGAAAAAGGCTACATGCTAAGGGCCAGAATATTCGACATTGAAACAGGGAAGAACATTGTTGTGCTGAACGAGAGCGAGGCACAGGATATGGACATGTTCATAGGTGACAGGGTCATGCTGAAGATCGGGGACAGAAAATGCACCGCGATTGTGGATGTCAGCGACACGCTTGTCAAGAGAGGCGAGGTTGTGCTTTTCTCCGACACCTCCTTGGGAATAGGCACGAAGCACGGAGATATGATCGAGATCACCCCCACAAGCAACCCGGCTTCGATTGAGATAATAAAGAAGAAGATGGACGGCGGTGATTTGTGGGAGGGTGAGATAAAGACTGTCATTAACGAGATTATGGAGAACAAGCTCAGCGAGACGGAGCTGGCTTCCTTTGTCAGCGCGCTGTACATCCGAGGGCTGAGCAATGATGAAACTATTTACCTGACAAACGCGATTGTCGGTTCCGGAAGCACTCTTGATCTGGGGGTGCATCCCGTGGTGGACAAGCATTGCTCGGGCGGAGTTGCGGGGAACAGGACGACGATGATTCTGGCTCCGATAATAGCTGCGGCGGAATTGTACATACCGAAGACGTCTGCAAGGTCAATCACCTCACCTGCCGGAACAGCCGACACAATGGAGGTGCTGGCCCCGGTCACTTTCAAGCTTGATGAGATGGAGGAGATCGTGCTCAAAACCCACGGATGCATTGTGTGGGGAGGCGCAATGGACCTGGCCGCAGCTGACGACAAGCTGATAAGGATAAGGAATTCGATGAGGCTGGACCCGAAGGGCGTCCTGCTGGCCAGCATACTCGCGAAGAAGAAGTCCGTGGGAGCGGAATACGTGGTGATAGACATACCAGTCGGAAGAGGAGCGAAGGTGGAGGACAGCAGGGTTGCCAAGGGGCTTGCCAAGGATTTCCTCGAGATTGGCGAGAAGCTGGGGATGAAGATAGAATGCTACATAACCGTTGGGAACGGTCCGATAGGAAATGGGATGGGCCCGGCTCTTGAGGCAAGGGACGTCCTGAAAGTTCTGCAGGGGGAGGGCCCTTACGACCTTACCGAGAAGTCCCTGCTGCTTGCAGGTGCTCTTCTTGAGCTGTGCGGCAAGGTTGAGAAGGGGAGAGGTTACGCAGTCGCAAGCGATATCCTGAAGTCTGGAAAGGCCCTGGAGAAGATGAGGGAGATAATAGGCGCGCAGGGGGGCAATCCCAAAGTCAGGGTGGAGGACATACCGATAGGCAGTTACAAGTCAGAGGTCAAGGCGCAGAAGGAGGGCAGGATACACCACGTTGACAACAGGATGATATCAAGAATCGCAAGGGCTGCGGGCGCGCCGAAGAACAAGGGGGCAGGAGTGCTGATGCACGTGAAGCAGGGTGACAAGGTGAAGGTCGGTGACGTTCTGTTTGATATAATCGCTGAGAGCGAAACGAAGCTGAGCATGGCGCTTGAGGTTGCAGGCCAGCTTGAGGCAGTGGAGATGGAGAAGGTCATACTGAGCAAGATGGAGTGATTGGATGAGGAAGCCTCTTGGAAGGAAAGTAGTTGACATGAAGCTGAAGGAGAACATGGGAGCTGCCGAGCTTGTGGAGGAGATGAGGAATGCTGGGGGATTCACAGCCCGCCATCTTGCGGTTGGAGCAGGCATCCTCGAGGACATGCTAGGCGACAAAGAGTGCACAAACTTCCTTTCTTTCCCTGCGTGCATTGTTGCAACCGGTCTGAGGGGCGTTCTTGCGCAGTTTGTGAAGGAGTTTGACGTAGTAATCACAACAGGAGGCACATTCGACCATGATCTGGCAAGGGCGTGGGGAGGCAGATACTTCCACGGCAGCTTTGAGCTTGATGACGAAATGCTGCACCGGATGGGTTTGAACAGGCTTGGGAATGTGCTTATCCCAAATTCAAGCTACGGGGTGCTGCTGGAGAGAAAGATGCTCCCGATATTAAAGGAACTTTCAAAAGAGAAGGAGGAGTGGAGCAGCAGGGAGCTTGCACACGAGTTTGGCAGGAGGGTTGAGGATGAGAATTCAATCCTGTACCAGGCCGCGAAGCACAAAATCCCTATATACTGCCCTGGCATACTGGATGCCGCTTTTGGGACAAACCTTGTTATTTTCTCACAGGACAACAAGTTCAAGCTCAATCTGATGAAGGATGAGAAGGAGTTGAGCGACATCGTCTTTGACAGCAGGAGGAGAGGTGCTTTAATGATTGGTGGAGGAATTTCAAAGCACCACACAATCTGGTGGAACCAGTTCAAGGGCGGGCTGGATTATGCGGTGTACATAACCACCGCAACAGCCTATGACGGCAGTTTGAGCGGTGCAAGGCTGAGGGAGGCAATATCGTGGGGAAAGGTTAAGGAGAAGGCGAAGCAGGTCACAATAGACGGGGATGCAACTGTGATACTTCCTTTAATGCTTGCTGCTTTGAGAAAGAGAAAATATAAAAATTAGTAAGTCTAATAAAAAAGGGAGAGGTGAAGAGATGAAAATTTCAGAGCTCAAACCAGGAACAGGCAATGCTACCATAGAACTTGCAGAGGTAACTGCGATTGAAGAGCCGCGCGACGTGCTGACAAGGTTCGGCAAGAAGACGAGGGTTGCAAATGCAACCATAAAGGATGAGAGCGGAGAGATAACTCTTTCTCTTTGGGGCGACGACATAAACAGGATAGCCATAGGGGACAAGATAAAGATAGAGAACGGCTGGGTTTCGGAGTTCAGGGGCTCCCCGCAGATATCCGCAGGGAAGTACGGCAAGATAACAAAGGTGGAGTGAGCCCAGCAAAGCATTAAATATCACAAGGCGGATTAAAAGTAGCTGTACAAAAGCCACTAGGTGAGGGAAGCATGGCAAGAAAGAAGCTGATATCCGCCGAGCTCATAACCACGTATGCATGGGTGATATGGCTCGTGCTGATGCTGCTCGCGGTTCTCTATTACTTTGGGTTCTTTGTTACCACACCCAACAATTACCGGGAATGCGTACCGGAGACCGACGGATGGCAGGTCACGTACAGCACTCTGTGCGAAAATATGACAATCATAATGAACGGTAATCTGACCATTACAAGCGGTGGCTCACTCATACTGAGGAATACGACCCTGATAATGAACGGCAGCAAAGACGGCCAGCTTGCCATAGAGGTCCGCCCTAGGGGGGAGATGAGAGTGCTTGACAACGACAACAACAGTACAACAACCTGGGACAGAAGCAGAGTAATGAACGGGGACAACGCGTCGGCAAACTTCATTTTCTTCGTGCACGCGGATTCGAAGTTTGAGATGAGGAATTCCGAGCTGTCAAACGCGGGCTACCGATTGTATGATACAACCAAAGGTCTGAACATAGCTGGCAATGGTGCCATCATAAGCGGGAATGTAATCAAGGGGAACGTTTACGGCCTGATAATAAGCGGAGCTGAAATAAAGGTTATCAACAACACGATATCAGACAGCCTTTACGGCATATACGTGGGGAGCTCGGCGTCCAGCATCCGCATTGAGTCCAATTCAATCCTGAAAAATAATGTGGGGGTGTACCTGGCCCCCCGTTCCTCCCGTGTGGAGATTGTTGGGAATATGATAGCCGAGAACCACGGCACGGGCGTATTCCTGGAAGATTCCGCGAACAACTCGATTATAAGGAACACTGATGTCAGGAACGACAGGGGGGTGTACCTGAATAACTCTGCATCCAACCTGATAGAGGGCAACACCATCTCCGGGAACAGCAATGGCATTGTTGTAGAGTCATCGGGGTACAATACGATAAGGACAAACGACATTACATCAAATTCGCTGTACGGCCTACTCCTTGCATCGTCAAACAACAACACGGTGGCAACCAACAGCATACGCGACTGCTTCCAGTGCATCACGCTGCAGATGTCAAACGGAAACAGGTTCTTGGACAACTCGATTGCTGACGGCAAGAATGCGATGAGCTTCTTCTACTCGAACTTCAATGATATAAAGGGGAACAACGTGACGAAGAATCTGCAGAGCATTGTTCTGCAGAACTCTGAAAGCAACTCAGTATCGAAGAACAAACTGGTCGAGAACAGCAACGGCATCGGGCTTATGAACTCAACCTCAAACTATGTGGGTTCAAACAGTGTTTCAAAAAGCAGCTATGGGGTATGGCTTTACTCATCACATCTCAACTCCGTTGTGGATAATGACCTGACTCAGAATGTTCAGGGGCTGTGGTTCCACTTCGCTTATAAAAACAATGCAACTGATAACACGATGAAAGGGAATAACGTCAGCATTGTCCTGAGCTCTTCGGTAGGCAATAATATCTATCTCAACTCCATGGAGGGGGGCACCCAGTACGGGATAGATATCTACAATTCTTCCTCAAACAAGATTTGGGAGAACAGGATTGCTTCGAATGGTGGTGGAGTGCGAACAAGCATCTCGATTTCAAACGAGTTCAAAAAGAATGATATTGAGAACAACGGGAATGACGGGGTTTATTTCGAATCATCAACAGACATCTTCACTGCAAACACTGTGAAGGGGCACGCGCAGTACGGTGTTTACTGCTATAACTCCAATCCAACGTTCGCAGGCAATTTTATATTGAACAACGGCAACAACTGCGACGGCTGCGCGGGTTGCAACTAGGGTTCACCAAGGGACGCTCTTGAGACCAATCCTGTTTGCTATTATGTTGCTTGCGACATGCAGCAGGTAAGTCAGCACGAGCAGCAGGATTATCACTTCTGTTGTGATCAAGCCTTCCGGCACGTATTGGTAGGAAAAGAGCAGCGCAAAAACCAGGAAGGAAAGCTGGTCGAGTATGAGCGAGGGATGACCTCTCTTCATCCTCATCCTTCTCTTTATGAAGCTGCCTGCGAGGTCCCCCAGCATTGTCCCAAGGGATAACACAAAACCCAGAGGCAGGTAATTCAGGTAACAGACCGAAGCAGGAAGCAGCACAAGGGAGCACATCTGCCATTCCACAATTCCGGTGATGCTGCCGAAAGAGAGTCCCGCGAGAAGGCCTTTCCAGGTTTTCCCGTCTCCGAGTATCCTCTCACCATCCACGAATTTTTTCCTGAGGTCGACCGGCAGCCCGCCTCCGAAGACTACGGGAGTTGCATTGGCGACGTATGCGGGAAGGATGAACAGGAGTATGGGAGCCAGATCCATTCACACCACAATATTTATAAGTTGAGAAAGGTATTTATTAGAATATGAAGACGAATGAAGTCATTCTTCTGGTTGGGCTGGTTGCCATCGGGGCAATGATGCTTTTTGCCGCAGTGCTCGTTGCATATTCAATTTACGTTCTTGCATACCCCCAGGACTGCGTTGGGGTGATTGAAGTCCACGGCGTGATAGGCACGGAGAGTTCCAGCGGAGGGCTTTTCGGCACTCCTACAGTAGGCTCGACCGATATTGTGAGGCAGATTGAAGAAGCCCAGAGCAGGAGCGAAGTCAAGGCAGTGGTTTTTGAGGTCAACTCCCCTGGAGGCTCCGTCGTGGCGAGCAAGGAGGTATACGAGGCAACCAGGGAGCTGAAGAAGCCGAAGGTATCCTACTTCAGGGAGGTCGCTGCTTCAGGCGGCTATTACATATCCGCGGGTTCTGATTACATAGTTTCCGAGCCAGACGCTTTGACTGGAAGCATAGGGGTTGTTTCAGTATTTGAGGACATGAGCGGGCTGTTCAACAAGTTGGGGATAAACTACACGATATTCAAGTCCGGAGAGCTGAAGGATATGGGGGACCCAAGCAGACCGCCCACAGAGAAGGAGAAGCAGATCATGCAGTCGATAATTGATGAAATCTTCCAGGAGTTCAAGAAGGTTGTTGAGGAGGGAAGGGGGGATAGGCTTAACAAGCAGAAGTTTGAGGAAGTGCTTGATGCAAGGGTGCTGACTGGCAGGCAGGCGATGGGTGTGGGGCTTGTTGATGAGCTTGGCAACAGGGACGAAGCATTGAAGGTTGCTGGAAGGCTTGCAAACATGAGCTTCACAAAGGAGCCGCCGGTGTGCAGGATGAGCAGCAGCAACCCGTTTGACCAGATAATCAGCGAGATGGCAGACGGGATTGCCTATAGCATCAGAAGTCTGGTCAACATAGAGGCAGGCAGAAGAGTTGGAGTCAGCTACACCTGAGCTATTTATTCATACCTGAGAGCTTCAACAGGCAGCAGCTTGGCTGCCCGCCTTGCCGGGAAGAAGCCAGCGACTACGCCGACTGTCAGGGAGAACAGCAGGCCGAAGGTGGCAAGCTCCGGGCTTATGTCAGTTGGGACGCCGAAGTAGTTGAGCACCAGGGTTGTCATGGCTGCAAGGAGAAGCCCCAGAGCACCGCCAACCAGGCCTATAATGCCTGCTTCGATTAGGAACACCTCAAGCACCATGTTATCCGTGGCTCCTATTGCCTTGAGCACTCCTATCTCCCTTGTCCTTTCTATGACAGACATGAACATTGTGTTGGCGATGCCTATCCCCCCAACTAGGAGTGCTATCCCAGCTATGCCAGAAAGGAAGAGTTCTAATGTGCCGGTTATAAGGTTAACTCTCTCTGCTATAAAAGAGGGAGTCATCACTGTAAAATCCTCATTATCCTCACCTACGTGATGCAGCTGTCTCATCTTGATTGTTAGCTGCTCACCAACTTTATCGGTATCATATCCTTCCGCTACCAATACCCCGATCTCATCAACTTGATTGGGAAATCTCTGGTTTCCCAAAAACTCCCTTGCATCATCGAGCGGCATAGCGACCATGCTGCCGGTAGTGGCGGCGAGTCCAGTGCTTTTCTTCGTTATGCCAACAACTCGGAAAGTCGTGTTTCCGATTTTTATTAACTGGTTAAGTCGGACTTTCTCTTTAAATAAATCATTTGCCAAGTTATAACCTATAACTGCCACGTGTCTTTCATTCTCCTTGAATGGCCGGCCTTCACCAATCTCTATAAGCGAGGTGAATAAGAAAACATTTGGAGTCCAACCACCTCCCATTGCATTTGCAGTCTCATCCTTGTACTGGACTGGCAGCCTCATAATCTGGAGCTCGTACATGATATCCTGAACTCCTGGGATTGCTCTTAAAGCATTTCCATCCTGCGTGGTCAGCTTGCCGGTAGTGCCCCCAAATATGCTCTGTCTCAGGCTCCCAGGACTTATGGTTATCCAGTTCCCCCCGAGCATCCCAAGCTGGTCCATTATGAAGGCATTAACTCCCTGAGCAACCGATATGAGGGTGACTATTGCGGCTATGCCTATGACTATGCCCAGGATGGTGAGGTAGCTCCTCAGCTTCCTGTTGCTGAGGTTCTTTATCGAGTAATCCAGCAGGTCTAGGTGTTGCATCTACTTCGCCTTCTTCTTGAAGTACCTCCTGTACACGAAGTATCCAACTGCCCCCACCACAACAACTATCATGAATATTGAGGCGAGGCCCATGCCCGCTGGTGTCTGCGTCAGGGCTGCAATGTCTGATGACACGATTTCCAGCATCACGTCCTGTGTTATGTTGTATTCGGTGTTATAAGCATCCTTGCAACGCATGGAAACGTGGAGAGGGTACGTGCCTGGCTTTAGATCACTCTTGGAATAGGTTGTATATTGCACGCTTGTGTAATCATCTACATTCAGGCTGCCGATGTAGCTTTTTGGGGAGTCCAGTATCTCAAAATATTCGCTTGTTACTGACACCTCAAGCGCTCTCACGTTTATGTTGCCGGTGTTTGAGAACTGCATCGAAAGCGAATACTTCCCTCCTGGAGATATGGGTGCGGGGCTTGTATTCGGGGTTATGGATATCTCGGGGGTACCTCCTACCTCCACACCGACTTGCTTCTGTATTGCGGTCTGCGTCTCTCCGTTTACGTTCAGGTAGTTGATTGTTATTGTCAGCGGATAGTAGCCGGCAGGCGCGCTGCCGCTCACACCAATTTCAAACTCCATCTGTTTCTTGGAATCCGGCTGGATGAGCTCGGCGTATCTCTCTGACTGGCCCAGTGAAGTGAAGTATGCGGATGTGGAGGAAACCGTAACCTTTGCCGAGTAGGCGTTGCTGTTGCCGTTGTTGGTTAGGTTAACAAAAAGCTTTGTCTTTTCACCTGGTTCTATGACGCTCTTCTCTGACCTTGCGTCAACAAGGAAGTCAACAGAGCTCTTGACTACATTGACCGGCGTTATGGTTATTGACGTGTACTGCTCAGCTCCAAGCGGATCTCGGTATGCCACAGCAAGTGGGATGGACTGCACCCCTGATGAAACCGAAGCACTTGCAACGATTGGAAGTTTGAAAGACACGTTCTGCCCAGTTGCCAACTCATTTAGTGAGACTTGGGAGATCTGGTCAAAGAAGAAAAATGTGGAATTCACTGTCAGCACCACTTTTGATATGCTGCCTCCCTCATTCTTTATCTGCCCGTCGACAGTGAAGCTCTCTCCTGGAGTTATCGGCTTGAGAAGGGTGAATGAGAAACGGAATATTGGTGGATTGGTTACACTTATCGGTATTGAAAATGTCTTCGTGTAGGAACTGCCTCCCTCTGTCCAGAATGCGTCCAGCTTGAGGTTGTATATTCCTGGTGTGACACTGTCCTTTATTAGGAAAGGTATTGTGATGACTGTCGAGCCTAGGCTGCCCAGATCACCAAGCTGAACCCTGCTTGAAGTGAACGTGAACTGCTCCCCGCCCTGGTATATCACAACGCCGCTGAGGCTTGATGTTGACGGATTGTAGACCGTGATTGAGGCGGAGCCCGTCACACCGGGCTTCAGCGTGGTCGGCAGAACAGAGTATGCAGTTATCTGCACGTCTGCGGATGCCACTGCAACAAGCGCTAACAGCGCAAGAAACAACGCTTCCTTTCTCATTTGACCACCTCGGTTTTTTCAATAAGCCCATCTTTAATATAAACTATCTTCTTAGCATGTCTCGCGATATTTATATCGTGGCTGACTATTACTATCGTATAACCTTTCTTATTGAGTTTCATCAGGAGCTTTATTATCTCCTCCCCTGATTTTGAATCCAGATTACCGGTCGGCTCATCAGTGAAAACTATGCGTGGGTCGTTTGCCAAGGCTCTTGCTATCGCAACCCGCTGCCTCTCCCCTCCGCTGAGCTCTGATGGTTTATGCTCTGCCCTCTCCCCCAGCCCGACAAGCTCCAGCAACTCGGCCGACCTCTTTCTCCTATCCTCTGGGGGGAGTCCGTTGAAAATCATGGGCAGCTCAACGTTCTCTACCGCGCTTATCGTGGGGATGAGGAAGAAGAACTGGAAAACGAACCCTATTTTCTTGCTCCTCACCTCTGCAAGCTCGTTGTCTGTCATGGTTGAGACATCAGTTCCATCTATGTACAGCCTGCCGCTCGTTGGCTTGTCAAGGCAGCCCATTATGTGAAGGAGCGTGCTCTTGCCGCTCCCTGAAGGGCCCATTATGGAGAGGGAGTCCCCTCTCTTTACAGTGAGGTCAATGCCTCTAAGCACCTCCAGTTCAACATTGCCCAAGAGGTATTTTTTCTTGAGATTCTCTACCTTTATCACATCATCCATGTTACTCCCTCTGCGAGAACAGAAATGCACCGGTCAGTATACATACAACGCAGAATCCCGCAAGCACTGTGAAATCCAGCCAGAGCGGCATTCCAGGAGCGTTTGTGAGAGTGACCCTGAGCCCGTCAACTCCATATGTTAATGGGTCCAAAAATGTTATAAACTGCCATGCCCCGAGGTTCTCGAGCGGGAACAGAGCGCCTGATAGAAGGAAGAGGGGCATGATGAGAAAGTTGGTGATGAGCTGGAATCCGTGCATATCCTCCATTTTTGATGCTATCGCTATGCCCAACGCTACAAATGAGGCTGATATGAGGAACATGAATAGCAGAGCAGCCGGAAGGCCATAAAGATTAAGATGCACACCAACCAGCAGTGAGACGCCCAAGAACAGGATTGCCTGAATTGTGGAAGTTGTCATTCCCCCCAGGGTTATGCCGAGCATTATCGAAGTTCTTGAGATTGGTGCGACCATTATCTCTTTTAGGAAGCCGAACTCCCTGTCCATAAGCACTCTTATTCCGCTGAATATTGATGAGAAGAGAAGCACCATGCCTATTATGCCGGGCGTGAGGAGATCCATGTAATTGCCTCCACCGCTTTGGGCCTGATAGGCTGGTCCGAATCCGCTGCCCAGTATGAGCAGGAAGAAGAATGGCATTCCCAGCGTGCCGATAACCCTGCTCTTGGCTCTGAAGAAGCGTATGACCTCCCTTTTCCAGAGGATGTAGATTCCGCTTATTTGTTTGTTCATACAACCTACCTATTCCTACTCCTTATCCTTGTCCTGAACCTGTCAAGCACTCCAGCTTTCTCCTCTCTAATGCTCTTGCCCGTGAGCTGCAGGAAGACGTCTTCAAGCGTTGGATGGCGGAGTGAGATTGAATGAATTTCAAGTTTGTTCTTCTGCGCAATGTCGAATATGATGGGTATGACATGCTCAGCATCCTCGGCGGATATGTTCATCTCGCCGTTCATGTTTTTTATCTTCTTTATGTTTTTTATTTTTTTCAGGTGCGGCAGCAAGCCCGGGTCTGCCTCAAGCGAGATTATATCGCCACCGATGGAGTGCTTCAGTTTTTCAGGTGTGTCAAGCGCAATAATCTTCCCATGGTCTATTACGGCTACCCTCTCGCAGAGAGAATCTGCCTCCTCCATGTAATGAGTTGTGAGAACTACTGTTACCTTCTCAGATTTGTTCATTTCTATTATATGGTCCCATATATTCCTTCTTGTCTGCGGATCCAAACCAAGAGTTGGTTCATCCAAGAAAAGCACCTTCGGGTGATGTATCAAACCTCTTGCAATCTCCAGCCTCCTCTTCATACCACCCGAGAATTTCTTAACCTGCATGTTAATTTTTTCGGATAAGTCAACAAGTTCGATAACCTCCTTTATCCTTTGCTTCCTCTCATCAGCAGGCATTCCGTAAATCATCCCGTGAAAGTCCAGATTCTCGTATGCAGTGAGCTCGTCGTCAAGGCTGGGGTCCTGGAACACTATTCCTATGGAGTTCCTAACCTCATCCTGCTGGGTGTCCACGTCAAACCCATTCACCTCTGCTGTTCCGGATGTTGGTTTTAGGATTGTGGATAGCATTGAGAGTGTCGTTGTCTTCCCAGCTCCATTCGGACCCAGAAGCCCGAACAGCTCTCCCTCTTTAATCTGCAAATTTACGGAGTCAACTGCTGTGAAGCCATTGAATTTTCTAGTCAGTTTGTTGGTTTCAATCACATTTGTCATCGAATCACTATTCCACGAGTTTTTCAAAGAGACTGCATATCTTGAGAAATGCCTCCTTCCTTTTCTTCTCCGGAAGTTTGAGGAATTTCTCCCTGAGCCTGTTGAATTTCTCAAATTCTTCAATAAGCCCCTTTATTTCAATATCATCAAAGTTGTATATTATCTTTATTACGAGCGGTAGGAATACAGTGGACATGTCCCCCTTCTGCATCATTCTCTCCCTGCCTTCTGCGAGATGTTTCATCCCACGGGCAGTAATCAGATAGGTTATCTCCCTTCTCCCCTCACCCGCCGAGAGCTCAGATTTAACCAGCCCATCCATCTCCATTTTCCTCAGGAGCGGGTATATTGCTCCGGGACTCGGTTTCCACTTCGCCGATGTGAGTTCAGCTATTCTTTCGGTTATCATTTTGCCGGAAACTGGCTTCTCCGCCTCGCAGAGTACGAAAAGCTTCAGCAAGTCTTTTGCAAATATTTTCATATCTGATTTGATATATAACTGAAAAGATATATAAAGAGTGCAGTTTCTTTTAGGCTACGTGATTGCTTCGTGACATGCTCCCACCCCTAAAGGATGTGGGGTTTCTCGCTCGCTTCTGCTAACCTGCCAAAGGCTGTTTGATGATAATTTAATATATGGGGATTTCCAAAAATAAGTTATGAAGAAGGGCAAAGAGGTATCTCTGAAGGACAGGCTAGGGCTTTTTCTAAGCAACTATAAGGAGCTTCATGAGGCTGCAGTCACGCATCAGCACGAGGGAGTGGGCAGGACGGCAGTAGACATCATTGCAGGAAGCAGGATGCTTTCGGAATGGGATAAGAGCCAGTACTTCGGTGACACTGCCATATTCTCCCCCCACCTGTCGGTTGCGGAGAACGCTTGGAGCAGGATAGAGGAGGGCAGCGCCCCGGAGCTGAGCAAGCTCGACAGGGCGAAGTTCATTGCGAGCTTCTCAAAGCACGAGCCAGTTGCAATTGACGCGCTGGACTTCATAGAGAGGAGCGACATCCATGAGGAGGACAAGGTCAAGAATGCAATGTATATAGGAGCGCATACGGCTTACCTGTCAATTGCAAAGAGGACGCTTAACCTAATAATTAGAAGCAGGCTGAGGGGCGATGAGAAGTTGAGATACGTAAGAGAGCTCGCCCAGGCATCAAAGCACAGGGATATTAGAAGCAAAGCAACTAAGTGGCTTGACGATTTCAAGGTTGTGCGGGGCTGATCTACTCCTTGAATGAGACTTTCCCCTTAGTTCTACCTCTGGCAAAAGTCTTGCTGCCTCCCCCCGCACCGCCGAATTTAGAATACAGTTCTGAAAGTAGTTTGTCCGCCTCCCTTTCCGAACCTTCAAGTGTCGCAGCAACCACGTCATTGTTCTGGTTGGCAAGCACTGCTACTACCTCCTCCTCCGCAACGTGCAGAGCAATCTTCTCCAGGAGCTTAGCATCAACGTCCAGAACCTTCCTGACAATTCCATTCTTCGCCTCTGCAACCAGTTTACTGGCCTCCAGCTCCGCTATCCTCTCCTCCAGTTCCTCTACCTTCTTCCCCCTCTCCTTCCACTCGGTGAAGAATCTGTCCTCCGTAGATGCAAGCTGCTCTGGCGAAACCTTCAGCTTCTCAGAAGCAGTCCTCAGCATATCATCCTCCTTCTGCACGTATTTCAAGGCTTCCTCGCCTGCAACAAACTCAATCCTGCTGACCCCGTCCTGGATTCTCTCCTCTTTTATTATCTTTATCATCCCTACCTTGCCAGTGCTGGGCAGATGCAAGCCAGCGCACGCCTCTGCATCAACCCCCCCCTCAACCTCGACTATCCGTATTACCCTCTCAGGACATGCGCCTCCCTGGTATATGCTGAACCCGTACTTCCTCTCTGCCTCTCCCCTCTCCATGTTCATTATATTTATCTTCCTGTCTTCGAGCACGATCCTGTTCGCGACAGACTCTATGCGCCGTATCTGCTCAAGCGAGAGCTTCTCGTAATGCGTTATGTCCAGATGCGCCCTCTCCTTCTCCTTCTTTGCCCCTGCCTGCCAGATGTGGCTTCCAAGGACGTTCCTGCATGCGTAATTCAGTATGTGCGTAGCACTGTGGTGCCTCATGAGGGCTTTCCTCGTCTCGCCATCAACATGGAGGTAGACCCTCTGCCCTTCGTTGAACTCCGGCTTCTCGAGAACGTGGAACACGACTCCCGCAACCTTCTGCACATCCAAAACTTTCACTCCGTTGATTGTTCCCAGGTCTGCAGCCTGCCCTCCACCCTCAGGGTAGAAGATTGTTGCATCCAGGACAACGGCGCCGTTCCTCACCGCGACTACCGTTGAGTCCAGTTCCAGCTTTTCTGCATCCTCGTAGTAAACCGCCCTTGTCTCCGGCAAGCCGGTTGCATCAAAACGGGACTTTTCCTCCTTCTCAGCAATGTGGTTCCTGGTGAGCGCATCGTAGAAATCCGCCGGAATCTTCACTTCAACCTTCTCCTCCCTCGCAACCTTGTGGATAAGTTCTGGAGTTATCCCCTGCGATTCATATAGCTTCGCCAACTGGTCTGATGAGAAGCTGCTGCCCTTCTCAAGTATGTCAGCAACAATCCTCCTTGACTTCTTTATTGTCAAGCCGTACCTGCCCTCCTCAGCATCTATGATTTTCTGCATGTGCGGGAGGTTCTCAAGCAGCTCAGGGAAGAGCGGCTTCAGCTCTCTGCAGTTCAGCTCGATTATGTCATTTATCCTGAACGGGAAGTTGAACTCCTCTATGAAGCTCAGCGCCCTCCTCAGCACAACCCTGAGGTTGTACCCCCCTCCTGTGTTGCTCGGAAGCGCACCATCCGTTATCGCATAGGCCAGTGTTCGTGCATGATCGCAGATCGCGTATATCGCCTCAAGCGGCGCTATCTTGGATTCCAGCTGCTCGGCAGTTACTCCAAGTGACTTTGCAATGTCCATCCTCACCTTGTCGATATCAGTTGCAACATCCATGTCCAGCGAACCGCTCATCTTGGAGTACTTCAGGAACAGCTCCGGGTCATGTTCAATGCCAGCCTCCCTCTTCATCTTTTCCACAATCGGACCGAAGACGGCATCGTAGCTGGTGGGAGTGCCCTGCGTTATCCATGTGAATCTCTCAAGCCCCGCACCCATGTCGATTACTTTCTCATCCATCTCCCTGTAGCTGTTAATGTCACCTAGGAACTGGGTGAAGACTGCGTTGCCCAGTTCCAGCCCTCTCACATAGTATTCAAGCGAAAAGCCGAATGCGCCGTAGCCTATCCATGCATCCTCTACGAAGACTATCTCCTCCTTTGGAATCCCGAAAACGCTGTTCAAAAGCTCGAAGTCAAGCTCGATGCACCGGTCCTTCCAGTAGCCCTTCTCGTTGGCAAGCGCGTGCTGTCCAATCATGACAAAGGAGCTGTAGTGCCTGCCTGTTATCCCTATGTTGGGTATGTCCGAGAACCTCAGGCAGACCTGCGGGACGATGAGGGGGTTGGCCGGCAGCTCGAAGGCAACCATCCCTTTATCTATCCTCTGGAAGTCTATTATTGATGCCACTGTGAAGAACAGGTCGGGCCTCCAGCGGGACACGACAGGGTATCTCCTAACCGAAGTGTGTCCTTTTGAAACGAAAAACTTGTCAATCTCCTTCCATGTGTCGGCATAGCTGAACCTCTTCTTTGTAGGAGGGTCGCCTATGAACCCATAGCTCTGGCACGTGACTTCGGGGCAAGTCATGCTGTCAGTGAGAGTCCAGAAGAATTTGCCGCATTTCTGGCACTTCTTCCTAGAGTAGCCCTCCTTCTTGAAAAGCTCCACTTTCCAGTACTTTTCATGGTCTTTCTGGAACTTCTGTATGAGTTCTTTCTTTCCCATGACAACCAGAAGGATTTGTGAAACGGTATATTAAAGCTTTTTTGGTCTCATCTCTTCTTCTCCTTCTGGTATTCAACGTAGGAGTAGGTGATGATGTAGACCATGACAACAATGACCGGGATGAGTATGAAGAATGCAGCGTAGGACGGGAGGAATATGCCGAGCAGTGAGATTACGGCTGTCGCCTTCAGCAGCACTCCTCCGCGTTTATGCGTCTTGCTCCAAACTCTATCACTGCTTAGCGTCCACGGGGTCTGTATGCCGATGAACCAGTTTCTTTTTGCATTCTCAGTCAGAACACCTGCGCAATAGAGGAGTATTCCGAAAGCAGGGGCGAGAAGCTGCACCATGTTGAATTCCAACCCGAAGTTCCAGATGAGGGTCAGGAGGTATATGTAAAGCAGGAACAGAGAAAAGACGACTATGAACATATCGTAGTAGTCCCTGAACTTCTCAATGTTTGATTTGAGCGGGTCTATGACGGGTATGATGATGAAAAACACTGAAAGCAGCGCTAGGAGGATCGGCATGAGGAAGGTCCCCCAGAATTTGGGCATGTAGCCGTCGACCTCGCCCGCCATGTTCCAGTGGGACGCGACCTTTTCGGGCATGCGTGGGTAGAGGTAAGCACCGATGATGAAGGAGACCAGGATTATTGCGACTACGGCCGCTTCGCTTTTTCTCATGTATACACCATTCCCTTGCGATGTTTAAAAATATTCTGGTTCGTCAGAGTATTTTCTCCATTGGGGCGACGACGAACCCCCCACCAACCCTCTGCTCAACATCCCCGGCGTAGTGATAGCCCCTGTTTCTCAGAAAATCGCGGGCGTTTGGGGTGAGGGGCAGTATGCTCGAGCTCTTAACTCCAAGTTCTTTGAGTCTCTTTTCGCTCTCCTCCAGCAACGCCCCTCCAATACCCTGTTTTCTGTACCTGAAAGACACTGCTATCAGAAGCTCCGCATTCTCGTGATCTTCTAGGAGAGCAACAGCACCTCCGATTACCTTTTTTGTCTCCTTATCAACTGCTATGAGTTCAACGCAGGGTTTTCTGCAAGGTTCTTTCTCAACGGTTTTCATGCCTGCTTCTGTGTAGACTCTTGAGAGTTGATTCCTCTCCTTCTCGCTCTCAAGTGCCTTTATAACGAATTTTGCTTCTGCAAGCTCATCCTTCCTAACACTTTTCAGAGCCATAGTCAGTTTGCTCATTCAGAGTATATATGGGACAGGGTTGCGATTAGTAGGATTTATAAGTATTTTTCTGCTAAAGTAATGGGGGCCCGTAGTCGAGTGGTAAGACGTCAGTCTCACACACTGAAGATCCCCGGTTCGATCCCGGGCGGGCCCACTCGGATAAGCATTTTAAAGCTTTGATTGGATAATAGACAACCTGAGCTCCGATCATCTAGTCCGGTTAAGGATTCAGGCTTCTCGAGCCTGCAACCCGGGTTCGAATCCCGGTCGGAGCACTGAGCCATAGGCTCAGGTTGCCACCTGTCCAAGCGATTTTTCCTTGTTCCCGAGGGTGGTTCTGAGTGGCAAGGTTTAAATAGACTGCTACGACTCTTCGTCCGCTAGGGGAGCAACACTTGACCTGACCTCAGATCAGACGGCTGCCCGTTGACCCTTTCCATGTGCCACAGTGTAGCTATTGGCGTTTATAAGCTCTGCTGCACTCTATCCCCAAGGAGTTTTGTTGAAGCCACAATGCCAAGCACCGCCCAAAACAATAATCCGAAAGTGTTGAGCCCCGCCCTAATTACTTCGGTTTGGCTGTACAAAAGGAGGCTTTCAAGCAGCTTTATTCCTTGCGTTAATGGAAGCAGCGTGCTGAACGCCTGTATTTCGGAGACCATTAGCTCTCGCGGGAAGAAGATTCCTGAGAGGAACAGCAACGGCAAGCAGATTACGAGTGAGGAGAGCATTGCGGTGTTCTCGCTTTCCGCAAAGATTGCAATAATCATTCCGATGGACGCGAAGGATAGCGACATTAAGCCAGCGACAAGAATTGATTGCGGCAGGTTATACCAGTTGATTGCCAAGCCAAAAGCTAGGGAACCCACAAGATAGACCAGTATCACCTGGAAGATTGCGACAAGCATGGTCAAAGCCACCTTTGAAAGCACGAGCTCGATTGGATTCACTGGGGACATCATTGTCCTCTTCAAAGTGCCGCTGGACCTCTCTTTAAGCAGGATGATGGCTGAAAAAAGTACTGTGACGAACATCAAAATGACTCCCACTAGGGCGGGAAATATGCTTTCAATCCTGCGAATGCCAGAAAGGCGCTTTACCTCCTCAAAAAGGATTGGCGTCACGATGCTATCCGGCCCCCTGGACGTGAGCGTGTCAAGCACATCCTTGGCTGAGAGGGTGCTCGTTTTCAAGCCAGAAATCCCTTCCGAAAGGGATGCGACAATGCCGCCCATTGAATCCATATCTTCCGTGCTCGCCTGCTTGAGTTCCTCCAGTTGCAATACCGCGTTCTCCATAGAAGCAATTGACGCCTCTAATTCGTTAAGCTCGTAGACTGAATCAAGGTGGGTGCTCGTGTTGACCACCCCTTCCCGGATTATTGCGAGCCTGATTCTCGTTGCATTGCTTTCATTTGCAAGCTGGTCGACAAACACCGCCTGTTCAGCCATACTGTTTGACAGCTCGCCAAGCGATTCATTCACGGTGATTAAGTCCTTGCAGAGGAGCACCCAGCGCTGGACTGGGGCTTCGGTCACGTTCTCAAAAGCCGCTGCATCCGGGCAGAACGCATCATTATACATTTGGGTCAAGTCGCTGGAAGTGCGGGAAATGTTTGAGCGCACCGAGAGAATGCCCGTGGAAATGTTCGTTGCGGTATCGTAGATGGCGCTCATCCTGGCATCAAGATAATCAATGTCTGAGACGGAATTGTTCATTTCGCTCTTCAGCGAGTCAATGCCCTCTTGAAGCGATGAAAGGCTGCCTTTCGAAGAGTTGATCGAAGCCCTAAAGGAGGCAGTATCTATCGCTGCGATGCGGTCCCGGGTCTCTTTAAGGCTGTCCTGGATTTGAGCGGTTTCAGCGCTTGCATTGTCCAGGCTATTTGAAAGGTTCTCTAGCCCCGCACTCATATTTTCGAGAGTGGACCAGGTTGCGCCAATGAAACGCGCGCTGACCTCCTTTGAAGCGCCGTAGGCTATGCCGCGCGCAACAGACCCGACAAGGCCAGCAACTTCCGGCCTTGCGTTGTCAGTCATCACGGTTAGCTTTCCCTGCGAGCCATTTGCAATGTTATTTGAGAAGCCATCATAGATGACAATGACTGCAAGGACATTCCCATTGCCAAGCTCCCCATCAGCTTGTGCAAGGCAGCCTTGGTCGCTTGAAACATTTGCGTTGAAGACTTTTGACATCTCTTGCGCGACCACTGTCGCCTCTGGGCCGGAATCCATCTGGCAGATGGCCACCGGAATGCGCTTCATAGAAGTCTCCTGGGAGCTATCCGTGAAAACTAATCCTGCAAGGATTGTTATCACAACCGGGGCAAGGAGTATGAGTGAAAGCGTTTTCCTGTCGCGGGAGATTTCAATCAGGTCTTTAAAGAGGAGCCAAAGGAGCCTCATCGCTTCACCTCTGCCATTTTCATAAAGAGGTCTTCAAGGGTGGGATTGTTCACGTTTATCCGCGCAATTTTTTCACCAAAAACCTTTGATGCGAGCGGAATGACTCGCTCGGGCTCGTTGCATTCAATCGTGATTGTCGTGCCGGACTGCAGCACCTTGTCCTCCGGATGAATGGAGAGGCGTTTCAATTCCGCGCTTGTTGGCACCTTGTTGAGCTCAACCGTAACCACTGAATGCAACGTCTTGCGCTTCAAGCGTAACGGGGTATCCACGTCAACCAGCCTGCCGCTGTCGAGAATTGCTATGCGGTCGCACAAGTACTCCGCCTCATCCATATAATGGGTGGTCAAAAGAATCGTGATTCCCTCCTTTTGCACATCTTTGATTGTCTTCCACAGCGCCCGCCTCGCAATTGGGTCTAGGCCAGAGGTAGGCTCGTCGAGAATCAAGAGCTTCGGGTTGTAAACCATCGAGCAAGCCAAGTTCAGCCTGCGCCTCATCCCACCAGAGAGATCCCTAGCCCTCGCCTCCGCCTTCCCGTCAAGGCCAAGAACTGAAAGTAAGTGCGCTGCAACGATGACCGGATTCTTGATGCCATAAAGGCGGGCGAAGTGAACAACATTCTCAAGGCAAGTGAGGTCCGCGTACACCGCGTTCTCCTGGGGCGCCAACCCGATTAGCGACCGATCCTTCTTCCCGAACACGGACACGACGCCCGAAGTGGGCTTTGAAATAAGGCTGATTATGTTTATGAGCGTGCTCTTTCCCGCGCCGTTATGACCCAAGAGGCCGAAAATCTCACCCTCCCCAATCGAAAAGGATACGCCATCAAGCGCAGTGAAACTACCGAACCGCTTAACCACATTTTCAACGATTACAGCGTCCACGATGGTATTACACGCACATAGAATAAATAGGTTAAGTAAAAGGGCATTCCACGCCGCAGAAGTATTTCTAAGGCTAGGAGTTTAGGAAGAAAAAGTGCAGGGGGAGCAAGCCCTGCCCTGGACTCCGTGCAGACCTTTTTCGGACTGCTCTGAGCCTAATCCTCTGGTTGCGGTCGGAGCACTTCCGGAGATTTGAACTGGAAATTAATTATTTAAAGAATGCTCGCAATATTGAACCTAGATGGTTAAACTAAAGAGAACTCTTGGATTGTTTGATATAGTCGCACTTTCTATAGGAGCTACAATAGGGGCAGGCATATTCGTAATAACTGGAACGGTTTCGCAGATAGCAGGACCTTCTCTTGTTATTTCAGTAATAATAGCAGGTATAATAGCAGCTTTAACTGGTGTGAGCGTATCACAGTTGGTGAAAGCATTCCCGAAAGAAGGAGGCGAGTATGAGTATGGTCAAAAAACCCTTTCTCCATTCCTCGCTTTTCTTTCAGGATGGATGTGGACTTTAAATAAAATTGTTACTGATAGCGTGATAGCACTAGGATTTGCAACGTATACTGTGCTCTTTCTTCCTTTCCAAATTCAAATAATCGCAGCTGCAATAATCGTGGCTGTTACTGCGATAAATTATTTTGGCGTGCGCCTTACAGCGACTTTGACATCTCTCTTCGTAGTTATTAAAATTTGTATCCTACTCTTCTTTGTGCTCCTTGGAATTTTCTACATAAAACCAAGCAACTTCGCTCCATTCTCTCCTCACGGCATAGCTGGAATTCTCCAAGCTGCAGCAATAATGTTTTTTGCATATGTTGGCTTTATCAGACCGATATATGTCGTAGAAGAGATCAAGCAGCCAAAGAAAAATGTGCCTCGAGGTATATTCTTGGGTCTAGCCATCTCAGCAGTAATATATTTCCTTGTAACATTTGTTGCTACTGGTCTCATTGGTTCAGATGCTCTGGGCTCCACAAATTCGCCTCTGGCCTCAGCAATTTCAGTAACTAGCTTTCCCCCAGCAGTTGATATAATTGTATTCGGTGCCATAATCGCGACATTTTCTGTCCTTTTAGGTGATGTATTGGGTTTGTCGAGGATGATATTCGCCATGGGGAGGAGAGGCGATTATCCAAAATGGTTTGCGGAGATAGAAGAGTCCAGCCAAACTCCAAGACGAGCAATACTTTTTGCAGGTTTGTTGATTGGAATCCCAACTTTGATTTTTGATTTGAGGAGCTTGGCTCAGGTTGCAAGCTTTTTGATACTAGTTTATTTTGCTTTTGTGAATTTGTCTGCAATAAAACTTAAAAAAACTTTAAGCGGGTCATCAATAATCTCAGCAATCGGTATTGTAGGCGTATTGGGCTTGGCTTTCTCTCTGCCATTTTTCAGTATCCTCATAGGCGCTTTACTGATTCTCATTGGAGCAATTTATTATTTAGTAAAGAAAAGCTGCTCTGCAAACCCTAGGGCATATCTAAAATAATTGGGTTGTTTTATGTATCCAAAACTCCTATGAAATCACCCGGATAGTTTTATATATTTGTGTATTTAAATATATCAATATGAAAAACGAGGTTAAAATTCTCAAGGCTCTGGCGGATGAAACAAGAATAAAAATAATCCAATGCTTGTTAGAGGGAGAGAAATGTGCATGTTCGATAGTGCCAAACGTTAATAGAGCCCAACCTACTGTTTCTCAGCATCTTAGAATTTTGGAGGAGGCAGGAGTATTGGAATCAAGAAGAGTTGGCACCAATATCTGGTATAAAATAAAGAGTAAAAAAGCAAAACAGATCATGGAAATTCTGGATATCACAAAAATCAAAAGTAAGACGAAGTGTTAGTATGGAAGAAGCTCTTGGAACATTTGAAAAATATCTCTACATTTGGGTAGTCCTATGCATGATTTTAGGTTTAATTCTGTCGCAAGTGTTCCCAGCATTCAGTATCATACTTAATGGTTGGCAGATATACGGGATCTCGATTCCTATAGGCATATGTTTGTTTTTGATGATGTACCCTGCTCTGTTGAATTTACAATTCGAGGAATTGAAAAAATTGTTAAAGAATCCTAAGCCGATTGTATTAACACTGATCTCAAATTGGATTGTTGCTCCGATTGTTGCTGCACTTTTGGCATACATGTTCTTGAATGGACACGAACAGCTCATTGTTTCCGTCATACTACTTGGCTCTAGTCCCTGTACGGCTATGGTTTTAGTATGGGGCGCATTAGCAAAAGGCAACCAAGAGCAAAATGTAATTGTCACGAGTTTGAATACTTTGACGATTATGTTTCTTTACGCCCCTGTTGTTTCTATATTGACGGGTATTCAGAATATTCAAATCGATAGAGCTGCTCTCCTGATTTCAGTTTTTGTTTTCATAGGGATACCGCTGGTCTTAGGATATTTTTCAAAAAGGATAATCACACGGAAAAAAGGGGAGAAATGGTTCCTTGAAGTCTACAGACCTGCAGTTGGAAAAATTGCCATATTCGCACTATTGGTCACGTTGATTGTATTATTCTCTCTTAATGGAAAAGTGCTCATCGGACACCCCGAGGAAATGGTTTTGGTTTCAATTCCTTTGTTGGTAGGTTTTGCTATAGTGGTCGGATATAATTTGATTGTTACGAAAATGGCTGGCCTCAAGTATAGGGAGGCAATAACAAGTGTAATTGTAGGTTCATCCAGTCATTTTGAAATCGCAATTGCAACGGCAGTAAGTATGTTCGGACTTAATTCTCAAGCCGCTTTGGGAACAACCATGGGCTTGTTTTGGGAAGTTCCAGTCATGCTTAGTCTCGTTTATCTAGGCAGCAAACTTAAAGCGATGAATTTTTGGACTAAGGACGAGGTTTACCTCGTTAATAAACTGGTGTCTTTTATGACAATGGCACAAAAAGAAGTCCCCGTGATTCACGTGGAGGAATGGGAAGATTTCAAAAAAGCATTGGTAGAAACCCAACCGGACTGTATTTTCTGTGCACAGCAATCCGCCCCCCACTCAGAAAAACCTCTGACTCTCGGATTGATGTTCGCCAGCAAGAATGCACAGCATGCATTCCTTGACCTTGCCATTGATGATTCTTTTAAGAAAACTAAAATCCCAACATTCGTAAATAAATTTGGGGCAGTATGCCTTGATGAGGATAATCTCAAAAATTTCATTTGCTGCGAGCTGGGAAGGGAGGATATCGAGATACGCTCATACGAAGTATAAATCGGAGTTCTCGACGTGAGGTGAGCTTATGGAGATAAAGATTTTCGGGCCTGGTTGCGCCAAATGCGTCTTAACAGAAAAAGTTGTCAGGGAGGCTTTGGGCGAACTGGGAATCAAGGCAGATATCGAGAAAGTGAGCGATATAAACACCATGGTGGAGTCCGGCGTGATGATGACGCCTGCAGTTGCAGTTGACGGCGCGGTCATCTTCCAAGGCAGAGTACCGAAGAAAGACGAGGTTGTTGCAGCTCTGAAGAAAAAAAGATGAGAGAATGTGGGATGTCCTTTCAAGCATGTTTAACGGAGGAGTAGCCCTGCTGATAGAGTACATAACGCAGCACACTCTGACCTGCCTAATCCCGGCATTCTTCGCTGCGGGTTTGATAAATACGGCTGTGCCGAAAAGCTGGATAATGAAAATATTGGGCGGGACGAATAAGGTTCTCGCATATGTTCTTGCGTCTGCTTCAGGAATGTTCTTCTCAGTCTGCTCATGCACGGTAATTCCGTTCTTTGCAGGGGTTTACAAGAGAGGCGCAGGGCTCGGGCCTGCAATTGCGCTGCTCTACTCGTGGCCTGCCATAAACCTAGCTGCATTTGCACTGACTGGGAGCGTTTTCGGTGCGAAGATGGCGATTCTGAGGGCGGTTTTCGCAATTCTTATCGCATTTATAACTGGAAATGTAATTGAGTTCTTCTTCAAGGATGATAGGAAGGAGCCTTCAAAAAAACTGAAAGCATCAACTGTTGGGATGGATGCCTCTGAAAAGAAGAGGAGCAAAAAGGAGCTTTTCAAGGATTGGATGAAGGCAACGTGGGACTTCTTCCTTATGATATTTCCATACTTGCTTGTGGGTGTCTTTCTGGCAGGTGCCATAAGGGTTATCCTGCCAAGAGATCTAGTTTCGAAATATGTTGGAGGAGACAGTTTGTGGTCGTGTTTTTTCATCTCATTCATGGGGGCTTTCTCTTACTTCTCGTCTCTAACAGAAGTGCCGATTACACAGACGCTTGTTTCGCTTGGGATGGGGAGAGGAGCCGCGCTGAGTGAATTCCTAGCGGACCCTGCATTGAGCTTGCCCAGTGCAATGGCAGTTGCAAAAATAATAGGCTGGAAGAGAACTGCAGTATACCTGAGCTTGGTTGTGATATTCTCAACTTTCATAGGCTGGCTTATGGGTGCTGAGATGCTTGGCTGGGTTTATTGAAAGGATTATTTTCCTAGGACCGAGCCTCAAGCCTGCTTTTGCCTCAGGACAAGTCTCTCAGCCTCCCCCCTGAACCCACCCAACTCCATCCTCTCACCACGCTTTACGAAACCCGAACTCCTTATGGATACCCCAGACAGTATGTCCGGCATCATATCCTTGAGGCCAAATCCTATGAGGGCGAAGATGAAAATTTGCTTGCATATGCCTGCAGCACGCTCTTGAATTTTTTCTTCCAACCATCCCCAAAATAATTGCTCGGCCTAAAATAGTTGTATCCGCAGTTGCCTACATGGAAGGGAAGCATATTATTAATTGATAAATTTATAAATAATTAAGCAGCTCGGACATGTCCTTTTTGTTTATGACAACTGTGGCGGCTTCCCTCACTTCTTGAGAGGCGTTGAAAGCAACAGCCATTCCAACCGCCTTCATTGCATGGGCATCGCTCAAATCATCCCCAACAAGGATGCAGTTCCTGAGAGGAACGTTGAGAATTTTGGAGAGGAATCTGACTCCTTCCAATTTGCATACCGAATAACCGCAGTTCTCCTCGCATGTGAAATTTGGCGTCTTAAGTCTCCCTGTTATTTCGTCGTTGATTGTCTCAAGCTTGTTTGCCACAATGTAATCTGCACCTATCCTGCAGCCAACCACCTCACACACCTGTTCATAGCTGTTGCTCAGAATCGCTATTCTGTAACCCCTTCTCTTGAACTCGCTAACCACTCTCTTCACCCCCCTGTTGAGAGGAATGCCCGATGCAATCCTAACCAGCTCTGACTTCTTCATCCCCTTCAGCAGCCTTGCAATCTTTCTGCTCGCCTCGTCTTCGCATATTTTCCCTCTCTTAACCTCTCTGTTGATTTTTGAAATCTCCCTCCCCAACTTCTTGGTTTTTGCAAGCTCCGTTATGAATCTCCCATCCAGAAGAGTCCCATCCATATCAAATATCACCATTCTTGACTCTTCTCCATTACCCGCAGCATGTAGCCTACCAAAAGCACTTTTCAGCATATGACTGAAGTTCCTCAAGAACCACCACTTGCGCTTTACTCCGTGACGTATTATCACCTGCGCAACTTCTCTTGACATGGTCACCAAATCGCCGGTCGACCTCATCTTGTGCTCCTTATACCCCAGGTTGACCTCCTGTATTCTTGCTTTGAGCAGGAAAGCATTGATGAGTATCCCAATGTCTATCCCCCACCCTTCCTCAAACTCCATCCTGAGAAAAAGCTCTCTATTGCCAGCTATCTCGCCACTCAACGGCTGCCTGAGCTGTAGCTCCGGGAAGAATATCGCCAGCAAAGGTTTCGCAGTTATCTCCGTGACCCTTCCCGCCTTCCTCGCATAATATCCTTTCACAAAATCGGCTTCACCAACAAGTATAGGCTCAATAAGCTTCTCTATAAAACCAGTTTTAAAATTCGTGATGTCAGCATCAGTGAACACCAGCACATCACCGCTGGAATTCACCACACCGTCCCACATCGCAATGCCTTTCCCTGGGAATTTCTTCCTGCTCTGAGTTATAACTCTCGCACCGGCTTCCCGGGCTCTTTTGACAGTTTTGTCCCTCGAGCCTCCATCAACTACCAGAACCTCGCTCACAAGCTCGCATTTTTTTGCCTCCCTGATTACCCTCCCTATGTTTTTCTCCTCGTTTAACGCGGGTATTACGATGCTCACCTTCACATGCTCACCAGTGGATACTTATTTATAAGGGGAGTATAAAATAGATTTGGTGGGTATATGACGGATGGAATCGCTATTAACATAAACAGCATCTTGGCGGGCATCATTGAATTTTCAATACTCTTTGGGAAAATAATACTGCTTGCCATTATCGGCTGGCTATTCGGAATTCTTGCTGAAAAGACTGTGAAGGAGATGCTGAAGCATGCAATAAGCCTGACAAGGAGAAAGGGGAGGAGTATAGAGTATTCAACTGTAGAAACGACTGTTGAGTTTAGTGTTGCTGAGATAATTGCTAGGTTGATAAAATACGCGATATACCTGGGCGTGATAATCGTCATATCCGATATTGCTAATATAACAATAATTCGGGATATGCTGCTCATAATATGGAACTACCTGCCCAACATCATTGCTGCGTTGCTGGTGCTTGTGCTTGGGGCAATGGTCGCCCAGCTGGCTGGCGGCATAGTGAAGCTCTCCGCCAAAACATCTGGCTTGGACGACCTTTTCAAGGAAGTGAGCAGCACCTTCCTGCCATCCTCGCTCATATCGCTGTTTTTCAAATATTTCATATACCTTGTTTCCATCACAATAGCATTGACTCAGCTGGGGTTTCAGACGCTTCTGCTGTCAGCAATGGTGGGAATTTTCGCATCGGTTGTGACAATATTCGTATTCCTCGTCCTCTTCTTCGGAATCAAGGATATGATAGCGGATATTTTCGCAGGAATTTTCATAAGAAGCTCCGGTTTTATCAAGCTTGGCGAGAGGGTGAGAATTGATGATGCGCAGGGAAGAGTCACAAAGGTGGGGTTGGTGACGACAACCATAAAGAACGGCAGGCGCACAGCAAAAGTGCAGAATTCGAAAGTTATAAAGGGAGTGAGAATAACGGGGATGCTCAGTAGAGCAGCTTAACCACTTTCATATCAAGAAACTTTTTTATAAGCTTGCTGTTGTCTATTCTTCTCCCCCTTATGTTTTTCCTGTAGTTAGAATTCCCTATCGCGATTGCATTGACAAGCCTTTTCGCCATTGCATTCAAGCTGTATTTCTCCTCAACCACACGTTTGTTGTAGTTTATTAGACCAATATTTTTCGACTTGATCAGCTTGGCTGTTTGCTTTATTTTAGGGTTGAGTCCAAGGAATTCTGAAAAAATCTTCTCATCATTCCTGATTTTTAGAAAGACTTCCTCCTGCATCTCCAAGCTCAGATCTGAAAAATCTATGCAGATTCTGTCTTTTTTCTTTAAGAATTTCTTCTTTCTCAGCTCTCTCTCAATTTTCTTCAGAGAGGATATTCCCAGCCCATACGCTTTCCGTAGATCATTTATTTTTTTGAAGTATTCTCTTACAATCCTCCTGGCACCTCCAGAAACCCATTTCACATCAATAGCAATTCTTGTGTAAAGATGATCGAGTCTCATCCCGTTGGCTTCAAAACTGTCACATACGTAGGGAATCTTCCGCCCAACAACAAGCTTGTTCGCAAGCAATCCTTCCACGTACATGAACCCGAAGCCTTCGAGTACAGATGTTGTGATTATTGCATCGCTTATGTGGAGAAGGTCTACAAGATTGAAAGCTTCCACCCTCTCCCCTCTCCTCACTCTCGAGTAATCTTTTGAAATGAGCTCCTCCCCAACTCCTATAACAACTGGCAGAGAGTTCTCTTTGATGAATTCCTTGAGTTTCTTGCTGTAGAGAATATGGTTGGGTGAGTCAGCGTCCAGGGTTATCACCAGCCCGTACTGGTCACCGTTGATTCTGTTGAATACTTCCAGGAGAAGGATTGATTCCAGATTGTTTTTTCTGAGCATTATCCTCAAGGGGCTGAGCAGAATCTTTCTGCTTCCATCGAATTCATACCCATTACTCTGCGCGTACTCCTCAATCCTCTCAACCAACTGTTTTTTGAATTTCTCTCGTTTAGTTATAGGAACTGAGGAGAAGAACTCGACGTTTACTGAGTTGGGAATTAGATAGACCCTTTTGGGAGAGATTCCTAGCTCAAGTACATTCTCATAATCACTTGAGTTTAGAACAAGATAGAAGACGTTTCTTTCGTTTGGATACATGATGAAGGAAGCGAACTCCTTATCCTCCCTCCCTGTGCAGTGCTGCAAAGCGTATAACCTGTCGGGCCTTGAATTCTCTGCAAAATCATGTATATGGTATAATATCCAAACCGGGTATTTCCTCTCGCAGCTCTCCTGCGTGAACAGTTTCACCGCTGCGCTCGCAACAGCGTTCTTGCCCAGCGAGAAATTGTGGATGTGGAGGACCAGTGGATTAGAGGGGGAATACTTCTCCACTTGCAGCACCTGAAGAAGCTTATCCTTAAGTCTGTTCGCTTGCTCCAGGAATATCTCCCTATTCGGAAAAATCCTGTCGCTGTACCCCAGTTCCGGAAAGTCGATATAGGAAATGCCAATGTTCTTCCCCCCAGAGTCTTTCAGATGCCTGCGTGTATCCAGGTGGTCGGCCCCCAAACCCGCAATTATGCCAATGTTCAGCGAGTCGAAGTTTCCATATGCCGCCAGCGCCTCAACAGAGTTCTCTATAACAGTTCTCACGCCACCCTTCTTCAGGTGGTAGTGCATCTCAATCAGGTTAACTTCACGAAGTTTCCTTTCAAAAGTTGATGACAGCAGCTTATCTTCTACTTTCATCGCATCACTGGTTCGAGTTTTTCTATCAATCTTTCCCGCTTCCCAAAGAATATTCTGGCCTGCTCGAGGATTTGCTGCTCGGCTTCAAGGCTGCTCATGCTTTCAGTTTCTTTTACGAACGAGTAATTCCTCGCGCTCCAGAGTGGTATGAGCGCGTTCATCCAATCCCCTTCTCCTGTGGAATGCGCGATAAAATCAAAAACGATATCGCACCACAGCTCCGCATCTACCTCCGGCTCTTCCATACCGTGTATCAGGGAGAAGGTTCTCGCATCAAGGATGCTCTTCCACCTGCCAGCCATCTCCCGCCTTCCTTTCAGAAAGTCCTCCCTCATTCTTTCCACATCAACTTCAAAAGCCTGCGGCTCGACATCCCCTCTGGAGCCAACCATCTCCACCTCCCCGACTTCTTTCAGTTTGAACCATTCTCCCTTGCTGCTGGCAATTATCCCAAAAAACGTTTTGACTACCTGGCTGAACATTGGCTTGAGGTCTGTTGGGTTCCGGGGGTCGTGTATTTTCTCGCCAAGGAAAACCTGCTTTACCTTGAAATTTCCCAATACTGCGTTGGAGGTCATGAAAATGTCAATTCCGAATCTTGCGATATCGTTTTCCCACGAGGTTCTCCCAAGCCAGAACTCCACCATTGCCCTGTTGAATGCAAAATCCCCCCCTATGGGCTGCCGTATGTTTCTGCACAGCACTCCGTATATGAGGGGGAAGCAGATGTTATTCGTTATTGTCCCATCATACTTATACCGGAAGTAGTTGGGGACTGTGAAGTCCGCGCCCACCTCTATTGGTTTTATCATGAGCCTCACCCACTCCGGCGTTATGCTCCGTAGATCGCTGTCGAAAACTGCGATGAACTCCGAATTTTTTTCTATGCTCAGTTCGAATATCTCCTTGAGGGCGGACCCCTTGCCGGATATGGGGTTTTTGTAATGGACGAACAGCTTCTCGGTTTTGGTTTCCGTCCCCTCAAACACCTCCATAGTCCCATCGTTGCTCCTGGCATCGGAGTCAACTATCAGCGCCCTGCGATTGGGAAAATGCTTCCTGAGCCCGGCGTCAATCTGTTTAACCACGAAGGAGATCGTTTTTGAGTTGTTGTAGGTGGGGATTCCAACAACAATGTCGAATTTGTCCATGATAATTTCACGTAATAACATTATTTAATGTTTTTATTGGCTTGAGCACATTGAGAACTGGTTTTTTATTCGGGTTAGTACTCACCTATTTCATTTGAATCTGCAGGCCGAACTCTACGAGCAGGAAGATGAGATAGACCATCAGAAAGACCATTCCCTCCTTCTGGTTCAGCTTCTTTCTAGTTTCAATGAAGTACCAGAAGAGAATGTTGGTTATTATCAGGAATATCACCAGGCTTGAAACAACCGTTATGTTGAATGTCGTTTGCGAGAGCAGGCCAGTAACTCCTAAAACAAGAGTGAGATTCGTCATACAGCTTCCTATCGCATCGCCAAGCGCAAGCTTTATGTTGCCCTTTCTTACAGCAGCCGTATCTATAGCAAGCTCAGGTAGTGACGTACCCAGTGCAATTATCGTTGCTCCGATGAAAGATTTACTCAGAGAAAACACATCTGCAATTCTGACTGCGGAATCAACTGTGAACCTTGCGCTTACCAGCACCCCTACAATCCCTGCAACGAAGTAGAGGAACGCCTGCAACGCATTCTTTTTGGAAACTTCCTCGCTTATGCCAAGGTTTACATCCTTCTTGAAAAGGTAGTAGGTATAACCCGCGAATACTGAAAGCAGTATAAGCCCTTCCACCCATCCGAATTCAGTTCTGAGCAGGAGTATCAGCGGGATCATTGAGGTTATGAAAAGCAGGCGGATGAGCTCCAGCATTTCGTCCTTCTTTATTCGTATCGTTCGAATCATCGCGCACGCGCCGATGACAATCAGGATGTTCGCTATGTTTGAACCTATCACGTTGCCGATTGAGATTGAGCTCTGGCCACCGGATGCGGATACCAACGCAACGGCAAGTTCCGGCAGAGAAGTTGAGACCGAAAGAAGCACGAAGCCGATTGTCATTTCGCCGATTCCGAAAAATTTTGCAAGTTTTAATACGTTGTCAACCACTAGATGAGCGCATTTTGCTAGGACCAATACCGACGCGAAAAGTATAATTGAGTCTGTAATCAAGCCTTACACCTATTTATTCATTTCATTCTATTTCAATCCTTAATTCGAAAGTTAATTTTATATAAGTATGCGCAACAATAGCATTGATGCAAGTAAGAGATTTTGTGAAACGGGTCGATCCGGAGGATAGGGAAAAAGTCTATGATATGCTTAGTCTGGGTTCGCACCCAAACTTCGATTTCTTTCTGATGGTCCTGCTTCATCAATAATCGCAACTTTTGGCTTGATAACAAACAGCACAGCTGGTATAGTGGGAGCAATGCTTGAGGCCATTGTTCTCTCTTCTGGCTAGAACTGCTGTGGTATGACCAGCCTGATTATGCTCTCCCTTATCTTCTCATTCTTCAAATTGCCGTTCTCGTCAAAATCATCATCAACCGAAAAAACAGGCCTTGGGTTGCTGAGGATGTTGAAGTAGTTCGTCAATGCGACAAGATGTCCTCTCACCTGCTGGTGGGTGCCTGGGTTGTTGGATTTTACTATGAACCCCGCAACTCTGCCCTCAAGAGCCTTGTAGTTTACAAACTCAAACAGGTTCTTTATGCCGGAGCTGAGCAGGGCATCGTATACCGGCGAGCCGATAATGAAAACATCTGCGTTCTCCATCATCTTTACCGTATTCATCGTTTCATCGCTATATTTTTCCTCAAATCCTCTGAAGGGATCAATGTCTTTTTTTCCCAGATCTATGTATTCGACATCTCCATACTTTCCTTTCGCATATTCAAAGGCAATGTCCGTGAGCTTCCTCGTAAGCGAGTCCTTCCTCCTGCTGCCGCAGATTATTAGGATCTTCATAAAAGTCACCTCTCCATCCTCCTGCTCACTTCATCCCAGTTCACTATGTTCCAGAAAGCCTCGATGAACTTTGCCCTGTCGTTTTTGTAGTCAATGTAGTAGGCATGCTCAAACACGTCAAGCACCATGAGGATTTTGAATGCCGGGTATACCTCCATGTTGTGCTTCTCTATCTGCATTATCAGCGGCCTCTGAATCTGCTCTGAGAAGCTCAGCGCTGCCCAGCCGGAACCTTCCACGCTTGCTGCAGCCTGCGAGAACTCCTTCTTGAAGCGCTCAAAGCTCCCGAACTCCTTGTTTATCGAATCAGCCAGTGCTCCGCCAAACTTTCCTCCCTTTCCCGCAGGCGCGAGGTTGCCCCAGAAAAGCGAGTGAAGCACATGCCCGCCTATGTTGAATGAGAGCTCCTTGAGGGTTGACTTCACGTCAATGTCAGCGCCCTCCTTTCTCGCCTTATCGAGCTTCTTGAATATTGCATTCGCCCCGTTGACATATGCCTGGTGGTGCTTCTGGTGGTGTATCCTCAGCTGTTCCTCGGAGATGTACGGGACCATGTCCTTGTAATCATAGTTCAGTTTCGGTAGAGAGTACAGTTTAGGATTCTCCATAACTTCACCTCTGGCATATGATTGTTCTAAGTTTTATTTAAACCTTCATATTAAAGCAGTAAACCTGTTATAGCGCAGTATAGTTACTTGGTATTTTTAATGATTATTAATAACGTGAAAAAATGGTAAATTTTTTCATTTATCATATAAGGGGTTGGGGGGATAAAATGGAAGCTTTGCGGCCGAAAATTCCCCTCGGAACCGAAAAGTATTTATATAAGTTATTGCACATGATTTTAAAAGGCTATGCTCTTTTCCCGAGATGAACAAAGAGCTTAGAAAACCTAATCTGAATGTATTGTTTTGCATGATTGGAAAGGGCAAGCTTTGCCCATCTAAACAGAGGTGTATGTATGGATGAAAAATGCCCAGAATGTGGGAGCAAAAGGCTGACAAGGGACTACGAGAGGGGAGAGCTCGTATGCGCTGACTGCGGGCTTATAGTGGCCGAGAACATTGTGGATTCCGGTCCTGAGTGGAGGGCTTTTGACGCCGAGCAGAGGGAGAAGAGGGCAAGAGGAGGCGCGCCTATCAAGTACATGAGGCCCAACAAAGGATTGGTGACGGAAATTGACCAGTACAATAGGGATATAAGAGGCGCAAAAATTCCCTCAAAGAAGCAGGCCCAGCTTTACAGAATGAGGAAGTGGCACAAGAGGGCGAGCATTGCTTCCTCGATGGAGAGGAACCTTGCAATTGCACTCAGCGAGCTGGACAGGATAGCTTCCTATCTAGGTCTGCCTGAAAGCATAAGGGAATCATCGGCTCTGCTTTACAGGAAGTGCATTGAGAAGGGACTTATAAGAGGAAGGCTGATTGAGAGCGTGGTATCCGCTGTGCTTTATGCAGTATGCAGGAGCTACGGCATACCAAGAACGCTGGACGAGATTTCCGAGATCTCTGGGGTGGAGAAGAAGGAGATTGGCCGAACCTACAGGTTCATAACGCACGAGCTGGATCTGAAAGTTCCTCTGACAGATCCGACGCACTACGTGCCCAGATTCACTGCGGCTCTGAGGCTTTCAGGGCAGGTTCAGGAGAAGGCGATAAACCTGCTCAAGAAGGCAATTCAGAAAGGCTTGATTTCCGGAAGGGGCCCAACCGGAGTTGCGGCTGCGGCCGTCTACATCGCAAGCGCAATGGTCGGGGAGAGGAGGACCCAGAAGGAAGTTGCCGATGTTGCCGGAGTGACCGAGGTAACGATAAGGAACAGGTACAGGGAGCTGAAGAAGGAACTTGACCTGAAAATAGCGCTCTGAGGGGCGCTATTCCCCTTTTATTTTTTATTTAATATTTCTTGGTGACATGCTCCCACCTCTGAAGAGCGTGGGGTTTCTCGCTCGCTTCTGCTAATTTGTCTTACGCCACAGTACAGACAGTATCTATACATTTTTATAGTTCATGAAAGATAAGAGTCGTATGGCTTTGAGGAAACTCAAAACGCTTGTTGGAAGAGAGTTCCTCGTAATCGGGAGAAGCGCGCTGATGCTCCTTCTCATAGTTATACTTCCAGTCACATTCAGCATGATATTCGCCAGCTTCAAGCAGGTGATCCCGAACAGCACCCCCGCATCCTTGATTGCGGCAAGCCCCGAGGTTACCGAGAGCGAGATGAACTCGACATTCAAGCTGCTCTCCCGCTTCTGCTCGCCTTCAATAGATTCACGTGAGGATGCATTCAGGAAGCTCAGCAGGGAGGAGGTTTATTTCATCGTCTCGGTTCCTTCTGGCGTGTGGAGCGGCGAGGGGAACGTGCGGGTCTTTGTCGACAATTCTCTCTCCCCGGTTGCGGAAATGTCGGACTATGTTGCGGAGATACTGAAGTACGAGCTGGGCGAGGCGTATAGGAGGGACTACCTCAGCTTCCCTCCTCCGAATATACTTGTTGAGAAGATCGGCAAGCCGATCTCGCCTATAGAATACTTCGCTCCCGGCGTGGTGATGGTGCTTCTCGCGATTGCCGGGATTCTTGTCATTCCCTTCAATACGGTGAAAGATCACAATCTTATGACAAGGCTGCTTTCCTCAGCCAGCCCGTGGGAGTTCATCGGAAGCAAGCTGCTTTTCTCGCTCCTGCTTGCGTCTTTGCAGATAGCAATCTTCTTCATAGCACAAAGCATCCTCAGACTTCCGGTTATGAGCGTCAACCTCCTCTCGGCAATTACCTTAATCCTGGCGTCTTTCGCACTTACTTCAACAGGTTTGCTCATTGCGTTTGCTTTCAAACTTTCAAATTTATCTAGATATGTCTGTTCGCTGCTGTTCGGGGCGGTAGCCACCTTCTCCGGCATATTCTACCCGCCTGGTTTCCTGCCCTCCTACCTGCAGCCAATCCCGAAGATCCTTCCAACGTATTATGCGATGGTTCTGGTCAGGGGCTTTGGGATGAAGGGACTGGAGGCTGGAATCTTCGTAGACTATTTTGCAATCATGGTAGTTTGGCTGGTTATCTCGCTTGCCCTGCTGTATTATTTCATAAGGAGGTTCAGGGATGGCTGATGCGATTGTTGTTGAGAGGCTGAGCAGGCACTTCGGCAGCAAAGCTGCGCTCGCAGAAGTTTCGCTGAGGATATCCAAGGGATGCGTATTCTGCATAGCCGGCCCAAACGGAAGCGGCAAGACGACGCTGCTGAATATAATTGCGGGAGTTCTTGCCCCAAGCAGCGGCAGGTGCGAAGTTATGAAAGGCTTGAAAGTGGGGTACGCGTACCAGCACCCCAAGCTGAGTGATGAGCTAACAGTCGGCGAGAACATCTCATTCTTCTCACAGCTCAACGAAGGCGAGGAGGAATGGGGCAGGAGGATGGTTGAAGCAATGGGACTGGGTGAACTGATGGACGAGAATGCAGATGAGCTCTCCTCAGGGACAAGGAAGAGGCTGGAGGTTGCCGTGGCCCTTCTGCACAATCCAGACGTGGTGCTTCTGGACGAGCCTACCACCGGTCTTGACGTTGAGTCGAAGGAGGGAATCCTCCAGCTGATAAAGTTGTTCAGGAAGAACGGAAAGACCGTTGTGATCGCAACCCACCAGCTCGATGATTTCTCAGGAGTATGCGACGAGCTTGTCATACTGGACAAGGGGAGAGTTGCAGTTGAGAAGGGGGTTAAGGGATTTGATGGTGAGAAGCTTTTGCGCGTCTACTCAAGTGCAGTGAGCAAAGATTAAAAACAGTGCCGAGCAATATCATCTGCATGAGAGGCTTATTCGTGGGGAGATTCCAGCCCTTCCACAACGGCCACATGAAGGCGGTGGAGTGGATACTGGGCAGATGCGACGAGCTTGTCATAGCTGTGGGAAGCACCCAGCGCTCGTTCAACAGGATGGAGGTATTCACCGCAGGGGAGAGGATTGAGATGATGAGGAGGGCGTTGAAGGCAAGAAAGCTTGACGGAAGGTGCATCATAATCCCCGTCTCTGATATAAACAACAACGCGCTGTGGGTGAGCCACGTGAATTCGCTCTGCCCGGAGTTTGACGTTGTTTTTTCAAACAACCCGCTTGTCAAACTGCTGTTCTCCGAGGTGGGAAAGAAGGTTGTCGAGGTCCCTCTATTCGACAGGAAGAGCTGCGACGGAAGCCACATAAGGAAGCTGATGCTCTCTGGAGCGAAGTGGAAGGAACTTGTACCCAAGGAAGTTGCAGAATTCATAATTCAAAAGAGAGGGATTGAGAGGCTGAGGAGTATTTCGAAAGAAGACAAATATGGGGTGGTAGCTTGAGAATTGCATACTTTGTATGGGAGTACCCGCCCAGGCTGATTGGCGGGCTGGGGACATACGCTGCTGAGATAACGAAGAAGTTTGACGAGATGGGGCATGAGCTTGTAGTCTTCACGATGAACGACGGGGAGAAGCTTCCCAGAAGGGAGCAGTGGAACAACACAACGGTACACAGGCCGCTGCTTGCTGATGCAACCCCTGTGCTGCCGACTTTCGTGGATGATGAGATAAAGAGGTGGGGGGAGGGCCTGAAGTTCTTCTCTGATATACTCACGTACAACTTCCTCTCAGCAAACAAGTTTTCAAACGAGGTTGCCAGGAAGGAGAATTTTGATATAATAATCTGCCATGACTGGCTTTCCGCAATCTCCGGAGTGATTGCCAAGAACAGCACCAAGAAGCCGCTGGTATTCCACGTGCACTCGACCGAATTCGGCAGGAGCGGCGGGGGAGGCTCCCAGACGATAAGGGATCTGGAGTACTCAACTGCAAACTACGCAGACAGGATAATAACAGTCAGCTCAGCCATGAGGGAGGAGCTTTACAAGCTGCACTTCCCGGCGGACAGGATAAGGGTGTGCTGGAACGGAGTGGACGAGAAGAAGTACGACATCTCCAGATTCAGCAAGCAGCAGATTGATGATCACAGGAAGAAGCGGGGTGTAAAGGAAAATGAAAAACCGATTCTGTTCACGGGCAGGCTGACGTGGGTGAAAGGGGTGAACACGCTTGTCAACGCAATGCCGGAGATACTCAGGTCATGCCCGGAGGCAAGGCTGGTCATTCTGGGGAGGGGGGAGATGGCTGACGAGCTTAAGGTCCTTGCGAGGCAGTTAAACATAACGGACAAGATAATCATGATTGACGAGTGGGTTGACGAGGAGGAGAGAATCCTGCTTTACGCCAGCAGCTACATGGTATGCGCCCCATCCAGATACGAGCCATTCGGCATAGTTTCGCTTGAGGGCATGAGCATGAAGAAGCCGGTGCTTGTCGGGAGAGGTGGTCTCAGGGAGGCTGTTGTTGACGGAGAGACTGGCTTCTACTGCGAGCCTGACGATGCGCACGACCTTGCAATGAAGGCACTGAAAATATTGAACGACCCCGATCTGGCCAGAAAGCTTGGAGAAAACGGCAGAGACAGGGTGCTGAAGAACTTCACGTGGGACAAGATTGCAAGTGATACGATACAGATATACCAGAACGTGATTGACAAAAAAGGTTGAGCTGCAGCATGCCGGCGTAGTATGAGTGATCCCATGGAGAGGGCGGAGGTATTCGGAAATGTCAAAATGGCGATGGGTGTCGCTGGAATTTTCCTCAGCGCGCTAGGGATTGTCTGCGCTCTTGCATGTTACCTCGTCGTCTCGCCATTAATCGACAGGGCTGGCGCGAATGCGGTTGTTGCTCTGGACCACGCATCCTCGGCAGTTGAGGGCGTGTCAGACTCCTTCGATGCGGCATCAGCCAGCTTTACATCGATGGCAGAGACGCAGCAGAATGTGTCGGGAGTGCTGGAGAAGCTGAGGAACGGCACTGCGAAGCTCTCATCCTCCCTTTCTCTGCTTTCAACAAGCCTTGGCAGGCTCTCAGTCTCTATCCCACAGAGCTCGCTGGAAGAGCTGAACGATTCCTCCAGCGCATTCTCGGAAGCAGCATCTCAGATGGATTCTGCAGGGTCATCTTTCTCACAGCTGTCGGCTTCCACGCAGAGCGTGTCATCACAGCTGGATTCGACAAAGAACAGCATCTCGTCCACAAGAGCGGATATAGAGGATGCGAAGGAGACTGTGAAGAGCATTATCGGGGGGGTGAAGCTGGCGCTGCTCCTCATGACGATCATGGCAGTGCTGTTATTCCTTGCGATGATGAGCTATTCTACCGGGATACTGCTCTGAGAAAAAGCTAGGGGACTCTCTCCCCTACCGCAAAAGTCCTCCTCAATGCCGTTATCTTCACCCTGAGCTTGTCCCCGACTTTTGCATTCGGAACGAATATGACGAATCCCTCGTAATGCGCGATTCCGTCCCCTTTGCTGCCCTGGGCGTTTACTGTGACCTCATACTCCTTGCCCTCTTCAACGGGCGCATTCATCGGAATTCCCCTCATCCGGTCCACCTCTCAACGAAGCCTAAACAGCCTCGGCAATTTCCTTCCCGAGCTCCAATCCCGCTACAACCTCGGGAAGCACCACTATCTCGGCGCCTGCCCTGTGCATCTTGCTCACCACTTCTTCCGAGACTGCACGGCTTGCTATGAGCAGATTGGGGTTGAGCTCCCTTGCAGTGAGGATTATGTAAACATTTTTCGTATCGTTGCCGAGTGCAGCGATAAGCCCACCTGCCCTCTCTATCCCCGCCATCTTAAGAACCACGGAGTGGGTTGCGTCTCCCTCAACAACCGCGATGTCTCTCTCCCTAAGCAGTTTCACAACCCGAGGGTTCTTCTCAATCACCACGTAGCCCATTGTGTGGTCGTCCAGTATCTCGCAAGCCTTCTCACCCAATCTTCCGTATCCGCAGACGATTATGTGCTCGTTCATTGAGCTTATCCTTCTCTTCATCTCCCTCTTGTGAACGTTGATCCTAGAAAGAATGTTCACAAACTTTGCAGTTACGAAGGTTACGAGTATGAGGTATGCCAGCCCGTTTATGAAGGTGAATGCCTGCACTGTCCACAGCCTGTAGAAGCCCGGCACGTCAAGCACGAAGCCCGGCACGCTGAAAACAGTCGCAACAGTCCAGTAAAGTGCAATTGAGGGGTCGATATTGCTTATGAAAATCAGCGAGAGCGTTGAGAGTATGAAGATGCATGTTATGATGACGGCAATAATATGGTCAAGTCTCCATCTGAAAGCCATCGCTACACCCTCAGGCTCCTTATCTTCAGCTTCCTCTTCACCATTTCCCTTCCGAGTTCCATCCCGCCGACAACCTCGGGAAGCACCACTATCTCGGCGCCTGCCCTGTGCATCTTGCTCACCACTTCTTCCGAGACTGCACGGCTTGCTATGAGTAGATTGGGGTTGAGCTCCCTTGCAGTGAGGATTACGAAAATATTATTGGTGTCGTTGCCAAAGGTTGTGACAAGAGCCTTTGCCTTTTCTATGAGGGCCATCTTAAGGACTCGGGAGTGGGTTGCGTCTCCTTCAACTACTTTAATCTTCATGCTTCTGAGCAGGTTTGCTATCGCAGGGTTCTCCTCTATCACTATGTAACTCTTTTTGGACTGCTCGAGAACCTCGCAAATTTTCTCCCCGATTTTTCCATAACCGCAGACGACAACATGCTCTTCAAGCGTCTCTGGCTTCTTCATAAAACACCCACAACGGAGTATATGTAACAGATGGACTTTAATACTTTTAGTGTGATATGCCCTCACCTATAAATAGGTATGGGCTTCTTCTTTCCTAGACGTTGCTACTGCAACATCTCCAGAAGCGTTACTTCCCCCTTGCCCAGGGGTAGCTCTTTTGAGTATAACACGTGCAGCATTTAAATCTCTGTCGATATTCAGACCGCAGAAAGGACAGTTATGTATCCTATCCCAAAGGGTCTTTTCAGTTATTATTCCGCAGCTGCTGCACTCCTTGGTTGTATTCACAGGGTTCACAAACACCACCCTGCATCCAGCTCCCTCCGCCTTGTATGCAAGCATGTTTGCAAACATATTCCACCCTGCATCATTGATTTGCTTGCCGTAATTCTGTTCTATCATTTCCTTTGTTGCAAGTTTTTCCAATGCAATGATGGAATAATCATTAACCAATTCAGTTGAAATCTTGTGCAGGAAGTCTCTCCTGCAATCTGAAATTTTTTCATGCAGTTTTGCAACCCTCACCTTTGCTCTTTTTCTGTTGCTGCTTCCCTTCTTTTTCTTTGAGAATTCACGCTGAATGAAGGCAAGTCTATCCTGATATCTATCGAACTGTCTTGGATTTTTTATCTTCTGTCCATTTGAGAGAGTTGCAAATGTTTTCAGCCCCAAATCAATCCCTACTGTCTCTCCCTTGTTTTCTTTTGGAAGAGACTTCTCTTCTTCAGCAGTGAAGATGGCAAACCACTTTCCTGATGGCTCCTTCTTCAGAGTCAGGGTTTTTATACTGCCTTTTACTTCCCTATGTTTTTTGATACTGAGTTCACCAAAAGGAGTTACTTTGAGTTTCTTTTCAAGGGAAAAACCAGATTGCGGGTAGTATAAGGCCTTCATCCTGTCAAAAGACTTGAAGCGTGGGAAGCCCCAGTTCTTACCTTGTTTCTTTGCTTTTATTTTTGCCTTCAGGGCTCTGTCCAGCCTGTGCGCTATCCCTTGTGCTGTTTGTGAGTACAAGCCACTTTCTTTTACCATAACCTGAAGTTCTGACCTTGTGAAGAACTTCTTTTCCTTTTCATATTTCTTTTTGGTCTTTTCAAGGAGTTTGTTCCAGAGTTCTTTGGATATCCACAAATGCCTTTGCATCTCCTCTTCCTGCTTTTTTGAAGGGTATATTCTGAATTTATAGGCTCTCATATACGGTATTTACGTCGTTTTTTCTCTTTATAAACCTCTGGAAGGGGTAACTTTCCAGTGAAGCAATTTAAGCAAGAATTTATGTGCAAAGCCGCATTGGTAGAAATATTAATAAATGTTCGAAGCGCATCAGTGTGAAATATGGAATGGCACAGCATAGGTGTGAAGGAAGTTCTTTCTGAGCTGAGGACTTCGGAGGATGGTCTCGGTCAGGATGAGGCAGGAAGGAGGCTGGAGGAGTACGGCCCTAATGAACTGAAGGAGATGAAGAGGGAAAGCCCTCTCCAGATGTTCCTCGGGGGGTTCACTGACGCATTGATAATAATACTGATAATATCCGCAGTTATCGCTGCTTTGCTGGGAGAGGTTGTCGATGCTTTTGCCATACTCGTCATCGTTGTATTAAACGCAGTTCTCGGCTTCGTTCAGGAGTACAAGGCTGAGAAGTCGCTGGAAGCGCTGAGGAAGCTTGCAGCCCCGCAGGCAAGGGTGATGCGCGGGGGAGAGGAAGTCCGTATACCCGCAAGGGAGCTTGTGCCGGGCGATATACTTCTCATTGAGAGCGGGGACAAGCTGTCTGCTGATGCAAGGATAATCCACGCAGTTGATATAAGGGTTGACGAGAGCTCGCTCACAGGAGAATCGGTGCCTGTAGCAAAGGAAAGCGCTCCTGTGAAAAAGGACGCGCAGGTTAGCGAAAGGAGGAGCATGCTGTTCATGGGGACTGCTGTTACATACGGAAGGGGGACTGCTGTTGTTACCGACACCGGGATGAACACCCAGATTGGCAAGATTGCCGAGATCATCCAGGTGACAGAGGAGGAGATGACCCCCCTGCAGAAGAGGCTGGAGAAGTTCGGAAGGCAGCTTGGGATAGCGATACTCATCATATGCGGGATTGTCTTCGTCAGCGAGATACTGCAGAGCGCAGATCTGATGGGGCTCATCTCTTCAATGGATATCGCAGGTTTGCTTGGCAGCAAGCATCTCATTGAACTGTTCCTCATCTCGGTTAGCCTTGCCGTTGCTGCGATTCCGGAGGGGCTTCCTGCCGTCATAACAATCACATTGGCGCTTGGCCTGCAGAAGATGGTGAAGAGGAATTCAATCATAAGGAAGCTGCATGCTGTCGAGACGCTCGGCTCGACGGGGATAATATGCTCGGACAAGACAGGGACGCTGACAAGGAGCGAGATGACCGTCAGGAAGATTTACGTCGACGGCGGGTTCATTGAAGTCACGGGGCAGGGCTACGAGCCCAAAGGCGATTTCATAAGAGACAACCGCAAGGTAGATGTTGGTAAGGAGGGGGGCCTGTCGCTTCTTCTGAGGATAAATTCGCTGTGCAACAACTCCCATCTGGACGATGGAGGAGGATGGCGCGTTTCCGGCGACCCTACCGAAGGTGCGCTGGTCGTTGCTGTGGAGAAGGCTGGCATATCCCAGGGAGATTTGAAAAGAAAGTTCCCGAGGATTGAGGAGATCACGTTTGACTCTGAGAGGAAGAGGATGACCACAATCCACAAGACAGCTGGGGGGGTGGAAGCATACATGAAGGGGGCGTGCGAGATAGTCCTGGAACTTTGCTCATCTGTGCTTGAGGACGGGAAGGTGAAGAAGCTAACCCCTCAAAAGAGGAAGGAGATCCTCAGGAGGAATTCGGAGATGGCGGATGACGCCCTACGGGTTCTGGCGTGCGCATACAGGAAGCTTGGCTCTAAGGATTACTCCCCTGACAAAGTTGAGAGGGACATGATTTTCGTGGGTCTGACCGGCATGATGGACCCGCCAAGGGAGGAGGTTTTTGACGCAGTGAGAAGATGCGAGAAGGCCGGGATGAGAGTGGTGATGATAACCGGGGACCACAAGATAACGGCGGTTGCAGTTGCGAAGGAATTGGGGATAATGAAGAAGGATTCCAAGGTCCTTACTGGGGAGGAACTGGACAAACTTGGTGATGAGGGACTGGAGAGGATAGTCGAGCGTGTTGCAGTCTACGCAAGGGTGTCGCCGCAGCACAAGATAATGATTGTGAAGGCGCTGAAGGCAAAGGGGCACATAGTTGCAATGACAGGTGACGGCGTGAATGACGCGCCTGCCCTGAAGATGGCGGACATCGGGATTGCAATGGGAATCACCGGGACAGATGTCTCAAAGGAAGCGAGCGACATGATTCTTGTTGATGACAACTTTGCCTCCATAGTTGCTGCGGTGGAGGAGGGTAGGGGGATTTTTGACAATATAAAGAAGTTCATAAGGTACCTACTCTCGTGCAATGCTGCTGAAGTCCTGACAGTCTTCTTTGCTCCGCTGCTGAACCTGCCGATTCCGCTGTCGCCTCCGCAGATTCTGATGATGAATCTGGTCACTGACGGACTGCCGGCGCTTGCGCTGGGGGTTGACCCGACATCGCCAAACATAATGGACAGGCCGCCTCGCAATCCGAAGGAGGATATAGTGAAGCCCATGTTTCCAACCATCGCGATGGTTGGCCTGCTCATCTGCATTGGGACACTCTTCATATTCAGCCAGTACTGCAGGGCGTATTACGTGCCTGGCGATGCGGATTCGCTGAAGCTTCCGATGACAGTCGCATTCACAACAATCGTAATGTTCGAATTGTTCGTTGCGTTCGCATGCAGAGATGAGAAGGCAACTCTGTTCGAGGTTGGGATATTCTCAAACAAATCATTGCTGCTTGCAGTCGCATCATCAGCCATACTGCAGCTTGCGATTATTTACCTGCCTCCTCTTCAGGCAATCTTCAAAACGGTACCGCTCTCATTGGATGATTGGGCGATAATACTCATCATATCAAGCACGGCATATTTTGAGATGGAACTCGTAAAAGTGCTGCAGAGGGGAGCTAAGAAGTCATAAGTCATTTTCCAAGCAGCTTCTTCACTTCATCAGGAGTCTCAAAGAACAGGTCAAGGGTCCTGCCGCTGCCCGCTTCGGACAGCTCAAACTCAACATCCTTGAATTTCGGGTTCTTGGGATATTCGTATTTGCCACCCTTCAGGAAGACTGCATAAGGCATTCCTTTTCCTTTCACTGCGTTGTAGTCGTGCCCAGCCTCCCTTGGGACAAGCCCTGCGACAACGGCACCTTTCCTGCCGCAGTATAACCTATGTATTGAAGTCGGGGAGATCAGGACCTCCTCTCCCTCCTCCATGTGTATCATGGTGGTCTTCTGCCTGCCCTCCTCGTATGAAACAAGGAAAGCCTCTCCTGCAAGAAGTGTGTAGATTTCTGAATATCCTTTCTCATGCCTGTGGCCGTAGGTGAAGAAAAGCTCGCCAGAATCGGAGGCTGAGATAACGCCGTGGTTGAGGACGGTAATGTCGCAGTTCACTCCGGTCTTTTCAGAAATCTCCTTTATTCTCGGGATGGTCTTCCAGAGGTTGTAAACGTCGTAGATGATGACGTCCCCTTCCTTCCTGAGGAGTTCCCTTGCGTCCTTAAGGCTGAACACGACGTCGTCGTCTATGAGCCTGCTGAGGCTCCTCCTCCAGCCGGATGCATTCTCGTAATCGATGGTGTAGTTCTTTCCTTCCTCACTTATCTTGATTCCTAAATCCATGGAAGTAGATTGGATAGAGGAGAATATAAATATTATTTCTTTTCTGCCTCACTCTATTATCCTCTTGAAGTTTAGAGAGGCTATGGAGATGAGCACCGCGTCAAAGATGAGAATGATGACTATGTCAAGAGGCAGCTGCGAGATGTTCCCGGTGATGAGCAGCCCTCTCAGAGCGTCAACTATGTACGTCATGGGGTTTACGCTGGCAAAGAGCTGGAGAAGAGGAGGCATTGAGTTCACAGGGTAGAGCGCATTGCTCCCGAAGAACATTGGCAGTATTATGACCTGCCCCAGCCCCATGAACCTCTCCCTTGTCTTCAGAATAGATGCAATGAGGATGGAGAGGGATGCGAAGCCGCTTGATGCAAAAAATACAAGGATGAGGGCAGAGATGAGGTAGAGCGGATTCGGGAATATCTTAACTCCCATAAGCACCGCGAACGGGATGATGAAAACTGCCTGAAAGAGCGCCCTTGTACCGGCTGCCATTGACCTTCCTGCAACTATGGCAAAGTCAGGGGAAGGGGATGCAACCAGCTTTTTCAGTATGCCCGACTCCCTCTCCCATATTATGACAAGCCCGAAGAATATTGCCACTGTGGTTGTCGACTGGGCAAGCACTCCGGGCATGATGTAATCCGTGTAAGGAATATTGCCAGTAGGTATGCTGTGGAACGAGCCTACGATTGGACCGAAGACGAGCAGCCAGAGAAGCGGCTGCACTGCCCGTAGGTATAGCTCAGTCCTATCGTGCATTATCCTCCTTATCTCAAGCTCGATCATTGAGAGTATCACTCTTAGGTACTCGTTCAGCTTCATCCCCTCCTTATGCGCTCCCTAATCCTCTTGAGCTCGGAAAGTCTCCCCGTGTCCTGTGCAGATCCCTTAGTGCCCGCATATCTCAGGAACGCGTCGTCAATGCTGGGCTTGTGCGTTGCAATTCTTTTTATCACAACCTTGTCAGAAAGGAGAGATTTCACAATTGCTCCTAGAGATTCCTCGCTGCTCCTTGTTGATATTTCCAGGGTATTCCCCTTCGATTCCACACAGCTGACATCCCTCAGCTTCCTGAGGTGGGATGCTGCACTCCTGCTAACCTCAGAGCTGCTTTCTACAGTCACAAGGTCGCTGCTCACCGAGCGCTTCAATTCATCAGGTGATGCAACCTTGATGAGCTTACCCCTGTTTATTATCCCAATTTCATCAGCATACAATTCAGCCTCATCCATATAATGGGTGCTGAAGAACACATTGGTGCCGCTCTCCCTGTTCAACGCCTTCAGCTTTTCCCAGATTGTCTTCCTTGTGGCAGGGTCCAGCCCAATTGTCGGCTCGTCAAGGAAGAGTATTTTCGGCTTTATCATCACTGCACAAGCGAGCTCCAGCTTTCTTATCATACCACCTGAAAATGTGCTGACAAGCCGATTTGCCGCCTCAGTGAGGTCCATCAGCTGCAGGGAGTCGCGTATGGCATTCTTCCTTTCCTCTGCAGAAAGCCCGTATATTTTTGAGTATATCAGAAGATTCTCATACCCGCTGATGTCCGTCCACACGCTCATCTCCTGTGGCACATAGCTGATTAGCTCGCGCAGCTCCTCTCCCTGCGTCACGACATTCCTGCCCAGCACGAAAGCCTCACCCGAGGTTGGCTCAAACTGAGTTGTGAGAATGCGCAACAGCGTGGTCTTCCCAGCACCGTTAGGCCCCAGGAGCGCGAAGAGCTTGCCCTCCTCAACCTTCAGGTTTACTTTGTCAAGGGCAAGCAGAGTACCGTATTTTTTCGATACATTGTGAACACTAATGGCAAAATCCATAAAAAATCATTATGGTGGCATTAGTTTAAATTGCTTTTTACCTCGCTAGCGCATCCTCAGCTGATAATCTGCAGAGATACAAAATAAGGATTATATATATTGAAATCCGTAATATTTTCATGTTTGTTAGGAAAGAGCAGCCTCTCAGGGAAGAGATGGTTGAGCTGTATTGCGAATCCTGGAGGAAGGCGAAGGAATCACTTGACAGGCTCGGGATTGACTCAAAATTTCTTGAGAAATTGAACTCATTGAATTTCATTTAAAAAAGTATGGGCCCGGTGCGATTTGAACGCACGACCCCCCGGTTATCAGCCGAGTGCTCCGACCAAACTAAGCTACGGGCCCTTCAGGAAATATTCTACATCAATATATTTAAATGCCTTGAGTTATCATACCTAATTGGTGGTATTTATGGTGGGAAAAACAACTTTCAGTTTAATAAAAGCTGATATCGGGAGCTATGCGGGCCACTCCATGGTGCATGAGGACACTCTCAAAGTGGCGGAGAGGAAGCTGGAGAAGGCGAAGAAGTCCGGCTTGCTGATTGACTTCAGGGTGACTCACTGCGGTGATGACACCGAACTGATAATGACTCACAAGCACGGAGTGGACAGCCCAAAGGTGCACAAGCTTGCATGGGATACATTTGTGGAATGCACAGCCCTTGCAAAGAAAATGCACCTCTACGGGGCAGGGCAGGATCTGCTGAAAGATGCTTTCTCAGGAAATGTAAAAGGCATGGGCCCTGGCAGTGCGGAGATGGAATTCACCGAGAGGAAGGCTGAGCCAGTGCTTGCATTCATGATGGACAAGACAGAGCCGGGTGCATTCAATTTACCAATATACAAAATATTTGCAGACCCATTCAACACACCTGGTTTGGTGATAGACCCCTCTCTTCATGGTGGTTTCATTTTTGAGATTTGGGATATAATGGAGCACAAGAAGGTGTTGATGGAATCACCTGAGGAGATGTATGACATTCTTGCTCTGATTGGAGCGAAGGGAAGGTATGTGATAAAAAGGGTCTTCCCGAAGCCTGGGGGAAAGCTGCCTGCGAATGAGCCGGTTGCGTGCATAAGCACTGACAAGCTGTACCAGATTGCCGGGGAATATGTGGGGAAGGACGACCCCTGCGGAGTTGTCAGAGCACAGTCAGGCTTGCCTGCGGTTGGGGAGGTATTGGAGGGATTCAGCTTCCCGCATCTAGTTTCAGGCTGGATGAGAGGCTCCCACAATGGACCACTCATGCCCGTGGGAGTTAAGGATGCCAAGTGCACAAGGTTTGATGGTCCTCCAAGGCTTATTGGGCTGGGGTTCCAGCTTGCAGACGGGGAGCTTGTAGGTCCGAACGACATGTTCGACGACCCTGTGTATGACTACAACAGGTGGAGGGCTGCAGAGATTGCGGATTACATGAGGAGGCACGGCCCTTTCGAGCCGCACAGGCTTCCGCGCGAGGAGATGGAGTACACAACTCTGCCAAATGTGCTGAAGAAGCTTGAGGGAAGGTTCAGCAAGCTCTAAAGTTACAGCCGGAGTTCAAGCCTGAACAAGCTGATGGACAGCAGGGATGCTATCAGGACTATGTCGAATATTATGTTCCCTCCCACGGAGTGGAAGACCTGCAGCGCGAGCGAGATGCCTGAGTAGTACCAGATGAGCAGCACTACCAGTATCCTTACCACGTTCAGGAGCCATCCTCCAATCACCCATGTTATCAACCATGCCAGCTTGTTTTTTGTCTCTCCTCCTGCAACATAGGCGAACGGCAGGAGGAAGCAGAAGAGCGCAATCATTGCACCGAGCGGGACGCATTCCGGCACCACTTCCAGCGATATCTTTGAGCCCGAGTAGAAGATGTTGCCGTCCCTTTCTATCGGGAGCCCGCTCAGCATTATTGGGATGGAAACAATGTCGCTTGTGAAATTTGTGATGCCCAGCTGCGTGGACACGAGCGGCTGGAACAGCGGGGTCCAGAGGAGGAATAGGTACAGGACCGGGAAGAGAAGTTTCTCCAGGGTTGCGATGCTGAAGAAAAGCAGGATGCCGCCCGCGACGAACAACGGCAGGGACAGCACATCCAGCCCGGAGTAGGGATGGAGGTTCGATGTGAATAGCATTATCGCTGCGAGAATGAGGAAGGGAAGGGCAAAAAGGAGTTTCGTGGCATCCTTCCCAACCTTCAGGTCGTTCCTGTAGAAGAATATCAGCGTGATGAGGAACATTGGTGGTATTATCGCCCTGTATGAGTAAGGATCGGCGTCATCTATGTAAAGCTTCAGGCTGGAGAAAGTCCGTGAGTACACGGATAGGGTGAATATCACTAGAAGCAGCAGGGAGATTACAGCAAACTTCCATTCTGCATGAGGCTTTTTCACTTTTCTCACGGGTTTTTTCTTCATCATACCACCCCCTAAGTTTCAACCGCATTTATTCCTGCCTGCAAGAAACTGGAACGTGATGCCTACCGCAAGCAGGATTACGCCAACTAGGATGAACAGCCAGCTGTTTTTTGCGAGAAGTATTGAGATGGCTCCCAGCACGGTTAGGAATAATGCGATTGACGGATTCGCAGCAACTATGCAGGGTATGCACATCATGCCGAACATTGCGAACATTCCTGATACCACACCAATCAATACAAAACGCAGGTCCAGCTCTGTCTTCTTTTTCTCCTTCCTCCTTGCCATGTTTGTATAAGTGAAGGAGGATATATTAATATTCATTGTAGAAAACTACTCATGAAGGAGATAACGATATTCGCAAAGGACAGGGTAGGTTTGCTGGCGGACATAACCGAGATGATGGGGAGGAACGGGATAAACATAGAGTTCCTTTCGGGCGAGGCGGTTGCAGGCATTGCCGTGCTGCACATGACGTTCTCCAACGAGCTTGCAGCAGTATCCCTGCTTGAAAGGGAGGGTTTCACGGTCATCAGTTCCGAGATAATGGTGCTTAGGATTCCGAACAAGCCGGGGGAGGTAGGCAGGATAAGCAGAACGCTTTCTAAGGAGGGGATAAACATCCAGAACATCTACTTCATGGGTGAAAAAGCGAAGCATGGGTTCTTTGCAGTGAAGGTTGACAGGCATGACGATGCAAAGGAGATTCTTAAAAAATACATTTCAAAAAGAAATATAGCCGGCGTGGGGTAAGGTTAATAAGGAAGTTCGCCAAAGGTAATTGCATGAAAAAAGTAAGAAGAATTAAGAGGGCTGCGAGGAGGAGGCATGTTGAGTCTGTGCGCGCTTCGCCCCAGAAAGCTGAGGAGGACAGAGTGCGTTCGGGTGTGAATGGGCTTGACGATCTTATAGGAGGAGGGTTTGAGAGGAACAGTGTTATACTCGTCTGCGGGGATGCGGGAAGCGGCAAGACGACGCTGAATCTGCAGTTCCTGTATAATGGCGCAGAGCAGTATGACGAGCCTGGAATTTTCATAACTTTTGAGGAAGGCAAGAAATCAGTATACAAGCATGCGATGCAGTACGGCTGGGACTTCAAGTCGCTTGAGGACAAGGGGCTTTTTACGTTTATAGAGTACAGGCCGCAGCAGATTGCGGAGATAATAAAAGGGGGCAGCAGCACAGTCAAGGATTCGATTGATTCCATTGGGGTAAAGAGGATAGGGATAGACTCCCTCACCTCATACTCGATGCTGTTCAAAACACCTTATGAGGGAAGGGAGGCTGTGCTTTCGCTTTTTAACAGGCTGAGGGACTGGAAGTGCACAAGCATGATAGTTTCAGAGATAATCCTGCAGTTCGGGAGCAAGAGAGGGGAAGCCGGTGTGGAGTTCCTCTCAGATGCAGTTCTGTTGCTGTACTACGCAAGGCAGCAGGATCTGAAAGTGAGGGCGCTGGAGATACTGAAGATGAGAGGCACGAGGCATTCAGACAAGGTATGCCCATTCAAGTTCAGCGACAAGGGAATAGTTGTGTTCCCAAAAGACTCTGTTTTTGGAAGGTTGTAGTGGTCCTATGAAGGGACAAACTGCGGTTGAGCTGGTAGTCATACTTGCAGTTTCCCTCCTCATTCTTTTTGTCATACTTTCGCTTTCAGCACAGTATCTAGGTGAGCTCAGCTCCTCAAAGTCGATGGCAGAGGCGAGGAACGGCGTGGACGACCTTGCGGCCGCTGCGAAGCAGGTTTACTACCAGGGGGAGGGGGCGAAGCAGCAGGTTTTTGTAAAAATCCCCGAGGGGACAGATGCGCAGAAAAGCGGGATAACGAACAGGACGATATCCCTGAACGTCCTTGGGAGTGACGTTGTCGCAAGGACGGACTTTGAGATTAAAGGAAGGATTCCCACGACACCTGGCGGGTACAGCGTATGGGTAAACGCAAAGAGAGGTTACGTCCTGATAGGCACGATGAGCCTCAGCGCGGAGCCCGGCTCTTTATTCGTTCATTTCTTCTCAAAGAACCAGAGCCAGTCCTCCCAGCAATCGGTTGTTTTCAAGAATGACGGGGAATCCGAGATGGCGGCGGAGCTGAATATGGAGTTCCCGAGCGGGGACGTCAACGTGACATTCTCAAACCCGTCTGATACTAACTTCCAGCTGCAGCCCGGCGAGTCGAAGGAGGTGCTGCTTGATTTCAACGTTGCAGAGGGTGCTTTCGGAAGCTATGGCGGAATGCTTTATGCAAACTCAAGCAATGGGGATGAACTTGCAGTCAACATAATAGTCGATGTGACAAGCCAGATATGCACAACACCTTCCTGCCCCTCTGCTGGAATGAACTGCACCCCCCATTATGTGGTGATCGAGACGTTCAACGACAGCACATATACGAACTTCAAGGAAATATTCGATTCGTCGGAGTATGTAACCATAGGGGGCAGCGGTTGGACGCCCTCCTCCCAGATAACTGTTGATATAAAGGACCCCGGCGGAGCATCGGTTGCAGGCTACCCAAAACTTGTAACGGCGGATCAGGATGGGATTTTCTCCGAACAGTGGGACACGGCAGGAGCAATCACTGGAACATACACAGTTCATGCAAACGATTCCACAAAAAAGAGGAGCTATGCATTTGATATAACCGCATGCACGTGAGAATATGAAAGAGTGTATCCGCATTTCAATTTTCCTCTTCTTCATAGCTCTGCTATTCTCGGAAATTGTTTCTGCAAAAACTCTTTACTCCAACATGAGTCTACATCCAATCAATTTCAGAGTAGACACACCATACCCCATGCAGACCTATGCGACATTCTCCCCTACGATAGTTTTGCCCTATGACACCAGCACAAAGGTGACACCGAGGCGTAGCAATACATACTGTCTCTACTCGCCCTCCACCTCCTGGCCCTCCTCCAGTTGCACCAGCTCTGTCCCATCAACGATAGCCAGAAGCGGCATGGGGTGGGCCGTGAACGAGACTGGAACAATACCCACCGGGGAATGGAGAATCGGAGTTAACACAAGCTCGACAACCAGCACGGGTGTTGGGAGGATGCTCGTGTATGCGTGGAAGGTGTGCGCAATAAACGGAGCGGAGTATGATACGCTGCTATTTAGGGTGCAGGGGACAAGGGACCATATAACGGCTGGAACAAACCTTGAGACAATATCAACCACCCAGCCAAGCTTTAACTTTGGTGGAGGGGAATGCTACCTGATTGTTGAGTACTACTTAAATGTCTCAACAGGTACGGGAAGCGAGCCTCAGAAGCAGACATTGGTTGGGAATGTTGTTGGCTCAAATATCACCTACCCAACTCCAGTGAATCGGATAAGTGGTGTGGCTCTGAACGCCCCTCAAACAGACCCCATGCTCGAAACAGGGCAGATATTCATTGTAAACTGCAGTCCATACACAGATGACTCAATATATGGGATAAATATGAGCTTCGAATTTAACTACACCGGAAACCCTGATTTTGTTGAGATACCTCTTTCTGGAGCTCTCCTCACTGCAAATGCGAGTGGAGAGCAGAATGTGAGGAATAATACTCCATATTCGAGACTCATAACTGCGAGAGGCGGTAGCGAGTACTATGTAAGGTGCAGAGCATATAACTCAACGGAGAGCATTTACTCACCAGCACAAAAAGTGACGGTAGCAGAGGTGCATACAAATAAGAGGAGCTACAGAAGTTGCGGTGCTGTCTACTACAAAGTGAGAGTTTACGATTCAAAGAATATGCCAAGGGATGAGAATTTAACAATAAGGCTATATGACCCTGTTGGAAATGTTATGAACCAGAGCCAAGTGCAGACCAGCGGAGGCGTATACTATGGTGTGTACACACCACCTATGGGCTCGCAGATTGGAGAGTGGCTCATACGTATATTCTCTTGCGGAATTTTCAGCAAGTCATTCGGGGTTGGGTTTGGGGATGTAAACGAATTCTGGAAGATGGAGATAACGCAGCCCACCAAGGTGAGGTTCTCCCCGTCTGAAGCGATGCCTCTCACAATCAGGTTCTACAACCAGGCAGGTGATGGGGTGAGGGTTTTCACACTGGTGGTTAAGATTGATAACACACCAATGCCATGTTCGTACGTGAATGGAGCATATGAGTGCCAAGGAATCACGCCTTCGTCAGAGGGAGTACACTCCTTGAACATTTTTGGAGTGTATATTCAGACAAGCAGGCTAATCAACGAGACGAGTTACTTTTATGTTGGTGGTTAGTTGAGGGGACAGGTCAGCTTTGAATTCTTCGTCGCATTCTCATTCCTAATACTGTTCTTTCTCGCTTCTGTGATGATCTATGACCATGAGAACAGAAGTTCACAGGCATTCCTCTCAAGGATGAGAGCGCAGGCAGTAGCTTCGGACTTCTCAAGGGCTATAAACGGAGTTTACCAGTGCGGCAGCGGCTGCTCCTATGTCATTCAGCTGAGGCAGGACTATTCGCTGAAAATCTACGGGAAGGTTGTGGAAGTTGCCGGCAACTTACAGGTTGGACAGGCGCCGCTGGTTACGGACAGGATTGAACTCCATTCTGCAACTCCAGGTGCGTATATACGGATTGTAAACAACAACGGAGTGGTTGAGCTGCATGATGCGTAAGGGCCAGCTCATTTCAACCGACATGCTTGTCGCTTTCGTGATATTCATTCTCATAGCTGATGCATCGATAATAATGTGGCAGAGCGAGCTGAGCAGGGCTGGGGATATTGAAAGCAGGAACTTTGCCGATGAGGCTGCCAGGAGTGCAAGCAACCAGCTGCTTACCTCCGGGGACCCGTCGAACTGGAATCTGATTGAGCTGAACGAAAGCTCCTTTCATTCCTTTGGGCTGACCAGCTCCAGTAATGTTGTAGAGTGGGATAAGATTGAGGGACTTAGGCAGCTGAAAGGGGATCCGGCAAAATACGGCATGGTGAAGCGTGCCCTTGGCTTGGAGTTCTGCGAGGTTTGGCTCGCCGTATTGTATTCCAATGGCACAGTCATAGAGAGCTTTGGTGAGGTCGCTCCCCAGGGAACGCCAAGCGTGAGCATTGACAGGAAGGCAATGCTCAACTCCTCTCCGGTTACGGTCAGGCTTGAGGTGTGGAGATGAAGGGATTTGTCCTAACAATTGACGGGATAATAGCATTGATTGTATTCATCTCACTGTTCGTCATCATAAGCTCCCCCACACTGAGGACGACTTCCAGCGCATGGAGCGATGTGCAGGTGAGGCGCCTCTCCATGGATTCTCTGACGATACTGGAGAAGAACGGGGCGCTCGGCAGGGCTGTTGAATCCAATTCTTCATCTGAATTGATTTACTTCATGGGCAGCGAATTCACCTCATTGTGCATGCAGATTACAGTAAGTGAAGGTGACAGCCATGTTCTCTCCGCCGTGAAAAGCGGATGCGTGGAGGGGAGAGGAGCTTTCATAACAAGGAGGAGCTTCGTTTCCGGGGATGATTTCTACACTGCAGAGTTGCATGCGTGGAGCAGGTGAATGAATGAGAAGGGGTTTCGTCATAACCATAAGCACGATACTTCTGCTTATGGTAATCCTGCTTTTCTCGCAGGCCAACCAGAACAGGATGAGGGAAGAGCAGAGAGCAGTCATGGAGGCACACCTGATTGACTCCGCAGCTTATTTTTTTGATGATGCGGCTGAGGATTTCCGCTCCATGCTGGGCCCGGCGGTTGAAATTAGCAGGAACAGCTCGGAAAGCAATATAACGTTCAGGGATAGGCTCCCGAGAGGCGGCGGGGATGGCTTGCTGCTTTCCAATTACGGTGAGTTCGTTGCGGACTACTCCAACAAGACGAATTCAGCAGTGTCTCTAAATTCCAGCAATTTGGAGAATGGGAGGCTTATTGTTTTCAGCAATGGATTGAGGTACGACAGAAATTCAACTTCAGTCAGGTTCTACTCTTCATCAGGAGGAACGAATGCAACTGCATACGAGCTGAGCATCTTCTCCAATGCTTACAGGAAAGGCGAGAACATAAGCTCGCTTTCAAAAACCGGGAGCGTGAGGCTGACAATCCATTACTCTGACCTGAGCGGAAACAGAGATGTGAGCGGAGCGTTCGACCCGAATGCGGAAACGGTGTATTCAGTAAATTACACAGACAGCCCCGAAAGCGCATTGCTGGTAAGAGTCGGCAGTTCCGGCAGCCCGGGCAGCGTTGGCGTGGAACAGAACGGTTCGGTTCAAACGGACATGAATGTCACTGCTACGGGAGGGTGGAGCTGCGCGCTTGATTATGCTTATGATGTAAACATGAGCTACAGGCAGCTGAATGCCGCCAAGGAAGGCCTGCTGTGGGTGAGGAAGGGTTAATTATTAAAGGTGTAGAATATTACTAAGGTGGGTTTATGCTTGAGACAAAGATTGAGCTGCTGATGGAGCAGATAGAGAGGAAGAAGTCTGTTTCTCTTGACGAACTTTCCGCAAAACTGAAGTGGGATTCTGCAGGGGTTGAGAGAGCATGCAAGATGCTCGAGAGGAAGGGCATTGTTGAATTGAAGTACCCCATAAGCATTTTGGAGAAGCCGTCAGTGGCGCTCAAAAAACCATTGGAGCACGTGAGCAGGCCTGCAAGGGCCGCGGGAGAGCTTCTTGAATCGTACAGGATAGTTTCGGACCATGTGCCGAGCGAGATCAAGATATTCAAGAAGAAAGGGGAGCAGAAACCCAGCTACTACATAGCGCCTCCTGAAATACCTCCCTATACGAGGCTGCTGCTGGACAGCATAAGGGATGAGATGGGAAAGCTGGTCACGGTGAACATAGACGAGATAATGCACAGCGCAAAAAGCGCCGAAGTCAAGACAAGGTTCTACGAAGTCGGAAAGAAGAGGCTGCAGGAAGTCCTCCCGAGCCTTGAGGGGAAGGACGTGGAGATGCTTGCAGGCATACTGCTTCATGAGACGTATGGGCTGGGCGAGCTGGAGCTGCTCCTGGGTGATGACAACCTTGAGGAGGTTGCCGTGAACAACTCACAAGTGCCCATTGCCGTGTACCACAAGAAGTACGGCTGGATGGAGAGCAACCTCGCAATGAAAAACGAGGATGAGATAGCCAACTATGCAATGCAGATCGGGAGGAAGGCCGGGAGGCAGATAAGCCTGCTGAATCCCATACTGGACGCGCACCTCGGTTCAGGCGACAGGGTCTACGCCAGCCTGTCTCCGATATCAACGAAGGGCAACACCATAACAATCAGGAGGTTCGCCCGCAACCCATGGACGATTACCGACCTGATGGGAGAGAAGCTGTCCACAATATCAAGCGAGATGGCCGCCATGCTGTGGCAGGCAATCCATTACGAGATGAACATAATGGTTGCCGGAGGAACCGCTTCTGGAAAGACCAGCATGCTGAACATCCTGTGCTCGTTCATTCCCGCGTATCAGAGGGTTGTGACAATTGAGGATACAAGGGAGCTGTCCCTCCCATCCTTTGTCTGGAACTGGATTCCGATGCTGACCAGGCTGCCCAACCCAGAAGGACTGGGGGAGGTCAGCATGCTTGACCTGATGCTTGCCTCGCTGAGGATGAGGCCTGATAGGATAATCGTGGGGGAGGTAAGGAGGAGAAGGGAGGCTGAGGTGCTTTTCGAGGCGATGCATACGGGCCACGCAGTCTGCTCCACAATGCACGCGGACACTGCAGCGCAGGTCCTCAGGAGGCTGATGGAGCCGCCGATTGAGATACCCATGGTTGAGCTGGAGTCGCTGCACCTGCTCGTCATCCAGTACAGGGACAGGAGGAGCAACATAAGGAGGACGCTGGAGATATGCGAGATAGTGCCGGGCATAGGGGGGGAAAGGCTGTCGGTAAACCACATATACCAGTGGAGGCCCCGAGGGGATGTGTTTGAGAAAATCAACGAGCCGATGAGGATATATGAAGCGCTGAACCTGCACACAGGCATGACGCAGAAGGAGATAGTTGAGGATTTGAACAAGAGGAAGAGCGTGCTGGAGTGGATGACGAAGAACAATGTCAACACGATTGACAAAGTTGGGAGAGTCATGCAGCAGTATTACAACGATCCTGATGGGTTTATGAAGGAAAATAGGATAAGGGTGGGGTGAGCTGCCACGAGAGTCCCCTTCATGATATTTTCAGTTGAGCAGGCTTCAAGGATAAGCAGGAGGCTCATGGGAGTGGGCAATCTGTTTGTCCGCCTCTACCCAAGCCTGAGGTACGATTTGAGAAGCGCCGGGTTGGAGCTGGAGGCAGGCGCATATGCCGCGGCAGCTCTCATCTCCTCAATCATGTGGGGCGTTGCCATGTACGCCTTCTCCTACCTGGCGTTGTATTCGAGGGGGGTAGAAAACGCAACAGCAGTTTCTGCAGGCCCGGGCCTGCTAATCGCTGCGATAATACTCATGTTCCAGTTCATCTATCCGAGGGTGATGGCAAGGAAGGTGGCTGAGAAGGTTGACAGGGAGCTCATCTTTGCGCTGAAGGACATGTACATACAGATAAACTCCGGCGTTTCCTTGTTTGACGCGATGTGCAATGTTTCAAAAGCGGATTATGGTTACGTTTCGAATGATTTTGAGTTTGCTGTCAGAGACATAACTGCAGGCGACTCGGAGGAAAGGGCGCTTGAGAAGCTTGCCGTGAAGACGAAGTCGGATTATTTCAAGAAAGCGCTGTGGCAGCTGATAACCGCCATGCACTCAGGAGCTAGCACTGCCGGTGCTTTGAGAAGCGTGATTGACGTGCTGATAGGGTACCAGCACAGGATGATAAAGAACTACTGCTCCGAGCTGAACTTCTGGATTCTGATGTTCATGCTCATAGCCGCGACAATACCAACATTGGGGATAACGCTCTCAGTCGTGCTTTCGACATTCGGGAGCGCGGGCATAACCCCCGCGCTTTTCCTAGAGTTCATCTTCGCATCATTCATAATTCAGGCAGTCATGATAGGGTTTCTCAAGAGCAGGAGGCCAGAGGTGTACGCGTGATCATTGGGGTGTCAAAGGCATTCTCGGGCATTGCGCCCAGGCGGTACAAGAGAGGGGTAGAGGCCCTCATGAACTACGCCGGGGTGGATGAGGATGTTGATGTGTGGCTGGGGAAGAGGATACTTGCCGTATTGCTGCTTGGCGTGATAGGGGTGTTCATACCGCATCTGCTCCTGCTTGCCGGAGTTACATTGTTTGACTACTCACAGCCGAATGCTGAATTCTACTACTCCGCAATGTCCGGACTGGCTCTGCTCCTGCTGACATGCGTTGTGCTCTACTTCCACCTGTATTACGTGATAGACGAGAGGAGGAAGAGGGTGGAGGCCATCCTTCCTGACTTCCTACTCCTGATAGCGGCAAACCTCAGGGCGGGCATGACGCCAATAGCGGCATTCATAGAATCCTCAAGGCCGGAGTTCGGCCCGCTGGAGGACGAGATAAGGGTTGTTGCATCGCGTTCACTTGGAACTGAATCGTTTATGAGCATTTTTGGCAGGCTCAGCGAAAGGATAGATTCCAGGGTGCTGAAGAGGGTCGTGGGACTGTTCACAACCGGAATGGTTTCTGGAGGGCATCTCGCAAGGCTGCTTGAGACGAGCGCTTTGGACATAAGGGAGACGCAGGAGCTGAGGCAGGAGCTCGAGTCAAGCACGAGGATGTACATCATATTCGTCCTATTCGTGGTTCTAATAGGAGTCCCCCTCCTTCTTTCAATCTCAATCCAGTTCCTGGTGAAGCTGACCGCCCTCAAGTCGCAGATTTCAAACATTTCTTTCGGGGAGTTTGGGTACACGTTCATGATGGTTCAGAGCACCCTTGAACCTGCATTTGTTGAGAACATGACGTACATGATACTCATAGGAACGACCTTCTTTGTGAGCATACTTATTGGGGTGATAAATGAGGGTAAGCTGATGTACGGACTGCGTTACTTCATCCCACTTGCCGTGATAGGAGTGGTGGACTTCATAGTATTCAGAGGAGTCGTTCAGGGAATTCTAGTCGCGTTAGCATAAGATATTTAAACCAAGTTAACAGAAGGTATACCATGGCACAGAAATCTGAAAAGGAGATAGAGGAGAAGCTCAGTAAACTCCCGATAGAGTTCATAGCGCTCATTGTCTCATCTGCTGATGTGTACAGCATAGCGCAGGAGGTTGCGCTACGCGTTCTGATAAAAATGAAGGATATGTCCGGTGTGTATGTAACGTTCAACAGGCCTTACAGCAACCTGAAAGCAACGGTTGAGAGACAGGGCCTGGACGTATCAAAGCTGTTTTTCATAGACTTGATAACGGAGAGCGCAGGAGGGAAGGCGGAGAGGAGTTCAGAGGAAAGGTGCTTCTATGTGAGCTCTCCCAAGAACCTTACGGAACTGTCCATACTCATGGAGCAGGCAATGATACGCCTGCCAAGGGAGAAGAGGTTCGTGTTCATTGATTCGATAAGCACGATGCTCATCTACAATGACCCGGACACCGTTCTGAGGTTCATACACTCCCTCACGGGCAAGATGAGGCTGCTGGGCATAACGGGGATAATCTTCCTGCTTGAGAAGGAGAGCGATGAGAAATTCCGCGCCCAGGTTTCCCAGTTCTGCGACAGGGTAATCACCATCTGATGAGTATGTTCTGGGAGTACTCCCTTTACATGCTGGCGGTTGTTTTTGGAACAGTTTTGGTGAATCTAGCTTTCAGGCTGAAGCCTTTGAGAAACATCAGGCTGCTTATCTCCTCGATCCTGCCAGTATCCCTGGTATTCATCTCGTGGGATGTGTTTGCGGTTTACAGGAGCCACTGGAGCTTCAACATGGGGCACACGCTCGGCATTATTGTGATAAACCAGCCGCTTTAGGAGATTGTTTTCTTCTTCGCAGTGCCTTTTTACTACATAACAGTGTGGGAGTTATCCAAAAAATTCTTTGGTGGGAAGAAATGATTGAGTACGCCCTGCGCTGCATCGTTGTCCTGGCTGCTGTCTACCTTTTTGACCATCTGCTTAAAACGAGAGTTGGCAGGAGGAGGACATTCCTTTATGCGCTTGCCATGGCCCTGCTGACGCAGCTTGTTGTCGACAACCTCACCGCATGGAGGGGTTTCTGGAATTTCAACAGGGATGCGGTGCTGGGGGTGAGGGTTCCCGTCATCCCTCTGGAAAACCTGCTTTTCGGAATCGCGCTTTTCTATTCAACCATCATCTCGTGGGAGTTCAGCTCAAGGAATCTTGCAAACGTATTTAAATAACTGGTTACATCATTCACACATGAAAGTCGAATTGAACAGGATGAAAAAACGCATCACATCTCTGCTTTTTATCTCCCTTATTCTCTCGCCGCTCCTGGGTGCGCATCCCGCATGGGTGCAGACCGGTGTGGTTGCCTATTATGAAGGAATCGGGGCCTTCAAGAACGCGGAGGGATACAACTCGGGAGCTATGATGGACGTCACGAAAAGGGTTGACAGCGCGAGCAACGGCAATGTTGTGGTGACCACCACTTACAGGGAACCTACTTCCGGCTACACGATAACGAACACCTCAAGCTACGGTTTAACTGATGCTCTTGGTGCATTCTGGTATGATGACAGAGCACTTCAAAGTATGAAAACTGGCGACAAGGTGGGGATTTTCACCGTCACAAAAGGACCCTTCACTGATAGGATTAACGGGAAAATATGGAATGCTGTGATGTTCGAAGTAAAGGACAAGGTTGAGGTCAGGGCGATTTATGACGAGAGGACTGGCCTGCTGCTGCATTACGCCGAGGTTTACCCAAATCAGGAGACGTATATCGACATAAAATCCGTGAGCGTTGATCTGTCCGCTTATACGACCCCGCAGGGCGTGGGCGCACCGCAGAACGCAGGAAACGGGCTGCCTGGCTACGGAAACAACAGCCAGAACAATACAGGGCCTCTTGGAACTCCGTTAATTAATTCTAACGCTTTCTGCGGAAGCCTGTTCTTCATAATGGCAGGAGCCGCCCTGGCTTTTGCAAGGAGGGTGGAACGATGAGGAGATATGTTGTTCCTCTGCTGCTGACGCTGTTTTTTCTTTCAGGATGCTGCGGACTGACCTACAAGCAGTTCGCTGATCTATTTTCCTCAAATGAGACAGGGGGCATCGGCGGCATAGGCGACGTTTTCTCCACGCAGCCGGAATGGACTTACATGGTGTACATGGACGGGGACAACAACCTGGAGCAGGCTGCAATTATGGATTTCCTTGAGATGGAGTATGGGGGAGGCTCCTCGGAGAAGGTGAACATTGTCGTGCAGATGGACCGCTCCGAAGGTTTCTTCACAGGGGAGGGCGACTGGAGCGGGGCGAGGAGGTTCCTTGTGAAGGGAGGGGACGGCGAGCGTATCTCAAGCCCTGTTGTCGAGGAGCTCAGCCAGGTTGACATGGGGAGCCCTGACACGCTCCATGATTTCGTCTCATGGGCTGTTGATAGATACCCTGCCAAGAAATACGCGCTTGTGCTGTGGAACCACGGGGGAGGGTGGACCGGGATGCTGATGGACGAGGGAGTGAACAGCAGCATGAACCTCAACGGCATGAAGCAGGCTTTCGGGAGGATAAAGCAGAAGCTCGGCAGGAAGATGGACGTGGTGATTTTCGACATGTGCCTCATGGGGCAGTATGACGTCATGCTTGACACGTATGACTATGCGGACTATATGGTTGCATCAGAGGAGTCTGTTCCTGGCTACAGCTTCGATTATTCAAAGATAGTTGAAGGCCTTGCTGCCAACCCGCGCATGGGCTCCCGCGAGCTCGCTGCCATGGAGGTCGAGAAGTTCCGCCAGTTTTATATTGACAAGCAGCAGGCCACCACGCTTGGAGCTTATGACATGTCCAAGCTGCCCCAGCTGAAGCAGGCGTTTGACGCATTCGCGCTTGCTCTTACGGCGCGAGTCAAGAGAGGCGGGTGGAGGGACGTTGCGGAGATGCACCAGTACGCTGAGCATTATCCCATGGGCTCGGAAGAGGAGAGAATCTTCTCCTTCGGGGACCTTTACGATTTCGCGTCAAATGCAATTGCATACTCCTACAACGACACGGAGCTGGCAGAGGAAGCGCTTGCGCTCCAGAAAGCGATAAACGACACTGTTGTGCTGAACTACAACCACGCCAAGCATCCGCGCTCATACGGCATATCCTACTATTTCCAGCCGGCAAAGTGGATATATGAAAAGATCAACGCCAACAGCTATCCCCAGACCACCGCCTACAACCAGCCCTCGTGGAATGGGTTCCTGAAGGAGTACTACGCGCGGGAGAACCTGGCGCTGACGCAGCCAAGCATATCCGACTTCAAGGTTTCTGCATCCGCATCCCTTGTTAGGCCCGTGATATTCTCCTACACTGTGATTGGCTCGAATATCGTGAAGAACCAGTGGTTGCAGTTCTACTATGAGAACGGCGAGTGGAAGCTCGCGCGCTTGATAGGGCAGAGGGCGGTCACAACACTTCCAAACGGCAAGGTGGTTTACGGGATATCGGACGGAGTCAGCCAGGGGGTGGGGAGAAGCTCCACGCTGGAGATGCGCCTGGGCAACGGCACGAACAGCGTGAAGGCGAGCGTGGATAAGAGATGGCCTGCTGAGGACTTCTGGGCGGTAAACGGGCTCCTGCAGAGAGGCAGCGACGGGGTGGATGCGCAGGTTTACTTCTACGAGTCGAACGGCAGCATAGCACAGGTGCAGGTGACCTCCCAGGGGCCTGACGGCCAGCCGGTAATTGGTTACCTGCCTGGTTTGGAGGAGGGGGACGTGTTCACTCCCTATGTCTACAAGCTCACGCAGGCAGGCCTTACCTATGAGACGAGCCAGGCGTTAGTATATTCCAGCAGGGGGTTCGAGATAGAGTGGCACATGCTGCAGCCCGGGACGTACATGGTCGCAGACATGCTCACGGATTTGAGCCAGCAGACCGCCTACTCTGTGGGGACGCTGAAGGTGGAGCGCCAGCCAACCCTGACGCCGCTGGAGGCAGGTGATTTGAAGAAGGACTGGCAGTGCGGTCAGATAGAGCAGGGCCTTACTCTAGTTTATCTGGCTGATTTCAACTTCTCAGGCGGGAAGTGCGTCATGGAGGACGGCGCAGGGGTTTCGGATTGCGAGCTCACCTACTCGAACAACGCAATACCACATCTGTATGTCTACATGAAGGACAGGTTTGAGACTCTTAAGTTCGTCGCATCGCGCATCAACAACAGCGCTATGTGGCTTTTTGATGATGCCGGCAGCGACCCGATGATTTGCGTGACTGCCGGAAGCCCGCCTCCCTCAACCGCGGTGTATACGGAGCTGTACGCGAGCATTGGGGATAGCGGAAATGATTTGGAGGAGAGGCAGGTTGACGCATCCGGCATGAGGGGCGATTGGGAGGGCCCAGAGAACAGGATGGCCCTGAAGCTCAACCCGGACGGAACCTTCAAGTGGACGATAAGCAGCCACGCGATAACGGGAAGGTACGCGGTGAACGTCACCCATGTCTCGCTTAACGCAACGTCGCCGTCTCCTGAGTATTCAACTATATTCCGCTACTTTAGAAGCAGCCGCAAGCTTGTGCTGTATGACCCGACAGGTACTGCTTTGGTTTTCAACAGGGTCGGGGAGAAGATCCCTGAAGCTTCAAACGCACCTGTTCCTGCTGTCGCGCCGGGCACGAGCCCCACGCAACCGACCCAGACCCCGTACCAGCCGCAGGCTCCCCCTAATGAGCTTGTTGGGCAGTGGTACAACACCTACACGAACACAATGCTGATGCTGGATGCAAGCGGTTACTACACCCTGCTGGACGGATACAATTACTACTACGGCACATACACCGTGCAGGGCGGAATCCTCACGCTGAGCTATCTGGGCCAGACAGCCCAGTACGTGTACACGCTAAGCGGAAACACATTGACACTGCAGGGACAAGGGATAACAATAACACTGACGAAATATACCTAGGTAAACTGTTGCTTTTTTATCCTTTATTTGCCAAGTGTATCCGCATGATTATAACCACCAACGACCTCACCAAGAAGTTCGGGAATTTCACGGCAGTTGACAAGCTGAACATCGAGATAGAGGAGGGGGAGGTATTCGGCCTGCTTGGCCCCAACGGGGCTGGGAAGACCACTACAATATCGATGCTGTGCACGATCCTAAAGCCGACTTCTGGCAGTGCAAAGGTGAACGGCTTTGACGTTTCCGCGCAGCCCAGCAAGGTGCGCTCCTCAATCGGGATAGTCTTCCAAGAACCGAGCGTTGACGACCTGCTTACAGGAAGGGAGAACCTGGAGATACATGCGATGCTCTACAAGATACCCAGGGAGGTGAGGAAGAGGAGGATTGGGGAGGTCATCAGCCTTGTTGGCTTGGAGGACAGGGCCGACGATGTGACGCGTGTTTATTCTGGCGGTATGAGGAGGAGGCTGGAACTGGCGAGGGGGCTGATGCACCACCCAAAGGTGCTTTTCCTGGACGAACCTACACTTGGTCTGGACCCACAAACGAGAGAGCACATCTGGGATTACATCAAAAAGCTTTCGAAGGAGGAGGAGATGACCATGGTGCTCACAACCCACTACATGGAGGAGGCGGACATGCTGTGCAACAGGATTGCGATAATGGACGCAGGAAAAATTGTGGTGCTTGACAACTCCACAAACCTCAAGAAGAAAGTCGGCGGTGACATCGTTGTATTGAAGATGGACAATCCTAACCTGGAGAAGATCAGAAAACTGAGCTTCGTGACAAGCGCGGAGAGCAAGGACGGCTCGGTGCAGATAGTCATCAAGGACGTGGACAGGAACCTGCAGAAACTTCTCTGCAAGGTGGGGAGGATCAAGTCTGTGGAGGTAAGGCCGGTGACGTTGAATGATGTTTTCATACATTACACAGGCAAGGAGATACGGGGAGGGGAGGAGGAAGGGAGCTACTGGGATAGGATTATGCGGTCTGAGGTGAACAGATGATAGATGCTGAAGCGGTTTATGCAGTGTGGCTGAGGGAATTCAAGGTTTACCTGAGGGAGAAGGAGAGGGTGATATCCTCCTTCGTATCCCCAATACTCTGGCTGATCGTCTTCGGCTCAGGCCTTGGGGCTAGTGTTTCCCTGCACGGCGTGAGCTACCAGGTATTCATCTATCCGGGCGTGCTGAGCATGGCGCTGCTCTTCACTTCTGTTTTCTACGGGATTTACATAATATGGGACAGGAAGCTGGACTTCCTCAAGGAGGTGCTGGTCGCGCCTGTTTCAAGGAGCAGCATATTCGTCGGCAAGATGCTCGGCGGATGCACTGACGCTATGATGCAGTCGCTTATCCTGCTGGTGCTGGGAGTCCTCATCGGCATACCGCTGACTCCGGCGACATTCATCTACTCCCTGCTCATACTGTTCCTGACATCTGTTGCGATGGTGAGCCTTGGCCTTGTGCTGGGCTCGAATCTTACGAACCAGGAGGCGTTCAACCTCGTGATAAACTTCGTCATATGGCCTCTTTTCTTCTTCAGCGGGGCTCTGTTTGATGTGACAACCCTGCCTCCCTGGCTGTCCACCATAACGTATCTGAACCCGTTGACATACGGAGTTGATTTGCTGAGGGGTGCAATACTCAACGTGCAGGTGTTCCCGACATACCTGGATTTCTCGGTCCTCATAGTCTTCTCGCTTGTAATGATGTGGTTAGGAACTGTGAGTTTTGGCAGGATGCAGCAGTCAAAGTGAGTTGATGCTGAAGGTTTTCAACACCCTTACAAGAAGGAAGGAAGTCTTCAGGCCGATAAAGGACAGGCTTGTTAAGCTTTATACCTGCGGTCCCAGCGTGTATTCGCAGCCGCATTTGGGGAACTTCCGCACGTATGTTTTCGAGGATGTTGTGAAGAGGTTTCTGGTTTTCAAGGGTTACAGAGTGAGGCACATAATGAACATAACCGACATCGAGGACAAGGCGGTGAGGGCTGGGAGAGGCAGCATGAAGGGGATGGTGAGGATAACCAGAATGAATGAGGGGGTCTTCATGAAGAATGCCCGCGACTTGAACATGCTCCCGGCGGATGAGTACCCGAGGGCGACTGAGAACATTGCATATATGGTTAGGATGGTGAAGATGCTCTTGAAAAGAGAGATGGCTTATAAGGACGAGAAGGGGAACGTGTTCTTCGATGTCTCTCGCTTTCCGAACTACGGGAAGCTGTCCCGCTCCAGATTCAGGCATTCTCTTGACAGGAGGGTATACAAGGATGACTACTACCAACGCGAGGCAGGGGATTTCATACTGTGGAAGGCGTGGAGGAAGAGCGACGGGGATGTGTTCTGGGACACGGAGCTGGGGAGAGGGAGGCCCGGCTGGCACATAGAGTGCAGCGCCATGAGCTGGCGCTACCTTGGAACGCCGTTTGACATGCACATGGGAGGAATCGACAACATATTCGCCCACCATGAAAACGAGATAGCGCAGACTCGGGGCGCCACAGGTAAGATGCCTGCCCATTACTGGCTTCACGTGAGGCATCTCATCATAGAGGGGAAGAAGATGAGCAAGTCCCTTGGGAATTTTTATACCGTGGATGACATACGCAGGATGGGATACGGGTATGACGTGATAAGGGCGCATCTCCTGAAGGAGCATTACAGGAGGAGGCTGAACCTCACGTTCAGGAGCCTGAAGAGGACTGCAGCTGAGATAAGGAGGTACAAAAGCTGCGCGAAGTCGCTTGGGAAGAGCAGATTCTGGGAGGATGCCCCGGAAGCGGACAAGCTTTGCAGGGAGACCCTCTCGGAGTTCAACAGATATCTTGAGGATGATTTCAGGGTGCCCGAGGCAATCGAGATATTCTGCACGTTTGTCTGCTCTGTGCAGGATCTGATAAGGAAAAGAAGGTTCGGCAGGAGGAACGCAAGGAATGTCCTGGAGACTCTTATGAGGATGGATTCCGTGCTTGGTTTATAGGAAGCTGCAGGAGGTGATGGCTTGCTGGAAATGAGGAAGGAGGCTGAGCTGAGTGAGTTCATAGGCAGAAACAAGGACGCGCTGGTGCTGTTCTTCGCCAGCTGGTGCCCCTCCTGCAGGGCTTTCAAGCCTGTCTTTGAGAAGGAAGTTGCAAAATCCAAGTGCGCTACTGCGGCTGTCTGCCTTGACGACAATGAAAATCCGCTGTGGGACAGGCATGGTGTGGAGTATGTTCCAACTGTCGCATATTTCAAAAAAGGAAGTTTGACGAAGCGTCTTGTAGAATCGCCAGGCACGAAGCTGGGCAGGGATGAGTTCGTCAGGTTTCTGAAGTCGCTTTCAGCCGAGCGTTAGGATGGTATCCTCCTTTATCTCGTCTATGGAGACCATCGTCATTGTTTTGTCTATCCCCGGGATTGTCCTTACGCTCTCGTTCACGAATTTCCCCAGCTGCTGGACGCCCTTGAATTTCACCTTGATTATAAGGTCCCAGTCTCCGCTGACAGTGTGTACTCCCAGAACATTCGGCAATGAAGCAACTTTCTCTCCGAGCTTTCTTTGAAAGTTTTTGTCTCCTCCGAGGTACTCTGTAGACGCCATGATGAATGCGGTCACATCAAAGCCAAGTTTTTTTTCATCAAGCAGGGCCCTGTAGCTTTTTATAAGCCCTGTCTTCTCGAACCTCTTAATTTTCTCGTGGACAGTGGACATGGGCATGCCGGCTTTCTTTGCAATCTCCTTAAGGCTTTTCCTGCAGTCTGTCTGGAGCATTTCCAGAAGCAGCAGGTCCTCCTCGTTTGCTCGGATTTTTTCCAAAGCAACCACCTCCTTTTGTAAATTTTGCGTGATTATACCAAAAAAATTCATTGTTAACGTAATATTTCCGCATTTTCTTAATAAAATTATAAATATTACCGGTATATAAAGCTATTTCTGGAGGGGGTGGTGATGAAGAAGAAGCCTGCGGGGGGTGAGTTTGTAAAAGGACTTCTAGAGAGATTCAGCGCAGGTGAAGAAAACGAGGGCAGTTTCCATACCCTGATGTTCAGGGCTGCCTACGAAGGAATCAAGGGTAGATTCAGGGAGCTGAGTGAGATCAAATAGAGCAAGCAGTGTTTGGTAATGAGGGTCTTGAGTAGAGGATAGGCTCGCTAATTTTTAAGAAGAAACTTGTCTTGTCCTGAGTTGATGCAATCCGACTGGCTGGGGAATCAGTTGCGTCACAATCAGCAGAACGCGCTCGGCTTGCAGTCTCCGCCGCAGCAGACCCAGCCGTTGAGGCAGCACCTCCACCGCCCGCCGCAGTATACAGAGTAATGCCCTGGCTCGCACGACGGAGTCGGAGTGTAGCAAGAGCAGTCTGGTGCTGGTCTTTGCTGCTGGCCTGCCGGGCATGTGTTGGTGCATGTCACAGGTTCGGTCTTCTCCTCCACGAGTATGGTAACATCCTTGCAATCCTCCCATCCAATCATATCTATTACGCAGACTTCAAGCGCGTAGGTGCCTGCTGTTGAAGGTGTACCCCTGAGTACTCCGTCTTTCCATAGCATAAGGCCAAGCGGGTATTCGCCATTTTCGGAATAATAACCTGCATAGTAGTAAGGCGGCAAGCCTCCGGTGACTCTGGAAACCACCGACTGTTCGCACTTTTCATCCGTGTAACATACCACCGCTTCAGTCTCGAGCTGAGGAGGCTTCTCCCTGATGTTGATCCGCAGCTCTATCTCGCATTTTTTTTGCGGATTTGAGGAGTCGGACACTCTAACGGTGAAGGGAGGGGAGATGCTTTCGACTGTCCCGGGGGACAGAGTTCCTGTCCCGGAGAGATTTCCATCCGCCCTGAGAATGAATCCTGTCGGGAGGGTCGAGCCCTTCTTGATCTCCCAGGAGTAAGGCAGAGTGCCGCCAGCAGCAGTCATGGAGAACCATCCGAACTCGCCGTCCGTCCACATGGGGAGCGTGGTTGTGCTTATGTAGAAATTCGGGTCTGCGCATACCTGCTTCAGCGCGATTGGGAACTGCTCAAGGTATGTCACGTGATATGGGCTTGACATGTATCTGGTTATGCCCCCCTGGAGGTCGCCCAGGCCTGCTGAGGGGCTGAGCGCAGATGAGTTTCCGGAAGCGTCCCTGAGGTTTATGTTTTTGCCATCCTCTGCTCCGTCCAATGTGCCGTCAGACCAGTCCCGCGCCAGCCCCTGCGCAAAATCGATTGACCGCACTTTCTTGTCGTGCGCAGTTTGCACAAGGCCGGCAAGGAGCAGGCCGTAGGTTCTCTGCCTGTAGGTTGAAACAGAGACGGAATCGTGGCTGTAGGCGGTGGCAGGCAAAGTCCCGACAATGCTCCAGACGTTGTACTGCTGGCCGATTACTGTGTTTGCGAATTGCACAGCATCTTCCGCAGGAATGCCCTTCGTCATGGATTTCATTGCAAGGGCGGCAGCCATGCTGGTGAAAGGCGTGATAACCAATGCATCTGTACCCGCAGGCGCAACTGCCTGCAGCGTATCGGTTTCAAGCAGCCCAACGGAATTGTTCTCTCCCCCTTTTCCGGCTCCCACAACCTCGTAGTACGAGCCGCCGGAGGATTCAACGAGAAGAGGCGTTGATGAGCGTGAAAGGTTTAGCTCCAACTCCCCATTTTCATCGGAATAAGCCGGCCCTGCAAGAAGCTCACCTTTTGTTCCATTGTTGTTCAGTGCGTAGACTCTCACGGCAGCTCCTGAAACAGGCCCTTCCATGTAGACTCCGACAAACAAGGTCTTGGGTTGGGGAGGCAGGGTCATGAAAAAATAAGCGATAAGTCCAACCACGAGCAGAAGGATAAGCAGGAGAAACAGGTAAGCAAGAATTCCGAGGAGTCCGGTTTTTTTCGGAGTTTTTGAAACAGCCGGTGCAGGCGTTTCCTTAGCCGCAGAAATGGCAACTCCGCACTCTGGGCAGTGCTTCGGGTTTGGTTGGGGAAGCTCATGCCCGCAGTCTGGACAGTATTTCACAAGGATTTTTATTGAGAGGCTATTGAAAATACTTTCGGTAGAATTGGTGAATCTATCCGACTGCGAGAAGAAAGATTATTAAAGTTAAAAATGCTAGTCTAACGCTTGAATGAAAATTGCACTGATAGGTTGCGGGTCTATCGGCAGAGTTATTGCCAGGAACATAACCGGGGGCAGTGTAAAGGCTGATCTCAGGTATGTCTATGACATGGACGCCAAGAAAGCTGCAGAATTTGCCAGAAAATTCCGTACGGAATACAGGGATTTTGACGAAATCCTGAAACAGGAGCTGGATTTGGTGCTGGAAGCAGCCTCGCAAGAGGCGGTTAGGACCCTGATACCCAAAGCCTTGAAGGCAGGGAAGAATGTCATGATAATGAGCACGGGCGCTTTGGCGGATGAGCATCTGTTGCAGGAGATTAGAGGACTGGCAGAAAAAAACAACCTTAAGGTATACCTGCCGTCCGGAGCCATAGCCGGCCTGGATGGTATAAAATCCGCAAGAGATGAGATAGAGAGGGTGACGATAAAAACGACAAAACCTCCTGAATCGTTGGAAGGCGCTCCTTTCTTCGAAAAACACCCAATGGATCTGAAGGAAATCAAAAAGCCGACAGTCATATACGAAGGCACTGCCGAAGAGGCTGTCAAACTGTTCCCTTCCAACGTAAATGTTGCAGCTTCTTTAAGCCTGGCGGGCATAGGCCCTAAAAAAACAAGGGTGCAGATAGTTGCGGACCCTGATGCAAAATCAAACGTTCATGAGATCACAGCAGAGGGCAGGTTCGGCGTGCTGAAGATCAAGGCTGAGAACGTCCCGAGCCCTGATAACCCGAAGACAAGCTACCTGGCGGCATTGTCTGCAGTCGCTACATTGAAAAAGATTAGCGAGCCAATCCAGGTTGGGACATGAGGTATATCTGAGGTTTTGGGATGGATTTGAAATTGATTGACAAAATCAACAGGCTGAAGAAAGAGAAGAATGCGGTTATCCTCGTCCACAACTACCAGCGGCCTGAGATATACCGAGTAGCTGACTTCATCGGAGACTCGCTGGAGCTGAGCAGGGAGGCTGCCAAGATTGATGCCGACATAATAGTGTTCTGCGGAGTGGACTTCATGGCTGAGTCCGCAAAGATACTCAACCCAGAGAAGAAGGTGCTGATTCCCGTAAAAGGGGCGGAATGCCCCATGGCCGGGATGGTCACAAGGCAGGAATTGCTTAATCTGAAGAGACAACATCCTCGTGCAGCGGTTGTTTCTTATGTCAATACGTCTGCCGAAACAAAGGCTGAGTCTGACATCTGCTGCACATCCTCGAACTGCATTGAGGTTGTCAACTCCGTGCCGGAAAAAGAGGTAATCTTTGTTCCTGACGAGAACCTTGCGAAGTACGTGCAGACAAAGACTGACAAAAGGATAATCCCGTGGAAGGGGTTCTGCTATGTGCATGCAAAGATTACTGCTGAGCAGGTGAGGGAGGCGAAGGGGCTGCATCCTGAGGCGAAGGTTCTGGTCCATCCTGAATGCCCTCTGGATGTGATTGCACTGGCGGATAAGGTGTGCAGCACCAGCCAGATGCTTTACTATGCAAAGGAGGACGAGGCGCGGAAGTTCATCATCATTACGGAGCATGGGATGGTTGAAAGGCTGAAGCTGGAGATGCCGGAAAAGAAGTTCTACTCGATTGTTGCGACATGCATACAGCAGAAGAAGAACACTCTGCCTGCAGTTTTGAGGTCCATCCAGGAAGAAGTTTACCCAGTCGAAATAGACGACGAGATTATCAAAAGGGCCAGAAAAGCTCTGGACAGGATGCTGGAGGTATCCAGAAAATCTGACTGAATGCTCTTCAATCATGCATGACTCTAACCGCCATGGTAGCCTGTCCTGAGAGTCTAAGCGTGACATGCTCCCACCCCTAAAGGATGTGGGGTTTCTCGCTCGCAAATGTTAATATACTACTTGAATAGCAACTCTGTAAGGGGTGGTTTTTTGGAATTAAAAGTATTAAAGAAAGCCGGTAAGCTTGAAGCGTTCAGTGCAGACAAGATCAAGAAGGGAGTGATGAAGGCAGGCGGAACCGCCAAGCTTGCAGGAGACGTTGCCCTGAGCACTGCCAAGTGGGCAAAGGAGACGGCAAAGGAGGGAGTTGTTTCTGCCGTTGATATGCATAGCAAAGTCCTTGAACTGCTCTATGACAAGGATAAGGAAATCGCAGGTAAATTCAGGGGTTTTGTGAAGAAGCACTAGTGCAAGGGATGTGCATTACTTTTTTGCACTGTCTCGCTGTTATTTTCCTTGCTCTGGGAGCAGAGGAAGCCCGGGATAGTTCAACTCTTACTTCGTAAAATCAGGGGTGATCGGAATGCAAAAGTCCGAGAAGATGTTCGATGTCCCTCAGCTCCGCCTCCAATTCCTTTTTTGAATATTTTGAAAGCTCTTCCTTTCTTTTTTCAATCTGCTTGCTTTTTTCATATTCTTCCCTATAGGAATATTTTTCTTTTCTCAACTGTCTTATTTGTCCAACAACCTCTTTTGCACCCTCGATCCTTTCGGCATAAAAGTCCATGATTTTTTCGTTCTCATCATCCACTGCCAGGAAGGCCGTCTGCTCAAGTGAACAGATTGTTTCGAATAAACTTTTGTTTCCCATCACCAGTCTTCTGAACCTAGAAGTCTCAGGGCAGACATGCGAAAGCTTTTTTTCGCTATATCCAAAGAACTCGCAAAGCTGATTGACATTACATCTTCCAAATGCAGGATATTCAGAAAAGAATTCTTTTAACTCTGTCATTTCCTCTTTTCCGGGAAAAGGTTGGCAATAATATTCCAGAGGATATTTTTCTACATCTCCAAGCAGTTCTACTATTGGTTCTGAAAGGAGGGAACGGATATGTGTTCCTCTGAGTTTTTCCAGTTTTTCCAAATTTTTCAATAGGTTCTCGTACCTGCGGACCTTTTCCGAATCAACTGTTTCTTTTTCCAGCTCAGACATTTCCGCCAATATTTTTCCTATCCTGAGTTGCTCTCTTTTGAGTATCCTGTCTTCCTCCTTCATCTGCTCTTCGGCTCGTTCGTATCTTTTGCTCAATTCGGTAATTTCTTCAAAATGCCCGAATTCTTTTTTTGCAGGATCCATCTTGTTATCCCTAATCAGCCTTGCAATCGACATAAACCTCTTTCCTGCATCTTCCGGGATGTTGCCCTTTTCAAACTCGCCCGCCACCCCCGTTACAAAATAATTTAATTCCTTGGAGAGTTTGATACCTTTCTTGGAAAGTTTTATCCGTGTGTTAATGTCGGGATTCCACATGGTTTTTTCTTTCTCCTGTACTGATCCTATGTCTGCCATTAATTCTTTTAGCCGTTCCGAAAGTTTAACGATAGTAGAACGTTGGTTCTTTTCGATTTTTTCCATTCTTTTTTCTAGGCTATCGTGTGTTCTTTTTAATTCGCATATCTCTTCCGCGCTAAGCATCTGATTCGCCCTAGCCCCTTCACCTTTTGGCTTCTTCGTCTATTTAATCCTTGCTAGAATCCCGTAAGCGCTCAAGAATGCTTGAATTGTCCAATTCCCCGTTGTGAAATCAGCTTTGCCTCGGAATCTATACTCCAAGCGGTTGATGTGTCCGGCAGGGTTTGCAGACTCCATGATGTCATGGTTTTTAATATTTAAGTGAGAAACTGAATGTGGGGTGAACAGATGAAAATAAGTCCGATAGATCTGACTATTGATGAGTTGCCTGATAAGTGGTACAACATAACTGCTGATTTCCCTTCTCCCATGTCCCCTCCGAAAGATCCAGTCGAAGGAGAATCTAGGTTGAAACTTTTGCCAGAATTCTTTACAGCGGAAGCTTTGAAGCAGGAGATGTCGCAGGAAAGATGGATAAGAATCCCGGAGGAGGTTAAAGAGCTGTACATTCACGTTGGAAGGCCCAGGCCGCTTTACAGGGCGTATCGTTTGGAGAAGTACCTGAAAACTCCGGCGAAAATCTATTACAAGAGGGAGGACCTCTCGCCAACCGGAAGCCACAAGGTGAATACCGCACTAGCCCAGCTGTACTATGTTGCAAAAGAGGGGTATGAGAGAGTCACAACTGAGACCGGCGCAGGGCAGTGGGGTTCGGCATTAGCGCATGGAGCTGCGCTGATGGGTTTGAAATGCACGGTCTATATGGTGAGATTCGCTTACAACCTGAAGCCGGGCAGAAGAACCATCATGAAATACTACGGGGCGGAATGCCTGCCCTCTCCAAGCAATAGGACTACGTTTGGTAAAAAACTCCTGAAAGAGAACCCGAACCACAACGGCTCGCTGGGAATCGCCGTCTCCGAGGGGATTGAGGATGCGCTGAAGCATGATGATACAGTTTACTGCCTAGGGAGCGTTCTCAACCATGTCCTCCTGCATCAAACGGTAATCGGTCAGGAGGTCATCAAACAGTTTGAAAAAATCGACGAGACTCCGGATGTGATGTTCGCCTGCCTGGGCGGGGGCTCCAATTTCGGCGGGTTCACGATTCCGATGATGGGGCTGAGATTAAAGAAAAAGGTCGATACGAGGTTCGTTGCATGCCAGTCTGAGGTGAGCGCGAACCTTGTTAATGGAAAATATGAGTATGATTTTGGCGATGCTGCGGAGCAGACCCCGTTGCTGAAGATGTTCACCCTCGGGCACAAGAAGGATATGCACCCGATCTATGCCGAGGGACTGCGTTATCATGCCGCTGCCCCGGTCTTAAGCTACCTGAGAAATTTGGGGATGATCGAGGCAAAGGTATACCCCAGGGACGAGAAACTGATCTTTGAAGCAGCAAAAATCTTCATGCGGACCGAAGGTTTCATCCCGGCGCCTGAATCAGCCTATGCGATAAGGGCAGCCATAGACGAGGCGTTAGAGGCGAGAAGGAAAAACGAGAAAAAGGTAATCGCGATGAACATAAGCGGGCACGGGTTTGTTGATCTGGAAGCCTACGACAAATTCATCTGAGAAAATCAAGACTGTCTCGGACGCTGTTGACCTTATCGCGTTGATAACCTCAGTCACAAGGTATACACTTTCCTGCAGTAATATGTGAGTTCGATATATAAAAGAGTATCAGAATTATCCGATCACTAACCGATTCAGCAAAGCCTATTATTTACCTAACTTACTATATTGGCCAATAATTAAACCGCATCAGTTTCAATAGGAGGATTATAAGGTGGAAAGTTTGTGTTTAAATCAGGTGATAATTTCGTGAGTTCTTTATCGCACCAGTCAATCATTATTCTTATGTGTTCCCCAATGTTTTCTGTGTTTTGATCTAATATGTCCATTTGCATTTGAATCATGTTTACCTTAAATTCATTCCCAGCCTTCCTCGCATCCTCCTCTTCCTCCAAAAGCTCTTTCTTCCACTCACTTATCTGCTTCTTAGAAATTTCTTGTTGTTTTTGTGGGTCCAGTTCATCAAGTTGCATCTGGGTTGCATCGGCCATCATTGTGTCCCCCGCTTGTTTGTAATATTTCAGCTTCTCTGCAAGCTCTGCCTTTCTTTTCTCCTTATCTCTCTTTGATGCCTCGCTTTCAGCCGGTTTTGGTTGTGATTTTTTTTCATCTGTGTCTCTGAGCTTTTGTTCAAATTCTTTTTTATTTGCCAGCAGGGAGACATATTTCTCGATTGCCATTCCATATCTCACTACTGCCCTGATTCTTGGGTCTGGGTTTCCTGACTTATCGGAATAGGTCGTATTGCCCAGCATAGTAATCTTCCCTGAAAAAATGAAATCCTTGCTTCCAGCTTTTGGGAACAGGATACTTGCGGTTTTCCCAGTGCGTTTATTTTTCACAGAATTCATTGTTCCAAAAACAACAATAGAACTATCAGCGCCCAATTCGGTATATGCTGAAATCTCGTCGCATACCTTGGATTTCACCTTTTGGGCGTTGTATGCCGCAACTATTGATGCTGCATTTGGAACATTCGCCAGTTTTGCGTATTCTTTGTCCATAATGCTTTCATAAGTTTTTGAAGAATGCAAAAATTCAATCGCAGGGTATCCGGAGGAGAATTCCAATAAGTTATTTGCATTTGTATTTTTGTTCAGTAAGCTGACCCTGAATATTCCTTTGACCAATAGAAAACCCGAAATGTTGTAGTTCATTACAGTGCACTCTGATTTATTCTTTATGACCTCCGGCACTTGGGAGGGGTCCATGAACCCGGGAGCTGGATGCGTTACCTTTTCTGACACCTTCATAACGGCTTCTGAATTTGGGAATATACCTATCTCCCGATGGTAATCATCGTTTGAGATAAAATCATTCACGCACGCATAGGAGTCTCCATCAGTTACAATCCTGTCCCCGTCTTGTAGCATAAAGCCGACATTCTTCGGGTCCAAAACTTGACTGCCCATGCCAATGCTCTTTGTGGTGGGGGGATTAGAATCTTCTGGGAGAGGGATTCTTTGCATCCCTCGTTTAACATAAGCCTTGCCATATGCCCTAACATTTGCGGTGAAGATTGAAGTGCTCTTTATTATAGAAAAGAATGGATAATTGTGTTTTTTCAGTAACTCTATTTTGCTTTTGAATGCGTCCTCATATCTATACTCAACAGAGACATCGTTGATGTGCTTTGTGATTACTACGGGGGGATTTATTTTGAACTCTTCCGATATCCTATCGCATTCCTCGATCTCCTCCAGGTCCTTTGCTGCTCGTTTGCCTGTTGCCTTCAATTCCTCTACTTCACTTGATTTCGAATATGATTCTATCTCCTCTGACGCTTTTTGAGATGCTTTTTCCTGCATCTTTGCAATTCTTTTAAGAAACTCCTCATCGCTCTCTTTGCCGGCAGTATCAACATCTGCGCTTTTTTTAGGTTTTTTATCAACCATCCTAAACCACTACGCAACCTTTACTGCTCCGGACTCTTGTGTTAAATGTTTGTACTTTCTTGGAGATTTAAAGAAGGACTCGATGTCTATCGTTTTACCTTCTGCTGTAACATTTTGAACGGGCTGCTCTAGCTGCTTTTTCGTTTGTTCAAATGCCTTTGTTTGAGCCTTTGTAAGCCTGTCTATGCCCTCGCTTCCCAAACCTTCTATGAATCCCTTCCCTCCCGCCATTGCCCGCTTCATTTCCTTCATGGTGCCTCTCTTTTCCATTAGATTAAACATTTCTGGGATTTCCTTCATCTTTTCCATCATTTCAGGAGTAAGTTCATGTCCCCCCATTTTCATGAGCCGGGCTAAGTCATCAGGTGACATCTGTTTAAGTGTTTCCATCCCTGCGAGCGCCTGCTCCATATTTTTTGGCATGTTCTTATACTGCTCCGCCATAGTTTTTTCATCAATTGGGTTTAACGGCATCATCTTGCGTATGTTGTTCTGGAAGAAAAGGTTCAACTGCACAGGATTAAGAAATATTTCATCCATCTGCGTTAACCCTCTTCTGTATATCCCATCCCGAGTTACTATTATCTCCTCGAACGTATCGGATTTTGCAGTGAACGATTTTTTAGTCAGCCTGTTTGTGTATTCCGTTCCGCCGGCGCCGATGGAGGTTGAAGCGATAGGGGCGCTGTAAACAGCATTATCGCATATATCAAAAAACCCCCCTCCATCAAAAATGAACTTTATTATGGCGACAGGAGTTACAAGAACATCTTCGGTATGGGAGTATGAAACCTGGAAAAAACCTTTTTTCAGCTCTATGTTTTTTATCAGCTCGCCGTGATGCCTTTCCTTTGTTTTTGCATCTGTTTTGTCCCACCGCTCAATACCGCTGACCTGCAACTCACTGCCCGGAACCATCTGAACAGATTTCGATGCCCTAAATTTATAGTCGTCGACAGGCTTTTCTTTTCCAGCATTGTAACTATTATAAAGGCGTATAGACGTTTCCTTGCCGCAAAGTATCGTATCGCCATCCATGAGCTTCGGGTAATCCTCTTTGTATTTGTCAAGCTTCGTATGGTCTTTTGTTTTCTGGAATTCATCCAGCAGCTTGTTTTCGATTTCAACAGAGGGAATGCCAATTTTCTTCCCGTCTTTTCTTGTTATGGATCCGTTCGAGCCTACCGCAAGTAAGTCAATACGTCCGGTTTCAATATCGAAGACTAGTCCCATAAGGCGCCTCGTGAATTTTATTACTTTAACGCTTCGCCGCACTGCTTGCAGAATTTCATACCAAGCGGATACTCAACATTGCATTTCTCACATTTGACAATAAGTCTGAATCCGCATGCAGGACAGAATTTTGCATCAGGTTCTAGTTTAGCCTTACATTTTGGGCAATTTTCCAATGGCTTTGCCGGCCCCGGTTCTTTTTTCACGGCGTCCATGCCTTTCTTTATCCCAGATGTAACAGTGCTGGTTGCAACATCTCCTGCTCTATACGTTAAATTATCCTTTGTCCTTTTTATCACATTATCGGCAATCCCATCAAGTAAACCCATAGCACCACTCGATACCTTGAAGGTATCAAACATATATTGTATGCCTATTTTAAAATTCTTTGCATCGGATTAATCCGAAGTGATAGTAATTCATTTTTACGTCGTAAAATCAGCAAGGCCTCGGACGCTGTAGACTCCAAGTGGTTGGTGAGGTCAGTCACCATGTACACACTTTCCTAATTTATTATGGCATGCTGGTATAAAAATCTACTCTAAATATCCCTTGGATTCACGACTCTCAGCTGTATGTTTTATATTGTCTAGAAATCAGAAGTTAAAAAGTAACAGATACCATTTCGTAAGGGAAAATAAAAGCAAATAAATTTTTCTAAAAGTGTAATGGTGAACCCAATATGGCAAAGATTCAGCGAACACCTTCGGAAAAAATCAGGGCAGTCGCTCTGCTTTCAGGTGGATTGGATTCAACACTGGCAGTGAAACTCATACTCGACCAAGGCATAGACGTCACTGCGTTGAAGTTCACATCGCCATTCTGCATGTGTGACCAGAAAGGCAGGTGCTACGCACTTGAAGTTTCTAAAAAATTCAAAATCCCGCTGAAGGTTATGAAGAAAGGCAATGAATACCTAGGGATTGTAAGAAAGCCCAAATTCGGCTACGGCTCAGGGATGAATCCCTGCATAGACTGCAGGATATACACATTAAAGAAAGCGAAGGCGTATTCCAAGAAAATAGGGGCCAGATTTATCCTAACAGGCGAAGTGCTAAACCAGAGGCCCATGAGCCAGCACATGAGGGCCCTGAAGCTAATAGAGAAGGAAGCAGGCCTGGAGGGCAAGCTGCTCAGGCCGCTCTCTGCAAAGCTGCTACCAAGAACAGAAGCAGAGAGAAGGGGGTGGGTTGATAGGGAAAAACTGCTGGCAATTGAGGGAAGGACAAGAAAACCCCAGATTGCCCTAGCAGAGAAGTTCTGTGTAACCGATTACCCATCATCTGGTGGCGGCTGCCTTCTGACCTCCAAGGAATTTGCAAACAAAGTCAGGGATTTGTTCAAGCACAAGAAAAAGGTTACCATGGAAGACATGCAGCTCCTGAAAGTAGGCAGGCATTTCAGGTTCGGCGAAAACAAGATAATTGTAGGGAGGAATGAGGTGGAGAACAGGATACTGCTCAAATCTAAGAACAAATCAGACTATGTATTCGATGTCCCCAATTTCGGGAGCCCTATAACAATCCTGCAGAACAAAAAAATAGAGAAGGCGATAAAGCTTGCTGCCCGATTAACGGCAGCCTACTCGGATGCCAAGAAGGATAACGTTATGGTGAAATACGGTCCCCTAAAACCCTCAAGAAAGATAGTTGTAAAGCCGATAAGCAGGGAGCAAATAGACAAGCTCAGGGTCTGAAAAATACTCCCATGCGACAAGCCAAAGCAAGCTTAAAATATTCAAGATGGATAGCCCGTACTTGGGATTGCCTGGCTTCCTAATCCTCTTCCTCGTCTTCTTCCTCCTCTTCCTCTGCATCTTCCTCCTCGTGCTCTTCCTCTTCCTCGTCCGTTCCTCTTCCTTCAAGCATGTGCTTTGACATCTCATCACCAATCAGATATATCTGCTTGGAGTTTCCCATTTATTCGGTTTACTTTGGAGGCTGAGGCTGCTGCCCGCCGCAGTACTGTATGTTTCTCAGGCACTGCTCCTTGGTGCTGTTGCTGGCTATCTTGTTGCAGAGCGAGCTGTCGCATTGCGATGAGGCAAGGTTCATGTAGCAGCTGTCCTTGTAGTTCAGTGTTCTTATCATCTCGCAGACAGTGGAATCCGCGTATCTTGATGCGTACTGCGAATAGCAGCTGTCCTTGCTGTTTATGTCGGAAATCTTGTCGCAGGCGGTCACGTCGCCCTTCTCTGATGCATAGTTGGAGTAGCAGGAGGTCTTCTGCGTTCCGGCCGCGTCGCATATAGTTGCATCACCTTTCAGAACTGCAAGGCCGGAGTAGCACTCCTGTCTCCTAGATTCGCTCAGTTTTTTGCATAGTGTTGCGTTCTCCCTCTTGTATGCCAAGCCCATGTAGCAGTAATCTGAAAAGGGTATCCTCTCTGATTCCGGCATCTCCTCGCAGGTTTTCATCTCTGGGTCTGTTTGCTCAACTACCTGTTGCGCAGGAGGGCATTGCGAGGCGTTTGCGACAATAGCTCCATTGGGGCAGACATATTCTCTCTGGACCTGGCCGCCTGTCTGCACGCACCCGGCTAGGAATAGAACTGTTACCAGAAGGGGAAGCAATAGATAAACTTTCATGTACCATCACCCAGAGATATTGACATATCGATATTTAAAAAACTATCTAGTCAGAGAGCGGCTATGAACGTTTAAGGTTACGGGACCTCGGACAGCGAGGAAGAACCAGGCCGGAAGCATGCATATAAATACCTGTTTTTTATCTTCGCAGACAGGTACGTCTTGAAAAGAAGGCCGACCTTCCTGGAGACTCTCGGTGTTGCCTTTATCGGGAGGGTGGCCCTTGATGCAGTGATTTTTTCACTCTTCTATTTCACCGGGGAGTGGTTTCTGGGGGCAACCCTGAACGACCTTGCGGATTCCATACTCATTTTCGTGTTGTGGATAATCTGGTTCTTCTGCGAAAAGTATGACGAGAGAAAGGAGAAGATGGGCAAGAACACGGTGGAGGAGCCCAAGCCAAAGGAGGAAAAGGGCAAGAAGCAAGCAGAAGAGCGCAGGTCAAGGGAAGCCTGAAGACTCGGTCATAGGATTGCTTTGCCTCGTACGCTGTTCAGCAGAAGCAGTCAACAAACTCAATTAATTACTTTCTTAGTAATTAATTTTACGGATTCCAAAGAATATTTAGTATTTGGGTATAAGATATTTTGGAGAATCTTGATTACTTACAACTGTTTCTCAAAGCCTCTCCGGCTTCCACTCCTGAAAAACAACTAAAAAAGAAAAGGGATCAGGGGCATCTTACCGCGGTTACGCACCCCCGGTTGTCTCTCTCAAAATCTGCATTCTTTTGCTGCCCCCAGCAAGCTGCAAGAGCATCGACTATTTGTTGAGATACTTGGCAGTCCGGTCCCTGGTTGTTCTTAATCTGCATTTCTGCCCTTTCTTTTAAACTCATGCACTTGTACTCGGTTATGCAATTGTTGCTATCTCTTATACTCTCCACGCTTCCACCCTGCTGATTGCAAGTATTCGACTCCTGTTGCGTTAAGGTTTCGATTTTTGGGCAAGTGACTGGAGAAAGGCATTGCGGGTATTTTGCTATGTTTGATTTAACTTTCTCAACGCTCTTCAGTTTCCAGGTAGGCCCACCCTCTCCTCCTTTTGGTTTGAAGTATACAATATACGGAAGTGGGTTAGTATCGGTTATGCGTGCAACGCAAGCAATCAATTGCTCTGAGGAGGTAGTTCCCCTTACGACAACATTGAACTCAGTACACGGAACAACTCCGCTTGTTGATTCGCTAAGTTTAGTTATTGAAATATTTGATTCTGAGCCGAATACATTCACTTCCTTTAATATAATGGGTTCTGTAGAATTCCAAATCGGGTCATTCATGAAGTTCTTGCCGGCACTGTTGAAGATATAGTTCATTAAAAGTAAGAAATCTATGTCAGCTGCCTGCGGTTTTGCAGTATCAAATGAGAGGTCAGACTCTTGCTGCCAGTTTGAAACCACAACCTCCCCTTTATCAAGGTATACTGTGACTTTTGCATAAGGCTGTCCTCCACCACCAACACCTTGCATGGTGAGTAGTCCCAAAACTGAAGCTCTAGCACTGCAATTTTTCTCATCCTCAAGCCAGTAGATTATTCCGATGGTTTGGTTAACTTGTACCCCTCCTTCCATTGTCCCCTGCACCATCTCATATGCAATTTTCATTGGGAATGGAGAAGGTTTTGGAGTAGGAGGAGTAACCGGCGGTGTTTGATTTGCGCTTGGCGGTTGTGCAGGAGGCTGTTGCTGTGGAGGTTGACCTCCTCCCGTGCAACCAAATAAAAGCAAAGTCAGAACCAACATTGCTAAATATTTTTTCATTTATACCACCGCTTTTATATTCAATTTACGGGTATTTAAGATTAATCATACATCTACAAGTCTCAAGCCAAAGCAATCTTAATATACTTTAGAATAGCAGATATCTGATGTGGTGGTGAATTCACATCTTGCAAAAGTAGGTGGTCGGATGAATAAATCAATTTTTGCAATTGTTCTTCTTTTGGTTTTAATAATGGTGATTGCGTATTTTTTGGGGAAAGCAGTCGAAAAAGGTGAGGATCGTGGAAAAGACGTTAGTCGACTCTTAGGCATTTCATGGGAATCCATTAATGGCCCACCGGGAGGAAGGGTAACCGCACTTATACAGAATTCTTACAAGCATAATGAGCTGTATGCGCTAACAGCACGCGGCGTATACAAATCTGAGGACAAGGGTGAAAGCTGGAGGCTGATGAAAGGCCTGGAAGATAAATGGGTTAATTCCATAGCAGCCTACAAAGATAGGTTATTTGTTTGCGCTGATGGTGTTAGTTATTACGACGGCACTGAAACTCTTGTTAAAGTTTATGACGGCCGGTGTGAAAGACTTGCAATAAGCAGTGATAAGATTTTCGTCGCGACTGCAGGTAGAAAAAAGGAAGAGTTGCAGGTATTATATTCTGATTTAAAGTCGGGAAGTTTTGATTGGCATGATATGTCTCCTTCCGCTTCAGAATTGAGGGATATAACGCTGCCCTCAGCCGATACTGGCTTTGATTGCATCATAAATGTTCCGCATATTGTCACAGTTGGGAATAGAATATTGGCCAATATTATGGTGGAAATGGGAGGTGGTAGCGGAGAATGCAGTAACGGCCAGTTATACAAATCTGAAGATTTGGGGAAGACCTGGTCCAAGGTTGGGCTTAATAAGTCAGACGAACTTGTGATTTCAAATATTGTGCGAGACCCAAATGACGAAGAACATGTAATAGTGACGCTTAAGCATAAATTGCATGATAGTTATTTGCCTTTATACATGTTCTTAAGAGAATCTTATGATGGTGGTCTCACCTGGTCTCCTGTAACAAATATTGCTAATTTTGAAGTAAATTTCGTAGGTGATGTTGACATAACAGAATCATCCTATTATATAACATTACCAAAGGGCGGGCAATTTCTTAAGCTGAACAAGTTGAACAAATCTGATTATGAATTAATTGATCAGCCAAGAGCAGAAGGATATGATAAGGATCTCATCTTTTACTTGCAAGAGCTGCTATTTGATTTGGATGACCCGAAGATAGTTTATGGAAGGACTAACGATATGTGGGCATACGGCCTTGTTAAATCAGAAGATAATATGCAGACATGGAGGAAGATGGATAGGGATATTGTGGCGTCATCTCCTTCTATTGTAATTGTCCATCCAACAGATCCAAATATTATATTCACTACTGGCAATACGGCACACGAGGCATATTTCACAGAGGATGGAGGAAAGACGTGGAAGCCTTTTTCTCGTATCGCCTTTGGGGATGAGTTAAAAATAGACCCGAATAATCCAAACCATTTGATTCTCATAGATGAGAACACCGCGCTATTTGAATCGTACAATCTTGGAAAAAACTTTAGTGGAATCAATTGGCCATCAGGAGGAAACAGCAGCTTCTCTTCTGCAAAAGTTTTCGATTTCGAAATTGCAAAAGACGACCCTAATAAGATTTATGTTTCCAATATGGGTGTTGGCATATCAAAGTCTAACCTTTCACAACCATGGGAGCCTTGGAGATACCTACTAAATTCTCCAGACTATGTATACTCAATGAAGCTAGATCCAGAAGATAGCAACATTCTTTATGCTTCGTATTCTCCGAAGATATTTGAAAACTATGCGTCTGTCTGGAGATATTCAAAATATCAGGAAAAGAATTCTGGATGGAGCGAGATATTAAGGGTGGAAAACTCCAGAGGAATAACCTCGCTTGAATTCGATGAGTCAAATCCAGATAATATTTACGCGGGAGTTATAGGTAAAGAAGGTACCATATATTCAAGCCCTGATAGAGGAAAAACATGGAGCAAACTGGATGAAGACTTAACATTTACAACTATTTGGGGTCATTCGCAACTGCAGATAGATCCAAGAGACAAAAATGCAGTCTATGCAGGTACTTGGGGTGGGGGCACTTATAAAACAATAAATGGTGGAAAGGATTGGAGTTTATTAGATGAAAATCACACTTTTTCTCCAACATGTTTGGCAATCTCTGAAAAAAATCCGAATGTCATGTATGCCTGCGATAGAACTTCTCCCAAAATCCATAAATCAACAGATGCTGGAAAAAGCTGGACTGAATATTATGATTTTGGGAAAGATTATATGTTAACATCTGCCGTTGCTATCGATCCCGATGATCCAGATACAATATACGCATCTGCATTTAAACCACCAATGGCTCACCTAGGGGGTTTAGTTAAGATCACAAACGGACAGGCTACTCCAATTGGGAAGGATTTGCCAAGATCTGTCATAGAGATTGAAATTGACCCAAAAAATAAAAATACAATTTACGCCGCAACACACATCCACGGTGTATACAAGAGCACTAACGGTGGGAATAACTGGGAGGAGTTGGATGATAAGAACAATGGCTTGCCTAGGATTGGTGTCTATGATATTGATGTTGACCCTAAAAACAGTGAGATTCTATATGCAACAGCTTTGTGCGGTCCGCTGCCCGATTATATGGTGCCTCCTCAGGCAGTTCAACTGTTAACTGGATTTAAAAACTTGGATCCGAATGGTAAGTGTGGAGTTTACAAAAGCGTTGATGGAGGGAAACGCTGGAGCTTGATATTGGCAACAGTAAGTGAAGCCAGAGGAATAGATATCGACCCTAAAAATCCAAACAATCTTTATGTTGCTGATATGATGGGTGGTGTATGGGTTAGCAATGATGCAGGAGAGAACTGGAGGCAGGAGAATAATGGCTTGGGAAGCATAAGTATGACTTCTGTTAAGATAAAAGATGATTACATTTATGCTTCAACACAAGGAAGCGGAGTTTATTCTGGAGTTATAAACAAGGATGGTTTAATAACATGGGATAGGTCAAGAAGCAACAAACCAAAAACCTATGTTTACAAAATACAGATAGAGGTTGACCCAACCAACTCAAAGAGAATTTATGCAAGCGCTTATCCAGGTGGCTTGCTAAGAAGCGATGATGGTGGAAAAAATTGGAATGATAAAAACTTCTTAACTCCAAGCATTAAAGTTGATGACCCGGTGCTTCAAGGCTATTACTCCTTTGATATTGATCCAAAAAATACGAGTATTATTTGGATGGGGGTTTATGGTAAGGGAATGCTTGTTTCTTACGATGGGATGGATTTTGACATGTTTGCGGATGGCGATAACAACACAATGAGAGGGAAACGTATAACTTCTGTAAGAATAAACCCTAACGCAGATGAGGTATATGCTGGAAGTCAAGAAGGTGTTTTTGTTACAAAAGATAATGGTAAAGATTGGGAAGCAATGAACGATGGACTAGAGACCCTTGACATAAGATCGCTGAAAATTGCGAATATAACCTATCCTCCTTTTGTGGATGATTTTGAGGATGGAAAGGCTGATGGGTGGGGATTTTGGTCCGTTGTAGAAAATGTGGGTGGTTGGTCCGTTGTGCAGGAAAATGGAAATCATGTTTTACAAGGTATTGACCACGCAGGCGTTGGTACTGGTTCAGACTCATGGTCGGATTATACCTTTGAATCCAAAGTAAAATTAATCGAAGGTGGTATTCATGTTAATTACAGGGCGGGCGAAGCAGGAAGAAGGTATGCCATAGGTATGTATGAGAATAGCATGTATCTAATGAAATCAACTGCTCCGAATGTTCATATTCGGCTGGTTGATGTTGAGCTTCCTTTGGGCGAAGACTGGAATACAGTTAAGATAGTTGGGAAAGGAGGCAACATCAAGGTTTACGTGAACAATGTATTGAAAATAGATTACACTGATAATGAGCCTGTATTGAACGGGGGGATTAATTTTGAATCACTTCCGGATTCCAAGGTTTATGTGGATGATGTTAATGTAACTATAGATGTTGTTGAATCTACAGTCTATGCAGGCACTGCTGGATACGGAATATACAAATTTGATCCTCTAAATAAAAAATGGCAAAACACTGGAAGGACGCTCGGCTTTGGCTGGTGGAACCCTTGGGACAGAAGGATGTACCAGTTCAGTTCCTTGCTGTTTGACCCAGATGTTCCTGGAAGAGTCTATTTAGGCCATTTTCCAAGCGGATTTTACATAAGTGAGGATAATGGGCATGCATGGAGGGATTCAAGCGTGGGGCTAGGAAATGATGGAATGTTCTCCCTTTACATGCATCCTTACAACCACAGCATACTCTTTGGAGGAACATACAACGGAATTGCCAAATCAGAGGATGGAGGTAAGACGTGGAAGCTTAAAGGAAAGAAAGGAATAGAAAACTTGAGGGGGGAAGGGGCATGGAAAGTGTGGGAAAAACAGACCAAAGGTATCATGCCTCCAGAGCAATGGCCATATGTAGTGGCGATTGATAGCAATAACCCGAACATAATTTATACGACCACCAAAAACGGCAAGAACAAGGGTTACTGCCAAAGAAACATGAACATGCTGGGTGGGTATGATAGAAATCACTTCTGTGGCATAGTGATGAAATCAACCGATGGTGGAGAAATATGGTCTGAAATCATGAAAGGCCTCAACTGGGGGAGCGAATTTTACACATTGATAATTTACCCGAAGAACCACAGCGTACTGTTCCTGAGCAGCAATAAAGGAGTTTACATAAGCACGAATGCTGGGGAGAGCTGGAATCCGATAAACGAAGGCCTTCCAACACCTACCTCACTATATCCTAATCAGGTTAGAGATAATGTCGCAGATAATCTAGCGCTCACACCAGACAACAATTATTTGATACTCGGTTTAACGAATTATGGTGCGTGGAGAGCTGACCTATCGAAGCTTAATCTCAGTTCAAGTTGATTTATAATATTCGATGGATTAATCTGAAGTCAAAGCAAGTTTAAATGGAAAGTTCAGTTGCACCTGACACTGCAGAATTATTTAGTTTTAAAATCAATGCTCGCAATCATTTTGTCGGCAATTTGCTCGTTTCTGTAGTAGTTCGCCTCCTTTGAAACAAAGGTTATGCTCACAAGCTCGCCGGGTTTTGAATCAACAACGATCACTTTTCCTTTTGCATAATACCCTTTTGCCTCCATGTATGTTCTGTAGTAGTATATCTTTGCCTTCTTACCATCAACATAGCTATCTGTTGTTGATAAGAATGTCTCACCAACGCCTTCTGAGTTGTGTGAAAGGATATACGCTGCTTCTTCAAATGTTTTGTCCGAGTAAAAGTCCTTCTCTATGCTGAAGTACGCCTGCGTATTCCCTTCGTCAGGTCCGATGACTTCTACTAGGATGTTCGGATCGGGATATTTGGTCACAGTCCAGCCATCGGCAGGAACAAACCTTATGCCGTCAACCTCAACTGGCTTCGGAGCGAACAAGCCTTTGATGAAATCAGGGCCGGCAACAATGATGACGATGACCACCATTAGTAATATAAAGAACAGGGCAAACATTCCAAGACCTGAGAAGAAGTTGCTGGCGCTTTTCGCTTCGGGGGTTTTTTCCTTGAAAATTTTGCCAAACTTAAAGCCAGCTCCGCCCAATTTTTTGTAAATTCTGTAGATTAGGTAGATGGGAAGAATGATAGATAGCAAAATGATTGCGCCAAATCCAATTAGACGCTCGCCATCCATCTCACCTAAATCAGAGAGGCTGCGAAATAGCATGGGGTATGCATTCTCGTAGAGTGCGGCGAAGAGCAAGGCGAATAGAACTATTATTTCTCCAGTGACTTCCGGAAACTTTTTGGTCTCTTTTACAATGATCTCTTTTTTTCTAGGTTTAATCTCTTTTCCCTTGGATTTTCCCTTCTCTGGTTTTTTCTTTGAGTCTCCCGGCTTTAGGAAATACCCAACTACGGGGCAAGCAACTACGTATGAGAATATTATTTGGATGATGAAACTGGGCAGCATTTCAGAAAATATGCTGAAGTCGAAAATCATTACTGAAAACCATGCCATGCCATAAAACATGACAAACGCAGTATATGTTTCGGTTGTGCACTCCTGCGGCATATCAAAAGCAGGCGCATACCATGGAGTGCAACTCCTGTGCTCTCCAAAAATAATGTTTGGGAGAATTAGGAATGCTATGAAAGCTATCAAAAGCTTTCTGCGGGTTGGATTCAGAAATTCCGCAAAATTCATTGTTTTAAGTAGTAATAAGACTACTATTTAAAATGTATGTTTATAAAATGTATGTTTATTCTCAAAACCGAAGAGGCTTAAAAGTTCAATTTCACTTTGTAAAATCAGGAATGCCTCGGACGCTGTAGACCTTATCCGGTTGATAACCTCAGTTACAGGCTACACACTTTCCTGCAGTGTTATTGATGTTATTATTTTTATATCTATCTTCGGTGAAATGAGTAAAAACTGCACGGATTCTCTCTTTTGTTCGGCTACTGACTAACAAAAACTGTTTGATATTTAAATTTCTTGAAATGCAAAATTATAGGTGATGAAATGAAGAGAACAATAATTTCTGGATTTTTGACTTTGCTTTTTTTGGGCGGGATTTTCTACGCCCAACAGTCTGCGGAGATACCGCCATCTGAAGTACCACCAGTTGGGATACCGCCACTGCCTATGGTGGAGATTAGGTACTACGAGGGAGAGGCACTAATCCATTATGCGAATGGGCGTATCTTGAGAGGCACGGCATACGTCTTGGCGGAGAGAGACCCCTCCAGCAACCTCTTCAGAGGGAGATATGCAATATGTTACGGAGGAGTATGCACGGCAACTTCCTATTCCTCTTGGATTAGGGGCAAGGAGAACAATGGAATTTGGTTTGTTGATAGTGACGGAACACTGGCAGTACTAGGCCCCAAAAAGGGTCTACTCAAGTTGAATAGAGGGAGCACGAAAATCCTTATGAAGCTTGAGCTCAAACAGCCAATTCCAGTACCAATGCCAGAGCCACTTCAGGATATAACAGTTCAGTAGTGAGATTTTTTTATTTTTTATATTTTTATATTTCAGATAGCAAGCTATTTTGAACCAAAGCAATCTTAATATACTCCAGATTCTAACTATCTCTGGGGTGAGCTTATGAAGGAGTATATCCCTGGGGTGAGCTTGAAGGAGTATACCGCTGTTCTTGGTTCAGTTTTATTGGCAATTCTGCTATTGGGTGGTAAATATAACCTAAAAGAGTTGGTTCTCATTTTGGTTCTCGCTGTTTTTGGTGGTCTCTTAATCGGAGTGATATTTGGTCCAATAGGAGCTTTTTTGGGTTTCTGGAGCGTTATATACGCATTTTACAGGAAGGAGAAGCAGTTCAAAGGAAAAAATGAGCCAAAGCAAGTTTAATATACCGCTAGGGAGGAAAAGAAAGTTGGGTGATGTTTATGAACAAACTCTACGAGAAGGCTGAAACAGGCTGCTGCCCTAGGTTTGACCCTGCTCCCTGGGATGGGAAGGAAATAGAATGGAAGAACAAACTGTTTCTCAAAGATCATATTCGGAGCTTCTTCCACATTCCTCTGAACTTCGGCAATGTTATGGTTAAGAACATGGAGAGAATCAAGGAGGCGGGCGCTCTTGCCCCCAAACCTCTCATGCTCTCGGATGAGAAATCCCTCTGGGGGGCAGACATCTACATTGCGGTCAACAAGGAGGTGCCAGGTGCAGATATGGTGAAGATTTCCGGAACATTTCTGAGCAAGGTTTTTGAAGGGCCGTACAAGGAGACTGGGAAGTGGGTTAAGGAGATGCAGGAGTACATGAAATCAAAAGGCAAGGAGATGAGGGAGATGTATTTCTTCTACACTACCTGCCCTGCATGCGCGAAGTATTACGGGAAGAATTACACAGTAATACTGGCGAAAATATGAAAAATAGCGAAATCAAGAAAATTGTAAAGAAAAGATATTCTCAGATTGCTAAGGAGGGCACTAGCTGTTGTCTGACTTGCGGCCCATGCGGTCATAATGCAACCGAACAAGCAAAGAGAATAGGCTATTCTGAAGAAGAGCTAGGAAAAATACCGAAAGAAGCAGTTATGGGTTTAGGTTGCGGAAACCCAACAGCGCTAGCAGATTTAAGGGAAGGGGAAACTGTTTTGGATTTGGGGACAGGTGCAGGAATTGATGTATTTTTGGCTGCAAATAAAGTAGGGCCAGAGGGTTATGTCATTGGAGTTGATATGACAGAAGAAATGATAAAAAAGGCTAATAAAACAGCAAAAAAACATGGATACAAAAATGTCGAATTTAGAGTCGGAGAAATTGAAAATTTGCCTGTTGAAGATAATTCTGTTGATGTAATCATCAGTAACTGCGTCATTAATCTTTCTCCGGACAAATTGCGGACATACCAAGAAGCGTACAGGGTTTTAAAACCAGGCGGAAGGGTTTTGATTTCTGATCTGGTTACAGAGGGAGAACTGCCTGAAAAAATTAGGAGAAACTCTGATGCCTGGGCGGGGTGCATTGCTGGAGCATTAGAGAAAAGGAAATACATAGAGACAATAAGAAAAGCAGGGTTCAGAGATGTAAAAATCGTTTCCCAGAATACATATGAGCCTGGGCTAAACGGCGTATTGCGCGGAAAAATTACAAGTGTTAAAATAAAGGCGTACAAAAAATAGATTCTTTAGTTGAGGGGCGGAATTTGAAAAATCAAGGCGTCTGGGGCTTCTTTTGGCAATCCCGAACCAGATTCACTTGTAAACCTTCTTCCTGCGCCCTAAATCAATCACGTAGAGCTTCTTCCCCGCCTCATCCAAATCTATGAAAACCCTGTAGTCGCCAACCCTCAGCTTCCATATCTTCACAGAAACCAGCCTGTCGAGGAAGAGGTGGGGCGAATCCCTTATCTCCTCAACTTTCCTTATAATTCTTGAAACTGCAACTTTGTCAAGGGAAGAGAGGGATCTCTGTGCCCTCCTTGTCCAGACAACCTCGTAGGGCATCACTCAGCACCCAGTTTCCTCAGCAACTCCTTTGTGGAGAGCACCCTGCCCTCTTTCACGTCTTTCCTGCCCTCCTCTATTCCTTTTATTGCCTCCTCGCTCAGCTGCTCCTTCTCAGCCATTTCAAACACCTTCATAAGCTTGTTGAGTATCTCATCGTATGTCTCGCGCGTGTACTCCTTCAGGGAGAGAAGCTTCTCCCGTGTTTCCTTCTGAATCTGGATTGTTGTAAGCTCAGCCATAGAACCACCAGCAGTTATATACTACCATATAAGTTATTATACTGCAGCTATATAAACCTTTCACCTGAAAGGGGAGGGTAGAAGGATTGGAGGTGCGAGCCTTTAACAACTCGAGTTGCTGAAGCCTCCAAATTTCGCCTCAAAAGGCGAAAGGAACCGCGAGGTTCCTCTTGTGCTATGTTTAAATAAGAAAAAATGCACAATTAAGGCATGTCAAACGAGATCGCGCTAAAGGAGAAGAAAGAGCGCCTATGGGCAGATTTTGCGCTTGATACTCTTGGAAGAAAGGAGCCTTCCGGTGCTGAAAGACGTAAGGCTGAGGCGTATTGCGGGGCGAGGAGGCTCGCTATAGAGCTGGAGTTCGAGCCAACCGGCAAGCGCGAGAGTTACGTAAAAAAATATCTGGAGTTGGTTGATTCCTTTGCAGGCATATTGAAGGGAGAAGGCGGCATGGCGGGCTGTGACTTCGGGACAGGCAAGAACATCTTTGGCCTGATTCCAATGGAGGAGAAAAAGAAGCTGCAGGAGGACTTGATAAGTGCGATTTGGGGGGTGCTATACGGCAACTTGAATGTGACGTATGGAGGGAGCAGGTCTGGCTTCCTGCGCGACTCCCTTGATACTGGCTCGTGGGATTGCGACAATTCCTCCACGCTTGTTTTTGATGTTGCGCGGGAGGTGGGCGTGCCGGTTGAGATGGTCATTGTTCCCGGGCATGCGCTTGTCAAGACCAATGATTTCTTCTTTGAAACGACCAGCAAAGGCAACCCGGTGTATTACCCCGCCGACAGGCTGTATACCAGGTATCCTGTCATCTACGCTATCACCTCCGAGCTGGAGGTTGTTGATGCAGTCGCCTACAGTAACAGAGGCACCGCTTATTTCAATGAAGCGGGGTATGACATGGCTATTAAAGACTTCGACAGGGCTATCGGGCTGCTCCCAAAGTATGCGGATGCATATAAGAACAGAAGCCTTGCTTACTTCTTTAGAGGCGAGTATGAGAAGGCCAGGCAGGATGAAGAGAAGGCCAAGGAGATTCTGAGGCTGATGAAAGAATGATTCGAGATTACTGAAAAACATGGCGGAGCTTATTTTTGGCGAATCTGAACCCGATAGGGCTTTTCCCTGCGAATGCAGAACTATTTAAAGAGTGAAAGACAAAATATCAATGCCAATGAGGACATGAACAACCACTGATACAACATGATGAGGTCAACAGCGTCCGAGGCAAAACGAATTCTACGACGGAGAATTGAACAATTTAAGCTTGTTTTGGCTTTGAGACTTGGATGCCTCCTCAAAAAATGTTCAATTGCCCCTAAATGTTAATATACCTCTTTCAGCAACTATTAATGGATGGTTTTATGAGCAAAACACAAGCACGAAGATTTGGCAAGCCACATCAAGACCCACACCGCAAGAAACCGAGAAAAATGGGAAAAGATAGAAAGAGGCAAGGCTTATTTTAAGCTTGCTTTGGCTTCTTGTTTTCGAGAATCGCTTACGCACGCAAAAATAGTCGATAAGTTATGTAACTATGGTTACATTCTGCTCTGCTATACCTACCTTCGCTTATGTTTCCAGTTGCGCGAGCCCCTCCCCCCAGACCTCTTTTGGCGTTTGCCCTTCCATCCAGCCACCTCGAAGTCTATAAACCCCCTGTTCGGATTCAGGTTTATGAGCTTCACCACCACCTTCTGGCCCACCCGGAGGCCTCTCACCCCGCGCATCACGCGTCCTTCAGCCGGCGGTGCAATGAGCCGCACGTATGTGCCATGGTCAGAGACTCCTGTGACTATGCTGTTGAATGACTGGCCTATCTTTCCGGAAAGGACGAATGCTGCCTCAGCCTTCTCCATGAACCTCTCCACTTTCTTTGATGCCCCCTCCCTCTCCGTGCACCAGGCTGCAATTTTCGAGAGCTCCTTACTACCGTAGGGCGATGGCACCCTTTCCAGCGCCGCTTTCAGCAGTCTCTGTATTACCACATCCACATAGCGGCGGTTTGGGGCAGTCCCATGGGTGTAATCTCTCACTGCCAGGCAGAAATGCCCTATACGGGGCTGGAAACTGTCATACATGACATATTCTCCCGAACCCAGAAGCTTCACTATTGTCAAAGAAAGGTCAGGGAACAGCTCCGGGTCGGCTTTCTTCTGGCTTGCGAGGAATTCTGAAAGTGCCTTGGCGTCAGGCTTAGCCGGCAGCGATGCTCCGCGAGCTTTGGCCACTTCCACAACCCCATTCCAGTCTTTTGGGATGCGGACGACCCTCTGGATTGTCGGGATTCTGGCTTTTTCCAGAAAGCCGGACATGACTCCGTTGGCTGCCACCATGAAGTTTTCTATGATCTGCATCGCCCTGTTCTCATGGATAACCACTAGGTCCGACACCTTACCCTGCTTCAGTATCGCCCTCACTTCCAGCGTCTCCAGCTCCAGCGCCCCCTGCTCGACCCTGTAGCCCTCAAGCCGCTGGGACGCTTCATCCTGAAGCCGGAGCTGCGCATCCAGGCCCAGTACACTGCCAACAGTTTCAGGCAGCGGTCCGCTGCCCTCCAGCCATGCACCAACCTCTTCGTATATCAGTTTGGCCTTGTTCCTCACAAGCGCCTTGTAAATTCCTCTGGGCAGCACCTCTCCCCCCGGCAGCACTGAGAATTCCACCACCACAGCCAGGCGTTCCTGTTCCGGAAGAAGAGAGGAAAGGCCCTTTGAGAGCCTGTCCGGAAGCATTGGATAGGTTTCTATCCCGGTGTAAACTGACGTAGTGTTCCTGCGCGCGTGTTCATCAGCGAATGAGCCCTCCGGCACATACATGTCTACATCTGCAATGGCCACTTTGACGAGGATTTCTCCGCTCTTTACTCCCTTGCAGTACTCTATCTGGTCTAAATCTTCTGAATCTGAATTATCTATGGAAGACCACAGCAAGCTTCTTAAGTCCCTGACGTCCGGCTCAGCCTTCTGTGCCTGGTCCTCCAGGGCGCCCACCTCAGCCATCAAATTCGCAGGGAACACGGCCTCGAATCCGTACTGCTCCATAACCTTGCGGGCGACGACCTTCAAGTCAACCTTGCGCAAATCAACCATGTTCTTACCTTAAGCCTCAACAATACTTTCTTAAGAAGAGTATCCAAGATTGTTTTTTGCTTCTAATCATCTTCTTCCTCTTCGTCTTCCTCTTCCTCAGCATCCTCCTCCTCATCCTCCCCGGTTTTATCGTTTTGTTCGGCTTTGAAAATGCATTCCCAGATTACAACTTGTTTTTTCATAATCACCACCAGTCAGTAGTTAGGTTACTATGCAGGGATATATTAAGATTGCTTTGGCTTGGTAATAAACTTTTAGGAAAAAGTTTAATCAAAGAGAAACCCATTTGGTTCCTTCTAATCCCTTGCTCTCTATTGAAAATCAGCCAAATGCCCCCTTCTCTCTCAATGCACTTTGTCTTTTTGCATTCTCCAGCAGTTGCTTGATCCATCTGTTCTCTTGTAACCTCTCCAAGTCTTTGGGAAGACTCGCAACCCACTCTATCTGCTTCCTGAACTTGGAAACGTCTTTAAGAGTACCTTCAATCTCGGTATATCTGTATGGCTCTGCTGTTGAATACTCGAATGGATTTGGTTGGAAGTTTTTGTAATCGCCCTTCTTAAGCACCTTCAAGACCTGATCCACCTCTTTTATGTTAGGACCATTCTTCCCGATATTCGCCCCAGCTCTATTCAATCCTTCTATCTCCTCAGGTCTAAAAATTTCAGGGAAATACAAACCGTCGCTAGTCATTTTGACCTTTACGGGAAATTTGGAATGCATTGCAAAAGTATTACCGAAGTAGAATTGGAATTCTCCCTCCTTGCTTTTTTGGAAGATGACAGTCTGACGATACTCCTTACTTTGAGGACCCTTTCCTCTTTGCCATTCCAACTTCTCTGTATGAAAGTAAACTTCTATGTTTTGAGGTTTTATGTCAACACAAATAGGGTGTTCGCCCCTGCCAACTTTGACTCTTACGAAACTCGGTTCGCCCGCGACCCATGCATCTTCAACTTTCTGCTTACCCACAAACAAGTCCTCCATTTTGATAGTCTTATTCACCATAAAGTATCTCACCGCCTAAAATTGCTCATTTTTGATATTTAAATGTTGCATGCTGGGTATTCAGCCAAGCCTGTGGCGCTGGAACCAGCTTTTCCTCGGCGGCCCGTAGGTCTCCTCTTCCTCCAGCCATTTCCTTGCATCCTTATTTTTAAAGAATTCCTCAAGCATATTTTCCCATTCCTCTGGTTTGATGCGCTTTCCAATCATACCCTCCTTCTTGTCAAATTTCCACTTCTTTGCCTGTTCATCCAATTTGAAGGTTACTCTAATTGAGTCAGGGTGGGAGATGCCACCTGAATCTGCATGACGTTCCAGCCTGAAGTGTATCTCCCCTTGCTGGGGAGAAGGTTTCTTCTCGTAGGATATGCATACCCGCTCGAATTTCTCTCCTCCCAAGGAATGTTTTGCCTGCAGCGTACCGCCGGGCAGTCTCTCAACGACGAACTCGCCAGACCTCGGCACGTTCACTGTCATTTTCTCCTCTTCCTCTTCTTTTCTTTTGAGCATGTCCCTCATTGAAGCACCGGTTGATGCATTATGATACGCATAATCAAGTATAATAAAGCAGGCAGGGATAACGTTTATAAATGAAAATTGAGCAATAGTTTGAGAAGTGTACCAACTTGGAGGGATGAGATGAGAAACACCATTCTACTCGTTCTGCTGCTTATGTTATCGGTTGTCATTTTCGGATGCATAGACATGGGAGCTAAGTCCTGCACGCAGGACACGGACTGTAAGGACTGGCAGATATGCAACCAGAGGAGCGGAAAGTGCGTCGTGAGGGAGGGCTACTGCGCTGCGGATATTGACTGCGCGGACGTAAAGAAGGGGTGCAACCTTCTCGCCCACAGGTGCGAGTACAAGGGAGGGTTCTGCCTTGACAACTATGACTGCAAGGAGTGGCAGCTGTGCAACAACGAAACAAGCAAGTGCGACCTGAAGTTCGACAGGTGCGAGATGGACTCGCAGTGCAACAGGTGGGAGAGCTGCAACATAGGGAAGCACAGGTGCGTCGCAAGGGGAGGATTCTGCTCTGACGATTACGACTGCGCGAACTGGCAGATGTGCGAGAACGAGAGCCACTTGTGCGTTGCCGCGGAGGGTTACTGCAGCGACTTCTTCGACTGCGAGAGGTGGCAGAACTGCAGCACGTCCAGCCGCAGGTGCGTGGCAAAGAAGGGGTTCTGCAACAATGATTTGGACTGCGATTCAAGATATCTGTGCTCCTCGGAGCACAAGTGCATGCTGAGGGAAGGCTACTGCCTCAACGACACGGACTGCAGGGACTGGCAGCTGTGCGACCCCAAGACGCTGACGTGCAAGGCGAAGAGGGAGTTCTGCGACACCGCGAAGGAGTGCGGAAGCTGGGAGATCTGCAATTCTGTGATACACAAGTGCGATGCAAAGGAGGGATTGTGCTCGAGTGATTACGACTGCGGAGAGTGGCAGATGTGCAACGAGAAGCACCTGTGCGTCACAAGAGGGGGAATGTGCGGCTCTGACAGGGAGTGCGGCATTGATTACATATGCGACCTCACCCCGGGAAGCCCGTCGCTGTATACCTGTGTCAGGAGGAACGTGCCGTGTGAGAGCGACTACGACTGCCCTGGCTCGACATGCAATCTGGCAACGAGGCTGTGCAGGTAGCTAGTTCAGCGAGATGAGCATCTTTATCCTGTCGCATATCTCGAAGAAAGAAGGGTCTCTTTCATAATCACTTCTAGGACGAGGAATGTCTATCGGTATGTCGCCTATCACTTTTGCGGGCCTTTTTGACAGGACAATCACCCTGTCCGCCATGAAAACAGCTTCCTGTATAAGGTGGGTTATCATGAGGAAGGTGTTCGTTGCTATGCTGGTGTCCCTCCATATCTCAAGCACGTCCTCCCTCAGAGTCTGCGCGGTCAGTGCATCCAAGGAGGAGAAGGGCTCGTCCATCAGGAGCATCTCCGGCTCCACTGCCAGTGCTCTTGCTATGCCGACCCTCTGCTTCATCCCGCCGGAAAGCTCAGAGGGGTAGCTCGTCTCGAACTTCTCCAACTCGCATAGTTTGAGGTAGTGGCTCGCCAGCGCATGCCGCTTTATCTTATGTATGCCGAGAATCTCCATCCCCAGTTCGATGTTCTCCCTCACAGTAAGCCATGGGAAGAGGGCGAAGGTCTGGAATATCATTGTCGCCCTCGTGGGGTCTGCACCTTCTATGGGAGTACCTTTAAAAAGAACTTCTCCTGAGCTGGACTTCTCCAGGCCTGCGATTATCCTGAGCAGGGTGGACTTGCCGCACCCGCTCTGCCCGAGTATGCAGATGAACTCGTGCTCCTCCACGTCGAAAGCTATGTTGTTTAGAACTTTCACCTTCACTCCGTTCTGCATGAAGGACTTGCTCAGGTTTCTTATGCTCAGTATCGGCGGCATGCTCTCACTTAAGTCATTTCAAATTTATATCTTTCTGCTTTTGCAAACAGCTTGCTCCATACGAAGTAGTTCAGCAGCATGATGGTCAAGGACATGGTTGCTATTGCGATTGTCACAAGCCAGGGGTCCCCCCACTCCGCGGTCGCCCTGTTTATGAATGCCCCCAGCCCTTCAACCGAATAGGGATGCAGCGGCGAGGAGGAGCTGTTGACAGGGGTAAGGAGGGTCACATGACCGGAGGAAAAGGGCATAACAACTGGCTCGCCCGCATGTCCTTCTGTGCCTATGTCGCTCACGTTGAACGCCAGAGGAATTGTCAGGCTTTCCAGCCGGGAGTGCAGCTCCACCGACGCGTTGTGCCCGCCAACCCCGGCAACTTCCATAAGGCCATAGCATTTCCCATTACTGCATTGTATTGTTGACATCTTTCCCGCGATTGAGACGTTTATGCTGGTCATGTCAACTCCGGAATAGTTCGCCTCGAACGGGATGTGGCCGCCGTAGTTTATGTACTCACTTACGATGGAGGCGTTCCACGCGCCCCCCCATGCCTGGATGCTGCCGACAATTATGCCAGGGAATATCGCGGGAAGGAGCACGTACCTTATGAACTTCCAGTCCTTTATGCCGAACGAGTTTGCCGCCTCGATGATGTCCGCGGGTATGCTTTTTATCGCCCCGATGAGGTTGAAGAGCAGGTACCACTGCGTGCCTGTGAGCAGCAGCAGGACGGAGGCGGTCTCAAGCCCTAGGTAGCCTGTTCCCAGGTATTTGAACACGATGATTATTATGAACGGGAACAGCGCCAATGCCGGTATGGACTGCCCTATGTCGAAAAGCGGCAGGAAGATGCCTGAGAGAAGCTTGCTCCTGGTTATGAGTATGCCTGCGGCAAGCGTCCAGGCCAGTGCAATCACATAGGCCGTGAATATCCTAGCGACTGAGTTGAGCGTAACAAAGGGCAGGGAGTAGACTTCCGGGTGGTTGTGTATTGAGAGCTGCAGGTCTGCCAGCGGTTTCTGGAGGGAGGCTGCCACAAAAAGGCCGACGAAGTACATCACCAGCAGGAAGAGAAGGGTGAACAGCCCCAGCCTGCGCAGGGTCATCCTCCTCGGGTTCATCATCATGCCGGGCATACGGTAGTCGAATTTTATGGGAGGAAGCCTGAACAGCCTTCCTGCTCTCTGGAAGAGTTCCAGCGCGGAGAGCCGGTCCAGCATGTCGTCAATCAACTCGAATGCGGACTCAATAATGTAGACCAGGGGGGACCTGGCCCTCTTGCGCGGTTCCGCGCCTTCAAGAGTCTGTATTTTGAACTTCTCGGAGTATTCCATCAGCGGAGCCCACACGAGCTTGTCAATCGAGAAGATCAGTATGATGAAAACTATGAGGCCGAAAACCGCGGAGGCGATGCTGTGCTGCACGTAAACCGAGCTCGCGAGGTAGTAGCCCACTCCCGGCAGGGTGTAGAGCCTGCCTCCGAACGTCATGAACTCGCATGCGACAAGGAAGTACCAGCCGCCTCCCCAGGCAAGGATGCTGCCTGTCACAAACGCAGGGAAGATGAATGGGAGCAGGAACTTCCTGAGGTACTTGAAGCCGCTCAGCCCGAAAGCCTTTCCTACGCTCTTCAAATCTTCTGGCAGGTTTCTCACCGCCCCGTAAACTCCGAAGGTGACAGACCACACCTCGCCCGTGAATATCAGGAGGATGGACGCCACCTCGATTCCCAGTTCTCCGGGAAAGATGTTTATGAAGAACAGTATTGCCGCAGGCAGGTACCCCAGCACAGGGATGGACTGCAGTATGTCGAGCAGAGGAATCATCACCTTCCTGGGCTTCTCGTAAAGGCCTGCGATTATCCCGTAGGACAGCCCGAAGATGACCACAAGGACATAGGCTGCAACCATTCGGAGCATCGTCCTGAAGATGAAGTAGGGCAGATGCGTGGTTTCAGGGTTTCTGGCAATCTCGTCAATCCAGTTTGGGAGTTCCTTCTGTGTTGCTGCGAAGAAGAGGAACAGCAGCAAGACTGCGACTGCGATTAGTTTTATGAAAAGACTCGCACCAATTCGCATCAAGAGTGTTTTTGCGAACAATCTTTATATTAATTAACGTCAAATCTATAGTGGAGTTGGTGATTCTATGGGTGGAAAGGCTATTCTGATGATATGCGATGGTTTGGGGGACAGGCAGTTCAAGGGCAGGACTCCGCTGCAGAGGGCAAGGAGGCCCAACATGAACATGCTCGCCTCCAAGGGGATAACAGGGCTCATGGATACCATATCGCCAGGAGTTACACCTGGAAGTGATACTGCGCATCTTGCTCTTTTCAGCTACGACCCGCATACCTGCTACCAGGGAAGAGGGGTATACGAGGCGCTTGGCGCAGGGCTGGAGCTTGAGGAGGGGGATGTCGCATTCAGATGCAATTTTGCAACAGTGGACAGTAGAATGGTTGTCAGGGACAGGAGGGCAGGCAGGATAACTGGAGTTGGAGAGGTGCTTGCCAAGGAGCTGAACGGGCAGAAGGTGGACAGTTGCGGGATTGTCTTCAAGGCAACCACCGAGCACAGGGGAGTGCTGGTCCTGAGGGGGGAGGGCCTTTCCAGGAACGTCTCGGACGTTGACCCTCACGAGGCGAATATGCCTGTCCTGAAGTCGAAGCCGCTTGACGGCACGATGGAGTCGAAGAGGACTGCTTTCATACTCAACAGGTTCACGGAGATGTCGCATGAGATTCTGGCCGAGCATCCGATCAACGTGGAGAGGGAGAAGAAGGGGAAGCCGCCCGCGAACATCGTCCTTTCCAGGGGGGCGGGAGCATACGCCCGGCTGGACACGCTTGAGGAGAGGTACGGCATAAAGAGTGCGTGCGTGGCAGGAGGCGCTCTCTACAAGGGAGTTGCGCGTGCCGTCAGGATGGACGTGATCGATGTGGAAGGCGCTACCGCAACCGCGAACACGAATCTGGTTGCGAAGGCAAGCGCTGTGAAGAAGGCTCTGGAGGACCATGACGTCGTGTTCCTGCACATAAAGGCAACGGACAACTTCAGCCATGACGGCGACATAAACGGAAAGGTTAAGATGATTGAGAGGATAGACAAGATTCTGCCGCTCCTGATGAAGACAGGGGCGTACATCATACTCAGCGGGGACCACAGCACGCCCTGCACGACGAAAAACCATTCGGCAGACCCACTACCCATAGTCATATACGGGGAGGGAGTCAGGGTTGATGACGTGAAGAGGTTTGACGAGATATCCTGCATGAAGGGGGGGCTGGGGCACATACGCGGGCTGGACGTGATGCCGATCATGCTCAGCCTGATAGGGAAGACGAAGATTTTCGGCTCCTAGAGTGAGCAGATGGAGAGATACCGCTTTCTTGAGCATACGGCAGACGTGCTTTTTGAGGCTTACGGAGATAGCTTTGAGGAGGCGCTGGAGAACGCTGCAGAGGCAATGTTCAGCGTGATGTCCCGCACCGGAAAGGTTGAGGAGGAGAAAAGCTTCAGGGTTGAGGAGAAGGCGGACAGCCTGGAGAATCTGGCTGTCTTCACCCTTTCCACAATTCTTTCGGAATGCGAGATACGCCAAGTCCTGCCAGAGAGGTTCAAAGTAGAGAAACTTGCTGAGAGTGCGGATGGCTTCAGAATAGCGGGAAGAGTATTTGGAGGGGAATGGGACACAAGCAAGATTAAAACGAATATAAAGGCAGTGACGCACCACCTTCTGAAAATTCAAAGGAATGGCAAGGTGGCGATAAGGGTCCTTCTTGACATATGACGGGCTACTCTGGCGAGGCCATCTGGGAAAGCTCGTCATTCAGCTTTCCGAGCTCGTCCATGTCAGAGGAGAGCAGCACTGAAACCTCATTCCCGTTTGCCCGAACCCTGATTTTCGAGAGCACGTCTCTCGCTGCGCTCCCTTCACCTGCCAGGGTCTTGCCAATTGAAACCGAACTGTTGAACAGATCTGAGATGTCGGCTGCACTCGCGGCATCGTCAGCAAGGGTCAGAAGCTTGAGGTCAACAGCCTTTCCCTTCTTCTCGATTGAAAATCCAACGGACTGCATCCTTGAGAGGGGCCTTATGCTGAATAGCTGCTGTTGGGTTTCGTTAATCTCCTTCCTCATCTGCGGGGTGCTCTCCATGAGGAAGAGGAAGACGGAGTCCTTTCCAAGCTCGTCATATGCCTTCATGAGGTTCTTCCTTGATTTCACGCTGACTCCCTTGCCATTGCTGAGGTCTATCGAATCCTCGACAGCCTTCCTGGAACCGCCTACGAGCATGCCGCCGAGGAAGGACAGGTAGGTCTTGTTCTCCGGCAGCTCTCTTGAGGTTATTTCGTATATCGTGCTGCTTCCGTACTTGAGCTCGGTTATGATGTTGTTCAGCTTCATCTTTTCAAGGATGTTTTCCTTTTCTATTACGCCGCTTGCCACAAAACCGCCATACGTCTCGCTCTCCTGGGTGAATGAATCAAAATTGAAGAACAGCACCATGCGGTCGATTTTTGCCGGGTCAATCCCTGTGGTCGCCGCTATCCGACTAATTTCAAAGGACATCTGCTCGCTGCTGTTGTAGAGGGATGCGAAATCGGAATCATTGAGCGTTGAGGATGGTCTGAAGATTATCAGCGCGTTGGCAGCCTGGGGCACCATCTCAAGCTCGTCCCTGGGAGCGCCCCATGGGAGGTTTACGCACCCTGCGATGAGAAGCACCGCGAGGAAAAGCAGCATTATCCTTTTCATGATTCCTTTCTGCCCTTGGGAGTATAAAAATGTATCCAATAAAAACTTTAAATGGCAGAAGCCAAATTATAGGCTGATAGGGATGGACATCAACACTGCATCAGCGGCTGAGAGGCCCAGCGGGCAGGCCAGCAATGTCAGGGTGGGCGGAAACGGGTTTGACATAACGTTCGGAAGAGGCCGCTCGGCCCATGTTGTGCGCGGCTACAACCTCTTTATGCTGAGAAAGGTTCAGAACGAGTTCAGCGTCCCGACGCTCTTCACAAGGAAATTGAAGGAGGTTCCGTTCTCCATCCTGTACGATTTTGACGAGGACAGGATTTACATCGTGACAATAGGGGTGAGGAGGGAGGTCGTGGAGAGCATATTCGCGGGGATTGAAGGGGTTGGATTCGAGCATCTCATGGAATGCCTGGATGAGGAGATAGAGCCGAGGACGCTGTGGAGGTACGTTGCGTTCCCGCTTCCGGAGGGGGCTTTTGACTACAACGAAACAAGCGCTGCGCGTCCCCTCTCAGCGCAGTCAAGGATGTACTACAACCCCGAAAGCCTCGCAGATATCTACCACGCGATGAGGGGCAAGATGGCGAAGATGCTGGTCTCCTTCGTCCCGGCTTCTGCCGCGGAGCTTGAGAGGGAGAGGGAGTTCTACGAGAGGGAGCTCGTGTTTGGGGCGGGCGGGGGGTACGTGAGGAAGGAGAAGAAAGTCTCAACGTTTGTCCTGCTCGGCAACGTTGTCGCAAGCATGTTCACAACGGCCCCTGTGACGGATTTGAGCAAGGGCGCGGTTTACGGTGAGGAGAAGAGGGAGAAGGTTCCTGTGAGGAGGGACGTCAAGAGGGAGCACATCGCCAGGACAATCGTCGGCATGTGCAACCTTGCGAAGCTGACCAACGATGCGATATTCCGCGTTAATTTCATTGGTTACGGGGAAAACTCTGATCTGCTGGAGATGCACTTCCGCTCAAAGCTGCCGTGCCTGAAGGAGCCTGTCTCATCCAGTGAGGAACTGACGTACGGCATGCCCCAGAAGGAGGGGGACATTATGAGCGGGCTGTTTGCTTCTAATTTCATCTACTTCCCGAAAAAATACTCCGTTGAAGAGGAAAAGGGTTTAAAAGAAGGATGAGCTAAATCTATCCGCAGCCCCGTCATCTAGCTGGTCAAGGATAACGGGCTCTGGACCCGTTGACGTCGGTTCGAATCCGACCGGGGCTACTAAAAAACTAGTTCAGTCCATCCCAGTGTACACGTAGCTCCTGACCGCCTCTTTCGCCTTCTTTATGTCATCAACCTTGAAGGCAAATATCCCGCCCTTGCCCTTCTTCTCAAGGCTGTACACGCTCCGGATGTTCACTCCCTTGAAGGCGAGTATTGCCGCAACAGTCCCCATCTCTCCAGGCCTGTCGGTTAGCTTCAGAACAAGCACGTCAGAAACTGCGGTCAGGAAGCCGGCCTCCTCCAGCACCCTTTTCACCTTCTCGGCATCCTTAACAACCAGGTGTATCACTGCGGTGCCGCCTATGCTCTCGGCGGATATGTAGTTTATGTTGATCTTCTTCTCACTCAGCTTGTTTGAAATCTTGGCCAGCAGGCCAACTCTATCCTCTGCAAAGATTGTTAGTTCCTTCATTTCTACCCCCTCAAGTCTATTGTAGCGTGGGATATATTAAATTATTGCTGGGTGGATGGGTTATTAACGGAAATAGCGGAAGGTTCAACTTTCAACCCAGTCAATGAACGACTTGTAACCCCTTTCAACCTTTAAAGCAAGTATGCACGGCAGGTCATAGGAGTGGAGCTGCTTCACCCTTCTCTCCAGCTTCGCATACTTCGTCTCGGCTGTCTTTGCAAGGAGCACGCACTCCCTGGCATTTTCCAGTTTTCCTTCCCAGAGGAAGATGGCTTTCATGTGGGGTATGATGTTCACGCATCTTGCAAGTTTCTCCTCAACAAGGATTCTACCGATTCTCTCGGCCTCCTTCCTGCTCGGGAACGTGATGTAAACGAGAAGCATCAGTCCCCCTCCCCGAAATCAGTGAGAATCATCTGCGAGTCCTTGCTCAGCGCATGCGCGTTGCAGCCTCTCCTCCTCAGCTCGCTTGCAAGCCTGACAGTTTCTCCGTGTGTGCAGTATATTTTCTTCGGAGAGCTTCTTTCCGCATATTCAATCAACTGGTTGAAGTCGGCGTGGTCGCTCAGCGGGAAAGCCCTGTCTGCCGAGTAAGCATACCTCAAAGCCCAGCCGCTTGCAACAGCGCAGGCAACCTTCCTTTTGTACAGGCTCTCAAGATTCTTGCAGAAATCCCTGCTGGCTGCGTGGGGGGTTGTGACTGCAAGGAAGCTCCCCTGCATAACGCTCCCGGCCTCGTCAGTCTTGACAGGGATCCTGTCAAGCTTAACCCCGAATTTCTCGTAAACGCGGCATGCCCTCTCAATGCTGGATTCCACGACAGGAGCCATTCCTAGATATTCATTTGCAAGCTTGACGAGCTCCTGCGCCTTGCCTATCGAGTAGCCTCCGAGCACAACTATCGCACCGATATCCAAGTTCCTTTTGATCCACCTGGCCATGCAGGAGTAGACGAAATCCCTCTCCGGGAAAACCATCTCCGGAGAGCCGTATGTGCTCTCTATCAGGAGGGTGTCGCAAGGCTCAACCTCAGCTCCCTTCATTGTGAGGGAATCCTGCAGCTTGAAATCACCTGTGTAAACAAAACTCTCCCCGTCCAGCTCGGCCCTCAGCTGCCTTGAGCCTAGGATATGGCCGGAGTTTAGAAGCCTGAGCTTAACGCCATCACAGCTCAGAGGCGCGATTCTGCCGGAATAACCTGCGAGGGCGAGCGTTTCGTCCGATGCAAGTATGTTCCTGTCCTTAGACCTGAGCGCTGCCACATGGTCTGAGTGGGCGTGGGAGACGAAGCAGTTGGTCCTTCCGCATCCGTCAAGGGAGATTGCTGCATTCCCAATCTCCAGATTCATGGCAGCATCCAGTCGCATGTCTTCATTTCTCATCCTGTAAATAAATGTTTCTCTATTCAGTTAAAGTTATTAAAACTCCAGCACAAAATACATCGGTGTTGAAATGTATGATGTTATAATAGTGGGCGGTGGACCCGCCGGCTTGACTGCAGGCATATTTGCGTGCAAGAGGAAGCTCAACTCCCTGGTTCTCGAATCCGGGGAGTTTGGAGGGCAGCTCTTCACCGCATTCTGGGTTGAGAATTTTCCGGGTTTTGGCAGGGTTGAGGGAAAGGAGCTCGCCAAGAAAATTGCAGAGCACGCCAAGAAGGCGGGAGTGGAGATGAAGAAAGAGGAAGTGCATTCCATTGAGAGGAAGGACGGCAATTTCCTTGTGAAAACACACGATGGAGAGTATGAAACCAAATCCGTGGTCATCGCAACCGGGGCCAAATGCCGCAACCTCGGCATATGCGGGGAGAACGAATACCTCGGAAAAGGCATCTCCTTCTCGGCAAGCTGTGATGCTCCGAATTTCAAGGGCAAGAAGGTTGCCGTTATAGGCGGAGGGGATTCCGCATTGAAGGCTGCTGTATACTCGACTCAGTTTGCTTCCGAAGTCTACCTCATACACAGGAGAAGCGAGTTCAAGGCAGAGGAAGCCGCGCAGGCAGAGCTGAAGAAGAGCAGCGTCAAGCTGATGCTGAACATGGTGCCAAAGGAATTCAGGGGGGACAGCTCGATCAGGAGCGTGGTGCTGGAGGATGTCAACACCAAGCAGACAACGGAGCTGCGGGTCGACGGGGTTTTCCTATACGTCGGCAACACTCCTGCATCCTCTTTGGCAGCCAAGCTGGGGGTTGAGATTGACGAAAGATGCTTCATAAAGGTTGACAGGAATCAGGGGACGAATGTGCCTGGCGTTTTTGCGGCAGGGGACATAACCGGTGAGGTCCTGCAGGCGATAGTTGCATGCGGCGAGGGCGCTGTTGCAGCATCCAAAGCATACGAATATGTGAAGAGCCTTGAGAGAACATAGTAAAGATTAAATATGCTCTACTACAATTACTCTTGGGTGATCGGATGCCGGAATCCTCGTACAGGGTACTCTGGTGGGATGTGAAATCCTACTGGATGCAACTCTTATTCGTGATTTTCCCAGTTGCAACAACGCTTTACGTCATGGCTCTCGCAAACCCCTTCGTGCTGCTCAAGCCTGGAGCGGTGGCGGATGTGGACGTCTCCAGAGCGACCCTCTGGACTTTGATATCCATAAACGTTTCGCTGATATTCATACTGGTGGAGCTCACGACGATATACCTCTTCTGGTTCGGCGAGTCTCGCAGGGGAAGATGATTTTTCTTCCATCTGCATTTCGGGGTATGTGAAGGGGGTGTAATCCGTGAAAAGGACATACCTTGATCTGCTCCTTCTTCTTCTGCAGGCAGGCGGAGGGGAGGACAAAGTTTTTGCAACTACGGGCGATATTGCGAGGGAACTTGACATCTCCCAGCAGAGCGCCTCAAGGTGGATAATAGAACTTGAGGAAAGGGGGTTTATCGAAAGGGGGCGCTCTGGTATATTGCTGACGGACAAGGCGCTTGAGGAACTGAGGAAGGTTTACATGATTATGAAAAGTTCCTTTGATGAGGAGCTTCCCATGGGCATTTCAGGAAGTGTTGTCTCCGGTTTGAAGGACGGAAGGTACTATCTTTCCCTGCCGCACTACATGAAGGAGTTCAGCAGGAAGCTGGGCTTCACACCGTTCCCGGGCACGCTCAACGTGCTGGTTGAGGACAAGAGAAGGAAGCTGATGCTGAGCAGGATGAACGGAATACGCATAGAAGGTCTGGGCGTGGGCAAGCATGTGCTAGGCAGCGTAAAATGCTTTCTGGTTCTGATAAACGGCAAGGTGGAGGGAGCCGTGGTGCTGCCGGAGAGGTCCCATTATGATTCAGACACGATAGAGGTTGTTTCGAAATACAACCTGAGGAAAAGGCTCGGGCTAAAGGACGGCAGCAAGGTCAGCATGGAACTTATCAAGCTGGCTGGCTCTAGGGCTCGCAGATGAGCGGGGATACGTCCTTGAATCTTTTCAGAGCCTCTTTGCCTTTTTCGCTGAGGGAATAGACATTGGCGCCTTTTCTTTTGATGAGAAGGTTCTCCTCAGCGAATCTGAGGCATTCTGCAACTTCCTTACTGTCAACTTTTGTTGCCTCGGTTATCTCAGTCGCAGCATGCGGCTCCTGCTCTATCGATTCCATTACCGCAAGGCACGTGCTGCACGAAAATCTCTTAAGAAGGTGGAACTCCTCCTTCATTTCACTACCCATGGTTAGTTGTTTTGAGTCTGGTTGTTTATATATTTTCTGTGAATGGATACGGCACGTGACGAGTATGGGGGATATGTTTATAAATTGAGCAATACATATAGTAGGTAACAACGGAAGGAAAGCCGTACTGTCTGACTGCTGAATGCAGAGAAGAAGGAAAGCTCTTTCTGACGTTTAAAAGAAGAGGTGTAAAGAATGGAATTTGGAAGAAGACCCGATTTTGGCCCTAAACCTGTTCAGGTGGGCGAGGAGAGGGAAGTGACGATAGAGGCAGTTGCCTCGAAGGGAGACGGCATTGCAAAGGTTGAGGGGTTCGTGATATTCGTCCCAAATGCCAAGGTTGGAGACAAGATAAAAGTGAAAATAACCGATGTAAAGAGGACTTGCGCAATTGCTGAGAAAATCGGTGAAGCCCCGGCTGGAACCAGTGAAGCTCCGGCTGAAACCAGTGAAACTCCGGATGAAACCGGTGAAGCTCCGGCTGTTTAGATGAATGGAAAAATTTCCTATTTTTCTTATTTTTACTTTTTGTCTAGTGGAGATAGTATAGAATGAGAGGTGTATAAAAATGGGTTTTTCGGGAAGAGGAGAGAGAAGGGGATTTAGCAGGGATAGGGATTTCGGGCCCAGAGAGATGCACAAGGCCGTTTGCGCTGACTGCGGCGCAGAATGCGAGGTTCCTTTCAAGCCGAGCGGGGACAGACCAGTTTATTGCAGGGAATGCTGGGCAAAGCGAAGACCGCCTAGATATTAGAATTTCTTTTTTTTTATTCTTCATATCCCTAGCGCCAGCAGGTTAGAGCAAGCCTTTTGTGAGCTTCTCAACCAGAGTTGAGGCTATTGTCTTCTTTGAGCCAAGAGCTTTCTCAAACGCAGCCCTTATCGCGGGATAGCCGTCTGTTAGGCCCTGCCACGAGCCGGTGACAATCTTTCCAGAGGGAGTTTTCAGCCCGATGCCGAAGTCGACCCATTCCTGCAGGTTCGTGTTCTTGTCGAGCAGCATCTTCAATGAGACTTCTGCTTTGGGGTTTGACCTGTCATTCGCCCTTACGGAAGACCAGTAGGCAACGCTCTCCAGATTCTCGGACGTTTTCTCAAGGCTTGTCCTCAGCTCGGCCAGCTCCTTCATCCTGTCCCTCAGCTCGAAGGACGAGCCGTTCATCCACTCATCCTCCCTCGGTTCGATCTTCCTGAACAGCTTTGTTATCCTCGCAAGGATTGATCTGAAGAGAAGAAGCTCGTCTGATGATTTTCTCAGCAGCTCCTCGCAGCTCTTCATCTTCGGCTCCACAATGTCGCGCGAGTAGTTCCTGATTGAACTCCCGAGAGAATGCAGCCTCTGAGATGAAGCCTTCCAGAAGTTTATCTCGCAGTTCTCCCTGGCTCTCCTCTCAGCGACGGCCGGCTCGAATGTCTCAACAGTTTCCATGAATAGTATCCGGCAGCACAGTATAAAAATTTAGTGCCAATAGAAATTCGGCTATTTCTGCAGCAGGACTGCATTCACGACCCCGTGCTGCCCTGGTCTGCTTGTCACCCGCGCCTTTCCTATCTCCGTCTCTATAACAGCTCCCTTCGTTATTATGTTCATCCTCGCGTGGTGCCTGTTGTCCGGTGACTCGGCAACCGACTTTATCTTGGCTTTCTTTATGCCTTCGGGAGTTGATATGTTGGCGAAAGCCGCCCTCTTCAGTTTCACCTTGAAGTTTCCGCCCCTCGTCCTCGCGGTCTTGTTCTCCGCCTTCTCGTCAATCTTCGTGCTTGAGAAGCTGCCTCCGACCTCGCTCAAATGTTTATCTCGGAACTTCCTCTGCTTCTTGCCGCTTCCGCTTGTCTTCCTGCCTGGTTTCCCATGAAACTGCTCCATACGAACCCTCCTTTTATATAAGTTTGTTGAATATTTTTACATGGAATTCAGAGTCGTTCCTGTACGGACGAAGTTCGAGGATGTCGAGCAGCTTCTCTCCAGAATCAAGGAGATTTCACAGAAGAGAAGAGCAATCATCCAGGCCTTCGATCCCGACATGGTTCTCTCCGAAAACCATCTTATATTTTCAGCTCACCATGCTTTTAAGGCTTTTGCTGAGAAGAGGGCGATTGCAAAGAAGGTTGAAAGCGAACTGCTTCTGTGGGCTGCCGCTACGAGGAGGATAGACGAGGCTGTGAAGAAGGTTGGCGTGAAGGATCCCGGGAAGGTTGTGCTGCTCATCCAGAAAGGCAAGGAGAAAGAAGTGCTGAGAGACTTGAGCGCAGAAGAGGATGAAGGAATTCTGAAAATGAGCAAGGAGAAGACTATCAGGATTATTCACAGCTTCGGGATAAGTGAAAGGGCATGCGGCTGCTATTCTCTCGAGGAGCTTCTTCTTGAGAAGATTGCGATGCTGGCCCTTGAAAAATGAATCAGTCGCGGAAATCCTCGCTGAGGGCTTTTTTTATCAGCTTTGCCTTCTTCTTTCCGATCTTTTCAACTTCCCTCAGCTCCTGCTCGCTCGCCCTTGCAATCTTCTCGATTGTTTTGAATTTCCTCAACAGTGCAACCGCAAGCTTGGGTCCGACGCCAGGAAGGCATTCGACGATCATCCTCTGCTGCTCGCCCATGGTGTGGACTTTCTTGCTCCCCTTCAGCCTGACAACAACCTCCTTTCCAAGCTGCTCCCTCTTTGCAAGCGCGAATATCATCTCTGCAGTGCCTTCCAAATCCCTTGTGAAGAAGACCTGGATGCCGTAATCAAGAATCAGCGCGGAGATTGCGCCAAGCAGCGCATTCCTGTTCACCCTCTCCTCGAAGTTCTCCCCTTCTATTATCACGATACATTTATCAAAGTTGTCAATCATGTTCTCTGCCTGGTTGAACAGCCTTCCGTCAATTATCGAGCTCTCAAAATCGCTTCGCGTCTTCCTCTCGATAACCGCTCTTTCGGAAATTATGAAATCACCGACAGGAAGCGTCTTCACCCTCACAACCGCCCCCGCCTCCCTCAATACGTCAGCAATCGCATTCCTGCTCTCCTTCTCATCAACAAATATCTCAACGCAGGTTTTCCTCTCCTTATCTGAAAATTCGTTGAGGGAACTCTGTTCCGTGGGATCACCCTGAGTTTGACAGCAGTATAGATTGGGCAGCATTCCTAAAATAGCTTTTGCCTTCAGCCTCGCTCATACGCTTCCAGCCATTTCTCCATTTCCTTTCTCACTGACTCGAATTTTATCTTATCGATTGATTTTTTTATCATTCGCACTTTCATATCATCCGAGAGTTTTGAGACTGAGCAGTAACCGAATGCATGATTTGCAACTGACTCCTTATCGGTTTCCTTCGCAATAGAGCATATAAGCAGTGCCTTTCTCTCTTCAATCAGATCCATTTTTATGAGCTTGTCTATGGCTGCTTTGCACACGTCAGGATTTTTGTGCGAGACGGCAATTTCCACAAGCTCCTGAGGGTCTTTAATTGCATTGAGTTTGAGCTTATCAACAACTGGTACGTCTGTCATGCAAATACCACACTATTGTAACGGGCGGGCGTATAAAACTGAAGTATGCGGAAGCATAGCTACTATGATGCACATAGTTCAAAATCAGCTTTTCTCAGATTCAAAGCGACTTGCAGAACTCCTCAATCTCGCTGAAGCTCACCCCGCAACCTGCGAACTTCAGCCCGTACAGCACGGCCTCTACGGCGCGCCTCTCCATCTCGCCATAATCCTTGAGAAGGCCCTTCTCGTAACCGACTATCGCAAGCTCGGTGCTCCTGAAGAAGTTTAAGCCATTCGTCATGTCAAGGAGTTTCCTCAGGGCATTTTCATTCACTTCAACATTGCTCCTGAACTCGCTTTCCATGTGGGATTTCAGCTCAAGCGGCGCCTCGATCAGCATCCTGGTTGTCCTTTCGTCTATAAGAATGTTTTTCAGGCCCAGGTCTATCGCCAGCGCAAGCGTCTCGGTCTCGCCCTCGTGAATCAATTTAAGGTGCCTGCCGCCAATTGAGAACACGTTGTTTCCAAGCGAAAGCAGGTCAGAAGTCAGCCTCCTTGAATTCTGAGTTTCAACAACTCGCAACCGCCCCTGCAGAAGCAGCTTCTTCAGCCTTATTGCGCCGAGGGTGTGCGACTTCATGTCAAGGGGGTGGTTTATCGATTCGTATTCCACCGCCTTTGATATTATGAAACTGCCTTTGAACTTCTCGCTCAGCTCGGATATAATCCACAAGAGGCATGAATCCGACATTGAAACTAGCGAGCTGGAGTCGCAGACGATTGACTCCCTGGGTATCTCATCGGAACATGTCTCTGACATGCTTGAGCCTCTCCTCAATTGATTTCGTTTTGCCCGCCCTGTCGTGCATGAGGGTCTTCCCAGAATAACTCATCACGGCGCTCTTTGTTGTGCCGGTGAGTGCAATCGCATTGCCAAGCGAGAAGCCCTGCGCGTACAGGTATGAGGCAATCCTCAGCCTAGCCTTGTTGAAAAGACTCTGGACGTACCTCCTGTCCTCGGTGTCGAAAGCCTTCAGCTCTTCCGTTATGGAGTTGAGATATATCCTCATGTCGTCGGGCCTGTTCTCCTCAAGGGAAGCAATCGCATTGTGGAGGTTCTCCTCAACCTTCTCTATGAACTCCCTCTTTACCTTCTTGTACCAGTAGCGCGGCTTCTCCAAAACCTTGACAAGGATGTAGGAGGTGATTGCGATGTCAAGCAGCTCTTTTTCCTCGCCAAGCGCAAACGAGCTGATGCACCTGTCGCTTATCTTCCTCAGCTCGGAAAGTTCGTTTGTCATCAGGGCGTTGAGCATCTCCTTCAATGCCTCTGTCACAGTGTAGCTCATGCTTTCATTTAGGTGGAAGTCATTTAAATATTCCTCCCAGCATAAAACCATCTTCGGTGAATTCGGGAAAATAGGCTTATACCAACCGGTTTTTCGATAGAACAGCTTTGCACATAAATTGCCTCGAAATCACTCCTTGCACATAAATTCGGTCAGTTGCACATAAACTCGTCTGCTTGCACATAAATTAAACGAAATAGATTCTAAGGGGGGGTTTGGCAGTATTTTAGTATCCTCTGCCTATCCTCGTTTTCCCTATTACCTTTATAGTATACCTCAATTACACGCACTTTTTTATTAAAAACTTGGAAGATAACCCTAAATTTGTCTTTACAGTGTAAAGATTTGCAATGAACTTTCCTTGCTTTGTATACGTTGCCAACAACCTTTCCTAAGCCTGAGATTTCAACAAATCCTTGGTATCTATAAAACTCTTTCTCTTCTAACATACCTGGCAACGCTTTTAAAAAACGTTCAAAATCCTCTCCGAAACCTTGAACATGAATCTTCTTGAAATCTTTTTCTATTTCATCAACTTGCTTTATTTCAAAAATAGATAGATTAGAATTAGACATTAGATCACATAGTTAATCACTGACGGAAAAAATTGGATTGCGGTAATGCACTAAATCATAATCAATTATCTCATCGAGCTTGGTCACTTTACATGGCATATCTTGATGCGAATATGCACTTGCTTGTGATGCGGTCATCCCAGAAAGTCTCTGTATATTCCTATCAATTTCTTTGATTTCTTCCTTTGCAAGTTTATCTGTTTTGTCATCTCCGTGGTAGCAATATCTAATCTGAGTTCCCATTCCATAGTGAAAATGTAATTCTCGGATCATATCCTTTTCTTTTAATCTTTTGATAATTATATCAAATGTGCAAGGAGCTGGTCCATGTGTTATACGTCGATATTTGTCTCCAGTTATTGATTTTTCAAAACGTTCATAATAGTCAAAATCTGAAAAATAAAGTACTTTATAAAAGAGAGTTTTCCCAAAGTTAGGTCTATCCTGCAAATTTTTGATAATATGTAAGTAAACTTGCTCAGCTTTGGAGAGGTTCACCCCTACCATGGTCACCACTACTATCTGCACCAATCTTATATATATACCTATGATGTTACTCACTAATCTACCCTACCATCCAGTAGTTCTTGCACAGTCCTTAGAATTATATCCAGTTCACCAGCATTCTTTATTCGAGCTACCTCTTCGATAGCACCTTTTCCGAAAGAGAAGGCCACTATATACCCCTTCTTCTTTCCGATACGACGCATTGCTGTTTCAAAATTATCCACGACGTTCCGCCCAACATCTGGCGACTGCTTTACTTGTATCGGATAACCACCTAAAACCTGTGGTGTAAAACCATCAATACCCATATCACCAACTTTTCTTTCGCTGACCTTGCCAAGGAACTTATCTGTAATAACCCAGTTCTGGAATTCAAAAGGAGCAAGTTTTTTGACATAATTTAAATCCACTTCTCCTCGTATTATGTGAACACTTACACTAAATTCTTTCCTCAATCGTTTTTGCATCAATTTGCACGCTGTCGGGCTTACGTCTATACCAATCCATTTCCTGCCAAGCTTCTGGGCGGCTACAATAGTTGTACCGCAACCGCAGAATGGGTCTAAAACCAAGTCTCCTTTATCGCTTGATGTAACTATCATTCTCTCAAGCAAAGCCACTGGCTTTTGGGTAGGGTAGCCTAATCTCTCATTGGATTGGCTTGAAATAGGCTGAATGTCATCCCAGAGGTTCTGTATTGGTTGACCTTTCAATTCATCAAGAAAGCGTTTCCTTCTAATACGCCCTTTCTTATTCGCTGGAAACCAGAGCCTTCCTTCCTTATCCCATTGCTCCATCTTTTCCTTTTCAATAGCCCAACCGTATGCTGGTGGTTTATACCCTTTGTATTCGTAAGTCAAGTTAGGTCTTGGAGAAGGGCTTGCAAGGTTATCAATCTGGAATTTCCTTCCTTCTTTATCAATATGCGTGTAGAATTTTTTGACATATTCCTTGTATTCATCATCCGCTTCTGATACCGGTTTAAATTGTGAATTGAACTTGCTGTCTTTTGATTTAGAGTAGAATAATATGTAATCCGTGCATACGCCAAATTGTTTGCTTTTATGTTGCGTTTCTCCCCTTCCTGTTTTTCTTTTCCAAATTATTTCATTTCTAAAATTACTTTCTCCAAATATTTTGTCAAGCAATATTCGTAAATGGGCGGAAGCGTGATAATCACAATGAAGATAGAAAGAACCAGTATTTTTGAGAAGCCTATGACACTCTCGCAATCTGGGTTCCATCCATGCGGTATAGTGTTCAATTCCACCAGCCCAACGGTCTTCAAAAGCTCGTTTTTCAGCTCCATCTTTCCAGATGATTTCAAAACGCTTGTTGGTGTAAAAAGGCGGATCTGCATACATCAAATCTACGGACTTATCAGGAAACTTACTCATTATCTCTAAGTTATCCCCTTCGTAGATACTGTTTACTTCCACACTTCACACCCTCCTATTCCTTTAGGGTTACAGCTATTTTTATACCTTAGCCTATCGTCCAAAAAGGAAGCTTTAAATATATGGATCCAAAAAAGTATAACACATATGGATCCATCAGCTCACGTGCCTCAAATTATAAGATACATGGGTAGCAAAAGGAATATCGTAGCTAAAATCCTGCCGATTATAGAAAAAAATTTAGATGACCAAAGGATGTTTTGCGATTTATTTGCAGGAACTAACGCAATTAGCTATGCAGTTAAAACCTCAAAAAATGTGGGCATTATAACAAATGATATTCAATCGTATAGCGTTGCAATATCCAAAGCTCTGATAGAGAATAACCGAATATCTACCATCCCCATCGAAGAAGCCAAAGAGGATTTAATAGAAAATTTTGAAGAAAATAAAGAATTTATAGAGGACAAGTGGGATAACACCTTTATCGCACATCATCAGTATAGAACTAAAGTTTTAAACGATAAACCAACTTCATTTGAAGATTTTATAAAGACAAGTGTCTCTAAACTGCCATTCTGCTTGTTCACATTTTATTTCAGTAATGTTTACTTCTCATCGGAACAATGCAAAGAGATAGATTCCCTCAGATTTGCGATTGAGAACGTTAATGACAAGACAAAGAAAAATATGTACTTAACATGTTTGCTTTATGCCATTAGTTATGGTAGCTCTACATATGGGCACTTCGCACAACCTCGGTCAGTAAGCCAAGAAGTCAAGAAAATAAGAAAAAGGTCCGTCGTAGATTTGTTTTTTAAAAAATTGAAAAACTTGGAAGTAGTGGATAATAAAAAAGAAAATTACTGTTTTAACAAGGATTATAAAGACCTATTTTTAGATAAAAAATTCCGAAGTCTTGACACGGGGTTCATCTACATGGATCCCCCTTATAGTACGGCTAACTTCTCAAGATTTTACCATGTATTAGAAACTGCTGTGAGATACGATTATCCCCATTCACAATTTAAAGGGCGCTATAGGGAAGATAGATTCAAGTCAGATTTCTGCAAGAGAACAAAAGTTAAAAACGAATTTAGAAATGTTGTGCAGTTTGCACACGAAAATGATGCAATGCTATTAATCAGCTATCTTAATTCCCATCTCGGGCTGCTCCCAAAGAAGATGATATTAAAACTTTGCAGGGAAATTTATGGAAGAGCCAAGGTAGTAGCGTTTCCTGATATCCGCCATCAACACTCGACAATGGGAAACCTGAGCAAAAATAACGTCAAAGAGATCCTCATCTTGTGTAAGCAGTAACGATTATAAACTTGAAGATTGCATATACATATTCTTTCGAATCACCTCCCCCTACCTGCGGAATCTGGGGACTGGCCAGGTACGGGGAGCCTTTTGAGACTACTTCCATACTCCGCAGGCTCCGCCCCTCTTCGAGGCGGACTTTCAGGGTGTATTATTATTATGATCGGTGGTTTAAATACTTATGCCCGATCAAAGCCTACAAAGCCTGCTATCTTCGTCAAATGGCGATCGCACAAAAATTCAATTTTTGTGCACAAACCTTAGGGCAAATGGGTATCTCTTTATCCGCACGGTGCGTGCCAGTCCCGGCAATTTCATAACTGTGCTTGGATTTGTGATTGCTAAATAACTCGCTCCGTAGCCAACTTCTTGAGCATATAAACTAATTAAACAAAATCAGTTTAATTAGCTTTCGATCAGATATATTTAAATACTTCATGTTCTAAATCTTGTTATGACTGAACAGAGGACTATTGATATAACACCACACACCTCGCTTATGAGAAAATTGAGCTTTGTCAACTTTAAGTTTCCTGATGCTTTGGCTGAATTTGTTGATAATAGCATTGATGCTCGAGTAGGGAATAAACCGATTGTCATCTCTTTAGAACTCAGTAAAGATTCAATTAAAATTCAAGATGATGGAAAAGGCATGAATGAAGAAGAAGCCATAAGTTCTTTAAGATTGGCGGATACTACAAAAGAAGGGACAACGAATTTAGGGCAATTCGGCTTGGGTCTAAAAACTGGTGCACTAACATTGGGTAAAAAATTTACAGTGATAACCACCCAAGAAAAATTAAAAAATCAATTTAGAATAGATTTTGATGAAGATAAATTTGAGAAAGAGGGGGATTGGAGAAAACACAGTTTTTTTATAGAGCCTAAAACTTTCGACCATGGTACGGTAGTAACAATTACAGACTTAAAATTCAATGTTTATAGGGTTAAAATAGACCGACTCGTCGAGGACTTCTCTATACGTTTTGGGCCATTCCTAAAATTAGAAAATAATCAAGTTAAAATCATCATAAATAATAAAACTTTGGAATACAAGGAAAGAGAATTTCTATACACACAAAACTCGATTGTTTCTTTCTCAGTAAATAATAAAAGAGTAAATGGGTGGTTTAACTTTCTGAAAAAAAGAGCGGTTAAAAGTAGTTTATATGGTTTCCATTTATTTAAGAACAATCGTTTGATAAAAGCATTTGCAAAGGAAGAGTTGGGACTATACGCCCACCCTGAAAAAGCACAGATTTACGGAGAGCTTTATTTAGATGATTTTCCAACAACACATAATAAAAAAGAATTTTTAATGGACACCCCAGATTGGGAAAAGCTAATAGAAAAACTGGGGGAAATCATAGCAGAACCTATAAGCAAACATATGGACTTTGTCATAGGTCAGAGAAAAAGGAAAAAAATTGTAAAGGCAGTAACTAAGCTTGCAGATTATTTCTCAAATCTCAACATAGAGGCCATAAAGTCAGAATTTGAAGATGAGGAATTAAAGAAGATAGAAATTAAACCCGTAAATTTTGAGAAGATTCATATCGATGGTGAATGGTATAGTTTTGAACCAAGATTATTGAGACTGGGGGAACGTCGCAATTTATTTAGTACGGACATAGAGAATAACAACATCAAAATTGAAGTAAATATTGATTTTCCTCTATTCAAGATTAAAGACAATTATGAAGTTTTCGAGACTTTAGTTATATTTACTGTTTCTGAAGCTTTAGCAAAGATAATGATACAAAAAAGAAAAGAGGATATAGACTCATTTTTTAAACAGAGAGATCTCATCTTAAATTCATTGGTTCGAAGACCTAAAAGCAAAGAAGAGAAAAGGGAGATAAACAGTTTATTGCGGTATAGTTAGCCTTTCTTTTTTTGGGCTTTAAGGAACTTTGTTAGAACATCATAAACTTCATTAACAGTAGTATTGTACACCGTAAAACTCTTACTTTCAGGAGTACGCCTGTTCCTTATGGTCACCATAATGCTGTCAGGTTTCTCAGACTCTATCATATCAAACATTTAGAGTACAAATGTTTAAATACTTATCATTACCATAATAATTATATGAAATTGGTAACAAAAGAGGTAGCCGAGAGAGATAAGAATGTATACCCGCAAAACTGGCCCGCTTATAATGCCGCTCAAGTAGAGGAGAAGCTCCAGTTCCTTGGTATCCTAAGCGAGCTTTGCTCGTATATCCCAGACTATCCCAACGGCGGACCAGGCAGACCGAGGATGCGCCTGGGGGAGATGACCTTCTGTGTAGTCTCAAAGGTCTACGAGAGGCTCTCGTCCAGAAGGGTCTCATCTGATCTGGAGATAGCGAAGGATAGTGGCTACATCGAGAAGGTTCCGCACTTCAACACTACCTTAAAGTACTTCAATGAGCCCACATTAACCCCACTACTCACGCAGTTAATCCAGCTTTCGGCAAGCCCGCTCAAAGACTTTGAAACAACCTTCGCAGTTGATGCAAGCGGATTGAGTTCGGCTTTCTATTCACGTTGGCTTGATTATCGTCTTAAAGGAGACAAATTGGTGAAGGGCTGGCTGAAGGTTCATGTCATATGCGGAGTCAAGAGCCACATAGTTACACATATCGTTGTGACAGACGGGGTAAAGCACGACTGCCCACAGTTCACCGAGCTTGTGAGGGAAACAGCAAAGAACTTCAAGATTGATGCGGTATGCGGAGACCTCGGCTACTCAAGCAGGGCCAATGTGCAACTCGTGTGGGATCTCGGAGGTGCTCCTCTCATACCATTCAAATATACTGCCAACGGAAAGTCAAGCGGAAGCTCTGCTTGGCGGAAAATGTACATATGGTTCCACATGAATGGAGAGGAGTTCTACAAGTATTACCACCAGAGGAGCAATGTTGAAAGCACCTTCAGCATGCTTAAAAGGAAGTTCAGCACGAGGCTGATGCTCAAGAACGAACTGGGGCAGACGAATGAGGCTCTTGCTATGGTGCTCTGCCATAACATAGTCTGCCTCATTCACGAGATGCACGAACTTGGCTTGGATGTCGAGTTCCAGAAGTCTGCACATTTATTCCCGAACCTGCACATAAAACCCGATGCATCTATAATTTAGAGGGGATTTGTGTGCAAAGCTCGATAGAACGATATGTTTATATACCCCTTTCCTTCTAATCATGACACAGTCATGATTTTAACCAGGTTTAGTCATGACGCTCTCATGAGGGAGTGATGGAATGCCCGAAGTACAAGAAAAGGAGCTTGAGAAAAGGAGCGTGGAGACAACCACAATACTGACCAAGGTGAAGGAAACAACGGAGATGGAGCTACTGAGGGCGATTGTCGGGAAGCTGGATGCGATTGAGAAGAGGATTTCGGAAATTGAGAGGGAGATTGGTAAAGAAGCTGCCGAGGAAATCCTGGGTGATATTGACGAGAAGATAATTGAGTTCGTGAAGAAGAACGGAAAGGTCTGCGCTGACGACTTGCAAAAGGAGTTCAACTACAAGGGAAAGAACGCTGCAAGCGCGAGACTGAATAAATTGTATTCCCAGGGACTGCTGGATAAGAGGCAGGCTGGGAGGAGGGTTTATTACTTCGCGAAGTGATGCTGGCAAGGCGACCATAAATCTCTTTGTAAGGGGTGGTTCGGCCATAAGTTCACCTCCAACATGTGGGGTCCTGCCCCACATGTTGCCATCACCCCAAACCTAATTCTATGAAATTAACAAACCATGCACTAAATTTTATAATTAGTTACGTGTTGAACTTCACTCCAACTATTTTCGAGCCTTCCCTTGTCCTCGTCACCCCAATTGCGGTATCTGCCGATGTGAGGACTGCATCGTTGTGAGTTACAACAATGAACTGCGTGCCATTTGAAAGCTCCTTGAGCAGGTTTGACAGCTTCAGGCTATTCTCCTTGTCAAGCGAAGCATCCGCCTCATCCAAAAGATAGAACGGGGCCGGCTTGCACATATGGATTGCAAAGATGAACATCAGGGTGAGGAGGGATTTCTCTCCTCCTGACTTGGATTCAATGTACTGCAGCTCCCCTTTCTCTGTCTTCACCTGTATCTGCAGCCCGCTTTCCAGCGGAAGCGTCGGGTTCTGCAGCACCAGGTCACCTTCCCCTACCTTGAACGCATAACCAAAAAGCTTCACGAAATTCTTCCTTACAACCTCAAACGTTTCCAGGAATATCGCTGACTTTTTCGTCTCAATCTCGTCAATCATCGCCTGCACTGCCCTCTTCTCCTCTGCAAGCTTGTCAGACTTTTCCCTTATTTCCTTTATGTCCCGGCTCTTCTCCTCGTATAACTCGGGCGCTTTCAGGTTGACGTTCCCAAGAGCTGCAAGCTGCTGGTCCCCCTCCGCTATCTTCGCCTCAATCTCCTCCTTTGCCCCTTCAACCTGCTCGATGTCCTGGTAGGAGGCAACCTCTGTCTTCAGGTCGGCCAGCCTTGTCTCAAGGTTGGATTTCGTCACTTCATACCTTGTCAGATCCTTGAAGAATCTCTCATAGTTGAACCCGCTCTTCCCCTTCTCCAGAGCAAGCGCCTCAATCTGCCTGTCAATGCCGTTCCTCTCCTCGAACAATCTCTCCAAGTCGCTGCTGACGTTCTTTATCTTCGCGCTTTTATCCTCGTACAGCTTGTTGTTTAAAACTAGGGATGTCTCCAGCTCTTTTATGTCGCTCCTCATGGTGTTCAAATCCTTTCTCAGCGGCTCGCACTCGTCATCAATGCTCTGCGCCCTCTTCCTCATAACGTCAAGCTCGGCAGAGCACTTCGCCAGCTCTGCCTCATGGGATGATTTCACCGAGTTGAAATCGTTGAGCTGCTTCTCAAACTCCCCCATCTTCTTCTTGAACTGCTCCTCCTTCTCGGCGTCTATCTGCTTCACAGTTTCTTCGTTTGCCTTCTGCAGTTCCGCAACGTCGTTCCTCAGCTTCTCCAAGTCCGCATTCTTGTCGGACAACTCCTTCGAAATCCTTTCCATCTCCTGCTTCAGAGAAGAGACGCTGGCCTCATAGAATTCTCTTCCTTTCCTCTCCCTGTTCTTTGTTTCGCGTATGTGCGACAACTCCAATTCCATCCCTTTAAACTTCACTTCCAATTCACTTTTTTCCCTTCTCTTCTTGCTCATCTCCTCCCTCAATGAATAAAGGGAGTTCACGATTTCATCCCTTTCAGCCTTCAATGCCTCAAGCTGCGAGTTCAGCCCCTCAGCCTCAGCCTTCTCCTTCGCAGTGGAGGAGACCCTTCTCACAACCCCTCCCGTTATCGCACCGGAAGCCTCCATCAGGTCGCCTTCAATGGTGATCATTCTTATCCTCCCTATCCCTATCTTCTTCCCGCTGTTTATGTCATCAACAAGCAGCGTGTCACCGAAAACGAACTGGAAGACATTGGAATATTTTGAATCGAAACTCACAACATCAAGCAGGAAGCCTCGCGAACCCTCCTTCTTGCTCAGCTCCCTCTGCTCGTCGGTTATGAAGCGCGCCTTTATGTCCAAAGGGATGAAGGTGCATCTCCCCGCCTTCGTCTTCTTCAGGTATTCAATCGCCTTCGCGGCGGTGTCAATGTCCTCGACGACAATGTAATTCAGCCTATGCCCTGTAGCAGCCTCGATTGCTGTTGAATACCCCTCCTCGAACCTGCACAGCTCGCCGACGGTTCCGTATATGCCGGGCAGCATCCCATTCTTCTTCAATTCAAGAAGGGATTTGACTCCCTGGTTTTCCGGCGACTCCTTCAGGAATTGCAGCTTGCTTGCCAAGGTGACATTCTTCTCCTTCACCTCAAGCAGCATCCTCTCCGTCGTGGGGAGCTTCTGGTTGAGCTCCTTCTCCTTTTCAAAAAGTGAATTCAGCTGGGAATCAATCTCCTTGCATGCCTTGCCGAGTTCCTCCATGTCATGTGAAAGTTCACTCTCCCTCTCCGTCTTCTCGGAAGGAGCCTGCGAGCCCAGCCTGTTAAGCTCCATCTCGCTGAACTGCTTCTTGCTGGCAAGCTTCTCAACATCCAATTCAAGATTTCTTATCCTTTCCCTCCTCTCCTCCAGCTGCTTCAAGAGATTGGTTGATCTCAGCTTCGCCTCGTAGAACTTGTTACCGAGGGCCGCATCCCCCTTCGAAGCCTTGTCCCTTTCATTGAGGAATGCGAGAATCTGCCTGTCAACATCGGAAAGCTTCTCCTTCAGGCCTGCGGAATCCTGCGCGAGCTGGATCATTTTTGCATTCAGGGATATCTTCTCGTTCTCGAGGGAGTTTATCCTCTGCTTTATCCTCTCAACCTCCCTCTCCTTCTGCTCCCTGCTTCCCATTGCAAGATTGATTGCGGTCTTCAGCTGCTCCACCTCAGTGACAAGCGAGCTCTTCTCCCTCTCGGCCTTCTCGTTTATCTGCTGCGTTATACCGTTCTTCTGGTTCTCCAGTTCCTTTATCTTGGAATCAATTCCCGCAAGCTTCCTGCTGACTTCCTCCTCCTGGCTTTTCAGCTCGAGGTATTTGTTTGTTGCGCGGGTGAACTCCTTCTCCACTTTCTTCAGTTCTATGAAAATCAGGGAGCCTCTGTACTTCCTCAGACCGGCATTTATCTCGTTGTATCTCAATGCATCATTCTTCTCCTTCTCAAGCTCTGTCAGGAAGCCCTCCCTTTCCTTCAGAACAATCATTGCATCGTTTATCTTCTGCTCCACCTTCGCAAGCTCGGAAAGCGCCTCCTTCTTCTTCTCCTCGAACTCGGAGATGCCCGCAACTCCGTCTATTATCTCCCTCCTCTCCTTCGGGTTGATGTCCACAATCCTTTCAACCTCTCCCTGCGCAATCACGTTGTGGTTGCCAGCGCGTATCCCAATCCTGGAGAGCTCGTCAATCGCATCAGTGCGGGTCATCCTCTTTCCGTCGAATTTGTAAAGGGTCTTCCCGTCCCTCCTTATCGCCCTCTTCAGCTCGTGCTTCTGCTCGCCGTCGAATTGGATGTATATTTCGGCTTTCTCAGAGCCATGGGTGATGAGGTCCGCAACCTTCTTTGCCCTGAGGGATTTGAGGCTGTTTTCCCCAAGAGCGAACCTTAGCGCATCACATACGTTGCTTTTGCCACTACCGTTTGGGCCCGCTAGGCACACAAAACCCTTTGAGAGCGGTATATCCGCATATCTAAAGGATTTGAACCTCTTGAGCTTGATTCGCTCTATGTAAACCATAAGCTCCCCAGAATGCAAGTTTTCCTATTTTTCCATCCTATCTCTGATCGCCACTAGTTTTCTTGCTTCCAACATTTATAAAGCTAACGAGGGGGTAACTTTCCGAATTAGTTATGTAGAATGCAAGCATGAGGACTGCCCCTATTTCTGGGGTTTCACGCCAAGCTGCTTGTACAGCAGTTCCGTGTCGAGCGGTATCTCGAGGCCAAGCACTTTGTGGATGAATGAGAATATCTCGACTGCAAGCCTGGGCTCTATCCCGCTGATCTTCACTATGTCTTTCAGGGTGGCTTTCTTGTCTATCAGCTCGTACAGCAGAATGCCGTCCCTCCTGTATTTTCCGTAGATACCCGACCCTTCCTCACCGTACAGTTCCTTTATACTCTCCGGAGTGAGGGGCTGCAGCTTCATCACCCCTTTCTCCGCCAGAAAAGTCATCGCATCATCAAGCTTGGCAGGGTTGATCTTCGTATCCTTTATGATTTTCACGTTCGTCCTCTTGCCGTTCATCATCGAGAATGCTTTGACGCAATCGTTCCCGTATCTTTTCAGCAGGTCTGCCTCAATCCTGAGTTTCGTTAGGAGGTTTAGGGGAGAGATGGTCGGTATGTATATCTCATCCTTGTTGAACGCTACTTTTGCAATTGGCTGAGGGACTGGTTTCCCTACTGGTTTTGGTGGCTGGGGCGCTGCAACCGGCTTTTCAGGCTTCTGCTGAACCTGGGGGGCAGGCGCCTTCAGTATCGGCTTCTCCATTGCCTCCTGCGGCTTCTCCAGCCTTATTATCCCCTCATTATTCATGAATTCAAGTATCCTGATAAGCTGCTCCTCGCTCATCTTTGTCTCTCTGAGGATATCCTTCGGTGTTTTGAACTCGTCTATCATGAAATAGGCGTCCAGTCCTTCATCCCCGAACTTTTCATACAGCTTCTTCTCTAAAGGAGTCCTCAGCACGGGGGCTGGTTTTGGCTGCTCCTGCGCAGCCTGGGCAGGTTTCTCCTCTGGCTTGCTCTCCCCAGGCTTCTCGGGCGGCTTGGTCTTTTCAATCAGTGCTTCAAGAGCGGAAACCTTCTCAGAGCCGGTCTCCTCTGTTTTCAGCATTGGGATTGGGGCGACTTCCTCCTTCAGGGGCTGGGGCGGGGCTATCTTCGCCATTGCATCCGTAAGCACTCCCCTTTTCTCCTCGGTTTTCACAATTCCCTTTTCCTCCATGTATGTCATGATTTCAACGAACTTCTGCTCAGCCAAATCGGCTTTTCTCATCACTTCCTCTGCAGGAGTCTTGCCGTCTATGAGCAGGTACACCTTGACAGCGTCAGGGCCGAACTTATCCGAGAGCCCCTTCTCAACTCGGTATCTCTCGATTGTCCCGCAGGGCTCCTTCTCCAGTATGTTTTTCAATGAATACCTGTCCATAGTACCCCTCAGAATGAGCTACCGCTTCAGGGTCTTCTCAATCTCCAATTCGTAAACTGTCTTGAGGTCGATGAGCTTTTCCCGCTCCATGTAGTCCAAAATTTCAATGAGCTTTTCCTCAGCAATTCCCGTCTCCATCTTTATTTCTTCTGCATTCTTCTTTGAATCTATTGATAGGTACGCCCTTATGCCGTCGTCACCGAACTTCTCATGGAGCTTGCTCTCTCCCTTGAATCGCTCAACTGCACCGAGCTCCTCCCTTATCGGCACTATCCCTATCAGTTCCACACCCATCCTAACACCCTAGGTAGTTCATTAGGGATATACACCTAAACCTTTATTAATAATTAACAACGAAAAACTTTACATGGGTCGAGAGGACATTCCCTTAAGCACAGGAGTGGACAGCCTTATTAAACTCGTTAGGGAGAGGGGGAGAGTTGAGCTAAGGGAGGCGGCCGTTGAGCTCGGCATCTCGCAGGGCGTTATCGAAGAGTGGGCCAAGGTTCTGGAGAGGGAGGGAGTAGTCAAGATAGACTACCTGTTCACGAAGGTTTACCTCACAACCCCTACTTCTGAGAAAGGCGATGCGCAGAAGAAGGCGAAGGAGATAGTGGACATGCAGGTTACGCTCGCAAGGGAGGCCGAATCGCAGCTGAAGAGGCTGGAGAGGGTTAGCAGGGAACTGGAGGACATGAGGAACGAGTTTGTTGCGGTATCAAAGGTGTTTGAGGACAAGATGGCCGGAGTCAGGCAGAGGGTCAGGGAGCTTGATTCGATGGAGAAGCAGTACCAGGAGCTGAGCTTCCGCTCCACCTGCGCAAACGATAAGTTCATCGGTGAGGTTGATAGGTTGAAGAAAAATGTTGATGAGATCGAGAAGAAGCTTGAGAGGGTAAGGAAAGTCAAGGAAGAGCTGGAGGGCTCTGTCAAACCTCCTGAAATTGCGAAGAGTGAGAAGAAATGAAGGGTAGGGATTCCGGCAAAAAGGAGCAGCTTGCAGAAATGTTCAAGAGGCAGGCTGTTGCTGCTCCCGCGGTGGACAAAAGGAAGCGGGCCGAGTTTGACAAGCTTATGAAGGATTTGGACGGCTCCCTTCAGGCACAGTACAACGAGTTGCTCAGTTTGAAGAAGGAGATTAATTCGGGTGAAGTTTGTGAAGCTTGCAGGAAGGAGAGGGATTTCTTCTGCATGGTGGAGAAGAAGAGGGAGGAAGTGAAGAGGGAGCTTGACGAGCTGCACAAGACACTTGGAGAATATGAGGACAGGGTGAGGTACAAGGATGAGGCGGAGAGGGAGCTGCAGGGGCTTGAAGAGATAAACCTGATGCTGAGAAGCAAGCTAAAGGAGATGATAGGAGGGCTTGAGAAACTTAAGGTGAGGAAAGGCGCCAACCTCCAGAAACTATTTTCCGAAGCGAAGGGGCTGGATGAGGAGGTGGACAGGACTGGTGAGGAGGTTCTGGATTTTGAAAGGGAGTACGCCAAGTTTCTCGGCATGATGAGGAAGCTGAGTGGATAGGTTTATATTCCTCTCAAAAGATTATTATCTGGTGATGAATTGAGCGACCAGCAAGTCACCGAGGGCACCATTGAGGAGTATAGTTTCATGGCAGGGGACATACCGGTCAGCGTGAGGATATGGCAGTTGAAGAAGGACTTTGTCCCCAGGTATGATATAGGTGTGAGAGGGTTAGGAGAAGGAACGAGAATTGTTCTCAACACGCTGAGGGGGGAGCTGATTACAGACGTGAAGCTGGATGCAGATGAGCTGATGAACCCAAAGCTGATAGAGCAGGTGAAGAGCAAGTTCGAGGACAAGGCGCTGAAGCTGATTGACAAGCACTTTCTTTCATTATCGGATGACGCAAAGAAGCTGCTGGCCGCATACCTGGTGCAGAACATGCTGGGCCTGGGTGACTTGGAGACTCCCATTCACGATGAGAATCTGGAGGAGATAGTCGTCAACGGTGCTACGGAACCTGTGTGGGTGTTCCACAAGAAGCACGGCTGGTGCAAGACGAACCTTATCCTGAAGGATGAGGAGACTGTTTATGAATACGCTGCATCAATAGGCAGGAGGGTGGGCAGGCAGATAACCGTGCTAAGCCCACTGATGGATGCAACACTGATGGATGGGTCAAGGGTTAATGCAACGCTTCATCCGATTTCAGTTTGCGGCAACACGATAACGATAAGGAAATTCTCGAAGAACCCGTGGACGATTACCGCGATGCTTGAGAGGAACTCACTGAGTCCTGAGTCGGCCGCATTGACATGGCTGTGCATGCAGAACGAGCTCTCCCTGCTCGTTTCAGGAGGAACTGCAAGCGGAAAGACGTCCTTCCTCAACGCAATATCATGCTTCTTCCCGGCGACCCACAGAATAATAACTATAGAGGACACTTCGGAGCTGACTCTGCCGAAACACATGCAGTGGGTGCCCATGCTCACAAGGCAGCCAAACCCAGAGGGGAAAGGAGAGGTGACCATGCTGGATTTGCTTGTTAACGCGCTGAGGCAGAGGCCTGACAGGCTGCTTGTGGGGGAGATAAGAAGGCAGAGGGAGGCTGAGGTTTTGTTTGAGGCAATGCACACGGGCCATTCCGTTTATGCAACAGTCCACGCAGATAACGCCGGCGATACGATCACAAGGCTGATCAACCCGCCCATCAACATACCGAAGAGCATGCTGGACGCACTTTCAGGGGTGATTGTGCAGTTCAGGCACAGGAGGCTGGGTATAAGGAGGATGCTGGAGTTCGCGGAGATATTGAGGGGGGGAGACATCAACGTCATAGCAAGGTGGGATTTGAAAACCGATTCGATTAAGGAGATAAATGAATTGAGCGTTCTCGCTGACACCCTTTCCCTTTACGCAGGCATGACAAGGAAGGAGATAGTGGATGACATTGCCGAAAAGACGAAGGTGCTAAAGTGGATGCTGAAGAACCACATAAGGGACGTGGATAACGTTGGTTTGGTAATAGCGAGATACTACAGAACGCCAGCGGAGATGATGGAGATTGTCAATAGGGACGAGCCGTGGAGCGAGGAGCTGGGCATCTATGGCAAGTAGGTAGTTCAGATGGCGGATGAGATTGTTCCAGAGCAGGGGCAGGAAGCAGTGAAGGTGGATGAGAGTTTTCTTAGGATATCCGCTGAAGTGAGGAAGCTGGAGAAGAGGGCTATACAGATGAAGGCAAAGGAGTTGCTAAGTGGGGCTATTTTTGAGCCGTTTGATGCTGAAAAGATTTCGATAAACCACTACGAGTCTGCGCTGGAGAGTGCAAGGGGGATTGAGAGCAGTGGTGTCACGACTAAGAAGACTGAGAAGGAGCAGAAACCCGCCGCGATGGAGGGGAGATTCCTGAGCGATGAGGAGATGAAGCTCATACCAAAGGAAAAGGTGGAGGTTGTTGAGAGGACTGAGAAGGAGATAGCGGAGGAGGAGAAAAAGCTTATGGATATGAAGGATAAGTTCGCAAAGCTCATATCGGACATACCGAAGGAGAAGCAGGAGGTGCCGAAGGAGATGAAGGTGCTTGAGGAGGCAGCCAAAAAGGCTGAGGAGAAGCCCACAGTCGAGGAGAGCAAGCCTGAGGAGATAAAGGAACTGAGCGAAAACTTCAAGAGGATAATGCTGAAAAAGGAGGAGAGGGAGAAGAGGGAAAGGATAAGGAAAATGAAGAAGGATATAGAGGAGATGCTTGAGAGCGGTGAGTAGCTATGGAAGGGGTTGAGAAGAAGGAGAGCATGAAACAGATTCTTGAGAAGATGGCCCCAAAGAGGAAGGAGCTGCCAAAGCCCACCGCGCAGGCTGCTCCCCAGAAGGTGAGAATTGCGTGGGGCAGGAGGACTGTCGGAGTTGTTGTGAAGCAGTTCCCTGACCTGCCAAGGAAGCTCGAGATGGCGGACATGGAGATAGATCCGCGGGATTTCGTTGCCAGAACGCTTCTTAACGCAATTATTATGATGATACTATTCACAGTCGTGCTTGCAATCCTCGCCAGCTCCCTGAAGTTTCCGCTTTTCCTGGTGGTGCTGCTCTCGCCAATTCTTTTCTTCGCCTTCTTCATGATGGGCATGGGTGCTGTCGACGTAAGGGTAAGCCAGAAGGCAAGGGAGGTTGACAGGGATGCGCTCTTCGCAGGAAGGGACATACTCATTGCATTGAAATCGGGTGCGCCCCTCTTCAATGCCCTGGTGGGGGTCAGGAAGGATTACGGCGCTACAAGCAAGGAATTCAAGAAGATAATAGAGAAGATAGACAGCGGCATCTCGGCGGAGATAGCCCTGCAGCAGGCTTACGAGAACAACAAAGCAACTTCCTTCAGGAGGGTAATACTGCAGATACTCATGTCCCTGAGGTCCGGTTCAGACATAGCGACAGGGCTTGAGACCGCGTTGAACCAGATTTCTCAGGAGCAGGTTATAGAGATAAAGAGGTACGGGCAGAAGCTCAACCCGATTGCAATGTTCTACATGCTGTTCGCAATCATACTGCCCTCTCTGGGGGTTGCGATAGGAGTGATTCTCAGCTCCTTCATAAGCGTTGATGTTGATTTCGGTATGCTGCTGAGCGTCCTTGTGGGGCTGGCTCTGGTACAGTACACCTTCCTTACGATAATAAAGTCATCAAGACCAAACTTTGACATATGAGGTAAGCAGAATGCCAGAAGTATATGGAATACTGGGGAGGTTGATCAGCAGGGAGTGGGTTCTCAAAGTTGAGGACATGCTCTCGATGGCAGGAGTAGACATATCACCGGAAACTTTCACGGGGATGGTGATACTGTTCGTCTTCGGACTGCCCATACCGATTTTCATCTTCCTGAGCAAGGCAATGTCGGATTTGGCGATAATACTCACAATTGGAGTCATGGTTCTTGACGCCCTGATTGTGTACGTGTTGCTGAGGATGAGGATAGACAACAGGAGCAAGCAGATAGAAGAAGTCCTTCCTGACTTCCTGCAGATATGCTCTGCAAACGTCCGGGCGGGCATGTCCATTGAGAGGGCGCTGTGGTTCGCGGCAAGGCCTGAGTTCGGCCTGCTTTCAGAGGAGATTGCCAATACGACAAGGAGAACATTCGGAGGGGAGCCTTTCACGCAGGCGCTTAAGAAACTGGCAAAGAAGTTCGAGTCCAGGCAGCTCAGCAGGACGATCAACCTTCTGATTGAGGAGAGCTCGAGCGGGGGTGAGGTGGCAACCCTGCTGGACAAGTGCGCGTGGGATGCAAGGCAGGTGCAGATACTCCACAAGGAGATTTCTGAGATGATGCTCATGTACGTCATATTCATCGTCTTCGCGTCATGCATAGGAGCTCCGATGCTGTACGGTCTGTCGTACCAGCTCATCAGCGCCACGAATAACATATGGGCGGACATCAACATCCAGAATCCGCAGGGATTCCCAAAGGTCGGTGTGATGTCCCTCATACAGCCAAAGCCGCCCAGCATAAGCACTAACGACTTCTACAAGTTCTCGATAATCGCAACCATACTTGTAACCTTCTCTGCCTCTTTCATAGTTGCAGTCATCAACACCGGCTCGTGGATAAATGGGTTCAAGTACGCTCCTTTCTTCATAGGGGCTGGGCTGACCATATTCTTCGTTGTGACGATGGTGTTCAGCCTGGTGTTTGCCTCTTTGTTTGTCTAGCCTTACGGAGGCAGGGTGAGTAAGTCCGCCCCGTATATCTGCAAGTGAGTGTAAGCTCCTGAGGAGTTCACAACGGCTATCTCATCGTCCATGTAGAAGTGAGGTACGGGGCTGTTGCATATCGATATGTTCTCGCAGTTCGGCATTCCCTTTATCTTGTAGATGGGGGGGGAATAGGTTGTGTTGAAATAGTAGTAATCCACCGCTGAGTTCGGGAATGAGAACTGGTCTATCTTGACAAACGACTCTATCCCAAACTGAGAAGGATTGAAGTTGCCCCTGAGCCTCATCAGGAAGCTTGGCGCGAATTTTGACTCCCCGTAATAGCCGTTAAGGTAGAACTCCCTTAGTTTGGATATGTCCTGCACAAACCTGTAATTGCCATTGAGCAGAACGTAGGTCGAGTTGGCGATGTTGGAGTATACCGGCTGCAGAAAGCTGTATACGAAGGCCACGCCCGACCCTGCTGAAGGACAGTTGTTAGGCAGGCGGTTTAGGCAGTCGGTTGCATTTACAGAGCAGGCGATATCCTCAAATATCAAACCGCCGAAATCGCATAGTTTGGGGCAGAGGGTGACATTTGCTATCAGGGATGAATTCTTGACAAGTAGGATCCTTGTTTTGCCTGCTTCAGGTAGCTGGTCGCACGTCGGTTTTTCGACTGCCGGCTTCACCACCATTCCATAAGTCCAGTTGCCCCCTACCAGGCCGATGTCAGTGATGTTTTTGACGAAAGTATCATTTGTGGGCGTCTTCTTTATTACCTTGTGGAAGAACTCGCTGCTGTTTATTGAGTATACCGCATCCTCAAAGGTCAGGACTGGCGGGTGGAGCTCTCCCCCGAACGAAACAGGATACGTGGTGGAGTTCCTCCCCACTTCGAAGCAGGACCTGTTGCACTTGAATTCGATTGAGTTCGGTCCTATGTAGAGCTGGTCTGTGATTGCCTGATAGGCATCTGGGTTCAGCTCCTCGTTCATGAACATGGGGTGCATTACTCCGCTTATGTTCACCCCGCATGTCGCATCCCTGATCAGAGCATTGTCGCTTGCATTCCTGTACTCCACGGTGAAGTTCACCGGGGTGGAGTATTGGGCCCCCTGAGTCTCTGGTGGTAGGATGTTGTAATTGATGAACACGCTGTCAGGTGTCAGTATGTTATAATCCTGGCTTGTTGTGTTCTGGTATCTGTAGCCCGTGGCAACCGCGCTGCAGTTCCACTTGTTATTCCCCACCTCAAGCTCAACGGTCTCATAGTAATAGACCTTATTTACTTCATCGAAATACGCATCGGATATGCCGGGCCAGCCAGGTCCGTTAAATTGATGGATTGCCAAAGTTCCCTCGTGATCGATGGTTATGTTGACCTGCGTTCCATCTACAGGTAATATCGGGGCCGAGTTATAGCCGTTGGTGTAGTTGCATATCAGCTTGATTGGGGTGCCGAAACATGTATCTCCGGTAGGAGTGGGTATGGCATACTGAGTCAGGTTGGCGCACGGTGTGCTGTTCCAGCCTCCTACTAAGCAGCTCGCCTCGGGGCAGGGTTTGTCGGCAATCTTCGCAGTATTATTTTCACCATGGTAGCAGTACATGCAATCTGCAGACGGGTTTGCCTGGTAGTAGAAGTTGTCATCCGCTCCATCATCACCGCAGCACTTGCCGTTTATTCCCGCAGTCACCTGCGAGTACCAAATGGAGCCGTTATTCAAACCTTCACAATCCTCCTGCTTGGCATCCCAGTTTATAGTGTAGAGTGTATAGGTGAGTCTCTCTCCTTCATTTGCTCTGCACTCTGGGTCTGTTCTGCAAGTTGAAGGTCCTGTACAATCAGGACTATTTTGCCCTGGTTGGATGGTGGGGTCATAGGGATTATAACCTGAATCATGCCCTAACTGAACAGTGATGTTCCAGTCTCCCTCCACAGTGTAGTTTTTGGTGAATGGATAGTTGCAGGTGAAGTTTGACATGTTGGTTGAGCTTGATGCATTGAAACCACAACGGCTGTCAGTGGTGCCTGGAATGTAATCAACAAAGCTGCATGTCATGGGGGCATCCACAATAAATATGGCGTTAGCATTCCTTATTGTAATGTTGGCTGTGGTGACGAAGCAGTTTGTACAGAGTACTGGGACTTGGACAGAAAATGTATCCACTGAGGTATTAGCCTTGTTGTTTGCTGCGTCAGTTGCGTTGAACTGCCAGCTTATTGTCTTTCCAGCGCAGGCACGTGGGATTGTCTTGGTGGTATTCGTCCAGTTTGCAGTTCCGAAAGCTGTTGGAGCGTCACTTGTCCAGGTGTCACAGTTTGGTCCGCCTGCAGTCCAAGAGAAGGTATACTGGCCCAATGCTTGATTATCATACCATTGTGAGTAAAACTTCACATCTTCCAGTCTTGCTGGATTCGTGTTGTTTTTTCCTACGGTAGCTGGGTAGTAAGTTGGTGGTATAAGGTCTGGAATGGGAATGAAATATGTTACATTTAGGTAAGCAAAATCTGCGAATAGAGTTGCAATTTGTCCGGTTTTTGACTCATTGACTCTCACTGCAAACTGCACCAAATTGTCGGTTGAGTTGTACACGCTGGTTTTGGTTACTGAGTTGAAAGTTATACAATAGGTATTCTCGGAGTTGTACGGCAGACTCTGCCACGAGCGCCAGGAGGATGATGAGACATTGTACCACAGCAAGTTAGAGGAGTAGATACCGCCAGTTGAATTGTATTTTCCCTCCCAGCAGAATTTCAGTTCGGTTACGTCATTCCAGTTGTAGGCGGAGAGGTTGAAGGTGTATCTCTGGAATGTGTGGATATAAGCAGGCGTAGTGGTCTCACAGCCATCCGAGTCCAGCCCGTTTGAATCGTAATAGCCAGAGTTGCATGTATAGCTGCATAAGCCAGTTTTACTACAGCCACCTGGCAGGCAGTAAAAGAAACCTATTTTATTGTATCTACATACACACGATGCAGTTGTTTTTGCACAGGTGCTAGTCCAAACTGAATTGGCTAGATTATTGCACCATGAGGCGGGGGACGTACAGGTAACTGGTGAGCAACCATCCATATCGCAGTCATATGAAGGAGGGTCATTACAACCACCTAATGTCGGCGAGTTGCAGCTTTGGGTTATCGGCTCCTGAGCGACTGAGGTGGTGTAGACATTGTCAGAAGTGTTGATGTTAGCATATGTCGAGAAAACGCTTGTTGCGTTGAACGGCGTGTTCTGTGTGGTCGAATCAACAATGTATGCTGTATGGATTGTGCTGGGCAGGAGCTGGTCTGTTGAGCCGGAGACAGCGCTTATTAGGAATAAGGTCACAAGGAGCACTCCCAGGACATGCACGGTTTTTACCTCGTATATGTGATTCATATCAACCGCCGGAATATGTCTGGTTTGTAATCGGTATTGTCACAAGTATAGGGACTGCCTCCCTTCTGAAAACAGAATCCAGCGCCTTGTCCGTTATGTTGAAGTGCAGATTGTAACCTATCTTGACGCTCCACGGATCGGACTGATACACCCCTACGTTGTCCCGGTATAGCGTGAGATTGAAGTTCGCCTTCTCCGCAAGGCTTGTGATCCGGTCGTCCCAGTTCTTCAGCGTGAGGCTGCCCATCTGGTCCATGTTTGAGAAGCTAACGTTGGTTTTGCTTTTGTCACCCTTCGTGTAGTTCACCTTCCCCCCTATCGTCGCATTGTACATCAGCTCGTAGACGCAGGATTTCTGCAGGCAGGCTGAATCGTTGAGGAATTTGCTCTCATTGTTGAAAGCCACGTAGGTCGCAGCAACCCTCAGTGCGTTTGCCCCTGAAAGTTGTGTCATCCTATCTGCATCGTCTCTCAGCATGCTGGAGAACTCGTTCATTTTGCTTATTCTTATTGAAACGACAACCTGCTCCTCCTTGGACTCCTGTATGCGGGTCCAGGCAGTCACAGACACAAGGACGAGGAAGAGGAATATGAAAACGAGAAGCGTGAAGAAGAACCCTTTTTTCTCCATGTTGCACCTCAGCCCCAAACCCTCAGTTCAATCTGTATCGGCTGGTCGTAGTACGTCATGGTGCCGCTACGCACCACCCCGGATATATATCTGCTGTCTTGTATTAAAAGCCTTTGGTATTTTGTCTGGTTGCAGTCATTGGTGTACAGCGAGTCCGCGGGGGCGCCTGCATTGCCGTTGCAGTCGAAGCCTGTGGTGTTCTGCCTTTTCACTACCAGCTCATAGCCGTACTTGCGGGGTATTGCTGATTGCAGGTATTCCTTGGCAAGTGCCTGCGCGCATCCCCTCTTGTCTATAATCCAGAAAGCCGCGATGGTATCCAGAACAGACAGATTCTCATCCCAGATGGAGCAGTTGCCGAATGCATACAGCATGCCGTCATTAGCCCCCACATAAACCCTGCCGTTCACAACAGCAGGCGAGGAGTAGATTGGTTTGCCTATCTTATAATGCCATAGAAGGCTGTTTATGTTTATTGTATCCTTCTTGAAAATGTAAACGTCCCCACCATACGTCCCGACAACGATGGTGTCGTTTGAGATTATAGGAGAGGAGTATACAGTTGAGGAGAGGGAGTTTGGTTGCGCGGTGTGACCCGTGAGATTGATTGTCATTATGCCGTTTGTGTACCCCGCGTATGCGAAATTCGCATCAAATACGGGCGTTGAGGTGAAGTTCAGTGAGCCTATGGAAACATTCCATATCTGGGTTCCGTTTGTCGCATTTATTGCATAGAAATAATTGCCGTTTCCGATGTAGACGACGCCTCCTGATATCACCGGGGATGGGTCCATGGGGGTGCTGCTGACCGGGTCCTTCACATCGTAACTCCACAGCTGACTCCCGCTCTGCTCATCTAGGGAGTAGAGCACTCCCCTGGAAGGGCCTCCGCTCGGGGGCGAGACCGAAAAGATGTATATCCTTCCGTTGTACAGCACCGGCGATGAGCTTATGTTCCCCACAGTTGTGAAATTCCAGAGAGAAGCTCCTGAACTCTCGTCACGCGCATAGAGCGTAGCATCCATCGAGCCGATGATGACCTTTCCGTTGCTGACTATTGGGGAGGAGACGAACCTGTTCCCTGCAGAAAAATTCCAAGCCACGTTGCCTAGCTCGTCAAGCGCGTAGAACTCGTTGCCCACGGAACCGAGGAATATCTTCCCGTCATGCACGGCAGGGGAGGAATCCGCTGAGAGAGGATAGTACCACAGCTTCACTCCTGTATTCTCATCAAATGAATACGTCCCGTTGCGCGACGCAATCACGATTTTGCCTTTGTAGAGAGTGGGAGAGGAGTAAACCGGAGTGTCTATCCCTACAGGTCCTATCTTGGCACTCCACCACAGGCGGTCAGTAGAGTTTGTTGCATTCGGGTAGACAGACGCAATGGATGCGTTGTGCTGCAGCGTCCTCCTGAACATCGGCCAGCTTGTCTCTGAATTGTTCTTTATGAGCAACAGCTGGTTTGAGTAAGGGTAGAATGAGTTGTTGTAGGCATCCTTCAGTTTCATGCTCTCCAGAAAAACAAGCGTGTCCTTTGCAATGGACTGGTACTGCTGCACGTAAACTTTTGGAGTGTAGCTGATGAGAAGCAGGATGGAGAGAAGAATTGTTATCAGATAGAATGCGATGATTGCGTCGGCAGTGAAAATGAATCCTTTGGTCGCTCTCATATTATGAAGTATTGATTTGAAGGGGTATAAAATGTTTCTGTATGCGGTGTACAGTGCAGGGGGTGCAAGGCAAGAGGAAAACTAGAGTCTGTCTCCTGCATACACCTTCTGTTCCTTCACGTACTTCTTGAAAAACCATTGGACGAAAATGTTGCTGTTCTTCTTCACCTGGGCGCGCTCAAGTGCGCTGTAATAACCAGCTCGGTTCACGTACGGAATGTTAAGGAGCGGGAATCCGTGCTTCTGCAGGACAAAATTCATCAAAAGTCTGCTAATCCTCCCGTTTCCGTCCGCAAATGGATGAATCGTCACAAACTTCAGATGAACCGAAGCCGCAAGCTCGACAGGGTGAAGTGTTGTTTTATTCCGGTTGTACCAGCGGAAGAACTCTCTGAGCATAGGCTGGACTTCCACGGGGCTTGGCGGCATGAACCTGCTCCCCGATATCGCAACCTGGTGCTCCCTAACTTTGCCGGCGATATCCGCCTTCGTTCCTTCAAACAGTTTCTTGTGCCAGTGTAAGACCAACTGCAACGACAGCTCCTTTTCGCACTCGAGCACTTCGTAAAAGACCTTTTCGTGCGCTTCCGCCTCCTTTATGTCATCAAGAGGTTTCGCTCTTGGAGTCAGGCCCCGCTCGAGTAGATCCGCGGTTTCCCGGTAGGTCAGTTTTGAACCCTCTATGCGGTTCGTGTCGTAGGTGAACTTAACCGAAAATGAGCGTATCTGCTTCTCGAACGCGCTCTTGGGCATTGTAAGGCGCTCCTTTGAGTAGCTTGCCCTGATTTTTTCCAGAACCGGATACCAGCGTTCCTTGTAAATTTGGGCGAGAAAGTCTCGCTTGAGCTTTTCGATATTCGCTGGGATTTGTGTGCCGAGGTATTTCTCTTTTGTCTCGACTCCCTTTGGAGTCCTAACAGTATGCTGAAGATAGTAATATTCTTTCGTTCCAACAAGCTTCTTCCTTATTGTTGCCATGGTCATTCTTTACCCTTACATATTTATAAATATATGCATTTATCTGTTTAATGTAAGGGTAGATATTAAGGGAGCAAGGCAAGGGTGAAGCTTGAGTCTGAAGCCTCGAGTTCGTCTTGACTCCTGCTTTAGTTAATAAATTCCCCGCTCTTGGGTTTCCTTACTAACAAACTCTTACAATTGGATAATTTTATAAGCTATGCGCTTCAAAAGCAGTATGAAGTGATGGTGATCTAATGAAAGGAAAAGTAAAGATGTTTAACACCGCGCGTGGTTTTGGATTTATCACGGGCGACGACGGCAATGACGTGTACGTGAACGTTTCGGCGATTCAAGGCGGTGCCGTGCTCGCAGTCGGCGATGTTGTAGAGTACGATGTTGAATCAGGCGAACGTGGGCCGCGTGCAAAGAACGTAAAAAAAGTCTAAAAGCGTTTGCGAAATCGTAGAATGCCGCTTCTAAGATCCATCTTCCCTAGCCTCGCGCAAAAACGTTAGAAAAATAGGGTATGGGGGAGCAAGGCAGGGCTGACGCTCGCAGGCGTTGGAGCTCCTTTTCAAAGTTCGTCTGGTGCTTGTATATGGTGAATTCATTCATGTGCCTGCGTCTGGTCGAAGATCTATTTATAGATTGCTGCTGAATCAGACACTTTTGTTAGGGGATTGACGAAGAAGGGGTAAGACTATAGGAATTATACGATATGTATGTGGATGCGGGGCGAAGGAGGGGGCTAATAGCCATGCTCCTTTAACCACGCCTCCATTTCCTTTCTCACGGATTCGAACTTTATCTCATCAAGCGCCTTCCTGAGCATCCTAGCTTTGACGTTATCAGGCAGGGTTGATACCGCGCAGTAGCCCAGCGCGTGCCTGGCTACGGGCTCGTGGCTGGTTTTCTTCACCACAGAGCAGATGAGGGCTGCTTTCCTCTCCTCCAGCAGGTCCATCTTCATGAGCTTGTCAAGCGCCTCCTTGCAGACTTCTGGATTTTCATGGGAGGCTGCAAACTCAGCCAGCTCGCCGGGATCCTTTATCGCGTTGAGCATGAGCCTCTCGAGAATTGGGTTGCTTGGGCTTGCCATGAATGGATATCCCTTTTCTGGTATTTAAGTATTTCTTTGTTGTCAATTAATTGACATCATCATGTAATACGTGAAACTATATGTAACTAGATAGACAATTTTGTGAGTCTAGCATGTTAGGCTATTGACGAGGGAAAAAGCAAGACTATAGTATTATGCAAGATGCAGGGGGTGCAAGGCAAGTATGATGCTTGAGTCTTAATTCTACATGAAAAGGAATACACAGTTAGTTTAACTATTACGGACTGAATGATAGTGTGGCAAAAATTGGTAGGAATGAACCGTGTCCTTGCGGAAGTGGAAAGAAGTATAAGAAGTGCTGCATGAACAAACTTACATTAGGAACTGCGCTTAATTTAAAGGGGGAAATAGCTGAAGATTTCGTTTATGAGTTATCGACAAAATCATTTCTTACCGACTGGTGCTATAAGAGCCCCAAATTACCCGACGGAAAAGAACTTTGCGATCTATTGGTAGTTTATGATGATACTGCAATTATCTGGCAGATAAAGGACTTAAAACTTGGTGAAGACGGGAAGTTCAAACAGGCAGAGGTTGAAAAGAACATACGTCAGGTGTTTGGAGCGAGACGGGCATTATTCGAGTTGAAGGCGCAGGTCCAGCTTGAGAACCCTAGGAGGGGTTTAGAAACATTTAAACCTGATGCGATTAAGAACGTTTATTTGATATCCGCACTTCTTGGGCTAGAACAAGATTACTATAATCTTTTAGAAATAGAGGGTAAGGGGTTAGTGCATACGTTTACTAGAGAGTTCGTGGACATAGTCCTTAATGAACTCGATACTATCAACGACTTTACCGAGTACTTAAGAAAAAAGGAAGAATTCATTCTTTTTAATATCGTTAATAAACATGCAATCCAGGTAGCTAGTGAGAAAGAGCTGCTGGCGTACTACCTAATGAACGAACGTATTTTTGAAAAACTAAAAGAGCCAGATTTTGCGTTTGTCACGGAGGGTTGTTGGGAGGACCTTCAAAAACGACCAGAATACAGGGCAAAGAAGGAGGAGGACAAGAGTAGCTATTTTTGGGATTACCTTATTAATCGGGCGCATACTTGCGGTGGGGATTATGAGATAGTTGCAAGAGAACTGGCTCGCTCAACTCGTTTGGAGAGACGCACATTAAGCAAACGTTTTATTGAGGCCCATATTAACGCTAGCAATGAATCTGGCGATAAGACTTATCGTCGAGTATTTGAAATGCCTGGGACAACCTACTGTTTTGTTTTCCTTGATGATGCAGAACCTAGAACACGACGGAAGCAATTACTCGAAAATGTGTGTTTTGTCGCTCGCGGTATGTTTAGGGAAAACAAAAAGGTAATTGGGATAGCTACCGATATGAAGATACGGCCAGTAAACTCGTACGATTTTTGCTTTCTTGAAATCCCAGAATGGACTGAGAAGGATCAAGAAGCTAAAGAGCTAATGCAAAGAGAAACAGGGATACTAACAGAGTTAAGCTACAAAAAAATTACCGAAGAGGAATATCCAAAGATAAACAAAGAACAAGCAACTTACGACTCCAAGTTACCTTCTGTGCGGTGACTTGAAATAGTTAATAACTACCAAGACCGCTACTGCTCCGAAACCTGCCGCAGCTAAGAGCCATGCGCCGAATGGCATCTCAATCGGTGTACCACCAATGGAGCCTTTTATAGGCATACTTAGAATAATGAAGATCGCTGCAATCGCGATAATCCCGATCAAAACTAAGAGTAAGAATGCTCCCAATTGATCTTCGTCCATAAAATTACCTCTCTGTAGAATATAGCTAAACCATTTATTAATACGTTGAGTCCGACCAACTTACGTCAGCGGATTAATCTCGAATATATGTTGCGTTCTTTTTGATGAAAACGAGCGTTTTTACTTGATTTAGTGAGACTGTATTATACCTAAAATAGGCAGGTGGAGCAGCGCATAAAGCGTAGTGAAGCAAACTGTCTTTTTATATCTCTATCTTAATAATAACAGATTATGGAAGCTTCTGAGGAGAAGGTCATTAATAAAATCCTAAAGGGACTTTGGCTCGATTCCGGTGCTAGCTTTAGGGAGGGTTTTTTTGAATTATCCCCGAATCATTTCTTAAGATTCGCTAAATCTGACTTAAATCTTAAAACTAAGAGGAGTACGGTCAATGCTCTCTCAAATGCAAAAAGGGCCATTGAATGTCAAGTTGATGAGATACTCTATGTTCTAGGACATTACAAGGCAGCAAAAAAGGAAAGATGGAATTTTCCGAAAAAAATAGAGTTTTTGAAAAGTCTGGATATAACCGGGCCGAATATCCTTAACAAGATTAATCAAAAAAGAAATCTTCTTGAACATGAGTACGAATATCCAAAAAAAGATGAAGTTGAAACTGCTATTGATGTTGCAGAATTGTTCATATCGGCTACAGAAAAATTCACTGAAAAGTATTGCGATAATTTTGGTATTGACTATATGGATAAAGAAACTAACATTTCCGTTAGCTTCGATGAAGATAATTGTATATTCGAGATTACCCACCCGAAAGAAGAACCCGGCCAATGGGCGGAGTATAAAATATCAAGAGAAAGCCCAATGTTTCTCCCTTTGTTAAAAAAATATGCAGAAGCCATTAAATTATCAATTTAGAATTTTACTACTCTGGTTTAGGGGCTTCTACCAGCTTCTCTGGGTTTTCTGACGGCAGACTGACTGATTTACTTGATTTTCTGAATGGTATATTATACCTCTAACCCCAGCAGGAAGATAAATCATGAAAAGTGATAAAAATAGGAGTCTGGAAATAATAACTGAGGAGAGATATGAATCCTAAATTATTCTACTATGTGTTTTTTGGCTTTATAATCTATCTAATTTTCATGTCTTTTACTATATACTACGCGGTATCAAATTCAAGTGCATCTAGCCCGAATAAAGCTCAGTTAGATGACATCTACTCTGATTTTGGTAAAGGAGTTATATTCTCAATTGAATTGCTGATTAACCCGCAAAGAGTAAGTGGTAGTGGTAATGTTATAATCGAAAATGCATTCTTATTTGCTTGGATTGAATTTGCCATTTCTACTTTTATCTTTTATAAAGGGGTCTACCGGAGAATCCGAAGGTACTTACCGAGGCGAATATGAGACAAGATAAAATTGACAAACTAATAAAAGAAGTTAGAGAGAATTCAGTAGACCAGGTTATAGTTACTGGATTACTAAGTTTTGTGATTTTTTTGCTGACTATCAGGACGGAAGAGTACATCAGTAGTGAGTCATTTGCGCTAATGGTTGTTATGGTTTCTATATGGTTGATAGGAGCATTCGGAATGCGAGCTTATGGAATCCTTACTGGAGACGAGTATTTAAAAAGAAGGTCCAAAAACTTCTCTAAGATTGCACTATTTGTAGCTTTAGTTACAATTTTTTCAATTCTCTTAAATTTCATCATCATACACGGTGGACTTCAGATATCCTCTATGAATAATTTTATATCATCAACAACTTTGGCAACTTTGTTTACTATGTATATCCTTAATCCTCGCGATATAGAAAATGCATCAATCAGAACATTCAACAGAGTGTCAAGATTTTTAAGGGCGCGTAAAAGACATATAGCGTATATAGCATACCTTATTGTTGCATTTATGCTAGTCCATACGGTAATTCACGAAGGCATCCATCTCTTGACCTCGTATATAGTTGGTAAACCATGCGGCCAAATACATATTGATTTATGGCGAGGTGTTGGTAGTATTGGAGACTGCAGTGACGAAAATAATCTTTTAATTGCTGCTTCACCGTATATAGTCTTCTCAGGCCTAGTGGTATTAATTGGATTAATTCTTTATAAATTTAAGAAAAGTGAGAAAAATAAATTTTGGTGGAACATCGGAGTGATAACTATATTTATTTTAGTTATGGAAATTCTAATAAATTTTAAGTGGGATGCTGGCGACTTTAGAATAATAACTAACAACCTAAATTCATGGTTTCATAGGTGATTTTGCTGAAAACGAGGCGTTTTACGCATTTTTATGGATGTTATATTATACCGTTAACTAGCCCTTCCTCTTTATCCTGTGTTAAATAGCAGAAAGATTGAGGCGCAGTCAAGCTTGTCTTCTTAATCTCTATTGGCTCTCTCAGTTGCTCAACCTTTCCAATCTTAATTGCAAATGCAGTTTCTGAGCCTCTGAAATATTCAAAAAATTCAATATCGGTAACTCCAGATTCATTTTTACACTTCTCCCATATCTCTTCTGGAGTGTCGTTTAAGATTCCCTCTACCATAAAAAATCCGATTACTCGTCTAGCTGGAAAAGTAGAGTAGATGTACACCTTTTCAATCTCATTTCTAAAGATTTTTCTCCTAAACTCATACTTCTTTACCCCTCTCATTATGAGGCTCACATACTTCGGCTTAATCGACAATAAAACGTTCATCCAAACCACCCAATTCCTTTATCTTAGTGTACTTCTCAGGGGAAATTTCTATTATTGACTGCGGACCTGAAGAGATTATGCTTTCTTTCTTAAGATTTTTATAATTAATAGGATTCTCAAGATAGAAATGATGCATAAACAGTATGCACAGAACCGGTTTTTTAGCCATTTCTTCTAGGTCTTTCATGCTGTATACACTTCTTTTTTCTATGGCTATTATAATATCCTCAATCTTGCTAGTTGCGATTGCATTTTCGACTACTCCAAGAGCGGTTAACTGTTTATCCTGTGAGCGGTAGAAAATTACTATGTCGCCTTCTCTAATCTTCCTTATTGGAGAATGAGAGAGATAAGCCTTCTTTATTGTATTGCCTGGAATGCTGAATTCGGTCATATCCCCAAAATCAGTTATTCTGGACTGCTTTCTGCCAGCATAGTCTGGGAACAATCTATCGTGGAATTTCGGCAAAATGGGTATTATGAATTTCCTAATTCCTTTAGAATCCTTATATGAAGGATAGTATGTTTTCGATATTTGAAGCGGGGTCAAATTGGCGTCATCGCAGATAAATTTCTTGAGGTAAACCTCCTCCCCTCTCTTATTCTTGCCCACCTTCCTAAAACCAAAATCCGCTATAAGGTCTGTTAGATAATCCTCACCATCCGTAAAGTGTGTTAAATACGCCTCATCAATATTGTTTTTTATGCAGAACTCAAAGCTGATTTTTAACAATAGCTCCCCCATTTTCAGACCAAACCTCTCTACCTTAAAAGTGCAGATTTTTAATCTTTTATTAGCTGGAACTAACCCCTGATTAGTTTCTATACTTCCATCCTCAACTTTCAGAATTAATAGTGCCTTGATTCCCCCATTCTCTCGGTATACATAACAGGGCCTCTGTTCTCTTGATATCTTCTTGAACCACTCGGTAAACTCAGGGTACTCATTTTTCAGAGAGTCAAAGAAATGGTCTGCGATATCCAGACTGTATACTAGTTCTTTTCTAATCTGCGGGTGCTTAGGATACTTCTTCTCATAGAGATTCTCAAAATATCCTAAAGCTGATTCAATAGTGAAAACTCGGTCTTTCAGTTTAACTTTTGACGCCAGCTTGATTATCTCCTTGTCTTCAGTAAGCAAAAAATCTACACAGTTTCTATAAAGTGCATATAAAATCTCGCTATCTACCCTGTCATTGCTTGATTTTGGAGTACCTATAAAGTTTATGAAGGCCGCATCAGGCTTAGGTGCATTCTCAATACATGGATAAGAGTTGAACTTTGACAGCATGACCTTCTTCCTTTCCTCATCTTTATCATTTTCAATATCAATCATTGAACTTGGATGCGCATATGTGCTTACCCCATTCTTCTTAAAGATTTTTAGAAGCTCTTGCAAGTCTACCGGTATCTCAGAAAAGTCTTCCAAGTAGATTAGGATATTCGTATCGAATAATACCTTCATAATCTTAACACTCTTGACCCATTTATAAACCTTATGAAGGGGTAACTTTCCGATAAAGGGGGGCTACTTCAAGCTATCTTCAATTATCTTCTTTTCTTCTTCCGTGATTCCGTAAAGCTCGAAAACTAGATCGTCAATTTCAGATTCGAACTTGTCTGTGTCGGCATTGGCATCCTTCTTTTTGAGTTTGAGAATTTCCTTCACTTTTTCAGTTATCTTTGCAGCTATTGCCTCCTCTTTATTGTTTGTTGGGAGCTTAATTGGTAATTTTTCAGTATAACTCTTGCTGTAATTGTAGTATCTACCTTGTACATACGGAGATATCACAGTGATGTAGGTTCCTAAAAGTTTAGAGTTGAGAAGTCCTAGGAGAAGGTATATGTTAATCTTCTTTGGGATAATGGCAACTACGGAATCTGAGAGATAGGCCCCAGTGTCATCATACGCAAATCTGTTCTTTTCGGCTATGCGGGGACAGACTATCTTATGCATTTCAAAAAATTCCGGTTCTCTGGCCCGCCACAGCTCAAACCATTCTTTGCTCCATTGCGTGATATTCTTACCGTCTAGTACCCTCCCACTTAGCTTATCCTTGAATTGGTTGAGGTATCTGGAAGCTCCTGGATAAAGGCGCAAGTCAATTGGTTTAACGTTTACCTCGTAAGGGAATAACAAATCCTCGTTGGATGGTGTAGCCGAGTATTTGCGGACGTTTTTACCTCGGATAACTTTTTTCAGTAAACGTTCCTCAATTTTAAAAGAATCGATTTTTTGTTTAGTTACATAGAAGATATCATCTGAACCTTCTCCGCCACAAGTCACTCCCTGTGTTATTTTTTCAGTGTAATCAGCAAGTGTTTCTAGTTCAGAGAGCCTACCCACTAAGAATCCCTTACCTATCGTGCTTAGATTCCAGCCGGAGCTCTTCAAACTGTCTTGTTTTATCGTGCTGAGTTTGAAATATTCATCGTTGTATTTCGTTTCCGACCATTGTTTTTTAACCAAAGACAGTAATTCTTCTGGTGCCACGCTCTCGGCTTTTGGCTTAAACTCAGTGTAGATAAAATCGCCAGGGGGCTTGTTTTCAAAAACCAGAATGCAGGGGTAGTTTGTTGCATCTGAGAATACTTTAATGTCCCCGAAGTCGGTTATCTGTCTTAACGCAACGTTTTTGCTTAAGTAATCTCGCAATGCTTCTGCGTAACCTACTTTGAGAAAGCGATTCTGTGTGATATAACCCAATTTTCCATTCGGATTAAGTATTTTTGCTCCTAGTTCTACGAAGAGAACGTAGATATCAAATTTGCCCTTAGCAGATAAGTAGTGGGAGTAGGCCGCTAGTGTTTGCTTCTCCATTTTCAATATCCCGAGCCAAGGCGGATTTCCCACCACAAAGTCGTACTTCTTCTTTTTCAGTTCGTCCGTCGTGTCCTTATCCTTTGCCAAGCTCTTCCCTGTCGCGCCGTAGAACTGGACGAGGTTTGTCTGATCTGTTGGCAATTCAAGCGAGTCTGTTTCGTAAACCTTGAAGCGTGGAACCTTGAAAGAGCGGTTTTCCTTTACTGCCTTGGAATAGAGGTCGATAATCTGGAAAAGCAGGTTCATCTCGCTTATGCTTACCGCAAATGGGTTGATATCAAAGCCGTGAATATGGGTGGCAACTGAATTTACTATCTCCTCGCACTCCTTGGGAGTCAGTCTAGCATAGACTTCCAGCCAGCGCTTGTTATCAAGAGCTTCTTTTGGGGTAGCCTTTTCAAACTTGACCGCGTGTCTGGCAATCAGTCTTCTCGCAGCTCGAACAAGGAAGCCGCCGGAGCCGCAAGCGGGGTCAATCAAGTCCTTGCCCTCAATTGCCTTGTTAGGCACGTATTCGACAGCATCAAGAATGTAGTCTATTACCTCATCAGGAGTGTAAAACTCACCAAGTCTTTTTCGCTCCTCTTTTGGCAGATATTTCTCATATAGTTTCCCGAGGATGTCCCTGTCAATCTTTGCAAAGTTGAACTGGTTTAGAAGCCACAGCACCTTGTTCAGAACCCCGTCAAGCTCGCCATCGCCGCTTTCGTACCAGTCAAGCGGGTTGTCCTTTTCGTAGAAGTGGTTGTAGATATTCTTTGCCCCCGTGTACGAAAACTGCACTATCTGTTTGAAAACTCCGGTGTCGCCAAGTATTGGTTCAGCAAGCTGCTCGCGCAGCCTCTCAATTCCTCCGTTCGATATTTTCTTGCTAAGAAGCCCCCTATCCTCGCAAATTCTGATGAAAAGCAGCCTGTTGATAAGAACGTATATTGATTCCTTGCAGAAGACCTGTTTATTTTCCTCCTCCTTGTCATCAGGGCGGTTTGAGAGGGCTTTCCAGATGTAATAGCCGGAAAACGAGGCGTATTTCTTGAACTTTCCTTCAGTCTTCAACTCGAATTTTGCTACCTCTGCCGCCTTTTTAGTGTTTCTGCCGTTCTGCTTCTTTATCTCGTCAAGCTCGTTCATTGTCTGTTTGTATTGCGCATAGCCGGCGTAATACTCGTCAAATGTGTTGTACGTATACTGTCTCAGAAGTTCATTTGAAATGTAATTTAGTTGCTCTATGAGCCGCTCAAACCCGGCTTCGTCTGCAACGTCTATCTTGGCATAGTACTCGTCAAATTTGCCGTATTTCTCGGCACTACAAACCTGCTCTCGGGTTATGTTTCCTAGGTAAAGCATCTGCTCGGTTTCTTTTGTGGTAAGTTTATCCTCACTTGCCCTTTTCGCATCTATAATTGCCCTGATATCTAAGTCAATTTTAAGCTGTCTATCTTCGGCTTTTCCAACCTGCCAGAGCAAGAATTTATAGCCGTTTGTCAATCCTACAAATTGAGTAGAAGAATCAGCATACTTTCCAGCTTGCGTTTGCCATTTTTCAGCACTCAGATCCTCTCTCGGACGCTTGGTTTCAATAACTACTACTCGACGTCCATTTTCATCAAGCAGTGTTATATCTGTTCTACCTCTCTCGAATACATATTCATTTCCCTGATAGCCTAGCACCTCTTTTATAAAATGTTCAACAAGTCTGGGGCTAAAATCGTGCTCTAAAGTATCGATACCTATCTCACCATTTATCTTTTTGAATGCCCTAAGAACTTTTTCTATGAAACTAGTCTCTGTTTTTGGCAAGATTTCACCTTAAACACTCACATGCGGCGCTTACTCGTCCGCATGCACGAACCTGAGTCCCTCCTGTTGTTCTTTCTCCAACTCCATTTTTATATGTAATCCCACAAGTCTTTACCGTTAACTTTTGCTCTAGTTTTAAGCGTCGATCACCAGCCCTTAAAATCTAGCTGCTCAGGTAGTTCTCTTCATTCGAAGAATAAGCAGTTATAACCCGTTTCACTGCCTCCAACCTAACTCCATATATTATATATGTTGCAAGCTGACTATTGGAAGATATTTGCTATAGCCTCGCTGAATGTACTTCTAGTAACGACGGTTCCATACTTATTGTAGCTGTACTTGAGCTTCTTACTCGTAACAAGAATAAACGACTGGGTATAGAGTTTCCGGTAATGGGTAAACTTCCTCTTGAGATAAGCAGGGTTTCGGGTTTTGTTCTCTCCGGTTTCAACATCAAAACAATAGCTCTTGCTCTTGTGCTGAAAGACAACATCTGGTCCGCTATTGACGTTCAGAGTAACCGTCTTAACGTATCTCTTTAGCTCTGCCTCAATCAAATAGCAAAAGAACCCGTGCTCTTTGCTTTCGTTATAGCGAGTTTTAACCCAGTAATAAGCAGCTCCGGAAGTTCCAAATGGGCTGATTTTAAGCCGTTTGTATCCCTTGCCCAAAAGAAGCTCCTGCTTCGCTTTCGGAAGGTTTTTTTCAAGGTATAGACTGCCCCCAAGATCCATTGGCTCCGGTTTAAGAATTTCTCCCCGGGCCAGTTTCCTCTGTAGCTCAAGCTCCTTCTGCTTCTCCATTTCTTCTTTTCTCCTCACCCGCTCTATGTAGCGCTCGTGGCTACTTTTCCATCTCTTGTATTCCTCATAGAAAAAGTCATCCGTCCCGTAAACTTCCTTCTCAGCTTCCCTGTGGTTTTTGTTTGTAGTGCAAAGGATCTCGCAAAACTTGTCCAACTTCTGGCACTCTCCCTCAACAACAGTTTCTAAAATCTCCTTTGAACGCCCTTCCCTGTCAAGCTCCCAAGCTAGCTGTTTGATGTGAAACTCCACCCAGATCGGAAATGGGTGCGTCTCCTGCCAGTTTATCTCATCTTCCAAGAGCTTTCTTTTCATTTTCCAGCCTCCTGTCAATTCCGTAGAGCTTGAGCTTCTGTCTGACTACGAAAAGTTTGATTATAACATTCTCGTATTCAATTGCGGTTGCCTTGATTTTCTGGTAGCTTCCAATCCTTGAAACGTCAAAAGATTCAATTATGCTTGGGGCGGTTCTTCCGTAAAATCTCCTCTCAAAAGCATTCTCGTCAATGGACCTTATCTTTTGCGCAAAAGTCTCCAGCAAATTAGCATCATCAGCCAGAACCCCGGCCAACTCGCCTTTTCTCTTAAGAAGTTCCTCGTATTCCAGTAAGAGGTAGGCCTGCTTTTTCTTGAGTTTATTCGGAAATAGCCGATAATACAAATTCCAGAAGGTGTTCAGTGTAGATCACCCATCAGCTTCTTGTCCAAGCCCATTGCAACGACTTTCTTGGCTAGGAATTCTTTAACCTCCGGGTCCTGGAATAAGGCGTTCATCAGCTCGTTTGCCTGCCCGTTGTAATCAACCAGAAGCTTCCTTTCGTCTAGCGGGTTGCCGCATCTGCCGCAAAAGGATTGGCCGGGGGAATTCCGCTCCTTGCAGCGATGGCAAATCTTAATATCTAGCTTCGGCTCTTTCTCAGCCGGTGTTTCTTTCAAGGAGTACATCTGCAGGAGCGTGGAATCAACGTCCCTGCCGGACAGGTGCACGTAGATTGCAGCCATGTCGCTGCATTGAGTCCAGCCAAAGTATTCCTTCATCTGAGCCTCTGTAAGCTTGCTGGCTAAGGCAGTTGCCCTTGAGTGTCGGAATAAATGAGGATAAATGCGCTTTTTGACCCCGCTTGCCTTCCGGGTTCGGCGTAACATGGCAAGGATAGAAGGGTAGGAAACAGGGATTGGTTCATATCTGCCTAATCTAGCCGGCCATAAAGGGGCGTTGGGGTTGTCCTTGTCTGGGTGCTCCTGAAGCCATTGGCTCAACACCTGAACACTTGCAATAACCCGGACTCGCCTGCTTCCGGTCTTTCCGTTCACCAACAAAACCGCGCCATAATTGTCAAACTGAACGTTTTTCAGTTTAAGGTAAAGCAGTTCGCCTATTCTGCAGCCAGATTCGTATAAGACCAAAATCAGAGCCTTATCTCGTGGATTTGTAGTGGCGTTAGCTAGCTTTTCAACTTCTTCAACTGTTAGCAATTCCTCGGGGAGTTTGTGTTTTTCATTCCTCAGTCGGGGCTTGAGCCACTTTATAACTTCCGGGAATTCCTCATCCTCTCCTTTCAGCCATTTGTAGAACGTTTTGAGGACAATCTTGAAATCGTAAACGGTGTATTCTGAATAATCTTTTGAATCCATAGAGGACACAAGCTCGATCAGATCCTCCTTTGTCGCTTCAGAAAAGTCCTTTCCAAGCCATCCCGCAAGGTAGCGGACGCACCACATACACTTGACTACCCGGAGCTTGCTTGAACCTTTTGCCAGCCTGATGTGGGCGAAGTCCTCAATCTGCTTTTTGGTTTTTTCCGGGAGGACAGAAGCTCGCAGTCGTCCTAACTCCTTTTCAAAGTTCGTCTGGTGCTTGTATATGGTGAATTCGTTCATGCCTCTGTCCTACTCGAAGATCTATTTATAGATTGCTGCTGAATTCGACATATTGTTAGGGGATTGACGAAGTGGAGGCAAGACTCTAGAATGATACACTATGCAGGGGGTGGGATTTGAACCCACGAACCCACTAAGGGACGAGGTTCTGAGCCTCGCACATTTGACCATGCTTTGCTACCCCTGCAGCGGCATATATTCTGTGCATAATATAATATAAAGTTTAGTTAGTGTTAAAAATACCAGCGAATAAAAACGACTGTGGTGGTGTTTATGGATATGTTCCTGCTTGTGCCGCTCGGCTCCCTGCTCGCACTCGGGTTCTCCGCTTATCTGGCAAACGGAATACTGAAGCATGATGAGGGAGAGAAGGAGGTGAGGGAGATATCCGCCTCCATACGGGAAGGCGCCAGTGCTTTTCTCAAGAGGCAGTACGGCACGGTTGGAGTGATAGGGTCTGTCGTGCTGCTCCTGCTGCTCGTGCTCGCATACTTCGGCAATGTTTCATACTTCCTCCCCTATGCATTTGTTCATGGGATGATAAGCTGCGCCCTTGCAGGCTTCATAGGTATGTCCATTTCAACAAGGGCGAACGGCAGGACGACAAATGCTGCAAAGACGAGCCTGAGCCCTGCCTTGAACATTGCTTTCAGCAGCGGCGCGATAATGGGTTTGTGCGTTGCGGGCATTGTCCTCATGGACTTGACCATCTGGTATTTCATACTGGACCACTTCTACCCCGGTGACATTGAGCTCATAACAGACGTGATGGTTTCCTCCGCAGTGGGAACGAGCTTCATGGCATTCTTCGCAAGGGTTGGGGGAGGAATCTATACAAAAGCGGCAGATGTCGGAGCAGATTTGGTTGGGAAGATTGAGAAGGGGATTCCTGAGGATGACGCGAGGAATGCGGCGGTGATTGCAGACCTGGTGGGGGACAATGTTGGTGATGTTGCGGGGATGGGTGCTGATTTGCATGAATCATATGCAAGCGCAACGCTTGCTGCAATGTCCCTGGGTGTTTTTGCATTCATCAAAACCGGTTTAAGCTTCAATGCAATGATGGCTCCTCTGCTCATAATGTTTGGAGGGGTCATCTCATCAATAATTGGAACTTTCTTCGTGGAAGTGAAAGGGGAAAGGGTGAGACACAGGGAGTTGCTCAATGCGATAAGGAGAGGAGTCTATGCGACATCCGCCCTCTCCTTCATAATATCGTTTATAATCATCTACCTCCTGTTCGGGATGGAGCATATAGGGCTTTTCGGCTCAATGGCTGCAGGCTTGATTGCAGGAGTGGTGATTGGGTTTGTAAGCGAGTATTACACCTCCTGCACGTATTCGCCTACGAGAAGGGTTGCGCTTTCTGCGGAGAGCGGGACCGCAACGCTCATCATCAGTGGAATTTCAGTGGGCATGCTGAGCACAGCTGTCCCGATAATTATTGTGAGCATGGTCGCTGTCCTCGGCTACTACCTTGCAGGGGGAGCGGCGAACCATGACATGGGGTTGTACGGAATCGCACTTACAGCGGTTGGCATGCTGAGCACGCTTGGGATGACGCTTGCAACTGATGCATACGGGCCTGTCGCAGACAATGCAGCAGGGATTGCTGAGATGACCCACCAGCCCCCAAAAATAAGGAGCAGGCTGGATGCGCTTGACGCGATAGGCAACACAACAGCCGCGACTGGAAAGGGGTATGTGATTGCCTCCGGCGCATTGACGGTGATTGCGCTCATCACTGCATATACGCAGCTCGTGAACAGGATTATTGCGCCTGCTGAACTCACCCTAAGCTTGGAGGACCCGCTTGTCGTTGCAGGCCTGTTCATGGGAGGGATGCTTCCCTTCGTTTTCAGCTCAACGACAATGAAGGCAGTCGGCCATACTGCGGAAAGCATAGTTGCTGAGGTGAGGAGGCAGTGGAGGATTAAGGGGGTGCGGGAGGGCAAGGTGAAGCCGGATTATGCAAAATGCGTTGATATATGCACAAAAGCAGCTCTTGGAGCTTTGATGACACCCGCCCTCATAGCAGTCGCAAGCCCGATAATTGTCGGCTTCACACTCGGACCTAAGGGTGCGATTGCCCTGCTAATGGGCGCGCTTGTTTCCGCATTCTCAATGGCACTCATGATGGCGAATGCAGGAGCTGTCTGGGATAATGCGAAGAAGTATATTGAAGCAGGCCATTACGGAGGGAAGGGTTCGGAGCAACACAAAGCAGCGGTTGTTGGTGACACTGTGGGAGACCCATTCAAGGACACTTCAGGTCCTTCTCTGGATGGATTGATAAAGCTCATGACAATGATTTCGCTGGCAATCGCACCTGTCGTTGTGAAGTATGCACTGCTGAAGTGATTGCATGGCAGGGAGGAAGCTTTTCGGCGTGGGGAGGAACATAATCGCCCTGGGAGCAGTGAGCTTCTTCACGGACATTTCCAGCGAGATGATTTTCCCCATCCTGCCTATTTTTCTTACATCCATCCTCGGTGCTAGCAAGGAGGCGGTCGGCCTCATTGAGGGCGTTGCGGACAGCATGTCAAGCATATTCGACATCCTGGTTGGCTATTTCTCTGACAAGTTCAGGAGAAGGAAGGATTTTGTTGTTGCCGGCTACGGCTTCTCCTCAATTGTGAAGATAGGCATTGCGCTTTCAACAGCCTGGTGGCACGTGCTCATAATGAGAGGTCTTGAGAGGGTTGGAAAGGGCCTGAGGACAGCTCCCAGGGATTCGATAATAGCCGCATCCGTGAACAAAGAGACAAGGGGCAGGGCGTTTGGCCTGCACAGAAGCATGGACACACTCGGCGCGGTTGTAGGGCCTGTGTTTGCGTATATAGTACTCAGAATATTTGGCGAAAGCGAGGCAGGCTACCGCTATGTATTCTACGCTTCCCTTTTGCCTGCCTTCATAGCTGTTGCAGTCATAATTCTTTTTGTGAGGGAGCCGAGAAAGAAAACAGGGATTCAGAAGAAACATCCATTCTGGGAGTCGCTGAGGAAAACATCAGGTGAATATAAGAAATTCCTCCTGGTTTCAGTCCTCTTCTCCTTGGCCTACTTCAGTTTCGCATTCTTCATTGTGAGAGCAGCGGATATAGGGGTGAAGCCAGAGGATGTGATTCTGCTGTATATATTGTATAACATAATCTACATGCTCTCCTCAGTTCCTGCAGGCTCGCTTTCAGACAGGATTGGCAGGAAACCGGTTATTGGGGGCGCATTTCTCCTTTATGGAGTTGTCTGCCTTGGTTTTGCTTTCGCCAGCAGCTGGTGGCATGCAGCGCTTCTCTTCGCTCTCTATGGAATTTTCGTCGCGGCAGACGAGTCGGTCAACAAGGCATACATTTCAGACCTGGAGCCTGATGAGATAAGGGGCATGGCTCTGGGGGCGTACAACACTGCGGTTGCAGCAGCCTATCTTCCTGCAAGCATTCTTGTCGGGGTGCTGTGGACCGCCATGGGGCCTGTTGTGGGGTTTGGCGTTGCTGCAGTGATAGCAATAGTATCGGCTTTTGCACTTATGATATACGGCAGGTGAGCTATTTCAGAGTTGTTCTGAGCTGTTGGAGATATAGCTCATACAGCCTGCCGTAAACAACAGCTTCCACAGTCTTGTGTTCCCCCTTCTCGGATACTGCAATAAGACCTGCCTTAGATTCCTCATTGTATGAAATCCTGTTATTAGTAAGATCAAGCATGCTGATGTTCTCGTCTTTCAGCCCCAAGTCTTTGAGAAGCAGGACTACTGGCTCTCTGTCCCCTTTGCCGGCTTGGAGAGTGTTCTTCACCCGGATATTGCCAAACGCGCTCTCCGCCATGAAGTGCGCAGCCTTTTCTACAAGCGGCCTGTCAATCAGTTTTGGCAACTGGATACTCTCTTCTATCTTCGCTTTGTGGTAATCCGTGAGTTCGCACAGCTTCCTTGAAGAGTCGTTCTGAAGCTGGCCTAAGACTTGTTCATGGACTCGGTATATCTCCCTCAGTTTCTTCCTATCCTCCTTCGTAGGACCATTGGGCGACATCCTAACCCGCGCTATTACGGTCTGGATGCCGGGGTCTTCCAAAACTGGCTTCTCTTTGTATGCGCTCATGAGTATATTTCTGCGGCTGGGCAATATAAAACTAGATGTAATTAGAGGTATCTCTCCATCCCGGCCGCAGCAAATCCATAGACGAGCCTGTTGCTCCTTCCAGTCGCAGAAAGGAACGCCTTTATGAACTCCTCATACTCGTACCCGTTCTCCTTTAGGAATTTCGCAGCCTTTTTGGATACGGGAACTGTTGCGATGCATTTCACTCCCATCTCCTTAAGCTCCTCATCCATCACTTTGAGAAGGGTTGTTCCAATGCCCTTCCCGCGAAAACCTTTCAACACGGCCAATCCAACTCCTGTTGCGTTTTCAGAGTCAACCACCCTCTCAATTCCTCCGATGGGCTGGTTTGTTTCCTTGTCAACCACGATGAGGGCGAATTTCTTCCCAGGCAGGTTGTGGTAGTGGTCAACCCACTTGGAAGACATGTCTTTCTTGAACATCTTAAGGAGTGTCTCCACTTCTTCCGGGCGAGCTTCACGGATGTAATACGTATCACAATCCCTCAATATTCTTTGCTGAGTTACCTGGCTCATGTGTATTTTACGAATTCTCCGTATTAAAAGTTATCAGAAAAAGAGTGGGGCTGCTGTGAATTAATTTTTCAGTTCAGTTTCTCTACCATTTTTAAGATTGCTTTGGCTTTATAACAAAATTCTCCTCTATTCTAACTTCCCCTGTCTTCCCATCCATTATAACCTTCCAACTTATACCGGTATTATCTGGAACCTTATCATCGATATTAAGTGTTTTATCTTCTACCAATCCATTTTGAGCAGATTCAACAACTCTTCTTATTGAATGAACCTGACCCCTTGACTTCATAAAGAGAATTCTTCCATCAAGCGTTATACCCTGATGTATATGCGGTTCAGTTTTGCCCCTTTTGCCTATCAACATATCTACATACGCACATCCTATAATTTTATCATGTTTAAGTCTTACTTTAACCCAATATTTCTTATCTCCAGTTTCAAATTTCGTAGGTTTCATCCAAAGGTTTGTTTGCAGTTCACTCATTGTACCCACTCTTTCTCTCCCCAAAATGTTGAATTCTTTATTGGACCTGATATTAGCAGATTGTTTGATGCTGAACCAAAAGAACCTTGGGAGATGAGATGAATATCCCTCATTTTTTAATAAACTTACGTCCGATGAGTATACCTACAAATAAAACGACTACTAAAAGCAGAATTGCACCGCAGATAAACAGGTAAGGATTTAGAATGGTACTCCAATTCATTGCGCTATTCGAGACTGGCTTGTAGGCGCAATTAGCCGTATCTATGGTATAACCTTCCTTCTCTTTCAATGGGCATACACATTGGCAATTATCTCCAGAATTATCAAGTACAAAGGTTCCTCCGCATGTTATAGGACAATATTTCTCAAATTCAATCCAGAACGGTGCTGATGTTTTATGGTCAGCGCTATTAACGTCGTAGACTGTCAATTCACACATGCCCTTAAATGCCCTGCTCGTAGCAACAAAAAAAGTTATATTGACTTCGCCATTTGCTGGAACCCCAAAATTTTGTATCGAACCAGTAGAGCAATTACTATACGCACCGAATACCGCATCAACATTTGCTGTGTTCTTTACAGTCGCATGCACAATACTCTGCGAGGTTGCAGTCCCAGTAACAAAATCATCAATTCGGGTTATGTTCGGTGTCCCTGGCGAGCCGATCTTGATTCCAGGTCCACACCGCATCAAAGTTCCTGTTCTTATTTCTTGCATCTTTGACCATTCGCTGCAAGTCAGGCCTGTTCCTGTTTCCACCGCTAAACCCGTTATCCGCAAACGTGGCAGTTAGGGTATGCCCCATTTCTTTTAGCTGCTCCTTGCCAATCTCAATCTGCCTTTCAATAGGTGGGGCCTTGTTAGTATCATCATCCGATTCCCTTGCGTATATAACAAATTTCATGTTTTACCTCGTAAAGCTAAAAAGGAAAGGCTGGCAATCTGAGGGGCTACGCCTCCTCAGCTACCCCCCGTTTAACAAGCAGCTCTGCTTCCTTCTGTGGCAGCTCTGCAATGTCACCCTGTTTGAATGGGCCATAGGTCTTCCCATCAGCACCCTGGAACTTGGGACATGGCTTTTTGAACCTAATACCCACCCCCCCCCTGCGGGTTGCGGGTGCATAGTATCAGATTGTGATACTAACACGTCTGAGTTTTCTTTTTTTTGTAAAAAGTTAGTATCATTTTTAGAAGCCTCCTCTCTCCTCAGGGCATTTTGACTTAGTATCAAATTTGGGGGACTTAGTATCACGCTGGTATCATTGGACCCGCCCGTTGGTTTGATACTATCTTTTGTAGTTTCAGGCTCGACATACGACGGGATAGTATCATTTTTTGATACTATGACACTGGGAACTGCGACCCCCCCTCCCTTTTTTAATTTATGCAAGAAAATTACCCCACGGGCAGTCAACTCCGCCCCCTTGCCAGTCGTTGCCTTTATGAGACCGAAATCACCCAGGGTCCCATAGCTCCGCTTGATAGTGGCTGTTGAAACATCCAATTCTTGTGAGAGTGCAGTTGAAGTCTTCGCCGTTATCTTGATGCTATCTAAAATTTTGTAGTCCGTACTGTCTAGACTCTTGCAGATTTCTGTGAATTCATTCTCGGTAATTTCCAGCTTTCCCTCTTCCGATAGCTTAAAGTCTTTGAGTTGCAGGTCCTCCAGCATCTTAGTGTAAAATTCCACCGCCCTGTCAACATGAACCTTATCCACAATAACCTGCTCTTGCGTTGAGTCGGTAGAATGGAGTAGGCAGGCATACGCCACGCTGAAGCGGGTCAGCACATCCCTAAAACCATTATGTACTATGGGGAGTGAAGGAATAGAATATTCCCTCATTATCATTTTAGCCTTTTCAATAATCTCATTTGCCGCCTCATTGGTGTAAGTGATATGCTCGGGCTTGCGAGACCAAACCCAGTATACGTGGCGCAAGAAAATGTCGTCGGGAATTGGTCTCGTCCCAGCCTTTCGGCTGGCTATCAAGTCCTTATCAACGTCTGCATCCCCAAAAACGTGGAAGGCATCCCACCTCGTGAGGTTGGCGGGTTCAACAAAAATGTAAGTATCAAGCCACGCCATGCAGCGATACAAGTAGTTGTTGATCGGTTTTGATTTGTTAGGGTTCAATGCTGCGGTAATGCGGACCCTTGATAGCGCCTCCCCAGCCTGCGAGCGCCTGACAATGACCCGCTGCTGCTCCAGCGCCTCTCTGAACTCGCCAATTTCATCCGAATGTATATTTTGCAGCCCATCGATGGCTACATAGCCCAAGTCATTCATGGGGAGTGCTCCCCAAACAATGGTATGGTTATCAGTGTCGATGGTGTATGTGATGCCCGCCCTGCTTGCTGACTCCGCAACTATGTAATCACCAAGATGATAATGTGAGGTGGTGGTATCCTCCATTGACTTGGACTTAAAGCACTTCGTGTCCCCGATGTACACCTCGACCAATGAGCCCCGAATCGCATTTCCCATAATGTCTGGTATTTTCGAGGGGGAATGCAGCACAAGCAGTCTGCTCTCCTTAACGAGGGGGCGCCCCACCAGGTCAGGTGAAATCTGCGAGCTTAGATCAATACCAGATGAGAAATACTTAGGGAAGTTTATCCTGTCCCCCTCGTTAATTTTAAAATCGGAGAATTCCGTTTCCAATGGCTGTATCTTTTCTGCAATAATGCTTATTTCCTTCGTCTTTGGCTCTACTATCACCTCGCCCCAAATCTTAATCTTCTTAGCAGAAGGCGGAACTCTACCAACTGCGTGAATGCGTGTAGGTGTGTAAAATTTCTTCTCATATTTTGGTATTTGCTCTAGCAAATTCTGCACATATATAACTGAATAGTTGTGCTGTGAGGCGACCATGTCGTCTGGGAAGTTGGAGAAAAATATTGCGGCTTTTGCATCCAACTTCCTTGTGTTTTTTCTTTCTGCATCAGTGTAAATTTCATAGGGAATTGCCATCTGGAATTTCCCTCCGACTACACGTACCTCCACGCACACCTCGCATCCAATATAATCTGCAGAAAGGTCAGACACGGGGAGTTTAGGAACGTCGTGCCGAATTTCACTGGGTTCTTTCTCTCTCTTTGCAGCCAGCCCAAGCTCCATTGCTCGTTTTTTCACTTGGTCATATTTTTGTTTGTCCAGTGCACCACGTCCACACTCACCGCAAGTGAGGATGCCTTCCCGCAATGCAAGCAATTGCATTGCACCTGCCCCAACCATATGACGGAAGCAATACCAAACATCTTTTTTTGTATCAATTTTGAAATTCATTGGCGGTGTTGAAGTGCTCCCGTGGAAGGGATGCGCACCTTGAAACACTCCGTCCCCCATATTCCTCAACTTCCGCAAATTGACGATGTCCGCACAAGTGAAGCTGAGCCTGCTACTGCTGATTACCCTTGTCTCTTCTTCTGCAACTTCTTCTATTGCCTTGGTCATAAACGGAGAGAGAATTTCTACAATCAGTGACCAGGCAACTTCCGCTATCTCCACATCGTTCTTCACCGAGTAAGGTTTCCCATTGGGGTGAATACTGGGAGGTATGACGAGCACTTCTTCCTTAGCACGCACTGAAAAAACTTCCCCATATACATTGCTCACTTCTTTTATGTTACAGGCACCCTTACAACGAAAGACGAAGTTTTCATGCCCACTACCAGTGAGAAGGGAGAAGGTGCGGGGCAATTTCTCTCCTATTGCCATTGCCACTTCGGGCTTGTCGCAGTCTATCCCAATCACGGCGTCATATCCCGCAACTAACCCTATGTTTCCTTCCCAGGAGGTTATTTTTTTATCTGTATACTGATAATTCTGTGTAGTATTCCATGCAGTTTCAAATGGTCCCTTCTGTCCCTTCTTAATCTTAGCAAATCGGAATGCTGAGTTTTGCAACTGCTTTGGAATTGAGATTGCACTCATGGCCTCTCCTCCTCGATTCGAATAACTCTGCTCATTGGTATTGCGCGCTCTTTCCCTTCTGTCAAGAAAATAAGGAAGTGAGAATTGTAACCAAGAATTTTGCCTCTCATGAAAAAAGGCTTAATTCCATCGTCATAAACAAGCTGCACTTCTTTGTTTAGAATTTTCTCGTCCACGTTCACCACACAATCACCTCATTTAAAGTTCTAAAATTTTTTTCCTCATCTCATGGCTCCTTATCTGCCCTGTCATGACCATTTCTTTGAGCTCCCGCACCCATACCGGGCTGGTTGGATCTGCAATGGCGGCATCATCAGTCGTGTCTATCACCCTTGTCATCCAAATAAAGCGACTTCTGAATTTGCGTCGAGACGGGAATACCGTACTTTTCTTTTCTCTTCCTGAGTTCCCGCCAAAGTTTCTTAGGGAGTGAAATCGAGCCAACCTCTGTTGTCGTTTTTTCCATATTTATCATAGGTCAATGACCTACTAATGTTAAGACTAGTAGGATTATTAAACCTTTCGGTTCCCAACCTATTAATAGAGGGTTAAATGGTTTTAAGAAAACTCACCAACAAAGAGAGATATGAACTTGTGTTGAATAGCGCCAAATATTTTAGATTATTTGTTAGTCTTTATCACAAGCCAGAGTATCCTGAAAACCTTTGTGAAAAATTTAAAGTCAGTGTTGCAACTATGGGTGAAAGACTGAAGAATTTATGTGATGTGGGATTGATTAAAAAGGATAAGAAAGATGGGCGAAAGCAATATTATGATTTGGATGAGATGGGTTTTTTAAAAGTTTTTTGGAAAGAGCAATTAGATTTTATGATAAAAAAGTTCTTTGATGTTTCACGTGAAACACAAGTATCAGAAAACCCAGAACTTTTGAAGCGGTTCAAAACGTTTGAATCTTTAAGACCCGAGATAGCACCAATTTTACTGGAACTAATTCTTATGGCTTTATCATTCCCATCAGTTAGAGAATCTAGGTTATCATTGAGAGAGTTTCTAACAAAACTTATCTATTCACAATTTAAACTGTTGGATTACAATTGGGAGCATCCTAATCTATGGAAAGGAAACAAAGAATTAGAGGAGACATTGAACAAAACTTTACCGATAAAAGATCCAGTTCAAAAATACGTTGCATTATTTGATTCAGAACCACTTGATGAGCCAGCGAAAAGGTTTCTTGAATCTATGTCCAAAAAAACAATGAAGAAAAAATAATAATTCTGAAGAAATAACTCAAAAAGGTAAGGGTGAGAGGCAATTTACTCCCATTCCGAGAGCATCTTTTTGACTTTCGGCTGCTTCATCAGCCAGTCCATGAACCTGTCCCGCTTTTCCCGCTCAACATATTCCTTTTTGAGTGTCTCATCTGTCAAAGGAAAAGAGCATTGCGAGCAGTATAAGGAATCAACCCTATTCTCGATCTTGCACTTGGGGCATATTACGGGTTTCAGTATGCTTTCCTCTTTCTTCTCCTCAACCTTTCCATTTATCCTCAGCAGCTCCGTATCAACATCTTGGTTCAGCATGGAGATATAAGTATCGCACATAGCGGTTCGTGTCCACCCAAAGACAACCTTCAGCTGTGAACTGGTTAAAAACTTTGCAAGAAATGTGGCCCTTGATGCCCTCCATGCGTGGGGATGAGTCGGCTTCTGGATCCCGCATCTTGCAGCAGTCCTTTCAGTAATCCTCTTGAGCCCGGGATAGGTCAAAGGTATCTTTGAGTAGCTTTTCCCCTGGTTAAATATCATGACCCACAAAGGCGCTGCAATATTATCCTTGTCAGGGTGCACTTTCAAAAGGTATTCTTTCAGATAAGGAGCTGCCTCAACAACCCTGACATACCTGTCGCCTGTCTTTCCACTCAGCATTACTCGCGCTCCGTACTCATCAAATATAACACTCCCGACCTTCATGCCCAACAGCTCCGCAGCCCTGGCTCCCGAGCTCCAAAGAGTCATAAGAATTGCCTTGTTTCTCAGATTCTGCTCGCTGTCAACCATTCTCAGCACATCAGATTCAACCAGCATATTCTCAGGCAGCTTGCGGTCCTGGTGCTCCATCTTTGTACGCACATCCTCAATCTCAAGAGGGTGCGGGTTCTTGATTAGCCACTTATAGAATTGCTTGAATGTCTGCCTCAGGTTCTCCCTGGTCTTGATGCTTATTTTGCTTTCATTAATCTTGGTGGTGAGAGCGACAACATCAGCACGGCCTTTAAACTTCTTCCAAGGCTTTGCCTGCATCTTGGTCATCATCTTCAGTAAGCAGATTATTTTTATTACTGTATTTTCCCTCAAATTGCTTATGGCTTTTCGTTCATGCACAAACTTCTTGATGAGCTCCTTGTCATCCTTGCTTATGCTCTCCTCCTCATCCAGGCAGTCAATGGCTTGTTTTGTAGTCCACGTCATAGAATAGTTTCTGTAATATGCTTATTTATAAACTACTATGCAAGTGGGGCTGCTGAGATTTGAACTCAGGTCACGGAGTCCCGAACCCCGGAGCATACCAGACTAGCCCACAGCCCCTAGGCTTAAATATACGTAAAGAAATAATTAAAACCTGCGTGGTGTTTACGTGAAGGACCCTTTTCTGCATGCGAGAGAAAACGTTGTCAAGCTCATTCAGGAGAGCTGCCGGAAGCTCAAGCTCTCTGTTACTGAGGAAGAGATTGAAAAGAGCTTGGAATATCCGAAGGAGCAGTTCGGGGATTTGGCCAGTGCGATATGCTTCGAGCTTGCAAAGAGGGAGAAGAAGGCACCGAGAAGCATTGCGGAGGGCATAAAGGGGAGCACCAAGCCGTCAGGCATGGTTGAGAAGGTGGAAGTTGCGGGCGCAGGCTACCTCAACTTCTACTTCAATTTCGGGAAGTTCGCGGAACTCACGGTAGAGGCAGTTGAGAAGAACAAGAATTACGGCGAGGTTGACCTTGGAAAAGGCAAAAGGGCATTGGTTGAATTTCCATCTGTCAACCCGAACAAACCATGGCACATAGGTCATCTGAGGAACGCCCTGCTCGGCGACTCTGTCTCAAGGATTCTGGAGTTTGCAGGCTACAAGGTTGAGAGGGAGAACTACATTGATGATTTGGGCCTGCAGGTTGCGCAGAGCATCTGGGGCTACATGAAGCTCAGCAGCAGGATTGATGGGAAGGTGGACCACTGGCTCGGCAAGAAGTATGTCGAGGTTGCAAGGAGGACAAGTGAGAAAGCAGTTGAAGATGAAGTGAGAGGGATAATGAAAAAACTGGAGGAGGGGGGGAACGAAACTGCAAAGCTTGGCAGGGAGCTTGCAGAGAAGTGCGTGAAAGCTCAGTATGAGACTGCATTCAAGCTGAACATCTTCCAGGACGTGCTGATTTGGGAGGACAACATTGTGCAGACAAAGATGCTTGAAGGTGCAATTGAAATGCTCCTGAAGAAAGGCGCAGCAGTGAAGGAAAGTAAAGGACAGAATTCGGGCTGCATCGTCGCGAAGCTTGAGGGGATGAAGGAGTTCGCGGACATGGAAAGCCCTGACAAGATTCTCGTGAGGTCAGACGGCACGGCAACTTACACTGGAAAGGACATTGCATTCCAGCTCTGGAAGTTCGGCATCCTCCCGAACAAGTTCACTTTCAGTGTCTTCATGAAGCAGCCGAACGGCAAGCAGCTCTATACAACAAGCTCCAGGGGGAAGAAGATGCCCTTTGGAAAGGCGGACCTTGTCGTGAACGTGATAGGGATGGAGCAGAAATATCCCCAGAAGGTGTTGGCGAGCCTGCTCAAGAGCATGGGGTACGAGAAGGAGGCAGGCAATTCCATTCATCTTTCCTACGAGCATGCCTGGCTGCCTGACGAGAAGTTCTCGGGAAGGGAGGGCACGTGGATTGGCTATACTGCTGATGAATTGATTGAGAAGGCGGTTGATTACGCAAAAGGCGAAATCAAGAACCGCTTCAGGGAGATGAATGAGAAGGAGAAGGAGGGAATTGCCCGCGCAGTCGGTGTCGGCGGCATCAGGTTCGACTTCCTGAAAACATCTCCTGAGAAGAAGATTGTGTTCCGCTGGGAGGATGCGCTGAATTTCGAGGGGGACAGCGCTCCTTACATACAATATTCGCACGCAAGGGCAGCGCGCATAATTGAGAAGTCTCCCGGTAAATGCAAGGGAGTGGACTGCTCCATCTTGAATTCGCCTGATGAAAGAAGATTGGTGAGACTCATTGCCAAATTTCCTTCTGTTGTGAGGAATGCAGCGAAGGATTGCAGGCCGCACTACATTGCCGATTACCTGATTGAGTTGTCTACTGCTTTCAGCAAATTCTACACCACTTCTCCTGTGCTGACTGCTCCTGAGAAGGAGAGGAAGGCAAGACTGGCATTGGTTGGATGCACCAAGAGGGTTCTGAAGAACGGGCTGGAACTTTTGGGTATAGATGCTCCTGAGAGAATGTAAGCCAGTGAAACTGACATGCCTCTTTTCAGGCAAAAACGGGCGCCTCACGCCTGAGCCTGTCTTTTTTCTGTTTCACTTCGGAGCAGGTTTTTGAGTGAAACTGACTTTTCCGCTTCACCGACGAGAGGAAGCCGAAAACCGGTGGCTGTTTCCACTGTTTCCACCGACGTGTTTCATACCTGAGTGAAACTGACTTTCATGCGGAAAATGCCGGAAGAAACAGATTAATAAACTTGTTTTTCATAAAGATAATGCGCGAGGAGGTGACATATTCTTCTAGAGTTTTCAAGCTAGAAGCTGGGCCTGTGGCGCAGCCTGGATAGCGCGGCAAGAGCAATCCCGCAAGCCTTCTAAGCTGAAGGTCGTGGGTTCAAATCCCACCAGGCCCGCTTGACATTTTAGAGAAGGGTGGCAATATGGAAAGCAAAGACTACAAAAAAGGATTAAGGATATTTGAAAAAGTTTACAGAGAAAAAGCGGCAAGCACCCTAAACAAGATTAAAAGCTATGATAAGGAGCTTGCAGATGTGTTGATTGATACCGCTTACGGGAGAATCCTGTCCAGGCCTGCTTTGGATTTAAAAACAAAGGAAATGTGCATAGTTTCGATGCTTATCCCACTGGGGAAAACACTTGCTTTGAAGAGGCACATCAATGGTGCTTTGAATGTAGGAGTAGAGCCTGGGCATCTAAAAGAAGTTCTTGTGGCTAGTCATCTGTATGTCGGATGGCCTTTGTGCCTTGATGCATTCGATACACTTCAGGAAGTTTTAGAGGAAAGAAAGAGAAAGCAAAAGACTGGAAAGTAGAGGAACCCAACGAGGTTCCTCTTGGGTGAGAAAATGGCAAAGACAAATGTGGAGCAGATAATCTCTTTGATGGAAGAGGTGGAGAACGACACGTCAATTCCGAGGAACGTGAGGAAGGCGGTCACCGATGCGAAAGAGAAGATGAAGGGCGACGAAGGCGAGCTGAGGACCCGGGCAAGTTCTGCAATATACCTCCTTGATGAGGTGAGCAACGACATCAATATGCCGATGCACGCCCGCACGCAGATATGGACGCTGATGAGCGCCCTGGAAACCGTGAAAGGCTGAAGCTGATGAATGACGAGGAGATTGTGAAATTCTTCGAGAAGGAGGAGGTTTTGCTTAGCCCAGATGCTGTAGAGTTCCTGAAGGAGAAGAATGACGATTCGCTTCTTAGGAAGATTCTTGAAAGAAGAGGAGAGGAGTTTTTCATTGGCAAGGAGTTCATTGAGCAGCTTATTGAGGAGGAGAAGAAGATTCCCATGCCTGCTGTGGAAGTGAAAAGGGCGAGCGACTTCAAGCCGATTGCAAAGGAGTACACTCCTCAGCTGAAATTCCTGAAGGAGTATGATGTGAGCGGGAAATGCAATTGCGGAGGAAGCGTTGATGATTTTGTGAATCTGTTCAGGGATAGATTGAAGAGGACAAAGAAGATGCTGGAGATGAGGGTGGGTGCAACCGGAATAAGCAGCATTGGCGAATTGGGCGGGTTTGCTAAGGGAAGGGAAGTCAGGCTTGTAGGCATGGTGACGAGCAAGAGGATTACAAAGAATGGGCATATCATGATAGAACTGGAAAGCGAGGAGGGAGTTGCCAAAGTCCTGGCATTGAAGTCAGAGAGGGAGCCGCAGAGGAGCTGCTTTGAAAAGGCAAACACCCTTCTTTTGGATGAGGTTGTCGCAATAGACGGAAGATTTTCCGACCCGTTCATAATTGCGAACGATGTAATCTGGCCCGACCTGCCGATCAGGACCCAGAGGGTGATTGACAGGGATGTGTGCATCGCATTCCTCTCCGACCTGCATGTGGGAAGCAGGAATTTCATGCAGGAGCAGTTCCAGAAGATGCTGAAATGGCTGAACGGCGAGATGGACGGGGAGAACGGCAAGGAGCTGGTTGGAAGGATAAAATACATCATAATCGCGGGGGATCTGGTTGACGGCATAGGCATATATCCCGAACAGGAGAAGGAGCTTATCATCAAGGACATTTACGAGCAGTACGACATGTTCCTGAAATTCGTGAGTTCCATCCCTGAATATATTGAGCTCATCATAGCGCCGGGCAACCACGATGCAGTGAGAAGGGCAGAGCCGCAGCCTCAGATTACGAAGGAACTGCTCAAGGCTGACAACGGAAGGATGCACGTAGTGGGCAATCCTTCGCTTATCGATATTGAGGGGTTCAGAACTCTTGTCTACCATGGGACTTCGCTTGATTCAATCATCGCAGGGATATCCGGAATGAGCTACCAGCATCCTGAAAAACCAATGGTGGAGCTGCTGAAGAGGAGGAACCTTAGCCCAATCTACGGGGAGAATCCCGTTGTTCCAGAAAGCAAGGATTACATGCTTATCGAAGAAGTGCCGGACATTGTGCACATGGGGCACGTCCACAAGAACGGATATGACAATTACAAAGGAACGGTTGTTGTGAATTCCGGCACATGGCAGAGCCAGACCGACTTCCAGCTGAGGCAGGGCCACACGCCAAGCCCATGCATTCTGCCTGTGCTGGATTTGAGAAGCGGAAGGATGAACGTGATAAACTTCATGAAGAGGGAAAGCGGATGAAGGAGTATTTCGAAAGCTTGCAGAAAGGCTTCGCTGATGCCTACTCTGTCGCAGAGAAGGCAAGGGCAAAGAATTTTGACCCAGACGGGAAGGTTGAGATACTGCCTGCAGAGGACATTGCCGCAAGGGTTGAGGGTATCGTAGGTCCTGCGGGAATTGCCGCGAGGATAAGGGAACTGGGAATGGACAAGAAGAGGGAGACGCTTGCTTTTGACATTGTGAAGGAGATAATCGAAAGGAATGAGGGCGACAGGGAGAAGGTGATTGAGCAGGCGGTCAGAACAGGAGTGGCAATTCTCACCGAAGGGGTGCTGGTTGCCCCCACGGAGGGGATTTCTGCCATCAGGATAAGGAAGAATCCTGACGGAAGCGATTATCTTGCGATGTATTTCTCAGGTCCTATCAGAAGCGCTGGAGGAACCGTTGCGGCTCTCAGCGTGGTGCTTGCAGATTTTGCAAGGAGGAGGTTCAGCATTGCGGATTACAGGCCGACTGACACGGAAGTGGAGAGGTATGTTGAGGAGATCGCATTGTATGATGTGCGTGCCGCGAGGCTGCAGTACCGACCGACAGATGATGAGATAAGGGTGATTGTGAAGAACTGCCCTGTGTGCATTGACGGCGAGCCAACTGAGGAATTTGAGGTTTCCGTCCACAAGGATCTGCCGAGGATTGAGACGAACAGGGTGAGGGGAGGGATGTGCCTTGTCATTGGAGAAGGAATCGCGCAGAAGGCAAGCAAGGTGCTCAGATACACGAAAAATATCGGACTGAACTGGAGCTGGCTGGAAGCCTGCGTCAAAGTTCCGAAGAAGGAGTCGGGAGGGGGGATAAAACCCAACAGATTATACCTGGATGATATCGTCGCAGGCAGACCCATCTTCAGCTATCCTTCTGAGAAAGGGGGCTTCAGGCTCAGGTACGGCAGGACGAGGATGAGCGGCATTGCTGCAAAGGCGATCCATCCTGCAACAATGATTCTTCTGGATGGGTTCCTGACAACCGGCACGCAGATGAAGGTGGAGAGGCCCGGCAAAGGGTGCATTGTCACACCGTGCAGCACAATTGAAGGTCCGTTCGTGAAGCTGAAGGACGGAAGCGTGCTGCAGGTGAAAAGCGTAGAGGAGGCCGAGAAGGTAAAGAATGATGTGGAAGTGATTCTCTCGCTTGGGGATCTGCTCATTTCATACGGGGATTTCTACAAGTCCAACCATCCCCTAATCCCCAGTGGTTATTGTGAGGAGTTCTGGCGCAAGGAGCTGGAGAAGGCTGCAAAAGAGAAGGGAGCCGACCCGAAGACTGCTGCGCCCCAAGAGCTGAGCGGGGAGGATGCGTTCAAGATTTCAGAGAAGTTCGGGGTGCCGCTGCACCCAGACTACACATACCTATGGCACGACATCACTGCGGATGAATTGAAGGAGCTTGTCGACTGGCTTGCGAATGGCAAGTTGATCTACGAATGGTTCAAGCTGAAGGAGCTGAGGGTTGAGAAAGGCGGTGGAAAGAAAGTGCTGGAGAAGCTGTGCGTGCCTCATACAGTCGAGGGAAACGAGGTTGTGGTGAGGGAGCACGCCATGCCCCTTCTGATGAGCCTCGGCATACTGCAGAACAGGAAGATAAGCCCGGAGAAACTCAATTCTGTTTTCTCAAAGGAGAAGAAAGCAATGGACATGGTAAGGGAGCTTGCCGGCGTGAAGCTGAGGGAGAAGGCACCTGTCTACATAGGTGCCAGGATGGGGAGACCTGAGAAGGCGAGGGAGAGGAAGATGAAGCCGGCCCCGCACGTTTTGTTTCCTATAGGAAACTGGGGAGGCGCGACAAGGGACGTGGTGAAAGCATACAGGAAGGCAAAGGAGAGCGAGAGGTACGAGGGAAGGGGAGTCGTCGTTGAGGTTGCAAGGATGACCTGCCCCTCTTGCAAGAGGGTTATGACAAGCAACAAGTGCCCCCTCTGTGATGTGAGGACAGTGCCTGCAAAAGTATGCCTGAAATGCAGCAGGGAGGTCCACGGTGATGTCTGCGAAAGGTGCAAGTCACGCGCATCTGAATCGGACTCAAGGGGGATCAACCTTGTGAGTCTGGTTGACGACGCGGTGAAGAGATGCGGCAGCCTGCCTGATGAGATTAAGGGAGTGAAAGGGATGACAAGCAGAAGCAAGATTCCCGAGCCGCTTGAGAAAGGCATCCTCAGGGCGAAGCACGGCGTTTTCGTCTTCAAGGACGGTACTGCAAGGTTCGATTCAACAAATGTCCTGTTAACGCACTTCAGACCGAATGAGATTGGGGTGGGTGTTGAGAAGCTGAAGGAGATTGGCTACGGCAAGGATTTTGAGGGGAAGGAGCTGAAGGATGGTAACCAGCTTGTCGAGATGAAGCCGCAGGACGTTATAATAGCTGAGAGAGGAGCGGGCTATATGGTGAAAGTTGCGAATTTCATTGATGACTGCCTGATCTACCTGTACGGGCTTCCTCCTTATTACAATGTTAAAAACACGGATGAGCTTGTTGGAAAGCTGGTAGTCACCCTGTCGCCGCACACCTCATGCGGCGTCCTCGGCAGGATAATTGGCTTCACAAAAGCGCATGTGGGTTACGCGCACCCATACATGATTTCGGCAAGAAGAAGGAACTGCGACGGGGATGAGGATTCCATGATGCTGCTTCTGGATGCGTTGATAAACTTCTCAAAGAAATTCCTGCCGGACAGCAGGGGAGGGACGATGGATGCCTCCCTTGTTCTGACAACAGTGGTAAACCCGAAGGAGGTTGATGATGAGGTGCATGCGATGGAGATTTGCAGCGAGTATCCTCTTGAGCTATATGAATCTAGCATGAAGTTCGAGAATGCGGGAGAGGTGAAGGTGGAGAAGGTTTCGGACAGGCTAGGAAAGCCGGAGCAGTATTACGGACTGGGATTCACCCATGGGACAGGTTCGCTGGAAGGGATACCACTCATGACAAAATACGTTGAATTGAAAAGCATGAAGGAGAAGATAGATGCGCAGTTCGCCCTGTCCGAGAAGATAAGGGCTGTGAATGTGAGGGATGCGACGGAAAGACTGATACTGAGCCACTTCCTGCCCGACCTTTACGGCAACCTGCGTTCCTTCTCGAGGCAGATTTTCAGGTGCGTGAGCTGCAACAGCAAGTACAGGAGAGTTCCTCTTTCAGGCAAGTGCAGGAGATGCGGAGGAAAGCTTGTCCTGACAATTTCGAAGGGAGGGATTGAAAAATACCTAAAAATCTCCCAGGAGCTTGCGGAAAAGTATCAGCTGCCCGCTTACCTGAAGCAGAGGCTGTCTCTGCTTGAGAGCGATATATCGTCTGTTTTCGGGAATGAGGACAAGAAGCAGTTCAGCTTGGCAGAGTTCATGTGATACGTCCTTGCAACAAAGAAAGTATTAAATCTCGTGGTTGTCCTAATTCTTGCGGTGGTTTTCTATGAGAAAGGCAGTTCTATTGGCTCTTGCTTTGGTTCTGCTCTCGGGATGCGTGCTTTTCCCTCCTGAAGAGCAAACGAAATACGAAATATTCTCAAACCTGCCTTCAGAGGGGGTGGCCAATGCCGTGCTTGCCGATGTCAACGGGGATGCCTTCGCCGAGCTGATCTCCCTGATTGGAACTGCCATGGGAGGCAAGGCTCTCAAGAATTTGCACGGGGCGCAGCTTGCAGTATTCACCTACGAGGATGGAGGGAGCGCCGCTGTCATAAAGCTGAATACAACTATGGAGCTGAACGAGCTGATGGAGAGCCTTCCAGGGGGATACGAGGACCTGGTCAATGAGACGAAGCAGATTAACGGTAAACAGGTGGTGCTGCTGTACAGCAGCTATGACAAAGGAAAGGAGAACCCGCTGTGCGTATGGAGAGAAGGAGAATGGCTGAATTTCCTCTATTACCAGCAAGGCTACAGCTATGTTGTTAACGAAAATGTTGCAGAGAAACCGTCAATTAATGAAAGCTTGAGATGCGATTTCATAATGGAGAAGAAGTACGACACGAAGAAGGCTGAGCAGCTGCTCGCAGGGAGCGCGGAGATGAAAAAGAAGTTCTCGGGAGTAGGGAAGTTTTTCGGGGATGGGATGGCATACATCGAGAATTCCAGTGCATACGTCTCGCTGTTCGGGGATGAGAATGGGGATTATGCAGTCGCCATGCTGCAGGGGAAGAGGGCAGATAGCAATCTGTGCTACAACGATTCCTCTTCAGGAGGCGGTGCTGAGGTTGTGAAGAGGGGTAACAAGGAGGCTTGCCTTAAGGAGATGAAGGAGAGCTCCTCGTCTTATATTATGCCGATGAGCTTGAGCCTCATATACCTTGAGAGGAGAGTCGGGGATTACTCCCTCGTGGTTGTTGCGTATGTGAAGGAGAAGAAGGATGCGGTGATAAACAAAGCAGAAAACATCATCTTTGGCCTTGAGTTCCCGGGTGAGGAGGCAAGGTGGACCGACAAGATGACCCTTACCGTGAAGGTGTACGAGAACGATGAGAGCTTCCATCAAATGCCTGTTGCAGACGCAAAGGTTAACCTGTACAAGTACGGCTATTCCTATATTGATTATGAGTATGGCGGAATGAACACGCTGGAACCGATAAAGAGTGCAAAGACGGATGACAACGGAATTGCGAAGTTCACCGACTTGGAGATTGGCAGCTACACTGTTGAAGCATCAAAGGAGGGCTACCTCAAGGGCACTGACTACGTATACCAGGGAGATACCAACTCGAGCATCATGCTGCGGAAGCTTGAGCCTCTGAGGGTCAACGTCCGGGAGGGGAGCTACTCAAGCAGCGTCCCGGTTGCAGAGGCGAAGGTTGTCCTGTACAACGGGAGTTCGATATTTGCTGATGGAGGCGCAGTAGGTTACACCCAGAATTATGAAGTGATTGATACGAAATACACGAACGCAAGCGGCGTTGCGGATTTTGGAAAGAGGAGTATTGAAAATGGTAAGATTGTTGTGAGCAAGGAGAGCTATGACGATTATACTACGTATCTATCGACATATTCCAGAAATATAACTGTCTACCTCACAAAGAAGTATAATTACTATAATTACAGTGGGAAACCATTTACTGTAACTGTGCGGAGCTATGACGCTTCAGGGTTGGCTTTAAACAATATTGAAGGAGCGAAGGTTAGTATTTACAACAAGACCTCAATAGGTAATTACACACTTGCCACGACGAATTACACGGATTCAGATGGAGTGGCAAGGTTAAACGGTGGGAATATTATGGATGGGAAAATCGAAGTAGAGAAGGAAGGGTATAGGGCTTATAGTGAGTACTTCTACTATTACAACACCAGAAATATTATGGTGTACCTCAGCCTAGCAAACCTAAACCAGACTTATGGATATAACAAAACTTCTGCTCCTGCTGAGAACTGCATCGGAAATTACAGTCTGAGAGTTTGGCCCTCTGAGGCTGCAACTGCAACATGCACGGGCAGTAACGGCGCAGCTATCCCTTCAACAGGAGAGAATGCTGCAGATTGGTTCAACTATGGTGGGTGCGGTGGGTGGAAGACGTATAATGTAACACCGGGCTCTCAAGTGATGATACATGGGTATAGCGATAGCTGCGCAGGATGCAGTCTTTGGCATATAAATTACTATTTGCAAGATTACTACAACTCTAGCTGGCGTAGAGTTGGGTATGTAGATGGGCCTGACGAGCGTGGCGCAACCTATGATTTCTGCTATACCCCCAAAGGAAACAGGATAGACATAGAAGCTGAAACTGGTTTCTATGTAAGTGTATTCAAAAAGGGTTAGTTGACTTATTTCTTCCGTACCAGTAAACATACTGCTGGGCGTATCCTGCGTATCCTCCCCAGTAGTCGCCCGCAAATTCTCTTATCTCTTCATCACTAACTTTCCTGTTTTTGAAGTAGACCTTCTGCATTGTCCTCCTCACCCAGACGTCTATGGGGAATGCCTCCAGCTTGCCGTAGGCGAAGAGCAGCACGCAGTCAGCAATCTTCTCCCCAACTCCCGGTATCCTCATCAGCTCCATCTTCCCCTCCTTGTAGCCCATGCGGGCAATGTCGTTCAAATCAATCTTGCCGGAGCATGCCTTCGCGGCATTCCTCAAGTATTCCGCTCTGAAGCCCAGCTTGCATTCCTTGAAAGATTTCAAGTCTGCTTTTGAAAGGGTTCCCGCCTCAGGAAAGCGGTGGAAGCATTTCCCTTCTATTTCAACCTTCTCCCCAAATTTTTTGGAGAGGTTTCCCACAATGCATTTTATATTCTTGAGGTTGTTGTTTGCCGAGCAGATGAAGCAGGCGAGAGTCTCCCATGGGTCTGAAAGCGTCAATCGCAGCCCGTATAGATCCCGGACAGCGTGGAGCATGAACTCGTCCCTGATGAGCTTCCTGTAGATGCACTTCATGTCATCCTTCAGCCGGAACCTGTCCTCCACAACTTCCCTGATTTCCTGCTCAGTTTCATCACCTTTCCACTCAATTCGAAGCGCATCCCCTAGCTGCTGCAGCGAGACCAAGGAACTGCCTGTAAGAAACTGCGCCACCCCGTTGTTGTAATCCATCAGGAAGAAAGGAGGCTGCCCGCTGAGCATCGTATGTTCAAGGCTAAAGCATTTTACCGGTATCTCTAGGGCAGGCATAAGACATTACCTTTGATGAAAGAGTGAAGCTTCTCCTCCAGCTTGTCAATCTTCTCCCTTGTCTGCTTGCCGTCATTCCTGAAGCGTATTGTGACGGTTCCTTCTTTCAGCGTATCGTAATCAATTGTTATGCAGTAGGGCGTCCCTATCTCGTCCTGTCTCGCGTATCTCTTTCCTATGCTCCCCGTCTCGTCATACAGAACATCAAAGCCCTTCTCTCTAAGTGAATCTGCAAGTTCAGTAGCCTTCTCCGCAAGCCCGTCCTTCTTCATGAGCGGAAGAACAGCTGCTTCGAAAGGAGATAGAAAAGCTGGGAAATCAAACCACTCCCAATCCCTTCTTTCGGCATCTCCTCCCTTCCTGTAGCAGTGCTCCAGCATGCAGAGGATTGTCCTGTCAACCCCGAAGCTTGGCTCGACGACGTGAGGCATGACCTTGCCTCCATCCTCAAGCGAGACGGACAGATCCTTGCCGCTTGACTTCGAGTGGCTCTTCAAATCGTAATCAGTCCTGTAGGCGTTGCCTATCACCTCAACCCACCCGACAGATGTCTTCACTTCCAAGTCAATGTTCCCTCCGGAATAATGCGGTGTCTCTTCCGGAAGCATATGCCTGAAGCGCAATGCGTCATAGGGAATTCCCAGCTTCAGATAGAACTGCATCTCCCTTCCCATGAAGTATGCCATTATTTCATTTGGAACAATCTTCCTCTCAACAGCCTCCCTTGCGGTAAGCTCAATGCAGTTGTCAGTCCCTTTCTTCTGCTCCTCTCTGCTGTAGATTCTAAATTTCTCCTTCTCAACCCTTTTGAATTTGGGGTGAGTCGGTGAATTGGGGTTGAAGAAGTACTCCAGCTCCATCTGACTGAACTCCCTGAGCCTCACAAGTCCCTGCCTTGGCGATATCTCGTTCCTGAAGGACTTCCCAATCTGCGCTATGCCCATTGGCAACTTAGACCCATGGCTCCTGAAAACCCTCTGGAAGTCAAGGAATATCCCCTGCGCAGTCTCGGGGCGTATGTAGCCTGTCGTTCCTTCGATAGGGCCTATGTTTGTCTTGAACATCAGGTTGAACCAGCCCACCTCACCGAGAGGGCCGCCGCATTCCGGACAGCGGATGTTGTTCTCCTTGATCTTGTTGTTCAATTCCTCAGGCTTGGCGCCCTCGCATCTCTTGCCCTTCTCCTCGAGCAGATGATCTGCTCTGAATTTCTTGCCGCATTTTGTGCAGCCTACAACCGGGTCCCCGAAGCAGGAGAGATGGCCGGACGCCTTCAGCACTACTTCAGGAAGGACGTAAACCGTTTCTATCTCGAAATAACCGTCCTTCCTTAGGAAGAAGTCCCTCCAGTATTCCTCAAGCTTCCTCTTCAGCGCCTTTCCAACCGGCCCGTAATCGTAGAAACCTGCCACAGGTGAGTAAAGCTCGTTTGAGGGGATCAGTATTGAGCGCTTGAGCGCTATCTCCATTACCTCCTGCTTCATACAACCATCTTGATTAGATATAAGAAGATAAATAAATGTTGACGTTTAAATATTCTCCTGGTGGTCTGATGGGACGGGAAGAACTTCTTGAGAAAGCCAGGGCAGGCGTAAAGGAAGCCTATCTTGAAAGGGACAGGCAGCTCATTCAGTGCGTCAACGCAATAGACGAGCTGGACAGGGCCGGCAACCTTCTTTTTGAGAGGCTGCAGGAGTGGTACGGCATATACTTCCCTGAGCTGAGGGTGAATGAGCCCGAGAAGTACTGCGAGCTTGTGCTGAAGGTAGACAGGAAGAATCTTGACATGGGTGAGATTTCAAAAATTGTCGGTGAGGGGAAGGCAAAGGAGATAGAGGAGAGGGCAGGGAGAAGCATTGGCGTTGAGCTTGGAGAGAAGGGTCTGGATAAGATAAGGGAGCTTGCCGCGGAAGTTCTTGACATGCGCACGCTGAGAGACTCGCTTGAGAAGTATGAGGTGGTTGTGGCGAAGGAGGTCTGCCCGAATCTTACCTATCTGATTGATGCAACGCTTGCCGCGAAGCTCATTGCCCATGCAGGCAGCTTGAAGAGGCTGGCAAACATGCCTGCAAGCACCATCCAAGTCCTAGGGGCAGAGAAGGCGCTTTTCAAGCACCTTAGGCAACATACCAAGCCGCCGAAGCACGGCATACTCTTCCAGCATCCCTGGGTGAACTGCGCTCCTAAGAAGGACAGGGGGAGGATTGCGAGGCTGCTCTCAACCAAGATAGCAATTGCATTGAAAGCAGATTTCTACACAAAGAATTTCATAGCAGAGAAGCTGAAGGCCGCTTTGGATAAAAGGATGGATGAGATAAGGAAGGGTTAGCATGAGGATTCTGGCGCTTGCGGACTTGCACTCAGAGGAATTCATACTTGAGGAGCTGGCGAACCTTCTAGAGAGGGAGAGGTTTGACTTAATTCTTATTGTAGGCGATATAACGCAGAACGGCCCTCTTTCCTATGCAGAAGACCTTTTGGACGTGCTCAGGGGCGAGAAGGTGTGGGCGATTCACGGGAACATGGACACGCAGCAGGTTGTTGATCTGCTTGAAAGAAAGGGGATATTCCTGCACATGCAGAAGGCGGAGATCGGCGAGTGGAATTTCATAGGCTTCGGTGGCAGCAGCCCAACCTCGTTCAACACTCCAACTGAGTATGAGGAATGGCAGATTTACGAGGAGCTCAACAAGTTCAGGATGAATCAGAAGACGATTCTCGTAACGCACTCCCCTCCATACGATTCCGGCGTTGACAAAACATCTGCAGGAGTGAGCGCGGGCAGCAAGTCGATAAGGAGGATAATTGAGGAGAAGAAGCCTTTCATGAACATATGCGGGCATATTCATGAGGGGGAAACGGAAGGGTGGATTGGCGGTACCAGAATTATTAAGGTGCCGCCGGCAATGAAAGAAAAGGCTGCTGAGATTTCGCTTGAAGAGGAAGTGAAGATGAATATTATCCCACTCTCCGAGAGATAATCTTATTATATATAGTAGCTTAATGTAAAAATATGGCATCACTTCGGCTAAACGTAGTTATACTTCTACTCATCTTCTTCTCTAATGTTTCGTATTCGGAGGGTGACAGATGTTGCATGTCTGATAATTGCGGAGTAGGATCGTATAAATGGGTGGGCCCTACGTATAAGTGCTTTGGAGACTACGTCTGCAACGCTGGAACAGTATGCTTGGGTGGGGATTGCATTGATTCACTCCCACCTTTTTACGAAGCACGCTGTGATGTATGCGGCACTTGCGATGGGATAGGGGGATGCACACGACCTCTCCCATGCGGTACTGTGTGTAGTACCGGCATTTACTCTGGCGTCTGCAATGGGCTGGGGGCTAATGGGTCTTATTGCAAACCGCTTCAAGCTGCGTCTCTGCCATGCTATTGCGATAGTATTTGCAAATCGGGTAAATGCTGTCCTAATAACAAATGCTCTGGGGTTACGGATGGGTGCTGCACGAATTCTGACTGTCAAGCAGCGGAGGTATGCGACCCAAGTACAAAAACCTGCATTTCTAAATGTGAGTCTGACTGCACTTTTATAGATGATGAGGTATGCCATTCTGAATGCAACCGGATAAATAGTTGTAGTCTTGCTACATACTGCGGTGAGAGAACAAAAGGAGAAGTGATATGCGAGGACCTGCTTTCGCAGGTGACATGCTGCGACGGCCAGCTGGTACCATGCGGGCAAGATATCTTAGCATGCAACCCATATTGTGATGGAGATAAACTTTGCTCCTACCCATCCAATCAAGTAACATGCGAGAAAGTGTGCACGAGTGGAGTGTGCCACTGCCAAAACCCTATTTCATGTGGAAGCGCAAGCTGCACAAGTTGTGGCACTAGCACCGTCTCCTGCCCCGCAGCCTACTGCTCTAGCGATGGAAAGCTGTGCACCTACCCGCCAACAGCCTCCTGCGAGATTCCGTGCTCTGGCAACACCTGCGGGAGCTGCACTGCAACATGCACAGCCACCTGTGTGGACTGCCCTTCTGGTCAGTGTATCGGAGGTGAATGTCTATCCGCGACAACATGCGGAAATGGAGTCTGCGATGCTGGAGAGAGCCAAGAGGGCTGCTGTAAGGATTGTGGCTGCAATACCGGCATCTGCTGCGATAATAAATGCGTTACTCCCAAATGCACCACCCCTAGCCAATGTGCTGATGCAGATCCCTGCACACAGGATGCCTGCTCCAACCCAGGGACATGCAGCGCAAGCTGCACCCACACTCCAATAAGCTGCCCAACAGGGCAGATATGTAGCAACGGTCAGTGCATCTCAGCTACGTCATGCCCCAACGGAAAATGCGACTCTGGGATTGAGGACTGTTGCAGCTGTCCTGAGGATTGCGGTGCAGGAACATGTTTAGGTGACGTGCCTGGAGAGGTATGCAAAAAGTATATCTGCAGCGGGAAAACACGTGTTGAGACGTATAAGGAGAATTGTTGCGGGAACAGGATATGTGAGGGTGGGGAAGGGTGCGGGAACTGTCCATCAGACTGCTCGTGCAATTTTGGAGAGGAATGCAGAAACAATCAATGCGTCGGGAAGAAGCTTCTTGAGGATGGGGAGGAGTGTTCTGAAAGCAAAGAGTGTGCTTCGGGTCATTGCGAGTTTGGCTACTGCTGCGCTGCTGGGCTGTGCTGTAGAAAGGATTCTGAATGCTCGCGCGGAGAGGTATGCAAAAATTATGTGTGTCAGATCCCGGGAATGAACTGTAGTGACGGCACACCTAGTGGAGAGTGCTCTCCAGACAAGCCGAAATACTGCAACAATGGAAATTGGGTCCATGCGTGCCCAACATGTGGTTGCCCGGAAGGCAAGATATGCACGATGGACGGCAAATGCTATGGGTTGGATTGCGGGGATGGAACTGCCCGCGATACCTGCTCTAACAACAAGCCATACTTCTGCATGGATGGGGCATTGGTAAGCAAATGCTCGAAATGCGGCTGCCCCGAGGGGCTTCTGTGCGACAGAATCACCCAGATCTGCTATGAAAGACCTGGAATAAGCATAGCGTCACCTCTTGAAAACCAGACAATCAACGTTGGTGAGGAGAAGAAAGTTGTGGTAAGTGGCATGATATCGAAGGGCAGAGAGATAACTTACAGCATCGAGGGGAACGATTCAAGGTTCATACTCAGCAGATATGACGCATCTAGCGGGGAGTTTGCTTTCGAGAATGTCAGCCCTGTCACCGATGACTATAATTCTTTTAGGGTGAGCGTGGCTGACAATGAAGGAAATCTGCTCGCCAATCGCACGAGAGGCTTCAGGGTGATAGACGCCCCTGCTGGGATAACCAACCTTCTATCGCTTCAGGATCTGCCATGGGAGATTGTTCAGTTTGTGCTCCTCCTCTTATTCGTCATCGTACTGCTGAACGCCATCATCCCATTTGCGAGGGGGCTAGGGAGGGGGATGTTGGTCTTCCCCGAGGGCTCGATAGTTCTTGTTGAGGGAACTGTTGGAAGTGGCGAGGAGGAGTTCTGCCTGGATATGGTACGCAGGAAAGTGAAAGATGGAAAGTTCTGTGCGGTGCTCTCATACGACCCCAGAAAGGAAGAAGGGTGGTTCAGCGAGTGGGAGAAAAACAGGTTGCTTTTCATAAAGGCTGAGCCGGATATAAATGAGATTGCGCTGAGCATCTCAAAGATGCTCGGGGGAGAGCCTCGGCTTGCTTTCATCAATGTCCTGAATCTCCTCATCCCAAAATATAATTCAGAGGAGCTGACCGACTTCCTGAGCACGAATTTCGCGAAGCTCAGGGATGCGAAGTGCGGAGCAATTTTCTGTGTTGACAAAGGAATTAACGAGGAGGTTCTTTCCGCAATTGAGGGGCTTTTTGACGGCGTAGTGGAATTCCGGGTGGAGGAGGAGAAGGGGAAGCTCAACTCCTACTTCAGGGTGAAGGAGTTTAAATTGAAAAAGTTTGATAGTGATTGGAGAAGATTCAAATAGGGTGATACGAATGGAGAGAACAAAAACTGGTGTGAAAGGATTGGACGAGCTCCTGAAAGGGGGCATCCCGAAGAACGCGGTTGTGCTTGTTTCCGGAGCAGCCGGTTCCGGCAAGACGATATTTGGGCTGCAGTTCCTTGTGAATGGCATTACCGAATTTGGGGAGAAGGGAATGTTTGTCACATTTGAGGAATCGCACGAGGATGTAACCTCGCAGGCAGCTCAGTTCGGCTGGGATTTGGAGAAGCTTGAGGCTGATGGGAAGCTCAGGATAATGACGTTCACCCCCTCAAAGCACCACCTCTCCCACATCAATTCAGAGATAGAGAACGCTATAAATTCGTTCAAGCCAAGCAGGCTTGTCTACGACTCAATATCCACCATTGGTGTGTACGCGGAAGTCATAGCAGATGTTGAGACCCTCATGAGCCTAGGGCTGAAGAAGGAGGACATAGCAATTGAGCTTCCCCCAGAAACCATTACGCGCAGGGCAGTTATGGATATAATGGGCAAGCTCAAATCCTCCCAGCTAACCTCCCTGGTGGTATCAGAGCTCCCTAAGAAATCTGATTACTTGAGCAGGGATACAGTAAGCGAGTTCATCGCTGATGGGATAATACTCCTCCACTGCTTGGAGAAGAAAGAAAAGAAGATAAGGGCGATCGAAGTACTGAAAATGAGGAGGACGAACCACTCGATGGATCTGGTGCCGATAATTCTTGGGGAGAAAGGGATTGAGGTTCTTGTTGGGGAGAAAGTTTACTGAAGCACGCCGAAGCCGCACAACCTCCATCTCTGACCGATTCGTCTGCTTATTGCGATCTTGGTCTTGCTCTCCGCGCACACGGGCCTTTTCAGCTTGACAGTCATAAGATTTTTCTTTATTTTCTCGACAAACCCGACAGAGGTGGAAGTCCCCACACCCAGGACAAGGGGCTCGTTTAGCTTGAAAGGAGGATTCTCCATATCCGGTCTCTGAAGTAGATGGAACCCCATCTCCAATATGTCTGTTGCATCAGGAAGCGCTCCCACCTTCCCCAGTATGTTGCCCACAAGGGTGTCAGCCTTTGTCAGCGAAGGGTCCAAACTCGTCCCAACAGCGACAAGCCCTCCAGGTATCGCCCTGTCCAATCTATCTCTTCCCGCGTTTAACGCAACAACCTTTGAAACAACAGGTTCGTACCTCTCCCTGTCCTTCTCCCCTTTGGGCGAGCCAGGCCGTATTTCAATCTCATCACCGCATTTCAATTCGCCCTGTATGAGCGAGCCGCCTACCACTCCTCCGACAAGCTTCTCAATTCCCGTGCCTGGCTTGTTAACGTCGAACGAGCGGGCTATGTACATCCTTGGTACCGCGTTCAGATTCCTCTCTGGAGTCGGGATGTGCTTCTGTATCTCGCCGATGAGGACATCCATGTTCAGGCAGTAGTTCGCAACGAACGGCACTATCGGGGCATTCTCTGCGATAGTACCCTTGACAAAGCTCTTTATCTGCTCGTAATTCGCTTTTGCCTTTGCCTTGTCAACCAGGTCAATCTTGTTCTGCACTACCACAATGTTCCTAACCCCGAGGATGTCAAGAATCATAAGATGCTCAAGCGTCTGCGGCTGGGGGCACTGCTCGTTTGCAGCTATGACAAGAATTGCGCCGTCTATTATGCTTGACGCTGCAATTGCTGTGGCCATCAGGGTCTCATGCCCGGGAGCATCAAGGAAGGAAACCTTTCTGAGAACTTCGGTGGCAGTGCCGCATTTCGGGCACTTCTCCTCCACAGTAAAATCCTCAGGCTCAGGACACTGCGGGCATTTCCTGAAAGTAGCATCGGCGTAACCCAGCCTTATCGTTATGCCCCTCTTCTTCTCCTCGCTGTGAACCAGAGTCCAGACACCTGTGAGGCATCTCACAACAGATGTTTTGCCATGCTCCACATGACCAAGAAGACCTATGTTGACCTCAGCCTGACCCAATCAACCACCGCTATTTCTTCTTCTCTTCCTTCGGCTTTGGCGGGAACAACTCCTCCAGCTTCGCCTGGCCCCACTCCGTAATCTTTGTGTTCAGCTGCACTGTCTGGTCGGTTATTAGATTGCCTCTCACGCTCTTCCTCCTCCTCTCCCCGTGCGTCCTAGGCTTGAATCCAACTCCGCCTGAAAGCAGCAGGTGTGCCTTTCTGCCTCCCTTCAAATCCTTCCTCATTGGGAAACCGTCCTTGTCGCTGCCTCCGGTGGTGAGCAGCTTGTATCCTGCAGCTCCAACTGCACCGCCGTCAAGCGCGTCGCCTATCTTCAAGCCAACAAGCGCGGTTTCCTTATCCTTTCCTATCTCGGTTTGGTAGCTCCTTCCTGTTTTTGGGTCTGAAATGACAATTTTCATCATTACCTCCTCCTAAAAGTTGGAATATGATATCGTTATTAATCTTTATAATCCTGTCGTCTTCGCGCATTTACTGGAAAGTTACCCCTCCATATTCTTTAAATACCTTATTTTAGCAGATAGTATCACTACGCTGGGGCACAGCGGAAGTAACGCCTGCAATTCCTTGCAGAAGGAGAGAGATGTTGCAGAAGCACCGTCTATGAAGCAGGAACTACACGCCATGAAACAGGGGCTGAAAGCGCACATCAGTCGTGTGAGGATGCCACAAACGTATCACCTAGAATACCTCGGATCTTGCCAAGCAGTTCAATTTCATCGGGATTGAGAAATTCTTTGTATCTACTCGTAAGCTGCTTGGCATGCGTCCTAGGGACGTTTGTATAAAGGATGTCTCCCTCGTTCACCTGCCTTCCGAAGGTTGGCTCGCCCATTGAGATTGCAACCTCCAGCCCTTCCTTTGCTTCCGGAATGCTCTCCTTCTCGCTCTGTATGGATTTTATCCTGCCGACCACCACGCCTTTCTCGTTTATCAGCTCATAATCGGGCTTTATCCTTCCTGTGATGATATCCACGCCGAATATTGCGGGGTGGGAGGCCCTGAAGCAGCAGCCCGGCAGGACCTTGATTTTTGCAGGCAGGGTCAGGGACGAGAAGGCCTGGGAGCGCTCCTGCTCTTTTTCTGCTTCAACCCACTTCTTGTAGTTGTCAAGTAGCGCGTAGATTAGCCCTTCCCTCATTATCGTGACTCCTGCCCTTTTCGCCTCCTCCTCCGCGTCTGGAAGCACCTCTGTATTAAAGGAAAGGACAATGCCGTAATACCTGTTGTGGTTCCTTATTCCCGATGCGTCAACCACGTCCTTCTTCACGACTGCGCCTATGCCCGACCTGTTCACAGGAATCTTCTCATTCTTCAGCAGCTTCATTATCGCTTCAAGCGAGCCGAGCGTGTCTGCCTTCAGTATGGGTCCGTCCTCCCCTTTCTCTACAAGCACTGCCTTGATCTCCTTGTTGATCTCTGCTTTCAGCCTCTGCTCATCCGCCTTGCTTGCCACTAAAAGCGGGGAGCCCGCAATTGCATCCTCCAGACCGGGTGCAGCTATCTTCACTCCCGCGGCTGCATGCACCTGCTCAACATTGAGGAATTTCTCCCTCGGGTCGCGCATCTCGTCCATCGGCTTTGGTCTGAGCAGCGCCCTCACTTTTGTTGTTTTAGCCCCATTTACCGTTCCAAAGACTATCTCGTCTCCTCTCTTTATCATCCCGTCATAGAGTATTACATCTATTGTGGTCCCAAGGCCCGTCTCCTCCTTCACCTCGAGTATGCTTCCTCTTCCCTCACCTTTTGCCTTGAGATGCAGCCTGCTTTTCAGAAACCTCTGGGAGAGGCCTGCTATGAACATCAGCAGCTCGTTCACGCCCTCTCCTGTCTTGGCGCTTATCGGTATTATTGCAATCTGTTTCGTGAAGTCGGATACCCTGTCAAACCTCTCTGACTGGAAGCCAAGCTCGTTCAGCCTTCCTACGAAGCTGTAAAGCCTCTTCTCAAACTCCTGCTGGACTTCTGGCGACTGGGAGTTGAAGGATGCAATGAAGGTGGAATTCGGTTGGGATTTCCATCCCTCGATCAGGTCTATCTTGTTCATCGCCATTACGAAAGGCGTCTTGTAATCCCTCAGAATCTCGATTGTTTCCAACGTCTGCGGCTCAAAGCCCTTTGTGATGTCCAAAACAAGCACTGCCATGTCCGATATGCTGCCTCCTCTCTCCCTCAGGTTGGTGAACGCCGCATGACCTGGAGTATCTATGAAAAGCAGCCCGGGTATCTCGAGCTTGGTCTGCATGAGCGTCATCATTGCGCTGCATGCCTTCACTATTGCATCTGTAGGGACTTCACTTGCGCCGATGTGCTGCGTTATCCCTCCTTTCTCTCTCTTCGCAACAGATGTCTTCCTTATCTTGTCTAGCAAGGAGGTCTTGCCGTGATCTACGTGACCCATCACTACGACGATAGGCTGTCTAATCATATTAAACACCAGAACTAGCCTCAGCCAGGCGGATTCTCTGTACTCTATTATATCGAATAAGGTATTTAACGCTTTTTCTTTAGAGAGGAAGATTTAGCACAGCGGCATGTTTCCGCCAAGCACATTCTTCAGCTTCAGTGATTCCTCCGCGGGGTTTGCAGAGTCGACTATGCTCCTTCCCACAATTGCGAAGTTTGCACCTGCTTTGAATGCTTTTTCTGCGTCTCCACCTTGTGCTCCTATGCCGGGAGAGAGTATCAGAATATTCTCACCTACTAATTTTCTTATAGAAGAGAGCAAGTCATACTGATTTCCAGGAGCTATCACTCCTGCAACATCCAGCTTGTTGGCAATTGCTGCAATCTCCTCGACTACCTCCTTCTTGAACATGTGACCCGGGCTGCTCATTGCAGCCAGCAGGAAAACTCCTTTCTTAAGCTTGTTTGCAGATGCCAGCACTGCCTCCACAGCCTTCTCTCCTTGGAAGCCGTGGCTTATGATGGCATCGTAGCCTTTTGTGAGGTAGTATTCCGTCTTCATGGCATTGTTCTTGTCTATATCCGCAATCTTGGCGTCGAGTATAACCGGTACTCCATTCCCCAGTCTCTTGAGGGTGAGTATGGCACTCTCGTGGGAGAAGCCCCATATATCTGCATGCTCGGGATGCACCTTCACCGCGGTGATGTTATCTGCCGCTTCTGCCAGGACCCTCTGCGCCTTGTTCCAGTCAGTTGTATCCAGCGCCAGTATCAGGTTGGAGCCCCTTCTTCTAGCATTTTCAATGAACGCCCTTCGGAATTCAGCCTGCATAGGATTACCCCTATAGGATTAGGCGATCGTATAATAAATATTTACTATGTCAACTCCTTCGTAAGCCTCTTGTAATCCTTCGGGTATCTTCTCCTGAGGTTCCTGCAACGCCTGTAGTAGAGGAAGTTGGAAGTCATGATGCTGGCTTCAAAGGCGGAAAAGAACGAAAGCAGTGCAAGAATTGCAAAATCATTGTTGATGAGCCAGAGGACTGCAACTGCAAACGTGTAGAAGAACCATTGCAGAAGCAAACCGAGCACTGCAGACGTTTCGTAGCTGAAATGCCTCCACAGGAACTTCTGGAAAGGATTCTGCTCCCTGCTTTCAGAGAGTTTTTTACCAAGCGCTTTGGTGGTGAACTTCACCGCTCGGTATGTGCTGAGCTGGTCCATCATTGCGAAGAGGCACAGCATGAACCAAGTGAAGACTGAAAGTTCCGCAGATGAGATCATTACACCGCCGAGTTACACGCTAAAATAGTCCTTGAACTTTTTCGTCGTCTTCAGTACCTTTGTCCTCCCCTGCTTTTCTGCTGTGATGAACTCCTTCTCAACAAGCTCCTTCACGTGGTCGTATACCGAGGAGCCAATCATTTTGACAAGCTTTGATTGCTTCATCACATCGTTCTTTGCAATCACTGCGAGAGTTTTGAGAGCGCCTCTTGATAGCTCCGCCTCCTTTGCCAAGCCCGACACTTTCCTCTCGTACTCGGGTTTGAGTCGCATTATGTATCCTCCATCCTCGAATGATATGACAATGGCGCTTCCTCTCTGCTCGTATTCAAGCTGCAGCTCCTTCAGCTTATCCTGCACGATTTTCCAGGAGTTGACCCCTGCGAGCTTCGAGAGAGCCCTCACGGTCACGGGTGAGGTGCTCATGAAAAGCGCGGCCTCGATGATGCTTTTTGCATCAAGTCCTTCATCAAGTTTTGGGATCTGTTCTGCAGGCTTCTCCTCTGCAGGCAGTTCCCCCCCTACCTCCTCCTGAAGCATCTCTCCGAACTTCTCCTCCTCAGCTTTCTCTCCCGCTGTTTCTCCTTCCATAGTTGAGTTCTAACCTCCAAATAATATTAATCTTTACTGTATTGCAGTCAGAAGCTCATCATACTTGACTCTCTTCTATCGTACAACCGCCAGCTTGCAGTGCCGGACTCCTCGCACTGAAGCAAGGGAATCTGCAATTTCCTGCATCTCCCTTGCGCTGCCCTTTGCAGTGATTACCTCGAGGCAGTCGTCATGGGACAGGTGCACATGCATGCTGGCAATAATGCTCGCGCCGAACCTGTGCTGGATCTCGGTAATCCTGTCTGAAACCCCTCGCATGCCGTGGTCGTAGAGTATCGAGATTGTGCAGACCTTCACGCCTTTCCCCTGAACCCACTCGTCACGCGAAATCCAGTCGCGCAGAACGTCCGCAACAGCCTTGGAGCGGTTCAGGTAAGCCTTTTTTATTATTATCGCATCAAATTTTACAACCAGCTCAGGTGGCAGGGAAAGCGAGACTCTCTTCGCATACTTATTACTCTCATGCATATTGTGTATTACGAAACATAAATATTTATTACCGCATGCCGTAATAACCACGGCTGAAAAGCCGGAGTGAGTTGGATGGTTTGTTATACGATACCGACAATTACGGCGGTCGTACTGCATTTTATAAGAGGAAAAAAGCCGTCATGGAAGGACAGCCAAAAGTACAAATCATTGAATCTGCTTCTATTCGGAGGGGCGATATTCGGTATTGTTGACCACATCTGGAACGGCGAGCTCTTCTTGGTAGGGCCGAATATACTGAGTGACCTTTTGCTTGGGTTTGCCATAACACTGACAATAGTAGGCGTGTGGGGCGTAACGATATATCTCGAAGCGATATCTCAGAAAGAGACTTCAAAAGCGGCAAACTAGTTTTTTGTTTCTTTTTTCTTCTTTAAGAATATCCGTAAGTCAAAAGCACTTTCTGCTTATCCTCTACTGAAAGCTTTATATATAAGATGTTATATATTTCTAACATAAAGTTATATTAAGATAACAAATAGTTAAAAATAGATAACAAAGAGGTGAGAAAGATGGAAGGTACGAACATTAAGAAACGCTCGCTGCGCGTTTTATTTTTTTCTGCCATAGTGATACTTGGAGGAGTCATTCTTTCTGTCCTTGGATATGTTGATGCAAAGACTGCTCCTTATATAATGTCAATTGGAGTAGCAATGCTTTTCGTTGGCATAGCAATTCAATTCAGGAAGAAGGATGAGGACATAGTAGATGAGAGGACAAAGAAAATTGATATGGCTGCACTTGCCTATTCTTGGCGGTTTACTTTTATAGTTATAGCTTTGCTTATGCTAGTAAACGAATTCACAAGTATTAAACTCAGTGCCGAAGCAGTCCTGGGTATCATTTTCTTCTTCATGGCAGCAAGCCAAATTGTGTTGATGTGGGGTTTCAATAGGAGAGGTGATGTGGGATGAGAAACATAAAAAATAAATCAAAAAGTGGTGTAGCAAAGGATAAAAGAGAAATTGTTGTTGGATTCATAGTAGCCGCCTTAGTGCTTGCGACTACGGTTCTTTACGTGACAAATATGGGCAGCATCAACCTGTCGGAATATTCGACTATTCTAATAATAATCGTTCTGGTGATAGGCGCTACGTGGGTTTTAGTGGACAGGATGAGGAACGTGAAAGCCGGTCTCCCCGCCAAAGACGAGATGACGGTGAGGTTGATGCACAAGTCCGGATATTATGCATTTCTGGCTTCCATATACATCGCATTGGCGTTGATGTTGTCCAGCGACTTCCTAGAAGAGTCTAATGGTGCCGGGCTCGATGCAGGGCAAATTGGCGGAGGGATAATCCTGCTGTCTGCAATAGTCTTCATGGGCTCCTACTTCTATCTCAGCCACAAAGGGGCTGCAGAGTAGGGTGTTCAGATGAAAACAAGAATAAAGGAATTCAGAGCAAAGTACGATTTGACTCAGGAGCAGCTTGCGCAGAAGGTTGGCGTGAGGAGGGAGACCATTGTTTTCCTGGAAGCTGGAAAGTACAACCCTTCTCTTAAACTGGCGCATGACGTTGCAAAGACATTGAAAACGAAAATTGACGAGCTGTTTACCTTCGAGAAGTAAGGGGGATATGCCATCTTAAGCTGCCTTTGCTTTCCCTTCCTCAACAGGCAGCTGTATGAATATCTCGCCGAAGAACTTCTCCTGAAAGACAGATAATTTTCCATCCTGAGCAAGATGCAGAATGGGGATGAGCGTGTAGATTATTTCTTTCCTGTTCTTCTCCTTCAGCAACGATGAGAATGTCACCAAACCACTAGTATCTGCTGTCTTCTTCACTTTCGCATATATTTCCTTCATCCTCGCTGTAATGTCGTATTTCGGCACATTGATTATCATGTTCTCCTTTATCACCGGCTTCTCCTGCTTCTTCCTCTGCTCCTCGAACACTTCCTCAAGCGCGCCCATGAGCTCGTTCAGCGTCACCTTCCTCTTCCTCGGTATCCTCGTTCTCAGGGAGAGCATTGGAATTTCAACAGGCGCCTGAGTCTCATCAATGAAGGTCTGCTGCTCCACAACCTGCTCCTCTTCCTCGAATCTGAGCGCATCGCTCTTGAAGCGCAGGAGAATTGAAGCTGCAAGGATGAGGTTTGCCGGCACCCTCAAATCGAGCTTCTGGAGCTTCTTCACTCTCTCCAAATACTTCGAAGCAATGTCAACCAAGTCTATGTTCCACGGGTCCAGCTTCTCGCTCACCACAAGGTCGAGCAGCATCTCCCTCCAGGTGGGCTGAGCTACAAGCTGCTCCAAGTCAACTTTTCCCTCTTCCATACGAGGCATTTTTCGCTCCGCATCTTTATTAATCTACTTTTTCGTTTGGGACTCTCGGCAGCCGCTCTGCCGGACTAAATCTTTTTAAGATAGTATCCCTCTATGTTCTGAAAGCCTGCTTTACCTAGTAATTGTAGCATTGCGGGATTCGTTGTGCGAGTATAAATAGCTGCAATCCCTTCTGATTCGCAGTGTCTGAGCAGCAGATTCATAACTGCAATTCCCATATCTTTTCCTATAAGCCTAGGCTCTTCTCTAAAAGGGTAGAATGCAGTTATTTCTGCAACAGTATCCTCATTAGTTAATTTGTTTATCCTTGCTGCTGTATACAAAATACCATTTAAATATCCAACTTTTTTGAACTCAATGCCGATATGCCCAGTCAGTATCTCTTCCGAAGAGCCGTGCGGTTTTAGAGTAATAGTGTATGCTCTCTCTCCAGATGGTTTTGTTATGATTTCCCTGAGCGGGACTTCAAGTTTTATGACTCCTGCAGGCGTCTCTATCTCATCCTTTGTTGGCTGCCTTTGTGCTAGAGCCATACTCATATTTTGAATCTTTCTCTATTTAAATCCCAAAGAAACGACTCTTTAATCTTTTCAGTTATTTCACTCTGAAATCCATCACAATCTGCACAACAGTAGGAGCGAAAGGCCTCACTACTCTCTTACCAGTCACTTCTGCCTTCCTCCCACTAATCATCGCCTCATTTGCAACAAGCTTCTCAGCTTCCTCAAATGGATTCTGCTCACTCGCAAACTGGTAGAAGTGGACTATGCAATTCTTTTTAGCAGCAAGGAAAGCCTCGCCAAGGAATTTCTCCGCACCTTTCGGAAGAGGCATGAGAATCCTGTCAGCTGAATTCACAAATTTCGCAGGAACGATTTCCTTAACATCTCCTAGCAATGGAGTTATTATCTCCTGCATCCTGTTCAGCCTTGTGTTCTCCTGCATGTATTTGAATGCATCTGGATTCAGCTCAACTGCATGAATTTTCACATGGGGCTGCACCTTCGCAATGACTATGGGAAATGGGCCTACACCTGCGAAAAGTGCCAGTATATGCTCTCCGGGCTTCACTTGCTCGGCTATTCTCCTCCTCTCAAAAGATAATCTTGGAGTGAAATACACTTTTGAAACATCCAGTCTGAACCTGCAGTTGTTCTCCCTGTATTCTGTGACGGTTCTCCTCTCGCCTGCAAGGAACTTCAGCTTCCTAGTTCTGTACACGCCTTCCATGGGGCCGAGTTTCTTGAAAACCGATTTTACATTCCTGTGAACATTCATGAGAGATTCTGCAATGAGCCTCTCCTTCTTCTCAAGCTTCTTGGGAATTTCTAGTATTGCTATGTCACCTATGATGTCGAAGGACCTTACAACCAGCTCAAGCTCTTCTGCAGCTAGTTTTCCCTTGAGACTCTCTTCAAGCGAGAAAACTCGTGGTGTTCTTTTCTCCAGCTCTATCTCCACAAGCTTGAAACTCTTGAATTTCCCCTTGACTGGGAAGTAGATCCCATCAGGCTCAGCTTGAGGAACGTATCTGTTGTCAAGCAGATTCAGCGAGATTAGTTCCTTCCTAATGCTTTCAGCTTCTCTTCTCCTGACAAGTATGCATTTCACAGTATATACCTTTCACACAAGTTCTTTAATCTGTTGCTGAGAAAACAAGTTATGGAGGACAGAGTAAAGGGCTCTCTTTTCATCATATTCGCAGCGTTCTTGTATAGCTTCATAGGGATTTTCTCACGGTTTGCAGGGATAAATGCGTTTGCCCTAGTTTTCTACAAGATAGCGCTCTCCACATTCTTCTTTTTCTTGATATTTCTTTTTTTCAGGAAAAAAATGGGGAAGTTAAGGATGGACTGGGAGATGGCAGAATTCTTCGTTCCTTATGGGTTTATAGTTGCCGTGACAGAAATGACATTCATAGGTGCTTACTTGAACACGGGTTTGACAAACACCGCATTCCTGAATGGCTTGTATCCTTTATTTATTATTATATTGTCCTTCTTCTTTCTTAAAGAGAAGGTAAATTCAAAGACGCTTCTTTCCCTTTTTATCGGCATTGCCGGAATAAGTTTCATCGTGGGAGCGGATTTGCTTGTAATGTTTAATGAGAGAAACCTGTTTGGAGATGTTTTGGCACTGGTTTCTGCCCTTGCCTACGCAGCCTTCATTATATGTGGAAGGGAGAGGGCAAAAATGAGGATAGACATCTACTACGCAACTTTCTGGTCGTATGGAATTGCGGCTCTTTTCCTCCTGCCAGTCAACCTGGCGTACGGCACCTTTGCAATCCCACTGGAATCAACAATCTGGATTGTTATTCTCGCATTCATATGCACCAACATAGCCTTCCTTGCATTCTGCAAGGGATTTGAGTATATCGAGGCCCCTAAGGGCGGCATAATAGCGCTCTCAGAACAGCTGTTCGTGACCATCAATGCACTCCTCTTCTTCGGAGAGCAGCTCAGCTCTTTCATAATAGTGGGCGCCGTCCTAGTCTGCTCTTCAGTTCTCCTTGCGGAGAGATAGTAGCTCGGAGTTGCCGCTTAACCAATGAATATGGAAGGCTTCATCGGCATTGCCTGCCTTGCCTTCTTCGAATGGGCATCCTGGGCTTCGTCTTCAGAGAGAATGAATACATCGGCATTCAGCTCGCTTGAGAGGAAGTTCTTGGCGCCTTCCAGAGCCTCTTTCTCCTGCCTCGAACTCAGGACAGTTGGCGAGAGGTAGTTCACATTCTTGATGAGCTGCTCAATGACTCTCTGCGCTTCCTTCGGGGTTCCTCTCATCCTGTCGTCTTTCATTGCCTCCTTCATTACAACGTCAAACTTCTTCTCCTTGTAAGCCAAAGAGTAGAGCTTCCTCTTCCAGTCTGACGCGCAGTAGATGTAGATGACCCTAGGAGTCATCTTAGTTATTCTAACTATGTTATCAATGTCCTCTCTTGTATTGAGTATGAGTTGTTCAGAGAGGTCTGCAGAAGTATCTATTTTCATCTCATCATGCTTAGGCCATTCCGCAATAGAAACAAACTCGGAATCCTTAACAAACTCCTTCTTCCCAAGCTTCTCCCACATCTCCTCTGAGAAGTGCGGTATGAATGGGGATAGCAAAAGAATGAGGTATTCAAGGTACTCTCGCAGCACCTTGCGGTTCTTCCCTCCTCTCCTCAGATACCACTTCAGTTCATTTATCGCCCCGTAGAACTCATCCTGCGCAATATCCCGGAGTTCCAGATTTTTATAGTGTTCTTCGGAGAATTTCACTTTCTTGTGAATCGCCGAGAGGAGCCAGTTATCGACAGTATTGCTCTCAAGCGGAAATTCATTGCATCTTTTAACAAGCATTTCAATTGAATTCATTCTTGAGGCTATTCCTTCCGCCATTGTTGAATTGAAGTCAGCATCCTGCGACAAATCTGCTCCCGAAACAACGGAGAATCGCACAACATCCGTTCCGTATTTTCTTATCGCTTCCCTCAGGGGAAGGATGTTGCCCATGCTCTTGCTCATCTTCTTCCCTTCCATCAGAACAAAGCCATTCGTCACGATCTGCTTTGGCCACAGTTCTCTTGGAAAGATGGCAACATGGTTGAAGAGGAAGAAGGTAAGGTGGTTGTGGATCAGATCGCCTGCAGAGTGCCGGGAGTCAAGGGGGTACCAGTAGAGCAGCTCCTCCCTCATCTTGTTGAGCAACTGCTCGTCGATGCTGAATTTTGTTGAAACTTCCTTTGCATTCCCCTTTCCAAGCATAAGGTAATCGAAAACTTCTGGGTAGAGCTTCTCTGCATCAATCTCCTTCAGATAGGGGGAGATGGTGTAAAAAGCCATGTAGATTGTTGAATCAGAAAGGGATTCGATTATCTGCGTCCTGTCGAACGGGAAGGGAGTTCCGAGCCCACTTGCCCTCACGCAGGCCTTCTCCTTCAGCCAGTCAATTGTGTACTCGTATTCGACAATCGTCTTCTTGGGAATGATGCTTACCTGCTTCAGGCATTCCTTGACCTGCTCCTTCCACCCCTCGTCACCGTAGTTTATGAACCACTGCCCTTCCACCTTCTTCACAACGCACATCGTGCCGCACCTGCAGTAGACGGGACCGTTTATTATGTCATACATCAGAAGCACCTTGCCCTCAGCAAGCATATCCTGCTTGATCTTCTCCTTTGCAGTGAGCGCTTTCTCCCCGCGATATTTGCCGGTAATCATTCTTCCCTCGTGCGCCTCTGCCCTGTAAAGCTCCTCGGTTGCCTGCTTTGCCTTTGGATCTTTCTGGTCTGCGACACCGAGTTTCTCGGAAATTTCCTTGGCGGGATATTTCCCGTAACCGGCAAGCTCTATGACCTGAACCGCCCTGTCCGAGTAATTCTCAAAAGAAGTTCCCTTCAAGTCGCGCAGTGCAAGGAAGTCGTAGGGAGCATGCGCAGGGACGCTCATCACAACTCCGGAGCCGTTCCGCGGGTCCACGAAGTCGGCAGGAAGGATGGGAATCTCCTCGCCTGTCATGGGATTTGTACAGTTCTTGCCGATCAGCTCCACAGTTCTTACCTGCTCCTTCAGCTCAAGCTTCATCTGGTGCTTCAGCTTCTCTGCTGCATCGGATGAAACAATGTAACTCTCGCCATTGCTCTCAATCCTGACGTAGTTTACGGATGGATTTACCCACAGGTTTGTAACTCCGTAGATTGTTTCTGGCCTGAATGTTGCAGTCAGGAGGTTGTAGTTGCCGAACTTGAATTTTATGAGGACGTACTCATCAATATTCGGGTCTACGTCGCCCTGCGTGTCGTGCGAGCCCACGGCGTTGTTGTCCTTGGGGCACCAGGGCACAGGATGGCTGCCCTGCTTCAGATAGCCCTTCTCATTCAGTTTTATGAACTGCCAGTCTATGAATTTATTGAACATCTTGTCGTAAGTGTAGAACTTCCTCCTCCAGTCTATTGAGAAACCCATCTCCTTCATCCCCAATTCAATCTCCTTGCTGAAGTAGTCCACAAGCTTTTCAGGAGTGTTGAGCTGGGAGACCATGTGCTCAGGGATGTTGTAGATGTTCTTGAAAATTTCGTATATCTCCTTGTCTCCTTCTGCGATTCTCTTAGCCATGGCAAGGACTGGGGTGCCGGTGACATGGAATCCCATCGGGAAAAGAACGTTATAGCCTTTCATTCTCATGAAGCGCGCGTAAACATCTGTCGTAGTGTATGTTCTTGCATGTCCTATGTGCTGGGGGCTGTTGGGGTAGGGAAAGGCGGCTGTGAGGAAGAACTTCCGTATCTCACTGACATCGGGCTCGAAAATCCTTGCGTCAGCCCACTTCTTCTGCCACTTATCCTCTAGTTCATGGGGTTCCATGGGTATCACATAGTTATTTGCGGGCGTATTTAAAATGTTTCACAGGAATGCGCTGCAGAAGCTCCAGAAGTTCTGGCCAAGGGTGTCAAGGCAGTAGCCGCCCTCCAGCACTGCAAAAGTCCTTGCTTCTAGCTCCTCGGCCTGCTTCCGTATCATGCTTCCAATTTTGTTGTATGTTGCACTGTCCCGTATGTCTATTGCATTGCCGCAGGAATGGTCCTTGTAGAATGTGTCAAAGCCCACGCTAACTCCTATGAGCTGCGGCTTGAATTCAGCTACGTATTTTGAAAAATTCTCCTCAAAAATTTTTAGGTATTCTGCATCCGTTGTCTCAGGCTGTACTACTACATTCTTTATGTGCCCATTATTCTCCTTCTCAAAGCCCGAATTCCACGGGAAGCAAGTGCCCGGGTCCTGATGAAAGGAGAGATAGAAAACCCTGTTATCCTCGTAGAATATGTCCTGCGTTCCGTTCCCGTGGTGCTGGTCTATATCAACAATCATGGCCCTCTTCAGTTCAGATTCAAGAAGGGATGCTACCGCAAAGGCGATGTTGTTCAGGTAGCAGAACCCTCCGAAGAAATCCTTTCCTGCATGATGGCCCGGAGGCCGGACAAGCGCGAAAGAGAAATCTTCCTTGGAGTTCCTTGCAGCCTTCAGTGCTGCCCCTGCGGCAAGTTTTGCAATTTTGAATGTATTCATCGAGAAAGGGTTGTCCCCTCCTCCCTGCTGTGTATCCGAGAGGAACTTCAGCCTCTCAATGTAAGCCTCATCATGGATAACATACAGGTCCTTCTCTTTGACATCCTCAGGTTTGTCAAAGGATACGGGAAGCTTGTTTTCCTTGATATATTTCAGTATTGCCACCAGTCTTTGAGGGCTCTCCGGATACCCTTCCCCAGTTTCATGCTCCAGAAACCTCTCGGAATAGACGATTTTCATGCCATCACATTCATATGATTATTCAATTCTTAATAATCTTAACGCCGTCAGCCCGGAGTATTTTCAGTGTTTTTTCCAGACAGTCCTCCTTTACAAGGATGTGGTCCGTTGAATACGCGGATATCGCGAATATGCTTATATCCTTCTCAGCCAGAAGGGTTGCTATATGCGCAAGGAAGCCCACCAACTCGAAGGGAAGCTTTGTCTCAAAGGAGACTATTCTGAAAGACTTCTCCTCCTCGATGGTTTCAAGTCCATGGTTCTCTTCTGCTATCACTGTTATCTCGTTGCCGTCCTTTATTAGCGCGAAAACCTTCTCAGAACTTGCCGGACAGTCCTTCAGCTTGGCTATGACGTACCGCTTCGGGCTGACGCTTGCTTTTATTTCAACCTTCTTCCTGAACTCGTCAAGCTTCATTTCAAAAACCTTTATTTAACAGACGCCAGGGGTGGGATTTGAACCCGCACTCCCCGTAAGGGGAACCAGATCTCAAGTCTGGCGCATTGACCAGATTCTGCCACCCTGGCATGGAATATATTCTCTCCGCTCACCTTTAAAAAGATGTCAATTCTGCGGCAGTTACTTCAGAAACATGGTCTGCATTTTCTTCTTTTCTACGTAATCGGAGACTATTTTTGATTTCAGCAAATTATCAAGATCCGAGAAAAGCTTTCCTGCCTGTCTTATCTCATCTGCAAATGCAACAATTTCCTCCAAGCGTGATTTTGTCATACTGCACCCATTCAGTACAACCTTACCCTCCATTATCACGTCCAGTGCTCTTTTTGCCTCTTCTAGGTTAATGGAGCCGTTCTTGTCTACTTTGATACCTTCTTTTCTGAAAGGCTGTACGTGGTCGGAGCATACGCCTTTGGCATATGACCCGTCTGGCTTTACCTGAAACCAGCCAAGCAGCGAATTGCCCTGCTTTGCACCCTTGAAAGTGAATAAGTCGTCTGTAAATCGTGCGCTCCATTCGCCTCCTTCAATTTTTCTGCTTACCTTTATGTTAACTTTCCCTTCCGCAACGGAAATAGTCATGTCGAAAATATCTGTCTTTGCCGGAAGGAGGTTGTTCATCTTATCTTCCTTGGAAAACTTTACAGTACAACCACCGAACGTTAATTCCTCTGCTTCCTCTTTTTTTAGTGGCACGAAATCAACCAACCATCTCGCCGTAGGTGCAAGTATCCGCTTTAAGGCTTTGGTATATTTCGAACCTGAGCTCGTACAATGCGTTGGACCTCTTGCGTTCATCTTGTATTTTACTAGCTTCTCTTATTTTGCCAAGATAGGGTTCGCTTCCCTTCCCAGAGTAGAAGAATACTACATCTTCCATCAGGTTTGGTGATTTTAACGATTCAATGTTTGTGGCCCTGCATAACGCAAACCAGTCAAACTTATACCTGACTCTGATTGAAATGTAATCCCGCGTTGAAGGAACATCACTCTCAGGGACTACCTTGTCGTGCGTGTGCAAATCCAAGATTAGCTTCTCTGGATCCAGTGACCTAACCCTCTTTTTAAGCTTGCCGGTCAGCCTTGTCCTTTCCCTTGAGGAAATCAGTTCCCAGTCCCTGCCCAGAAGCTCATCAACGCTGCTCACATCCTTGTTGAACACAATATCCCGGATGGAGCCCTTTCTTTCAATCTCCCTGAGAGTCGAAACTGCCTCCCTGTCATCCTTCTCAACAGCTTTTTTTATAGTCTGGATGACATCCTCGTTAGTTGCGAGTATTCTACTTGGATGAGGGGTAAGGATCTCATCAACAACTGAAACTTTGGGGGTAACCCTTCTCCCTATGCCAATTCCGCGGGTTTCGACAATATGCTCATCCTCAAGCTTTGCACTGATATCCATTATGCCCTCGATCACCTTTACCTGCGCAGTCGGTAGAACCAGCTTCCTGCCCATTCCCGAGATCACCCAGTCGGTTTTCGACAGTTTCAACCTTGCAAGGGTCTCAGCTAGGCTGGCCTCGCCGGCCTTATGTATGCTCTCTGTTATTATGGACTTCTCACCATGCTGGAAAAACTCCTTGGGCTCGGCTTCCTTCAAAATCATGCTTAAAATTAGGCATCACCTTGTATTTTAAGCTCACTCCAAACTTATCTCAATGTGGACAGTGTCAGGCACGCGCACGCGCATAATCTGCCTCAGAATTCGTTCATCGCCAACAACGTCAATAACACGCTTCCTTATTCTCATCTCCCAGTGCTCATAGGTGTCGGAGCCATCCCCACAGGGAGTCCTCCTCGTGGTGATTTTCAGACGCTTCGTAGGAAGAGGGATAGGGCCACGCATATCCACGCCAGCTGCCTTCGTTATGTCTTTTATCTGGTTGCAGACGTCGTCAAGTTCCTTGGGGTTTTTGCCTATGAGCTTTATCCTCGCGCGGGTCATGCATAGCACCTTTATTGGCTCTCATTAGTTCATAATGAGAAGCAGAAAAGGAAAAAAGAAAGAAATCAGGCAACCTTTGTTACCTCCAGAACAACTCCGGCAGCAACTGTCTGCCCCATGTCCCTTATGGCAAACCTGCCGAGCTGCGGGAATTCACTGAATTTCTCAACTACCAGAGGCCTCAATGGCTTCACTTTCACTATTGCCACGTCTCCAGTCTTCACGAAGTCCGGGTTCTTCTGCAGCGTCTGCCCTGTCTTCGGGTCCTTCTTCTCCAGTATGTCAACGATAGTGCAGGCCATCTGCGCGGTGTGTATGTGGAAGACTGGCGTGTAACCCTTTGCTATTGCCGTCGGGTGCTCCAGGACGACTATCTGCGCAGTGAAGTCCTGGACTACCGTTGGTGGGTTGCTTGCCGGTCCAGCTACCTGGCCTCTCCCCAAATCCTTCTTGTCAACTCCTTTAACGTTAAACCCTACGTTGTCACCTGGCTTTGCCTCTGTGAGGGGCTGGTGGTGCATCTCAATGCTCTTCACCTCTCCCTTTGCCCCAGAAGGCATGAAAACAATTGTGTCTCCTGGCTTCAAGACGCCTGTCTCAACCCTCCCGACCGGGACAGTGCCGTGCCCGGTGATTGTAAATACCTCCTGCACCGGCAGCCTGAGGGGCTTGCCCAGCGGCTTTGCTGGAACTATGAACTTGTCAAATGACTCTACAAGCGTCGGACCGGTATACCAGTTCATCTTGTCAGGTGACTTCTTAACCGCATTAGCTCCCTCGTAAGCGGAGTAGGGTATGAACTGCAATGCCTCTGTCTTGTAGCCGATGTTCTTCAAAAGAGTTGTGAGTTGAGCCTTCAAATCCTCAAACTTCACCCTGTCATAACTGACACTGTCCATCTTGTTGATTCCCGCGACAATCTGCTGTATCCCAAGAACCTTTGCAAGGAACGCGTGCTCCTTCGTCTGCGGCTGTATTCCCTCCTTTGCAGAAACAACAAGCACGGCTGCATCCGCTTGGGATGCACCGGTAATCATGTTCTTGACAAAGTCCCTGTGCCCTGGTGCGTCTATAATTGTGAAGTAGTATTTGGGGGTCTGGAACTCCTTGTGGGCGATGTCTATCGTGACGCCTCTCTCCCTCTCCTCCTTCAACTGGTCCATTGCGAAAGCAAACTCGAAAGTCGCCTTACCGACCTTCTCGGCTTCATCCTTCAGCTTTTTCATATCCTGTTCGCTGATTGCACCGCTGTCATACAGAATTCTTCCAATAGTAGTGGATTTTCCGTGGTCCACATGTCCAATGAAAACCAAGTTTAGGTGTTCTTTTTCAGCCATTCGTATCCCTCCATTTACATCTGTAACAGCACATTTTATGCTTCAGAAGCCATATACTTTTGCACATGATAATTTTTAAAGGTTTCTAAGGGTAACACGTCACTTTCTTGACAGCTCTGATGAGATTGCCCCTCCGACAGCACCAAGCAGAGCGAAGAGCACAACCGTCGCAACGAGCTTTGTGAATATGAATGCGGCGGGAAGGGTAAGGTCCGTCACTGATGTCTTCATGATGATGTCCACGATGCCAACATCAAGCCCAAGTGAGAGCAGGAAGTCGCCTGCCTGGAGCAGCATTCCCTTGAACAGCACTGCGTATACGATATTGAAGAATGTTGCAAGGAAGGCTGCGAAAACCCCGCTAATCGCACCTGCGAACATCGCGTCCCTGCTTCTCAGATAGCCGTTGCTGTATCTGTCAACCCTTAGCCTGAGCAGGTAGGCAGCAACATAACCGCCAACCACCTCCCAGATTAGGAGGAGGTTTATGAAAGGCAGGCCCATAAGGAAGCCGCCGACTATGCCCCCAAAGATTGTGGAGCTGACTGTTTCTGACGTTTTCACTGCGAGCTCCACCTTCATTTTCGGGATGCGCTTCTCCTCAATTCTTGCGGGGGGAAGGCGTTCCTCTTCATAAGCTGGCCTGGCTTCGGCAACTCTGGCAGGCTCCGGCACTTCAAACTCTGGCGGAAGCTCGGCAGAGCATAGCCTGCAGTATAGCCTGCCCTCCTTGTCTATTGCACAGGCATCGCATATTGGCTTCTTGCATGCCGAACAGACCCCCACTGCCTCTGAACGCGGGTGATTGGCGCACTTCAGCTCCGAAAACTTTGATTTGGCGATGCATGCCTTGCAGTATACCTTTCCGTCCTTCTCAACAGCGCATCTGGCGCATACTCCCTTGTTGCAGGATGAGCATATCCCCACTGCCTCGGATCTGGGATGGGTAAAGCATCTCATTTTATCAGTGATATTCTGGGGCTGGTTATTTAAATTTATATTGGATAGAAAGTATACGCACGGGCCCGTAGCTCAGCTTGGATAGAGCGGCAGCCCCCTAAGCTGTAGGTCGCGCGTTCAAATCGCGCCGGGCCCGTACAATTTTTCTGTGATCGTATGAGCTCAACTCTCGGTTTGAAAAATCAGAAATCCACCGCCGAGCTTAAGGACGCGGACAGGAGGATAAAGCTGGCTAGGAAAGGCGACTACCTCGCACTGCTGAAATTCCTTGATAACGAATCTGTATCCGGCGAAGCAAAATACTCAGCGGTGCTCGAGCTTGTAAAAATGACAAACAGCAGGCAGGTCGGCTTCCGGGGGCTGGAATACCTGAGAAATTGCGTAAATTCAAAATACTCCGGGGATGAAAGAACTGTAAGGATGCGCAGCATGCTGGAAGAGGTTGCATCACAGCAGCTGAACAGCCCCATGGTCCGGAAGGCAGCGCGGGCAGAACTGGAGAGGATTAGATGAGCGCGATCTTCGGACTCTCGAGCGGTAAAGGCGACCTACCCGGCTATAGCTGCGATCTGACGGACTCTCTGAAGGAAAGGCTGAAGGAAGCTTTCATCCATTCCGTCGGGAAAAGGATGCAGGGTGTTGAGAGAGTCGGAATAATGTTTTCCGGTGGGATAGACAGCGCGCTCATAGCGCATGTTGCAAGGAGATTTAACTCCAAGCTATTCCCCTACTCAGTAGGGATGGAAGGTTCAGAGGACATCAGATACGCCAAGAAGTTTGCCGGAGAGCTCGGCTTGGAGGTTAGGCAGATCATTCTCAGCGAAGAAGAGCTCATAAGCTATTATGAAAAAGTTCAGAGCTTACTCTGTGAGAAGGATTTCATCAAGATCGAGCTTGCAATCCCAGTTTTCATCTGCTCCGAGATTGCAAAAAAAGATGGTGTAAGAGTGATTCTGACAGGGAGCGGTGCGGAGGAACTATTCGCAGGCTATGACAGGCACCTGCAGTGCTTCCTCAAGGGAGGCGACCTGCAGAAGATGCTTTCGGACGAGCTCAGGGCGCTGCACTCAAAGGACTTAAAGAGCATTGAACATATCGCATCGCTCAACCAGTGCGAGCTCAGATATCCATTCCTGGATGAGGATTTCATAAAGTCTGCAACCTCCCTTAAACCCGAACTCAACCTCAGCAGAGATGGCGAGAAGAAGAGAATTCTGAAGCTGATCTCAATCGAGCTCGGCCTGCCGCGCGAAATTGCCGAGAGGCCAAAAAAGGCGATGCAGTACGGCTCAGGGATACACAAGATACTGCTCAAAGCGAAGAAAGAGAGCCTAATAAAATAAATAAAGTTTAATAACTGCCTGCCACAAATAGAGATTGATGGAAGACAAGCCTCTCGTATCGCGAAGGTTCGCAGCATTTGCGAGTGTAATCCTGGTTATCATGCTGGCACTGACTCTCTACTACCTAGCTGGGGGAATGAGAGGAGGCACGGCAAACCCGTTCCAGCCTTCCAAACCACCTGAAGAGCCAATATGGGAGCTCAGCCCGCTTGTCGCGCAGTACAAAATAGGAGACATCACACCAACCTTGGTAGTGAACTGCAGGTACATATTCATAGGCTCGGACGCACGCGGCGAGGAGAAAGGAGTCTACCCGTCAGGTACGGAGCGCGATAATATAGGGAGGGCGCTGTGCTTCTCCACAAACGACAGCGACTTCTGCAGCAAGTTTGGAACATCAACCAAATACTACAGTGGCGAGAGGGATTTCCCGTTATGCAATAAAAGCAACAGGACGGTCATCTACGCATTCCACAATCCGCTCTGCCCAATCTGCGCTGCCCAGAGGGAGGTGCTTGACGCATTCAGGAACGAGTTTCCCGGCAAGGTTACCATCCAATACATATGTGTTCCAACAAGTGATGCAGGAAGAGACGCATGTGCGAGTGGATTTTTCATAGGTAAGTACAACAAATGAGGTGTTGCCATGAGGAAGGATGCGAAGAACGCTAATACGAAAACCTGTTATATAATCATACTTATCGCAGTTGCTGCATTCGCCGCAATATCCTACTTGATCTTTGCAAGGTCGACATGCCAGAGGTGCGAATGCCCTGTGCAGAACTGCACAGCTTCCACACCCAAGCAGAATCTCTCCAACGTGAAGAGTTTTATGGGAAGGGTGATGGACAGTTACTCGGACCTTGCCTTTGCCGACCCGGTGACACCTAGCTTCATCCCGCAGGAGGGCGTGTGGGAGAGTGCCGTGTTGCTGAACAGAAGCGGTTCCACCAAAACGGTGAGGATAAGGGTTTACGACTCTAATCTCACTTTGGAGAGCGTCCTTGTTGAAGGGCCGAAACCGCCTTCGCTGAGCAGTGACGAGGTTGTTGCCAACGGAATCGTTAAGATGAGCGGCAGGATAAACTGCTCAGAGGACAAGATAAGACTCTTCGTCTTCTTCGACCTGTACTGCCCGCCATGCATAGCGGATGAGAAGATAATTGATGAGGCCAGGCAGAAGTTCAATCAGAGCGTAAACTTCGACTACAAGATAATAATGACCCACTCCTACGACTTGGCTAATACCTACGATCTTGAGAACGTGTCAAGGGCGGCCGGCTATCTGCTCTGCTCCAGAGCGCAGGGGAAGCTTGACGAATTCAAGCAGTGCGCAGTGGAAGCATACATGAAGCACGAGGAAGTTCCACTCAATATGACTGAGCTGAATGACTGCGCAAACTCCACATCCCTTAATGCAACTGCGCTGGATGGATGCATGGGCAGCTACTACCTTGACCTGAATAAGGACAGGATGCTTGCAGAGTCATACGGGCTTGTGGGATTCACGCAAACAGTCCCCTCAGGCGCTCCCGTGGTGACGGTTGACTGCCTCTACAAAGCGCAGGCGGATTACGTGGAAAAATTGATATGCTACGCCCATCCAGAGCTGGAGGAATGCAAGTAGCTACATGTTTATTTTCTCCCTAACTTCCTCTATGTCCACCTTGGTATTCACACATCCATCCTTTTTCAGCATTACTCCCTGACCGGGAAACTTAGAGCCACCCCCAAGTTTCTCAATGGCCATCTCAAGCTCGTTGAAGCATGCAATCCCCAAGAATGCTTTTGGCTTGTGCTTGTTGACTATGTTTATCACCTGCGAGCCGCCACCAACTATGAAATACTTCATGCCGTTCTTCTCGCACTCCTTCACTATATCATTGATGACACACTTCCCGCACTTAAGGCAGTGGTACCCATCCTCGTCTATAGGCATCTTGCACTCCTTCATGTCCCTTAGGCAGTGGGGGATGAAAACGACCCTGTCCTTCTTTGGGACCGCCTTGTAGAAATCTTTGTTCAAGCCATTATGGAATTCAATTGTGGTGTACTTGACCCACTTCTCGTCAAGCACCCCCACTTCCTTCCCTATCCTGTTCGCTATGTCGCTTATTGAGGTATGCAGCCCTACGGCCGTTGCCCTGGCTACAAAATCCCTTATCTTCAGCTTAATCCCATCGTCCTTCAAAGGCTCCTTCTCAGCCATAAGCTCACACAGACATTTTGAATTGCATTCTTTAAAATTGTATCAGTGTCCCTGCATATACCGCATTACGACAAACAGGTGGTCCTTGTCAAACGGCGACAGCTCATAGCTCTCAAGGATCTTGAAATGTTTCCCAAGCTTCTCCAGCACGCGCCTGTAAATCTCCTCCGGCTCCTTGGTCACGTCAACGCTCTGCGATTTTATTGCAAGCATTGCGCAGCCTCCCTTCTTCAGGAATTGACGGGCGTTTTTTATCAGTATCTCATCCTGGTCAGGCTGCGCCACATCCTCATACAGAACATCCACCTTGCCAACGTCCTTCTCGTAGTTCTCGGGCTTCCTTGCATCCGCAAGCAGCGGAAGCATATTGCTCCTCTTCTCACACGCATACAGCAGATCCCGCATGCTCCTTGGGGCGAACTCCACGCAGTAGACAACCCCCCTCTCTCCGACAATGTCAGAAATGAAGCTGGGAGTAACGCCAGCAGCTGCCCCGAGGTAAAGTACCTGGTAACCCTTCTTTACAGGCATCTCCTTCAATCCTTTTACCACTGCCGCGGCAAGCTTGCTCCTGTACGGGTCCCAGTACCGATACTGCACCCCCTTTACCTCGACAAGCCTCTCACCATGAATCCTGAAATCCCTGACAAGGTTCCTGGTGGCAAGCCTCCCCTCTATCGAAAAGACACCTTCAAACTTCTCATCAAGCTTCATTCTCCCACTCTCAAATAGCGGGCCCGGCGCGATTTGAACGCGCGACTCCCTGGTTTCCTCATGGGATTTTAAAAGCCAGGTACTCTGGCCAAGCTGAGTTACGGGCCCTCAGAAGCTCTTAAAATTGGGGAGTTATTGGTATATTAAACTTGCTTAAAAATTCGCTATCTGCGCTTTCTGCATCTTAGTTTCTCCTTCGCATCAATCTTTGCCTGGATTTTTGTCTTCCATTCAAGATACTTTTTCTTATCTTCATCGCTTAGCTGTTCGTATTCCTTGCCATTCCAAAGAACTGTCTCTCCCTCACCCGGCTCCCATTCAGTTTCACCTTGGATTGCCATGCCTATCATTCCAGTTATACCAGATAGGATCATAGAAAAAAGCAGCACATAAGGGTATTCAAACCCATAAAAAACAATTTTTAAATCTAATATTTTTGAAAACCAAAGGATGAAAGCTAGCACGCTCAACACGACACCTGCCGTTCCAATGTAACACAATGCAGTTCCTATTCTTTGTCTTTCCGTACTCTCACTTCTTCAGCTTCTCCTCCTGCTTCTTTATACTTTCGTCACTCACCTTTTCAAAAAGAGGCTTTGCCGCAGCTATTTTTTTACCAGGGGTGAGAAGTTCCTTGTCAACATGTTCCCATGTCACCTTTTCATCAATGCCGAGCTGGGAGAGCAGCTTCTCTGATGAGAAAGGCAGGTAAGGCGAGAGCAATACCGCCAGCGCGGTTACGGCACGTGAGCACATGTATAGGCAGTTCCCAAGCTTCTGCATGTCCTTCTCCTTCCACGGCTCCCTTTCGCTGAGGTAGCGGTTGAATTCCGAAGCAAGTGAGTTTATCTCCTCAAGCCCTCCCTTCAAGTCGAAAGAATTGATTCTTCTCCCAACAGAAATTTTTCTCTCTGTTATCAGTCTGAGCAGCTCCTCCTCGCCCTCGTCAAGCTTGGCAGGCTTGGGTATCTGCGAGTTGCACGACTTGTTAATGAGCACAAGCGTCCTGTGTATGAAGTTGCCTATGCACGCAACCAACTCATTGTTAACCTTCTCCTGAAAGTCCTTCCAGTAGAAGTCCGCATCCTGCACGCTGTGAGGAGTTATTGTCGTAACGTAGTAGCGCAGGTAGTCCGCAGGGAATGCCGGAAGGTAGTCCTCAAGCGAGACGAACCAGTTCTTGCTCTTTGAGAATTTCCTTCCTTGTAGATTGAGGTATCCCCTCGTCGGGATTGCATCGGGCGGCTTGAACCCCTCCCCGACCTCCATGAGCATTGCAGACCAGAAGAGGTAATGGTGATATACAATGTCCTTTCCTATGAAGTGCACTACCCTGCAATCCCTCTTCCAGTAATCCTCCCAGTTCTTCCCATTTTTATTCGCCCATGCAACGGTCGAGCTCACGTAACCGATGGGGGCATCAAACCAGACGTAGAGAACCTTGCTACTCTCGCCGGGTATGGGAACACCCCATTTCATATCCCTGCTGATATCCCAGTCCTTCAGACCATCCTTTATCCAGTTCAGCAGGTAGTTGACAACTTCGGACTGCAGCTCCTTGTTCCCCTTCAGCCACTTCTCAAGCTTAGGAGAGAGCTGGCTGAGCTTGAAGAAGTAGTGCCTGCTTTTCTTTGCTACTGGTTTTGAGCCGCATGAGGAGCATCTGGGTTCAAGCAGCTCTCCTGCAGCAAGTGCTTTGCCGCACACATCGCAGTAGTCACTGTACTGGCCGTCTGCGTCGCAGTACGGGCATCTGCCAATCACGAACCTGTCAGGCAGGAAGCGCTTGCACTTCTCGCAGTAAGCCTGCTCGACTTCCTTCTCATAAACCAGATTCTTGTTCTTGAGATTGAGGAAGAAGTGCTGCGCCATCTCCCTATTCTCATCTGAAGATGTTCTGTGGAATATGTCCATGCTGAACCCAAGCTTCTCAAATTCCTGCTTGTCCCTCTCATGGTAATACTTCACAAATTCCTCAGGCTTCTTCTTCTCCTTCTCAGCTGCTGCGACAATCGGCGTGCCGTGCTCGTCGCTCGCGCAGATATAGACCGCATCGTTGCCCGCAAGCCTCTGGTAGCGGGCGTAGATGTCCGCGGGGAGATAGGTGCTCCTTATGTGCCCTAGGTGCAGAGGCCCGTTCGCATAGGGCAGTGCTGCAGTTATTGTTATCCTTATCCCAATCACCTTCATCGGATATTTCTATTGAGCATATTAATAATTGCTTGCCTAGGTTATTTTCGGAAAGTTACCCCTCCCGAAGCTATTTAAGCCCTGAAAGAGAGGAGTCAACAAAAGATATTTATGCACTACAGTGTAAAATAGCAATACTTTTTTTAGGAGGAGAGGTGAATGGCCGAGGATATCTCGCAAATAGTTGACGCGTTCGAGGAATTCTTCGATACTTTCTGTAAGGAGGATGTCGAGAAACTCCTCGAGAGGTATCCCGAGAGGAGAAGCCTGGAGGTCAGTTACATTGAGTTGAGCAGGTACAACAGCAAGCTTGCCGATAACCTCATAAACAAGCCTGACCTGTTCCTGAAGGCTGCTGTTGAGGCACTGAAGGGAATGGCGATATCCTCGCAGTACGAGGTTCCTTTCGAGCCCCACGTGCGATTCTTCGAACTACCGGAGCAGAGCAGGCCCATGGTACAGGACATTGGTGCTGACCATGTCGGGAAGCTGATCTGCGTGGATGGCTTGATAACGAAGAGGACGGAGATAAGGCCGAAAGTGAAGATGATGGTGCTGAGATGCCCCTACTGCGAGCACATCGAGAAGGTGCCGGTTGACAGGAAAACGGTGATACCTGAGACGTGCTCGAGCTGCAAGAGGAAGGGATTGCAGCATGACGAGGAGGGGTCCAAGTTCGTGAACCTGCAGAAGGCGGAGGCGCAGGAACCCCTTGAGAGGACAAGGGGAGGCGCACAGGCCAGCCATATAGAGGTGTGGATGGAGGATGACTTGGTAAACACCATCACGCCTGGCCAGAGGGTCGAGGTAACTGCCGTTCTGAGGATAAGGCCCTTCAGCGAGTCCAAGGGGCAGAGCTCCAGGACTGTTTACTCGAAATATCTTGATGCTGTGCATTTGAAGAGAGTTGAGAAGGAGTTTGAGGAGGTTGACATAACAAAGGAGGATGCGGCGAGTATAACAGCACTTTCAAAGGACGTCAACATTTACCAGAAGATAGTCGGTTCAATTGCACCCTCCATATACGGGCACGATGAGGTGAAGGAGGCGCTTGCCCTGCAGCTCTTTGGGGGCACCCCGAACAAGAGGCTGTCAGACGGCGGGAAGATAAGGAGCGACATACACGTGCTGCTGATTGGAGACCCGGGCATTTCAAAGACTAGGATGCTACAGTACATAGCGAACCTCGCGCCGAAGAGCATATATGTGAGCGGCAAGGCGGTCACATCAGCTGGTTTGACTGCAACCGCGGAGAAGGATGAGCTAGGTGACGGCGGCTGGACGCTGAAGGCAGGTGCGTTGGTTCTTGCTTCCGGTGGTTTGGCGAGCATTGACGAGTTCGACAAGATAAGGCCTGAGGAACTTGCAGCAATGCACGAGGTGATGGAATCACAAAGTGTATCAGTTGCAAAGGCGGGCATAGTGGCAAAGTTCAATGCGAAGACATCCATACTTGCTGCAGCGAACCCCAAGTATGGAAGATTCGACCCGACAAGGTATCCGGCCGAGCAGTTTGATCTCCCACCCACTATACTTTCCAGGTTTGATCTGATTTTCCCAATAAAGGACATTCTTGATGAGGAGAAGGACAGGAAGCTTGCCAGTTTCATACTGGACCAGCACACGATTGCTGGGAAGAGGGTCGAGAAGACGATAACTGAGGAGGAGGAGATAAGGCCGCCGATAGAAAGCGATATGCTGAGGAAGTATGTCGCGTATGCAAGGAAGAAGGTCATACCTGTCCTGACACCTGAGGCGAGCGACAAGATAAGGGAGTATTACGTAGAGCTGAGGAAGATTGGCGCAATGCAGGGGGCAGTTCCCATCACCCCGAGATACATTGAGGGAATGGTAAGACTTGCTGAGGCCAGTGCAAAAATAAGGCTGAGCAACAGGGTGGAGCTTGCAGATGCCGATAGGGCGATTAGGCTGATGGACTTCATGCTTAAGTCAATCAGTATGGACAAGGGACTTGGAAGGATGGACATAGATATAATAACCACCGGGCAGCCAAAGTCAAAATCGGACAGGATAAGGAATGTGCTTGACATCATCAAGGAATTGGAGAAGGAATATGATCTGGTTGAGATAGAGAGGGTTGTTGAAGAGGCGAAGAAGTACGGGCTTGACGAGATGGAGGCAAGGAGGATAATCGATGAAATGCTGAGGAAGACGGGTGAGCTGTACGAGCCCAAGCATGGGCATGTAAAAATTGTGAGGCCCAAGGTGGAGTGATGAACCACATAGCGAGAATAGTTGCGATGTTCCTCATCGCGCAGCTCATCGGCCTGTTTGTAGGTATCCAGCTCATCGGGAACCCGGAGCAGTATGGCAACCCCAACGTCACTCCGAACCAGCAGTCTGCTGATGTGGGGAACTCGGTAATTTTCATCTTGTATGTGGTAACCGTCGCAGTCATTGTCATCCTCATCATAAAATATTTTAAATGGGCCCCGTTTCTATTCAAGGCGCTTGAGCTTTTCACCGTGTTTGTGACCTCAACAATCGTTTTCGTTGTGTTTTTTGCATACCTGCGCGTCCCATATGCTTACGAGCTAAGTTTCGTGCTTTCGATCCTTCTGGTTGCGCTGAAGTTCTTCTACCCGAGGATAAAGAACGCAACTGCGATAATTTCCAGCGCTGCTGTCGGCGCACTATTCGGATTCTCTTTTGACATCGTCCCGACGCTCATCTTCGTGGCAATGCTTTCCCTGTATGATTTCGTGGCGGTTTTCATAACGAAGCACATGGTTTACATGGCGAAGGAGATGAGCAAGATGGATCTGTCCTTCTCCGTATCCAGCAGGGAGAGGAGGTATGTGAAGGAGAAGAAAAAGGAGGAGGAGTTTTCTGTTGAGCTGGGGAGCGGCGACATAGCAATACCGCTCATGCTTGCAGTCTCCGCCTACAAGATAAGCTACAGCATGATGGATTCCTTTGCTGTGGTGCTCGGCTCATCAATCGGTTTGGTTCTGGTTCTGTACTACGTAACTAGGAAGAGAGTTTTCCTTCCAGCCCTGCCGCCGCTGTGCTTCTTCGGCGTTCTTTTCCTTGGTCTTGCGAGGCTGCTGCACTGAGCTTTATAAATTCATATTAACAAAATGATTCCATGGACTACGACCTGCTGCTGGACAGAGCGTATTCGTCCCTGCCGGACAAGGCTAGCAGCGGCAGCAGGTTCGAGATGCCGGTGGTCGAGAGCTTCGTGCAGGGCAACAAGACGATAATAAAGAACTTTGACGAGATTACTCAAAAGCTCAGGAGAAGACCCGAGGAGCTGATGAAGTACCTGTCAAGGGAGCTTGCAGTTCCCATGAGCAAGGAGGGAGCGGGTTTGGTGCTGCAGGGCAAATTCCACGACAGGATGCTGAACGAGAAGCTCAAACGTTATGTTGAGTCGTACGTCATATGCAAGGAATGCAAGAAAGCAGATACGAAGATTGTTGGGGTTGAGAGGGGGGTTAAATCCCTTGTCTGCGAGGCGTGCGGGGCGAGGTCGCCTGTGAGGGTCTGACATGGTTGAGGAGGAGCCGTTTGCAAGGGTGAGGTTGCCTAGGAAGGGCGAGATTCTCGGAGTCGTAATAGGCATGATGGGGGGAAGCAGGATGCTTGTGGACTGCCTTGACGGCAAGGAGAGGATGTGCAGGGTTCCAGGAAAGATAAAGAGGTTCATCTGGGTGAAGGACGGGGATGCGGTGCTTATCAAGCCGTGGGCTATTGAAGCGGACAAGAAGGGCGACATTGCCTGGAGATACACCAGGTTGCAGGCAGACTGGCTGAGGAGAGAGGGCTACCTAAAGTGAGAGCATGGCGAGAAGGCTCTCGACTAGAAAAAGGCCGAGGAGAGAGGACAAACAGCTCAAGGAAAGGAAGAAGATTGAGTCTGAGGTTTTTGACAGGCAAAGCATGCTGGTTCTTGGGAGTTTTCTGAACAGAGGGATACTGAAGAGCGTGGACTACCCCATAGCAAGCGGGAAGGAGGCAGTTGTCTTCCGCGCTACTGCAGGCGATAAGTTCGAGAAGGATGAGGAGTATGTTGCGGTGAAGATATACCGAATTGAGACGAGCGATTTTGTGAGGATGCAGGATTACATAAGAGGGGACCCGCGCTTCCTTGGCGTGAAGAGGGCGAAGAGGCAGATTGTCTACGCTTGGACAAGGAAGGAGTTCAGGAATCTTGAGATATGCGCGGATGCGGGCGTTCCTGCTCCCACGCAGTACGTATTCAAGGACAATGTTTTGCTGATGCAGTTCCTTGGGGAGGAGGGCATACCAGATTCATTGCTTATTGACGTTGGGAGCGACAATCCTGAGAAGGATTGCGAAACGTTGCTGGGTTACGTTAAGAAGCTTTACGAAAAGGAATTCGTGCATGCGGACATAAGCGAGTTCAACGTGATGATGCATGGTGACGTGCCTTACCTGATAGACGTCGGGCAGGGAGTGCTGCTTGACCACCCGAAGGCAGATGAATTCCTTAGGAGGGACGTGGAGAACATTCTGAGGTACTTCAGGAAGTATGATGTCGAGAGGAACGCGGAGGATGTTCTGAAGGAGGTGAAAGCATCCGTATAATCTGTTATACCTAATTGTTTATAAACTTAAAATGCGTAATCTATTCGGTGGTAACTTATGGCCGTAACCGTTAAGGAAGAGCTTGCAAAACATCACGGGACAGAAGCTGCGGAATTGGTCGCGGAAATCAGGGGGAAGCCAAACGAAGCCATAAAGAAAAAGATGATGGATTTTGCAGAGGCAAATGGCTCTAACAATCAGAAGGTCGCCGGACTGACCGGTGCATTGCTTGAGGGATTCAGAAGGACGAAGGACAACAACCACAAAGCGACGTATGGAAGTGCTCTTATTTACCTGGCTTCCAGCATGAACGAGAGGGGAGAAGCGCTGATGAAACAGCTTGACAAGTTAAACGAGGATATAAAAAAGAAGGGCGATGCCCCTCAGTGGGTTGTTCCAAGAGAAAAGATTGAGGATATGAATGCCTTCTACCATGATTTGCTCGGCATGAACATTACAAAGAACAATGAGAGTATGCTGATGATAAGGAAGGGTGCATTGCCCGTTGAGGCTAGCGAGGGTTTCATGAAGGTGCTTCTGGATGTTTATTACAGAAGCGGTTATGCTGTTGGGATTAAGAACGTGATAGATGGAGTGACATACAACCTTACAATCGGGATAGACGAGATTCAGGACAGAATAAACCGGGCGAAGAATCAGTATGAGTTTGCTGGCCTGAAAGCGAAGTGATTCACTTATAGCCGAACTCCCCGATCAGTGGAACGAAGACGACAGGCATCAGGTTTGAGATTTCTACTTCCTTTCCAACTTTCACGACAAGCTGCAAGTCCTGGAACATTCTGGAGCCCACTGGGATGAGCAGCTTTCCGCCCTCCTTCAGCTGGTCAACCAGCGGCTGCGGGATGGAGGGCGAGGCCGCTGTTACGATTATCCTGTCGTATGGCGACTCCTGTGCGTAACCCTTCGTTCCGTCCCCCTCGACGAACTTCACGTTCGTCAGGGACAGCTTCTCTACGTTGGTTTTTGCTAGCTGGATGAGCTGCGGAATCCTCTCAACTGTGTAGACGACTCCTGAGTTACCTGCAAGTTCTGCAAGTATGGCAGCCTGGTACCCGCTCCCTGAACCGATTTCCAGCACCTTCATTCCTTCCTGCACATCAAGGGATTTGCTCATGAATGCAACTATGCTAGGCGCGGATATGGTCTGCCCAAGCCCTATCGGAAGAGGAGTATCGGCATAGGCGCTCCTTCCGTATTCTTCAGGAATGAACAACTCACGCGGGACCTTCCTCATTGCCTCAGCTACACGCTCATCGACGTAACCGTGCGAAAAAAGAAGCTCTATCATCTCCTCATTCCCGCTCATGATCTGTTTATGCAGGGGGGTGAATTAATAGCTTTCCCCAGTGCATGAAATGCCGCTTTAGTATAGATTTACCGACGTAAAACAGATAAAAAGTCTTTTATATTCTCTCATCCAAATAATACTAGTGAGAGAATGCAGGTAGTGAAGATTCCCAGCGAGCGAGTGCCAGTGCTCATAGGAAAAAAAGGCGAAGTGAAGGCTGAAATCAAGAGGAGAGGCAAGGTAGAGCTTGATGTGGATGACGAGGGAGAGGTGCAGATAAGCAGCAAGGAGAGCGTGGGCGAATGGAAGTCCACGGAGGTCGTCAAGGCAATAGGCAGGGGGTTCAGCCCGGACAAGGCATTCAAGCTTTTCAGCGATGAGTTCTACCTGAAAGTAATTGATCTGAAGGAGATATTCGGAAGCGACAAGGACATAACACGGCACAAGGGGAGGGTGATAGGGCATGCTGGGAAGGCGAAGAGGGTGATTGAGGCGACCAGCGGCGCGGACTTGTCTGTATACGGAAACACGATCGGCATATTGGGGAGGCTGGACGAGGTTGGTCTGGCGGAGAGCGCGGTGGGCAAGCTGCTTGAAGGTGCAAGCCATGCTAAGGTTTATTCCTTGCTTGAGAAGGGAAGGAGGAGAGCGAGAGAGGAGAGGCTATGGGAGACGAAGTAAACGGAAGCGAGATTTTCAAGGAGTTCAAGGAGTATTCGGTAGTTGAATTCTTCAAGAAGAACAGGCAGATGCTGGGCTTTGCAGGGAAGGTGAGGTCGCTTACTACGATAGTACACGAGTATACTACGAATAGTCTTGATGCCTGTGAGGAGGCGGGCATACTGCCCGAGATTGCTGTGAAGGTTGAGGATTTGCCTGATGGGCATACCAAGGTTACGATACAGGACAACGGGCCGGGCATACCGCCCAGCCACCTGGGAAAGGCAATGGGCATGATGCTGGCAGGAACAAAATTCCACCGCTATATGCAGCAGAGGGGGCAGCAGGGTATAGGAGGAGCTGGCTGCACGCTGTTCTCCCAGATAACCACGGGCAAACCAACAAGGATGAGGTCAGGTTTGGGTGACGGAAAGGTGTACGAATGCGACATGAAGATTGACGTGAAGAGCAACCAGCCTTTGATATCCAACCAGGTTGAATACCTGGGCAATTTCAGAGGTTTGAGGATTGAGGCCGAGTTCGCTGATGTTAATTACGACAAGAGCGAGCATGGTGTTTATGAATACCTGAAGAGAACGGCTATGGCGAACCCGCATGCGCAGATCACGCTGATAGAGCCGACAGGGGAGAAACATGTTTTCCAGAGAGCTTCGGACAGGATTCCCGAAAAGCCGGTTGAAATACAGCCGCATCCACTTGGGATCACAACGGGCGATTTGGTCGACATAGCCCACAGGACGGATTCAAGGAAGCTTTCCTCTTTCCTGTGCAACACTTTCTCGAGGATGAGTTCCGCTAAGGCTGATGAGCTTGCGAAGCTTGTTCCAACTGTCAACTTTGATAAGAATCCCAAGGATTTGAAATGGTCGGAGGCAGAGGCGATAGTGAATGCAATAAAGACGCTGAAATGGATTGCCCCTCCGACTGATGCGCTCAGGCCGATAGGCCCAGACCAGATTGAGAAGGCGCTGAGGAACATCCTTTCTCCTGAGTTCGTTTCTGTGAGCGAGAGGAAGCCCAAGGTGTTCAGGGGAGGAGTCCCCTTCATGGTGGAGGCTGCGATAGCATACGGGGGGAATGCGGGCAGGACAAACAGCGAGGGGGAGAGGAGTGGCGATATAACGAGGTATGCAAACCGGGTTCCTCTGATGTTTGATGGCGGTTCCTGCGCCATAACCGAGGCTGTGAAGAACATTGACTGGAAGAGGTATGACATAAGGGAGTTTGATAAGGAACCCGTCACCGTTTTTGCGAACTTCGTATCCGTGCATGTCCCGTATACTGGAACGGGGAAGCAGGCAATAACAACTGAGGAGGAAATAGTTGACGAGATAAGGTATGCGATAATGAAAGTTGCACGGGATATGCAGGTCTACCTCCGCGGTAAGATACGGGAGATGGACAAGGAGACAAAGAAGAAGATAATCATGAGGTATGTGAAGGAGCTGTCAATGGATTTGTCGGACCTTGCGGGGGATAGCACCCCGCAGGAGATAGAGAAAAAGCTTGTTGAGATGGTTGAGACTAAATATGAGAGGATCGAGGGCAGCGCCGAGGAGGCGGAGAAGGTTGAGGAAGCAAAAGAAGAGGTTGGGGAGGGTGAGGAGGATGAAAAAGAAGAGGAATGATGCAGGTTCGACCCTGGACAAGCTGGAGAAGCTTGGGAAGGAGATGCTAGCTGAGATAAACCATGGTGAGGCGCCTACGTTTGAATGCCTTCTCAGGAGCAGAGGGAATATACTGTTTGACGAGAATCTGGGTTACATAAAGCTGGGGGAGAAGATGGAGACGAGGACATTCCTCAACGTGGGGCAGGCGAAGAAGTTTATGCAGACTGTTGCTGTTGCATCGAAATGCAAGAAGTTCCTTAAGGAGGACTCCCACACGAGCATAAGGGGTCTGTTCTACCAGCTGAAGTTCACCCTTGGCGACAATGTTGACGAGGAGCTTTTCTCGGAGCAGAGCCAGAGCAACCCTCTTGTGGAGGATTTGGAGGTAGCCCTGGATGTGAAAAGGGAGGATCTAAACCTGAACACGGACAGGAAGGGGGTTGTTGCAGGCAACGTTGTTCTGATGGACAAGTTCGGCGGTGAGACAAATGAAATAGACTGCTCAAAACAGGGAAGAAGCGGGTGGATGATTCCCAGCGATGTTGACAACGGCATGGAGTTTGTCAGCGTGGATGCTGATTACGTCCTGGTGGTGGAGAAGGATGCCCTGTGGCAGAGGCTGAATGAAGACAAGTTCTGGAAGAAGGAGAACTGCGTGCTGATAAGCCCAAAAGGACAGTCATCAAGGGGATGCAGGAGGCTGATAAGGAGGCTGGCTGACAAGAAGCTTCCCGTGTACTGCTTCACTGACTGCGATGCATGGGGATGGTACATCTACTGGGCGATAAAGACTGGAAGCATGAACCTGGCGTATTTGGGAAGCGACATTGCAACTCCTGAGGCTAGGTTCATAGGGGTGACAATGAAGGACATAATAGATTACGACTTCCTGAGCAAGCTGACAATAAAGACGAAGGATGTCGACCTGAAGAGGGCCGAGGAGATGCTCAGCTACCCGTGGATAAGCGCGCACAAGGAATGGGTGGAGGAGCTTAAGACAGTTCTTGCAACGAAAAAGAAGATTGAGCAGGATGCGCTGCAGGGACCGAGGCTGTCGTTTGTTGGGGAGTACTTAAGGGAGAAGATTGGGAAGAAGAAGTTCCTCCCATAGAGGTTTAAATATTCTCGATTCCTAACTATTAACCCAAGCCCCGATAGCTCAGTTGGTAGAGCGACTGTCAATTGGTCGAAGCTGTTAACCAACTGCGGAAACCAGTAGGTCGTCGGTTCGAGTCCGACTCGGGGCGCTGAAGTTTATCTGATTATTTTAAATTCTCACATGCAAAATTAACTCATGAGGTGCGATTACTGCCAGAAGGTGTCTGATGAACTGCCCTACAAGTGCAAGTTCTGCGGAGGCACATTCTGTTCTGACCACAGGCTTCCTGAGAATCACGACTGCATAGGGCTGGAAAGCTACAAGGACGTTAAGCACGAGGAGTTCAGGGGCGGCGTTGTCAGGGCTGCGAAAGAGTATGACGCAAAAGTGAAAGCATATGCAGGAAGGGGACCGGACTTCAGGAAGCTGGCTCTGTATGCCGTGGTCTTGATAATAATTGCTTTCATCGTTTACTACTTGGCGAAATTCCTGATGTAAGCGCATAGGAATATAAAGTAAAAATGTCAAAAATTCTAAGTTGGTCAGATGGCGAAGCAGAAGAAGGAAAGGATGAACAGGGACTTCAGCTACCAGGACATTGTGGAGAGGTTGGGAGAAGACGATGATGTGAGTTTTGAAAGGATAGGTGACACCATAATAATGAAGAGGGAGGAGAAGCCCGAGAAGAGGATTCCTGCCCAGGGGGAGAGGACCGAGTATTACGAAGAGGGGATGGATTTTGACAAGGGCCGGGAGGAGCTTGATGAAGCTGAGAGGAAGCTCGCCCTTGTGAAGAGGGAGATAGAGAAAAGGAAAGTCGGGAGAATGTCCAGAAAGGATTACGAAGAGCTTGACGCCACATTCCTCAGGCTGGAGAGCCGGCTGGATTCGCTGGACAAGGAGGTGAGAGGCCTGAGGGTCGAGCTGGGTTACCTCAAGGGGGTTGTGCTCGACAAAATAAAGGAGACCTCTGCAGCCGCACCTGTCCCTCAAAGCACAGCACAGCAGGTGGTGGAGGAGGTTGCGGTTGGAAAGGAGGAGAAACAACTTCAGCTTGTCGATGATAATGTGCCTGAGATGAGGTTTGATGAGAGGAAGAGGGAGGGTGGTAGCTTAAGTTTCCTCACAACGACCCTCTCCAACATATATAACTCATTCTTCCTCGGTGCCGGCGGAGGGGAGGAGAAGGATGATTACAAGGAGTTCCAGAAGAAGCTTTTCCTGCTTGTCAGGACGCAACCGAGAAGCCTGGATGAGATTGCATACGGAACCGAGGAGAGCAAGGCGAACTGCCTGATATGGCTGACTAGGATGGTCGACGAGGGGCTGCTTGCGGAGAATGAGAAGGGGATTGACAGGAAGAAGGTATACGGGATAGTCTGGGAGAAGATTCGCTAGACCCAGCTCCCAATTCTTTCACCAATTCTTATTATCTCGTTGAATTTGGTGTTTCTCTCCCCGCCAACCACGTTTGTTTTGAGCATTTTGCAGTCAAACGCAACTGCAATGTGGGAGATGGAGCTGTCGCATGTCTCTCCGGAGCGGTGCGATGCTATGCAGGTATAGTTGTTTTCCTTTGCATATCTAATTGTATCTTCAAGCTGGGTGAGGGTGCCTATCTGGTTCGGCTTGATTATCAGGGAGTTGCACGCCTTCTTCTTCACGCCTTCCTCCAATCTGCTTTTGTTTGTGACAAACAAGTCGTCGCCGCAGATGAGGCAGTTCTTTGCCTTCTTCGTGAGTTCCGCAAACCCTTCAAAGTCCTCCTCCTGCAGCGGGTCCTCGAGATAGGAGAGCTTGAACTTGTCCATTAATCCAAGAACGAGCTCCAGCTGTTCCCCTTTGTTAAGCCTCATCCCGTCAACTTCATAAATGTACTTTTCATCCTCAAAAAGCGAGCTGGATGCCATGTCCAGCCCGATGTCAATCTTCAAACCAGTCTCGGAGTCTGCCTCCTCGCATGCTTGGGAGAGCATTTCAAGCGCTTCCTCTGTCTTGAGCTTCACGACCCAGCCAGACTCGTCATCCCTTCCGATGGTAACCCCCCTCTGCTTCAGCCTCTCCTTCACCTTCTTATGAACGGAAACGTTCGCCTTCAAGGCGGGGTAGATCTTCTTCGCATTGCTGGGGAAGACAAGGAACTCCTGTATGTCGCAGGAGTTTACGGCATGCTTCCCCCCGCCTATTATCTTGCTCAGCGGAAGCGGGAACCATCTTCCCTTTCCAAGAGTTTCGTAAAGCTGCTTTCCCTGGAGATTGGCGGATGCCTTTGCGCATGCCAGGGAGATTGCAATTGCGGCGTTGCCTCCCAGGTTGGAGAAGTTGTCCGTCTCGTCAGTTTCCCTCAGCAGGGAGTCTATCCTCTTCTGCTCCCTCACGTCCATTCCAGCCAGTTTGGGAACAACCCTTGACTTTGCAAATTCAATCGAAGCATCCACGCTTTTTGGGTATGCAACAGCCTCGAATTTTCCAACAGAAGCACCGCTTGGTGCAGAGCACCTCCCAAAGAAGGAATCGCCTGCCACTTCGCACTCAAAGGAGAAGTTCCCCCTCGAGTCGAGGATTTTTCTCAGCACTATGTTTTTTATTTTTGGATCCGTTCAAACACCTTGCAACTTCATTATAGACTGAGCGATATCGCCGTTGCACTCCTTCAGGGCCAGCTCGGCTTTCTCCCTGCTTGCGCCAGTCTTCTCCATCACGAGCTTCACGTCCTCTTCCTTTATTGACTGCTTCTCCTCAACTTTTCCGGAAATCTGGAAGCTCCTCTGCCCCTGCTTGTCAGAAACTTCCATCACCTGGGGCTCTGTTATTATTATCTGGCCGTCTTCCTTCTCTATTATTACGCGGTTAGCCTTTATTTCCTGATACTTGATACCCATCTGCTCCATAATTCGCTGCATCTGCTTTGGGTTGATGTTCGGCAGCATAAGCACACCGGTTGATATTTCAGACTGAGTATTTATAAATCCTGGAGTTTGAAAAGCAAGAACTAGGATTTGAATTTCTCGTATATCTCCGTCTTCCTTACCTCAACCCTCTTCAAAGGACAAATTTTCTTCAGCCTGTTGAAGATACCTGCCGAAAACTTCCCGAATATCAACTCCTGGGCAAGCTGCGGGTAGTCCGTTTCCTTCGTCTTGAGGAGAACTTCCGTCTTGGTTGCATTTCTAAGAGCAGTTTTAATCGGCGAGCTCACCCTCCTGGCGGTGAATAAGGTAAGCTTTACCCTTATCTTCACCCCATCCTTGCTTTCAGCATCAACCACTTCGGATATGACGTTCCTCCTCCTTCTGACAAGCGTTCTGAGATAGCTCATGGATATCTCGTGGCCTATGAGCTTGGTATAGGCGGTCTTCCCCTTGACCTCGTATATTCTCAGGTGGAGGTTGACGTATGACTGGCTTATGTCGCCCGTCAGGTCAGCCAAACTGACGCTGAGCACCCTGTTAATCAGATGCGACTCCTCTGTCGCGGGAATCTGCGCAATCTCCTTGCTCTCGAACATCTGCGGCGCAAGCACGGTGTACCATACCTTGCTCTTCCAGGTGTCAACAATCTTCTCCTTGGCCATCCATCATTACCTCACAAGCAGAGCAGCCTGCTCCGAATCATATTTCCAGTTCTTCGGTATTGCTCCTGATTTCCTGTAGTATTTTACAAGCCTCTTTATTTTGGATTCGGTGTGAATGAGCTTCGTTTTGTTCGTCGCGTCCCCCTTGTGCACCTTCAGGTGCTTCATGAGGTTGACTGCCTTCTTGATCAGGTTGAGCAGGTCGTCAGGGTACTGGGGTGTCAGGCCCTGCTCCGCAAGAATCTTCTTTATCGACTTTCCCAACAGGGATTCAACGCTCGGCACTCCGTACTGGTCCCTGAGACGCTGGCCTATCAGGGCAGCTTCCAAACCCTCCTTGTGCATCTTGACGACAAGGGTCTCAACATCCTGTGGGTTTAATTCAACCCATTCGGGCACCACTTTCACGGTAGGCTTCTTAGAACCTGACTTCCCTTTCTTCCTCGAATGCATTCTTGCCATGAACGTCATCTCCTGAGCCACTTTCCCAGCTGCTCAAAGGCACGTGTTCTGTGGGAGCAGCCCAGTTTATTAGCGGGATTCTCTCCGAACGTTTCCTCCGAACCTTCCGGGATGAATATCGGGTCGTAGCCGAATCCTCCTTTCCCTCGAAGCTCGTTTGATATCCTGCCTTTCGCCTCTCCAATGAAAACTTTCTCTTTTTTACCATCCCACGCTGCTACTGACGAGATGAAGTGAGCATCCCTCTTTCTCTCGCCTCTCATCAGCCTCAGCACGCCCTCATTGCCAATCTTCTTGAAAACCCAGGATGAGAGCGTTCCTGGAAATCCATTTAGAGCATCTATGAACAGACCCGAATCCTCAACGAAGAAAGGTTTGTTCACCCTGCCGCGCAGCATTCTGAGACAGCTCAGCGCAATTTCATCGCAGCTTTCGGCCCTAATCTCTTCGCATTCCAAATCTTTGCGCTCTATAATTACGTCGTATTCTTTTAAAACCCTTTCGGCCTCCCTGGATTTATGCTCGTTTCCAGTAATGAAGAAGAGCTTCATAGAACTACCTCTTTATCACGACTGAAAATTCGCCCTTTGAGATATCTATTTTTTTGACTCTTCCAACGGCTTCCATCTCCTCCGTTACCTTCTCCAGCTGCTCGGGGTTCTCAACTTTCACCTTTAGTGAAGAAAGCTCTGCGTTGAGGGAGAGCCTGTTGCTCATCTTGAACTTTCTCACCTCGCTCAGTATCCTGTTGAGCAGCTCCACAGTCTTCTCGCTCTCATCATCAATCGTCTTCTTGTTCACGCGCGGCCAGTTCTCTGAGTGGATGCTGCCTTCCTTGGAGAACAAGCTTGCGAACAGTTCATCTGTCGTGTAGGCCGCGAATGGCGAGAGCAGCTTCAGTGTTGTTGCGAGGACTGTCTTGAGGGTGTACTGGGCGGCTCTCGCGCTCTCATCCCCGTACTTATCCTTCTGGTAAAGCCTGTGCTTCACTTCCTCCAAGTAATAATCACAGAACTCGTGCCAGAAGAATTCCGTTATGGTGGTTATTGCAGAGTAGAAGTCATAGTTTTCCGTCGCAGTTGTGCAGCTCTCCACAAGTTTATTTAGCTTGCTCAGAATCCACCGGTCGGTTGTTCGTAGCTTCATCTTTCCCTCCTCATCGTAGTCCTTCAGGAAGGTTTCTATGAATTTTGAAGCATTCCACAGCTTGTTCAGGAAGGAGTGGGCGTAGTTGACATCCTTCCAGTAGAATATGTTGTCCTTTCCTGTGCTTCCGGAAAGGGCTGCCCATATCCTTAAAGAATCAACCGAGGATTTGGCAATGACGTCCTTTGCCTCCACGTAGTTGCCGAGGGATTTGCTCATCTTCCTTCCGTCAGAGCCGCACACCATCCCGTTTATCAGCACATCCTTGAAGCAGGGCTTGCCTGTGAGCATGAGGCAGCGGTATATCGTGTAGAAAGCCCATGTTCGTATGATGTCGGTGCCCTGCGGTCTCAGTGAGGATGGGTAAAGTAGGGTGAACTTCTTCTCATCATCGGGCCAGCCTGCTATCACAAGCGGGGTTATGCTGGAGTCCACCCAGCCGTCGCACACGCTGCTCTCCCCAATCAGCTTCCCTTCGCACTTTGGACACCGTTCAATGGGAGGCTTGTCATTCGTCGGGTCTACGGGCAGGTTGGAATAGGCGGGGGCAATGACGCAGTCGCAGTTCTCGCAGTACCAGAAAGGAACCGGAATGCCGAAAACCCTCTGCCTTGAGAAGCACCAGTCCCACTCCAACCCTTTGCACCAGTCCACCAGTAGCTGGATTGCATGGGAAGGCACCCACCGCATCTCGTAGGCTGCCTTTATCACCTCTTCCTCATGCCCTTTGAGTTTCATGAACCACTGGGCTGACTGCAGGAACTCCACGGGCTTCTTGCACCTGTCGTGTATCTTCACCATCTGCTTCAGTTTCTCCTTTTTCCCGACAAGCTTGAGTGAGCTCAACTCCTCCAGTATCTTTTCCCTTGCCTGTTCCGATTTCAGACCGGTGAATTTTCCGGAGTTGAGCAGCTTTCCCCTGGAATCCATCGCCTCAATTACCGGCAGGTTGTACCGGTAAGCCCAGACAACATCCTGCTTGTCACCGAATGTGCATACCATCACTATCCCGGTGCCGAATTTGGGGTCGACATCCGCATCGGGGAGTATTTTAACTTCCCTGTTGAACAGAGGAACAATGGCTGTCTTTCCATGCAGCTTCTTGTAGCGCTCATCGTCAGGATGGACGAGCACCGCAACGCATGCATGCAGCAGCTCAGGTCTTGTCGTAGCAATAATGAGCGGCTTGCCCTCGCAGGAGAAGCTTATGTAATCCAGGGTTGTTTCTCGCTCAACCTCATCAGTCTCTGCCTTTGCGATTGCACTCTCGCAACACGTGCACCACAGCACGGGATGTTTTGCGCGGTAAACCAGCCCTTTCTCAAACATCTTCAGGATGGAATACTGCACCTTCCTGTGGTACTCCCTGTCAATCGTGTAATACTCCTGCCTCCAGTCTATGGAGAAGCCCATCTCCCTCATCTGCGGCTTCATGGTTCCCACAACTTCATTCGTCCACTCAAGACATTTGCACTTGAACTCTTCCCTAGAAAGCCTGCCGTGCTTCTTCTCTACTTTCACTTCTGTGGGGAAGCCGTGGCAGTCCCATCCTTGGGGGAAGAGCACATTGTAGCCCTGCATCCTCTTGTACCTTGCAACAAAATCCATGTAGCACCAGTTCAGTGTGTTTCCTATGTGGAACTCCCCTGTAGGGAAGGGCGGCGGGGTGTCTATCACGAAAACCTCCCTCCTGCTCTTTTCATCGAATTCGTGAAGCCTGAGCTCTTCCCATCTCTTGCGCAGCTTCTCCTCGAACTCGTGCGGTGCGTACTGGCCGAGCATCACATCACTCCTGAAAGTCAAGCAGCTTCTTTCCCTCCTCAACCGTTACTACCATCCCATCCTTTGCGGCGACAGTCTCGACGCCGCTCTCCTTCTGGATGAGCCTTGCCTCTGCCTCAGGGCCTGCTCTCAGCATGCCCATACCAAAATGCTGTATAACCGCTTTCTTTGGTCTTGCTTCTTTTAATATTCTTATGCTCAGTTCCGAATCGAGATGGCCCGGATAGTGGCAGCCTGCGGGTTTCAGGTTGTTCAGTATGAGGCAGTCGCATCCTGAGAAGATTCTTCCCAGCTCAGGGAGGTAGTCTGTATCACCGGTGTAGCCGACTGTCCTTCCGCTGGAAGTTAGCTTGAAGCCGACACCAGTCTCATCCTCGTGCTTTGTGGGTGTGACCTCGACCTCAACCCCCTTCACGGAGAGCTTGTCGCCTGCTTTCACGATAAACTTCCTCTCAACCATGCGCTGGTGATAGAGAGAAACAACCCTGTCGAACCTGTCGTTGCCTTCAAGTGCAGAACTGCTGCCGATGAGCATGCCTCTCCTCCTCTTGCCGCCGTTCGTCATTGCCTCCACCAGCAGGTTTGCGTCGTTGGAATGGTCGATGTGCGCGTGAGAGATCGCAACTGCGTCCAGCTTGCCCAGATCGACGCCTAGCTGCAGGCTCCGGAGTAGGGCACCGGGACCAGGATCGAAGTAGATGCTGGCTTTGCCTCTGACTATGAAGCCTGCGGTAGCTCGGAGCTGCCTCAGCACGACAAACCTTGCCCCCCCGGTTCCGCAGAATGTTATCTCCAAACAATCCCCTTTTACATCTGAAAAAGATGTGTTTAATTTGATGGCAAAAAGGTTAATAAAGCTTGTTCGATTAAATATCAGTTGGGGCTTTCATGTCTAATATACGTAGCATTGACGACATAAACGCCAAGATAAAGAGCGGTGACGTGGTGGTAGTTACTGCCTTGGAGATGAAGGATATAGTGGCGGAGAAAGGCCCGGAGAAGGCTTCTAAGGAGGTTGACGTCGTCACAACGGCCACATTCGGCATGACGACCAGCTCCGGAGCATTCCTCAACTTCGGCCATTCGGACCCGCAGATAAAGATGGGTGGCGGCGAGATTCTGCTTAACGACGTCCCTGCCTACGCGGGACTGGGTTCAGTTGACACTTATCTAGGAGCGACCCAGCTTTCCAAGGTCCATAAGATAGAGTACGGCGGAGGGCATGTCATAGAGGATTTGGTGGGCGGCAAATCCATAAGCCTCAAGGCATACGGCTCTTCAACGCAATGCCACCCGACAAGGGAGATAAAGGGGGAGTTCACAATAAACGACCTGAACCAGGCGATAATGGTCAATCCCAGGTCGTTCTACCAGAGGTACAGCGCTGCGACAAACTCATCCGACAAGGTGATATGCACCTACCTGGGCGAGCTGCTTCCGAACTTCGGCAACGTGGTGTACTTCTCAACAGGCTCGATGAGTCCGCTGTACAACGACCCTACATACGAGACGATAGGGATTGGGACAAGGATATTTCTCGGCGGCGGGGTTGGTTATGTGATAGGGGAGGGGACGCAGCACCATCCAAAAGCAATGTCCGGTTCTCTCATGGTGAAGGGTGACATGAAGAAGATGAAGCAGAGATACCTGAGGGGTGCCTCGATAAAGAACTACGGGACTGCCCTGTTCATTGGAGGAGGCCTGCCGATACCTGTGCTGAATTCCAACATAGCGAAGAACTGCGGCGTGACTGATGAGGAGATAAAGGTGGGCGTATTTGATTACCACATCCCAACGAGACTTAAGCCACTTGTCAAAAAGACGAATTACAAGGAGCTGAAATCAGGGAATGTTATAATTGGGGAGAGGGAAGTCAAGTCTTCGGGTCTGTCAAGCATAAAGATTGCTACTGAGATATGCGAGAAAATGAAAGAGATGATAGAGAAGGGGGAATTCTTCCTGACGAACCCGGTTGAGAGGATAACGCTGGAATCAATGACGAAGCCGATGAAGCTGCTCTACGTTAAGGCTTCTGATGTCATGTCGCCTGCGGTTACCTGCAGCCCTGAGGACAGCCTGAAGGATGTTGCAAAGCTCATGCTGGAGAAGAAACAGAATTATATGGTCGCTGTCGACAAGCAGAAGCGCCTGCAGGGGGTTCTTACTTCCTGGGACGTGACGAAATCTATCGTCACGGGCAAGACAAAGGTGAAGGATGTCATGACTTCGCAGAACGTAAAGACCAGCAGGAAGGATGAACCGATTGAGGTGAGCGTCAGAAAACTGGAGCAGTACGGGGTGAGAGGGCTGCCTGTGGTTGATGACGACGGAAAGGTTCTCGGAGTGGTGAAGATGCGTGATGTCACATACAAGGTGAAAGGATGAGCAAGAGGATTCTGGTGATGTTCCCTAACAGGGAGTACAAGGAGTCCCTACTGCACGAGATTATGCTGAAAAGTGGTACTATTTTCAATACTATAAATACAGAGGTTACGCCGACCCATACAAAGATTATGGGGGAGATAAAGGGAGATGAGGAGAAAGCCGGGGAGTTCATGAGGATACTGAAGAGAAGAGGAGGCATTGTGAGGGAGCTTGACGTGATGATGAAGTTCGATCAAGCAAAGTGCGTCTCCTGCGGTATGTGCGTCTCTCTGTGCCCAACAAAAGCGATACTTTACAACAAGGATTTCTCTGTGAAGTTTGATTTCAATGAATGCATCCTCTGCATGAGGTGCGTGGAAAACTGCCCGGTAAACGCTGTGAGCTACCTGGGTGACTAGTTGATTGAGAGGAAGCTTGCCTACAAGGAGTCGAAGCTATTTCTGAAAATAGATGGCGAGGGGTTCTTTGACATTGCGCACTACTCGCTGCTGAAGCACAGGGCTGAGCTTGAGGAGTACATAGCGCTGCATCCGATTTTCCGCAGCAGCCTTGAGCCGCTGGATGTTGGGGAGGATGCCCCCAGTGTTGTTAGGCTGATGGCAGAAGCTGCCAATAGGACAGGCGTGGGACCGATGGCTGCGGTTGCAGGTGCCATTGCAGATTTGATGCTTGAGGAGGTTGTTGAGAAAGGCTGCAGGTTTGCCATTGTTGAGAACGGCGGGGACATTGCAATGAAGGTTGACAGGGTTGCGAAGGTTGCTGTTTACGCAGGGAGCTCCCCTTTCTCGGGCAGGATTGGTTTTGAAGTCATGCCCGAGGACACCCCAATGGGGGTGTGCACAAGCTCAGGGACCGTGGGGCATGCAATATCTTTCGGCAGGGCGGATGCGGCAGTGGCATTCGCTGACTGCGCTGCACTTGCTGACGCAGCTGCAACCGCGATAGGCAACCAGGTGAAGAGCGAGGGGGATGTCAGGAAGGCTGCGGAGTTTGCAAAAAAGCTTGGGATAAGGGGGGCAGTTGTGATAAAAGGCAAGAGCATAGCAGCTTGGGGCAGAATTCCGAAAATTGTGAAAAGCGAAGGGCTGCCGGAATACTTTTATAAGGAGTTTTTAGGATAATATATGGGTATGGCTGCGGTAGTCTAATGGCATGACGGCGGACTGTGGATCCGCAGGAGGGGGTCCGATTCCCCCCCGCGGCCCTTACTGGTTTAGTTAGGACAAGTTAGTATACTAAGAAAAACTTCCAAACTTAAATGGATACGCAGCATAAAACAACCTAGCCAAGGTGATTTTTTGGAAAAGACAGATTTCAGCGACGAAGACCTTGCGTATATAAAGAACATCGCAACTGTCTTTTCGCAGAAGTGGACAATGAAGATTGTGCTGAAACTCAATTCAGATGGGGATAGCGGAATGGGTTTCAATGAGCTTATGAAGAATCTTGACAGCATAAGCGCAGCGGTTCTGTCCAGCAGGCTCAAGATTCTGCAGAAATGGGGTTATCTGGAACGCGAGGTGCGGACTGGCCCACCTACAAGAACCAGTTACAGACTTAGTATGAAGGGGAGGGATCTGATAAAGGTGGCTAATTTTGTATTGGCGCACAGGGGCAAAACAAGGGTAGGCACGGAAATGCTGAATAACACCTCATTCTAGTCACGGCTTGCAGCTAGGTTAACGATTTAAGTTGGCGCATTCAATTGTTTAGGGGTGGTCTGTTGAGAGTCAGGAACAAGAGGCTTTTCTTTTCCTACGCCCATCCCTGCGGTGACGTGCTTGTAAAAAGGGGTAGCATGGAGAGGGATTCTCTGGAGAGGATAAGGGAGCAGCTCCGGGGAGATGGGGAGATTGATGCGGATCCCAAGCTGTTCAAGGTTGCTTATGCGCTCATCAGTATGCTTGCAGATGAAAAGGGAAGGAAGGAGATAGACGACGAAGTGTTGAGGGAGTACTACTGGAGGAAGCATGACGGCCATGTGATGGAGGAGGCGAAAAACAGAAATGATATCGTCCCTGACATGTGCATCGTCTTTCCTGCAAGAGTCATCTATGCGAAAGGAAAAAACGCGGTAGTTGAAACTCCGGTTGGAAGAAGAAGCATTAATATAGAATTCGTTCCAAATGTTCATGCTGGTGATTTTGTAACCGTCCACTACTCCTATGCATGCGAGAGGATAGGCGAGGAGGAGTTCAGGAGGTTATGGAGGGAGAAGAATGGGAGACAGGGATAGGGGGTTTCTGCTGGTGCTGTGCACTGCTGTCATTTCTGGTTTTTCTATTTTCATAAACAGGTTTGCCCTTGCACAGTTCGACCCGTTTGTTTTCGCTGTGCTGAAGAACAGCATGGCCGCAGTTTGCATACTGTCTTTCGTCTACCTGTCAAAGAAAGCCGGGGAGCTTGTAAAGATTAGGAAAATGGATCTGGCAAAACTTGCCGTCTGGGGTGCTTTTGACGGCGGAGTTGCATTCCTGCTATACTTCTACGGGATGAAGCTGAGCAATGCGGCAGATGCATCCCTGATACACAAATCAATGTTTCTTTTCGCTTCGGCTCTTGCGGTGGTTTTTCTGAAGGAAAGAATTGACAGGAAACAGCTTCTCGCCGGTGTGATCATACTGAGTGGCGCAGCCCTTCTGTCCGGTGCGCTTTCCTCAAGCGTTGGAATCGGTGAAATCGCCATGCTCGGAGCCGTCCTGTTGTGGTCAACAGGAAACGTTGTATGCAAAAAGCTTCTGAGCAGGATCTCGCCAACAAACATTGCATTCGGAAGAATGTTCTTTGGAAGCCTGCTGATGCTGGTGTTCCTTGCGGCTAGCGGAGATGCGCCTGCGTTTTCCTCCTTAACAACAAACCACTACATCTGGCTTTTGCTGACAACTGCGCTGCTGGTCGGCTACCAGCTGACCTACTTCAACGGGCTGGCGCTGCTGAAGGTTAGCGAGGCGACAAGCCTGCTCGTGCTTGGCTCGGTTGTAACATCACTACTGTCCGTTTTTGTAATGAGCCTGCCTGCCCCTGCGGAGCTGCTTGGGATGGCCGCAGTCACGGCCGGTCTAGGGCTGGTCTATCTGTTTCCGGGTGGAGTGAAAAATGTGCGTGACAAAACCGTTCAGAGTTGCTGAGCTTGAAGGGGAAGGAGCACTCCTCAATGACGGCAGGAGGGTGAAGTCTGCCGTGAAAGTCAGGAAGGGGGACTTCGTGCTGGTTGGAATGGGCGTGATAGTTGAAAGGATAAGCAGGAAGGAATACGAAAGGCTCTCAACTCTATTTTAGCCTTATTGCATCCAGGTTCAGTGGCGAGCGCGACTCTATCCTCATCATCTTGTTTATCGTCCTAGCCAGGTCATCGCATTTGCCCTCATCTCCGTGAAGCGTGAATATCCTCTCAGGATTCGGCCTGAGGTTCCTTATGAAGTTGATGAGCTGGTGCCTGTCGCTGTGGCCCGAGAACCCGTCAACCGTGTCAACCGCCATGTTGACTTTCACTGTTTCAAGAGTCCCTTTGTCGCCAAGCACAGGGATCTCCTTCATTCCGTTTTGTATCTTCCTTCCGAGAGAAAGTGCGCTCTGGTAGCCTACGAACAGGATGAGGTTCTTGGGGTCCTCGGCCATCATCTTGAAGTAGTCGACAGCAGGCCCCCCGCTGAGCATTCCTGAGGGAGCGAGTACCACACACGGATCTCCCTCAACTATGTCCTTCCTATTGTTCTTCACTGACTCGAATATCTTGGATTCGAAAGGACTCTTGTTTGAGAGCACTCTCCTCTGAACACTCTGCCTCAGGTATTCCGGATAGGAGGTATGGATGGCTGATGCTTCCAGTATCATGCCGTCTATGTAGATTGGACATTCAAATGAGGAACCCTGATTCTGCGCGTACTCTTCCATGACAAGCATTATCTCCTGCGACCTTCCAACCGAGAAGACCGGGATGAAGACTTTGCCCTTGTTCTGTATCGTCTGGTGGATGAGCTCGTTCAGCCTATTCTCCGCATCCTGCCTCTGCGGCATAATGTCGTTCCTGCCACCATACGTGCTCTCTATGAACAGCGTCTCTATCCGCGGGAAGGAGGTAATCGCTTGGTCAAAAAGCCTTGTGAAACCGTATTTTATGTCGCCCGTGAATACAAGATTGTGCAAGCCGTCCCCTATGTGCAGATGTATCATTGAGCTGCCGAGTATGTGGCCGGCGTTGTGGAACGTCAACTTTATCTCAGGAGTTATGTCAGTCACTTCATTGTACTCCCTGGCGATGCACATGTTCAGCATCTTCCTTACATCCTTCTCTGCATAGGGGGCGGTCATTCCGTTTTTCTGCAACACGTTAATGTAGTCGAACTGCAGCATCACCATCAAATCCCTTGTTGGAGGCGTGCAGTAGATCGGTCCGTCGTATCCGTAAGCGATCAGATAAGGAACAAATCCGGAGTGGTCCAAGTGCGCGTGCGTCAATATGACTGCATCCAACTCGTCCAGAGCAAGGTTCATTGCATTGAGGTAGGGATATGCCCTGGTTGGCTCGCTTGTTTCGGCATTAACCCCGCAGTCCAGCAGTATCTTGTCGTTGGAAGTCTGGAGCAGCAGGCACGTCCTGCCGACTTCCTTGAAACCTCCCAAAGCAGTAAGCTTGACCCAGTCGCTCTTCGTGCCCTGCGTGGATATTTTCTTTCCAAGCCCTATGAGAAATTTCTTCCTGAAGTCAGCCTCCTTGAAAAGCGAGGAGCGTATTCCCTTTATTGTGTCCGAAGGCATAGTGGGCGTCCTCAGTATCTTTGGCGCCCAGCCAGTCTGCAGTATTATGGATTTCAGAGTGGAGCCACCCTTGCCTATCACCAAACCAGGTTTCAGGGAGTCGATTATGACCTCGCAGAACTCGGGTGAGAATTTGACATCGGTTATGCCGGCCTCCTGCGGCACTATCTCCTGTATCTTCTTCAAAGCCTCGTCCGGAGGCGAAAGGCAGGAAGGGTCGCTCCTGACAAGGACCCTCTTCCTCAGAGCCCCGGCTATCTTTTTTATCAAGTTGGGGTCGGAGTAGAAAGCTTCTATGTTTTTGAGGTATATCGCCACATCAGGCCCTTCAAACTCCGCCTTTGTTATCACGCAGCCGCTAGGCAATATTGGCTCTAGCTTCTTCTGTATATCATTGAGATTATTCAAAAAAACCGCCTCAGGTTTCAATGCGAATTGAAGACGGAAGCATTCAATAAATCACTCATGCTTTGTTTCCAAAAGCTTCTTTATCGTATCCTTGTCGTATCTTTTGAATTCCTCTGGCGTTATTGACACCAGATCTATCCCATCGCCAGTTCCCACGTCCCTCTTCATTGCAGCCGAGAGCGCCCTCAATGCTATTTTAAGGTTGTCTTTTATGCTTTTATCGTCCCTGAAAGCATCCTCCAGCAGGCCGTATGCGACCGGGGAGCCGCTTCCTGTGGAGACGAACTTCTCCTCAGTCACTCCCCCCACTGGATCGAGGTTGAATATGCGGGGTTTGCCGTCAAACCCCCCAACAAGAATCTGGACATAGAACGGTGCGAACTTGTACTGCGCGAGAATGTTTGAGAGCAAGGTTGTTGCCGCACTGACGCTCATGGGCTTGCCGTAGTTCATCTTGTACAGCTGCGCCTCGTATTTCATGTACCTCACCAGCGTCTGGGCGTCCCCAACGCTGCCGGCAACAGTGAGGGCAAGTACGTCATCTATCTGGAATATCTTTTCAACTTCCCTGTTTGCTATGAAGTAACCCATAGTGGCTCTTTTGTCCGCAGCCAGGAGTACTCCATCACTGCAGACTAGGCCTACTGTTGTTGTTCCTTTCAATGTTTTAGCTTCTTCCATACTATACACCTAGTGGTCGCAGAAAAAGCACTATTATTACTGCATACATATTTTTAAGCCTTGTGCTCCTCCCCTTCAAAGGAGTATTCCTCCACTATGCTGAGCTTCTTCACCTCGCTGATGAGGTTGTGCAGTGAAGTGGCGAAACTGGATTTGTTCACCAGGAAATCTACATCCTTCTTCACTGATGACGGGAAAACAACCCGCAGGACCCCCTCCTCAAGCTTGAAGCTTTCAGCATTCAAGCTGAAGCTCTCAAGGAGCGCACCTATCTTGGAGTTCTGGTCGCTCAGCTTCTCCTCAACCTTCACGTCATAAATCACTTTCTCGCCTGCAAGCGGGTGGTTGAGGTCAACCATCACCCTGCCTCCGCTGACGCTCTTCACAATTCCCTTCATGCCGTCCAAGTCAAGCAGCATGCCGGGAAACGGGTCTATCTCCCTTCTCTTGAACTCTGCCAGTGGCATTATCCTCACAAGGTTCGGGTCCCTGTTCCCAAAAGCGTTTTCAGGAGAAAGTTCAACGGACTTCTGCTCGCCAACACCCATCCCTTTCAAGGCGGTTTCCAACCCTTTTACAACATTCCCCTTGCCAAGCACGATTAGTATGGGTGCATACTTTCTGCCCTCTTCGGATATGCCTGCTTCCTTCGCCTTCTCTGCGTTGGTTGTGTCAAAAACCTTTCCAGTCACGGCGCTTCTTCCTGTGTAGCTTATTTTTACAAAGTCCTCATCATTGAGCTTCTCCATACAAAAACCTCCAGTAATTTAATATTTGCTGCGCAAATCCTTATTTATGGAGAGGGACACTTTAATAAAAGTATTTGCGCTGGTAGCGATAATATTCTTTATAATCGAGATGTTCAACCTCCGCCCGGCTGTGACAAGCGGTCCGTCCACGTCGTCTGAGAATACCAGCAATACTACTCCACTTTACGCCTCGGGGAATACCACCGCAACACTCACCTCATATTCGGATTATATCAACGTGTTCAAGAGCGGAGAGGACATCTCCGCCAACTCCTCCCTGGACGAACTTAAAGACATAGCAGGAGTGGGATACATAAACCGTGTTGGCGGGACGGTGACGCTGGTTCTCGACTACGGCGCGAACGTATCGCTTGTTGCTGAGAAGATTAAGGAGAAGTTTCCCGATTTGAACGTTACTGCAAACGCGCTTTTGTCGCTTCCTCCCGAGGTTGAGCTCACAACTGCTGCTGGGAAGAAGAATATCAGCATAAACGCGCTTATCCGTATTGAGGTAGACCCATGGCTTGATATCGGCGACAATGTGACTCTTTCGGTTGCAAGCTTGGTTGTTGGGAATAAAATCCAAGGAAGCCTTATTGCAAGGATAGTGCCGACAGAGAACGAGGTGGTTGCAAACGCCACCATAAGCGGAGTGGGGGACAACTATACCGCCACGGTAGTTCTCCCGTGGGACATGAGGGAGGTTAACACAAGCAAGATTAATGAGGAGCTTTCCGCTCAGCTGAGCAATGTCAGCATCAATTACGCGCCCGATTCGTTCGTTGCAGTGAAAGGGCTGGATTCAAAGAGTAACGAAACAATTGAGAAAATCCAGAACCTGAGCTACGTGGAGGAGGTTAGCGGCGATATAATTTATGTCAAGGAGGATTTCAACGACTCCGCCAGGATTGAGGGGGACCTGAGGGAGATACTCGGGGAGAATGCCACGGTCGATTATACCGTGTCCAAAATCAGCATCTCGTTCTACTCCTCGAATTTCAGCAAGGATGCGCTGCTCTCAGTCACGGGTGGACAGGCTCTGATATACCGGCAGACATCGCTGAAGCTTGGTGAAAAAATAACAATTGATGGGCGGGATTACAACTTACCAAGCAGCACCGCCCCTGAGACGATGCTGCTGGATTCATTTGCTGTTGGGCAGAATGTAAGCGTACAGCTGAAAACAGAGAGAATCGGCAAGAGGATCCTGAATGTAGAGCTGGAGAGAGTCCTGGGTTATGCTTAAATTGCAATGATGCTAATTTAATACGTGCGAACCGGTTTTGGCGAACATCTTCTAGCAGGAGCGGTATTATTTGCCGTGCTAGCGCTGCTTCTAATCCCGGGCGGAACGGAATTCCTGCTTGCAGGTGCGTTCTTTATTGTGGGGGCGGTTATGCCTGATCTGGACAGCCCTGTATCAAAGCCAAGGAAGCTGATGAGAAGGGTTGTTTTCGTTTCGGCGCTTGTTTTACTTCTATTATTCTACCCCCAGCTTTCGACAGCATGCGGCAGATTTTCGGATAAATCCTCCTGCACATACCTCCCTGTTTTTGCGGTATTAGCGGTCTTTGCAGCCGTCTACCTGCTGGATTTGATAATTCCAAAGCACAGGGGTTTCCTGCACAGCTTCTCGGCTGCGATGCTCTACGGAGCAGCAGTCTGCCTGCTAATGCTGTATCTGGGAGTAGGGAGTTCCTTCAGAATCGGCGCATGGGCTTTTGGCGGCTATCTGTCCCATCTGCTCGTTGATGCTGTCGGGGATGCAACTCCTTTTAAATAGGGGATGAGCAATGACATATGGCGATGACGATACCGTCCCAGAGGGATACAATATGACCGACGGAGTAGCTTCGGAGCCACTTTAGTCAAGCAGGATCTGACTGATTTTCTTGGTTATCCTCGAGTTCAGCCTCGCAAAGAGCTGCTCTTTGGGCTATCCGTGGCTGAGATCATTTGGGTGTGAAGCGGTACGACTTGTCCTTCAGGCTGTACCTGCATTTGAGCTTCCCAACCTTTACAAGAAAGTCAAAAAGCTGGAAGCATAGCTCGGAGAATGTCGCCTTCCCGCAGCCGATTGCTGCGAAGAACTGCTCTCCGGTTTTTGTAAGGACGTACCTGTTGTCCATTTGTCGGATTACGCCCAAAGCTTCAAAAAAGTCCAATCCTTTGCTTAAATCCTCTCCAGTCAGCTGGTATGACTTGAGAGGCGAGATGACATCAGTCATGACCTATTCTTGATGAAGCTTAAATTAATTCGTATCAGATGCAGAGTGACTCGCTGAGCACGACTGCCATGCCCACCATGAAGATGAGAAGTTCGAGTATGGCAGTCTTCTCCCGCTTTAAGTATAGACATGATGCGAAGGAGATCACGCCGCTCAGGGTGAAAACGAAAAGGTACATATTCGACTTTGCTGCGATTTCGGGGGAGCATGTCTGGAGTGAGAAGTAGCTGTGATAAAAGAATGGCATGGCTATCTGGATTGTGAGGAAGCCTATCATTAATCCTTCAATAATCCATAGCTTGTTCTCTTCCATCGAGTCACTTCTTCCCGTATTCGAACTCGCTGAAGAAACCGTACAGGACGATGAATACACTCACTATCATCATTATCTGGAACAGCAGTATCATGTTGCGGTATCTGGGGGATAGCAGGCACTCGTAACATGGATCTGACCCAGGAACATTGGGTTCCAGTGGGTTTGGGGTCGAACAGCCGCAGGTGAAATCGTAGGTCTTGCTAGCAAGAAGAAAGCCTATAATAAACAGCAGAAAGCCCAGTATTGCGATTTTGTACTTCATGCGTGTCCGGTAGGGTATTGGCTGGTGCGCTTTAATAACTTTTCTGAAGTCAGCCTTTCAGGGAGTAATGCAATCCGCGGATATGAGCAAACTGTCGAAGGCTGTAGAGGTTAACCGTATGCTATCGAGAAGGAGTTGAACTCCTCTTTGAAGTCTTCCCATGAGTAATCAACTCTGTCAACTCTCGCTCCTGGCGGGCCTTTCCTGCACCAGCCGAGCAGAGCTTCAAGCGAGTCCCTCTCGCCTTCTGCCACTATTTCGACAGAGCCGTCCCTTCTGTTTTTCACCCAACCGGTTAGATTAAGGCTGAAAGCCTCCTGCTCGGTGCTGGAGCGGAAGAAAACCCCCTGGACGATTCCGTATACCTCTGCATGCAGCCGGGCTTTCGCCATGTTTGTTATATCCCGCCGGATGTTTTAAATTCCTTGCGTGAGAATTCTATTCGGGAGGGATCTTATGAAAGGTGAGATGAAGGCTATCATGAAGAAGAAGCCAGACCCTGGAGCAGAGCTTGTCACTGTTCCAATACCGAAGATAGGCCCTAGAGATGTGCTTGTGAAGGTGAAGGCAACTTCAATCTGCGGCACGGATTTGCACATATACGAGTGGAACGCGTGGGCGCAGAGGAGGATAAAGCCGCCGAGGATAATGGGGCACGAGTTCGGCGGCGAGGTTGTGGAGGCTGGGAAGGATGTCACGTTTGTTTCAGTTGGGGATCATGTGTCCGCAGAGACGCACATAGTTTGCGGCAAGTGCTTCCAGTGCAGGACCGGACAGGCGCATGTGTGCCAGAATGTCAAGATACTTGGGGTTGATACTGACGGCTGCTTTGCGGAATACGTCGCGATTCCTGAAGAGAACGCATGGGTAAACGACAAGAAGCTTCCCCCTGAGATAGCGGCGATACAGGAGCCTTTCGGGAACGCAGTGCATACTGTCTTTTCCGAGGATGTTGCCGGCAAAACAGTCGCGGTTTTCGGCCTTGGCCCCATTGGGATATGCGCTGTTGCAATATGCCGAGCGGCTGGGGCAGCACATGTCTTTGCAATCGGCAGAAAGAATGATTACAGGCTGAACCTTGCCAAGAAGATGGGTGCGGACACGATAATCAAGTCAAACGATCAGGATGTTGTGAAGCTGATAAAGGAGGCAACCGGCGGCTCTGGGGTTGATGTTTCTCTGGAGATGGCCGGCTCCCAGGAGGCGATAAGCCAGTGCTTCAAGGTGCTGAAGTTCGGAGGCAGGGTGTCATTGCTTGGCCTGCCGCCAGACAAGATAACGCTGGACTGGGCTGACGACATAGTTTTCAAGGCAGCACGAGTTTACGGCATAGCGGGGAGGAAGATGTACGGCACCTGGTACACAACTGCCGGCCTGCTCAAGTCGGGCAGGGTGAATGTGGAGCCGATAATCACGCACAAGTTCAAGCTTGAGGAGTTTGAAAAGGGAATGCAGCTTATGCATGAAGGTAAATGCGGCAAGGTTGTTTTGTATCCATAGGAGGTGTGTGAATGGGCAGCAGACTTGGTTTCATATCCACGGAAATTGAGGAGATGAAGAAGAAGGGGCTTTTCAAAGTTCCGCCTATACTCAGCAGCCCTCAGGGAGCAAGGGCGGTTGTGAATGGCAGGGAGGTCATAAACCTATCCTCAAACAGCTACCTCCAGCTCACAACCAACAAGAAGATGAAGAAGGCCGCGATTGAGATGATAAGGAAATATGGGGTTGGAACTGGAGCTGTCAGGCAGATTATCGGGACCATGGATATACACGAGGAGCTTGAGAAGAAGGTTGCGAATTTCAAGGGTGCAGAGGCAGTCCTGATGTTCTCATCCGGGGTTGCGGCCAACAGCGGGACGATACCCACGCTGGTTGCAGAGGGCGATGTGGTAATAAGCGATGAGCTCAACCATGGCAGTATAATAGACGGCGTCAGGCTCACCAAAGCTGAGAGGAAGATATACCCCCACCTTAACATGGAGGCGCTTGAAAAAGTTCTGAAGGAGAGTTCTGCTGCAAGGAGGAGGCTGATAATCACCGATGGCGTTTTCAGCATGGATGGCGATATTGCCCCGATGGACAGGATAGTCGAGCTGGCTGAGAGATATGACGCCATTACCTATGTTGACGATGCGCACGGCGAAGGGGTTCTTGGGAAGAACGGCAGAGGAATCGTTGATCACTTCAACCTCCATGGAAGGGTGGATGTAGAGATGGGAACCTTCTCAAAGGCGTTCGGCTGCATGGGAGGTTACGTCGCTGGGACAAATGACCTGAGGAGCTACCTCATCCAGAGAGCCAGGTCATTCCTGTTCAGCACGTCCCATCCGCCAGCTACGGTGGCGGCGATAAGCACTGCGATAGATGTCGTTCTTGAGCAGCCCAAGCTCTTTGACAAGCTGTGGGGCAACACGAAGTATTTCAGAAAGAAGCTGCAGAAGCTGGGCTTCAACACAGGCAACAGCCAAACTCCGATAATACCGGTGATAACCGGCGAGAGCTCTCTTGCCCAGCAGCTTTCAACAAAGCTGTTTGAGAAAGGTATCTATGTAAACCCGATTGTTTATCCAATGGTTGCGATGGACAAGGCAAGGGTGAGGAACATCGTGACCGCAGGGCACAAGAGGAAGGACCTGGACGCCGCACTGGCGGCATACGAGGAAGTCGGAAGGGAGCTGAAGCTCATCTAGACCGAAAAGGTATTTATAAGAAGTTGTAGTATATACTACGCCTAGTTTGAAGTGGTAGCCATGGGAGAAGACGAACAAAGGGAAGAGGATGCGCAGAACTACTACAAGACAGGTAATGAATACTACGAGAAGGGGAACTTTGACCAAGCGGTGGAGTATTACAACAAGGCCATAGAGACCGACCCGCTTTTCGACAAGGCGTACTACAATCGAGGGCTGGCCTATGCCTGCAAGGAGGAGTACGACAAGGCGATTGAGGACATAAACAAGATGATCGAGCTGAAGCCGAATTTTGCGGAAGCATACTACATTCTTGGTTTGGCTTATGAGTACAAGAACATGCCGGACAAGGCGATTGAGAATTATGACAAGGCGCTGGAGCTGAATCCTGACTTCAAGGATGCGCAGAATCGATTGGAGCTTGCGAAAAGCAAGAAGGAGAAGGCGAAGGAGGTTACAACTACGGAACCTGGAACGCTTGCAAAGGTTGGATTCCTAGAGAAGCCCAATATCAACTTCAATAATGTTGCAGGGATGAGCTATGCAAAAGAGACGATAAACGAGCAGATTGTTTACCCCTTCAAGAACCCGCAGCTTGCTAAGAAGTACGGCAAGATGGCGGGGGGAGGGATAATGTTCTACGGTCCTCCTGGATGTGGGAAGACGTTCATGGCAAAGGCAACCGCGGGTCAGTGCGACGTGAATTTCATACACGCTAGGATAAACGAGATTGTGGACATGTATGCGGGCAACACGGAGAAGAACCTGCACAGAGTGTTTGAGACTGCGAGGAAGAATTCTCCCGCAGTTGTTTTCTTCGATGAGATGGAGGCGCTTGGTGGCAAGAGGGAGGCTGACATGCAGGGCTTCCAGAAGATGGCAATCAACCAATTCCTCGCAGAGATGGATGGTCTGGAAAGCACCACTGAGAACATTCTTGTTATAGGAGCGACAAACGCACCGTGGGATGTGGATGCTGCGATGAAAAGATCTGGCAGATTCGGCAAGACGATATATGTTGGGCTGCCGGACAAGAAATCGCGAGAGGCGTTGTTCAAGCTGTACTGCAAGAACAGACCCTTAGGCAGAGTCTGGTGGGGTAGGCTCGCGAGGGTGACTGAAGGATACTCAAGCTCGGACATAAAGCAGCTGTGCGATGATGCTGCAACAATACCATGGAAGGAAGCGTACGAGGGGAAGAAGGAGAGACCGATAAGTATGAGGGACTTCATGAAAGCGATAAGAAAGAGGAAGTCCTCTCTACCAGAATGGTTCGGCACGGTGAGGAAGCAGCTTGTGGGGAAGAAGGAGAAGGTCGTGCAGGATGGGAAGGAGCACTGGGTCGAGCACGAGAGCAAGCTCTCCCCTGAAGAGAAGCAGCTTTACAATGATTTGATAAAGGATGTTAAGCAGTACACGGAATGGCGGTACAAGATCCCCAGGCGGATAAAGGTTGAATTCGCCAAGTGGGTTTTCTGACTATATCCTGTTAACTACTTTTGCAGCCCCCTTTATCCCAAGTAGGTCAACTGCTATGTTCATGGATCTCGCAAGCAGAGCGAAGGCAATGCTCTCGTAGGCTGGCACACCAAAAAGCAAAAGGATTACCGCAGTGCCGCCCTCTGAGATGCCCATGCCCGCCAGGGTGGGGCTTGGGATGAACTGCAGTATGGTGACGAGTGGGTTCAGAAAAGCGAAGAAGAGCAATTCAGGCACCGGTGAAGCTATCGTCATTCCAACGCTTTTGGCTAGGAAGAGCCATTCGAAGGATTTTATCAGCCAGGTTGCGAGGTATATCGCAGTTATAGCGGGTGCCAGTTTCCTCACAGCCTTGGAGCTCTTCTGCATGTTAGAAAGCAGGGGGTAGAGGTGCTTGCCGTATGGGAGCATTCGCATGAACGAGAGTTTCCTGACAAAGCTCCTTGAAAATATCAGCAGTGCCATGACGATTATCATGAGTATGAAGACGGCTATTCCCAGCAGCATGCCGAGAAATCCCGCCTCGCTCCCTATTCTGTATGCTATGAGGTCCATGACGTACCAGAGAGCGAGGGAGCCTGCTATGCATTTGAAAGAAAACTCAAATAGCTGCGGCCCCAGTATCGACAGCATGGCCTTTCCGAGAGGTATTTTTGAGTTCAGATTCATCAGAAAAGCGGTTGCGAAGTAGCCTGTTCTGGCAGGAGTGAAGTCTGATGCAAGCATCCCGGACAGGCTTGCTTCAAGGGCTTCGACAAAGCTGATTCTGGCCTTGACTTCTTTCAGCACAAGTGTTATTCTGTACGCCATGAAAAGGTTCAAGGTAAAGTAAAGCAGTGCTGCTGCGAGCAGGTATGTTGCGTTAATCCTTTTCATTATGCCGACAACTTTTGTAAAATCAGAAAGGTAGAGTATGAGGATTATTGCTGCGATTGAAAGAATAATTTGTAGCAAGATGGATTTGCGCATTCAGGCACCTGCTCATAGCTTTAGCTTCTCCTCATTTTTTAAACTTTGCAGTCACTAATCTCAAGGGGGTGTTCAGAAGCATATGGCAGACGGGATTATCCAGGACCTTAAACTATTTTTTAAGAATGCCGTTAGGAGAACTGGATTCAGGACAGAGGGAGGCATACTCGCAAGGATAGAGGTTTCCCTGGTTCCTTCTGTTAATGTGATCAGGAGCGAATTCACCGCTTCTGAGTGGACGGTGCTCGTTGCCCTCTCCGCGGTGATAGGCTTCATCGTACTCCTGCTCCCCATGTACGCAACAACAAACTCGCCGGAACTTACGCTGATAATCTCCCTGCTTGGGGGGATCTTTGTCGCATACGCCGTGCTCACGATACCCACCCTGCTTGCGTTTATGAAAGTGGAAGGGATGGAAAAAGCAATGCCGCTCTTCCTCTCCAACCTCACTGCAGTCTACTCCGAAAGAAAGAACATGAGGGATGCGCTTCTCAGTGTAATGTCCATTGACTACGGAAAGCTCTCACCAGAGCTCAGGGAAGGCGTGTCCAACTTTGAGGTGAGCGGAAATCCTAAGACAAGCTTCAGAAGGCTGAGGGAGACGATAAACTCAAGGAAAATCAACAGGGCTTTTGACTTGATCACAAAATCCATAGAAAGCGGGGTTTACGTCTCTGAGTCGCTGAGCATGCTGACGAACAACATAACGTCCGATTTCGATGCCGAGACTGAGAGGAGCAGCAGGATAGGCCTTCCCACATGGATGATTCTCCTCTCCTCGTCACTATTCTATCCGCTCTTTGCGGGGATGGGTTATAACATCACTCTTATACTTGAGGGGCTGATGGGTGCCACTATCTACTCGGGACTTGAGAAGCAGCTTCTTCTCTTCAGCCTGATCGTCTACATGCTGCTGGCGAATGCGCTTGACGCAATGTTCATAGGCCAGGTGAGGTATGGTTCGGTGAAGAGGGGCTTGATGATGGTCTTCCCAGTGATGCTGCTCATAGCTTCAATCGTTTTTGTACTGTCTATGAAACTGTCGAGTATTTTTGTGGGGTGAGAATATGGCGTGTATATCCGTAGAACTTTCGATTGCGATGCTGTTCTTCGTGGCAGCTATTATACTGCTGAGAGAGTACCAGCACAGGAAAAAGATTAATTCTGTCAAGGATGAGAATGATGAGCTGAGAAATGCGGTGTACGCACTGCAGAAGGAAGAGAAAAACTTCAGGGAGAGGGACTTCCGGAAGCTGCTTAATGACTTCAACAAGCTGAAGGATAGGACTGACGAACTGGAGGTTGAGAATGTGAAGCTGAAGAAGGACCTAGGGAAGAAGAAATGACGTGCTCATGCCGTTAGTTTCGTCGGTAAGGTTTGCCTCTGCCGGGAATTTTTCGAAGTTTATACTCACCTTGACGCCGTAGTTCCTTGAGATTGTCTCAGCGGATTCGGTCCACATTGCAGTGTTATGCGGGTCAATCATTCCATAGCTTCTTTTTATCACGTTTCTTGCGATTGCCAACCTATTTGACTGCACCTCTGCTGCAACCATCGAGGAGTAGCCCTTGCTGGATATGCGCAGAGAGCCGGAGCTCATGAGAAGGACAAAGCCAAGCAGAAAGGTAGATAGCACAAGCAAACCTGCAAATCCTTTTCTCATTCCCATAGGCTCACCCGGATTATTCGGTCATCAGCTCCCCCTCTAAGAGGCATGATGAGCGTGAACTGCTCCCTCCTTGCAGGTGTTGAGTGCGTCACCTCGACAGAGAACTGTTCAGAGCCCTCTATATCCACATCAATCCTGCTCACCCCAAGCATTCTGCCGTAGTTGTAAAGCCTGGTGCGGAGGTATTCGACTTCAGATGCTGAGAGGTAACCCTTTGCTTCAAATCCTTTCCTGATTGTTTGGTAGATCTCCTTGTCTTCGTAGAATGCGTTCACTATGTCGTAACCTGCCCTCTCCAAGGCAAGCTGGCCGGTCGTCTCCCTGTGCTGCGGCCAGGCTGCAAAAAGCACGTAGGAGATTGTCATTGCCATAAGAATGGAAAGAATTCCATCCAGTATCATGACCTGCGCTTTCCTAAGCTTAGGCATAGGTGACCACCAGCTTGTACTTGAAGCTACCCTGCAGGTTGAAGAATTGGACAGTGTTGCCGCCAGCCCGGACATAGCTGGATATGTCCTCCACAGAATAGGGCGAGTGCAGAGGTCCGTCGTTCACCTCAATGCTCATCAGATCGCTCGGCATTGCTGTTCTGGTGGAGGGGTAGTAGTAGATTACTGAAATGGTTGCATCGCCTGTCGCCAAGCGTGATTCGTGGGACGAGGTTGGCGGGGAAGGAGGACATCTGTTGTATTCCGGTTCTATAGAAAGGCTTATCGTGTTTGTGCCTGGTCTGACAACACTCGATGCTGGTGGGTTCAACTCACCATTTATGAAAACGCTCGCAGCGTCACCTGCAATCTTGTTTGTCGAATAACTCGCGCTCTCTATGAAGCTGTGCTGCGGAATCTCAAAAACCCCGTCCCTTGAGAAGAACTCTGAGGAGACAACCCCCATTATCGAGCAGGCAGTTCCCTGCGGGCAGTAGCACTCGGATATCTGGGAATAGTGGTAGGACGCCTGTGCTCCTGAAGTACTGTCCTCGTATAGATGAGGTTCGGTTATCTCAAGCACTGCAGAATATATCACTGCATCCTGCGGAAGCAGAAACATCTGTACATAGGCAGTGTTCCTTTCGACAGCAACTTCATCCTCGATGTTGAAGGTCTTTATAACTCCGCTTGACGGAGGTCTGGAATCAAGCACAGTGAAATTGGTCCTGATGACAACGGAATCGTTGGAAACCGGGTTTATCAGAACGCTGCCGTTCTCGTCCTGTGCAACCGCGGTCAGATTGTACACACCGGCGCCGGAGGGTATAAAGGTTGCTGTCAATGTATGGGAGAGTATTATAGTTACGTTCTCCTCCTCTGAAGGAGACAGAGCCGTCTCGTTTCCGGATGGATCCAGGACAAGCAGGGCAAGCTTCGGCACTTTCATCGGGGCGGGGTAGTTGTTCCAGGCCGTGAGCTTTATTATCGATGGCTGGTTGATGAAGTACGGTTCGTTCTTCGTCACCTCAAGCGCGACCAGACTGGCGTTTGTGTACTCGCCGAATCCACCCGAGATTGGATAGAAGCCCGTCCCGAAAGTCTCGTTGCTCAGGTATGTCAGCAGGCCTGCTGAGGCGTTCTCCACGCCTCCCTGGACCGCGGAGTATGCGCTCTGCTGCATCTTCATTATCTCTGAAAGGCTCATCACTCCTGCCAGAACGACCAGCACAACCGCGGAGAGGATGAGAAGGAACTCTATCGAAGTCTGCGCTCTCAAGGCCATACCTTCACCTCCATAAGGAGAGGCTGTCCATCCACAAAAACCAGCCTCCTAGCTGAATAGACATTAACATTATCGGGAGAATTGCCACCGAAATGAGCGGTGCCGACCCTCACCTCAATTTTATCCCTCAACGTCACGTTGAGCTTGCTCAAATCAACATTACCCTCGGAATCAACATACTTTTTCGCTATTGTGTCCGCTATGTTGTCCGCCACGAGCTGCATCCTCTCATTAAGAATAGAGCTTGACCTCTTGTTAAGAATAATGAAATTCGAGAGGAGCAGCATAAACGCTAGGAAGGCGGCAAGCAGGGAAAGGAACTCCTCGCCAAGTATTATGAACCCTCGTCTCATCCCACTACCTCCATCCTGAGAAGCTTGCCTTGACCGGTTTGATTCAGTGATATGCGCAGCCCGTCAAAAGGTATGCTGGCTGCTGCGCTCGCCGGGGGATAGCCTTCAGGAGTTAGTACTGCTAGGTTGGAATGGAAGCTTATGTTGTAATCAACCTCCTTCGAGAAGCTTACTCCCCTTATTTTGCTTGGAAGCATTATCGAAATCGAGCAGCCTATTTCGCTGCACAGATTCCTGTGCATCAAATCCGCGGAATTGGCTATCCGCTGGGCAAGCAGGACTGATGAGAGCCGTATCTGCCTGTCCTCCTCGCTCTTCCTGAAGCTCATGGTGAACAAAAGCGATGAGATGAAAAGAAGCAGAACTGCCGAAAGCGCGGTGTAGAATTCTATTGATATCTGTCCTTTAGTACACAAACTCGACAATTACCTCACCCGGTTTGCTGCAGTACATCCTTGCCACGTGCCTGCCCTTTGAGAAAGTGAAGTTGCTCGGGAATATGAACAGCCTGTATGGGGATACCCTGCTGAAGTTCATCCCTCTGAAAGTGAATAAGGAGAGGTATTCCCCCTCCGCGATCTGGGTTTGGGAGTAAGCCGTTAGACCATCAGGTATGTTTAAGGAAACTATCCTCTGAGAGCCTTCTCTCAGCATGTCGGCATTTCCGTAGATCGTTTCGAGTGAATCGGCAAATCTTGCTGTTGACACGGACGGCGCTATGCTCCTCATGCCGCTCTGCATTGAATAGAGGGTGAAGAGGAGCAGAGTCACGCCTATTGCCGATATTAGAAGGAATTCTGCGCTCGTTTGTCCCTTCCACATAGAATCAAGAGTTAGTCTGAATTATTCGTGTTGTTAAAATTTCCTAATTCTTGCAATGTTCCATTTATTGCTTCAATTGGCGACTTAGATTCATTCCCAATTGTAACATTCCCCTGCGTGCTTGCCCTGAGCTCTCTTATGGTCAGGAAGAGGCCTATCATCAGCAGGACTACAACCGAGATTATCAACAGGTACTCTATCGTAGTCTGTGCTTTTGTAAACTGCGGAGAGAGTACTTTCATAAGCTCACCTTCCAGAATATATTATGGAGAGAGAATATTTAACATTATGGGCAGAGGTGGGATGAAAGTGTATATAACCGAAAATATATCCGATAGCTTTTTACTGGAAAGTTACCCCTTCAGGAGGTTTATAAAGCCCTCTCCAGTAATCACATCACCGCCAACCCATAAGGCGTGAGGGAGTCGCAACACGAAGCATCTGCATGTTTCCCTGTATTGCGCAAAGCCGCAGGGGATGAGTGCAGGGGCGGAATACCCCCGGGCAGGGGGGAATGCAAGCCTGGCTGAGAACCCGATGGGTGTTCTTTGAAGCAGGAAGCCCATGACAGAAGATGGATGGGCATGTCACAATCTGTGCCTATAGTTTGGCGTATTTCTCCCTCATCTCCTTCATTTTGCCGCAGGAGAACTCGCCTTCTGGGCATACTCCGGACTGCACGCATGCCGGACCTGCCTTCTCGAAAATGACCGGCGCAATCTTCCTGCACTCCTTCACCATTTCCTCGGCAAGCTCCCTTATCTCCCACTGCGCCCTGTCGCAGCAGCGCAGGGAGAAGAAGTGAAGCAGTTCCCTGCCGTTCATTGTTATCGTTATTGTGGTTTTGGTTGCATTCGGAAGGACGTAGCGCGCATCCTCGACAGGCACGCCCATCCCGATGAGCTCATCATAGCTTTTCTTTATGCCTGAAAGAGCAGTTTTGAAAAGCTTGAAAGATTTTTCATTTTCCTTTACTGTTGGCGGGATTACGAAAGAATCCTCTCCTGTGACTTTCACGTACCTCTGGCTCTGCTGGGTGTAGGACGCAATCCTGTGCCTCACCAATTCATGGGTGAGCGCCCTTGAGACTCCTGAAACGCTGAATGTGAAGGAGCAGTGTTCTGTCACTGAGATGTGGCCGGACTTTATTATCTGCCTGAGCAGCTTAAGCGCTTTCTCCTTCTCTGCAGGAGAAGCCGTCTTATTGAAAAGCTCTGCCGGGGAAAGAGCACTCCTCGAAGTTCTGGCTGCTGCGGCGCACACCAAATCAGGGTCGGGTGTGTGAGCTATGAGTTTTACTTCCATATGAACCTCCCAATAGTTTTGAGTGGGAAGATATAAAAATGTTGCAAGGAGCAATTTAAACCACGCGGGGGTGTCTGAGCCTGGTCTAAAGAGCAGGGCTTAGGACCCTGTGCGCTTAGGCGCTTCGTGGGTTCAAATCCCTCCCCCCGCATTCGTGATAAAATGGACCTAACTATCAGGAATGCAAAATTACAAGATATCGGATTTGTCCTTTCCGGTATTAGGGAAATATTCAAAATAGAGAATGATATTTTTGTATATAATGAAAAAAAGAAATTGGTTAGTAATGCCATAAGGGATAAGCACATCAGAGTTGTAATGAAGGGGGGTAGGTCAGTAGGGTTCTTATGGTTTAGAATAAGTGATTTGACACCATTTGGTCTGGATTATGGGAAATGGAGCAGAAAGTATTGCTGGATTTCTTTTGTATATGCAGTGAAGAGCTATAGGAATCAAGGCATTGGTTCTTTGCTCTACGATGATATAATGAGGATTTGTAAAAAGAGAAGAGTGAAACAGATAATGTTAGATGTCTTTACGGTTAATAAAAAATCTGCAAGCTTCCATAAAAAAAGAGGATTCAAACCTCTTCTCTCAATATACCGTAAAACACTGTGATCCTTAAGGTTCAAATCTCCCAACGTTACCGCACTCAGAGGTGGACAAATGAGATTCATAATCTCCGACCAAATTTTTGTAAAGCTGAGACTTTTATCCTAAGTACTGAGGATAGACAGATTGGATTCTAGTTGATTCGGATTAGAAAATTAAAAAAATAGGAATAGTTAATCTTCTGCGCCTAAGCTGCCTTCTTTGCTCGTATGTCCTTCCTCTTGGGCCTCAGATGCGTGTAGAAGCACTTCCTGCACCTCTCGGCTCCTCTGGGGTTTCTAGCCTTGCATTTCCTGCATACCCATATTTCAGAAATCTTTGCATCTGCAATTGCGAATTTTCCCATGAATGTCACCTGAGGGTAGATATTTAGAGCAAACAAGTTTAAATTCGTATTCATCCATAAATTTATCCCCTGAGCCCCGGTAGCTCAGTGGTAGAGCGAACGCCTTGTAAGCGTTAGGTCGCGAGTTCAATCCTCGCTCGGGGCTTTGGAAGCTGCTGTTAAACGCAAAAAGATTATTAACTAATGCGAGCAAAAAGGAGAAACAATGTGTGGAATTTTTGGGATAATCACTCTGAAACCAAGAGCCATAGGAAAGGATCTAGTTGCAGGTGGAAGAAGGCTCAGCTACAGGGGATATGACTCCGTTGGATGTGCAGTCCTCTCTGATGGAAAAATAGATCTGAGAAAGGATGTGGGGAAGGTTGATGAGGTAAGTAAGAGACTCAAGTTTTCGGAGATGTATGGCGACAGAGGAGTTATGCAGCTGAGGTGGGCTACATTCGGCGCCCCTTCAAGGACAAACGCGCAGCCCCATCTGGACTGCAACGGCGATATGGCTGGCGCCCACAACGGCAATATAGTAAATACTCCGCAGCTGAGGGAGCAGTTCATCAAGGAAGGCCACAAGGTGAGAAGCACAAACGACGGCGAGCTGTGCATCCACGCAGTGGAGAAGTACTACGACAAAGGATTCGACATGATCGAGAGCATAAGGAAGGCTTATGAGGATTTGAGAGGGGATTACGCATTCATAATATTCAATGATGGAGAGAAGAGGCTGTACGCGGTGAAAAAGGGCTCTGGCTTGGTTGTGGGGGTAGGCAGGGACGAAATGTACTGTTCATCGGATTTGCCTTCCCTGCTGCCGCTGACAAAGAAGATTATTTTCTTGAACGACGGCGAGATCGTATCTCTCTCGCCAAAAGAAGCGAAGTTTTTCAGCATAAGCGACGGAAAAGAGATTAAGAAAAAAACCGTGAGTTACAGAAAAAGTCCCGAGTACGCAAGGAAGGGCGGCTACGAGCACTTCATGCTCAAGGAAATACACGAGCAGCCCACAGCAATCGAGGATTTGGTTGAGCTCCTTGACGAATCGAAATATGTTGACAAGTTCCTCAGCTTTATCGACGATTCTGACAAAGTCTTCCTTGCTGCATGCGGCTCAAGCTACCATGCCTGCCTGCTGGGTTCGTACTACTTCGGGAATATCGCAAAGAAGTTCGTAGTCCCTGTGGTTGCGCCGCAGTTCATAAGCCAGTATGGGCATGCAGTTGATGACAAGACTTGTGTAGTGCTTGTCAGTCAGAGCGGTGAGACAAAGGATGTGCTGAATGCGATGAATTATGCAAAGGAGAAAACTGACAAAATCCTTGGAGTTATGAACGTAATTGGCTCGACCCTTATGAATTCAAGCAAGGCTTACCTGCCTCTCGCAGCAGGCTACGAGGTGAGCGTTCCCGCAACAAAGACCTTCCTGAACCAGTGCGTGATGTTCCTCTACCTGGCGAAGAGGATGGCTGGCGAGTCCTGCAGAGACATGGGAGAGCTTTCAAAGCTCGTGAAGAGCACTTTGAATTCGACGACTCGGGATTGCAAGAAAGCTGCGGCATATCTGGGGAGATGGGATGAATTATACTCCCTTGGGTACGGCTCAACGTACGGCATAGCAAAGGAGACTGCACTGAAGATAAAGGAGATAACCTACTCGCACTGCGAGGGGATGTACAGCTCCGAGTTCAAGCACGGTCCCCTCTCGGCGGTGAGGAGGGGTTACCCCGTGATGTTCATAAGCTCTCCCAAGGATACTGACGTGATGGTAAGCCATATAAACGAAGTGACATGCAGGGGAGGGAAGGCAATCGTGATAGCGGAGAGGAACGAGAGCATGGTCAAGAATGCAGATGAGCTAATCCAGCTGCCGCATTCAGGCGATTACTTCTCGCCGATCCTTGCAACAATTCCGGCGCAACTCATTGCGTATTACATGAGCACTCGGAGGGGGATCGACCCAGACTTTCCGAGAAACCTTAGCAAGACAATCACAGTGGACTGAGTTACCTCTTCTTTGTTTTCATTGGCGCTTTGAGCGCCTTGGTTGTTATCAATTCGATTATTATCCCATAGGCAATCCCGAACCACAGGAGGGGGTTGAGACCGAATGCAGCTCCGTATATTGATGTTGTCCAGCTCACAACCGCACCTATAAGAGCACCGTGCAGAAGGTAGTTTATCTCCCAGCTGGATATGCCTATCACGAAACCTATGAGCGTCCTGTTGAGTATTGTTCCAAGAATCATCGGAGTTGTGAATTGTATCCCGACGTAGGTTCCAGAATACCAGCAGAACAGACCTGCCACGAACCCTAGGATTGTTGTTATCAAAACTCTCTTGGCGTATGCCATCCGAACACCTCCGCAAATGCTTTTATTAATTGCAGGTTAACAAGTTATACAGCAGTTTCTTTTGAGAGTGATCTTGTGAAAAGAGGGACAAAAACGCTTAAGGAGGGGTTTGCAAGGATGCAGAAGGGAGGGGTGATAATGGATGTGGTCACCCCGAAGCAGGCAAGAATTGCGGAGAAAGCAGGCGCGGTTGCTGTCATGGCATTGCATGCTGTTCCTGCAGACATCCGCGCAAAGGGGGGAGTTGCGAGAATGGCAGACCCTGCAGTCATAAAGCAAATTATGGGTGCGGTTACCATTCCCGTCATGGCGAAGGTGAGGATAGGGCATTTCGCAGAAGCGCAGATAATTGAGGAGCTGGGAGTGGACATGATTGACGAATCCGAAGTCCTCACCCCGGCTGATGAGGAGTTCCACATAGACAAGAAGAAGTTCAAAATTCCCTTCGTGTGCGGGGCCAGGAATTTGGGGGAGGCGCTTAGGAGGATAGACGAGGGAGCGGCCATGATAAGGACGAAGGGAGAGCCCGGCACAGGTGACGTGGCGGAGGCGGTGAGGCACGTGCGGCAGGTGGGCAGGGAGATTGATGAGCTTGTCTCCGTAAAGAAGCACAGAGGAATGCTGAGGAGCAAGGCAGAAGAGTACGGGGTTCCGTTCGGGCTTGTTGAGAAAACTGCAAATATCGGGAGGCTGCCTGTTGTCAACTTCGCGGCAGGGGGGATAGCAACACCTGCCGATGCTGCCCTGATGATGCAACTCGGTGTTGACGGGATATTTGTTGGTTCTGGCATATTTAAGTCATCCAATCCTGAGAAGTACGCAAGGGCGATAGTGGAGGCAACGAGAAGCTATGACAAGCCGGCAGTTGTTCTGAAAGTTTCGAGGGGAATTGGAGACGCGATGCCTGGCATCTCCACGAAGAACATGCCGGACTCGCAGAAGATGCAGCTGAGGAGCCGCTGAGTTACAACCTATTTTTAGGGTGCTTGAATGAGAGTAGGCGTCATTGGGTTTCAGGGCGCTGTGAGCGAGCATATGGAGATGGTTGATGCAGTGCTCGGAAGGGGCAGCGCTGTTGCTGTTAGGAGTGCCGAAGACCTTGAGGGAGTTTCTGCAGCGATAATTCCCGGCGGGGAGTCCACCACGATTGGAGGATTGATGAGAAGTTCGGGTGTTTTCAACAAGCTGAGGGAGCTTGGCAAGAAAGGTCTCCCGTTGTGGGGCACGTGTACTGGGATGATTCTGCTTGCTAAGAAGGGTGATGAACAGACCAAGAGGACAGGCGAACTCCTCGGGCTGATGGATATGAAGGTGAGGAGAAATGCTTTCGGCAGGCAGAAGGAGTCCTTTGAGGAAAAATTACAGGTCAAGGGAATTGGGAAATTTCCCTGCGTGTTCATAAGGGCGCCTGCAGCCGATGAGGTCTACGGAAAATGCAAAGCGATTGCACGCTTTGAAGGGAGGATAGTCGCTGCAGAGCAAGACAACTTTCTGGCGACAGCGTTCCATCCGGAGCTAAGCGGTGATTTGAGGTTCCACAGGTATTTCCTGGGGAAGTTATAAGTTAAGTTTTTTAAACACAATGCGGCAAAATGGATTTGTCAAAATGGAGGTGTGGAAGATGGCAGAATTAACCCCGATAGAGCAGATCGTTCTAAAAGCATTGCAGGACATAGGGGCGAGTGACGAAAGCAAGATGAAGACTGCGGACGACATCCAGAAAAAGTGCAATAGGCCAAAGGGGCAGGTTAATAATGCTCTCATGAGCCTTGTCACCAAGGGGGTTGTTGTAAGAAAGGTTAGGGAAAAGGCTGCTGGTTACTACCTGACAAAAACAGGTTGATCATGAAAGCAATTGTTGTCGGAGCCGGACCGGCCGGGCTTTTCTGCGCGTACGAGCTTGCCAAAGCTGGGGTAAAAGTAGTTGTGGTTGACAGCGGAAGCACCATAGAGAGGAGGAAGTGCCCCATGAAGAAGATGGGATATTGTGTTAAGTGCAGTCCCTGCAACCTCATCCACGGGGTTGGGGGGGCCGGCTTGTTCTCCGACGGAAAACTGAACCTTGACCCCAGAATAGGGGGAGACATGCTGCAGTTCATGAGTGAGAGCGAAGCGCGGAGACTGATTGACTACGTGGACAGGATTTTCAGCGAACACGGGGCGAAGGGGGAGAGGAACATCATAGATGAGAGGGCAGAGGCGCTGATGAGGAAGGCAAAGATGGCTGGAGTGAGGTTCCTCCCAATCGTCCAGAGGCACATAGGCTCAGACAAACTGCCGGAAGTTATAGAGTCGCTGAAAGGTTACATGGAAGCACTTGGTGTGAAGTTTGTACTCAACAAGGAAGTCAGAGACATTGCAGTAAGCGACGGGGTTGCAAGAGGAGTTGTTGCGAGGAGGGAGGTCATCAACGGCGACTTCGTTGTGCTTGCCACGGGAAGGGGGGGCGCGCAGTGGCTCGCTAGGAAGTGCATGCAGCTGGGGGTCCCTACGAACTACCAGCCCCTCGACATAGGGTTGAGGGTGGAGGTCCCTGCGGAGATAATGAAGGAGGTCACAGACATATTCTGGGACCCGAAGTTCTACATACAGACCAGCCAGTACGACGACTCTGTAAGGACTTTCTGCACGTGCCCGAACGGCTTTGTGATATCTGAAAGCTATAACAACTTTATATGCACTAATGGGCATTCCATGGTTTCAATCAAATCGGACAACACGAACTTCGCTCTGCTTGTCAGAATTGCCCTGACTCAGCCGGTTGAGAATACTAGCGAGTACGGGGAATCTATCGGCAGGATCTCGTCAACAATCGGTGGCGGAAGGCCCATACTCCAGCGATTTGGAGACCTGAAGGCCGGGAGGAGGTCCACCTGGGAGAGGATAAAGAGGAGCTATGTCAAGCCAACATTTTTGTATGTCACTCCGGGGGATGTCAGCATGGCCCTTCCCGGAAGGATAATGGCAGACATCAGGGAGGCCCTTGAGATGCTCAACAAGGTAATTCCAGGAGTTGCAGAGGATTCAACACTGCTGTACGCACCTGAGATAAAATTCCATGCGCTGAGAGTTAATGTCAGCAAGCATATGGAAACAAACGTCAAGAATCTGTTTGCAATCGGTGACGGAGCTGGCGTTTCCAGAGGAATCGTTGGGGCTTCGCTCAGCGGGATTGTTGCTGCAAGGGAGATAGCCAAGAGGTGTAGGAATGGATGAGATTGCATTCTCCGCGAAATACAAGGACTGGATTTCGATAAAGAAGATGGACATAGATGAGAAGACAGATTGAAGTTTCCTAAGCCGAGAGGTAGATTCGGCAAGGGCAAGAGCTGAAAACCATGAAAATCGCCAGTATAGCCGCATGCCTGGTTATTGCCGTGGTTATATTGTATACTGGATGGTCGCTCCTTGTGAAGAAGGATTACAGAGTCGGGGAGCAGGGCATGGAGAGCAGATACCAACCTCTTTTGTCACACGATGCAATAAACAGCGACTGGGAAAAACTTAACTGCACAGTGCAGCTTAACAACTCGCTCGCTCAAGTCCTGCACGTAGTCAGGGAGGGGGGCAGGACGAACTGCGTGGAGGAGATGAGGGGGGAGTTGTACTCGGAACTGAGAAAGCCTTTCCTGTGCAATGACGAGGACGCGGCGAGGATAGATAATGCTGTTAGGCAGAAAGACAGCTGTGAATTTCCACTTGAGACGGTGGTGAACAGCAGCGAAAACGACTACTATGCATTCGTGCTGATGTGCGTGGTCAACATGACGGATTGGAAGCATGTTGGCGGGGGGCCATGCCCGGTTGAGTACCCCCAGAGCGTGGTATACGCGGTTGTTGATGATGCAGGAAAGGTGTTCTACTGAAGCAAAAGTTATTTATCCTTGATAAGACCTAAACTACTGCCATCTGGGGGGATGTGCTAGTCTGGTATGCTTCGGGGTTTGGGACCCCGCGACCCGAGTTCAAATCTCGGTCCCCCCACTTAGTGATTATGATTCTGGATAACGAGCTTGAAAGGATAAGGCAGGACTTCCCTATCCTGGAGAAGGATATGGGAGGAAAGCCGATTGTGTACCTTGACAGCGCATGCATGAGCCTCAAGCCAAAGCAGGTAGTGCAGGCAATGAACGAATATTATGAGAAATATCCTGCCTGCGCAGGGAGGAGCATGCACAAGCTGAGCAAAATGGTTACCGACAAGGTTGCAGATGCCAGGAAGACGGTTGCGAGATTCCTCGGGGCGGGGGAACCTGAGGAGGTGGTATTCACAAGGAACGCAACAGAGGCGATAAACCTTGTGTCATACGCGCTGGATTTCAAGAAAGATGATGTTGTACTCACAAGCGACAGGGAACACAATTCCAATCTGCTCCCCTGGCAGCTCCTTTCAAAGAGAGTGGGAGTGAAGCACAGGGTGATTCCTTCAAAGGAGAATATGGAGTTTGACTTGGAGAAGTTCAAGGAGATGATGAGGGAGAAGGTGAAACTTGTCTCGATAGTTCATACCTCCAACCTTGACGGGTATACCCTGCCCGCAGGTGAAATAATCAAGATAGCGCATGAGCGCGGTTCGCTGGTGATGCTTGACGGCGCGCAGTCAGCCCCGCACAAGCAGGTGGATGTAAGGAAGCTGGATGCGGACTTCTTCGCGTTTTCTGGCCACAAGATGCTCGGCCCGTCAGGGACTGGCGCCTTGTACGCAAAGTACGATCTGCTCGAGAGGATGAACCCATTTATGGTTGGGGGGGACACCGTACAGAATTCTACATATGAGTCGCACGTCCTGCTGAAACCTCCCGAGAAGTTTGAGGCTGGGCTGCAGAATTACGCCGGTTGCATAGGGTTCGGTGAGGCTGCACGCTACCTTGACAGGATTGGTAGGGATAGGGTTGAGAAGCATGAGATTGATCTGAACAAGGTTATAAGCGAAAGGCTCCTCCAGATTAAAGGAATGAGCATAATCGGGCCGGAGCAGCCTAAGCTGAGGGGCGGGATTATATCGTTTAATATCAAGGGGCTGGACCACCATGATGTTGCGATAATGCTTGATGAGAAGGACATTATGGTGCGCTCGGGCCAGCACTGCGTGCACTCCTGGTTCAACGCCCATAAGATGCCGGGGTGCGTGAGAGCATCTTTATATTTGTACAACACAAAAGAGGAAGCAGAGAAATTCGTGGATGCAGTTGCAGAAATTTCAAAGCTGAGGTGATCTGATGATTTTATGTCTGGTTGCATTGGTAGTTTTCGGTATTCTCGGGATATTCTCGGCAAAATACAGAGAGCTGGCAAAGGAGGCTTTCGGCTGCTTCTTCAAGACAATCCAACTGAAGCCATGCGACAGCAAGCTGGACCAAAGGATCAAATCCAAGCTTGTGGCGAAGATCATGAAATTCTCCCCGAGGTTGGCCAAGCTGACGTATAAGAATTTCACGGTCTTCTCGTGGGTTTTCACAATAATATTCTTTGCAAGCATGGGTTACTCCGCATATTCTGTATACAATCTTGTCGTTTACGGGACATGCAACCCGGGAGGCTTCTGCATATTCAACCCCGGAGGGACGAATGCGACGCAAGACAATGTCTGCAACATAACCGGCAGGTTTGTTGAGTTCTATGGCGAGGGATGCCCGCACTGCAACAAGATGGTTCCGATAGTCGCGCAGGTTGAGAATAATACCGGAGTGCAGTTTGAAAAAATGGAGATATGGTATAACGATACAAACAAGGCATTCTATAGGGATTATCAGGACTACATAACAAGGGACTGTGGATTTCTTGGCGTGCCGACTTTCCTAAGCTTGAAAACAAATAGGTCGATTTGCGGAGAGAAAAGCGCTGACGAGCTGGAGAGGTTCATCATTGAGAACGGCTAGGTTTCAACCTTTCTTGACATTATGTAGATGCTCTCGCCGCTTTCCCCCCGTTCCTTGCTGAAGACAAATCCCTGCGTCTCATACATTTTTATAGCCCGGATATTGCTCTGTTTTACTTCTAGGTACACTGAATTTTTGCCCTGCGTCCTTGCAAACTCCAGTGCCTTGTTGAGAAGAGCGCTGCCGATTCCTCGCCCTTGGAACTCGTCCTCAACAACAAGCCCCATCAGTTTTGCCCTCCCCTCCCGTAACAGTATATCCACAAACCCCACCACCGAACCATCGACAGTTGCGACGAAGTAGTAGAAGCCCTTGGAAAGCCTACGCGTTATCCTAGAGGCAGTCATGTCCATTTGAGGAAAATGCCGGTTGGTCATCTCCGCAACTGCTTCGAAATCTTTTTGCTCAATTCTTCTGATTAAAGGTTGTTGAAACTCATCCATGGGAAGATGCCCCCAGCAATAATCTTTTAAGGATGTACTTAAAAAGAATGGTAGTGGTCTGAGTATGGAAATAAGAGATCTATTCCAAGGAATAGCAATGGGTTTAATGGATGGTCTGATTACTCTGCTCGGCATTATCGTTGGGGTTGGAACGGCAACAAATGATTCGAGGGTAGTTATAATCTCAGGTCTGATTGGAGGGATTTCGAACAGTTTTGGCACTTCAATAGGCTTTTACACTTCAGAGAATGCGGAGAGGGGGCAGCAGATAGCATTCTACAAAAATAAAAAAGGCACCCGAAAGGAAGGGAGGTACATCCACTCACATTCCGAGATAATCGGCAGCACGCTTTTGAGTTTCAGTGCCGGCGTCTTGGCTCTGGTCTTCCCCATCGTTCCGTTCTTCTTATCCGCGGATATAACAGTAAGCATGGTTGGTTCGTTGATTGTTTGCACCGCTCTGCTATTCCTGCTGGGGTATTACATCGGTAAGATTAACGAAAGCGATAGGCTGAGAAGCGGAGTTAAATATGTTTTTTTGGGGATTATGAGCGCAGCCGTTGCCTTTGTTTTAGGGGGGCTACTCAAGCACATAATTATCGGGGGCACATTGGAGATTCTTTAGAAATACGCAGCTGGCCTTTCTAGAATTTCTGCAGGCGGGGATTCCACAAGCTGCTTAACAATAAGTTTTTAATACGTATGCATAAAACTATTGCATGGAAAATTTTGTACCGAAAAAAATGTTTTTGACCAAAGGCGTTGGGAAGGACAGGGATCCTTTGTCCTCTTTTGAGCGTGCTTTGAAGGATGCTGGAATTGAAAAATGCAATCTGGTCAATGTCTCGAGCATACTTCCTCCCGGCTGCGAGATATTACCGAGAGATAAGGGAACCGGACTGCTTAAGCCAGGTCAGATAACCTTTGTTGTGATGAGCAGGAACTCCTCAAATGAATCGAACAGGCTCATCGCATCATCAATAGGGGTTGCAATTCCGGCGGACAAGTCGATGTACGGCTACCTGAGCGAGTACCATTGTTTTGGCGAGACGGATGAGGAGGCTGGGGAGATGGCTGAGGATTTGGCCGCGTGCATGCTTGCATCGACATTGGGCATAGACTTTGACGTTAACCAGAGCTGGGATGAGAAGGAGCAGCTCTTCAAGCTCAGCGGAAAGATAGTCAAGACGAGGAATGTAGCCCAGTCGGCGATTGTGGACAAGGATGGGATGTGGATGACGGTCATTGCGGCTGCAGTTCTGCTTCTTGAGTAATAGTTATTTCCTGTTGAGGGAGGAGATTCCTATCATCTCTATCGGGCAGAAGTCGTCCGTGAGAATTGGTTCTGACGACAGGTATACGGGCCTGTCGTAGTAGGATGAGGCGAAACTGATGGTTTCAGAATTGTTTGTCAAATTACTTATCCTCTCCACGAATTTTTCTTTAGTTCCGTAGTCGACGTCTGTTGCAAGCAGCACAATGTTGGTAGACCTGCTGTAATTGCTGTCGTCAGATGGGAATACGTAGACGTTTTTGAACTGGCTTCTGTATGTACTGAATATGGCCTTGAACATCCCTGACCTGCTGCCCTCAAGGGCAGATCCGATATTCACAAAAACTATCCCTCCTGGATTCAGGTGCTTCCTCAATTCCTCAACAAACTCGTAAGTGGTGAGGTGGAAAGGAGGCAGAGGGATTATGTAAGCATCCACCACTATATAGTCGTAAGTCTCCTTTGATTTTGAAAGGAAGAAACGCCCGTCGCCAGTCTCAACCCTCATCCTGGCATCCTCGGAGAAGTTGAAGAAATCTTTGGCAATCTGCACGACTGCGGGGTCTATCTCCACAATGGTTATATCCGCATCCGTTCTTTCATGCATGTTCCTGGGCATCGCCCCGCCTCCCAGCCCTATGAACAGCGCTTTTCTGGCATCCGGCTTTAATAGGTATACCAATTCCTGGTATTGCGTATAGGTGGAAGTCAGATTAGTTGAATTCAAGAATATTTGAGTCTGACCGCCCACCCCTGTTGAGAGAGTGCGCGTGCCATCTGCTCTGTCAATAACGCGCAGGTACTGGTAAGGCGAGTAGGTCTCGTATACAACTGCGTTTTTTGCAGATGATTTGAAGTTTGCCGGCTGAGGAACCGCGTAATTGAGGAGCAGGCAAGCCGCAACCAGCAATAACCCCTTTCTGCCGAGGAATAACGCTCCGTTTGCAGCCAGAACAATGCTAAGCGAGAATATTGCCGCTTTAACTCCCATGTTGGGTATTATCACGTAGCCTGTCAGCAACGTCCCGGCTATGCTGCCAACGGTTGACACCGCGTAGATATTGCCGGAAACCTCGCCCAGCCTGCTCAGCTTTTTCGAACTCCGCTTGACCAGGTATGGGGACACCATGGCTAGCAGTATGCTGGGAACCGAGAATAGGATTGCCGACGCAACAAAAGGACCGTACATTATGCCGAAGGAGGCCGAGAAGTTCAATACGTCGTAGGAGAACAGTGGGATGAGGGCTACTGAAACAGCTGAGAGGACGAAAATCCAGCCAATGTAGGTGTAACGCGGGTTCCTGTCAGCAATCCTGCCACCGAGGAAGTAGCCGAGGCTGAGGGAGATGAGCATCACGGACAGCACACCTATCCATGTGAAAATTGAGTTGGTGAGGAAAGGTTCGAGTATCCTTGTCGCGATTATCTCCAGCACCATGACCGCCGCACCGGCAACGAAGGCCGAGATGTAGTTTTCTAGAAGCGGAGAGTCTTCCCTTGCCATATAACTGACCTGGATATGTTTATCAGTATGCATCTGATTTAAAGGTTGCCATTCTGGGTGCGCGCCTAATCCATGAAGTCCTGCGGTGTGGGCGGCTCCTTCTTGTCCCCCTTCCTCTCCCTTATCTGCCCCACAATCTTGTCCTGCAGGTCCTTTGGAAGCCTCTCAAAACCAGCGTATTCGTAGTACCACAGCGCCCTGCCCTGCGTGGCTCCCCTTATGTCATCCGAGAAGCCGAACATGTCCGCAACAGGGACCTTTGCGGTGAGCGTTACAATCTCCTCCTCCTGCTTTATGTCAAGAACCTGCCCTCTTCTAGCCTGAATCCTTGATATTATCGACCCCAGGTACTCCTGCGGAGCCTGCACAAGCAGCTTCTGCTTTGGCTCGAGCAGAACAGTTCCTGCAATGAGCATTGCAGCGTAGATAGGCCTCTTTATCGCGGGTATTATCTGCGCAGGACCCCTGTGCACCGGGTCCTCATGGATCGTTGCATCAGTAATCTTCACCTTTACTCCGGTCACCTTCTCCTTTGCAAGCGGACCCAGATTGACAGCTTCCTCAAAACCCTGGATGAGCAACTCCATCACTTCATGCATGTACTGTATTCCCCTTGTCATGTCTATGAGAATGCACTTGTTGCACACATCCTTGACATTCTTCGCCTCATCTCTGTCCATGCCGCCTTCGATGAATACGTCAACAAGCTTCTTGCCCTTGGGCTTGCCATCGGGGATCTCCCCCTCAACCATCTTCTTGTATACACCTTCCTCAACTGGCTCGATGACAATCTTGAATTTGGTGTGCTTGTTGGGCGATTTTCCTTCGACGGGACCTACTGAACCAGTTATTGTCTCCCTGTATACCACAATAGGCTTGGAAGTCTCTATCTCGATTTTGCCTTCCTTCAGAATCTTGTATTCGATTATCTCAAGATGCAGCTCTCCCATGCCTGAGATGAGATGCTCACCTGTCTCCTGGTTTATCTCCACTCTCATCGTCGGGTCCTCCTTTGCAAGCCTCCTGAGAACCTCGACAAGCTTCACCAGATCCTTAGTATTCTTACCCTCTATCGATTTTGTGACAACCGGCTCGGAATAGTGCTTAATCTGCTCGAACGGCTCTATCTTGTCTTCGCTTACCGTCTCCCCAACATACAAATCATGAAGCCCTACAATCGCGGCAATGTTTCCTGCCGGCACCTCCTCAACTATCACCCTGTCCGGCCCCATGTACACCCCGACCTGCTGAATTTTCTCCGTTTTGAGCGTCGAGGCGACTGTCACCTCAACCCCTTTCTTCACAGTTCCGGAGAAGAGCCTTCCAATGCCTACCTCTCCAGCATGCTCGTCCATGACGATCCCGAAAATAACCATGCACACCTTTGCCTTGGGGTCGCAGTTTATCATTCCCTTCCCAGTCGGGCTCTCAATATCACCCTTCCACAGAATTGGAACCCTGTATCTCTGCGCAACTGCAGGGTTTGGAAGATGACTCACAGCCATCTCGAGCAGAACCTCCTCAAGAGGCGCCTTCTCCACGAGGGATTTGTGGTCCTCCACGCTGCAGTACTGGTATATATCCTTGAAAGTCATATTCGTCTTCTGTATGAACGGGAAGCTCAAACCCCACTTGTTGTAGGCAGAGCCGAAGGCTACATTGCCTTTCTCAACCTGTATCAGCCATTCCTCCTTGAACTCCTTGTAAGCATAACGGTGTATCAAATCATTTACAGACTTAATTATCTTCACCAGCCGCTCCTGCATGTCATCCGGCCCCAGCTTCAGCTCGTTTATCAGCCTGTCAATCTTGTTGATGAACAGGACGGGCTTCGCCTTCTCCTTCAGCGCCTGCCTAAGAACAGTTTCTGTCTGCGGCATCACTCCTTCAACCGAATCAATGACAAGCACAACTCCGTCAACCGCCCTCATTGCCCTTGTGACATGCCCTCCGAAGTCAATGTGTCCAGGAGTGTCTATCAGATTCACCAGGTAATCCTTCCCCCCATGGTGGAACCCGAGCGAAATGTCCGATGCCTTTATCGTCATGCTCCTCTGCTGCTCTATCTCCTCGCTGTCCATCACCTTCAGTTCGCCTGCGAGCTCCTTTGAGATCAAGCCCGCACCTGCAACCAATGTATCCGTAAGAGTTGTCTTTCCATGGTCCACATGCGCGATTATCGCTATGTTCCTTATGTGCTCTGGCTGGTACATGAGCTTCTGCACTTCCGCAACGACAAACTCCTTCTTAACCATCGAATCACCAAAAAGGATTACCTCGCGCTTCTTGCCATTCTCTCCGTTTCATCCCTCTTCTTTATTGCGTAGCTGTTCGGGTCGTTCTTCGCGGCGAGCATAATCTCATCCGCCAAAGCCTGAGAAAGAGTCTTCTTCTTGTCAAACGCACCTATAATCGCAGCCAAGCCGATGTTCCTCAGCGCCATGTCCAGCCTCCTGCTGGCCGAGACGTCAACCGCAACCTGATAAGAAACTCCTCCATACTGAACCCGGGTTGTGTCCTCCCTGGGCGCAGTGTTCTGCAGCGCATCGACAAAAACCTGCAGCGGGTTCGCCTTCGTGCTCTTTGCTATTGAGTCAAAGGCTTCCTCCACAATCTTCATTGCCTTGAATTTCTTCCCCTGCAGCCTCCCGTGTGTTCTTATCACCTTGCCTGAGGTCTTCTCACCAGTCCCTCCTCTCATGAGCTTGTTCACAAGCCTCTCAACAATGTTCACTCTCATCTTCTCAAACTGTTTTTTGCCGTGCCTTCCGTGTGAGTGCGGTATCGTGACAGGGCTGATGTCCAGATATTTCTTCAGGCTGGGGTCAGCTACTTGCACTTCAGAGACATCATACCTGTCGAAAATCTTTTCCATCAAAATTACCTCTTCGGCTTCTCCTTCTTGCCCACTCTAACATCCTCAAGCGGTACTCCGTTCACTGCGACGACCTTGTGTCTAACCCCTGGGATTGAACCCATCTGCCCCCTCTGCGAGCCCCCCAGCCCCTCCACAGTTACCTCATCATGCTCGTCTATGAAGCTGATTGCACCGTCTTTCGGGGCGAATGCGGTTATAACAACGCCGTTCTTTATGAGCTGGACCCTGACGCACTTTATCAAACCTGAATGGGGTTGCTTCTGCTCCAATGCCTTCTTCTCAAGCACAATGCCCTTGCCCTGAGGTGCTCCTTCCAGAGGGTCGAACTTCTCCTTAAGCCTGAGTTTCTTCCTCTTCCATAGTTTCTTCAACCATCGCATCTTCTTTCTTCTCCTTTGCATATCCCTTCCGGCGAATTCTCCTCTTCCCATACAAGCACCTAGAACAATTTCACGTCCATTTCAAAATATCTCTGCATGAGCATCCTGGCCATCTTCACCCTGTCGCCGTTCCTGCCTATTGCCATACCTCGGTCACGTGGGTCAACGGTGACATAGATGACCTTCCCTCCCGGATTCTCATCAATTTTGAGGTTCTTTATTTCGACAGCGGAGAATATATTCCTTACGAATCTCTCCGGGTCTTCTGCATGCTCCACTACCTCAATCCTCCTTCTGAATGCGTCCTTCACGCGCATTATCGCGCTTCCTCCTTTCCCAATCGCCCTTCCCAGCTCCCCTTCGCTCACAACGAAAACCGCGCTGTCCTTGTCTATCACGCAGTCCCTCACTGACGCGCCAGTAAGCTGCTGGAAAAGCGAGATGCACTTTATCTCATCATTGGTCAGCTTCACCAAGCAATCACTTCACAAGCTCCAGCACGTTTGAGTTCCCTGGGTCGTGTATGTTCAACGCAGAAACGGGAAACGGCTTTCCGCACAAAGAGCCTAACTCCATCGATGTCCCATCGAACTCATACACAATCGTTTTTGACAGGTTAGAATAATATGCAATATCCTGTTTAAATTTCTTTGGGCAGTTCTTTGAAACAACTATCAGCCTCACCTCCCCGCTACGCGCGAGGCGAAGCGCGCTCTTCGCTCCGAACTCCACCTTGCCGGTGTCCACGGCCATTCTTATTGCTTTGCCAATATCCGCCATAACATCACTTCTTCCCCATTTTCATTGCCAACTTCACTGTCCCGGTTCCGACAGGAACCTCCTGTCCGACTATGACATTCTCAGTCACCCCGAGCAGCCTGTCCTCGTCAGATTTGACAGCTGCAGCGATGAGGTGCTTTATCGTCTCCTCGAAGGCAGCCCTAGCGAGTATGCTGACCTTCTCGCCGCTCAGTCCGTGCCTTCCCACAGGCTTTATCTCGCCGTTCATGGTCATTGCATCGGCAAGAAGCATGATATGCCTTGTATCAACATCAAGCTTCTGCATGTCCAAGACCTGCTTTGCCTCCTTTATTATCGCATTCCTCCCAGCCTCGATACCAAGAACTTTTTCAACTTCCTTTATGTTGTTTGTGTAGGAACGGTCGGAATCAACTCCCTTCCATTTAAGGACTTCCTCAAAATTTGTTCCCCCTGTCCTGATGTAGTATTCGCCATCACCCTTCAGCACAACAACTCTTGATATGCCGTTTATCCCCTTGATGTGCAGCGTCCTGAGCTTGTTGGTTGTCCTCCTCACTGAGCGCAGCAGAGTTGTCTTTGGCGTAATGACTATGCTGTTACCCTCCTCCCTTATGGAGCCGCTCACTGTCTTCTTCACCTTCTTTACTATGTCTCCCCTTGTTAGGCCTTGCTCCTTCAGCCCTTCCTCATCAGGTATTATCTCTATTTCCTTCCTTGCGAAGTTCTCCCTGATTTCGGCTATTTTGCCGAGGCTGACCTCCTCAATCTCCTCTGCTATCTTTTTGGCACTCTCCTCGTTCTTTGAATACTCTTTTGTGAGGTAGATTTCCATTGTTGGTTTCTTGGGGGTTCTCCTGACATCAACTATCTCAATTAGTCTGGGCAGGCCTGTCGGAACCTGCTCTGCAACTCCGGCATAGTGGAACGTCCTCATTGTCATCTGCGTGCCCGGCTCTCCTATGGACTGAGCAGAGAGGATGCCTACCGCCTCTCCTGGATCTATAGCCCTCTTTCTAGCCATGTCACTCCCTCTCAGGGCCGGTCATTACCTCACCGCCCTTTGTAATCTTCTTGGGGTCGTTTCCATCCCCACCGTAAACGAATTCTACAATCGCACCTCCGGCATCCCTCACAGTAGTATCCGAGAACACAACCAAATCCTGAAGTGCGTTTATAAGCCTCCTCTGCATGTAACCCGAACGAGCCGTCCTTATGGCAGTGTTGACAAGCGATTCCCTTCCTCCCATTGAATGGAAGAAGTACTCCTTTGGGTTAAGCCCATCCCTGAATGAAGATGTGACGAAGCCCTTTGCCTCTGCTCCCAAATCGCCTCTCCTGAAATGGATGAGCGGTCTCCCCTTGTACCCTCTGCTTATCCTCTTTCCCCTCACCGCCTGCTGACCCAGCATTGCAGCCATCTGGATGGCGTTGAGTATACTCCCTCTTGAGCCAATCCTGGCCATGAGTATTGATGTATTTTCAGGGCCTAGGTGATTCTCAACTATATCCTCGCAGTTGTTTCTTGCCTTGGAAAGCGTCATCATAATCCTCTCCTCAAGCGTCTCCCTAAGGGTTCTTCCAGGCAGCCTTGCAAGTGTCTTGTTCTTGTACTGAACAACAAGAGAGTCAACCTCCCTCTTTGCATTCTCCACTATCTCCTCCACCTGCTTCCGTCCCTCCTCCGGTATCGTGTAATTTGTCAGGTTTACAGAGAATCCCTGCTTGGATATAACGTAGAGCGACATCCTGGTTGCGTTGTCTATAAACTCTCTAGCAGCATCAGAACCGTAGTCCCTAACTATTTTTTCTATGAGTTCACTCTCAAATCCCTTGCTCTCAATTGCACCCGATAGTAGCCTGCCGTTCTTTATCACAACATAACCATCATCCTCGCAGTTCTCCTTCTTGCACACCTTCTCCCTGCACAGCTTTGACACATAACTGAGGTTGAAATCCTTTGGAAGCAGCTGAGAGAAGAGAAGCCTTCCTGAATATTTTCCCCCCCTGTCAGGCTTTGGAAGTTCGTATATTCCTGCAATACTGAGTATCTTGCATGCCTCACCCTTTATGAACTCGGCACTCTTTCTTGTCAAGAAGTACGCTCCTGAAACATGATCCTCCTGCCCCTTTATGATGGCCCTGCCATGCCTCGGGGAGATTATCTGGTCCTGCACCTTCATGAGCAGATCTGCCTCAACTCTGGCTTCCTCAGTCTGGGGGACATGCAGGTTCATCTCATCTCCATCAAAATCAGCGTTATAGGGCGGGCACACTGCAAGGTTAAGCCTGAATGACCTGCCGGGAAGGACTCTGACATTGTGGCACATTATGGAAATCCTGTGAAGCGAAGGCTGCCTGTTGAACAGCACTATGTCGCCGTCCTGCAGCTGCCTCTCCACTATGCAACCTGGCTCAAGTGTGGTTGAAAGCTCCTCCCTGCTCTTTTCAGTCGCCTTCTTCCTCTTTCCATCCGGCCTTATGATATAGTTCACCAGCGGATACTCCGTCCTCATTATCATCTTCTTGCATTCCTCCAGATTCCACTGGGTAACCTTGACAGGAACAGTGAGCTCCTGCGCTATCTGGAGCGGCACTCCCACCTCGTTTATGCTGATGTTAGGGTCGGGGGAGATGACGGTTCTCGCCGAGAAGTTCACCCTTTTTCCGCTGAGGTTGTACCTGAACCTCCCCTCCTTTCCCTTCAGCCTCTGGGAAAGTGTTTTCAGGGGCCTTCCGCTCCTGTGCCTTGCAGGAGGAATGCCTGTGGTCTCATTGTTGAAGTAGGTTGTAACATGATATTGCAGCAGCTCCCACAAATCCTCAATAATCAGCTGCGGCGCACCTGCATTGATATTCGCCTCCAGCCTCTGGTTTATCCTCATGATGTCGACAAGCTTGTGCGTCAAATCGTCCTCGCTCCTCTCACCTGTTTCAAGAGTTATTGACGGCCTCACGGTGACAGGCGGGACGAGCAGCACCGTCAGCACCATCCACTCCGGCCTTGAATATTCAGGGTCAACCCCAAGAAGCTTCAAATCATCATTGGGTATGGCTGCAAGAACCTCCCTTACCTCTGTCGGCAGGAGCATCTTGTCCCCCCTGTAGAACGTGGTCGGCTTCTCAAGCTTTATGTCCTGCTGCTTTGCCTCGCAGTACGGGCATTTTGAAAGTTTCTTTATGCTTGCGAGCATCTGCTCTGCAATCTCCTCGTCCTTCAGCGCAGCCTTGAAGTCGTCAATCTGCTTCTTTGAAACAAGAACTCTATGGCAGGACTGGCACGTTGCCTTCAGAAGCACGAATATGGACTTGGCAAATTCTGGGTGTATGACGGGTCTGACAAGCTCGATGTGACCAAAATGGCCGGAGCAGCTCCTTATCTTCCCTCCGCAGGTCTTGCAACGCAGACCAGGGTCTATGACTCCCAGCCTCTGGTCCACCAATCCGCCGTCTATCGGGTAGCCATCCTCATTGTATGTATCCGGCACCGATATCTTTGCTGCCGAAATCTTCCTCACCATCTCTGGGGAGAAGAGAGAAAATTTTATTTTATCTATGACCTTGTCAACAACCATTATCGTCACGCCTTGTCCTTCAGCATTATTCTCGGGAACACGCCGATTGCCTTTATCTCATCCAGCAGAAGCTTGAATGCGTAGCTTATCTCAATATGGTACAATTCGTCGGCTTCTCCGCACAGCGGGCAGTAGCTCTTGTTTCTTATGTGGTCTGTGACTGCAACAGAACCGCACTTGGAGCAGATCAGCTCAGTAGTTTTATCGGACTCCTCCAGCATCCTTTCCTTCAAAAGCATGCTTGCCCCGTGTCCTATCAGACAGTCCCTTTCCATCTCTCCGAACCTGAGGCCTCCTTCCCTTGCCCTGCCCTCGGTTGGCTGGTGAGTGAGCAGCTGCACAGGGCCCCTGCTTCTCACATGCATCTTGTTTGAAACCAGATGATGCAGCTTCTGGTAGTAAACAACGCCTACAAATATCTCTGCTTCTATCGCCTCACCGCTTATTCCATCATACAATCTTTCCTTGCCATCGCTCTTGAAGCCGTAGCTTTCAAGTATTTTGGAGAAGGTCTCCTCCTTGTCGCCGTTGAAAGCCGTTCCGTCCATTATTTTTCCGTGCATGGAAGCTGCCTTGCCGCCCAGCATCTCAAGGATGTGGCCGGCAGTCATTCTTGATGGGATTGCATGCGGGTTGATTATCAGGTCAGGCACGACACCGTGCTCTGTGAAAGGCAAGTCCTCCTGGTTTGCCAGCAGGCCTATAACCCCCTTCTGCCCGTGCCTTGAGGCGAATTTGTCACCAGTCTCCGGTATCTTGACGCTCCTCACCTTCACTTTTACAAGCTTGTTTCCCGATGGGCTTTCTGTGAGAAGAACAGAGTCAACAAAACCCTCCTCCCCCTCCTTCAGAACGCTTGAGTTCTCCCTCTTCTTCTCCTCAGCAATTCCGAAGCCGCTTACCTCCTCAAGGAACCTCGGGGGGGACGTCTTTCCGACAAGCACGTCCTTTGCCTGCACCTCTGCCTCCGGGAATATTATCCCATCCTCACCGAGCTTGGCGTACATCGCTTCCTCCCTGTAGCCGGCAACTGTTGGCTGCGGGATTTCGAACTTGTCCTTCTGCCCTCCGGGGTATCTCCTTTCCTCTGTTTCATAGGTTTTGTAGAATACGGACCTTGCAAGGGCCCGGTCAATCGCATTCCTGTTTATGACAATCGCGTCTCCCATGTTGTATCCGTAATAAGTGGCAACCGCGACAACAAAGTTCTGACCGCAGGGCCTCTTTGAGAATTTCAGAGTCCTGTAAGGCCTTGTCTGCACAAGCGGAACCTGCGGGTAGTAGAGAAGATGGGCTCTGGAGTCCATCCTTATGTTGAAGTTGCTTGCGTAATGGCCAAGGGACTGCTTGCTCATGGCGCATGCCATCGTGATCCTTGGAGAGGAGTTGTACTCTGGGAATGGCAGCTGCGCCACAGTAACCCCCACTATTGAGACTGGATCGATCTCGAGGTGAGTGTGTTCGTCAGTCAGCTCCTCCTCCCTTGTGGCAACGAATGCGTTCTCCTCCTCCTCGGCATCCAGATATTCGATTATTCCATTTGTGATGAGGTAATCCCAAGAAACCTCCTTCTTCCTCAGCTTCTCGCCTACTTCAGGTGCGAGCCTGCTCTTGCCCTTATCAACAACAATGTACGGTCTCCTTGCCCTTCCGCTATCCGTGTTTATGTAAAGCGATCTCTCCCTTGGGAAGTAAGCGAAGTTGGACTGTCTGCTTATTATGCCGCTCCTCCTCTTCTCCCGTAGAGATGCGGTAAGTGCACTTCCGTCCTCGTGGAACCCCACGAGCCTTCCGTTCAGATACACTGCGGTCTTTTCCTTTGACTTCTCCATAAGAATCACTCGATTTTGACATTCATCTTTTTCAGAATGTTCTCCATGTTTCCCTCGTTGTCGCCGGTGGATATGTCGCAGAGCAGCGCCATGTTCTTCACCAGTGCGCATGACGGGCCTTCTGGGGATTCGTTCGGACACAGCTTTCCCCAGTGTGTCCCATGCAGGTCCCTTGCCTTGAAGTGCGGGTGCCTCCTGCTGAGGGGGGAGATTATCCTCCTCAGATGCGAGACGGTGGAAAGGTAGTTCGTCCTGTCAAGCAGCTGCGAGACACCTGTCTGGCCCGCAATCCAGTTGCCCGTTGCCATGGAATACCTGATCCTCTCAGTCAAGGCATCTGGCCTGACCAACGTCTGAATCACAAGCTTCCTTCCCCTTGCAGAAGCCCTCTCAACCTGATAGGCAATATCCTTAATCAGGAATTGGAATGCATACCTGAACAGCTCTTCCATCAGATTCCCCGCGAGCTTTATCCTCTTGTTGGCATAATGGTCCTTGTCATCTGAAACTGTCTTGTCATACGCAACGTCTATCGCCTTCTCAGTCATCTTGCAGAGGTAATACGCCTTTGCAAGCCTCAGGTTGGGATCAACTCCTATGTGGGGGAGTAGGTAGTTGTCCAGGAGTATTTCCGCTCTCTTCAACTGGTATACCTTAGCCTGGCCAACAGCTGCCTTCTTGCCAATTGCCTCCAGCGCATTCTGCGTGTTGGTCGTCTGGTCGATCTCCATGTTGAGGAGCAGGTCATTCTGCACTTCCAGTTCACTGGCGAATGAATTTAGTATTGTCTGGTTGGGATGCAGGCCAAGCGCCCTCAGGACAGTAATGAGGTTCAGATCCTTGGGAGCAGCCGGGAACACCACTCTCAGCTCGCCATTCGTGGTTCTCTCGACAACACACCTTGCCCTGAAACCGAAGCGCGTTGAGAACACTTTTGAAGTGACAAGCGCTCCGTCCTTCTCCTTTGATACCATTATCCTGTTGGGAGCAAGGTCCTCTATGCTTACTAGGACCCTCTCACTTCCGTTTATCACGAAGTAACCGCCGGGGTCATTCGGGTCCTCTCCTGCCTCAATCAGCTCATCATCTGTCATGTTATCCAGATGGCACAGTTTTGATTTCAACATTACCGGCAGCTCGCCTATGAATACTTCCTGTGGGTATCTCCTCTCCACCCCGCCGATTATCTGTATGAATTCAAGGAAGACCGGTGCGGCGTACGTAAGGTTCCTCAGCCTCGCCTCTGCAGGGAGTATCTGCCTCCTGGAACCGTCAGCTTCAACTATTGCGGGCTTGTCCAGCCTCACCGCACCGAATTTCAGCTTGTAGTTCTCGACATTCGGCTCTATTGCACCTATGCTGTTTATTATGTTCTGAATTCCGGATTCAACGAACTTGTTATACGAGTCCAGGTGCTGCAGGACTAGTTTATTATCCCTGAAATACTCGTCTACCAAGTCCCATTTCATATTATCCCTTCAAAAACTACTTCACAACTAGGCGGTAGTAAGTGTTCTCCCTTGTGGGATCCTTCCTAGTTATCTTTATTATGTCACCCACTTTCGCATCAAGCAGCTTCACCTGCGGGTCTGTAATTTTTATCTTCGGAAGCTTGTTTTCGTCCACTCCGAGAGATGAGAGCAGTTCCTCACGTCTGGATTTTGCCAGAACGTCGTGCTTCGGAACAAGAAAATGAGATAGACGAAAATCGGCAAGACCCAATCTACCACCTAACCAGAGCAGAGTTAACCTAGTATTTAGGTCGCCAAGCTTTTTAAAGTTATCGTTAGAAAAGCTACGCTAACAGCACTCTACGGAAAATGAACACCTTTTCTACTCAAGCTTCAACCTTTTGTTTTGGAGTTTAGTTGCTCCTTGTATGTGACATGCCCACTTTCGTAGGCTTCCTGCTTCATTGACGCTGCCTCTGCAGTATCTCTCTCCGTTTCGGAATTGCAGGCGTTACTTCCCGAGTGCCCCTCGGTAGTGAGTGTGATTTGCTCGAGGATGTATTTAAAGATAACTACGATAGATGACGAGTGTTATTTTTTATAGCTGAGTGTCCACAATGAATGCGATGGAGAAAGAGATTAAGAAAGAGGATGCTGTCAATACAAAAACCAACCGCTACTCATTTAAGGACGAGAGGTACTTCTACTATCTTGTAAAGAATAGGTTTCATGAGGAGGAGCTGGAAGCTTGGATGGAGATAGGGAAGGAGATTAAGGAGAAGGGAAGCATAAGCAGGGTTGACGCCGAATTGATATTTCTTGAAAAGGTTAAGGATGACCCTGAAACTCTGAAGAGGAACTTCCCGAAAAGAATGAAGTATCTGGCAGAGAATAATGCTTTAGAGGAAAAGCCTTCTTGGGAGATGATCCCGAAGAAGAAGCTGATGAAGCTCAGGCTGGACTGATTTTAAAACGCCGGGGGCGGGATTCGAACCCACGAGGACCTTTTGGGCCCAACAGCTTAGCAGGCTGCCGCCATTTAGTGCCGTACTCCTTTTTTAGAAGTTAGGGAACCACTAGGCGACCCCGGCAGGTTGCAATATTATTTGTGCGTTGTATTTAAATAAAATGATGTGCATAAATTTAGTGGTGGAGAATGGAAGTCACTGTAAAGGAAGCAGAAGAATTTAAAGTGTCCAAAGCAGTGATAGACCGAAACTAGCCACTATTATACTATAGTGCGGTGAGCTTCACCGGAATTGATGGGGGCCCTCTCGCCCGGTTGTTCAGACATGGGCTGGACTTTGTGGCTTGCTAGCATGGACAATTCCACCCAGAGAGCGGATGCTCCCGTGATTTGTGTTTAGGGTTGCTCCTTCCGGCCTGGCCCGGTTCCCACGACCTTCCATCCAGCAAGGCAAAGCTTCAACGCTTGCGCCTGAGCCGAAGTGAGATGGCTCGAACCTCTTCCAGCTTTTCGGTCTCACCGTGAAGGGGGTTTGTGATTACAGGAGACCCCTAACCTCCCGACCTATCTCACCGCAGTTAGTATTATTCCTCGGAAGTTTAAATAGCTATTCGAAAGAAAAATAAGTCTCAAGAACGACGGCAGAAGTTCAAAAATAGGGAAAGGCTTTTAAATATCTCCTGCATAAGATTATTCCACTCTTTTCTATGACTGAAGTCTGGGGTTTCCCGGCCCCCGTTCTAGAGGTCTTATTATGGGAAAAGTGATTAAGCCAAGAAGCGGGTCTCGCGCGTTCAGACCGAGGAAAAGGGCGAGCAGGCAAAACGCTCGCATCACTAGCTGGCCGGAGTTTGAGGAGACAAAGCTTCTGGGTTTTGCAGGCTTTAAGGCAGGCATGACGCACATCATCATGGTTGACGATTACGAGGGTTCACCGACAAAGGGTCACGAGGTTTCTGTGCCTGTGACTGTGGTTGAGACCCCTTCTCTTCTTGTTCTTGGTCTGAGGGCTTATTCTTCTGATGTTTACGGCCTGAAGTCTTTTTCTGATGTCTACGCGAACAACATCGACAAAAAAATTGCGGAGAGAATAAACCTCAAGAAGAATAATTTTGATGAAGTGATGAAGAAGGTTGAGGGAACTATTGATGCAATAAAGGACGTGAGGGTTCTGGCGCTTACTTCTCCTGAGAGGACTGGTTTTGGAAGGAAGAATCCTGATGTGGTTGAGATTGCGGTCGGTGGAAAAACTCCAAAAGAGAAGTGGGAGTTCTGCAAGAGCATTCTCGGCAAGGAAGTCAAAGTGAGTGAAGTTTTCAGCGATGGCGAGTATGTTGATGCAATAAGCGTGACAAAGGGAAAAGGATGGCAGGGGGCAGTGAAGAGATTCGGAGTTCACCTGCAGAGAAGGAAGGCAACAGGGAGGAGGAGGCACGTCGGCACGCTAGGCCCGTGGCATCCTGCTAGGGTGATGTACACCACCCCGATGGCGGGGCAGATGGGCTACCACAAGAGGACCGAGCTCAACAAGAGGATATTGAAAATCGGCGGGAAGGACGAGGCAAACCCAAAGGGGGGCTTCCTGAACTATGGAGTTGTGATGAACGACTGCGTACTCATAAAGGGTTCTGTCGGAGGCCCTTGCAAGAGGATGATAAAGCTGAGGAAGAGTATAAGAAAGAGCGTGAAGCCGGCAAAGCTGGAGATAAAATACATCTCGAAGAATTCAAAACAGGGTGCTTGAAATGAAAGCTCACGTTTACTCAATTGACGGCAATCAGATGGAGGAGATAGAACTGCCGCAGCATTTCAGCGAGGAGATAAGGGAGGAAGTGATAAGGAGGGCTGTGCTTGCCGAGCAGAGCAGGAAGTACCAGCCAAAGGGAGCGTTCAAGCTTGCAGGTTTGCAGACCAGTGCGGAGTATAGAGGCAGGAAGGAGGCATATGGAACCATAAAGAATAAAGGTATCTCAAGGCTGCCCAGGGAGAAGTTTCCCAAAGGAAGGTTCGGCAGAGTGAGGATAGTGCCGTTCTCAGCAAAAGGAAGGAGGGCCCACCCGCCCAACCCGAATGAGGTTCTGGTTGAGAGGATAAACAAGAAGGAGTACGAGAAGGCGATGAGGAGCGCCATAGCCGCAACTGCAAGGAAGGAGATTGTTGAGGCAAGAGGCCACAGGGTGAAGGGAGTGAAGGAGGTTCCGCTCATCGTTGAGAACAGGTTTGAGGAGCTTGACAAGACCAAGAATGTTCTTGCATGCCTCAAAGCTCTTGGAGTTGAGGACGAGCTTGAGAGGGCGAGGAGAAAGAAGAAAGTGAGCGGCGTCAGGGAGGGAAGGAAAGGCGGAAACATCAGACCAAAATCACTGCTCATAGTTGTTGGAAATGGAAGCAAGGTTGCGAGGGCGGCAAGGAACCTTGCTGGTGTTGACGTGAGAGGAGTTAATGACTTGGATGTGAGTTCGCTTGCTCCAGGAACGCACATGGGAAGATTGACCCTGTGGAGCAAGAGGGCTATTGAGGAACTTGGGAAGGTGAAATGATGGTTTTGATTCACCCGATTGCAACGGAAAAGGCAATTGCGCTGATAGAGAAGGAGAACAAGATGGTTTTCATAGTTGAGAAGAATTCAACCAAGAAGGAAATTGCTGACGAGGTTGAGAAGTCCTACGGTGTCAAGGTTGAGAAAGTGAACGTCCTTGTAACCGCAGACGGGAGGAAGAAGGCGTACGTGAAGCTGCAGAAAGGCTTTTCTGCAGATGAGCTCGCAGCCAAGTTGAAGATTATTTAGGTGGGATGAATGGGAAAGAAACTTATACAGCAGAGACTTGGAAAGGGCTCTCCCAGTTTCAGGAGGCCATCAAGCAGATGCAAGGCTGATGTCGAGTACAGAAGTCTTGATGAGTTCGAGAAGAGCGGGAAATTGAGCGGAGAGGTAATAGGCTTTGTTGATGATCCTGCAAGAAGTGCATTGCTCATGGAAGTCAAATTTGAGAACAACGAGAGCAACATGCTCATAGCGCCAGAGGGCGCCATGATTGGAGATAGGATAGAAGTTGGAGCAGTGGCAGAGGTGCGAGCTGGAAATGTTCTCCCCCTAAACTCAATTCCAGATGGAATGCCAGTTTACGACATTGAGATAACTCCTGGAGATGGAGGCAAACTCGTTAGGAGCAGCGGAACTACTGCATTTGTTGTTTCTCATGAGGAAAGGCTTGTAACGGTTAGACTTCCTTCAAAGAAGCTGAAGGTGCTTGATGGAAGGTGCAGAGCAGAGGTAGGGGTGATATGCGGAGGGGGCAGGCTGGAGAAACCTTTCCTGAAGGCCGGCAAGAGGTTCTATGCAATGGGTGCAATGAACAGAAGATGGCCCAATGTGAGAGGTGTTGCAATGAACCCATACAACCATCCATTTGGAGGAAAGGAGCACCACAAGGGAAGACCTTCCCCGGTTTCAAGAAGCACTCCGCCAGGAAGAAAGGTTGGGCATCTAGCCTCAAGGAGGACTGGAAGGAGAAGGGGAAAGAGCAGCGAGGATAGAGGTACGGGTGAGTAGATGGCGAAGAAGGTTCAATACAGAGGAAAGACTCTTGAGGATTTGAGGCAACTGACTGCTGACGAATTCTCAAAGCTACTCAAGTCAAGGGCGAGGAGAGCGCTGCGAAGAGCTTCAGTGCGCTACAGGAATCTGCTTGAGAAGGTGAAGAAAGTCGGGGGAGGGGAGAAGAACGACAAGGTTATAAAGACGCACGTGAGAGACGCAGTCATCCTGCCGGACTGGGTTGGTTTGAAATTTGGAGTTCATAATGGTAAAGAATTCAAACCTGTGGAGATAAAGATGGAGATGATAGGGCACAGACTTGGTGAGTTCTCCCACACTACGGGAAGAGTTGCTCACTCAGGTCCAGGAGTGGGAGCAACAAGAGGTTCCAAGTTTATACCATTGAAGTAAGGTGCGATGATGAAGTACAGTTACCAATTCAAGGAAGGGGTTCGTGCGGCTAGGGCACAGGGGCATGATGTTGATGCATCATTCAAAGACTTAAGCCAGGTGTGTAGGAGCATAAATGGCAAGGAAATCTCAAAAGCAGTGCAATTGCTTGAGAGCGCAAAGCTTGGCGAGATTCCAATACTGTTCAAAAAATTCAACAAGAAGTGCGGCCACAGGAAGGAGCTCGGCGGAAGGAGGGGAAGGTATCCCAAGAAGAGCGCAAGGTTGGTTCTTGAGGTGCTGAGGAATGCGATGGCAAACGCGCGCAATATCGGGCTTGGCGAGAAGCTCGTTGTGAGGCACGCTTCTGCAAACAAGCAGAACATCTACCCGAGGATTGCATCTAAGGGAAGGGCGATGCGGGCGAATTACGAAACAGCCAAACTGGAGATAGTGCTTGAGGAGTTGAAGTGATATGGCAGTTGAAAGAAAATTCATAGAGGATTCAATAAGCAGGTACAAGCTTGCCAAGTACCTGGAGAAGGAGCTGGACAGGGCAGGCTTCTCCAAGGTGGAGATACAGAGGACTCCGATGGTGACTAGGATAAACGTTGACGTGACAAAGCCGGGCAAGGTGATAGGCAGGAAAGGGAAGACAATAAAGGATCTGACGGAATTCATACAGAATAACTTCGGAGTGGATAATCCGCAGATAAGCGTCTCTGAAGTGACTAATGAAAACCTAGAGCCGAGGCTTGTTGCAAAGAGGGTTGTGAGGTCGATAGAGAGAGGAGGGAATGTCAGAAGAATACTGCACTTTACGCTCAAAACGATAATGGATACGGGCGCTATGGGAGCTGAGATAATCGCAAGTGGAAAAATTGCCGCAAAGGGAGCGAGGGCGAGGCGCCTCAGGGTGGGGGCAGGATACCTGCCCAAGTCCGGCGAGCCTTCAAGACTTGTGAGGGTTGCCCATGTTACCGCATACCCGAAATTCGGTGCGATTGGTGTGCGGGTGAAGATAGTTCCCCCGGGAACAGTATTCCCAGACAAGGAGAAGGCGAAGCCCGTGGAGCTTCCGAGAGTGATAAAGGAGGCTGCCGCGGAAGAGAGTGAGGTAGATGGCGGTAGTGAGAGTAAGTGAACTTAGGCAGATGGACGCAGAAATGCTGAAGGGCAAGCTAGCTGAGCTAAGGAACGAGCTGAGGGTGGACAAGGGACATATTGCAGGAGGAGGTAAAGCTACAAACCCCGGCAGGATTAAGGAGATGAGGAGAAGCATCGCGAGGATATTGACGATTCTTAAGGAGAAAGGAGTCAAAATTTGATAGAGGTGAGAGATTAAGATGGGAGAGATATGCCACAAGTGCGGGCTTCCGAAGGAGATATGCGCGTGCGAAGCCCTTGAGAGAGAGGGAGCTAAGAGGATAAAGGTCTACAGCACGAAGAAGAAGTTCGGCAAGCTTGTGACATTAATCGAAGGGTTGGAGGAAAGCGAGCTGGACAAGATAACGAAAGAGCTGAAGAGGGGTCTTGCCTGCGGAGGAACGTCAAAGGATGGCATCATCTTCCTGCAGGGCGAGCACAGGGAAAAGATTAAGGGGTTGCTTAAGAGGATGGGATACCCGGAAGATAGTATAGATGTGGTATAATGATTGACGCTAACAACATATTGATTCATGAATTCATTGGATTGGAAGTTGAGGTAGCAAAGAGTACATGCAAGAATCTTATAGGCAAGAAGGGAAAGGTTGTAGATGAGACAAAGAATACGATTGAAATAGAGAGGGCAGGTGTCACAAAGGTAATTCCCAAGAGAATGAGCACGTTCAGATTCCATTTGCCAAGCGGGGGCAGCGTTGATGTTGATGGAAAAACAATTGGATACAAACCTGAGGATAGACCCAGGAGATTGTTGAAATACGTCAAGAAGGTGGGATGATGGCCGAATGTAAGGATGAGAAATGTTTCAGGCATGGAAGTGTCAAAATCAGAGGAGGCACTCTGGAGGGATTGGTCGTGAGCGACAAAGGGAAGAGGACTGTAATAGTGGAGAGGCCTCTGACGAAATTCATCCCGAAATACCAGAGATCCGCAAGGACACACTCCAAGGTTGCAGCACATAACCCGGACTGCATCGGTGCAAAGGAAGGGGATCTTGTGAGAATTGCTGAGTGCAGGAAGCTGAGCAGGACAAAGGCATGGAGCGTTGTTGAGGTAATAAAGAAAGCCGAGAGGGGTAGTTGAAATGAGAGGGTTACAGAGCAGGGTAACAAAGGGGCTGACCATAGGCTCACGTATGCTGTGTGATGACAACAGCGGGGCGAAAATTGTTCAGATAATAGGAGTGAAGGGAAGTCATTCAAAGAGAACAAGGACTCCTTCGGTGGGAATAGGTGACATAGTGATAGTTGCAGTTAAGAAAGGTGTTCCGCAGATGAAGAAGAAGGTTGAGAAGGCAGTCATAATACGCCAGAGGAGAAGCTTCAGGAGGGCTGGCGGAACGAGGGTTGAATTTGAGGATAACGCAGCTGTGCTTATAGATGACCAGGGTCTTCCAAAAGGAACCGAGATAAAAGGTGCGATAGCGAGGGAAGTCGTTGACAGGTTTCCGAAAGTTGCTGGCATAGCCAGTGCGGTGGTATGATGGGTCTCACCTCTTCAAAACAGCCAAGAAAGCAGAGAAAGGCTAGATATGAAGCTCCCATGCACATGAAGCAGCATTTCATGGCAGTCCACCTTGCAAAGGAGCTGAGGGAGAGGCTGAAAACAAAAAGAAGAAGCCTGCTGGTGAGGGAAGGAGACAAAGTGAAAATCATGCGGGGGGAATTCGGCGGGCATAGTGGCAAAGTTGCAAGGGTTGATATGAAGAGGGGGAAGGTTTACGTTGAGGGAATTGTCAGGAAAAGGGGGAAGGGAGGGGAGTCCCTTGTTCCAATTGAACCTTCAAAGCTCTTGATGGTTGATGCTAACGTATCCGACAAGATGAGAGGAAGGATACTTGAGAGGTCAAAGAAGATTGAGTGAGGTAGGTCGAATGGCTAAAAAAGGCGGTTCATCACACTTGAAGAGGATTGCTTCACCGAAGTACATTCCGGTAGCCAGGAAAGGGAAGAAGTGGTTGACAAAGCCATCTGCAGGGCCGCACGGTCTTGAACGTTCAATAGCTCTCGGGGTTGTCCTAAGAGATGAGCTTCACGTGGCGGACTCGCTGAGAGAGGTAAAGAAGATTCTCACTGATGGAAGCGTGCTTGTGGATGGTCGCTTCGTTAGGGAGAAGAAATTCCCCATCGGTCTCATGGACATAGTGAGCATACCAAAGCTCAAGAAGAGCTACTGGGTGGGGGTTGACACGAAAGGAAGGTTCAGAATGATTGAGGTTGATGCTGAGAAAGCGAAATCCAAGCTGTGCAGGGTTGAGGGAAAAAGAAGCATCCGAGGTGGGAAATTCCAGATCTCCCTACATGACGGCAGGACGATGGTTGGGGGCAAGGAGTTCACAATCGGAGACACAGTCAGGATAACAGTACCTGAGCAGAAGGTCTTGTCGGTCATTAAGCTTGAGGCTAATACGAATTGCTTGATAACAAGCGGCAGGCATGCAGGGGAGGTTGCAATCATTGATGAGCTGTACCACAAGAAGGGAGCAAGAAGGGCAGAGGCAAAGCTGCATTCCGATTCAGAGAGTTTCATAACAGTGAGGGATTACCTTTTCGTTGTTGGTGATGACGCGCAGGTGTTCAAATGAACAAGATGAGGGAGGTACAGATAGAGAAAGTGACTGTGAACATAGGGCTAGGTGAGGGAGGGGAGAAGCTGCAGAGCTGCCTGAACCTGATAAGCAAGATGAGCGGGAGGAAGGCTGTCAAGACAGCTGCGAGAGTGAGGAACCTCGTCTTCAAGATAAAGAAGGGCGACCCTATAGGAGCTAAAGTCACGCTGAGAAAGAAGGATAGCGAGGAGTTTCTGAGGAAGGCCCTTGAGGCAGTTGACAAGAAAGTCAGCTCGGGAGCGTTTGACAGGTATGGAAACTTCTCATTCGGGGTGAGAGAGTACATAGATTTCCCGGGCATCAAGTACGACCCCAAGCTTGGAATTGTCGGATTTGACGTTTGCGTCACCCTAAAGAGGAGGGGATGGAGAGTCAAGGACAGGAGAAGGGGCAGGAATAGGATTGGGAGGAAGCACAGAATAACAAAGGATGAAGGGATCGCATTTGCAAAGGATATTCTTGGAGTTGAAATAGGGTGAGTTGGTTGAATGGTTAGGAAGAAAGTTTCTGAAGAGAAAAAACTGAGGCTGAAGTTCAAGGGAAAGGGACTTAGGAAGTGCAGGTTCTGCGGAAACCCAAGAGGAGTGATAAGGTTGTACAAGCTGTACATCTGTAGGAGGTGCTTCAGGGAAGTCGGCGAGAGCATAGGCTTCAGGAAGTTTTAGGTGATTTGATGACGAACGACCCGCTTGCGGATGCGGTTAACACGATAAAAACGCACGAGATGTTAGGAAGGTCATCGTGCGTCATAACGCCAGCCTCAAAGCTGATAAAAGAGGTTTTGATGATTTTCCAGCAGCATAAGTACATCGGAGAATTCGAGTACGTGGATGACGGGAAGTCAGGTTCATTCAAGGTTCAGCTGAACGGAAACATAAACGACTGCAAGGTTATAAAACCCCGTTTTGCCGTGAAGAAGGATGAATGGGCGAAATGGGAGCAGAGGTACGTGCCAGGGCCGGATTTCGGCATACTGGTGGTTTCAACTCCCCAAGGACTGATGACAAATGCTGACGCAAGGGGGAAAAAGATTGGGGGAAGGCTCGTAGCGTACATTTACTAGAGTGATGTTATGATGGAGATACCGAAGGACGTTGAGATTGAGGTGAACGGTAGCTCAATTGTGGTTAAAGGAAAGAATGGGAAGATCGAGAGAAGCTTCTCGGGAAGAGGTTTGAAGATTGAAAGGAAGGGGGATAAGATTGAAGTGACTGGAGGAGATGGCGGGAACATGCTTGCGAGGACAGTTGAAGCGCACATCAAGAACATGTTCCGTGGAGTTACGGAAGGGTTCTCACGGAAGCTCCAGGTCGTCCACTCGCACTTCCCGATAAGCGTTGAGGTAAAGGGAGACAAGGTGTTCATAAAGAACTTCATAGGGGAGAAGAGGCCGCGCGTTGCAAAGATAGTCAAGGACACCAAGGTTGAGGTGAAAGGCGTCGAAGTTTTTGTTTCCGGACCAGACAAGGAAGCTGTGGGGCAAACAGCTGCAAACATATACTCTGCAACCAAAATACGCGGCAAGGACTGCAGGGTATTCCAGGATGGGATATACTTGATTGAGTGATGATTATGGTAAGAAAGAGGAAACACCCGAAATTCTTCAGGCAGAACTACGGCAGGACTGACATGAAAAGGATTGCCGAGGGATGGAAGAGGCCAAGGGGCCATGATAACAAGAAGAGGGCAAAGCACAGCTTCGCAGGTGCCGAGCCGAATATCGGGTGGAGGAATCCACATGCGTTGCGCGATTTGCATCCGTCCGGGGCAGCAGAGGCTCTGGTGAACAACGTGAAGGAAGTCGGGAATGTCAAAAAAGGCAGAGTGGTGAGGATAGCCAGAGGCGTTGGAAGAAAGAAGAGGAATGAGATTGTTGCTAAGGCAAAGGAAATGGGATTGAGAGTTTTGAACGAGTGATACTATGGGAATGGCAACTGTGAGAAGGATTGCTGCTGAACTGCTCGGTGTTGGCGAGAGCAGGGTTAGGATAGACCCCGCCAATTACAAGAAGGCCGAGGAGGCATTGACAAGGGATGATATCCGCTCGCTGATATCCCAGCACGTCATCTACGCGCTGAGGAAGAAGGGAGTTTCCAGAGCAAGAGGAAGGGAGAAGCAGAGAAAGAAGAAGGCAGGAAGAAGAAGGGGGACTGGAAGCAGGAAAGGCACGAAATACTCCATCATCCCGAGGAAGAGGATATGGATAAATCGCGTGAGGGCGCAGAGAGCTCTGCTGAGGGAACTGGCACTTGAGAAGAAACTGCAGAAGGATGTTTATAGGAAGGTTTACAGGATGATAAAGGGAGGGGCTTTCAAGAGTAGGGCAAACCTGCTCAGCCACCTGAAAGACAACGGAATGATGAAGTGATTGTATGGGAAAAGCAAACGGACCGACATATGTCGTTCCCTTCAGAAGAAGGAGGGAGAACCTCACTAACTACAGAAAGAGGCTGGCTTTGCTGAAGTCAATGAAATCTAGGATGGTTGTGAGGAGGAGCAACAGGAATGTCATTGTGCAGTTTATCAACTACTCCGAAAAAGGAGACGTGACAGTTGCTGCTGTGAACTCAAAAGAACTCGTGAAGATGGGCTGGCAGAGCAGGAGCAACACACCGACTGCATATCTCACCGCATTGCTGGCAGGAACCCGTGCTAAGGGGAAGGGGGTGAGCGAATTCGTGCTTGATATAGGCCTTGCAACGCCTTCAAAGGGTGCAATTATTTTCGCTGCAATTAAGGGAGCTGTTGATGCTGGCTTGAAGACGAAGTACGATGAAAGCATTGTGGGCGAGGGGAGGATAAAGGGGGAGCACATAGCCAAATACGCGGAGAGCCTGAAAGGCAAGCCGGAGCACGACAGAATTTTCTCTTCGTATATAAAGGCAAACGTTCAGCCGGAAAAGATTCCGGAGATTTTTGACAGAGTGAAGGAGGCAATAATCAAGAGCGGGTGATAATTGATGGGTAGAGCTAGAAGACCGTTCAGGAGGGAGGAGAAGAGGGTATTCAACATTGACGAATGGAACCCCAAAAGTGATATTGGCAGGAAGGTTAAGAACAAGGAGATAACCTCCATAGAGCAGATATTTGAGATGGGCAAGCCTATTATTGAGGATGAGATTGTCGATGCGCTGCTCCCTGACCTGAGGGAGGAAGTGCTTAACATTTCCATGACGCAGAGGATGAGTGACAACGGAAGGAAGTCGCAGTTTAGGGCAATTGCCGTAGTCGGAGACAGCCATGGTCACATCGGGGTTGGCGCAGGAAAGGCTGAGGAGGCAAAGCCCTCGATAGAGACAGCGGTGAAGGATGCGAAGAGGAACATAATAAGCGTTCCCCTGGGATGCGGTTCCTGGGAGTGCGGATGCAAGCAGAAGCACACGATTCCGATAAAGGTGGTGGGAAAGAACGGTGGCGTTATAGTCACTCTTAAACCTGCCCCGAGAGGAGTTGGAATTGCCGCTCACGAGGTTGTGAGGAAAGTGCTGGGCATGGCAGGAGTGAAGGACAGCTGGGGTTTTGCAAGGGGCAGAACAAGAAGTGTTTACAACACGGCAATGGCGTCATATGATGCGCTGAACAGCCTGAACAGGATGAAGTTCCACAAGGAGTGGGACACGCTGCTTGGAACGGAATGCAAGGAGGTTGAAAAGAATGAAAAGAGTGGCAGTAGTTAGAGTGAGGGGCAAGGTTGGCACAAGGGAACCGGTAGAGGAAACTATGAGAAAGCTCAGGCTGACAAGGGTTAACCACTGCGTTGTTATTGATGATTCTCCACAGAATATGGGCATGGTAAAGAAATGCTGTGATTATATTACGTGGGGTGAGATAGATGCCGGCACTCTTGCGCTTCTTGTGATGAAGAGGGGCAGGACGCCCGGCAACAGGAGAGTCGGGGAGGAGGAGCTTGGCGGGAGCGGTTTTGACTCGTTTGAAAGTTTCGCCGAGAAAGTCTTCAAGTTCGAATGCAAGCTTTCGGCTCTAAAGAATCTCAAGCCTGTTTTCAGGCTTCACCCACCCAGCGGAGGGCACAGACACATTAAGAAGCCCTACCCCGCGGGGGCGCTGGGTTACAGAGGGATTAAGATAAATGAACTTTTGAGAAGGATGGTGTGAACATGGCGAGAAGGCACAGGAAGAAAAGCAAGAAGTACCTCGGTTCAAGGAGCTGGGGGGCTGGGAACATAAAGAACAGGAGGAACAAGGGAAGCAAGGGGGGAAAGGGTTACGCCGGTTCGCACAAGCACAAATGGTCCTACATAGTAAAGTACGAGCCGGATCATTTCGGAAAGAGCGGTTTCGTGCCTCCAAGAAGGGAGAGACTGAAAGAAATAAATCTCTGGGGGATAAACAAAATGATACAGGGCGGTAAATTCAGCAAGGACGGCTCGGGAAAATTCGTAGTTGAACTGAAAGGATACAAGATCCTGGGAAGCGGTAAGCTTGACTTCCCGGCATTCATAAAGGCTAGCGCGTTCTCCAAGTGCGCTGCAGGGAAGATAAAGAGTTTTGGTGGTGATGCTAAGCTAGAGTGATGCCATGGCGTTGGAATTTCTGAAGCCAATAATCCGCCTCCTTCCTGAGGTGAAAGCGCCTGACAGGGCGCCTCCACTAAGAGAGAAGATTTACTGGACTGCCGCGGTTCTGATAATATTCTTTGTAATGTACCACATCTATCCAATCGGCAGGTATCCCATCCAAGAGGGGTTTAATTTCGTACAGATGATAACAGCAAGCAGGATTGGAAGCCTGATAACGGCAGGTATCGGCCCCATTGTGCTTGCCTCCATATTCCTTCAGCTATTCATTGGCTCAAAAATAATCGAGATGGATCTGAACGACAAGGAGCAGAAGAGGATTTTCCAAGGGGCCCAGAAGCTCCTGGCAATCATTCTTTCCTTCTTTGAGGCAGCCATTTATGTATACACCAAGGCCGTCCCAGTGATGGGGGTGGGCGTTCCCGCGGGGAATGTAATCCCCTTCTTTGGCAGCCTGTTCATGACAGAAATTTTTGTGATATTGCAGCTTGCCATGGGCTCGATAATACTTCTGTATCTTGACGAGATAGTCGCAAAATACGGAATCGGTTCGGGCATAAGCCTGTTCATAGCTGCCGGAGTATCGCTGGCAGTCGTGCAGGGTACGTTCGGAGTTCTCATCCCAAGCGCGATGGGCTACCTTGCCGAAGGAGGGGCAACTGCAGTCCCACTAGCTATTCTGGCAATGCTGCCTCTTGCGTTCGCATTCATAGTGTTCATTACATGCTCCTACGCCGAAGGGATGAGGGTGGAGGTGCCGCTTGTTTTTGAGAGGGTGAGGGGGGTTGGGGGCAGGTACCCAATAAAATTTCTTTATGTCTCAAACATTCCAGTGATTCTTGCAGCTGCTCTCATGATGAACTTCCAGCTCATTGCAAGGACGATAGGCACCTCTTCATTTTATATCGGTGGTGTGAACATCGTCAGCTTCATAGCAGTTGTGGACAGCAGCGGGAGGCTTTCGGATGGACTGCTGTACTTCATGACGCCGAGCTTTCCCAACCCGGTCGTCGCAGGCTATGGGACGTATGTGGATTTCCTGCTTCATTCATCTACGCAGTTCTTTTACATACCGGAATTCTTCCATGTGATTGCATATATCCTTTCCATGGTCATCCTGTGCGTGATATTCGGAACATTTTGGATAGAGACTACGGGAATGGGGGCGGCGGATATCGCGGCGCAGCTTAAGGATTCTGGGCTGCTCGTTCCTGGCTTCAGGAGGGACCCGAGAGTGATTGAGAAGGTGCTTGACAAATACATCCCGATGATAACAATACTCGGAAGCATATTTGTAGGACTTCTTGCTGCATTTGCGGATTTGACGGGCGCTCTGGGGACGGGGACGGGGATACTGCTTACTGTCAGCATACTGAACAACATGTACGAGACACTGAAGAGGGAGCAGATGTTTGAGACGTATCCTGCTCTGAGGAATCTCGTGGGTTGATGGTGGTTAAATGATAGTTGTTATGGGTTTGCCTGGCGCAGGGAAAACGACCGTGTTGCAAGGTGCTATGGCAGGAGCCAGCGGATGGAAAATCCTGAACTACGGTGACTTGATGTTTGAGATAGCAAAAGGGGAGGGGCTTGTCAGCGACAGGGATGAGATGAGGAAGCTGCCTGTAAAGCAACAGAAGAGGGTTCAGGACGAGGTCGGCGATAAACTTGCTGGGATGAAGGGCAGGATAATTCTGGACACGCACTGCTCAGTCCACACCCCGACGGGCTACATGCCTGGTCTGCCGTTTGACCAGCTCAGAAAGCTTGATATTGATTATCTGGTGTTCGTGTCCGCGCCCGCCAAGGACATAGTGGGCAGGAGAAAGAGAGACGCGACAAGGAAAAGGGATAGTATCAGCATTGAGGAGATAGAGAGCGACAGCCGCGTGAATATCTCGTACCTTTGCGCGTATTCCGCCCTGAGCGGTGCAACAGCCAGCATAATAATGAATGCGGACGGCAAACTGGAGGAAGCAGTTGGAAAGCTCAGGGAGATTATCAAAAAGGTAGAGGAGGCATGAAATGGAGGATCCCACTGTTGCGTTCTTTGTGATAACTGTGACGGCATTGCTTTATTCCGCTATGTCGCTACACATAAGCAAAACAATAGGTAACAGGAGGAGGGTGAAGGAGATTCAGGATGAGATGAACAGGATAAGCGCGAAGCTGAGGAAATTGGACCACAACAGCGAGTCGGGGAAGAAGGAAGCCGAGGCTGAGCAGGGCAAGATACCGGAACTTATGTCGGAGAGCATGATGCTTCAGTTCAAGCCTCTTATAATAATGATCCCGATATTCCTGCTGCTGAGCTACGTGGTGAAGAATGTCTTCCCGAATTTCACAATAAAACTGGTATTCGCACTTCCGATATTCATACAGAATCTGGACAGATTCCCAAACTGGAGGGATGAATTCGGGCCGTTGGGATGGTTCGTGCTGTGCCTCCTGTTGTCGGGGATAATGATGCAGTTCATAATCGACAAAACAACAAAAAAGAAGTGATGAAAATGATAATATGCATCTCGGGACTGGCAGGCTCTGGAAAGAACACTGTTGGCGAGATAGTCGCCAAGAAGCTGAATCTGAAAGAGGTGAAGCTGTCCTTCAAGGACGAAGCTGAAGAGGAGGGAGTTGAGCTCATGAAGGTGCAGAGGAAGGCCGACCAGAATGAGAGCTACGACAGGAAGCTGGATAGGGAGATAGCGAGAAGAGCCAAGAAGGGGGATTGCGTTGTCATGACATGGCTCGGCCCGTGGATGGTGAAGAATGCTAATCTGAGGGTGTGGCTCAACGTCAGCGAGAAGGAGAGAGCAAGAAGAGTTGCGAAAAGGGATGGGATGATCCTGAAGAAAGCCCTCGCGCACATAAGGAAGAGGGACAGGGACAACATAAGAAGGTACAAGAAGTACTATGGGATAGACATCTGCGACCACAGCATATTTGACCTGGAGATAAATTCCGATATTTTCAACCCCCAGCAGATAGCAGGAATAGTGCTGAAGGCTGCTGAGGCGAAGAGGGCTTCAAGGAGGTGAACACATGGCTGCGATTGTTGTTGGCAGTGTCTGCAGGAAAAACCGCGGAAGGGATTCAAGGAAGAAATGCGTTGTCGTAAACCTTGTGGATGCTAACTACGTGGAGATCATCTGCATCGGCAGGAAGAAGAGGAGGAGATGCAACATTAAGCATCTGGAGCCTCTTGGCGGAAAGATTGAGCTGAAGGGAAGCGACGATGAGATTAGGAAGGCGCTTGAGAGTGCATGATTATGGGTTCCATGACGAAGTCTGAAGAGGAAACCGATTCGAAGTATGGAAAACTCCCTGAGGAGAGGAGCATTGCCGAGCTTATGGATTCGGGAGTCGTCATCGCGAACAAGCCGCAGGGCCCGTCCAGCCACGAGGTTACCTCCTGGGTGAAGAAGATGCTGGATGCGTCCAGAGCGGGCCATGCAGGCACTTTGGATCCGAACGTGAGCGGAGTGCTTCCAATAGGGCTGAACAGAGCTACAAGAGTCATGGGATTGATGCTGAAAGGATCTAAGGAATATGTGGGGATAGTGAAATTCCACTGCGATGTTGAGAAGGATGCTGTTGAAGGCATATTCCAAAAATTCACTGGTGAGGTGGAGCAGATTCCGCCCGTAAAATCCGCCGTGAAAAGGGCGTTGAGAAAGAGAAAGGTTTATTACCTTGAACCTATAGAATTTAATGGACGGGAGGTCCTCTTTAGAGTCGGATGCGAAGCGGGAACCTATATCAGGAAGCTCTGCTTTGACATGGGGGAGGAATTAGGATGCGGAGCTAACATGCTCGAACTCAGGAGGACGAAAGCCGGGAAACTTGAGGAGGGCCGCGCATCGAAGCTACAGGACGTCAAGGATGCATACTGGCTCTGGGAGCAGAAAGGTGATGAGAAGGAGCTCAGGAGAGTCATCCTGAACGTTGAAGATGCATTGGATTTGAAAAGGATATGGCTGAGGGATTCCGCAGTGGAGGCCGTGTGCTCCGGAGCTGTTCTGGCTGCGCCCGGCGTTGCAAGGCTGGATGAGGGAATCATTGCTGGAGATACGGTTGCGCTCATGAGTCTGAAGGACGAGCTCGTCTCAGTTGCAGTTGCGGAGGCGAGCTCTGATGAGATAATGAAAATGGAAAGGGGTGTCGTTGCAAAAACAATGAGGGTGATGATGAAGAAAGGGACGTATCCAAAATGCTGGTGATGAGATGCCGGGGTGACGGAATCTGGTCAACGTGTACGCCTGGAATATCGTCCCGGCAAGCGTATGGCCTTTACGGGCCTTATGGGTTCAAATCCCATCCCCGGCGTTTATCAAAAGAGTGGTGATATGAGCAGGAAGACAGAAAAAGTTGAAGGAATGGCAGAGGTAGCTCCAACGAAGGAGATAAGGGGAATTGTCAGAATTGCGGGCAGGGACATAAAAGGTGAGACGAGGCTGCGCAAGGCACTGATACAGGTAAAAGGGATTGGAGTGACGCTTGACACTGTTCTGACAAAGATCATCTCAGCCAAGCTCGGCATCTCTAGGAATGCGATGATTGGGGAGCTGAGCGATGAGCAGATGGACATGCTTGACGATATAATAAACAATCCCCACAAATACGGGGTGCCCGAGAGGATGCTGAACAGGCAGAGGGATGCCGACACCAACCAGAGCATGCATATTATAGGAACCGACCTCACGTTCAGGGTGAAGCAGGATATAACAAACGCAAAGGATATGAACACCTGGAAGGGTTACAGGCACACATACGGCCAAAAGGTGAGGGGCCAGAGAACCAGGACGACAGGAAGGACGGGCATGACTGTTGGAGTGCTGAGAAAAGTCATGCTTGCGAAAGCCGCTGCAGCAAGGGGGGCTGAGGCCAAGGGAGCAGCACCGGCCGCTACAGAGGAAAAGAAGTCTGCAGAGGAAAAGAAGCCTGTAGAGGAAGCGAAGAAGGAGTGATGAGCTATGGGAGACCCGAAGAAACTCAAGAGGAAGTATGAGTCCCCTAGGAAAATCTGGGATAAGACAAGAATTGAGGAGGAGCAGAAACTTCTCACGGAATTTGGGCTTAAGAACATGCGGGAGCTCCGAGTCACGCAGATGGAGCTTAAGAGGATAAGAAGGGAGGCGAGGAGACTGCTGTCACTAGGTGATGTCGGCAAGGAGAGGGGAAAGCCACTGCTGGGCAAGGCGGTGAGGCTGGGAATAGCAAAGCCTGAAACTTCTCTTGAGGATTTGCTCTCTCTCACAATCAGGGATGTTCTTGATAGGAGACTGCAGACAAGAGTTTTCAAAAAGGGGCTTGCCAGGTCGATGGAGCAGAGCAGGCAGCTCATTGCCCACGGACACATAGCCGTGGACGGCAGGAGGATGTCCGCTCCGGGCTACCTGGTGCCTGTCAGTGAGGAGGACAAGGTAGGTTATTACAAGACTGTTGATTTCATTCCTATTGTCGTAAGCAAAGCAGAGGAGAAAATGGAGGGTGAGAAAGTTGGCGGAGAAGGAGGAAGTGGAAAAGAAGAGTGAAGCAGTTGCCGAGACAGAGGATAGGATGAGAAGGAGGAAAGAAGAGATATGGGGAGTGGCACACATATACTCCTCCAAGAATGACACGATAATAACGATAACTGATGTGAGCGGCGCTGAAACAATAGCCGTTGGAAGCGGTGGGATGATAGTGAAGGCTGACAGGGAGGAAGGTTCGCCCTATGCGGCAATGCAGGCGGCTTTCAGGGCTGCAGGCAAGGCGAAGGAGAGGGGGATAACCGCTGTTCACATACAGATACGCGCACCTGGTGGACACGGGAGCAAGACTCCTGGCCCGGGGGCACAGGCGGTTGTAAGGGCGCTTGCCAGATCCGGCCTGAGGATAGGCAGGATACAGGATGTGACACCAATTCCGACAGACACGACAAAGAGGCCGGGTGGAAGGAGAGGAAGAAGGGTATAGAAGGTGATTCCCTTGAAAATTGAAGTGCTTAACTCAAAAGGGAATGAGATGGAGTTTGTGCTAAAGGATGCCACGGTTGGGTTTGCCAATGCGATAAGGAGGATGGGCATGTCGCAGGTTCCAGTGTTTGCTATAGACAAGGTGATATTCTATGAGAACAGCTCGGGGATATTCGACGAGTACATTGCAAACAGACTGGGACTGGTTCCGCTGACAAGCGAGGGATCTCACAAGCCTGATGAAGAGGTGCTCTTCACACTTGATGAAAGTGAGCTCGGAGTGGTTTATTCCAAGAAGCTGAAGACTACCGACCCGAAGGTGAAGTGCGTTTACGATACGATACCAATCATAAAACTGGGTGAGAACAGGGAGATAAGGCTTGAAGCCAAGGCAAGGATAGGAAACGGAAGGGAGCACGCCAGATTCCAAGCGGGCATAATCTCATACGGATATGATAAGAATGACAAAAAGAATTTCAGGTTTAGGGTTGAGTCATTTGGACAGGTAAGCCCTAGAACAATGCTGCTAAAGGCAGCAGGGGGATTGAAGGAGAAATGCGAGGAGATGAGCTCGCAGCTCAAAGAGGTATGACGCGGGGGTGGCAGAGTCAGGTCAAATGCGCAGGACTGAGGCTCCTGTGCCTTTAGTGGCTGCGTGGGTTCAAACCGAAAGGTTGCCCAAAAATCCCATCCCCCGCATTTTTGGTGATTGAATGAAAAGAGGTCCGGAAAGCAAAAGAACATTGGAACTCATAAATCTGCTGAGGAAGAAGGCAGTGGAAAACGACGCGGGTATATGGAAGAAGGTTGCCGAGCGTCTCGGGCAGTCTGCGAGGAGGGGGGCTGAGGTGAACCTATACACAATAGACAGGAACAGCAAGGATGGCGAGGTAATTGTCGTCCCGGGAAAGGTTCTCTCAAGCGGTTCGATAAATCACAAGGTGACTGTTGCCGCGCACAGCTTCTCCGCAGCTGCAGCAGACAAGATAAGGAAGGCCGGCGGGAACTGCATGCGCCTAGATGAGGTTGTCGAGCACAACCCGAAAGGTAGCGGAATAATCTTGATGGAGTGAGCAGGATGAAACTCATAGACGGAACGAATCTCTCGGTTGGAAGAGTAGGAGCAAAGGTTGCGAAATACCTTCTGAATGGAGAGGAAGTTGTAATTGTGAACGCGGAGAAGATGGCGATAGCTGGAAGGCTGGACAAGATTGTTGGGAAATACCACGAAAGAAGGACGAGGAAGGACAAGGCAACCCCGGAGAATTCGGCAAAGACTCCCAGAAGACCAGACCTGTTCGTGAAAAGAGTGGTAAGGGGCATGCTGCCATTCAAAAGCGGGAGGGGGAGGAGCGCTTTCAAGAGGCTGAGGGTGTACATGGGAGAACCTTCCCAGTTAAAGGATGCTGCAAGAGAGGATTTATCAAACCTGAGCTGCACAGTAAAGAGCAGGTATGTAAGCATCGGAAAAATCTGCGAGCGGCTGGGTTACAACAAAGGTGTTTAGATGGTGAAAGCCAAGACCACAAAGAAAAAAACTTCTAAGGCAAAGCAGAAGAAGCCTGCAGAGAAGAAGCTCAAGGTGATAGCTACCAGAGGAAAGAGGAAGGAGAGCATCGCGAGGGCATATGTGCATGAGGGCAAAGGAATTGTAAGGATAAACAGCATCTCGCTTGAAGGGATGCCCAATGGTTACTTGAAAAGCATAATAATGGAGCCTCTCCTTATGGCAGAGGACAAGGCTAAGAACCTGGACATAAGGGTGATTGTGAGGGGCGGCGGAGTCATGGGGCAGGCAGAGGCTGTCAGGACAGCAATCGCCCGGGGGATAGTTGATTTCACTGCCGACGAGAGTTTGAGAGAGAGTATGGACAAGAGGGACAGATTCATGCTTCTGGAGGATTCAAGAAGAGTGGAGCCGAAGAAGTACAAGGGTCCTAAAGCAAGGGCCAGGTTCCAGAAGTCGTACAGGTGATCGTATGATGATTCCAGTAAGGTGTTTCACTTGCGGTGCAGTCATTGCACACAAGTACGATGATTATGTGAAAAAGGTGAAGGAGGGAGAGAACCCCGAGAAGGTGCTGGACAAGCTGGGGTTCAAGAGGTATTGCTGCAGGAGGATGTTCCTGAGCCATGTGGATACAATAGATGAGATAATAAAGTACGGAAGGTAGACTTAGAGGGGCCGTGTGCTAGCCTGGCATGCTTCCGGCTTCAGAGCAAAACTCTGCCGGAATGGGGTGCCGGCGACCCGAGGAGCTTCCTGAGTAACATCAGGTTGAATGGGAATTCAAATCTCGGCGGCCCCATTTTGCTAAGGGGGATTTGCATGGGTGAACTTTTGATTCAGCAGGAAAAGTATTTGGAAGCTGGCATACATATCGGTACGAAGATAAAGACGCCCGACATGAACCAGTTCATATACAAAGCAAGGCAGGACAGGCTGTATGTGCTTGATTTGAAGAAAGTTGATGAGAGGATAAGAGTTGCTGCAAAATTCATCCCTCACTACAAGCCCGAGGAAATGCTGATTGTTGCCTCAAGATTGTATGCGAGCAGCTCCGCCAAGAAGTTCTGCGAAGCGGTGGGATGCAGGGTTGTTGAAGGCAGGTTTATTCCAGGAATGCTGACAAACCCCGCAAGAGGGGATTACTGGGAACCGAAGCTGCTGTTCATATGCGACCCGAAGAATGAGAGGCAGGCAATAAAGGAAGCAAATTCGACAGGCATACCTGTGATTGCACTGTGCGACACGGACAACTCCACGAAATTCGTGGATTGGATAATCCCGTGCAACAACAAAGGCAGGAAGTCGCTTGCATTAATTTTCTATCTTCTTGCAAGGGAAATCAAGAAGCTTAAGGGAGATGAGGAGTTCAAGCTAAAGCCGGAGGACTTTGAAGGAATGAGAGACGAGGAGGAAGAGCCCTCAGCTTGATTCCCTTATGCAGTTGTTCTTGACAAACGGGTCAGTTATGCTCTGGCATACTGTTGAGTTCTTGCTGTTTATTGCAAGCTGCTTGAAACATTCATCCTCCCAGTTCTGATGGATGATGGTCGCGCATGAGGAGAACGTGTAATTCTGGTTGTATATTATAGACGAGTAGCACGTGTTCATCGTGTAGGTGTTCTCTATTTTCGAGCAGAAGGACGGGTTGCTAGCGCTTTTTGCAATATTTAGATGGCACGAATCCTTCTTCATAGGTTCGGATATCCTGTTGCATAGCGAGATGTTGCCCGTGACATTTGCAACGCCGTAATAGCAGTTATCCTTGTCCGTTATGCACTCGTAGCAGATTATCCTGGAGCATATGTCCGCATTCCTGCTTTTCACAGCTATGTTTGTGTAGCACTTGTCCTGGTAGAGGTGGGTGCTTATGTTCGAGCATAGCGAGTAGTTCGTGCTGTCGCTTGCAAAAACCTCAATGCACGAATCTATCTGCAGGTAATCCGGAAGTTCGTTGCAGAGAGAGTAATTTCCGGTGAGCTTCGTGAGGCACAGGTATTTCGTGTATAGATTGGAAATGCTGCTGCAGAGCGAGGAATTGCTGTTGAGATATGCAAAGTAGCGGTAGCAGTCGCCCCTCACCCCTGCTCCCGCAGGCAATGCGCATATGGAATAGTCATTCTTGTTCTTTGCAAATTCAACATAACACATGTCGGTAAGGGACTGGTTTTGGATTTCCGCACATATCGACTCATTGTTTCTTGCCTTTGCCATGCAGAGATGGAAGTCGTAACCGTCAGTCATTTCCTCGCAGAGCACGGTATCGTCACCCAAGTCCAGGCGGCACTGCTTTCTCAGAATTGCATTCTCAATTTTTTTGCATGTGACAACTCCCACAACCGGTGCCAAGGTATGGTAGCAGTCGTCCCTCGTCTCCATGCTGAGTATTCTTCCGCAGAGTGTCGAGTCATTCAGATTTATTGCAAACCTGAGGTTGCAGGCATCCCTGAGAGAGTCTGAGAAGATGAACGAGCATGCGGTCAGGTTGTTCTTGGAGATTGCATCGTTGTAGTAGCATCTGTCTCCCTCTGCGCGGTCGGTTATTTCAGCGCACTGCAATTCCACAGGCGGCGGGGTTACTGTACCGTTATTTTTCGGTCCTTCAGGAAGCTGATATGAGACGCATCCAAAGAGCAATAAGAAAAATACCGTGAACAAGGCTATTTTGACGTTCATGAATAGATTTAAGCTGCATCTATTTATTAACATTTCTTTAAGGTCAGCTTACCCTCTTGTCTTCATCTGGCTTTCGCCATCAGGAATACCTCGTATCATCACTAATAGCCCCGGTCGGATTCGAACCGACGTGAGCGGGTCCAAAGCCCGCTATCTTACCAGGTTTCACCAACCTCTTGGCCACTAGATGACGGGGCTGCTTTTAAGAATTTGGATTTGATGGTTAATATGCTTTGCCCACATAGACTTGTTGGCTGGCCTTCTTCCCGCACCGGATGCAGCTTCCCTTCGCCTTCTCCTCCTTCCCCAGAGGAGCGCCGCGTATGTTTCCGCCAAGAGTCTCCGCCTTTATGTGATCGGCGCATTCCGTGGAGCCGCACCAGCTGATTCTAACAAGCCCTCCCTTCTCGCTGAGAATCTGCTTGAGCTTGTCTATGCTGTCCGCTTCGGAAATGTGCTCCTTGAAGAATTTCTCAGCCCTTGCGACAAGATTTTGCTGTATCTCCTCCGACAATTTCCTGACTTTTTCCACTACCTCGTTCTCCTTCACTGTCATCTTCTCTCCGGTATCCCTTCTAACAAGCACTAGCTGTTTCTTCTCGATGTCCTTGGGACCAACCTCAATTCTTACCGGAACTCCCTTCAGCTCCCAGTAGTTGTACTTCCAGCCGGGCGTGTGCTCCTTTCTCTCATCAACCTTTGCGGGTATGCAGCTGCTTTCAAGAAGCTCCTTTACTAAGCGTGCTTTTTTGATTACGGCTTTATCGGAGCCCTTGAAGTATACCGGAACTACTATGGCTGTAAGAGGTGCAATTGCAGGCGGTATTATCAGTCCCTTGTCATCCCCGTGGATTGCGACGAGCACACCGAAAATCCTCCAGACCGCAGGACCATAGCAGGTCTGCCAGCCGTATCTCTCCTTGCCCTCCCTATCCACGAACTTTATGTTGAATGCTTTTGAGAAGTTCTGCCCCAGGAAATGGGTTGAAGGCAGCTGTATCACCTTTCCGTCAGGCATTATGCTGTCCGCTGCATAGGTGCTTACGGCACCTTTGAACTTGTCGTGCTCCGGCCTCTTGAAGAAGATGAACGGTATGGCGAACTGCTTCAGCACGTTTCCGGTGATCTCCATGTCCTCCTCAACCTGCTTCAGCGCCTCCTCCTCTGTCTCAAAAACATCGTGCGCCTCTGTCCAGTAGAACTCCCTTCCCCGTATGAACGGCTTTGTTGACTTTCCTTCGAACCTCCACACCTGGCAGCTCTGGTATATCTTGTAAGGCAGGTCCCGCCATGTCCTGATCCACATGGAGAACATTGAATACATCGCAGTTTCCGAGGTAGGCCTGAGGGCAAGCCTCTCTGAGAACTTTACATTGTCGCTTCCGCCCTCTGTAACCCAGAAGACGTCTGCCGAGAAACCCTCTGCGTGCTCTGCTTCCTTCTTGAAGTATGATTCAGGGATGAGCGCAGGGAACCACGCCGGCTCATGACCTTTTTTTTCAAGCTCGGCTTCAAGGATGCGGTACATATTCTTCATAGTTCTGACGGACCACGGCATGTGCGCCAGAAATCCCTTCACATTGTACCGTATGTCCGCTAGCTCCGCTTCCTGTATGACTTCAGTGTACCATTCTGAGAACTTGTTTTTCGGGTTTTTCATTGAATCACTCTTATCCCACTGCAGGATAATAAACATTTCTATATTTTGAGAAAGGATTTTATATAGCGTAAGGGAAAGGCTATAGGGGCTGTCGGTATGCCGGTATTCATAGACTCAAGGATTTGCGATAATCAGGATGTATGCGACGTTAAGAAGATCTGCCCGAGTAATGCAGTCTCGCTTGACAAAAAGGAAGGGATGATAATTGACAGTGCGAAATGCACAGGGTGCCTGCTCTGCCTGAAGGCTTGCCCTTACCTTGCCGTGAAGCTTGCCAAGGATGAGAATGAGCTTGCTGAGTTCAGGAAGAAGCTGAAAAGAGCCAAGCTGGACAGAAGGGCGCATATCGCAAAAATCTACGGGACAAAGCTCGGCAGGGTCGGGAGGGTACAGCTTAAAGATTCTAATTTCAGGAAGAAGGTTGACTCGAAAGTGCCAACGTTGGTCGTTTTCTGGGGGGCCCATAGCGGGGTCATGGCTCCTCTGCTGAGGGAGGCTGGCAGAAGGCACAGGAACAAGCTGAGGGTAGCATACGTAAAATTTGCTGACAACCCAAAAACTAGCAAGAAATACGCAATAGCCACCACCCCCACCCTTGTGCTTTTCAGGGAGGGGAAGGAGATCGGAAGGCTGGATGGGATAAGACACCGGGAGACTCTGAGGGTGTGGATTGAGACGAAACTGAAGCCTAGTCCTTCTTGAATCTCTTGCGCAGCTTTGACGCAACAATGAGGAGCAGTATAAGCACTACTGTTACAAGCGCGGACTGTTCTATTCTGAACGACTTTTCAAAACCCAGAAGTATAGCAAGTATGAGCACCGGGTAGTTTAGCACAAATACCAACAGGGCGGACTTCCCAAAATCCTCAAGGATGCCTGAGGAGATTCCTTTTAGCTCAACGACCCAGTAAACCAGGACAAGGAATAGGACGCAGAATCCTGATGAGAGCAGCACATAAGGCAGCGTGCCTACGTTTCGGTCATACTCAATAAATCTGCTGAGCAGGAATCCTGCTAGCGTGAGGAGGATGCCCAGCTTGGCGAAGGATGGCAGGGCGTTCTTCTTCCTCTTCATAAAATACTCCCCGCTCATATAGCCTATGAGCACGATGGAGCTGAGCGAGATTGAACCCAAAAGACCTCCGTTGGGGAAAGAAGAGAGGAGGGCATACGCCGCAGGGATGGAAGTCAGATACGAATAGCACAGCCCCACTACTAGTATCGCAAGTATTTTCATATTATCTGAAAAGCAGATGAAGAACATTGCAAAGAGTCCAGACATGCTTATTGCTTCCAACACCCACCAGATCCTTTGCACAGAAGCTATGAGCACTATGTCAAGCAAAAAACCAAGGGCAAAAATCTTTGAGTACCTGATTAGGACATGCTTTATTGCATCCTCCTCGCTGACCCCTCCCTTTTTTCTGTTGTAGATTGATACGCAGATGGATACTCCTGAGATGAACAAGAACAACGCAATGGCCATATCTCCTATTGAGATAACACTTCTTACACTGTATACGAGAAGCGGAAGCGGGTCTGAGGGGAAGATGTTCACAAAAAAGTGAAGTAGGACCATGAAAAGGACCGCTATGCCTCTGTAGACATCAACCCAGCGGTATCTCATGAGGATGATAGGCATTGCAGGTTATTAATATTTGATGGGGCCAGAGTGCATTAAACTTCAAGTTTTTGGATTGGGCCATAGGATTTTTAAGAAATTAATAAGAAAGTAATTAATTCTAAGACAAGCTCCTTCTGGCTATTCTAGTCCTGTCAAGTAGATGACAACTATTTTATTACAAAAACAGTTGCAGTCTTCTCATCCTCATCTGGCAGAGCATCTGAGTAAATCTCTCCCTTAAAAGTATGAATTTTTAAAAGCTCAACATTTCCTTTTTCGAACTTTTCTTCTGCGTATGGAGTTGCATCACTATAGGTGGTTCCCAGAATGACTTTCTTGAAGCCAGCCTTCTCTGCTAAATCCTTGACAAAACCGATCGAGGCTTCGTATATCTCATTCGTATTCTTGTAAGAGCTTGTTATGTTTATGGAATCTATTATCAGAGTGGATTCACCCCCGATCTTGCCTGCGAAGAGCCATGCCTGCCCGATTCTCTGTTCTTTTCCTTCTTTTGTTATGGATATCTCGGCTATTTGAGTCGCAGCATCCATCATGTAGATAGGTAGAGTCCACCTGTTACCTCCATTAAAAGCAACACAGCAACCCGAATCGTTCCCGTTTGTCAAGGCAGTCAACGGGTTTTTATCACTCAATTTCACCGAGATTATAATCTCCCCTGCTTCGCCTTTCATCGGCTTCACAGGCATGCCGAGCAATCTTTCAATCTCCTGAACATGGAATAGGGCAGTTCTAGCCTCGCCTTTAATCTCCTCTGAGTCTACTACCATCGAACCAGGCGTTCCTGTGGTCTTTAGATACTTCTCAAGCACCGACACTGCTTCCTTTGACCATTTTTTATCATTTGACAGCATCATCTCAATTATTGCCTTTGCTCTCTCCTCTGGGGTTTTGTAGTCCCGTGCATCAAGAGAGGTCAGTTCCGCAAATACCTTTCCCGGCTTCTTGAAAACCTCCCCTTTCGGGTTGCTGAAAAGCTGCATCACCACATCCTGGAACGTATCATTGATGTGCTCCTCTCCTGCCTCCAGCTTCTCAATTCCTGTTAATGTTTTCTTGAAGACTACTTTGTCAATCCCCTTGTAGTAGACGTAGACATCGGTATTTATTCCAAGCTTGTTCATTTCTGTGAGTGCTTGCTTATTCTCTTCTAGTGAGTCGTAGTACTTTTGGAAGGTGTTTTCAAGCCCGTACTTTATGAGTATCCTTACTTCCTCGTTTTTTTCAATAAAATCTAAACCAGATATCATTTTGATAAGATATTCCTTCTGGTCTTGGGCTATTTTTTCAAATGGGAATTTCACATCTTCCGCTATTTTCTTAGCGCCTAGGTCAATAAGCTGTGCAGAGAAGTCCTGCAGCTTGAGCCGGGAGAGCTCTTCTTTTGAGAAATTGGGTATATAACTAATAAGACGGGGATTTTTCAACAGACTAGTCACAGCAGAACTTAAATCTTGCATTGTTAATCTTTTTCCCTCTGTTTGTGTTAACAGCGCACCTAACACCTTTTCTCTCTCTCCCCAAGATTCAATAAACCCCTCCTCTTTTAGTTTTTCGTTTAACAAGTCTTCTAATTTTTTAATTTCTGATATCCACCCACTCATTTCTTCTTTGGTTTTTATGATTCCCTCCATTGCTAGATTTACAAGATTCCCTCTAATTTCAAAATCATAAAAGATATCGCAGGCTACATCTGCCACCTTTGCCCTTTTTTCAATCTCTGGCACCCAGTCTCTCAGTTCCTCAACGGTTTTTGCCACTCCTGTTTTTACTAGTGAATCCAAATACTTCGAGCCTATTTGCCGCGTGGATGAATTAGCAGAAATAAGTTTGAAGTCTAACTCATCGTATACGCGGTCTAATCTTTTTATATGGCGTACGTCGGATTCATATAATTTCACTAGTTTTTTAAGGTCTTCTGAGGATTTTACCATGTCTTTTTTTACCAATTCGGGTAGATGGTTGCGGCATACGTACTTACCCCATAAATCATTAAACTTGAAGTCTCTCAATAGGTCTGCTTTTGCTAGGTTTGGGAAAACAAAGGATATGGGCAACCCACCGAGCTCTCTTCCATGATATTCTGCGTCCCGTGTTAATTCATGTAGTTTGACTATTGCGTGTAAGTCATTCGGGGATTTTATCACTCCCTTATCCAACATAAGTTGTAGACTGTCTCCCCACATGATATTGCTGATAGTGATTAGTTCTAAACCGCAGCACCCTAAGTCATTCGGGGATTTTATCACTTCTTTCTTTCCTAGTTTCGAAATAAATTCATCCAGATCTATCGGTCCAACTGAGATTCCTTGATGCTCGGAAAGATATTTATGCAATCCGATCAGCTTTTTTCCATACCTTTCCAAATCTTCCGTGTCTTTTATCAGACCACTCTCTCCAAGCAGTAGGAAACCTCTTTCGAAATTCATCCAGTAACGTCCAGGTTCTGATAACTCGTATAATTTATGCAGGGCTGTAATGTTTTCAGGTGTGACCTTAAGGCGCATTCCTTTCAGTATTCTCTCGTGAATCTCTCTTTCATAGGAGGGGATTTTCGCCAGCTCCCTCTTCATTCTCTGCTCAGGGATTTCAGGCTTTATGCGCTCTGTTTCTACTGGCTGCTCGGCAGGCGCTTCAATGGGTTTCAGCTTCTCTGGCATGGTTGAATTATGCCCTTTCTAGCTATTAAAATTATGCTAAAATCAGGAGTGGGGCCAGAGCCGATTAAATTTCAGGTTTTTCATTTGGGCCCATAAATTCCCGCTTTGAGGTATGCAAAATAAAAAAAATTAGACTACTGGCAGCAGTGGAAAGGTTTGCTGGTGTAGGATGGATCGGCAACTCTATTTGCACCACACTCGTCTGGCAGGTTTTGGACTACAATTGGCATTATTTGACCGCCAGGACTAAGCCACTCGTTGGACCACTCGCCTCCGGTTGGGATGGTGATTGCTCCAGCATGGCATGCGCCATAAAGTTGCGGTATGTCACACAAAGTCTTGTTTTCACTCTGGCATTGCGCCATAGAATCATCTATTGACTTTGCACTATTTGAAGAGGTGTCTATGCAGAAAGCTCCTGCCCTTGTCATATCAGTAGGACATGGAAGTTGGGCTATAGTTACTGCTGGACCAGGATTTCCTTGGGATCCTTGCGGTCCGGCTGGCCCAGTATCTCCTTCTGGACCTTGGGGTCCCACCGAACCTGTATCGCCTTTAGATCCCTGAGGTCCTACATCACCTCTTGAACCTTGGGGTCCTATTGGACCAGTATCGCCCTTCGGACCCTGCTGTCCGGTATCACCCTTCGCTCCTTGCGGTCCTGCGGGACCTACCTGTGTGCAACCGGCAAAAAACAGCGCTACAATCAATAAGACAATTAAGAGCCTTCTCATTACCTTCACCCCCAATTATTTAGTTAGGGCTTTTTAATATATGCATTAGTCAAGATAATCCTTTATAAGATAAATGTATGGGGCCAGAGGGATTTGAACCCTCATTAACAGGTGTCTCATAAAGCATCTCATCCTTTGTCAATGCTCCAATTCTAAATCATCCCCGAAGGTCATTCCACCTGTAACAATGCTCCTCTACAAAAGGAACTGGAGCCTGTTGTTCTGCCAAGTTATACCATGGCCCCTTGCAGAGTTATTTTGAAAAATCAGATTTAATTACTTTGCTATCTTTTCCACTTTCTTGACTATCTCCTCCAGAACCATCTTGTCAAATCCCTGATTCACTCTCAGCCCGGCAGCTACGTCATGCCCTCCTCCGCTGTCAATCGCACCTTTCATCTCGCTTTTCAACTCTGAGATAAGCTGGTTTGCATTGAATCCTGCTTCCTTCGCTTTTCTGTTCGCCCTAAAGTGCATCATCCGCTCCCCGTATCCGACAGTAACAAGCGGCGCATTTAATTTCTTGTCAAAGTCATCGTGGACCTCGCCGGTTATCTTGCCCCTTCCAGGAAACTCGCCAGACCTGAACTTGTCAAGCCTAAGCAGCACCAGCTTGAAACCATTATCGAATTCCTTCAGCTTCGAGTATCTGGCCGCATCCTTCTTCACACGCTCTATCTTCTTCATTGCTCGTTTGTAGATTGACTCCATCTTATTCTGGTCCTTGAGTATTGAATAGTATAACTCAAGGCTCTCCGCAAAATCCGAGCTTGATGCTACAAAATCAAGCACAAGTGCTTTGTGGTTCAGCTCACCTTCTGGCAGCTGGATGAGCCTGCTCTTGTCACCTATCAGGGCGATTTTCTGGAACTCTTCAAGTTCGGAGGAGTAATCAATCTTCTTGGCTATCTCCCCCGCAATAAAGCCGGCGGAATAGTCTGAATTGCCGCCGTGCAGCCATGGCGATACAAGCAGGTCCGCTGCCCGGGTGACTTCTTCCTGCAGCGGGTGATGGTCTGCTATGAGCAGCTTGAAGTTGGAGTTCTTCAACGCCTTCATCGAGTCTAGGCTCTCGGAGTTCACAGAGAAATCCAGCAGAATCGCCAGCGGAGGCTGTGAAGGTTGCATATTCCTTATGAGCTCTATATCATCCACAACAGCACCAAGCCCGTATATGGCGGAGGGATTTTTGAAAATGAGCGTCCGTCTCCTCTGTCCCTCCCAAGCCTTGTTGCCGACCAGCCCCTTAATTGAGAAGTAGATGGACAGCGCGGCGCATATCCCATCGCAATCCCCGTGGTATCTCATAAGAATGGGGCTTGCTGCGTTCACTGCGGTCTTTATAATCTCTGCAGCACTTTCAAAATCCGTTCTCATCCTATTCAGGACTTCGTCTGAGTTGATAAAGGCGGCTATGTCATCTGTGTTGGGCATGATATGATTACGCAAAGGGATATTAATATTTGAGGAGTAATGGTTTAAGGTGATTGAGATGGATGCGAGGGTAGTAAACTACAGGAGGGGTAAGCACAACGAATACACCAACCAGTATGTAGTTGCCATAGACGGCATGACAAGCAAGGATGAGGCCCTCAAGTATGTTGGCAAGAAAGTCGTATGGAAGACACCAAGCGGAAATGAGATAGTTGGCAAGATCACAAACACCCATGGGAATGGCGGGGCCATGCTTGCGAGGTTTGGTAAGGGGCTGCCCGGCCAGGTATTGGGAAGCATTTTGAGTGTGGAGTGAGGGATGTTGATGGAGGCACCTGCCAAACCCGAAGTGATTAGGGACATGGCGGAGAAGCTCAAGGATACCCACAGATTGATGGCGATATCCGGGATTGACGAGGGCGGCAGCATAACGCTCTGCTATCATTTCTGGAGCATCTCCAGCAATGAGATAATGAACTTGAGAGTAAAGCTTGGAAAGAGCAATATACGAACCATATCGGACATCATACCAAACGCTCTGTATTACGAGAGGGAAATCCACGATTTGCTGGGAGTTGAGTTCGGAGGAGCAAAGCTGCACCCGCTGCTCGTCCCTAAGGGGTATAAGAAATATCCCCTGAGAAAGGCTCTTGAGGGGAAGAAGCTCAGCCCTTGACTATCTGCATACACTGGTCCCTCAAGAGTTCTGTTGCGATGTATGTGCACAGAGTAGGGTTATTCGTGTCCTTTGCTACCTGCGTGTAGCAGCTGTCCCTCAGTGATGCAGACGGCAGGTTTTTGCATGCATCGGGGTTCTTGGAGTATACCGCAGCCACATACAGGCAGGCCTGCTTGCCTTGCGATTCAGTTATCTGGTTGCACAAGGCAGGATCTATGCTTCCTGTCTTGCATAGGTCTTTTGAGAATGGGTTTACTATCTGGTTGCAGAGCGTCGTATCATTGAGCTCCTCTGCCACTGAGAATACGCACCTGTCCACGGCATCCTGCTGCGATTCTGGGTTATCGGTCACAATCAGCTTGCAGAAAGCAGTATCCCTGTTCTGTATGGCAAGGTTGGGGTATATCTGGTTCTTGCAGGTATTCCTTGATATGTTGAGGGATATGCCGTCGCAGATTTCGGGCCTTTCCATAGCAATCGCTATTCCTGAGAGGCAGCTGTCCCGCTGGTAGCTGGAGTTGATACGCATGCACATGGAAGTGTCATTGCTGCTTGCAGCCAGCCTGCCAAAACACTCGTCCATCAAGTTGCCGGACAGTTTGGCGCACGTTGAAGAGTTTACGGGGAGATCTGCACCTATGAGCAGCGCATAGCACTTCTCTGAAAGGCTGCTCACAGTTATCTCATCGCATTTTGACATGTTCTTTGTTTCGACTGCAACTAAGACAAGGCAGTTGTCCTTCTGTGACGGATCCCAGAGGTGGTAACATCTGTCAGGGGACCTATTCTCTAGAATACAGCCAGAGAGAAACACAAGCAGTAGCAGCAGCTGTTTCCTCATATAAGTGATTTATATACGTTACGCAATATAAATTTTTCTAGGAAGCAGCTTTACATAGCCACTTTATGAGGGTTTACCAAGCGGTGGAACAATGCATGATTCGAAATTGGTAATTGGCCCCTCCCATCCGATGCTAGTTGAGCCTGCAAGACTGGTATTCGGAATCAAGGATGGGAGAATCAAAAGCGTCGATATTGACCTAGGCTACACCCACAAGGGGATAGAAAAAATGCTTGAGACGAAGAACTACACCCAAGCAGTGCCATTCGTTGAAAGAATATGCGGGATATGCTCGCACTGCCACGCCTCTAATTTCTGCTACGCTGTTGAGAAGCTCAGTGGGATTGAGATTCCAGAAAGGGCTAAGTACATAAGGACGATTGCTGCCGAGCTTGAGAGGGTACACAGTCACCTGCTGGTTCTCTCCCTGACCATGGAGGATATAGGGCAGAGGAAGCTTATGCTGGAAACACTGGACAGAAGAGAGAGGATAGTCGATGCATTTGAGGAGTTCACCGGAGGCAGAGTGCACCACTCTATAAATGTAATAGGGGGAACGCGACTGGATATTGACAAGGATGCGGCTGGGATGATACGGACTGCCGTAGACGAGGCTACGGAGTACTCCAAGAAGCTTGCCGAAACGATACTCAAAAACGATTCTGTAAGGAAGCAACTGGAGGGAAATGGCGTGCTGAGCAGAGAGAAGGCAAAGCAACTGGGCGTCGTAGGCCCTGTTGGCAGAGGCTCCGGCATAGATTACGATGTCAGGAAGGCGAAATCGTATGGAAAGTATTCTGAGATGGACTTTAGCATACCCTTGCACGATGAGGGAGATAGCCTGGCGAGGACACTTGTGAGGGTTGAGGAGATACCAGAGTCCGCCAGGATAATAAAGGAATGCTTCAGCAGGATGCAGCCAGGGGAGTTGAGGGTGAGATGGGACGGCAAGCCACCTGCCGGTGAGCAGATACACCTGGTAGAGGCTCCTCGAGGGGAGAATCTGCACTACGTAATTTCAAGGGGAGAGAGGACCCCCTACAGGGTCAGGATAAGGCCGCCCTCTTTTGCAAACCTGCAATGCGCTGCTACGATATTGGAAGGTGCAAGCGTGTCCGATATACCGGCAGCAGTGATAAGCCTTGACCCATGCATAAGCTGTACCGAGAGGACCGCGTATATCGACAGGGGAGGCATAGTATATGTTGAGTACAGGGGCTGAGGACACTGTCAAAAAATTCCCAAAGGTCTATCCGCTGGCACTAGCAGGCTGCAATGGATGCGACATAGAGATAATCGCAACGCTTGGCCCAAGATTCGACCAGGATAGACTCGGGATAGAGGTTGTGAATTCTCCGAAGGATGCACATATACTCATGGTTAATGGAACGGTCAACAGGAAGCTCAAGAAGCATCTGAATGGCATATACAAGCAGATGGCCGACCCGAGGATTGTTGTTGCGGTCGGTTCCTGCGCGATATCAAATGGGCCTTTTAGGGAATGCTACAATATGTGCTGCAGGGTTGATGAGGTTGTGCCCGTTTCAGTTTACATACCGGGCTGCCCCCCGAGACCGCGAGCTATATTGTACGGGCTGAGGAGGACTCTTGAAAAGTGCCCACCGAATCTCGCTCCCGCTCCACTGAAGACAAGGTCGCGCCTCACCAGGGACAGGAAGATATGCATAAACTGTGGGGCATGCACGCTGGTATGCCCGTCAAAGGCGTGTTACTTCGTGCAGGACAAGGAGAAGAGGAGGGTGGATTTCAACCTGGCTTACTGCACATTCTGCGGGCAGTGCGTTGAGGTGTGCCCTGTCAAATGCCTGAAGATGGTGAATGAGTATGAGCTGGCTACGTCCAACAAGGATGAGCTAATGATTTGATGAAACTTGTAAAAGACCGTGGAATTGTCCTGATAAGCGTATTCTTCCTTCTCTTGGGAGCATACAACATCATCTACGCGAAGATTCTGCTCACGGCATTAAATGAAGTTTCCTGTTTTGGAATGGACTGCATGACACTAGGATTCCTGAGGATGATGGCTTGGATTCTGGGAGCTATAGGCGTATGCTATATTATAACCGCAATTGTGATACGCCTGCATGAAGTGGGTTGCTATCTTGCAATTGTTGCATCGTGCTTCAACATACTGCTGATGGTAGCATACCTGACAAAACTTTCAGTGATGCCAATCTGGATGACCTTCATCCTCCCAGTGAGGATTATTCTCACACAAAGCATCAGCTACTCTCCCTCGCAGGCAAGGGATCTCCCCTCGATTATGGGAAGTTCTCTGGAAATTCTGATCATCCTGCTCAACATTGGGATTATAGCGTATCTTTTCAAATGTCTTAGAAGAGATGCGTGGGGTCCAGCGGATAGAAAGCCTAAGCTAGGCGGGTTGGATGAAGAAGAAATAGAGGAATAGCCGAGCCTGAGTGGGTGGTGGATTTAATTAGAAGGCCCGGCCATTCGAACGTGAATTGATAATGGCCGTGAGTTTTGGAAAGGCTACAGCTCCTTTTAGCAAGTGCAGAGAAGGCTGTTAGTAGTGGACGGGCTCACGGATCGCTTACGCTTTCCATCTACACCCCCACTCTATCAACAGGATCTGCTATCCTGGCCTTGAACTGCCTCGTTTTGAGAATGGTTTCGACCTTAGATGCTTTCAGGTCTTATCCTTTGGCGCGTGGCTGCCCGGCGATGCTTGACACAACCGGTATACTAGAGGCGCCGGTTCCCCGTTCCTCTCGTACTCGGGGAGCCATACTCTCAAGCAGTCAACACTCCTAGGAGATACTACCGAACTGTCTCGCGACGTTCTGAACCCAGCTCGTGTAAGTCTTTAATGGATGAACAACCCAACCCTTGGTGGCTCCTGCACCACCAGGATGACTTAGGCCGACAGCGATGTACCAAACCGCAAGGTCGATATGTACTCTCGCCTGCGACGAGCCTGTTACCCCCGGGGTAGCTTGTCTGTCAGCTTGGACCCTCAACAAAAGGGATTCCAAGGTTCGTTAAGCCCCTCTTTCGAGTCTGAATCCCACGCTTTTAAGGATTCAGTCAGCCATGCATTTGTCTTTAACCCTTACCAGCGGATTTCTGACCCGCTTAAGCATAGCATTGGGCGCCCTTGTTTCCTTATCGAGGGCGTACCGCCCCAGCCAAACTATCCATCTGCCGATGTTCCCTTACAGGTGAGGAACACAGCAACTGAAGAGCAGTGTTTCACTTTCGCATTCATACCCCCCGCAAGGGGCATTTCGACGCTCCTGCTTACGCTGTGCAACAACCACCGTATTCCAACGACAGACTATAGTAAAGCTCCACGGGGTCTTCGTTTCCCCCTAGAAGTCCTCGGCATCTTCACCGAGTAGTGAGTTCACCAGGTCCCAGGTAGGGACAGCGGGACGCTCGTTATGCCATTCATGCAAGCCACCAATTAAGCGGCGAGGTATTACGCTACCTTAAGAGGGTCAGAGTTACCCCCGCTCTTTGCTGGTGCTTTGCTCCATTGAACTGGAGTTTGACATACCAGTAGTGAGCAGGCATCGCCCCCTATACTAAGCCTTTCGACTTTGCAGGGAGCTGTGTTTTTGATATACAGTCGACGTCCCCTTGTCACTGCGACCTGCGATTGCAGCTTGCGCCACAATTGCAGGCATGGCTTCTTCCTAAGTTACGCCACTGGATTGCCGAGTTCCCTTACCTGAGTTTTCCTGACACGCCTTGGCTTTCTCTGCCAGCAGCACCTGTACTAGTTCTAGGTACGATCTCGCGGAATCGCTGCCAGCTTCCTTTTCACGGGCTCAAGGAATCAACGGAACCACCTTGCGGCGGCCTTCCCAGAGTTAGACTGCTTCTCCTCATAACGAGTCTCTGCAGTCCTGCAGAGGTTAGATGAGCTCTCGCTCACTCCACCTATCCCCAAGCGTCAGAAGTGGCCTTGTGTCACCACGTCTACCCACGAGGCACTGGGATCTTAACCAGTTTCCCGTTTGCTCTCGAGTAATTAGCTGAGAGCTTAGGATCGGCTTACTCTTAACTGACGAACATTGTTAAGAAAACCGTGTGCTATCCGGCGTCCAGGATTCTCACCTGGATTCGCTGTTACTAACACCAAGATATTTATTTCTGACAGGTCCATTGGAGCTCACGCCCCAACTTCTACCCAGCCAGAACACCCCCCTACCAGATGATGCTTGTGGCATCCTCCGGGGTCTCGGCACCTGACTTAGCCCCGGTAATCTTCGGAGCCTGCACTCTCGACTGGTCCGCTGTTACGCGTTGTTTAAAGGATGGCTGCTTCTGAGCCTACCTTCCAGCTGTTTAAGAATGGGGACTCCTTTGTGATTAGCACTCAGTCAGGATTTAGGGGCCTTAACCTCGGTCTCGGTCGTTCCCGTCCCGGCACACCAGCTTACCCGGTGCGCCCGACTCCCATCTTCTATGGTGATTATGAATTCGGAGTTTGAGAAGACAGTGGAGCCTTTCGGCTCCGTTCTGCCTGATCAGTGCTCTACCTCATAATCAACCTCTGATGGGGCTATCCTACAGGATACTTCGGGGGGGACCCGCTATCGCCAAGTTCGATAGGACTATCACCCCTACACGCAAGTCACCCGAGCAGATATACTAGCACCGGTTGCGGGCCTCCACCAATCGGAGGATCGGCTTCGCCCTGCTCGCGTGTAGATCACATTGGCTTCGGGTCTGCAGGAAGTGATTCATGGCACTTTCGTACCACCTGCCTCACACCTTGCGGTGCTGCGCAGTCTCGCTTTCGCTCAGCCTTTCGGCTCACCACTTCCAGCAACTCCTTGGCTCTTGCTTCAAGAAGAACGATACAACCCTGCTCAATCTCCCGTCGCTTTATATATTTCTACATATCGCTTCTGGGAGACCGCATTCCTTTCGGGCTGTACCCTCTGTAGCCACTCAGTTTCAGGTTCTTTTAACTCCCCTTTCGGGGTGCTTTTCAGCGTTCGCTCGCGCTACTTTACGCTATCGGTCTCAGGTTATATTTAGAGTTGGGAGTTGTTGCTCCCGTGTTCGCGCCCAATACTCGATGGACGCTACTCTGCACATCCCCTCACCCTCCGCTTTTCGCATACGAGGCTGTCACTCTCTTTGGCAGCGCTTTCCAGTGCACTTCAGCTAGACGGAAGGAGAATGGAATGAATCACATCTCCTGCAAGTTGCCCTGCAGGATTCGAATTGCCTCTGTGGGGCGTTCAATCGCCTTTACTGACCCCATACCAGTTGGTTTCTTTTCCTGGGGGTACTAAGATGTTTCAATTCCCCCCGTGCTCCTTCGCCTCTTTTGGAGGTGAATTATTCGGCAATCCCAGGTTCAATGGCTGCCTGCGCCTACCCTGGGCTTATCGCAGCTTGCTACGGCCTTCATCGCTACCTGAGCCAAGCCATCCCCTGAATGGCATACTCACTGCACTCGTTTTTGCCAGGAACTATAGCTTCTATTCCACTCACGGCCTCATCAATATCAGCCACTTCATTCAGGAAATTTTCCTGAATTGCATATGACGTACGGAAATGGACTCGGCGAGATGTTCAGCAGTTTGGAAACTACTTTTGAACTCGCGGCCTCCTCCTCGCAAAGGAGGCGCTCTACCACTGAGCTACGAGCCCATCGGCTTCAAGAACTATTAGGAGTGAGCGTATTGATGTTCGCTTACCTTGCACTCACACTTTTTCATTCTCGTATCATGGAACGAAAATTTAAGGAGGTGATCTATCCGCAGGTTCCCCTACGGATACCTTGTTACGACTTAGCCCCTCTCATGACGAATTAGCTCGACGAGATCCGAAGGGATCCCGCCTCACTAAAACTTCATTTGAGTGACTTGACGGGCGGTGTGTGCAAGGAGCGGGGACGTATTCACCGCTCGATGTTGACAAGCGATTACTAGGGATTCCAGCTTCATGAGGGCGAGTTTCAGCCCTCAATCCGAACCTAGGCCGAGTTTGGGGATTAGCTCCTCCTCTCGGAGTGGCAACCCATTGTCTCGACCATTGTATGCCACGTGTAGCCCGGGAGATTCAGGGCATACTGACCTACCGTTGCCGTCTCCTTCCTCCTGTTTAACACAGGCAGTCCCAACAGAGTGCTTCATCTCCGGAGAGATGAATAGCAACTGTCAGCGACGGTCTCGCTCGTTTCCGGACCGCATGAGTGCTTTTTTTACTTCGGAGTGCTTCATAGAATCCTTGACAAAAACAATGAATTCCCTTGGAGTCATTATTGCCAGCCTTCCTTTGATGAATCTGGTTCTGAAGCCCAGAAGCTCAAGTAGCATCTGGTCCTTGTACGAAGCACGCGCCAGGTAAGGCGTGTCCCCCTCTACCCCGCCGCAGGAATCGAACATCCCTGCAACGTATGAGGAGGAGTATCTGTTCCTTTTCCTGAAAACATCTATTTGATTCTTCTCAGCTCCCTCAAAGAATGTCCTGTACGCTGAATGATAGAAGTACACGTCCCTGTCAGTCATCTGTATCTTCTCTGGAGGAATCTTCAGCGTCTTCATTATTTCTTTCAGGAAAATCTCCCTGATCTCTCCGCTGCCTCGTATTCCGATTCCACTGGGAACCCTCCTTCCTTTCCATAAACCTATTAGGTATGCCAGTTCAGGCGTCATTTTAATTCTCATTCTCTCACTCCAAAACGGATGCACTCATGCGATTTACCGGACTTAACCGGACACTTCACAGCACGAGCTGACGATGGCCATGCACCACCTCTCGGCTCGTCAGGTAAGATCTTCAGTCTGACCTTCATACTGCCGTCGCTCCCGGTGATATTCCCGGCGTTGAATCCAATTAAACCGCAGCATCCACCCCTTGTGGTGCTCCCCCGCCAATTCCTTTAAGTTTCAACCTTGCGGCCGTACTCCCCAGGCGGCAGACTTAACACTTACGCTACGGCACTGCCACAGCACTAAGCTATGGCAACACCACAGTCTGCATAATTTACTGCTAGGGCTACTCGGGTATCTAATCCGATTCGTTCTCCTAGCCTTCGTCCCTCACTGTCGGACGCGTTTTGGCCAAGCGCCTTCGCCACTGGGAGTCCTCACAGGATTAACGGATTTTACCCCTACCCCGTGAGTACTCTTGGCCTCCCCCGCTCCCAAGCCCGTCAGTATTCTCTGCACTCCTTCAAGTTGAGCTTGAAGATTTCACAGAGAACTTAGCGGGCCAGCTACGGACTCTTTAAGCCCAATATTCGTGGATACCACTCGAGCTGCCGGTGTTACCGCGGCGGCTGTCACCGGTCTTGCCCAGCTCTTATTCCGCAAGCTCCTTAAGCTTACGAAAAGATGCTCGCGTGGAGCATCACTCAGAATCCCCTCGTCACGCTTTCGCGCATTGCGAAGGTTTCGCGCCTGCTGCATCCCGTAGGACTGGAGCCCTTGTCTCAGTGCTCCTCTGGGGGCGCCAACTCCCATTGCCCCCACCGATTATCGGCTTGGTGGGCCGTTACCCCACCAACTACCTAATCGGAAGCAGTCTCATCCTAAGGCAGACATGGCTGCATTTCGCCACGCTGTTTGGGCTATGAAGCTTTCCAGCATCCATAACCTATGTGGTATTAGCCTCAGTTTCCCGAGGTTATCCCCCTCCTTAGGGCAGATTGACCACTCGCTACTCAGCCGTATGCCACCCCTCCTTGCAGAAGGGGTAGACTTGCATGGCTTAGTCGAATTCTGATAGCAGTACCCTCCAGCAGGATCAACTGGAATTAGAGCACACTATTCTTCCGCAAGTTCGGCGAAAAGACACCACTATCGCTCACTTCTCCTGTTCTTGAAGCCAGAGTCAAATCCAAACAAGCTTGGATTTCCATCGATATTATGCGCTATAGAGGAAGGGTATATCTCACAGCACGAAATAGAATTCGCGCTCCATTTACGCCGTAATCTACAGCGTCCGCACGGCGAAAGAAGATTATGCACTCTCTTATTTAAATACTTTACGGTAGAAACACCGACGGAAAGATTCCTGGAATTTCCATGTAGTTTTGGTTTTTTTTATTTATGAATATTCCTACAGATTACCGACGAGCATGTATTTGAATTCTCCCCCTTTACTGCATCTGTATGCCCCGTAGAGCGCATATAGGGAGAGGAGTGTGTACACAACAAACTCGATTTCCTTTACTAGCAAATCGTCAACTTTCTGCACTCTTCCATCTGCAGCCGGGGAGAGCAGAATTATAAATTCTCCTCCGAATGAAATGACAAGAATGAGAAGCAAAGCAAATATCTGGTAGTATGTTGCCTGTCTTGCCTGCCCCTCCGAGTATTTGGAATGCTTCATGGTTTTCCAGATAAGCAAAGGGAGAATGAAAGAGTAGCGGAAGAAGAAGCCAACCAGTATGCTGGCATGCGCGATTAAAGAAATCTGAACGGAGCGTCTGTCAACCATCCTCTCAGCTACAGGTAATCCTTGAGGATTTCAACCGCCTTGTCTGGTTTGTTCACCTTTACGGCGAAGAGACCCTTGCTTTCCTCCTTCCTCAGGAAGAGGACGCTTCTTATGTTCACCCCTGCCTCGGCAAGGGTCAGCGCCACTTTGGCAAGCTCTCCGGGCTGGTCGTCTATTTTCAGAACAATCACATCAGAAGCAGTCACCTTGAAGCCTGCATCCTCAAGCAGCTTGGTGGCCTCATTCTCTCTGGATGCAACCAGATGTATTATCGCATCCTTCCCAAGAGTTTCAACTGAGACAGAATCTATGTTTATGTTCTTGTCACCTAGAATCTTTGATATCTGGGCTAGAAGGCCAACGCGGTCCTTCGCGACTACTATAAGTTCCCTCATTATTCCACCAGAAGCAGATTTGTGAGGGGAGGTTTATAAAATATGTGGAGTGAAGCCCCAGGCGAGGATTGAACTCGCGGCCTTTTGCTTACCATGCAAACGCTCTACCACTGAGCTACTGGGGCGTGCAGTTTATTTTGCGAATACATCCTTTAAAATAATAGTTTCCTCCCTACCCGGCCCTATAGATACAAGATAGACTGGAGTGCTGGACAGCTTGGAAACTTCCGCAACATAATCTTTCAGCTCTTTTGGCAGAGCGTCATAACCCTTCTTTGCAACCTCTTCGGCCTTGCCTACTTCAAACTCCTGCCAGCCCTTCATTTCTTTGTAGACGGGCTTGCACTGCTCCAGAAGCTCGCAGGATGGCGGAACTTCGCTGGTGGCTTTTTTGCTTATATTGTAGGCAGTACATATTTTCACTTTTTCCAAACCTCCAAGAACATCAAGCTTAGTTATTGCCAGTCCGCTTATGCCATTTACCCTGCAGGCATATCTCAGCGCAGGAATGTCAAGCCAGCCAACCCTGCGGGGTCTGCCTGTTGTTGTACCGAACTCAGCTCCCTTCTTCCTTATGTATTCTCCTGTTTCATCCAGAAGTTCTGTGGGAAGAGGTCCTACGCCAACACGGGAGACGTAGGCTTTTGTGAGCCCTACAACCGCATTTATTTTCGTGGGGCTGACACCTGCCCCTGTGCATGCTGCTCCAGCAGTGACATTGCAGGACGTTCCAACCGGGTAGGCGCCATGGTCGATATCGAGCATTGTTCCCTGTGTACCTTCAAAAAGAACCTTCTTTCCTGCGTCTATGGCATTGTTCAGTTCCAGGTTCGCATCGCAGACATAATCCTTAAGCTTCTCACCGTAAGCATTGTATTCCTGCAAGAGCTGCTCCTTTGTGAAATCAAACTTGCTTCCGTACATCTGAATCTGCTTTTCCTTCAGAGTGAAAAGATGCTCAATCTTCTCCTTGAAAACTTCCTTAGTGATGAGGTCGCACATCCTCAAACCGAATCTGCCTGCCTTATCCTCGTAGCAGGGACCAATGCCCCTCTTTGTCGTCCCTGCTTTCATCTTCCCCTTGAACTGCTCCTCAGCTTCATCCAATGTCCTGTGGTATGGAAATATTACATGGGCGCGCTCGCTTATAAGAAGCTTCGGAGTTATTCCCTCTCTTTTAAGCATGTCAATTTCTTCAATAAGAACTTTCGGGTCGACCACAACTCCATTTCCTATGATGAGTTGCTTGCCTCTAAGCGCTCCACACGGCATGAGGTGGAATGCATATTTCTTACCTTTCACAACAACCGTGTGGCCGGCGTTATTCCCCCCGCTGAACCTCACAACAATATCCGCCTTGTCTGCGTAGTAATCGACAACCTTCCCCTTGCCCTCGTCACCCCATTGCGTTCCGACTATCACGACGCATGCCATTGGAAGCACCTCTAGAAGCAATATAAATTATTCCCTTTAAATTAAAATAGTGGTGGTTGCTAATAGTGGTGGTTGCTTCTTCTTAGTATGTTAAGGGAGGGAAGCAATTCTCTTCATAACCTATCATGTTTACGAGAATTGGGATAAAAGTTGCAACCACTATTAAAATCACTCCTGCAATAAGAAGTGTTATAGCCCAGAATTGAATTTTATCTCTCGTTTTAGAAGTAAATTTTAAACTGCCTAAGTATACCAAAACGGCAAGAAACTAGTATACAAGAGCAACTGTTGGGAAAATTCCGGAAAAAATAATTCTGAAACAGGTTAATTTGAAGGTGAAGGCGGTTAAAATCCAGAGGTATACAATACCCAAGACTACGCCGATTATCGCAAGCATAGAGCTTGCAAGCATAACTTTTGCATATTCTACAATCTTGTTGTTCATAATTTGAGGATATAGATCGTGGTGTATATTAAGATTGTCATAGCTAATGAAATCTGAAGCAATAATAAACTATTACTTCCAAAATGAATCAGGTGGTTTGTTGAGGTTTCCGCCCATAATGCGCAATTTGAAGAGAGGTCCGCAGGTTGTGCTACCGAAGGATTTCGGGATGGTTGCCGCTTTCACAGGAATTGGCAAGAAAAGCACTGTTGTGGATGCAGGCACAGGAAGCGGGTTCCTTGCAATAGCGCTTGGTAATATAGTAAAGAGCGTTGTCACCTATGAGAAGAGGGAGGACTTTGTGAAGCTTGCGGAGAGGAACATCAAGGCAAGCGGGTTGAGGAATGTCAAAATAAAAAGGAAAGATGTCTTCAAGGGAATAAGTGAAAGGGATGTGGATTTGGTGACGCTGGACTTGGCAGATTCCGAGAAGGCCATCAGACATGCAAAGAGAGCATTGAAGGATGGGGGGTATGCTGTTGGCTTCCTGCCAAACATGGAGCAGGTGAAGGAGTTTGTGAGGGAGCTGGAGAAGAACAAATTCTCAGAAGTTTTCACGATGGAATGCATAACAAGAGAAATTCTTGTCAGGGAACAGGGAGTGAGACCTGAGAACATGGGGCTGATGCACACGGTGTATCTTACTTTCGGGAGAAAGTAGTCAGATAAGCTTCTTCTCATAGACATTCTCATAAACCGGTCCTTTGGGAGTCAGGGTGCTCTTCTTGAGAAGAATCCTGTCAACCGTGCAGTCTCCGAGTTCAGTCTCGGCGTTCGTCTCAAGGAATTCAATCAGCTTTGTTTTGTCTTTCAGGAATTTCACCCTCGCCAGCGTTATATGGGGCGAGAAATCTTCTTTCTTGAAACCAAGCCTTGCAAGCTCCCCTCCAAGTTGGTCGTGGATACTCTTCAGCTCAGGTGCGTCAACACCGACCCAGATAACTCGTATGTAATTCCTGTTGGGGAATGCCCCGGCACAGTTGCAGCTCATCTCAAACTTTCTGCAGTTCACCTTTTCCATTGCCTGGGTTACCTTGCCCTTCATGGTGTCGTCTATCTCTCCTAGGAAGTGCATGGTTAGATGCAGGTTCTCCTTCTCAACAAGCTTCACTCCGTCAATGGAGAGCTGCTTCTGCAGTTCTGCCATCTTCTCCCTTAGCCGTTCGTCCACTTCAACTGCAATGAAAGTTCGCATATGGTAATTTAAATGAAAGCCAGATATAAGAGTTTTATGATTGTGATTGGCGTTGCAGGGCTGAGAGCAGCTGGCAAGAGCATTGCCAACGAAGTTGCAAAGGAGTTTGGGGTTAATTCGGTAGAAATGAGAAGCATAGTAGTTGACATGATGAAGGAGAAGAGGATCGCGGTAACCAACAGGAGCCTTAGGGAATTCGCAGACGAATTGAGGAAGAAGGAAGGTTATGATGTTGTTGCGAGAAAGGTTATTGAGAAGATCAAGAAGATGAATGAGAAGGCGCTTGTAGTGAACGGAATAAGAGGTTATGAGGAACTGAAGCGTTTCAGGGAGGCTTTCGGCGACAAGTTTATCCTCATAGGAGTTTTCGCTCCTCAGAAAATGAGATTTGAGAGGGTGATTAAGAGGAATCTGCCGGAGGATCCGAAGAGCTGGGAGGAGTTCGTGTGGGCTGACGAGAAGGAGCTGGGGTGGGGCACAGCGGACTCCTTCGCGTTCTCTGATCACATAATTGTGAATGCGGAGACGAAGGAGGAGATGAGGGAAGAGGTGCAAAAACTGCTGAAGAAGCTGCTTGCAAAAGGATAGATTTTTATTGAACTTCTGAGATATCTGTGTGGTTAGAATGAGAAAATTGTTTTGGGTGCTCATCTTTGCGGCAGTGGCAGTTAACGCCACATACGTGAACATAAAGGAGCCCTTCCCATCAAGCGGTTTGGTTGAGAACAGCAGCATCTACATGGGCAAGGCGGCTCCTGGGCAGACGGTTTATATAGTTGCCGAGAGAGCAACGATAGACGCGGCTGGCGGGAGTATGATCTACATGGGGTGGGACAAGCTGGCGATTGAGGATTTGCCGGAAGGCTGGACCGCGGAGGACAGCCCGTGGTATGAGACCCCCATGAAGGCTAAGATAAGGATATCCCCTGACGCGAAGAACGGTACGAGATATTATTTCAAGGCCAAGGCTGTGGATGAGGGGAACCTCAACGGCCTGGGAAATCTGACGATAAACGTTTCCATTGACGTGAGCGATGATGTTTTCAAGATAGATGTCAGCCCGCCGGAAGTTGAAACGGGGGTTGGACAGCCGGCAATTTATTACATAGACATAGAGAACGAGGGGGCTGCAAGCGATACGTTCAGCATCACCTCAAGAGGAGTGCCGGCATGGAAATTCAAGAAGGACGTATTCGTGCCGCATGCGATTGACGTCACTCTGCAGGCAAAGAAGACTGTTCCCTATGAGGTCGTGAGCAACGAGCAGAATGAGATGGACATATACATAAACGTTACATCCCTCTCAAGCGACCAGATAAGCAGGGAGGTTAGGGTGACGCTTAAAGCGAGACCCTCCCTGATTTCGGATTACAGGGCAACCGGCCATGGTTTGCTGGTGTTCCCGCTCATAGAGAGCCCTATATACTCGCTCATAGCGTTCTTCTCAAATTCCTTCTTTAGGTAGAATGAATGAAAAAACAAAACATGAGCGATAGTATTGAGAAGGCTAGCGAGGAGGTTGCACAACTCATTCTCAAAGACAGGATAAGAAACAGGATGGGGCTGTGGGATGCAAAGATTCGCGCCAGCGAGAAATACGGTATTGCTGGTGTGATACGAAATTCTGACGTACTGCGGTGCATACCTGAGGGAAAAAGGAGAAAGTTCGCTGAGCTTCTTAGAATACGACCGATGAGGACGATTTCTGGCGTGAATGTGATAGCAGTTATGACAAGGGGCGAGTGCCCTGGCAGGTGCATATACTGCCCGAGAGGGGAGAATGCGCCTAAGAGCTACACTGGCAGGGAGCCGGCTGCCATGAGGGCGATACAGAACGAGTATGATCCTTTGAGGCAGGTGGATTCCAGAGTGAGGCAACTCGAGGAGATAGGGCACAAGGTGAGCAAGTGCGAGCTCATCATAATGGGCGGGACGTTCAACTCCATGCCGCAGGAGTACCAGCAGTGGTTTGTCAAGAGATGTTTTGACGCACTGAACGGGGTTGAGTCAAAAACTCTTGAGGAAGCGCAGCTTGCAAACGAGAACGCCGTGAGGAGGATGGTCGGGCTGACGATAGAGACGAGGCCGGACTGGGCCGGAAGGAAGGAGGTTGACGAACTGCTGCGCTACGGAACAACAAGGATTGAGCTGGGTGTGCAGACGCTTGACGATGAGGTTTACAGGAAGGTGAAGAGAGGACACGGAGTGAAGGAGGTCGCTGAGGCGACAAGAGTATGCAAGGATTCCCTCCTGAAAGTCTTATACCACATGATGCCTGGCTTGTTTGCGGAGAAGAAGGACGATATTAGGAATTTCAAAACTCTTTTTGAGGATAGAAGGTTCATGCCTGACATGCTGAAGATATATCCCTGCCTTGTCATGGAGGGAACCGAGCTGCACAGACTGTGGAGGGATGGGAAGTTCAAACCATATTCAACAGAGGAAGCGGCGGAGGTAATTGCGGAAGCAATGAAATTCGTGCCACGCTATGTGAGAGTTATGAGGGTGCAGAGGGACATTCCCTCCCATCTGATTGCTGATGGAGTGAGGAAGAGCAACCTGAGACAACTGGTTGAACAGAAGCTGGTTAAGGATGGAAGAAGGTGCGAGTGCATACGCTGCAGGGAGATAGGCTACAGGATTATGAAGGATGGGATAGAACCTGAGTTGGACAGCATCAAGCTGAACAGGATGGATTACGATGCTTCCGAAGGGAAGGAAATCTTCCTAAGCTTTGATGAGATGAAGCATGATGCGCTGCTGGGGTTACTGAGGCTGAGGATTCCGTCTGAGAAGACTCACAGGAAGGAACTGAAGGGAGCCGCAGGTGTTAGGGAGCTGCACGTTTACGGGGAGATGCTGCCCGTTGGTGAGAAAAGGGTTAAGGAGTTCCAGCACATGGGTCTGGGAACGAAATTGCTGAAGGAAGCTGAAAAAATAGCAAAAGAGGAGTTCGACTGCAGGAAGCTTGCAGTCATAAGTGGAGTTGGGGCTAGGGAATACTACTTCAAGCTCGGGTATAAAAGGGATGGTCCCTACGTTTCAAAAATGCTATAGGTCATAGACCACTCCCGGTACTTTGGGGAAGAGCTGTGTTTCCCCCAAATGCTGCACTCCTGCTATCCAGCCTACAAGTCTTTCAATTCCAATCCCTGCCCCCGCTGATGGCTTCATTCTGCGTTCCTTGGCCAGTTTCAGCAATAGGGCGTAGTTCTCCTTCTTTATGCCGTTGTCTCTCTCCATTTTTCTTATTATTTTATCGTGCTCCCACTCCCTCCTTGCACCGGAGAGCACCTCTCCGTATTGGGGCAGGAAAAGGTCATAGTTATCCCACACACCAGTTTCAAAATCCTCAAAGTCGTAGAACTCGCGGGGTATGTCTGTAACCCACACCGGGTCGCGTATTTCAGATACCAAGCGGCGCTCCCAGCCAGTCCCGTATTTTTTTTCAAGCTCCCTCCTTGGATATTCCCTGAATGGCATCTTGGGTACTCTCAGGGAGTGGTACCTTCCAAGATAGGTGAGCTCCTCCCTCAGCTCTCTCTTCAGGTTACCAATCAGTCCAGAAAGCACTGTCTCAACAAGTCTTCTGATCTCTTTTGAGGTTGCGTCCCTGACTTCAAAATCCAGCTGGGTGAACTCGTAGACATGCCTGCCTGTCCTGGCCCTCTCCCTTCTTTCAATCCTTATGTTTGGGGAGAGTATGAATAGTCTGGGATGCGCCAGCGAGCATGCCACCATCTTGTGGACTATCATGCTGGAGGTTGTTCTGACTGTTTCCCCGTAGATTTCCAACTCGATGCGTTTCTCGATGGAGGCTCCGGGGTCTGGCCAGAGAGGGTCTGTTGACTTGGAGAACACGACGGGGAGCAACCACTCGAAATCGCAATCCATAAACCTCTGAGTGAGATGCTTGAGCGAATTTGTCAGCACCTTTCCGATGCAGCACTTCCTCTCAATATCGCTTTCATGCAGCTGTTCCAAAGGCTTGGGCATCTCGATTATTCCGTTCGCTGGTGCCTTCCTCTAACCCTGCAAGTTTCTTCTTCATTGAATCACCTCTTTATTACCGCTAGTAGTTCAAGTGCAGGTTCAATTTAACTTTTTTGCATATTTTTTTGACAGAATGTAGAAAAATGAATAAATTTATAAATAAAAACCGACAAAATGTCAGTATGCTCGATGAAAAGGATGAGTTAATACTCGAGGAACTAAAAAAAGACGCAAGAATGTCAACCGTGGATATTGCAAGGAAGACGGGCCTGCCGAGGGTAACGGTGCATGAGAGGATACGGAAGCTCAAGGAGAAGGGAGTTATAAAACACTTCACGACCTTGCTTGATTACGGGAAGATAGGCACTCCCACAACTGCTTTTGTTCTAGTCTCCTACGATCCGCACCAGCAGGTCACACAAAGGAAACTTGCCGAGAAGCTTGCGAAGCTTGATGGAGTTTATGAGGTGCACATACTCGCTGGTGAGTGGGACCTGCTGTTGAAGGTGAGAGGGGATTCCGTTGAGGGGATTGGAAGATTAGTAGTCGACCGGCTGAGGGAGATTGAAGGAATAGGTAGGACTGTCACACTGACATGTTTCTCAACCGTGAAGGAGGAGATATAAAGCTTGAAATTGAAAAGGTGATGTTATGTACTCAAAGAAAATTCAGGATATGCTGGCTTCGCTTGGAGTTGAAGTGGGAGACAAGCTCAGGGTGAAGAGCAAAGGCGATATCTACGAGGGCATTCTCATGCCCAAAGCCGAGTTGGGAGACCCGAATACGCTTGTGATAAAGCTTTCAAATGGTTATGCTGTTGGGTTGAACTTCGAGGGTGCCGCAATTGAGAGGCTGGGAGGACATACAGAGATTGGTTTCAAGAGCAGGGAAGCGAAGATGAAACATGTTGAAGGCAAGAGCACCATCTCGATACTAAGCACCGGCGGCACGGTAGCTTCTAGGGTGGATTACACAACAGGCGGGGTTTACGCCTCCTATAACGCATCTGATTTGGTGAGCACGGTTCCCGAGCTGGGTCAGTTCAACATCAACTCAAAATTTCTTTTTGGAATAATGAGCGAGGACATGACCCCTGAGCACTGGAGGGAGATTGCGAAGGGGGTCTTGAAGGAGCTGAAGTCCGATGCAGAAGGAGTTGTTGTCACGCATGGAACAGATACGATGCACTTCACAACTGCTGCTTTGAGCTTCATGCTGAAAAACCTGAATAAACCGATTGTTCTCACAGGCTCCCAGAGGTCAAGCGACAGGGGCTCCAGCGACTCTTTCATAAACCTGCTGTGCGCAGCGCATTTCGCATCCAAGAGCGATGTCGCGGAGGTTTCTCTTGTGATGCACGGCTCGCCGAATGATGACTTCTGTTATGCACACAGAGGGACGAAAGTGAGAAAGCTCCATACCTCAAAGAGGGACGCATTCAAGAGCGTGAATGACGACCCCATTGCAAAGGTATTTCCGAATGGTAAAATCGAGTTGGTCAATAAGAATTACAGGAAGAGAAGCGACTCAGAGGTATCTCTGGATGACAAGCTTGAGGAGAAGGTTGCCCTGATTAAGGTTTACCCTGGGATTAATCCAGAAATATTCGATTTCTACCTTGAGAAGAAGTTCAGGGGATTTGTTATTGAGGGAACCGGCCTGGGACACGTTCCAACTACGATTGAGAAGGACTCCTTAATCCCTAAGATAAAGGAAGCCACAAAGGCGGGCATACCCGTATGCATAACCTCGCAATGCATATTCGGCAGAGTCCATGAGTTTGTCTACGCTAACCTCAGGAAGGAGTTCGAAGCCGGTGCTATATTCTGCGGTGACATGCTGCCGGAGGTTGCTTACGTGAAGCTGATGCACGTGCTGGCGCACAGCAAGAATATGGAGGAAGCTAAGAAAATGATGCTCACCAACATTGCGGGTGAGTTGAATGAGAGGACGCCGGTGTTTGAATGAACATCAAGATGATGGGTGGCGTTGAGATTCACCAGCGGCTTGCAACAGATGAGAAGCTTTTCTGCAGCTGCTCAGCTCAGCCAAAGGATGGGAAGCCTGTGGGAGAGATCGTTAGGAAGCAGAGGGCGGTCGCCGGAGAGCTTGGAGAGGTTGACCTTGCAGCCTTGCACGAGTATTCTCGCGATAGGACATACAGATACCAGATATTTCCAAAAACAACCTGTCTGGTTGAACTGGACGAGGAGCCGCCCCATCCGATGAACAGGGATGCTCTTGAAACCGTGATTGAGGTGTGCCTCCTCCTAGGTTCCAGGGTGGTTGATGAGGTCCAAGTTATGAGAAAGACGGTCATAGACGGGAGCAATACGGCAGGGTTCCAGAGAACGGCGATAGTGGGGCTGGGCGGTTCCATCCAAACCAGCAAGGGAGAGGTTGGAATACAAACCATATGCCTGGAGGAGGAGAGCTCTGGCATAGTAGGGGAGAAGGATGGCGAAGTCACATACCGGCTGGATAGGTTGGGCATACCCCTGATTGAGATAGCAACCTGCCCTGATGTGAAGGATGGGGAGCATGCTAGGGAAGTCGTGGAGAAGCTGGGGAACATCGTGAGGATTACTGGCAAGGTGCAGAGAGGGATTGGAACCATACGGCAGGATTTGAATATATCTATTTCAAAGTCAGGAGCTTCGGAAGGAGCAAGGGTTGAGATAAAGGGTGTGCAGGAGTTGGGGTTAATAGGCAAGATAGTCGAGAGGGAGGTTGCGAGACAGGCGAAGCTGCTTGAAGAAGGAAAGGGACTGGAGAGCGAGGTCAGGAGAGCGCTGTCTGACGGTGAAACTGAATACATGAGGCCAATGCCTGGAAGCGCAAGACTCTACCCGGAAACAGATGTGCCGCCAATCAAAATAAGCAGGGAATGGGTGGAGGAGATAAGGAAGAAACTGCCTGAAAAGCCGGAGGACAGAAGGGAAAAGCTTGTGGAGGAATTGAAGATTGGGGAGGAGCTGGCCAAGAAGATAATGCTTTCCAAGAATTACCCGCTGTTTGAGAAGGTTGTGAACGAGCTGAAGATTGAACCGAAGCTTGTTGCAGCAACACTTGAGGAGACAATCGTCAGCCTGAGGAGAGAGGGAGCGCCTGTTGATAACCTGAACGAGAACAAGCTGATGGAGCTGTTCATCGAATACAAATGCGGCAAGTTCGTCAAGGCGGCAATCCCTGAAGTTCTCAGGGACGTTTCAAGGAACCCTACCCAAAGCATCTCCCACTCGGTTGAAAAGCTGAAACTTGAGAAGATGAGTGAGGCGGAGCTGAGAAGGATTGTTGAGGAAAAGAGGAAAGCCGGAAAGAGCGGGAAATCCCTCATTGAGGAGATGATGAGGGAGCACAGGCTGAGAGTGGATATGAAAGAGCTTTCTGCTCTGGTTTGACGGCTACTTCACCGCTTTAAGGAACTCAATTGCGATGTTCCTAACCTCATCAGTGCTCTTTATCCCCTTCCACGGGTCGTCAGGCTCCACGATGTTTACGACAACTATCTGGGCACCGTTGAAAACCGCGCTATGAGCGGCGTTGAGGTCGACCCCTCCGGCTGCGGATATGATCACATCATACTTACTCCTGATTCTCCTTATGTGGCGGTACTCAATCATATTACCCCTCGTAGTCTCCTCGTCCCTGCCCATGTGCAGCTCTACAACGTCGGGCCTGTCTTTAAGACGCAGCAGGACTCTCAGCGGGTCATCAACATTAATCATGTCAATCACAGAAATGAGGTTGTACTGCTTGCATGTTTTTATGAACAGGTCTATCGTCTCCTTTGACGCGGCCCCGAGTACAGTCGCTCCGCCAGCCCCTGCGGCTGCCGCCTCCTGGACTTCCTCAACCGCGCCGTCCATGGTCTTTATGTCCGCGATTATGGGGCCAGACCACATGCCGGCTATGTGGCTTATCCCCCTCTGCCCCTCCCTCTTTATGAAAGGCGTCCCTGCCTCTATCAGTATCCGCTCGTCAAAAGGAATCTGCGGGAGGACCCTATTTACGTCATGTATACTGTCATTGAACGCTATCTGCAAATAGCGTTTACCTCTGTCCAGCATGCAACCAACTGCGATTACTTAAGTTTCGCTATAAGGCTCTTCAGCTCCGTCGGCAGGAATATCACTATCTTCTCCGACGGGTCTGCGGCTATCTCTGCGATTGTCTGCAGGGTCCTAAGGTGAAGCGCACCCTCGCTCTTCGACAGGTTTGCCGCCGCTTTCATCAAATTCTGCGAAGCTTGCAGCTCCCCCTGTGACTTTATGACGGTTGCTCTCCTGTCTCTCTCAGCTTCTGCCTGCTTTGCCATTGCCCTCTTCATCTCTGCGGGCAGTTCTATCTCCTGTATCTTTATTGAGGAGATGTCAACCCCCCACTCGGAAGTTTCCGCATCAACTATCTCCTTTATGCTATCCGCTATCTTCTCCCTTTCCGTGAGGACAACATCCAAATCGCTGTTTCCCACCACATCCCTCAGTGCTGTTTGGGTATACTGCGAAACAGCGAAGTGGTAATCCTCTATCTTTATCACTGCGTCCTCTGGCTTCTCGACACGGAAATACACGACGGTGTTCGCCATGACGGGAACGTTATCCCTCGTGATTATCTCCTGCTTGGGAACGTCGGTCGTGGTTATCCTCATGTCGACTATCCTCACCTCCTGCAGGATCGGGAATATGAAGTTTATGCCAGGTCCGACAACCCCGCTGAATTTACCTAGTGTGAAGACCACTCCCCGCTGGTACTCGTAGATGACCTTCACAGCCGTGAAGGCCAGAACCACTATAAAGAATATGCCGCCGCATATCAGTTCGTATACCATGATTGGAATAATAACATCAGGTATATTAAAAATTATCGTGTATCTAGCTGCTAACTCGTAAAATAAGGCACGCCCCCACGGGGATTCTCACAACTTTTCAGAGGTGAGGAATCGGGGTTTTCGTGTATTCGCACCCGACTCATAAATTCACCTATCAAGACTGCTTTGGCTTCTTTATTTTTGGTTTTATTTTCTGGACCGTAAGTGCTAATGACCATCCGAGAGTTATCCCTACAACTCCCAAAAACCAAAAAAGAGGAGCAGGAGTTAGGATATAGAATGAAAAACACCAATTTAAATTCGTAAAATTACACCTAAAAATGATTGCCATTGCTGCCTGTGCAATGACGCTGAAGAAAAAAACAGCAAGAAATCCGCTGGCAAACAGATCAGTATCTTTGAGGTTGATCCTTACTGCGGCATAGCCGGTATAAATAAGCAGGAGCAGGGCGGATCCCATGGACCATAGGAAATAATTGTCCTGTGTTACCCATGCACCACGACCAGGGAGAGAACGGTAAAGTAGTTCACCTATCAGAGATATAAGAAACAGAATGGCCATTGGAATAAAAGATGCTATCAGTATTTTCTTCCACTCCATTCAACCACCCGTATAGTGAATGATTCTGTTATATAAAAATTCGCCCCCACGGGGATTCGAACCCCGGACTCCGGCTCCGCAAGCCAGCGTTTTATCCAGGCTAGACTATGGGGGCACTTAGAATAGGGTTATTATATTTTATCCTCCAAAACAACTTAAAGGTGATGTATATTCTGAAAATTTGCAGCTCATGCGGCAAGCAGACTCGGATCTACGCAGAGTTTCCGTGCCCTCATTGCGGGGAAGGAATCATCGTGAGATGTCCGCACTGCAGGGAGACCATAAACACATACGTGTGCAGCAAGTGCGGCAAGCAAGGTCCTTAGGAGGTTTTGGTATGGGGAAAGTTGCGGTAGTCGCAAAGGTTTTTCCAGAGAGCATGGAAGTATTTGAAGCACTTAAGTCCTCCATCCAAAATGAGATGAAACCCTACAGCATCGTGGAGGAGGAGATAGCCTTCGGGATGAAGGCATTGAAGGTCACTGTTGTCCTCGCTGATGCAAGCATGGGAAGCGATGTCGAGGAAAGGCTGAAAAAGATTAAGGGAGTAAGCGAAGTCCAGATTGATGAAGTCGGACTTATCTGACTATCTTGTCATCTCTTTTATTCTCTCCACTTTCCTGTTTATTCTCTCCCAGTGCGAGCCCTCCCAGAAAACCTTCTTGCATCCGCTGCATTTCCAGAAAACATCGTGCTTCTGCAGCAGTTCTGCAGGAACCTTTCCCTTCACTTCCTTTTTCCCGACCTCTTTCAAGGTTCCGTTGCACAGCGGGCAGAGTACTCTTGACGGCGCATCTGAAACGTCCAGCTTGAATCTTTTTATCAGGAGCGCAAGTTGCTCGTCAGTGCTCTTTCTAGGAACAAGGAAGACACTCCGGCCCTGCTTTCTTGCCCTTCGGCACAGCTCGGAATCCATCGTAAGGAGAATTTTGTTGCTTTTCTTGGTGAATTCTATTATGTCGTCGTCATCTATGGATGGCGGGTAGAGCACCTCGACGCCAAGCAGCCTGAGCCATCTTGCAAGCTTCTTCAGCATCGCATCGGCAACGAACATACATTATTTTAGTGTTGCGCATAAAATAAATATGTGATAGATGGGATCTCGCTCCACAACTGGAAATCGCATGAGGACACCCAGTTCAAGTTCGGCGCGGGGACGAACATCCTCGTCGGCCCTATGGGGAGCGGCAAGAGCACTGTGCTTGACGCACTGTGCTTCGCGCTCTTTGGCAATTTTCCTGCACTGCAGCACAAGAGGGTGAAGCTTTCAGACATCATTATGAGCAGGCCTGCAGCCAAGGACGAGGCGTGGGTTAAGCTTGAACTGACATGGCAGGGTGACCATTACCTGATTGAGAGAAGGATAAGCTCCAAGGGGGGCTCAGAGGCGAGGATAAGCAGGAATGAGAAACTGCTGCAGGGACCCCAGTCCCAGAGGGTGAATGAGGAGGTTGAGAGGCTTCTGCGGATAGATTACGATCTTTTCACACGCGCGGTTTACTCCGAGCAGAACAGGATAGACTACTTCCTGAATCTGGGAAGAGGCGAGAGAAAAAAGCAGATTGACGAACTGCTGGGGATAAACAGGTTTGAGGTGATGAGGAGCAACCTCAGCACTGTCCTGAACAGGATAAAGGCGCTGGAGGATGACGGCAGGACAATTCTCAAGGATATGGATGTTGAAAAACTCAAAGAGGATGAGGAAAAGGCGGAGAAGGAATTGAAGGAGCTCCAAGAGGGGATAGCCGGGCTGGAGAAGAAGGCTGATGAAAGCGGCAGAATGAGGAGGGAAGCGGAAGCAGAGCTTCAAAAGATGGAGAAGGTGGAGAAAGACTACACCGAACTAAGTGAGAGGAGGGGTGGGGTGGAGCGCACCGTAGAGAATTTGAATGAGGAGATTGCGAGGAGGATGGGTGGCGTGTCACTAGAGGGAGCCGCAAAAGTAGATGAGAAAGAACTTGCCAGTATTGAGAACGAGCTGAAGGATGCCAAAAAACTCGTTGCACAGTACAGCAAGGAAGTTGGCTCTGCAAACGAAAAGATGAGGATGATTAAAGAGGAGGTTGAGGAAAGGACGTTGCTTGAAAAGAGGATCAGCGAATTCGGTATGAGTTCCGCCAAGCTTGAAAATGAGTTGAAGAAAGAGGAGAAGGAATTGAACGAGGCAAGAAGTTCCATGGGATGCTCGGATAGGAGGATTGCTGAACTGGATGAGCTGATAACCGAGCTGGGAAGGGGGACCACAAAATGCCCGGTGTGCGAAACTCCGCTTGCGGAGGAGAGGAGGAAGGAGCTTCTCAGAAAAAGGGAGAATGAGAAGGTGAAGGAAGCGGAGAATGTTTTACATTTGGAAAAGCTTATCTCTGAGAAGGAGGAGTCCCTGAAAAAAACTGCAGAGGAAGTTAAGGAGCTTGCCGGTAGTGAGGAGAAACTGAGAAGACTGAGGGGTAAGGAGGAACTTGGGAAACTGAGTCTTACACTTCACAACGCAGAGGAGAAACTGAAAGGCGAGGAGGAAAAAGTCAAGGAAGTTGAGGGCAGGAGGGAGGAGCTGAAGCTTGCACTGGATGTAAAGGAGTACCGGAAGCGCATAGATAAACTGATGGAGGAAGGGAAGGAGATTGCGAGGAAGATTGCGGAGTTGAAGTTCGACAGAGAATCGATTGAAACAAAGAGGAAGGAGATTGGGAAGCTTAGCGTTGAGGAAAGCAGGCTTGGAGAGAGGGTCGAGGGGATGAAAAAGGAAGTGAAAAGGGTGGAGGAGAATCTGGATTCCAGAAGGGCGGAGAGGAAGAGGTACGAGGAGCTTGCTAGGAAAGTCGAGGGATATGGTTCCACGTATGAGAATTTCTCGATATTCCAGAATGCTGTTGCCGAGACGCAGCGGGATTTGAGGGAGGAGCTGATTGGCGCCATAAATTCCGCAATGGAGGAGATATGGGACACTGTCTATCCCTACGGCGATTATGAGGGGATAAGACTGAACGCGGATGAAGATGATTACGAGCTCCAGTTCAACGCAGGCGGCACGTGGGTCGGTGTTGACGGCATTGCGAGCGGTGGAGAGAGGTCCAGCGCCAGCATTGCAATGAGGATGGCGTTTGCGATGGTGCTTGTGCCGAACCTCAGCTGGCTCATACTGGATGAGCCCACACATAACCTTGACGAGGAGGGGAGAAGAGCACTCGGCAGAGTCCTTAGCGAGCAAGCGCCGAAAATAGTGGAGCAGATTTTCGTAATAACTCACGATGAAAGCCTGAAGGATGCGGCAAACGGCCGCGTGTACCACCTCTGGAGAGACAAGGAAAAGAATGGTTCAACAAAAGTGGAAAGCACAAGCATTTTAAATACTGCTGAACAATAATTTACCGGAAATTGGCGACTGTTGGTGACACAAAATGGAAGGGGAAGCGCAAAAAAATCAAGTTGAAGTTCTAAAAAACTCCGGTCTGCTCTCTGAATTTGTGCGCAGCACAGGTGGGAACTGGGAGCAGTCGGATATTGAGAGTCTGGTGGCCAAACTGAGGGAAGAAAATATAACTGTCACACCTGAGGAGATAGGCACGTTGCTTGAGGCGGAAAAGGTCGCCTGCGCGCAGAAAGTCACAGACAAAAAGACTGAAGAGGAAGTCACGGTCAATTTTGACAAACTGAGCCTTCGAAAAAAGAGGGAATTTTTGGGAAGAGAGATTAAAAAGAGTATAAGGTGAGGAATTGATTATAACCATCGCGTCCGGTAAAGGAGGAGTGGGAAAGAGCAATCTAGTGGCAAACCTCGGTTTGTGCCTAAGCGACTTCGGTGTCGACACGCTGATATTCGACGGAAATCTGAGCAACGGAGATCTGTCGTGCATACTCGGTCCGCCTTTCCCTGAGAGGACCATACAGGACGTATTCTCAGATAACGTGAGCTTCAGCGACGCAGTGTTCACTCATCCTGCTGGGGTGAAGATGGTCGCTTCCAGCCTTTCTATGGATGATATAGATGCCTTGTCCCCGCGGAACCTGTGGAGGGTCAGGACGCAGCTCAGCAGGGCAGCGGACATCGTCCTTGTGGATGCGCCTGGGACATTGGGCAGCAACACGCTTGAAGCTTTGAGGATAGCCGACAGAGTAATACTTATAACAACTCCAGAGATAACGTCATTCTCCAACACCCTGAAAACGAAGATGGTTGCGGAGAAGAACGGGATAGAGATTTTCGGAACTGTGCTAAACAAGGTGAGGAAGAACGAGAAGGGGGTGAGGAGGATTGCCAAGGAGTGGCTTGAAACTCCTCTCTTGTGCAGCCTACCCTATGACAACAATGTGATAAAATCCTCAGAATACGGCAGGGCGGTGCTTAGGCACAAGCCAAGAAGTCCTTACAGCGTTGGGATAAGGAAATTCGGGGCAAAGCTGGCCAACGTAACATACAAGGCAGCGAGGAAGAAGTCAAAGAGAAAGCGCTCTTAGTTCGGCAGCTGCTTTTTCTGGTGGCATTGTGTTTATTATTATCTCGCTCCCCAGCTCAAAGCCTGCCAGCTTGGTGACTCTGGGGCAGATTTCAATGTGGAAGTGGAAGTCCTCCTGCGGAGGCGCTATGTGAAGATAGTAGTTATAGGGCGGATTGTGAAGCAGTTTGCTAAGTGCAGTGAGGATTTTTTTCAAGCTCTCCGCTAATGAATTTTTTTCTTCATCAGTCAAATCAGTGATGTTCCCCACATGCCTCTTTGGAAGCAGCCATGCCTCAAAAGAAAAGCGCGATGCGAAAGGGGCAAAACATGCGAAATGCTCGTTCTCAAAAATCTTCCTTTCAGAAGCCAGCTCCATCGCCACAATGTCGCAGAAGATGCATTTTTTGGTCTTGTCATGGTATTTCCTGTAGGCACAAAGCTCCTTCTCCACGAGTGTGGGAACTTGCGCCAGAGCTATAAGCTGGCTGTGCTCATGCACGATAGACGTCCCTGCCGCATCGCCGTGGTTTTTGAAAATTAGGACATAGGCTATTCCATCTATTTTGCTTATATCATCTATCCTGCTACAGTACATATCTATGACTTCCCTTATGGCACCTACTGCGAGGTCTTGAAGATTTTTGTTGTGCTGGTTCATTTCAACTATGACCTCATGCCTCCCAAAGGCCTGAGGAAATTCCAAAGAAGTCGCTGGGTACATATTCTCGAAACCCCTGACAGTCCAGCCATGCGGCCCTTTTATGCTTAGAATCTCTTTAGGAGTGAGGTGCTCATTCCCGGGGCAGAATACACATGTTCCTTCTTTTACCTCGCATTCCTTCTGTATGAAATCTTTGGGTCTCTTCCCCCTGTTCTCCGCAATGATGACCCACCTGTCAATGATGCAGTCCTTCCTAAGCTCATTCATCACAACACCTCACAGGAATGCTTCAACATCCTTCTTCTTTTTTTCATTCAGTTCCTCAAACTTCCTTGCCAGAACGTCAATGTCCTCCCCTTTCGGAGACTTCTTGGAGTTCCTTCTCCTTATCTTCACGAACACGGGGAAGTTGACAGCCTCCCCAATAATGAGGGCTTCCCCCACCCTCAGCGTGCTGATGCTCCTAAGCATGGACTCGTCAAGCGCCTCGCACCCTTCTCCTATGTGCTTGATGTCATATGGGTTGGTCACCCTCATTATTATATGCGTATTTGCCTGCGAGAGAGTGGTTGTGCTGAGCTGCACGGGCCTCTGGCTTATCAGCCCTATAGAAGCTCCGAACTTCCTGCCCTCCCTGGCTATCTTCTCTATTATGCTCTTTGAGAGCATGTCCTGCTTTGAAGCCTTCTCCCTTGCGAAGTTGTGGGACTCCTCCACTAGCAGGAGGAAGGGCGGTATCCTCTCCTTCTTCCTTGCTGTGAAAAGCTTCCTTGAGAAGTATGCAACAATGAGCTGCTTCTTCCTCATGTTGTCTATCCCGCTCAAATCCAAAACCGAAAGCCTTCCTGAACGAGCAAGCTCATAGACGCTGGGGCTGTCGCTCTTCCCGAATATTCTCAATGATTTCAGAGATGAGAGGGTTGCAAGCAGCGGTCCTTTCGTCGTCTCCTTCATGTCGCTCTTCTGCACGCTCTCGATCAAATCGTCAAGACCGAAGAGCTCACCCTTGCTCTTCTTCTCCTGCCTGAGCTTGAGAAGCACGCTGTCTATGTCTCTCTTCTGCGCAGAGCTTAGCTGCGGAAGGAATTCTCCAAGTATCTGGGGCGAAACCTTGCTCAGGCCTATGCGTATTTTTCTGCCGTCAAAAATGGTTGTATTGCCTCCGTATTCCGGCGAACTTTTGAAACCTCCGTATTCTCCATGGACATCCATTATGACTACGGAAACTCTTCCCTGCTCAGGCTTTCTCTCAAGCAGCTCTTCTATCAAGACGCTTGCTAGGTATGACTTTCCTGCACCGCTCATCGCCAGTATCGCAAAATGCTTCTGCAGCAGCCTGTTCAGGTTCACCCGCACGTCGAGCTTGTGGTGCTCCAGCTCCCCCAGCCTCAGGCCTTTGTCGTCAAAACCGAGTATGCCGCGCAGCAGCTTCTCATCCGCCAGATTCACCTTCGCGCCTGGTGCCGCAGGGAATGTGCTCCTCACGAGATTCTCGTCTATGTAGACTCCCAGAACTCTGACATTTGCAATCACGTACTCCCAGTCGGTGGTTGGGAAGTTCTTTGAGAGGGATTCCCCCCCTCTCTCGTATTCGGCAACGCTCTCCGCCCTCTCGAAATATCTGTTCGCCCGTGTTATGTCCGTCACAAAGCCGATTAGAAGACCTTCCTCTGTTTCAGACTGGACGTAATGGCCTTTCCTGACCTTGTTGTTGCTCACAACGAAGGAGAAGTCGGTCGTTGAAGGACCGTCCAGAGTTGAGATGACTGTTCCTAGCTCCATCACATCAGTTATTCGTTTGCATATTTAAAAGCTTATAGAGGGAGTAACTTTCCGATTATTCCTGCAATGAGAGGGAGAAACATGAGCACGACGAGCACAGCAATAAGAATGAAGTAGATGATGGCGGATATGACGAAGGATATTATCGCCGACATGGTGTTCAGCTCATTGACCTCCCGTATTATCAGGACATTTAGGAATATGCTGTATACGAAAACTGCAAGTGACACAAAGACCGAGATGAACGGGCCTATGTACGGTATGATTGAGAGCACAGAGGAGAATATGGTGAGGGGGAACAACGCCAGCATTGCATATGAGAGGATGCAGGCTTGTTGGATGAATGTGCCTCTCCCACCCCGCAGTTTTGCCGGGAAGTAGAGGATTGCCGATGACACCAGCCATGAGACCATTGAAACTCCAAAGTAGAGTATCAGTGCAAACACCATGGAGAACAAAGTTGTTGGAGAGGTGAGGATGCTGATTCCCCGCCCTCCCGACATCACCAGCATTGCATAAACCACCACCATCCCAAGCCAGATGGTCATTGCGACTGCGTAGAGCATTGTGACGTTCATGGCGCCAGTTATAAGAGAGGCATACTGCTTGAGCCTTCTTATAGTCCTCACGGGTTCTATGTATAGTGAGGTCACTGCCTCCAGCAGCTGGGGGGCATCCCTGCCTTTGTACAGTTCCTCCTGATTCATCTCAAACGGCAGCATGCTCTTGGGGGAGCCCAGCATGCTTCCGCAGGCAGGGCACTTGCCGTTCGACGAGAGGGCGCATGAACCGCAGTAGAGGAGGTTGCATTTCTCGCACACTGCAACTGCGTCCTTGTCAGGATGTTTCGAGCATTTCATCCCATCATCTGAAAGGCCGGCTGTTGCTTCTCAGCGGGAGGAAGGAAACCCTCCTGCCGGCCCTGAGGAGCAGGTTCCCGCACACCCTGTCCATCTCGTCCCTTTCAAGCGCAGCCCTCATGTCTGCCTCAATCAAGATGGCAGGGTAGGCATATTTCTGATTTATTCTGCTGAGGGAGTATATTAATGATGCTACTGCTCCCGCATCCTTGCCGGTTTTCAGGAATTCGACTCTCAGCGGTCGGTCATCCCTGACAGGCTTGATGTAGAATGCGTGCACGCACGCCCCCCACTCGCCCAGATCCTTCAGCACCTGATGCTCCCTCTCGGCGCTGGAGTAGTGGAACTCGAATGTCCTTTCGCCTTCGTTCAAAAGGAAGTGGAGGAAGGATGTGTCGTTGGAGGTTGAAAGCGCGCCCCTCTCCTCCCTCGGCAAGATCTTCTCGAGGATTTCTATAAACCTCTTGCCCCGACTGTCTTTTATCACTCCCACCAACTGGCACTCCTTCTCCTTGCACAGGGAGTAAAGTCGGTTGTAGCCGCCGAGAAGCTCATCGTAGAGCGGCCTTACCGGTGAATCCTCGGATGGTTTGTCTGAAATCTGGGGGACGATTGAGCCGTCAAGCAGGATGCAGCCCGGTTCGTATCTCTCAACTGTTTTTGATGCAACATCAATCTCCTTCTCCAACCTAGTGAGTGACTTGTGCCACGTGAACTCGTGCGAATCCAGGCCGGTGAGCGCGTAAGGCTCGGGCTCCGGGATTCTTGAGGGGTAGTAACTGTGCGACACTCTCTTTGAGTTTTTATACTCGAAAACGACGGATACTGCTCTTGTGAGCACCAGGTCAAACCCATGGAACTCTTGCGCAGCGAGTCCGCCGTCGACTGCGGCAACCTTGCAGTTCAGTTCAACTGGTTCGACCGCATGAATCAGCTTTTTCTCAAGGGCTTCTGGATAGAGATCCCTGTTCTGCATCCTGAGTTCGCTGGCGAGCGCTGCCCTTCTCTCCTCCAGCTGCTTCATGTTGTCTATCAGCTCAGCGAGCCTCTCATGCATATGCTTATTAATTCAAAATGGATTTATAAATTAGATTGGGATGAAGCAGGTCATTGTTGTCAGAAGTGATTTGAAGCTTGGAAAGGGGAAGCTGGCGGCACATGTCTCCCATGCATCTCTAGCAGGCTACAGGGCTGTCAGGGAAAAGGAGCCCAAAGTTGTTGAGGAGTGGGAGAGGGAGGGGGAGAAGAAGATAGTTGTGAAAGTGAACGGGGAGAGGGAGCTTTACGAGCTTTACGAGAAGATAAAAAAAGAGATTCCCTGCACCATAATCAAGGATGCCGGCTTAACGCAAATCCCTCCCGGAACTGCGACCTGTTTGGTCGTGGGTCCTTGGAAGGATGAGGAAGTGGACAAGTTCACCAAGGACTTGAAGCTACTTTAATCTGCTGTTATGTGGGGTACTTGGTCTTTCCAGTGCTGACGATAAGCATTTTCTTATTCTTCGGTAGTTTGTTTTTCATTTGAAGCATTAAAGCCAACCCGGCAATTCCTGAATACTCGCAGTTTACTCCCTGAGACTCCGCGATTTCCATGGCTTTATCAAGATAATTTTCTTTTATCAAATAAACATCTGAGAGTGGACCGCAAAAGCCTGCATGCCTATAAACTTTTATCCACTGCTCGTTGAAGTGCACAAACGGAAGATGCGGGGAATAGAGCTTGTCTGCTTTTGTTCTCGGGTTATTGGAGGTTACGCCCATGAAGTTGCATCTTCGCAGAACTTCTACATTCCCTCTAAACCTGGGATCATGATTCTTTGTTGAGACCTCTTTTTTGTTTATATTCAGAACATTTTCATACAAATTTCCAGTTCCAAATGGAATGAAACAGTAGTTCGGGGAACTGTTGAGTATCTCGTAACTCAGCCAGTCGTAATATCTGGTAGTCGGGTCCAAAGCTTCGTTGGAAGTGATGTCGAATCCGTTATGGTTATGGGTCAATATCAGAATCTCTTCCCAGCTAAGCGGCTTTTTCGCCAAATCGGTTTCATAAATCTCGCAACCTAATCTTTTCATTGCTTTTACTGCTTTAGGTTCCACCATGCTGGAATCCACCAAGACTTTTAGAACTGGTAGATCGTATTCCTTCATATACGTCTGGATTGCAACTGCGGCTGAACCAAATGATATTATAGAGAGGTGCGGTAAGGGCCCCTTGATTTGACCAGTCTTTTTAGCAAGCAGGAAATCGCGGTATGTGACAACCATCTCCCAGGCCATCCTGTCCTTATGGGTCCCAGTTGGATTTTTGCTCTCATCTTTAAGCCAAACATCTGAGAACCCTGGCACTTCGATTTTAAAAGTCGGTGTGGCTGGGAATTTTGGATTGTCAGGAGGAAACTCTGGTTTATGGGGGTCGTTCTCAGAAGCAACAAATATGGATTTCAATATTTTTTCTTGTTTTTCTGACAGTGCCATGTCTCTTTATTCTGCTTTATCTAAAATAAAAGTGTTTCGGTAAGCTATCCCACGAACTCAAGCCACTCGTAATACCGCTCATCCTTTCCTTTCAGTACATCAAAGAATTTTGACTGCAGCTTCTGTGTTACTGGGCCTCTCTTCCCGTCCGCTATCCTCCTGTCGTCAACCTCCACGATGGGGGTAATCTCCGCGGCTGTCCCTGTGAAGAACGCCTCATCTGCTATATACAATTCCTCTCTGGGGATGTCCCTTATTATTACATCTATCCCCATATCCCTCGCAATTCTCATTACGGAATCCCTTGTGACCCCTATGAGGATGCCCGCGTGCACCGGGGGAGTTATGAGCTTGCCCTGCCTGACTATGAATACGTTCTCTCCGGGCCCCTCTGCGATGTATCCGCTTATGTTCTGCATTATCGCCTCGTCATACCCTGCTTTCGTAGCTTCAATCTTTGCAAGCAGCGAGTTTGCATAGTTTCCTGAGCACTTGGACTGCGGCGGGACTATGAGCGGGTTTATCCTGCACCACGAGGAGATTTTTGTCCTAACTCCCTTCTCAATCTTCTCACCGAAATAATGGCCCCAGTGAATGGGAATTATCGCGACGTTCGTGCTGAGTCCCTCTGGCTCAAGGCCGATGGACTCATGGCCATAGAACACAATCGGCCGTATGTAGCACTCCTTGACCTTGTTTATCCTCATCAGCGCAAGCGTTGCCTCCCTCAGCTGCTCCTTGGAATACGGGATTTTCATCATGTATGCCTTGGCGCTGTTGAAAAGTCTGTTGAGGTGCTCCCTCAGCCTGAACACCGCAGGACCCTTGTCTGTGTCGTAGCACCTTATCCCCTCGAATATGGCATTGCCGTATTGCAGGGAGTGGCACAGCACGTGGATTTTTGCATCCTCGAACCTCACGAACTTTCCATTCAGCCATATTTTCGGGAAGTGTTTCATTGGCATCACCAAGAATTATAAATTGCTGGAGGTTTATAACCTTTGCATATGGGCTGGGAGGAGACGTTTGAGAGGATTGCCAGCGAGCTGATGAAGGACCCTACTCACGACTTTGAGCATGCGAAGAGGGTGTGCTCCATTTCAATACGTCTTGCCAGAGAGGAGAATGCCGATGAGGAGGTTCTCAGGGCTGCCGCCCTGCTTCACGATGTGGGGCACTCGCTTGATGAGAAGGATCATGAGAAGAAGAGCTTGGAGATTGCAACCAGCCTTCTTGAGATGACCGATTTTCCAAAGAACAAGATGGAGAAGGTGCTGGAATGCATAAGGGAGCACAGGTTCAGCAAGGGCGAGCAGGCAATGAGCCTAGAAGCCCAGATTCTCCAGGATGCGGACAGGCTTGATGCCATTGGTGCTGTAGGAATTGCGAGGTGCTTCCTGTGGAGCGGTGAGCACAGGAAGGTTCTGAAGGAAGCGTTAAGGCATTTTGACGAGAAGCTTCTGAAGCTTAAGGACATGATGAACACGAAAAGCGGGAGGGAAATGGCCGAGGAGAGGCATAGGTTTATGCTGGGATTCCTAGAGCAATTGGAAAGCGAGAGAGGTATTACTCCTCAAACCTCTTCCACAGAGCCCTTTTATCATTGAGGAGCTCCTTTGCGATTGTCAGGAGCTGGGTGCTCACTTTCAGCGCCTCTTCTGGGGAGAGCTTTATTGCCTGCGCGCTTGCAGAGTTCATTATCCTTACTGTTACCAGGCCGTCCCTTGGGAAGCCGTTCACAAGCTGGGGCTCCTCGCTCTCTAACCTCAGGGCGTTCCTGTGGCTCCCTCCTTTATCGTCCTTCCACCAGTGCACAATCTCATCTTCTATAGGCATATCAGTCGCCCAGTAGAGAGGGTTTTGCTTTCTTTATAAAGGTTGGGAGGGGGTAACTTTCCAGTGAAGTATATAAACTCAAAATTGGCATTTATTGCGGTGGGAATATGAGGATTCTGAAACCTGAGAGGTCATTGTTTTTCAATCCGCAGGTGCGTGAGATATTGAACAGGGAGGCGGACAAGCGAGCTGTGGAGGAGCTTACAAGCGAAAAGCCAATGGAGCGCGTTGAGGCTGTTGAGAGGCTTCTGGAAGTTGTGAATGATGACAAACTGAAAAAGGAGCTGACGATTATTGTTACGGTAGCTAAGAAGGAGGAGTTTTTGAAGAAAATAGAGAAAGAAGAGGCGAAGGTAGACAACATGACAAAGGAGAAGGCGGCAAAATACGAAAAACTGATAAGTGGGTATACTGCAGCAAAGACAAAGAGTGCTGAAGATATAGAGAATTTGGCGATGCAGAGGACAATGAGTGACTCTGAGCTCCAGCAAAAGCTGAAGAAAGTGCTAGCGTAGATTTCTGTAATAATCGCAGAGCCTGTTCAGCACGCACAGGTTGCATTTCGGATTTCTTGCCGTGCATATCTTCCTTCCGTGCAGTATGAAGTTCATGTGCAGGCTTTTCTTCTCCTCGTCAGGAACCATCCTGTTCATCAACTCATGCGCCTTCTCAGGGCTCATGCCCGCAGGGATTATCCCTAACCTCTTAGCGACTCTCAGGTTGTGCGTGTCCAGAGGCATCATCGGCTTGTTGAATCGGAAGATGAGCAGCACGGAAGCGGTTTTGGGCCCTATTCCCTTTATTGACTGAAGAAATTCCATTGCTTCATCGGCAGGCATGCCCTTCAGGAAATCAAGCTCAAGTTTGCCTCTCCTCCTTTTTATGTCCTGCAGCACGTGCTTTATCCTCCTCGCCTTTATCCCTGGAAGCCCACCGGAACGGATGGCCTTCTGGATTGCCCTCGGATCTGTCTTTAGGAGTATTTCCCATTTCGGAAACTTCTTCTTGAGGTTGTTGAACGCCCTTGAAGAATTCTTGTCAGTCGTGTTCTGCGAAAGAATTGTCTCGACAAGTATGTCCAGAGGATCAACTCTGGCGGTGTAGTGGTGCTCCCCGTACTCGTCCTTTAAGAGCGCGATTACCTCCCTCAGCTTCCTCTCTTTTTTCACAAATTTATTTAAGCCGCGCAATATAAATTGGTTAACATGCGAAGAGAAGGCGTTTGTTCAATCTGCGGCAAGGAGCTGGCAAGCTTCACCTGCAGACTTTGCGGCGCTCTGGTGGGGCCTGCATGCTACGACCCTGCCAGCGGAGTCTGCGCAAGGTGCAGGAAGGGGAGGATGGCACCTTGAATCTAGCCGGGCTTGCCAAGGGAAAAGATGTGCTCATGCCTTTCGGTGAGATGGAGGTGCTGCTCTACTACGGAATTGTCGGCAGCAGGCTTGTCGATTTTATAAAAGGGAAGGAGATTGCAGCAAAGAACTGGTTTCCTCCCAAGGGGGGAATGCCCAAAGTACTGAAAAGAGGCTCGAAGGAGGAGCCGCTTTACATAGAAGAATTCGTGGATGCAATCACGCCGGAATTCCTCTCGCTGAGAAAGAAGCATCTTGACGAGGCAAGGGGGGATCTGACCCATTCGCAGGAGAAGATTTGGCGCTACTTTGTCCCTAGGAAGCTGTCCGACTTCTTCTACGCAACCAACACTGAAGGGGAGGGCAAGCCAATTGACAGGATTTTCTTTGACCTGGACAGGGGGGAAGGGGTCACATCAGAATACACGCAGCAAGTTGCAAGGGAATTTGTCGATGTGATGGAGGGAGACTTGAAGAAGCTGGACTGCTCAGAACCGTTCGTGCAGTGGACAGGAAGCTCCTTCCACGTTTACCTCTTTTCGAAGAAAAAGATGCCTCCCTCATTCTATGGGGAGAATTTTCAGGTCAGTGCAAAATGGGGATTGCAAACAACAGCGCAGAGGTGGGTCGAAGAACTCAAGAAAAGAAATCTAAAAGTCTCAAGCAGTCATGAGAAGCTGAAGGGAATTGTGAGTGTAGACCCGTCACAGACTCCTTCGGGGAAGCTTGCTAGGGCTCCATTCTCCCTGCATATGAAGGATGAGAAGACAGTTAACGGAGTTGCAATCCCGCTTGGGGTTGAGATGCTGGAAGAAAGGGGACTGGTTGACGAGCTGAGAGACTACACGCCGAATAAAGTTGTTGATGAACTCGACGCTCTTTCAAAAAGGCTGCCGAAGTTGTGATTGGATGGAACTGAAAAATCTGCTTCATGGCAATGTAGTAATCCTTGGGGTTGGGAACGAGCTGCGCGGAGACGACGGAGTCGGAGTCTACATAGCAAAAAAACTGAAAGGTAGGAAGGTCATCAATGCGGGGGTTGCGCCTGAGAACTTCGTAGGCAAGATAAAGAAGATGAAGCCGGAAAGGATTGTTATCTTCGATGCGCTTGACTTCGGAGGCAAGCCCGGCGAGGTGAAGGTTGTTGACGCAAGAAAAACAGAGGGATTGAAAATCTCAACACACTCCCTCCCATTGTCTTTCTTCTGCGGGCTGTTTGGGAAAACAGAGATTTATATTGTTGGGATACAACCTAGGAACAGGGAGTTTGGGGGCAGAATTGACAGGGAGGTTAAGAGAAGTGCGGATGATCTGATTAGGGGTTGCATTTAATGCCGGCGTTTTCTGTTCAGCAGGCTCTCATCTGCGTAGTAGAGTATAACGCCCAGCACTAGAACCGCCAGTGCAATGAGCCAGATGTCAGCAAGAAGGGAGAATGCGAGCGCCACGAATGTGATGATTCCAAGCACCGGAGGGATGGGGTAGAAGGGTATCCTGAATGCGGGCCTTGTCCTGCGGTTTATGGCTATTGCCGCATAGTTGACAAGTAGGTGGCTCAGTATTATAAGGAATGTTGCAAGCGAAACTACCTCCTTCAGGTTGCCGATCAGGGCAAGTATCGCCATAGGTATGCCGGTGAGCAGTATCGACACGTATGGTGTGCCGTAGCGAGGGTGGATGTAGTTTATCAGTCTGGGAGTCTGGTGGTTCCTAGACATGGAGTATATTATCCTCGAGACTGAGAGGATTATTGTGTGCAGTACGGTTGCTGTTGCGAATACTGCGCCAAGCGATACGAGCAGGGCAGCGGCATCGTTGCCAGTGGCTCTCATAACATCCGCGAGAGGCGAGCCCGAGCTTGCAAGCGTCCTGTAGTCCATAACGCCCACTGCGGTGAAGCTCACGAAGAGGTAGAGCAAGGCGGATATGGCAAGGGAGAGGAGTATTGAAAGGGGCATGGTTTTCTTCGGGTTAACCACCTCCTCTGAGATGGTCGTCACATTGCAGTACCCCAGGTATGCGAACATCATCACGGCCGCGCCTCCGACCAAGCCTGAAAAGCCATTTGGGAATGGATTTGAGAAGTTGGACGATTTGATATATGGAATCCCAAGAAACACGAACAGAAGCAGTATAATGACCTTGAGGATGACCAGCACGTCATTTACGATTTTGGACTGTTTTGCCCCCATTAAGTTTATCAGCGTGAAGAGCAGGCATGCTCCTACGGCAAGAAGGTTTGCCGGGAAGACCATGAGGATTCTCAGGTAGTCCGCCAGACCAAGGCTGACCGCAGCACCGGCAACTATGTTGCCGATGATGAGCATCCACCCAGTCATGAATCCAAGGAAGGGGGAGAGGACCTTGTACGAATATTCGTATGCTCCTCCCTCTTCAGGTATGACGGAGCACAGCTCGGCGAAGCTGAAGGCGGTGAACATTGAAACGATACCTGCTATGATTACGGAGTATATGACGCCGGGACCTGCCATATCGGCAGCCACTCCGACTATCACGAATATTCCCGCCCCGATTATCGCCCCGAGTCCCACAGAGATTGCATCGAATAGGTTGAGTGTTCTCCTCAATCTGGCTGCCATATGGGTTGGTGTAATCCTCGCATATATAAGATAGTTAGTTTATCCTCGCTTAGTTTGAGAATTAAAAGAGTGGAAGAGTAGATTTAAGCATGACTTATAGGATAGCAAAGCCGGGGGACATAATTGTTGAGGCGCAGAAAGCTTATCCCGGATCATTCCACGAGAAAGTCGCCAGCAGTCCCCTCATGGATGAGTTCTATAGGAAAGCAATTCGAATGTCGGGCATTGCGGAGCTTATAGAAAGGAGTGATAGAACTGTCACAGTCGTAGATGTTTGCGGGGGAAGGGGGAGGGTTGGGGAGATATTGAAAGAGATGACGAAGAAGGAGTTCAGCTACGTCGTTGTTGACATAAGCATGAGGGAGCTTGGAAAAGATAGGTGGAAGGACAGAATTATCGGCGATGCGACCCATATCCCGCTTGCAAACGCAACAGCAGATGCAGTTTTCTTCCTCAACATGCCAGTTCCGACGAGCATGGTTGAGAGGCGCGTTGCGAGGATGAAACCCGGGAGCACTCAGGAGGTTGAGGAGAGGTGGGAGATAGCTGAGAACCTCCGCAAAGCAGGTGACGCACTTTATAATCTCAACATTCTGGAAGGGATCAGGGTGCTGAAGCCTGGTGGCTCGCTGCTTGTTGGCGCGAAATATACCGGTCAGACAAGAAAGGATAAGGAGAAATGGGCTGAGAACCTTCCGCTTACAGTGGATAGGGTAGAAAGAGCGGAGCTGGACAGCAGAGTGATACCTCTTTGGAGAAATTATGGAGTTGACATAAACGAGTCGGTTTTTTCCATAACCTCGTTCACCAAGACGCATGGGGAGATTGGAAAGCTGGTCGGTGAGATGCAGGGGGAGTTGGAAAGAAGATTGGACACGCTCTCAGAAACTAAAACTTTTGAAAGAATTCTTGAGGAGATGAAAAAGGAGATGGAAGCGAAGAGTCGGGACTTGGATGAATTGCAGTGAAAGGAAGGGATTAATACTCAGAAAGTCATAATTTATTTATGGTTCACAGGATATCACAACCAGATGACATACTTATTGAGGCTCAGAAGCTCTACCCAAAGAAATTTCACGAGGTTTCCGAGAGTAGCTACATGGATGACGTGTACCGCAAGGCTGCAATTATGTGTGGGATTAGGGAGCATCTAAAAGCTACAAGGGGGGATGTTAATGCTGTTGATATTGCGGGTGGGAGTGGAAGACAGGGGCGCATTATCAGGAGCTTGGTGAAGGAGGATTCTGGGAGAGTTGTCATACACAATGTTGATATAGGCAGAGGGGAGTTCCGCAGGGGTAGGGGGGATGAGAGAACCATTGGGGATGTCATGCATCTTCCGCTCCCAGACAAAAGCATGGATTTTGTGTTCATGAATAACATCCCGATACCGCTCTCGCATGTGAAGTACTATGTAATCAACATGAAGGATGAGACAGGCAAAAAAGAGCAGATTCTTGAGATGCTTGAGAATGCAATCGATGCCCAGTACAAGCTCAATCTGCTGGAGGGCATAAGGGTGCTCAAGGAAAACGGCGTGATGATGCTAAGCGGCAAGCACGTCGGCCAGACCGGGGAGAGCATTCAGAGGAACCTGGACGATTTGCCGCTGAAAGTGGATAAGTTTGAAGTTGTGGAGCTAGAGAGCGGAGTAGTCCCGCTGTGGAGGAAATACGGCATAGACATAGAGAAGCCAACCTTCATGATTGTTTCGCTCAGGAAGACCGGTGATGCGGAGGGGCTGGTAGACTTCTACGAGCAGATGCGTTACACATCTCTGGAGCAGCTCCTGAGGATTGAAGAATTCGACAAAGTTCTGGAAGAGATGAGAAAGGCAAAGGCCTAGTGCTTCAAGCCGCAGCTTTAAAAATCAAAAAATGCATAATTCAGGTATGGAAAAGTATAGGGAGGAAATGCCCCTCAGGGAGCACATAGAGAGCTTCAGGAGAAACCGGGTGCTTGCCGACTCTTTGAAATCTCTTGGACTCACTGATGAGGCGCTCGTATTCACAAGGCACGGCTATGCAACTGCCGTGACCGAGGAGGGCTCCAAACAGCTTGAAGAGCTTGCCAGAATAAGCACAAGAATTGATAGAAGGAATGTGTACGAGCTGCAGAGCGTGGGAGTTGGCGAAGTTTTTGGCAAAATCACGTTTGTCAGGGAGTTCGTGCTGCCTCCAGAAAAACTTATTCTGGCAGTTCGGGGAGGGGGGGATTTGGAGATTAAGGGCATGAGGACTGCAAAGACATTGCTTGGGGAGTATATGAAAATTGAGGAGCAGAGGGACCGCAGCAGCTTCATGGCTGTATTGCTGAGGGTCATTAACAAACCGGAAGAGAAAGACGTAAAGCTGCTTGGACAGTTTGAGGACAGGTTTGATGAGATATTTGTTAGAAGGGGCATGACGATTGACAAAATTCTGAAAACTCCTTGGAGGATGCTGGCCAATACCGGGCGTATCGCCCATACAAAATACTACGAGGAGGATGTAAGAAAAGCAGGTGTTGAAGTTTTCGGAACTCACATACACCTGAGCAACCTTATACCATCGCCCTATGATATATACACAAACGCAGGGCCTAGGCAGAGGATTGAATGGACAGGCATCATGCTCGTGCGTATGGGGAGCTGGTGGGAGACTCGGCTCAGCAATGAGAATTTCGCGGCATTCCACTCGAACATAAACGACCCTGCAGGGCTCAGGAGGATAGTGTCAGAGTTGAGTGATGAGACTCCCCTAGGAGCGTTCTATATGTATAAGGACTTCGTGCAGTCAAACAGAGCTCGGATGATGAGGTATGAGGAGCTGCTGGAGAAAGTAGGCTGATTGGTTATCTGAGCCGTTTTCACCTGTTCATACGAGATAGTTTATACCCGGAAGGCTGATTACTCCTTCAACTTCTCCAGAATGTCAATTGCCGCTTTTTTATTCAGATGCCTGTTGTTGTTCCCGCACTGCGGGTCCAGTATGCAGGATGGACAACCTCTTTGACATTTGCATTTCAGCAGCCTCTCATGCGCCATCCTCTCAACTCTCTCAAACTTCTCAAAAATAATCTTTGATAGACCTGCGCCGTGAGGGGTTGAATCATAAACATACATCCTTCCCGCAGGGTAGCTCACTCCTCCAAGTTCAGAAGGGCCTGCCCCTGTGAGAGCGGGCATCATCGCAATTGAAACATGTTCAACAGCATGCAAACCAGAGGGAAAATCATCTGTGCCGAAAACAATTTCCTCAGGAAAGTCGAACCACACCGCAAGGGTGTCAAACGCATACTGCAGCGGCTCATCCAAAGGAATTCTGCTGCTTATCCTCTCCTTCAGATAATCCTTCAGCATGTAGCCGTAAACCTCATCAGAAATGTGAACTTTCCCGTAGAAGAGCTGCCCTCCCAGAGAATCCCTTTCCCCAAGAAGCTCAGTGACTTCAGCTTCCCGGTTGCGCAATGCGACTGTGTATTCCGAAGTCTCGTAGCCCAATCTCCGAACAAAAGCGGTCTTCTTCTCCAAATCCAGCTTCTCTGAAACGAACTTCTCCCCTCCGTGCAGGTAGATTGCACCTGGGAAGAGCTCGCTGTAAGCCATCGCCTCCTCCCTCTCCCCGATGAACCTCTCGGCTTCCAAGTCGTATATTCTTACGGGGGACCCTGCGCTCCTTATGTTCATCTGCCTGAGCTGGCGCAATGCCTTCTTCGTGGGAATCCAGCCTCCTGCGAACTCCTTGCACATCTGCTCTTCCTTCAGCTCCGAGAAGAGCTGCTCGCCCATTGGAAATGCGAGAATCTCCTTCATGTCGGCGGGGTAATCGCGCATAAGAGAAAGGAGATGAGGCTTCAGGATGAATTCATTCTGAGGGTTGACATAGCAGCTCTCCGGTTCGCCTTTAAGGTATTCATTCGGGTTTTCGAAGTAGTACTGGTCAAGCGGGTTGTCGCGGGCGATGAAGACTGCGTTTGCCCCCTTTCCCCTTCTGCCTGCCCTGCCGATTCTCTGGCGGACGCGCGTGACAGTTCCGGGAAAGCCCGCGAGAATTACGGAATCAACTGCTCCTATGTCCATTCCCAATTCCAATGCAGATGTTGTCACAAGCGCGTCCGTCCTGCCTGACTTGAACTCCTGCTCCAGCTTTTTTCTTTCCTCCCTGTCCAAGCCCGCGCGGTAGATTTTGATTCCGTGCATATTTGTCTCATGTGCAATAATTCCAATCCTTTCAACGACAGAGTGGCTGTTGCCGAAGATGAGCAATTTCTTTCCATTGCCGATGAGCTGCCTTGCCGCCTTCAAAGCAAGAGAGGTGTAGCTCTCCCTTCCTTCATCTGTTATATTCGGATTCAACAGGGTGTGATTCACTGTGCTTCTTGGGGCATGGCGTGCATCAACCAAGGAGAAAGGCAAGCCCACAAGTTGCTCCGAGAATTCCAATGCGTTGCCGACAGTTGCAGAGCAGCATATGAACTGCAGCTGCTTCTTTGAGTATTTTGAGTGAACTCTTCTCAGACGCTTGATTATGTTTGAGGAGTGGCTCCCGAATGTGCCTGTGTAGGTATGAATTTCATCTATCACAACGTATTTCAGAGAGTAGAGGAATTTCCTAAATAAATGCGAATTCAAAAGGATGAAGTGCAGCATGTCCATGTTCGTTATGAGCACGTGGGGCAGCTCCTTTCTTATCTTCTCGCGCATGTGCGCGGAAGTGTCCCCATCATATACCTCGCTCTTCACTCCAAGCAATGCAAATTCGCGGAAGCGCGTAAGCTGGTCTCTTGAAAGTGCTTTTGTTGGATAAATCACAATGCTTCTTTCCCCTTGCAGAGCACCTTCTATGATTGGGATGAGGTAGATTTCGCTCTTGCCAGAAGCAGTCGGAGCGGTTACAACAACATTCTTCACTCTCCTCACCTTTCTTATCCCTTCAACTTGATGCTTGTAGAATTTCTCAATTCCTCTTGAGTTCAGCACCCCCATTATCTCCTTTGGAACTTCAATCTCGCCGAAGCGCGCAGAGTCTCCTTTCTCAAGGAACTCCTTCATTTCGGCATCTAAGGAAAGCATCAATATAATTTTGCAGGAAATTAATAAACAGGCTTCGTTTGGGTTTAAACAGTTCGGATGGCATAATTCAAGGTGGTGAAACTATGCCGACAAAGATTGCGGTTGAGGAGACTTTCGGCGATTTCCGCATTGAGAGAATCAAGCCGACTGAAGACGGGAAGCTTTCTGTAAAAGCGGGGCATTTCGACATAACAGCCGATATAGAAGGAAACGCTAACGTGATGAGGAGGGTGAAAACTCCTTGCGGCAATCTTGTCAAATGGATTGGCAGATTCAAGGATGACAAGGTTTTGTTCACAAAGGAAGCGGCTGAAAAGTTTATATATGCCGAGTTCACCCTGAAGGAAGGGAAGCCTTACATGGATTTCACGCTCACCCCGAAGAAGGAGGTTCTGACGGAGATTAGAGTGAAGGTTGGCAAGGATTGGCTTGTTGGAATGGATGGGATGGAGCTCATTGTGAAGAAGAAGGATGAACTGCATGGGAAGACGGCATTCGTCGGAAATGTGGAGCAGTTGGTCCCGTACAAGGACGAAATACTGGAGGCCGCATCTCTCCAGAAGGATGTTCTAAACCTGTTTAAGAATCCTAGAGCGAAGGAGTGACTTGAAGGGCTGAAGGATGCAAAGGATGGTGAGGAGCGGGCGAAGACTATAAAAAACATGAGAGGATTTGAGTCTCCTTAATTGTTTAAATACTGGAAAATGCATAATCTACTAATGGCGATGCTGAAGAGTATGCATGAAGGATTTGCAGTGGAAAAAATAGAAGTGAGAAGGCAGGATTATACTGAGGCTAGGCTGAGAAAGGGCGAGATAGACCCGGATGTGTTTCTGGAGATAATGAGAAAGGTCCCTGCAACCGAATCGCAGAGGGAGAGGTTTTTCGGGGGAGGGAATTCATTCCTCGCTGCTTTTGAGATGAGGGATGACAAAAGGGCACACTTCCTGGGGATAGTTGTTGAGAAGAGCGGAGTTATAAGGATGGGCAAGCTTCCCCCTCTGAGGGATGTGCTGGTGGGACACCCCCAAACCACCCATTACGAAATCACCTGCGCAATGCCAGAGGAGAGGATTGCAAAAGCAATATGCGAGAAGGTGAAAAGCATGCCGGATTTCAAGGGAGGCGTTTGGGTGAAAGAGCCATCTTTTCATGAAGTTGAGCTAAGGCATGTTGGAAACGAGCTTGCGGGAGAAGACGGCGAGAAGAGGATTCGGCTAAAATTGGGAAAGAGCAAAAGAATAGTAAGAATGAGGGAGGAGGTAGGAGACGATAAAGAGGGGTATAGACTGGAGTATGTCTTTACGATGAGGGGCATACTCACAAGGATTGAGATTGAGAAGCCGTTTGGCAAGCAGATTGGCTTGATAGAACCCAGAAAACTGACAACTGAAGTGAATGAACAGGTTAAAAAAGGCAAGTATGGGGGAGTTGAGAAGAAAGGGGAAACGATGGAGATGCGGGAGAGAATTGGGGAGGTTGATGCGAAGTACACACTCACCAACATGGGCAAGCCAGTTAGGATAGACATTGAAGGGGATGCTTTTCCTGAAGGTTTGGTTATAAGGCCGAGAAAGATTCAGAAAAGGATGAGGGAGTTTCTGGCGGATGAACAGGTTAGAGAGTGGGTTGAGGAGGAGTCCGCAAAGAGGAAGCTGAGAAAAGAGTTGAGATCAAAGCTCATTAAATAGCTCACAGGCCGGCAAAGTCCTTCGAAGTCTTTCCTCTTGGGAAAACAGTTCCATTCTTTGCTGAGACTGGAATCTGGTACTCCTCTGAGAGTCTGAGCAGCTCGCTCATGTCTACGAACTTGTCTGCGAACAGCACAGGGTATTCGCCAATAGGTGAGGGGATTCTCTTCACCACGAACTCCTGGAACTGCAGCGTTCCGGAGCGCATCACCCGTATGTCCACCTTCCCCAGTTTCAATGCATCCCTCGCGATTTTCGGCAGCATATCAGCACCTCATTAGATTTTCGATTCCCTGCGCTACCTTTTCAAGGATTTCAACTGGAGGCAGCGCAGTGCTTCTCAGGTGGCTATCAAGCCCAAAACCACTTCCTCGGGTCACCCACACATGCTCCCTTCTCAGCAGTTCTGTGCAGAAGTCCTTGTCATTCTTGAAGTTCGTCCTGCTCAGGTCAATCCTTGGAAAGAGGTAGAAAGCGCCCTTGACCTTCTGGCAGCTCACTCCCTGGATTTCGTTGAGCCTCTTCTGCATGAACTCCGCCCTCTCCCTTATGTTCTTGACCATGTATTTCAGGAATCTGTTGTGCGCCTTGACGTTTCTCAGCGCTTCAATGCCGGCAATCTGGGCGGGCGTGCTGGCGGAAAGCCTCATTGTAACGAGGTTGCCAAGCCCTTCCCTGAGATTCCCAGAAGCTTCATCATCCTCGGGTATCGCGACCCAGCCGACCCTGAAGCCGGTTCCTGCCCAGTTCTTGGACAAGCCGTTCATTATCACATGGGGCACGCCCTTCGCAACCTCCCCTATGCATGTCATCTTCTCCTTTACAAGAATAATCTGGTCATAGATTTCATCCGAGATGATAAGCAGGTCGTTGTTCTTTGCAACCTCCACGACATCCTGCAGGTCCTTCCTGCTGCACATTGAACCAGTAGGGTTGTTCGGGTTGATTATGAGAATGAAGCGCAAATCCACTCCATCGCTTTTTGCTTTCCTTATCTTCTCCTCCAAATCGTCCTTTGAGGGAGCCCATCCATTCTCTTCATTGAGGCTGCTGAGCACTACCGTGCCGCCGAATAGTTTTATAGTGGGTGCATACGTGGGGTAATACGGATTGAATAGCACGGCTCCTTTGCCTTTGTCAATCAACGATTCAGTGAGGAACGTGACTGCCTCGCTGAGGCCTTGGGTGACGAATATTTTGGATGATTCAATATCCAGATTGTACATTCTTTTGTATCTCTTGGCAATCTCGTCAAGGAATTCAAAATCGCCAGGAGAGCGGGAGTAGGAAACCTTTCCCTCCTTCAGCGCTTTGCAGTATGCTTTCGTAACGTATTTCGCAGTTCCAAGGTACGGAACGGGGTCCCCTATGCTTGCGTTGTATATCTCTGCTCCGGTCTTCTTTATCTCTTCAGCTACCGGGAAGAGCTCCCTTATGGGATAGTAGGCGTGCTCCATACGTCCTGTGAGCGTGTTGTTTGAGAACGGCATACAAAACCTCGATTTAGTTAAGCTGGGAAAGTATTAAAAATATAGCTTCCGTCTTCCCGCAAATGACGAACAGTAATAAAAATGTATTTTATGAAATATACTTGGAGTGGACCAGATGGCGAAGAACGAGTTTGATTACGAAACCACCGGGGATATCGCAGTTCCGGAGAAGCTGATAGACCAGGTCATAGGGCAGGACAAGGCAGTCGCGATAATAAGGAAGGCGGCTAGGCAGAGGAGGAACATCCTGCTCATGGGCTCTCCCGGAACGGGCAAGTCAATGCTTGCGCAGGCGATGGCTGAGCTTATGCCTACCGAGGAATTGGAGGACGTGCTTATCTACCCAAACCCCCTTGACGAGAACACTCCAATTGTGAGACTTGTGAAAACGTATCCCAAGGACAGGAAGCTTCCAAAAGGCGCTCCTGAAATCGGGGAGGGCAGGAGGGTAATCGAGGAAACCAGGATGAAGAGGGTCACGGGGGGAGGAGGGCTGTCCCCGTCTTTCATAATAATCAGCATGCTGGTTCTTGCCCTGCTTTACCTGTCTTTCTCCGGCGCCATCGAGGGGGACAATAAGTGGATAATAGCTGCCGCAGTCCTCGGGCTTTTCATATTCGGGGCTGCGATGGTGCTTGCTTCGGGCGTTTCCAGGAGGGTGGGAATGTTCGAAAGCTCCGAACCGAAGCTCATAGTTGACAATTCCGGCAAGAAGAATGCCCCTTTTGTTGATGCAACGGGTGCAAAGGCAGGTGCATTGTTCGGGGACGTCAGGCACGACCCGTTACAGAGTGGCGGACTTGGAACTCCAGCGCACCTCAGGGTTGAGGCGGGAGCGATCCACAGGAGCAACAAAGGAGTTCTCTTCCTTGATGAAGTTTCCTCCCTAGGACCAAGGTCGCAGCAGGAGCTCCTCACAGCAATGCAGGAGAAGAAGTATTCAATCACGGGTCAGAGCGAGATGAGCAGCGGCGCGATTGTGAAGACGGAGCCCGTGCCTGCTGACTTCGTCTTGGTCGCAGCCGGAAACCTCATAGACATCCAGAAGATGCATCCCGCGCTGCGCTCGAGGATTAGAGGGAATGGCTACGAGATTTACATGGACGACACCATGCCCGACAACAAGGAGAATGAGTGGAAGCTTGTTAAGTTTGTTGCACAGGAGGTCAAGAAGGACGGGAAGATACCGCATTTCACAAAGGAGGCTGTTGAGGAGTTGGTTGAGGAGGGGAGGAGGAAGTCAGGTAGGAAGAAGAGGCTCAGCCTTAGGTTCAGGGAGCTCGGTGGGTTGGTGAGGGCTGCGGGAGACGTTGCAAGGGAGGAGGGTGCGAAGTTTGTTGAGTTAAAACACGTCACAAAGGCAAAAGGAGTTGCAAGGACGCTTGAGCAACAGGTCTCGCAGCAGATTATAGATGTCAGGAAGGACTACAAGGTTTTCAGGAACAGGGGGTATGCAGTTGGAAAGGTGAACGGGCTTGCGGTGATGGGCGACGGCTCTTCGGGCATAATAATGCCCATTGTTGCAGAGGTCACGCCAGCCTCCTCGAAGAGCGAAGGAAAACTGATTGCAACAGGCAAGCTGGGTAAGATTGCTAAGGAGGCTGTTGAGAACGTCAGTGCGATAATAAAGAAGCACATCGGCAAGGACGTGTCGCAGTACGACATGCATGTGCAGTTCCTCCAGACTTATGAAGGGGTGGAGGGTGACAGCGCAAGCATCTCCATCGCAGTCTCGGTCATATCTGCCATGGAGGGGGTTGCAGTAGACCAGAGCCTTGCAATGACCGGCTCGCTGAGCGTGAGAGGAGAAGTCCTGCCTGTGGGAGGGATAACCGCCAAGATAGAAGCTGCGATAGACGCGGGAATGAAGAAGGTGATAATCCCGAAGGCAAACGAGGGAGACGTCTACCTGGGCAAGGAAAAGAGCGGCAAGATAAGGATAATTCCTGTGAGCAACATCATCGAGGTCCTGCAAGAATCGCTGAAGGAAAGCGGCAGAAAGGACGAGCTTATAAAGGACATGCAGGGGATTATAAGGTAGCTATTTAATCAGGACTCTCTCACCGATGTCCGAGATTCTGTCAAAGTCAAAGTCCAGCCTGTGGCCGAAAGGTGTCTGGACGATTATGAACCCCTTTCTCTTGTCAACCCCAACTATCTTGCCTATGTAGGCTCCAAGCTCTGTCAGCACCTCCTTGCTCTCGAGCTTCATGGAAGTGAGAAGATCAACCTTTATCTTCTCCATTACTCGGAGCGAGATGAAGGCAACTACTGTTCCTGCAATGAGGGTTTCAACGAAGTCAGAAAAGTAGACTCCTGCGAGTATCCACTGGCAGGCAACGGTGAATACCGCCCAGAGTATGAAAACGCTTACCGCATACAGGCCGTATTTCACCACAGCATATTTCTTCCTCTCGTGCAGCAGGTCAATGATTTTTCCAAGTATTATCAGGGACACTGCCCAGGGAAGCAAAAGCAGCAGCCTGAGAAGGACATAGGCGGCAAGCTTTAGGGTTTCAGGAGTCTCCTGTGCTCGTACCAGGAACTCCTGGTAGCCCAGCACCAGTGAGATTATCAGAAGCGGCAACGCTGAAAGGTAGAGTATGAAGCTGAGCTTCTCAACAGAGAATTGGAAATTTGAGAATGAGCGTATTATGTTTTCCTCGATGCCAAAACCCATGAGGAAGAGGTATATGCTTATCAACAATGCCGGCAGCTTCCAGCCAAGACCGAGCATCTCTCCTATGATGAGCAGCAGTATTATTATTGCCGGAACGCCCCATACTATCCTTGCATAGTGAGGCTCCTTCAGCTTCTCCAGAAGCACGAAGTATGTCTTCTCAAGCTCTTTGGCCTGCTTCATCACGACGAGCTTCACAGAGTCTATCTTCACCCTTGACTGGACTATGGGCATTATCTGTTCGTCGCTTGCACCGTCCGAGACAAGTATGCAGGAGTCGGCGCGGAAGTTCCTCAGCACGTAGTCAATCTGCTTCGCTATCTCCCTGTCTGCAAAGTACCCCAGAGCCCTGTCACCTGTCAGTGTTGCAATTTCAGCATTACTCTCCTTTGAAATTGAATCGTATATCCTCACTGCCTCGAACATGGTGTTGGCGTCGGTTTCCTCAGGGTCCTTCAGCGCCAGCTTTATGGCTGCGTCTATGTTTGCCTGCTTCCCTATTACTGGCCCAGAAATTTTCACCTTCTCGTACAGGTCGTTGTCCCTGTCGACGCACAGCACGAGAATCCTCTTCTTCGCCATCACGCCACGAAAATGATATAACGAAAGAAGTATTATAATATTTGCCTGCAAGCATCTCAGCGGAGGGAACGGTAGGAAGAGGGCATTGATAGAAAGTTGGTACGAGGGGATAGGTTTAAAAATAAGGTAAACTAATTAGATAACAAAAGGTTATATGAGGTGGTTTTGATGAGGAGAGCGCAGGCGGCCATTGAGTATCTGATCATACTGGCTGTGGTCGTAATAATTGCCCTTATCGTCATTGGTGTTATTGGTGGTTTCCCAGGTATGACGAGAGGAGTTAGTGAGAGGGATTCTGCTGCTTACTGGGCAGGGGCGGATGTGGGCATAACGAGGTATTTCGTAGCCACAGGAACACCCACCACTCAGTTGATTGTCAGGAACAACAAACTGTTCCAGATAAACCTGACGAACATAACTTTTGACGGCGGTAACGGTATAAACTACACAACTGGTGTGTTGATTTCCCCAGGTTCTGCGATATCGGTCAACATGACTGCTGCAGGCTGCGCAACAGGAGGGCAGTCATTCTCAAAGAACGTCGTGATAACGTACAAGGATGCAACATACGGCGTGCAGTACACGTTCACTGGGGAGAAGCCGCTGGTTGGAACCTGCCAGACTGCAACTTAAAATCCTTTGATTTTTTGTTTCTTTTTACTTACTCTGACTAGAGAAAGTTATTTATACGGCCTCTAATAATATCCATCCAGTTAGTTTATTGGTTACGAGGGGTGCATTTTATGAAAATGAGAAAAGGACAGGCGGCCATTGAGTATCTGATCATACTGGCTGTGGTCGTAATAATTGCCCTTATCGTCATTGGTGTTATTGGTGGTTTCCCAGGTATGACGAGAGGAGTTAGTGAGAGGGATTCTGCTGCTTACTGGGCAGGGGCGGATGTGGGCATAACGAGGTATTTCGTAGCCACAGGAACACCCACCACTCAGTTGATTGTCAGGAACAACAAACTGTTCCAGATAAACCTGACGAACATAACTTTTGACGGCGGTAACGGTATAAACTACACAACTGGTGTGTTGATTTCCCCAGGTTCTGCGATATCGGTCAACATGACTGCTGCAGGCTGCGCAACAGGAGGGCAGTCATTCTCAAAGAACGTCGTGATAACGTACAAGGATGCAACATACGGCGTGCAGTACACGTTCACTGGGGAGAAGCCGCTGGTTGGAACCTGCCAGACCTAGGCTGTTTGATTTTTTGTTTCTTTTTAAATTCAACTCCTTAGGGGAAGCTATTTAAAGATTTTATGAGAAATACCTTCTACTCGTTTTTGGAGTGATATGGATGGGTGAATTTTCCACGCCAGGGAAGCTGATAGGCACAGAGGAGGAGTTCGTTGGCGGCGAAGGAGTCTTCAACGATTGCGGCAGGCTCCATGCCCTATACGCGGGCGAGGTTCTGGTTGACAAGCAGAAGGCCGTTTCTGTGAAACCTTTCCCTGCTGTGCCGAAGATGGTTGCGCCGGGCATGGTTGTCTACGGGAGGGTTGAGGACATATTCGAGCCGATAGCGCTTGTGAAGCTCGCACTGGTGGAATCCAAAGGCGCAAGACAGGCTCAGGGTGATTACTTCAGCGTACTGCACGTTTCAAATGTCAGACGAGGTTATGTGAGGAACCTCCGGGATGAGGTCAAGGTCGGCGATGTGATAAAGGCGCTCGTCACAGAGATAAGGAGGGGGGAGGTCTACCTCGATATAAAAAACCCGGATTTGGGGGTTGTGAAGGCATACTGCAGCAGATGCAGGGACCCCCTCTACCTGAAGGATAGGATACTGGTCTGCGGGTCATGCGGCAGCACGGAGAGAAGGAAGCTGTCCGATGAGTATTCCGCTGTTGAGAGGTGATTGTTTGAAGCTCAAGGTCGTTAAGAAGGATAAGAATTTTCTTGAAATGTTTCTTGAGGGCGAGGAGCACAGTTTCCCCAACCTCCTGAGGGAGACGCTGCTTGAGGATGATGATGTTGAATTCGCCTCCTATGTGATCGAACATCCGGAGATTGGCAGCCCGAAGCTGATTGTAAGGACAAAGAGCAAGACTCCGGAGAGCGCAATAAAAAGTGCTCTGAAAAAAATTGAGAAGAGGGCTTCTGATTTCGAGGCGCTTCTCAAAAAGAAATGATACGATGAAGCCAGGAGCAAGAGTGCTGGGAATTGATGACTCGCCTTTCACGAAAGAAGATGAAAGAGTTCTTGTTGTCGGAGTTGTGTGGAGGGAAGGAGCAGTGGAGGGTGTGCTGAGCACGCATGTTGCTCGGGACGGGCTGGACAGCACGGAGAAGTTGGAGAGGATGGTCAGGAGTTCAAAATTCCTTCCGCAGATAAGGTTGATTGTCATGCACGGAGTGACGCTTGCAGGATTCAATATTGTGAATATCAGAAAGTTGAGCGAGAAACTGTCCGTGCCTGTCATTGGTGTGACCAGAAAAAGGCCATGCGCAGCAGCGGTGGGGAAAGCACTGCGGAACTTCTCTGATTGCGGAGAGAGGCTCGAACTGATAAGGTCTGCGGGACCTGTGGTGAGAATCGGTACCATCCACGCCCAGCTTGCCGGCATTGGAGTTGATGAGGCGCGGAAGTTCCTCTCTTCTTTTGAGGGAATACCGGAGCCTGTTAGGCTTGCCCATATAATAAGCTCGGGCGTTGTCAGGGGGGAGTCCCATGGAAAGGTATGAGAAGATTTTCAGGGATAATGCCGGCTACCTAGCAATTATCCTGCTTCTCGTCCTGTACATACTTACAAAGTTATCTTTGTTTGCCCTGCTTTGCGCGATATCAATAGTGGCGATATTCGCCTATGAAACATATGAAGGAGCCAAGAGGAGAGGCTGGAAAAACGAGCTTGGGGAGATTATTATTGCGGTGGTTGTCGGAGTCGTGATATGGTACGGGGCGGGTTTCCTGCTTGGCACAGCTGCACCGCTTGACGCAGTAGTATCGTGCAGCATGCTGCCCAACCTTGACAGAGGGGACATGGTCCTGCTGAAGGGTGGCGAGATAAGCGTCCCAACAGTGGAAGTCACCGCCTTGGAATGGGAGCAGATAGAAGTGAGGATGCGCACCAATTACACATGCGGCCCCTGCGAAGAAGCCGCTGGCTACAAGCCATACAACTTCTCAATATGCGGCATCTCCTGTGAGGATTCCTGCCTGCTTGCCATAGACGGCAAACCCGTGTTTTCGGGTTCCGCGGACACGCTTTTCAGCTACAATTACGGGGTTTGCAAGCTCAGGAGTGCAGACGGCGAGATCATAAACTCAGTATGCGTGAGGTCCGTGACAATAAAGGGAAAGGCGTTTGAGGAAAGCGCTGGCAATGATGTTGTCGTATACGAGCCCAGGAGGGGCAGCATATTTGTGGGTTCAACAATACACCGGACCCTGGCAAGGGTTTCGGTTGAAGGCAAGATCTACTACCTCATCAAAGGCGATAATAACGAGGTTCTTGATGTACAGGCTCCGGCGTACAGGTCCATAGCAGGGAATACGTGCATTTTCTATGCGAATTCGACAAGGGAAAACAGACCTGTCCCGCAGGAGAACATAAATGGGAAAGTGATAGTAAGAATCCCCTACATGGGTTACCTGAAGCTTTTCCTTTGGGGGTACATAGAGAACCCAGCGGGATGCAACACGGTTATCGAGCACAACACATAAAAATGTGGAGGTAAAAACAATATTGTAGAGGTGAACGGCATGCTAGAGATAGAGATTGATGACGCAAGGTATTGGAAGAACTGCGTAGACTCGATAGTCAACCTCATAGACGAGGGCAACTTTGAGATTACTGCTAATGGCATATCGCTTAAGGCCATGGATCCTTCGCAGATAGCGATGGTGTGCTTCTCGATTCCGAAAAGCTCTTTCGGCAAGTACAAGGTTGATGAGACTACAAAGGTAGGCATAAATTTCGACAGCATGAGCAAGGTTCTTTCAAGGAGCAGGGGTAAGGACAGGCTGAGGATGATGATTGAGGAGAACAAGCTCGTTCTGGAGTTCATAGGTGAGGACAAGAGGAACTTCAAACTGCCGCTCATTGAGGTCCAGGAGGGCGTCCAGAAGGAACCGAAGATAGAGTTTGACGCAGTAGTGAAGATAAAAGCAGGGCAGTTCAAGGAGATACTCGGGGACGCCGCACTACTCAGCTCGCATGTCGTGCTGGACGCGAACAGCAAAGGCTTCTTTGTTGAGGTTCACGGCGATTCCGGTGATTTGAGAGTTGAGAAGGAGAAGACCGGCGAGGCGACCCTGAACATTGAGGTGAAGAGGGATTCCAGGGCCACATTCCCGCTGCAGTTCCTGGGCGACATGGTTAAGGCCTGTCCAGATGACGAGAGCCTTTCACTCCATTTGAAGACCAACTCCCCGATAAAGGCGGAGTACAGCATAGGAGAGGCGAAGCTGGTCTACTACCTTGCGCCAAGAATAGAGACGATGTGACATTCTCCGCCGTTAATATTGGGAGATTCTTGGTTCTGCACGGCATCCGCCTGCTTCATAACCAAGTTCTGGGCTGTGTCAAAGACAACCCGGTTTGACAGCATGTAGCCGTCAAACCTCTTGAATAAATTGATTGCACCATTCAGGTCTGCGTTATACTCAAGACCACAGGTTGGGCATTTGAATAAACCCTGTGAGATTCTTTTTCCTTCATTGTTGCATACGTGGCAAGTCTTTGAAGCATACCACTCCTCCATCTTAACAACGGGAACTCCTTCTGCCTCTGCTTTGTATTCAATGAACTTTGAGAGCTTATCGAATGGCATGTTTGAGACAATCCTATTGAACCTTTTTCCTTTTGCTGAATTCCTTATCCCTTTCAAATCCCCCAAGAGAATTGCTGATTTGTTTTCTTTTGCAATTCTGACTGCTTCCTTTGAAATCTCATGGCAGATTTGATTGATTGCAACTCTCTCTTTTCTGCCAATTTCTTTCAACTTCTTCAATAATTTCTTCTCTTGTAACCTCTTTCTCAACCACGAATAGTGCCTTCTTATTCCTCTGGCTTCATCTCCGTGAAAAGAGGGTGTCATAGAACCATTCTTCACCAACACGGTTGAGAGAAGATGCTTCTCACCCAAATCGCAGGAAAGAACAGAAGAAATATCGTAATCTACTTTGACCTCTTTTTCAACTCGGATAAGTAGATACCAGTGATTCTTATGCCTCTTCAATTTTGCTTCTCTTAGTTTTCCTGAGAGAAGAAGTCCCTTATCTTTGTATGGAAATGCAATTGCAACATATATCGATTTTTTATGAATAGGTATTTTAGCCCAGTATTTGCAGAGCTTATTGTTTGTTTCCTTTATTTTAATTGAATCATTCCTTATAACCAGAGGATACTCCTTTTTTCTTTTGAATTTCTTTTTCAGCCTGCCTATGAACCTCTCTGCCTGTTGTTCATTTACTGAATAAAGCTCTGCTTCGTCTCCTCTTAATGCTTTTTGAAAGTTGATAAATTCCTTCCGTATTCTATCTTCTTTTGATTTTGTTAGAAACATCAACTTTGCCTTGATTGTTTTCACTCTTTCACCTTACTGACTTATAGAAGATAAATCCCTATTTATAAACCTCTGCAGGGGGTAACTTTCCAGTGAAATGAATTTATGTGCAAAACCGTAGTCTGCGGAATCAATTTATATCTTCTGCAGCATATATTCATCCATACTGCGAATGCTCTTTTGGGATGCATTTTGCGGAGGGGCTAGATGGAGCTTTCATTCTGCAGCAAGTACCCATTCACAAGGGAAGCGAAGGAGCTGATGAGCTCCGCCAAGGTAGACGATGAGTTCCAGCTCAACGAGCTTGCCAAAAGGAGGGTTGTTGCTGCGATAAAGGATGGGAAGATTCCTTTTGTTAGCATTGAGCTTGACGACTCCCAGCTGCTCATGCAGGTCGCGTCATACGCAGTGAGTAGGGTGATAATCTCGCTTCTGAAAAGCAGGTACTACACAAACCGGTATGCCATTGCGGAGGCGAAGCGTGCGGGCTCGTACATGCAGAGTGATAGTGACGAGAATGTCCTGCATGCTGCCAAGGAACTGGGGGTGGAGTGCGAGATAGATGGGAGCTATGGTGTGAAATTTCAGGATTACCTCAGGTACGCCCCAAAATCAGTGGATTACAAACTGGTGAACAAGAAGCTTGCAAAAGGGATTGTCAGGCTGAGGAGGGATGGGTTCGTGAGGCTACTTGAAGAGGCAGTGAAGATGAAGATAGAGTCTGAGCTGCCTCTCAACACAGACAATGCAACTGCAGCGATGAAGAATGCAGCCGATGCAGTAAAGGCAGGCATTCCAAAGGAGCCTATGCCTATCAACGTACCTCTCGAGAGGGGGGAGTTCCCGCCCTGCATAGTCAAACTGCTGGAGGATTTGAAGACTGTGGAGAATCTGAACCACACCGCAAGGTGGGCGCTGGCCGTGTATCTGCTCAATGCGGGAATGAAGGTGGATGATGTGGTCAGGATATTCTCAACGTCCCCGGATTTTGACGAGAGGGTGACGCGCTACCAGACAGAGCATGCGATGAAAAGGGGTTACAAGGTGCCAACATGTTCAAGCATGGATTCATACGGGCTCTGCGTTGCAGACTGCGGCGTGAAGAGTCCTTTGGGTTACAGGAGGGGTAGAGTTGGAAGATCTACAGCTTAGGATCCGCAATCCTGAGGAAGAGTACGTGAGAAGCAGGTTCAGGGAGTATTACGGCAAGGCAGATGTGAAAGCGCCCGATGAAGTGGAGAGGAGGGAGTTTGGCTTTGGGGGCTGGGAAAGAAAGATAGAGGTAAGGCATCTGCATGTTGGAAACGCAGAGGAGTTGAAAGGGAAACTTGCGATGGAGGCGCCTCTATTCATCTCATATTCGGTCGCCTACTATGAATTCCCCGACATGCGCCCCATGGAGAGAAAGAACTGGCTGGGGGCCGATGTTGTCTTTGACCTTGACTCGGACCATCTAGGGCTTCCCTGCAGAAAGAGGCATGGCACGAAGTGGGTATGCGACGAATGCCTTGCGGCGGTTAAGGATGAGAGTGCCAAGCTCATAGAGCAGTTCCTAATCCCGGATTTTGGTTTCTCCAAAAACGAAATCGAGGTGAATTTCTCGGGGAATAGGGGGTACCACGTGCACATAAGGGACAAAACAGTTAAGAAGCTCAGTTCCTATGCGAGAAGGGAGGTAGTGGATTATCTCACGGGGACGGGGATTGATTTTGATTCCATGGACTTCAGGAACGTTGCTGTTTCCGGGAGGAAGGAGAAAAAGCTGCTCGGGCCTTCCCCCTCAAACCCGGCCTGGCCCGGCAGGATTGCGAGGCTGGTGAGCCGGCTTGTTGCTGAGAAGAGGCTTGCCGAAGTTGGCGTGGAGGAGAAGGATGCAAAGAGGATATACAAGAAAAGCGAGCAGTTCCTGAAATCCGTCAGAGAAGGTAATTGGGATGTTGTGAAACTCGAGAGGAAGGAGGAGTTCTGGAGGAACGTTGTCGGAAGGCTTGGCGTGAAGCTCGGCGACAGGATAGACCAGAATGTCACAGCAGACGCGAGCAAGCTCATACGCTTGCCGGACAGCCTGCATGGGGAAAGCGCCCTGCTCGCAAAGAGAGTCAAGGATCTGAACAGTTTCGACCCGCTTAAGGAAGCAGTAGTTTTCGGGGACCAACCAGTAAGGATTAAAATTAAGAATGCACCTGAATTTAGGCTAGGTGAACTTACATTCGGGCCGTTCAAGAGTGAGGAGAAGGAACTGCCGGAATACGCGGCGTTGTTTCTGCTCTGCAAGAAGGAGGCAGTATTATGGAAGAGTTGAGCTACGAGGAACTCAGGAGGATCCAAGGCAGGGAGAGGGCCAGCCCAGTCCTGCAGAGCCTGCCAGCGGATTTCTACAAGCATGTGAAGAAGCTCATAGAGAAGAAGAATGACAGCCTGAAGAAGGACTTCGGCCTCGCAGAGGCGAAGGAGTATGAGAGCATACTGAAGGTTGTGGAGGATATACACGACAAAAGGAAGCAGAAGATAGTTATGAAGGCGATGAGATCAGCCAATGTTGGGGAAGGGGTCACACTGGCTGAGGAGGAGACGAAGCTGTTCGACATGATACGCAGTGTTATAGCAGAGGAGTCGGAATGTTTCAGGAATATCACGGGATGCGCTGAGGGCGTCGAAGAAGAAAGTATTAAAAGGATTAAAATTTTAAAACCCCTTCCTAAGTTCGTTGGAACTGACATGAAGGTTTACGGTCCTTTCAAAGAGGGAGATGACATAGAGCTGCCAGACAAGGAGGCGCAGCTTCTTGTAAGGAAAGGAATTGCAGAGTATACGGAGGTTGTTTCACATGAAGTTCCCAAATGAGATAAACACCTACTGCCCAAAGTGCAAGAAAAAGACGAAGCACAAGGTGAGGACTGCCTCAAAGGGAAGGGCGAGGAGCATGGCGTGGGGCAACAGACAGCACGAGAGGAAGATAAGGGGTTATGTGGGAAAGGTTGCAGGAGAGAAAGCCGTGAAGAAACAGGGCAAGAAGCAGAAAATCATACTGGAATGCAGTATCTGCAAGAAGAAGCAGGAGAGGATTATTGGGAAGAGGACTAGGAAGAAGATTGAGATAAAGAGCTGAGGTGTGATAGGATGAGCAAATTTTTGAGAGTCAAGTGCGACTGCGGAAACGAGCAGAACTTATTCGGCAACTCAAGCACTATGGTAAGATGCCTTGTATGCAACAGGGTGCTGGCAGAGCCGACCGGCTCAAGGGCAAAGGTGCACGGCAAGATAGTCAAGGTTCTGTGAGAATATGAGCCAGAGAGATGAACCTGAACTTGATGAGTTCGTCATAGCTACTGTAAGGAAGATACTTCCCTACGGCGCCTTCTGCAGTCTTGATGAATACGGTGACAGGGAGACCTTCCTGCATGTTTCTGAGGTCGCTTCGAGGTGGATAAAGAACATTCACGAATTCCTCAAGGAGGACCAGAAGATTATTGCAAGGGTTTTCAGGATAGTTCCTGAGAAGAATCAGATCGACCTCTCCCTGAAGAGAGTAAGTGACTTGGATAGGAGAAGGAAAATAGAGAGCTACAGGAAGGAGAAGAGGGCTGGAAAGCTCTTTGAGGTTGTTGAGAAGATGATTGGAAAGCCCCACGAGCATGTTTGGAAGGAGATGGGGGCGGAGCTTGTTGAGAAGTTCGGCAGCTTATATTCTGCTTTTGAGGAGGCGGCAAGGGATGAGAAAGCATTGGACGCCGTGAAAGCACCGAAGGAATGGAAGGCTGTAATGCGAGGGATTGCCTCCCAGAACATAAAGCGCCCCAGAGTCAGGATAACTGGAACGCTGAACATAAGCAGCAGGGAGCCGGATGGCATAGACGTGATCAAGAAAGTACTGCTCGAAGCCAAGGAAAGCGCGGGCGAGGACGAGGAGGTCAGGATAACATACCTGGGAGCGCCGAGGTACATGATGGCGGTAACGGCATCTGACTATAAGAAGGCTGAGAAGATAGCTTCGGTGGTATCCAAGAAGGTGAAGGAAGGGATGAATGAGAGAGATGGGTTTGCGGAGTTTGAGAGAGAGGAAAAGTAGGTCCTATGGAAAAACTCAAAAAATGCGCCAGATGCGGTCTTTACACCATGAAGGATAAATGCCCAAAGTGCGGCGAGACGACTTGCACTGCGCATCCGCCCAAGTTTTCACCGGAAGACAGGTACGGCGCATACCGGAGGAGGGCGAAGTTTGGTGAGGGGGTTTTATGAAAGGCACTATAATCATTTCGAAGAAAGGTGTTAAGCTCAAGAATCCGATCTTGATAGAGGGGCTGCCAGGCATAGGGCTTGTGGGCAAGCTCGCGGCAGAACATCTGATAAAGGAGCTGAAGGCGGAGAAGGTTGCAGAGATTTACTCGGAGCACTTCCCCCACCAAGTTCTGATGCTGAAGAAGGGGACTCTCAGGATGCTGAAGAACAAGTTCTACGCTTGGAAGAACCCCAAGAAGAACGGCGCTGATCTACTCATACTTGTCGGTGATGTGCAGGCAATAACGCCAGAAGCGCAGTTCGAGGTTTGCAGCAGGATACTCGACTACTTTGCGAAGATGAAGGGCAAGAGGATATACACGCTTGGCGGATACGGGGTTGGTAAAATCATTGAGAATCCGCGTGTTCTCGGCTCGGCAACGCACAAGGAAGTTGTGGATGAACTGAAGAAGTACGGTGTAGTCTTCGGCGAGGCTAACGGCTCAATCATAGGAGCTGCAGGCCTTCTGCTCGGGCTGGGGAAGATAAGGAAAATGGACGGGGCGTGCCTCATGGGGGAAACCCACGGAGGTTATGTTGACGTCAAGTCAGCAAAAAGCGTCCTAATCATACTCACAAAGATACTTAACATCCCGCTTGATTTGAACAAGCTTGACGAGAGAGCAAAGGAAAGCGAGAGATTCATGAAGAAGATGGAGAAGGAGATAGAAAAGCAGAAGGGCATCGGAGGGGGAGTGCTCAAGGGGGACGACCTCAGCTATATAAGGTGACGCGGCCGTAATCTAGAGGCGCACAGCAATGCTGATGCCGGATAACCTGGTGGGCTTGAGGCGTTTGCCGAAAGCTCGGGTATTAGGATCTGAGCTTCCCAAGCTCATTGCCCGGGTTCAAATCCCGGCGGCCGCATATGCGACCGTAGTCTAGCCTGGTAGGACTTTGGCCTTCCAAGCCAACGACCCGGGTTCAAATCCCGGCGGTCGCATCTTATTTTGTGAGGAAATAGCCTGCAGTGAAACAGTCTCCCAATCCAACAGTCATCCTCGGTTCGCCTATGTCCAGAGCAGGAGCAAGGTAGGCATTGTTCCTGAATTCTATCTTCCTGAATCGCTCGTGCTGTTTGGCTCCCTCCCTATTCACCATTATTCTTTTGGAGAATCTTTCCAGCTCCTTGAAGGATGCATCTCTGCCAGTTGCGGCCCTGTGAGCTGCAAGCAGAGAACCGAACAGCAGGGGGTCCGGGCAGCCCTCCTTCTTCTCGACGGAGAATGAGAATGAGTTGCAGTGGAATACTGCAGTGCAGAACATGTCACAAATCCTGTCGCATGCCTCCCAGATGTTGCATTTCATTTTTAGAACCTTCTTCATCTGTTCCAATTCGCCCTCGTTGAACCCGACGCTGTCGCATATCGGGAGGATTCTGCGTGTCAATTCCTTGAGAACCCGCGGATGTTGGAAGTCTCCCAGTTCGACATGTATTTTTAGATTGGGATTGACTCCCTTCAGCTCCTCAATGTGCTTTCGGACGTTTCCCAGTCTTTCCGCAAAATCATTTCCAATGGTGGGGTTGTGGAATCCGGCTATGACAGCTTTGTCAACTTTTCTGATTACTCCTGGGATAAGCCTTCTGAACTCGTCATCGATTTCCAATACCGCGCAGGGGGGGTTGAAGGATGCAATCAGCCTGTTTGAAGCCGGTGCTTTCACGTTCTGGAAGCAGTAGCCTTTCCTGAACTCCATAACAAGATGGACAGGCACGTCACACTTTCTATGGACTTGCCGAGGGTTTTTGAAGCTCCCGTCTGCGATGAAGATGTTTTCTGGATGCTCGAAAAGGCTCATTTGCTCTCTGCACTTTGACGGAACATGGGCGTAGCAGTGCACCCCGAGCGAGGAGGCAACATTGCTCATGTTCCCCGCCTGCCCGCCCATCCTCAACTCGTCATATCCCCCATCCATAAGGAGGTTCAGTGTTTTTTCATCTATCATTACCTCGCTCTGCTCGCCGTTCCTGACGGATTCCTTAAGCAAATTCGATATTCTTTTTGGGAACCGCTCTCCGCCTCTCAGATGCTTGACCGCATCTATGTTGACGTTGTAGGCAAAAAGAGCATTTCCAGCAATATTCCTCTCTGCGTATAGCAACGCGTTCCGGTAAGAGGATTTCCACTCCATAAGCTATTGTTTGGGAATTCGGTTCTTAAAAATGTAGCCTAGGAACTTGTAGGCGAGCCTCGCTGCAAGGAAATCGGATGTGATGTCGCCATCTATCGGGCAGAGCTCCACCACGTCAAACCCGACGACATTCCTGCTGGATGCGACTTCCTTCAGAATTGCGAGGACATCGTACCAGTGCAAGCCACCAGGCTCTGGTGTGCCGACTGCCGGAACTTCGGATGGGTCGAACACGTCCAAATCAATTGTCACATAAACATTCCTCTTCAGGCTTGAGACTATGAATTTCGGCTTGAGGGAATCCCTTGCATGGAAAAGCTTCAGTTTCTTCTTCTTTGCGAACTCCGCTTCCTCCGCGCACATGCTTCTTATCCCCACCTGAACGGTGTCGCAAAACTCGGAGATTCTCCTCATCACGGAAGTGTGGCCGAACTTTGTTCCTTCAAACTCGTCCCTCAGATCTGAATGGGCGTCAAGCTGCAAGACAGTTAAATCTTTGTATAATTTCGAAACTGCCCTCACCGCGCCAACTGATATGGAATGCTCCCCTCCCAGCATGAGGGGGAATTTCTTCTTCTCAAGTATCTCCGCAACTGCGCTCTCCACCCTCTTTATAGTTTCTCTTGGAGAGTCCCTTGACGGCTCCAGCTCATCAAGCGTGTGTATCCCTACGCTGGCAGGCTCGAAGCCCAGTTCCTCATCGTACAACTCCATGTTCCTTGAAGCGTTTATTATCGCATGCGGTCCATTCCTCGCCCCTGTTCTATAGCAGACTGTGGAGTCGTAGGGAACAGGAAGGACGACCACCCTTGCTTTTTCAAATGAGGTCAGCTCGGGCTCAAGTCCCACAAAGTTGTATGGCGGGAGTGAATGCAGCAACCTCATATAATCACTCAAACTTCAGTTCAAATGAGTCGTCCTGCCACCTGAAATTCGGCTTCTTCCTCGCCTTGGCAATTTTTTCTGCCCTCTGCATGAGTGCATGCACGACTATTGGCAGCCCTATCGTTGCATCGCAGTAGCACGTCACCATGGTTGCATTTGCATCGTACTTGCCCCAGCTCTGCGACTCCTCGAGCGTGCAGCCACTCAACCCGCCCCACTGCGGGGAGTCCATCGTTATCTGCAACCCGTAGTCATGGCTCCTGTCATGCCTTGTTTGGTAGCTTGCGATAACGGCGCTCTGCTGTATGTAGTTCTTCGGGACCCCTCCGCCTATGTACACTCCGGCGGTTTTAACCGGCTTCTCGCATATGCGGGATATCTCGTCTACATCCTTAATGCAGTCAATTATTATGTGCTTCCGCACTTTTCCAGTTTCCATCTGCTTTTTGGTCGGCTTTCTGTTTGAGAACATTATCGAGAAGCCCAAGGAGCTGTCGCCTATCGCGGGGCAGAATATGGGAACACCCATCCTGTATGCGCTGACGAGAATTGAGTTCTTCGCCGTCTTCCTCTCGCTAAGCTTCTTGCCAAGAAGTTCGAGTATCTCTCTGGAGGAGTAGGGATAGCCATCCTTCAGCGTCTGCGCAAATTTTTTGTCAATCCATGTATCGGTTTTGTAAAAACCCTTCTCGCTTGCGAATACGTCGTATATCCTATCAACGTAGTGCTTGCGCAGAACCAGATCATTGGAATTCTGCGTCCCCAGGTAGTGCTTCCTGCCCAGTGCCTCGTGGCAGTCATGGTAGAGGTTTGCTCCGCTTGATACCAGGACGTCAATCATCCTCTGTCTTATGAGGTAGGATATCACATTGCGCATTCCAGCCGGCACCATCGCACCGGAAAGCCCCATGAAGATGATTATCCTGTCTTCTTTCAGCATGTTGGTCCATGCGTTTGCTAGCTCGCCGAGCTTCCTGCCTTGGAAGCCGATGTACCGCATCTCGTCAAGCAGCTCGCCCACGTCCTTGTTAAGGACTTTTAATGGGCTGGTCGGGGTTTTCAGGAATTTGTTTTTCATTCAATCACTTACAAAAAGCAGTATCCAAGAATTTAGCTGTCTTTCCGCATGAATTTTTTTGTAGCAAACTGTTTATAAATCTAACCTAGAATTGACGCTGAAAACTCTTCACAATCTCATCATAAACCTCCCTGTAGGGTTTCTTCAGCTTCATGGAAATTTTCCTCACGTCCTCGTATTCAGGCTTCACCCTGTTCAGACCGGGTGTTTCGGATATTTTCACCCGCACCTTGCCGAATTTTGTTTTCACTTCCTTTATTTTCCTCTTCGCGATGTGCTTTCTGAAGATTACTTCCCTGACGCCAAGAGTTCCCGTCTCCTCCATTATGATTGCTGCAAGCCTCCGCGAGTCCTTCTTCTCGCATATTACCTGAAGCATGAAGCCTGGCCTGCCTTTCTTTGCAAATATTGGGATGAAGCAGACGTCCTTCGCTCCTTCTGCAAGAAGCCTCTCTGCCGTGTAGCCCAGAATCTCCCCTGAGATGTCGTCAAGGTTGGTCTCAAGCATGCACTCTTCGATCATTCAACCACTTTTCAGATAATCCTTACCCGAAGCACATTCGGCAGATGGAAGTCCATGCTCCCTCCGCCGCAGCCTTCGCGGTATCTGCCGGTATGCTTTGGCTTCTCAACCCTGTGGGCAAGGTTCACTATTATACTCGCTCCGGTCGGCGTGCACAGCTCGTGCGCTATGTCCCTCTGGTAGAAGTCGAACTTTCTGCTCTTCAGTATCCTTATGGTGGCGGGCGCGGGTTGCTTTCCGACTGCAATCGGTGATGAGATGATGTCTGCGTCAAATGCACCGAGGCTGGTCAGACCAACCGTTGCTCCGACTATGTCTACAACCGTGTCCATGCGGCCAACCTCGTGCAGGTGAACTTCCCCGATTCCATGGACGCTTTTCTCCGCTTCAATGATGGTTTCAAACGTATCCCAGGCAAACCTCATCTGCGGTTCGTCGAACTCAAGGATGTCAGCTGCTGAGCGGATTAGCTCCATGATCTTTAGCGGGGAGCACTTTTCGTCAGAGCTAAGTTGAAGCATCTTTGCTCTCACGCCATTCTTGGAAGTTTCTTTGAAAGAGACGTCAGCTCCCAAACTGAGCTTCAGGCTGTCTCGTATCTCTGCCTCAGCCCCTAGGTCAGCAAGGGCGCTGAGTACCATGTCCCCTGAGCAGCCCATTTCCGGAAGGAATACGAATTGTGTCATGTTTTTATATTTCTCATTCAGATATTAAAATATGTTCGGTAAGGCAAGGAGGAATCTCCGCAGGTTGCTTGCTGCATTCAAGGAAAAATCCCCTGCTGTGGTCGCTCTGTCGGGTGGGGTGGACAGCAGCGTTGTGGCAAAGGCCGCCTTCCTCTCGTCAAAAAAATCAATTGCAGTGACTGTTGCGGACCCATCTGTTTCGAGAAGGGAGCTTGAGTCTGCCGTGAGGATTGCAGAGTGGATAGGTATAAAGCACAGGGTGGTGCAGAGGAAAATTTCAGCAGAAGTTAGAAGGAATGACTCCCTACGGTGTTACCACTGCAAAAGCGGCGTGATTGGCATTGCAAGGGAAGTTGCCGATGAAGAAGGGATAAACACAATCGCAGACGGCTCTAATTTTGATGATTTGAACGATTCAAGAGCAGGCATGCGGGCATGCAGGGAGGGGGGAGTGTACTCGCCCCTTCTGGAACTGGGCTTTGGCAAAAAAGAAGTGAAGGAGCTGGCGCGGGAGATGGGATTGCCGAACTATGGGAAGACTGCCGAGGCATGCCTCTCCTCAAGGGTTATGGGATGCAGGATTGACGAGAGGACCCTGAGGAGAATTGAGGAAGCTGAGGAATTCGTAAGAAAGCTCACCGGAGCCAGAGTTGTCAGGGTGAGGGACTATGGCGAGACTGCAAGGATAGAAGTTGACAAGCAGCACATTGCAAACCTTGTCAAGGGGAAAAACTCGGATAGGATAAACAAAAAGTTCATTAAGCTTGGGTACCGATATGTAACTGCAGATTTGGGGGGTTATAGAGTTGGAGGATTTTAAGTCCATTCTTAAAAAGGTTAGAAGCGGCAGGCTTGAGGTAAAGGAAGCTGAAAGAATGCTCAGGATTGAGGGAGTTAAGAGAATTGGGAAGTTCGCCAGAATAGACGTTGGAAGGGAAAAACGCATCGGAATTCCGGAAGTGGTACTCGCAGAGGGAAAGAGTCCTGAACAGGTTGTTAGGATAGTTGAAGGAATGGAGGGCAATATTCTGGTGAGCAGGGTGGGGGGGGAGCATCTCAAAACCCTCAGGAAAAGGTTCAGGAATGTTGATTACAACAAGTCGGCAAAGACTGCCGCGATTGTTAAAAGCAAGGTGGAGAGGAAGGGGGTTGTTGGGGTGATAACCGCGGGGACTTCGGACATAGGCGTGGCTGAGGAGGCGACTGTTGTTGCAGAGATGATGGGGTGCAAGGTGAAGAAGGCATACGATGTGGGGGTTGCCGGCATTCACAGGCTTTTCGCGCCACTGAGAGAAATGCTGGAGGAAGGTGTGGATGTAATTGTGGTCGTTGCAGGCAGGGAAGGAACCCTGCCATCAATTGTTGCGGGGATGGTCGACATTCCTGTGATTGGGGTTCCTGTTTCATCAGGTTACGGGTTCGGCGGAAAGGGCGAGGCTGCCCTCAAGTCAATGCTGCAGAGCTGCAGCTTCCTTACGGTTGTGAATATAGATAACGGAGTGGGCGCGGGAGCATGCGCCGCACTTATAGCGAGGAGATCGGATGAAGGTTAAGGACCTTTGGGAACTGACCCGTTTTGAGCACTCCATCATGCTTGCCATTGCAGTAGTGGTGGGAGAGGTTACGACACTGCGCTTCCTGCCGAGTTACGACTTCCTTCTTCTGAGCGTTATTCCGCCAATGCTTGTCAGCGCTGCGAGCTTTGCGATAAACGACTATTTTGATCTGAGAAGTGACAGGATAAACAGGAGGAGGGATAGACCGCTTGTGAGCGGAAAGGTCAAGCCACAGCGCGCATATCTCCTTTCGATCGCGCTTTTCATTTCAGGAATTCTCGTATCACTTTTGATTAACCTCAACTCGTTCATTCTGGTGGTTGCATTCTCAATTCTTGCTTATCTCTACAGCTTCAGGCTTAAGGATGTTGCGCTTTTGGGCAACATCTACATAGCAGCAACGATGGCCATTCCTTTCCTGTACGGGGGGGTGGCGGTTGCAGACGAGCTTCCTCCTGCCCTGCTGGTGCTCAGCTCCATTGCTTTTGTGAGCGGCTTGGCAAGAGAAGTGATGGGTACTATAAGGGATGTGAGAGGTGACAGGAGAGGGAGGAAGTCAAAGACGCTTCCGATGGTTATAGGTGCGAGGAATTCCCTTCTGCTGTCCTCGCTTCTCTACATCACAAGCATAGCGCTCAGCACCATACCCTACTTGTATATCCCGCCGTATGCCGGCAATATTCTTTACATCATTCCAACAGTCATTACTGATATTCTCTTGGCGTATATTGCTTTGAATTCGTTCAGGGACACTTCGGCAGGGTTCATGAAATCAAGCAGGAATGTTAGCCTTGCTGCAATGTTCATAGCACTTCTAGGTTTTCTGGTGGCGCCTCTTGTATAATGCGGGAGTGATGGGATGGATGTTTTGCTGAAGACTGATCTGAAGGGACTGAAGCTTTTCAGGAGAGGTAAGGTTCGGGACACTTACGAAGTCGGGGACAGGCTGCTGATGATTGCGACGGACAGGATATCCGCATTTGATGTGGTGCTGCCAAACGGCATACCGCACAAGGGGGCAGTGCTCACGCAGCTTTCTCTGTTCTGGTTTGACTGCACGAAGGACATAATGCCAAACCACGTCATAACCGCGGACGTCTCCAGATTCCCTCCGGAAGCTGCGAAATTCTCCAGTATTCTCAGGGGGAGAAGCATGCTAATCAAGAAGGCGAAGCCGCTGCCCGCGGAATTCATTGTGAGGGGTTATCTTTCAGGTTCGGGCTGGAGGGAGTATAAGGAGAAAGGAAGCATCTGCGGGATTCGGCTGCCGAAAGGAATGCGCGAGTCGGACAGGCTCCCTGAGCCGATATTCACGCCATCCACGAAGGCTAAGGCAGGGCATGACCTGAACATAAGTGAGAAGGAACTGGCCGAGCTTATAGGTGAGGATAGGACGGAAGAGGTGAAGGAGGCCAGCGTAGGCGTATACAAGCGCGCATCGGAGGAGGCAAGGAAGCGCGGCATAATAATCGCAGACACGAAATTCGAGTTCGGCCTGCTGGATGATGAGCTTATAGTTGTGGATGAGATGCTTACTCCTGACTCCTCAAGGTTCTGGCCGGCTGACTCATATTCTCCGGGAGGATCCCAGAAGAGCTTCGACAAGCAGTATGTGAGAGACTACCTGGAGTCGATAAAGTGGAACAAGCAGCCCCCTGCACCAAAGCTTCCTCAGGATGTGGTGGAAGGAACAAGCAGGAGGTATATTGAAGCTTACGAAATTATAACTGGGAAGAAGTTCGAGGTGGTTTGATGGTGGATGTGTTGATTATTGCTGGAGGCAGCAGCGACAAGAGGATAGCTGACGACGCGGCCGCGGTGCTGAAGGAGTTCGGAGTTGACTTTGACTTTCAGGTTGCGTCTGCGCACCGCAATCCGGAAAAGGTTGAGAGCATTGTGAAAAACACTGACGCGAAGGTCATCATAGCAATAGCAGGTCTTTCCGCTGCACTGCCCGGCTTCATAGCGTCAAGAGTTACTCTGCCTGTTATCGGAGTTCCTGTCAACGTAAAGCTTGCGGGGCTTGACGCCCTGCTGAGCACAATGCAGATGCCAAGCGGAGTGCCTGTCGCAGCGGTTTCAATAGACGGAGGCAAGAATGCGGCAATCCTTGCGGTGGAAATCCTCGCAACAGGCAACGCTGCATTGAGGGAGAAGCTGGCGAAGTTCAGAGGCAGTCAAAAATAGCCTTTGCAATTTCTGATTTTCTTCCTTTGATTTTCCTGCAAGAACCGTCAGCTTTTATGAGCAGCACCTCATTGGACTCGCTGACAAACCCGACTCCCTTTTTGCCAACATCGTTTGCGAGTATCATGTCCGCCCTGGCTTCCTTGAGCTTCTTCACTGCAATCTCCCTAAGCTTATCGTCATCAACTCCGCTCTCGGCCTTGAATAGAATCAGCTTCACGTCCGACTTCACCTTCTTCACTGCATCGCTTATTTTTGGAAGTGTGCGCAGCGTCAGGTGCAACTCCCCCCTTGCATGGACCTTGCCCTTTCTCCTCACAGGCGCGAAATCGGACGGCGCGCCGGCAAGGACAACAACATCACTTTTTCGGACATTTGCGATGACTTCCTTGTACATGTCCTCCGTGGATTCGGCATATCTGCTGCGCATATAGGCTGGAATTTCAACATCGACATGACCGTGGATGAGCAACACGTCTGCGCCCCTCAGGTACGCCTCCCTCGCCGTTTCGGTTCCCATCCTTCCGCTGCTTGGATTTGATATGAAACGTATGTCATCAATGTATTCCCGAGTTGCTCCGGCGGTGACAAGAACCTTCTTGCCACGCATGTTCTTTGTGTAAAGCATACGGATGGCTAGGGCAGCTATCCTGTCCACACTCGCCATCTTTGCCTTCCCCTCACTTGAGTCAGGATCGACGAACTCCACCCCAAGAGAGCCAAGCTTCCTGATGTTATCCTTGACAATTTTATTATCGCTTATTGAGAGGTGCATTGCGGGTGCGAATAGTATCGGCACACCGCTTCCCAAGGCGGTCGTGAGTATTGTCGTTACCGGGTTGTCATCAATCCCATTCGCAAGCTTCCCTATGGTGCTTGCAGTTGCAGGGGCCACCACCACCAAATCGACTCTCTCCCTGTGCCTACCGCACAACTTCAGATGCTCCACGTCGCCAGTAAGCTTTGTTATGATTGGGTTGCCCGTTGCCCAGTGCATCAGTTCGGGGCGGATTATCTCCTTCGCAGCCTCACTCATGACAGGCACTACCTCAGCCCCGTGCCTCATGAGCTCCCTTGCAAGTTCAGGAGATTTGACAGCGGCAACGCTGCCGCACACACACAGGGCGATTCTCCTGCTCTCAAGCTCCCTGCCCTTAGTGCCGATTATGTTTTTTGATGAGTGCATGCATTCACTTCTCTGCCTTGAAAAACTGAACGACGTTTAGGAATATCGCCATAATCACGCATATTGCCAGAAGCAGAGCCAGCTCCGTCTGGTAGTCAGCAGGAATCTCCGTGGTTGCCGTGACGTTGGCTGGCGGGGTTGTTTCAACAACTGGATTTTCAAAAAGCTCCCTCATCTGCACCGTGTCGTTGTTAAGATTGTCAGCGTATATTATTAGCAGCATTGCCGAGGGAGCCCCGCCCAGTCCCTTCTTGTTCCTAATGTAGAAGTATTCGGCATGGTTCCCGTATAGCGCAGCCCACATTCCGTTCCACTGCCAGGATTTGTTGAACTGCTCATCCAGAAAGCTATCCTCATCTGCGCTCTCGTTGAGCATCTTTATCGCGCTTATCAGGTAGTCTGAGTCGAATACTGCTGCCACAAAAGAGTCATTCCCCAGCTCGCCTCTTGCAGCCTCGAAACGCCATCCTGCATCACCGAAGTCTGCACCTGCAAATGACTTCAGTTTCTCATCAGCCTCCTCTATCCTGCTTGATGCCAATTCCTTCAGATTGGTCTCGTTGACTGGTGTGCCGCCAATCTTCTCAGCAACGGAAAACATCTCATGCGATACCTGGCACCAGCTATCTGCCGTGAGAAGCTCCTTGAACAGGAACAACGTTGTCTCCTCATCATCACTTGAATAGTTCTGCTTCTCTATATCACCAAGCTTCTTCCGTGACCACGCAAGTCTTTCCTCTCCTCCGCCTACCCACTCGAAGTTCTCCTTCGTCATCTGCGGCTTCTCCGCAGTTTTTATGCAGTTCCCAACATCAAGCATGCGGCTTTTCAGCCCTTTGTAGGTGATGTTACTCTCATTAAGGAAGTTCAGGTTTATCCTTATCAGGAATGCAGAGTTTGCCCCACTGTACGGATAGTTTGACTCCACTGCATCCGCTGCCTGCTCCAGGTCACTCTCGATTGCATCAAGGAAATAGGAAAACTCGCTTCGGTTCTGCTTCGTCAGCTTCTCAAGAATCGCCGCATTTCCATCCATAATCTTCGTAGCCAGCTGCTTGAACTCCTGCAGGTAGCAGCTGGTGCAGTTAATATTCGTCCTGGGCATGCTAGTCTTAATCGTTGGTTTGGTTTCCATCACGTTGCTTTGCAAAGTCACGCTCTCTGGGGTGAACGCCAGCTCGGCCGCATCTGTTATATTGCTGGCCTCGATTATGGAGATGTTCCATCTCTGCCCCAGTATGCTGAATACCATTTTGTCGAACATGTCGTAATTCTTCGGTATGAGTATTACTTTCATACCTCCGAGAACTGCCGCTTGGGTCTTCTTCCCAACTTCCCCCACTTCACCTATGGATCCGTCCTTCTCAATTGTTCCGGTCATTGTCAGGTCTCCCCTCACTGTCTTGTTTTCCAAGAGCGAGAGCATGAGCAGCGTCATTGCAGCTCCTCCGCTTGGGCCGTCAACCGACTTTGCTCCTCCATAGTCATGCAGGTTCACAAGCATATCATATTTGCTTGTATTCACCCCTGCCAGCCCCCCTGCAACATTGAATGCAATTCTAGCCGAGCTCTGCGTCTGTATTCCAACAAGAGGTTCTGTGGATATGTAAACCTGCCCGCTACCCTGTTTCATCTCAATGTCCAACTTTACGAGCTCTCCCCCTCCGAGAGTTACAACCGCAGGAACCGGCATTGTGGCGGTCCTTGCAGGTATGGGGAGCGCTAGAAGCAGGAGCACCAGGACGATAACCAACTTTCTCATCTTCTCACTCAAGTGCGGCCGCCGGGATTTGAACCCGGCTCGCGAGCTTGGCAAGCTCGAGTCCTACCAGGCTAGACTACAGCCGCATATGCCGTGAGCCGGATTTGAACCGGCAACCATCCGGTCTTCAGCCGGATGCTCTCCCAGGTTGAGCTACCACGGCGCAACATTATTTTTCTCAGCTAGATTTAATAACTCTTTATTTAAAGTGGGCCCGCCCGGGATCGAACCGGGAGTTTTCACCGTGTAAGGGTTACGCGGAAGTTGAGTCAAACAAGCTTCCTTGACGTCTTACCATTCGACCACGGGCCCAGTGCATTTATATACTGCCTCCAAATATTATCAAGTTTTAGTTTAAAATATGTTAGTGTTTATATGTAATAAAGGTGGGTGTATGAAACAAGCAAAAAAATCGTTGACTGCAAAGGAGTTTCTTCTTATCGCTATCATAGCATTTTTATGTTTTATTATCTTGCCAGTATCATTTAAGTACACAATAGGAGGTATTGGAGTTCTTGTAATCTGTATGGTGCTGCCAATAGGAATTTTATTATATTTTTTGTTAAAAGCAATTCAAACCCCGACACCACGTAACATTATGGTGGCGATTGCATTGGTTCTGCTCTTTGCATTTTACATTTGGATAAGTACCCCAAATGTTCCTACTCCGGCACAGTGCACCTTCCCTACTGGTATTTTATGCGTGACATCCAAGCTGTCTGCAGGAACAGGTAAACTCACTCTTGAGATTGGTCAAGGAACGGGTCATAGGATCATAGTGACTGGCGTTTCTTGCACGAAGAACACCAGTTGGGAGTATGCGACAAATTCTTTCATTGACTATGAACCTGATACCAATGTGACAATAGAATCGAGAAGCATGGCTTATGTGGCGAAAGAAGACAGCTCTGGCGGCATTGCTAACGTGACATGCACTGATCAAAACGGAGCTGCGCTTACAAGTACGAATATAGGTGCTCGGTACAATGGAAAGATATACATCAACTACACAGAAGCAGATACCAACATCCAGAGAATTGTTGTTGGAACATTTTCGGTAAGGTTTGAAGCTTAATCGTGTATCACGCCACTTCTTTGGCATCCCCTCTCTCAATCTTTCCCCCATACTCGCTCATGCCGGCTCTCCACCACGAACCGTATCTCTCATTGACCTGCTCCTCGATGCTCCTCCCCCTCTTTATCGCAGCTTCAACATGCTTCTTCTCTATGAATTCGCTTCCATCAATACAGGCAAGGTCGCCTGCAAGCTTTATTATCCCGCTGATGCTCCTGAGACGCAGTGTCAAACCGGAAGCATTATCCACCAGCCTTGCCCTTTTTCTCGCCTCTTCTATTAATGCAAGAATTGCCTCTGCATTTGCATGTGGTATCCTGCCGTCTTTCACAATCTCCTGCGCTATGAACTGCACCATCTTGTCCCTGTTCTCCTCGTTGTCCTCCATGTGTGTTTTCAGGAGCACCTCATACCCGTTTCCCGCTATCCTTGACCTGAGAGGCGGAAGTAGAGAGGGCAAATCGCTCATGTTCAATGCAGCCACAAGTATGAAATCGCTTGGGACCCCATCCACTCTCACGGAAGCGCCTGTGCTTGATGCATTCCTGCCCGTTATGGGGAACTTCTTCTCCTGCATTGCTGTGAGTATGTAGCGCTGCAGGTAATTCAGATTGGCTATTTCATCTATGAAGAGCACCCCCTCATGAGCTTCGTGGATTGCGCCGGGAAGCACCCTCATATAAGGCAGCACTCCGACTTCAGGATGCCCTCCGTAGGGATCATGTCTCACATCGCCAAGCAGCTCTGTTTCAGATGCGCCGGTTGCCTGCACGAACGTATTCCTCTTCAAGAGGATGATGACCTTGCGGGGCTTCATTTCGGAATCGACAACCTTTGTCAGTGATTTCTGGTCATACACTCTTACCTTGTCTCCATCTGCCTTCTCGTAAACCATCATCTCCTCCTTTCCGTCAGGGCATTTCCTTATCGCATAAACCCTCTCGTTCGTCTTTGCCCCCTTGCTGGAGACGAGATCTTCAAATGGTGTCAGACCCTTCGTCTGCTTGTCAGAGCCGCACTTGGGACAGAGATACGTTGTTGAACTGAGGCCTCCGCAGACATTGCATTTGCAGCCCAGCCTCTCCGCAACATATTTCGGCACCCTTGATAGCGGGACGAGTATCCCTTCCTCCTTTCCGTAGCAGGGCTTGAACTGCCTCACGTCAAGGATAGGTCTTTCGGGGTTTGAGAAGTTGTGAAGCACAGCTACTTCCTGCTTTGGCGGCGGTATGAGACGTGCCAGCGACTGGGCTATCATGCTTTTTCCAGTCCCGGGCGGACCAACAAGAAGAAGATGTCTCCTCTGTCTTGAGGCAATCTTGGCTGCCTCAACAGCGTCACTCTGTCCTATTATCATCTCAAGCGGATCCTTAGGCAGAGCAACTTCTTTTGTGCTCTCCGGTAGGTCCATAATATACTTTTGTTCCTATGTTTTTATATCACTTTTGAAAAAAGAAATAAAAAGAAATCAGAATTTGGTTGAGATCAGCATCTCCTCGGGTTTTCGGAAGATGTTGCCCATCTTCACTCCAAGCAACACCTTTGCGCCCTTGCCCTCTGCCAAATCGACAAGCCTCTGAGTGATTATTCCATCAAGGACAATCGCATATACCGGAGCGGAGTCTGTCAGCGTCTTTATCAAATCCCTAACAGGCACCTCATACTTCAGCGCGAGCTGCTCGTCGTAAATCCTTGTCCTGAGAGTGTTCTCCAGCTCGTTCAGACTGGTGAGCAGCATCTGCGGTGGCTCCACTTCTGTACTGATTTTCGTTATGTCCTGCAGCGCTGACTCCTCAGCCGGAGGTTTCTCTTCATGTCTTGGCGGGTAACGCCTTTCCTGGTATTCCTGCCTTGGGGGGTACGACTCCTCTGCCTTTTGCTTTGCGTTGTCAACCTGCTCCACCGGAACCTTGCTTCTCAGGCATTTTATTATCTCCTTCCTGGCGAGCTCCTCAACCTCCTTCCCTGCTGGCGCTCTTGCTATGTAGTCTATCTCGGCAACCTGCGACAGCTCCTTCAGGATTATATCACCACCCCTGTCACCATCCAGGAAGACGGTCACTTCCTTCTCCCTGCACAGGTTGGCAAGCGTCTTCGGCACGTTTGCCCCTCCTACTGCAATGACGTTGTTTATGTCGTTCTTCAGCAGGTTTATCACATCAGCTCTGCCCTCCACTATTATTATTGAGTCGTATGTTGTGATATTTGGGCCGCTCGGCAGCTTCTCAGAACCGTATTCTGAGACTCCGGCGGTCTTCACCTCCTGCCTCACGAGCTGGGATATCTCCCTGCTTTCCGGTATCTCAGTGGTGAGCAGCGTCTTCAGCAGAGACTTCGCCCTGTCAACGACCGTCTTCCTCTTGACGCTCCTAGTGTCCTCTATCTTCTCCACATTCACCCTCGCATCGCAGGGGCCTACCCGGTCAACTGTCTCCAATGCAGCCCCCAGTATGCTCGTCTCAACCATGTCCAAAGAGGATGGGAGTAGTATCCTCCCGACGCTCTTGCCTCCCCTCGCCTGCAGGTCCACCTCTATCCTGCCTATCCTGCCGTTCTTCTGCAGCTCCCTCAGGTCAAGCTCGTCACCTAAAAGACCTTCAGTCTGACCGAAGACTGCTCCAACTACGTCAGGCTTCTCAACAAGCCCGCCTATCTCAATGTTTGCGTAAATTACATACTTCACAGTGTCAATGTACATCTTAGCCATTCAAATCACCTTCAACCTTTTTTTCAAATTCCTCAAGCTTCCTGTCAATCTCCTCGAAGTTGTAGACCCCGAGCAGATAGCGAAACTTCCTTCTCATCTCCGTGTTTGGAAGCACGCTGTATGAACGCAGCGCCTCCTCAACTCTCTTGCACAGCCTCTCTCCTGCCGCATCGAAATCGGTGAGAATCACCGCCTCACCAGCAGTCCTTGAGATTCTCTCGCACAGCCTGTCCGGGCTCATGTTTATCAGGAATATCCTGTTCTTCACCCCTATGCGCTCGAGAGCCTCCCTGTCCCTCTTTCCTTCAACGAGGATCACGGCTCCGCTTTCCCCGAGTTCCCTCAAGGTTCTTTTCAGGAACTTCTGCTTTCTCTGAAGCCTCCTCATTGCCAGAGGGCTGAATTTCTTCACTTTCGTCACTTGATGCTACTCGTAAGGTAACGGAGAAGAAGAGTAGAAGTGTACTGTGCAATGTTGACCGAAGTTCATCGATCGGCTTTCTCCATCAGCCATCCTTTGCACAGCGGTTGTATTTTGAACAAACTCCTATATAAACCTGATTAAACTGACTCCTCTTCGATGCACTCCTCGCATGCAAGCTTCCCACCGCTCTTCTTCAGTGTTTCTGAGTAGTTGCCGCATATCTCGCACTGACCCGAAGTAACCTCAGAAGCGCCAAAACGCTCTATGGCCGTTCTCTCCCTTATTATGTCATAAAGCCCCGGGGATATCTTGACTATGTCCGTCTCTCCGATTATTCCCAAAAGCTTTCCCTTTTCGCTTATCACCGGCAACCTCTTTACCCCTTCGTCTCTCAGTATCTCAGCAACCTTCTCTATCTTTTCATCAGGACCTATCACCTTCAGTTTGGAGTGCATTACCTCCTTCATAAGAGTCTTTCGTGGGTCTCGGCCCTCTGCGACTACCTTGTAGGTTATGTCGCCCTCGGTCACTATCCCGATAGGAGCGTCATCTTTCACAATGATAACTGAACCTATGTGATTTTCTCTCATGAGTTTCGCTGCTTCCATCACTGTGTTTTCTTCCTTGAGGGTCACGACTCCCTTCTTCATGCAGTCTCCTACTCTTATTTCCTTTACCTTCATGTTAGTCATTTTGCACTAGCAATTTTATAAAACTTCTCAGAGCAGTTTATAATGGTGTGGATTTGCTGAGATACGCAAAGGGAGCAAGGAGCGAGAGGGAGCTCATCTCGCTATTCTGCGAGAGAGGATTTTCAGTAATAAGGGCTGCCGGGAGTGGAGTGAGCTCGCTCTGCCCGGACATACTCGTTTTCAGGAAAGGGGTGCAGTACGCGTTTGAATGCAAGGCATGGGAATCCGGAAGCCTGAGCATAGAGAGAGACAAATTCAGGGTGTTGAAGGACTGGGAGAACAACACCGGCATAACCACATTCATAGCATGGAGGATTGGCAGGGTTGGCTGGAGGTTCGTCTACCTTGATGAGCTGGAGGAGAACCCCAAGAGCTACACCATAACGATGAAGAGGACTCTGGCAATAGACAGGGGGCTGGAAAGGCTGCTGTGAGAGTTATGTTTTTTAATGAGGGCGGGTAATAACTAACGGTGGATGTAATGAAGGAACTTCTCGTGCTTGCAAAGGACAGAATAGGCCTGCTGGCCGACCTTTCATACGCGCTTGGGCAGGAGAACGTTAACATAGAATCCATTTCTGCCGACACGATGGGAGACAAGGCAGTGATACATTTGGTGGTATCGGATGAGAAGAAGGGCAAGGAGATTCTTGAGAGAAGAGGTTTCATAGTCCTGAGCTCAGACGCGATGGTGGTTAAGGTGATAGATCGGCCGGGCGAACTTGCAAAGGTTGCCAGAACGCTGTCTGATGCGAAGGTAAACATAAAGAATGTCCAGCTTGTCACGAAGGAGAGGAACATCGCACTCTATCTGTTCAGAGTGGACAACGTGAAGAAGGCGTCAAGTCTGCTCAAGGGTTATATGTGATGCAATGAGAAAGCTAAGGTCTTTTCCTTCTCAGGGCAGGAATTCCCTTCTCAAGTGGTACAGGGCAAAGAATCCTTTCAGGGTTATCTTCAACTTCCTTTTGATATACGCCGCCAGGTATATGCCTTCGCTGAGCGTGAAGAGATTCCTCTACAGACTGACCGGTATGAAGGTTGGGAAGGATGTTGCTGTCGGCTTGGGGGCTGTCTTCGACATATTCTTCCCCGAGCTTATAGAGATTGGCGACAACTGCATAATCGGATATGGAGTTACTCTGCTGGCACATGAGTTCCTCATTGATGAGTGGAGGGTTGGGGAGGTAAGGATTGGGAAGAACGTGCTCATAGGGGCTAACTCCACAGTGCTCGCGGGTGTCACAATAGGCAGCAACTCCCAGATATCCGCATGCTCGCTCGTGAACAGGGACATCCCCCCTAATTCGTTCTATGCTGGAATCCCAGCAAGAAAAGTGAGAGCGGTTTGATGGAGAAGAGCCTTTTTGTTTTCTCATTTATAGTTGCGGTGAATATTCTTGGGATGCTTTACGGTTATTACTATTACAAGGAGCAGCTGTCCTCCTCCCCACTGTATCTCTGGATTTTCATACCCGACTGCCCCCTCTATGTGATGCTGTTCACAGCTGTTCTCATCCTGACCGTCCTTGGCGTTGAGTGCGAACTGCTCAGCTACATTGCCGCTGTTGGGATGATGAAGTACGGTATTTGGACGGTGCTTGCGTTGCTGATGTTTGGGGATTATTTCTTCTATGGCTCGCTCCTGCTGACCTCCTCAGCCCTGTTCGTCCTGCACATCGGCATGTTTGCAGAAGGGCCGTTGCTCATCCCAAGAAAGCTGAACAGAAATTATCTCATTGCAGGCCTGCTTTGGTTCCTTGCAAATGATTATGTTGACTACTTCTATGTCTACCTGAATAGGTTTGGGGAGTATGTAGTTGGAACGCGCCCGCTTCTCCCTGCGCCTGAGAGGATGCCTCTGATGATGGTGGTTACCGTAATGCTAACCTTACTGATGTGCATATCCGCCTATCTCTTTTCGTCAAGCAGCTGGGGCTGGCCATTCAGGAAGGAGGTTGAGGAAGCGGCCGATTATTTTCAGAATACAAGGGAGAAGAGGAACGGCAGAAGGAGGAGAAAGAGGTAGTCCATCGCAGCAAGCTTCAGCTCGACTGCCACATGTATGTTTTCCGGGTCAAAACCACGCGATTCGAGGGATACCGCAAGCTCCATAGCACGTTTCAGGGAGGAGTGCAGCAGTGGGACTATCAGCGGGATGGGGAGCGACAGGGGTGTCAGCCCGTATCCCCTCAGGGCCTGCGAAACTCTTATCCTGTTCAGCTCCTCCTGCATTACCGGCAGGAAACGTATGGATATCATGAGGGTGAAGGCAAGCTCGCTCGGGAATTTGAAGAAGACGAGCGCCTGGAGAATGGAGCTGATCTCGGTCGTATACAAATCAAGCAGAGAGATCAGTATGATGTTCAGCAGGAAGAGGGACACAGCAATTCCGCGGTATATCCCTGTCTGCGGGTTTATGAGCAGGTGTAGCAGAATGGGAATGACGACAAACAGCCAACCCCTCCCCAAATCCCTGCATGGCTGGGAAAGCGGTATGCCGCTGAGCTGATAGAGAAGGAGCGTTATCAGTGACATTACCACCAGCACTCCGAGATTCTGTTTCGTGACAAGTATGAAGAGCAGAAATACGAGATAGATGATTTTGACTCTTGCATCAGTCCTGTGAACCAGCGAATTGCCAGGTATGAACGCTATCATCCACGCACCCTGCGGGAAGCACGCTTGAGCGTGCAAGGAATCTTCAAGCCGCATTTCTCAATTTTGGGGTTTGACAGCACACTTTCTGTTGGGCCATCAAGCAGAATCCTCCCGTCGTTCAGAACAAGTACTCTGTCCGCATTGTCAAGAAGCATCTCTGTATCATGCTCAACAACAACTATGGTTCTGCCTATTTTGTTCAGATTTTTTAGTATCCCGTAAAGTTCGGTTGCAGCGCCAAAGTCCAGACTTGAAGAAGGCTCATCAAGCAGGATGAGCTCCGGCTCCATTGCAAGCGTGGAAGCAATTGCGAGCTTCTGCTTCTGTCCTTCGGAGAGATTGTGAGGATCCTCATCCCTTTTGGAAAGCAGGTCGAACATCCTGAGGTATTTTTCAACCCTGCTCTCTATCTCACCTCTGGGGAGCTTTCTGTTCTCAAGTGCAAAAGCAACCTCATCCCTCACTTTGAGCGAGAATATCTGGGAGTTCGGGTCCTGCAGCACTATTCCAACACTCCGGGAAAGCTCGCTAACCTTATATTTTCGGGTATCCATCCCGCACACCACAATCTTCCCTTCGAAATTACCTGATACGAGACTGGGTATAACGCCGTTCATTGTGAGGAGAAGGGTGCTCTTGCCACTTCCGACCGGCCCTATCACACCAACAAACTCTCCTTTGCTGATTGACAAATTAACCTTTGACAGGACTGCCTTCTTCCTATATGAGAAGCTAAGGTCGCGTATTCCTATCTGCTCTACCATTTCATATACCTCTCCATGAACCCGAACCGGAATGCCAGAGTCCAGGCAAGCATAACCTCTATTGCACCCTGAAACATATTCCAGCCGAATATGAGGTACCAGGGGACTTTTTCCATGAACACCTCAGGGGATGTTCCAAAGAAAAGCGGCCCCGCAAAGAAATAGTTGGAAACAATCATCGCTATGCCGCGCACAAGAATGCTCACTATCATTACAACTGCCATTGCTTCCGCGCTGGAGAATATGAGTGGAGTGGTATCCTTTGAATACCTGCCCCAGAAGTGCAGCAGGATGAAGGAGAAGAGGATTATTGCGGCGATGGGCAGAAGGCCGAGCAGCAGGTCCGACGCACTAACACTCATCTCTTTGAAACTTAGGTAATCCAGTCTAGGAACGGTGTATACTGTACCGGTGATGGACGGCACATATGCTTTGCCTGCAAGGTTTGCGCTTATTGAAAGGATGAAGAGCATCAGAGAAACAAAAAGTGCGAAGAAGACGTTTATCAGCAGTTTCCCAAGGTCGAAATTCTTCTTCATTGAGAGCATGTAGAAAGCAGGAACGAGGAACATCGGTACGGTTGCTGTGAATTTCATTATCGCACCAATCCAGGAGGTTGGCGCCGCGAGAGTTATCACAAGTGCAGTCAGTATGGAGATGTACAGCGCTGCATCAAGACCGAAGAGCAGAAAACCCAAGATTATGGGGACGCCGACTAGATCAACGGTCATGCCGAAGCCGGTCGGTATGCCTATAACGCTGTTGGAAATCTGCAGCAGAGCTGCTATGCATGACAGCATCGCTATTGCAGTGAGTTTGTAGGTTTTCATGGGGGAAAATAGGGGTTATTACTCTTTTAAATGTATTCACTCAGAAAACAGTAGGCTCTGAAGCTCCACGTTCCACAGGCCAGCCTTCCGTGAATAATCGGCAACCTCCTCATACTCCTTTTTTGTTATCCTGCGCGTTATGTCGCTTATGCCGGCAGCCCGGTATTCCGGCCGATACTGGCTCATTATGTTCACCCTCACGCTGTCGCCAAGGTTGTCCGATACCCACTTCAGGACCGGTTTGGAGCAGCATTCCACATGGTTGGGGAGGACGAGATGCCTGTATAAAATTTCTGCATGCCTGCTTGCGGCGAGGCTGTTCCTTGTCAGGGTTTTCCAGTAGCCTTGTGGCATGAGCGACAGCCTCTTTGCACATCCATCATTGCCATACTTGAAGTCCGCCAAGTAAACGTCAACAACGCCGTTCAGCAGCTCCATCGTCTCCTGGGACATTATCATATTGCTGTTCCATACGACTGGGATGTTCACCCTGCATAGCTGCAGGGAGGCGAGTATGTTGTGCAGGTTGGGTGTGGGCTCGCCACCGACGAGATTGACGTTTCTTATCCCGAACTTCCTGTGGTGCTCCACCCACTCTGCAATTTTCTGGGGGGGCCATACCTCCCCGCAGCTTGGGAACTGGCTTATCTGCCAGTTCTGGCAGTACTGACAGCTCATGTTGCATCCCGAGAAGAATATCGTTCCCGAAGGTACCAGCTCTGGCTCCTCACCTATGTGCTCAAAAGCAGAAGAGATTCGCGACTCATACCCGACACGGCACATGCCGAGCTCTCCCTTCTTCCTGTTCACCCTGCAAGTCCTCTCGCAGAATGAGCAATCGGCAATCATCAAATCGGCGATGCGCTGCTTCAACTCCAGTAGATTGGGCCGCACCTCCTCAACGTGCTGCGGATTGTTGAGGAGCTTGGAGAACTTCTTCATCGCCTTACTGTGCTCGGCCCAGCATTCTGAAATCCCAGCAGGTATTGCCGCTGGGACTGATTTACACAACATGAAACGGGCGGGTAGCTCATCGTTCATGACGCGCACATATCTCCCCAGTGCCTTCTGGATTCCTGGGTCGTCAAAAACGTTCATGTGCATATTCCTCATCTGATATTTAAGTAGCTGAGGAATGTTTTTAAATGGAGGAATTGAAATTGAATTATGGATTGCAGAAAAGGGCAGAGCGCAGTAGAATACCTCTCGATTTATGCGATTGCTTTTGCCATAGTACTTGTAGTGCTGGCTACAGTGTACTACGTATTTATCGCACCAGGAAACCAACCCATAACCCCAATCTGCAAATTTCCGATAGACATCAACTGCGTTGACTTCTATGTGACGAGCAGCGGAAACCTGACAATTGTGATAAGACAGACCAGCGGACATCCCATAACCGTTACCGGCTTGAACTGCACTGCGCAGAACAATCCATCAGCCGTGACGAAATCCATGAACGTGCAGTTTAATGAGGGAGAGCAGAAGTTGCTGGTGAACAACCAGCCATGCTACAGGTCAAACGGTGATGTGGCCACGGGGAGCGTGGGGAGCTATTACGCCGGGAAGCTGTATATACGGTACAATGAAACCGATACTGGTTTCAGCCACCTCCTTGTAGGCGATATAGTCGCCCAATACGAATAAATTTATAAAGAGTTGCAAGCAAATAGAATCGGTGAGCACAATGAGAAGAGCACAAGCTGCGATGGAGTACCTAATAACATATGGATGGGCGATACTGATAATGCTAGTTGTCGTGGGAGTTCTGTTCTACCTCGGCATATTCACTCCGCGGGGCGTAAGCGGGTGCAGTTTCCAGACAGCAGGTTTCACCTGTTATGCATACAAACTGGCGTCAAATTCAAGTGGTGAGAGCGGTATTATACTGGATATGGGGCAGGCTACGGGGCATGACATAAAGATCATCGGCTTCAACTGCACCACTTCAGAAAGTTGGATGCTGATCGACTTTGCGGCAGGCACCTGGCAGAATGTCACCATATCCTCAGGGAGTCATAAGACACTCAACGGAACATTAACGAAGCCGTCACCACTCCCATGCTACAAAGCCGATGGCTCACTACTAAAGGCTAGTGATGTGGGCTCTTATTACAAGGGCAAGATATACATCCACTACCTAGATGTGGAAACGAATCTTGACCACAAGGCAATAGGGGACATATCAGGGAATGTGGAGTAAGCTGTTCTACATCTTGTATTGACGAGAAGGCGGTTTTATGCTTAAATCCAGCTTTTCGGAATTCAGCAAGAGATTAGGCATCCGGCTGGGGATGGTATTCTCCAAAATCCCCATATCGGCGAATACATGGACTCTGCTTTCCCTGCTACCTGCACTGCTCGGTTTTGTTTCGCTTGTATACAAACGGATGGATTACGCCCTCATTCTTTTTGCGGTATCCGCGCTGATAGATGCAATAGACGGAGGAGTGGCAAGGGTGACAGGCACCGTGAGCAACCTCGGCGCGTATCTTGACGGCATGATGGACAGGATTGTCGAGGGGCTACTTCTGATGGGGATAATGCTGCACGGCATACCTGACGTTGTGATTGGTGGTTACCAGACGCCTGCTTATCTCTGGATTGCCGCGCTGCTCCTTTTCGGCTCGGTTATGGTGAGCTATTCCAGAGCGTATGCAGTTTACAGAAGGGTTCTGCGCGACGACAAGATAATCTCCAGGATGCCCGGCATTCTCGAAAGGGCAGAGAGGCTCATTCTGATATTCCTTGGGATGCTGCTTTACAGAGTAGAGCCTGTCTATCTGACGTATGCAATAGTAATTGCGGCTTTGCTTTCCATAATAACCGTTATGCAGAGGATGCTTTTCACGATAAGGAATGCGGAGTATTGATTAGATGAGAGTGGATATGCACATCCACACCGTTTACTCAGGCGATTCGACCTGCAGACCTTCAAGGATAATCAGCGCTGCAAAGAGAAAGGGACTTGACGGCGTAGCGGTGACGGACCACAACACCACGAAGGCATGGAAGGAGATGCTGAGAGAGGGGAAGAAGGGCGGGGTTGCCGTAATTCTCGGAGAGGAGATTGAGGTGGAGAAGGACGGGAAGGTTGTTGGCGAGATCCTTGGCTATTTCCTTAGCGATGAGGTTGAGAAGGGGGACGTGCACGATGTTCTGGACAGGATTGCTGAGCAGGGCGGAGTTGCTGCGCTGCCGCATCCATTCTGCTTCTGGAGGGGAATCAGGATTGACATCAAAGAGATCGTTGGAAAAATCCAGGCTGTTGAGGTTTTCAATTCAGGAATGTATCTGAACTCCCAGAACAGAAAGGCATTGGGGCTGGCCAGGGAGCATCACCTCGCAGAGATCGGCGGGAGCGATGCGCATGTGGAGAGGGAGGTTGGCAATGCGTATACCCGCGCAGAAGCAGATGGGGTTGATAGGTTCAGGAAGGCGATAGAAAAAGGAAGAACGAGGGCAGAAGGAAAGCTGAGCAGCCACACGCTGAGGATTCTTTCAAAACTGCTCGACTGATGCTATCCCCCTTTCTTGATGATTGACTTTCCTCGTGGCGTCAGCTTGTAGAATACCCACTTCCTGCCGTCAACCTCTATCTTTTCAACAAGGTCGACTTCCCTCAACTTGTCCAGATGCTCCACAATCGTCGCCTTGCTCTTGTTCAGCTTGGAGCTTATATCTGTTGGGGTCCTCTCGCCCTCCATCAGCGTGTTCAGTATCTGCATCCTTGTTTCTGAGGAAAGCGCCCTGTACAACTCGCTGTCATCTTCTTCCCTCTGGAACGAATATTTTTTCACTATGCTGAGGACGATGAATAAGGCGAGCAGCACCGCTACTACACTCACTGGGATCACCCACAGCTGGGAAAGGTTCTGGTTCTCACCTGCATTCCCCTCTCCTGGCGGTTGTGACGGACCTGAGGGAGTTAAGGTTGAAGGAATGATTTTTATCATCTCTCCTGCGTTGCACAGCAAGGCATTGCTTCCAACGGAAAGATAGTTTGCGGTCTGCGGGTTGTTTATCAGGTTGAGGTATTCCTGCGAGCCGAATGAAACGGTTCTTGTGGGCTGGTCTTCCCCGCAGGAGGTATCCTTCCATACCCCTCCTACTGAAACGAATGTCTTTTCGCCTATTGTTTTTGTTTCCTGCACGTAGGGTGTGACTGACGCGGTGCTCTCCGCAGCCTTGTACGCATTCGCAACTCCCAAGGTGCCTCCTCCTATCGAAGCCGCCATGGGCATAATGCCCACATCCCTCCTTACTGGGGTTCCCTCAGGTGAGATAACAATGTAGGAGGTGTATGGAGTCGGTATGCCGTATTTTGTTGCAAGTTCAGTGACCTGCTGCTTGAGCTCTGGGGTTTCCCCATCAAGCGTTATCTGGTCGAGCAGGTAGCCCACTTTCCTCAGCGCCCATGTCCTCTCGACAAAACTGTTTGACGAAGCCTGCGGGAAGTTTACGATATAGCTCAGTTCCTTCTGCGTTCCACCCACCGAGCCTTTTAGATGGATGGTGGCTGCGCCGGAACCGCTGTATTTTCCTGTAATTACAAGCTGCGTTCCAAGGAATATGTCCGGCATCCTTCTTGGCAGGATATCGGAAGTTGAGAGTTCCGGTGGCACGCATACTTGGGAGAGGCATGTTGGAGTGATGCTGAGCTGCACATTTGAGAGCAGTGGCGCTGCTATCCTGTCGTAGAATGACTTCAGGGTAACCTCAAGCTCAGCCTCGTTCTTTATGTAGGTGGGGATTCCATCGCCAAATTCATTCGCGAGCTTGCCCAGCAGTTCAAAGTCCGCATCGTCGCCTACCCCGAATGCGAATATCTTGAAATCGCCTTTACTTTCTAGACTTTTCAGTATGTCCCCCCTTGAATGTCCTGTCGTATCCCTGCCGTCTGTAAGCAGGACTATTATGTGGACTCTTGAGTCATTCTGGAACTCTGCGGCTGCTACCGAGAGAGAATCCTGTATATTTGTGGAACCTTCTGCAACCAGATTATCTATGAACGTCTTTGCCTCCTGGCTAGAGCTTACGCCCTCCAGCTTTCCGGAGAATGCCTTCTGGGAGCTTGAGAATGCGATTAGGTCAAACCTGTCAGCCCCGTTCAACTTATCTATGCCATACTTCAGAGCTCTCTGTGCCTGCTCAATCTTCACTCCCTCCATGCTTCCGGAGGTGTCAATCAAAAAGACAACATCCTTAGGTAGTGAGGACTGGTTCACAAGTGAGGGGTAGACAAACAGCAGGAAGTAGCCGCTGTCCCCGCTTTTCTGCGCAAGAAGCTTTACATCGTACTCCCTATCGCTGACGCCGTAGTACAGCTGGAAGTCCCTGTCAGGGAGAACCTTCTCCTCGTAATACATTACCGTCGCCTTGCCCTCCTCCTCTCTCTGGACTGTTATGTTGTGGGTTGGCGAGTAGATGAAGCCAAGATTGCCTGGCGCGTTTATATTCACGGTTATATTCACGGGATCTATCGGCTTTGTGGAATACCTTTCAGGGCTGAGGGGATACATGTAGGAGTACGTCCCGCCGCTGGAGCCTATTATCTGTTCGTATGTTATAACAACCTTCACAACCTTGCCCCTCGGCAAGACCAAGCTTGACGAGAAGGCGTCCCTCCCGACGTATTCCAGCAGGGAGGCATCCTTCCTTTCTATAACATACTGCTGGTATGTCTTCTTTGCCTCCTCGCTTCCGAGCAGCCTTCCTTCCAGCGTTTTACCGTCAACTATGAGCTTAACGTCCCTGATTCCGCCCCCCGGGACAGGGAATATGTAAGTTCCTTCCAAATCCCTGTAACCGTCATTCTTGAACTCCTGCTCCACCCGCGTGAATGCATATGTATCGTTTATTGTGACTGTCACATAATGGTTGAGGATGAGTGGGTATGGGTCCTCGGGGTGGTGGGGGATTATGACTCCGTCCGCGCGGATGCAGCTTACCAGCAACAGAAGCGCTATTATCGCAAACCTCATCCTCATGAATATCACCAAATAGTTAGGTGAAGAGGATATTTATAGCTTGTTTGTTTTTGTTAGGTGCGCACCGAACAATCCAATCTCACCTCTGCGTGAGTACTGGGAAAAGCAACTTTTGCGTTTACCAGTAATGTTAAATAGAATTGCAGTGCAAATGTTTTCCGCAGGAGGAGGTTGAAGTGGAAGGCAGTTATTTCAGGTATGACAAGCTGCAGCCCAGGGAGTACCAGCTCAGGATAGCTGAAAACGTACTGAAAAAGGGCAATTCGCTAGTCATCCTGCCAACTGGGCTGGGGAAAACTGCGATTGCATTACTTGTTGCTGATAGATACCTCCAGCAGGGGAAAAGAGTGCTCTTCCTTGCCCCTACAAGGCCTCTCTGCGAGCAGCACAGGAAGAGCTTTGAGGAGCTCATGAAGCTTGAGAGTGGTGATGTGCTGCTCATAACTGGAGAGCTGACAGCTGGAAAGCGCAATGGGTTGTGGGAGACAGCAAAGGTTATCGTTGCAACGCCCCAGTGTGTGAAGAACGACCTGAAAAAGGATAGGATGAGCCTGGACTTCGGGCTTGTCGTGCTTGACGAGGTGCACAGGGCTGTTGGCAATTATGCATATACGTTTGTTGCGGAGGAGTGCAGGAAGAGAGGGTTGCACATACTTGGCCTGACTGCTTCCCCTGGAAGTTCCAAGGAAAAAATTGAAGGAATGAGCAGCCTCATGGGAGTGAAGAATATTGAGATAAGGGATGAGACTGATGAGGATGTAAAGGGATACGTCCAGCCAGTTGACATCCGCTGGGAGAACGTTGACTTCCCACCTGAAATGGACGAAGTCAGGAAGCTTCTTGAAGCTATGATAGAGGAGAGGATGGAAGTTTTGAGGAAGTTCGGGTGGATAAGTGCGAAAAGTTTTCATTCCTTGGGTAAGAGAGCACTAATGCAAGTTAGGGAGAGGATTGAGAGAAGCTCTGGGGGGGTCAAGTGGATGGGGCTCTCCCAGCATGCAGCGCTGATGAATTTGCTGCATGCGCACGAGCTGCTTGAAACGCAAGGAGCATCCACTTTCCTGGAGTTCTTCAAGAGAATGGAAGCAAGGGAACAGAAAAGCAAGGCAGTGATGAGGATATTAAAAGATGGAAGGATTAAGCTCGCACTGGGGAAGGCTGCACAACTGAAGGCGGACCACCCGAAGCTGGGGAAGCTGCGCCAGCTCATAGAGGGAAGGAAGGACAAGACGTACATTGTTTTCGTGCAGTACCGCGACCAGATTAGAAAGGTGGTTGAAGAGCTCAACAAAATACCGGGGGTGGAGGCAGAGAGGTTTGTCGGCAAGAGGGAGGGTGTCACCCAGGATGAGCAGAGGCGTACCATAGAAAGATTCAGGAATAAGGAGTTCAACATACTCGTAGCAAGTTCGATAGGGGAGGAGGGGCTGGACATACCCACTGTGGATACTGTAATTTTCTACGAGCCTATCCCAAGCGAGATAAGGAACATCCAGAGGAGGGGGAGGACCGCAAGGACAAGGGCAGGAGAGGTGATAATACTCATCACAAAGGACACAAAGGATGAGGCTTACTACTGGGTTTCAAGGAGCAGGGAGAGGAAGATGAGGAGGATTGTCAAGGGGATGCAGAGCAGGCTAGGTGGAGAAGCTAAGAAAGTGAAAGGGCAAAGCAGGCTTATTGATTTCGGCTGATTCTAGAAAACTGCTACTCCGAAAAACTTTAGTATCAGCATTGTTGCTAGAGCTGGCAGTCCGAACAAGGCTACGGGTAATACTTGGGGCCATATTGGGATGTTAATTCCTATGAAGTGCAGCAGGAAGAAAAGCACAACTCCCATTACTGAGTTTAGGATGATTGTTATGAGCCACTTGAATGTAACTCTTGCCAGCTTGAAGAATATCAGTATGCCGAATACCATCAGCACGATTGCTATGCCAAGCGTGCATACAAGGGCTAGATCCATTGCCATGAGGAGTTGTCTCAACTGGGGTTTAAAAGAGTGATGCCAGTCTATTCCGTGGTTTTCCCGTCAAACTCCTCCTCGCTTGCCATTGCCTCTGCCTTTGTTTTTCGCACTATTCCGTCCTGGTGTTCAGGAGGCGAGTAGATTGTGTAGAGCTTGAGCTCAGAAGTTTTGGATGTGTTGATTACATTATGCTTTGCGCCTGCTGGGACAATAACTCCGTCTCCATCCTTGACGCGGTACTCGTTTCCGTCAATAAGCACCTTCCCCTCTCCTGCTTCAAATCTGAAGAACTGGTCTATGTGCGGGTGCACTTCCATGCCTATTTCTTCCATGGGTTTGAGGCTCATCAAGACCAGCTGGCTGTTCTTCCCCGTATACAGCACTCTGCGGAAGTCTAAGTTTTTCCTTGTCTCTTTTTCAAGAGCTGTTGCATACCCTTTCATATTCGTCACCTCAGTAATGATTTCGGTTGCGTGGTATATAAAATTGACTTTACTTGAGTAAAGTTAAGGTATCAGTCGGATATTTAAACTGCGGAATGCACAATATCATCCGAGTGATGAGCCGGCAGCTTTCCCGCAAGGGAGGAAGTTCCACCCATCGCGAAGGCTTGAGAACCTAAGGTTCAGACGGGAACAGAAACGAGACTGGCTGATTCAGATGAGAATGAAGCAATGAGATGGGTCAAACCAGGTGAAACGCGCCCGTTGCAAAAGCGAGATGTGCGATGCAAGGCCTTTGAGCCGCTTAGTCAAATGCTGTCTAAAACAAAAGGTGGGCTATGGCTCGTCACTCAATTTTTGATTAAAATGTTATTTTGGCTTAAGTGACCTCGTACTTTTTCTTCATCTCCTCGAAAGAAGGGAGAGAGAATTTCTTCCTTGCCTGAAGGATTTCGCGAAAATCTTCAACTGTCACTCCAAGTTTCTCTGGTGCTTCATCCTCCCGGATATAAAATCCTTTTTGCAGAAGACCAACCACTGCCACCATGTGAAACGACATAACATCCTCCCATATGAGCTCTCCATGCGGGCTTTTCGCAAGTTCCTCTACAAGCTCCTTCCTCGCCCCCTCTATTCCTCTACCGAAGGTCTTTCCAGTGAAGAAAATAAAAACATGTTTTGCAGCATCCATATCACCGATAATCATGCCATTCTCCTCCCTTACTGCGTGTATATGCCTCTTTGCATCGGCAAGCCAGTGAAAGTCCGCGTGAACCTTCCAGTCCACGGTACCGCCAACTAATTTGTTTGTCGTATTGTAAGCCTTCCATAGTTTATCGCCATGGACGCTCCTCAACAGCAGCATCACATCAGCATCGCTTACCTTCCCGGCGTAACCTTTCGCATAGCTCCCATAAAGAGAGATTGCTATGAATTCGTCTCCTAGCTGCGATTCAAGCTCTTTCGCGATTTTCTCAAGAGTTTTTAAGAGCTTGGCGTTTACCTGTTTTTCCTCCTTCGTGCCTTCCCTCCCAATGAACTCAGGATATTCTGTTGACTTGAAAACCTCCGCCCTTCCGATCTGCTTCATTCTCCTCTTAGTGGGCTCTTCAGCGAATCTCGTGCCTGGTTCTGTCTCCTTAAAATGAGCATCTTTCAGAGCTTTTTTAATGCTGGACGTTATTTCTTCATTAAGAACTTGCTCTGCTTTCTTGGCAGTTGAAATTTTCTGCATGCTTGAATTATGCATTTCTGGCAATATTAACCTTGCCTTTTTCCCCTCACCCTTTTAAATTTTCTACTTCACAACTAATACGCCAAGGGCCAAGGTAGCTCAGCCTGGTTAGAGCACCAGACTCATAAGCTCAGCTTGATGAGTGATGAGCGCTTACGCGCAATGATGTGGGTAATCTGGGAGTCGCGAGTTCAAATCTCGCCCTTGGCATTAATACGCATACGTACTACCGGATTCGCCCAAAATGTTTAATGACCTATCCACAAATAATAGTCTGGGGTGAACTATGGAAGAGATAAGGACTAAGATAGACGATGTGCTTGACTTTATCGAGGATAGGAGAGTAACAACAGCAGGAGAGGTGTCCTCGCAAGTTGGAGTCGACAGGGACATGCTTGATGTGTTCATTGAGATACTAAAAAACAATCGGTTAATAGAGGTTAAGTACGTAATCATGGGTCCGCTTTTGTATGTTGGCGAAGAGACAGTTATACACGAATAGACCATCGGCACTCCCGGATTAATGCCGCTGAGTATATTTAGATGTATAATCGGATTATTTGACTGGAGCCTACTTCTTCTGTGTATGCGAGTCCAGCCACTCGTTGAACTCCTTCTCCAAGTCCTCATGCATCTCAGCAGGTGGAGCGGGCGGAGGAGCCTGGGGTGGAACAGAGGGAGGAGCTGAAGGCGGAGCTGAGGGTGGCATTCTCCTTGTCGGCTGCGCCCTTCTGTAAAAGAACAAGAGCACGACTGCTGCCGCAGCAATGATGATGACTGCTACTACCACGCCGCCTGCGATGAGCAGGACATTGCTCGAAGCTGGGGCAGAGGAGTTGTCCGATGACTCATTTGTGGTGTTTTTTCCTGCCGGCGGAACAACTGTTTCGTTAGGTTTGATGTTAGGGCATTTTCCTATTGATGCAACCGCGTCCACGATCGACCTGTTTGCAGAGGATAGCTTGGAGAATGCAAGGGAGTAGTTGTCTACCAGTGCCGCCTGCTTCGCTTCCTCAAGCGAGCTGTTGGCATTCCTGAGATTGGACTCGGACGTGGATACCTCGGAACCGCATTTCTTTCCCTCGAGGATTACGCCCGCAACGGATGCAATCCTCAATCCTGTCGAGTTTATAACTGAGAGCGCATCGCTGCAGTTGTAATTGGAATTGACGTATGACTGGTTGGCTCTGCTCACGGAGTTGGACGCATTCATTACATAATCCCACGCAGAATACAGCTGGCATGCCCTGAGCGAGGAGTTCGCCTTGGAGAGGTTGCTTATTGCGTAGTAGGCAAAATTGTGGGCGTCTATCATCCCGCAGCAAACGCCTTTGTAACAGCTTTTATCAAGCTCTGCGTTGAGCTGTTGAAGCGAGTGTTCAACATCCGCCATTCTTGTCACAATGCTGTTCTCATAAGGGGAGGTGTGGTAGGTAATCTCAACCTCGAATATATTTGTGTACTCTCCGGAATCACCTCTGCCGGTTATTCGGATCCTAGTTTTCGAGGTGCCGTTCAGACCGCCGGTCATTGTAAAGAGGTATATCCTGCAAGCACCATAGGCATTGGGGGGGAGATTACCCGAACCTCCCGTGCAGAACACCTTGCCGCCTTCCGCATAGGAGTTGTTTTCAGCGTCGTACCATTGGTATGAAAGCTGAAGGGATCTGGAGGAGGGGTTATGCACGGAAAAGCCTATCTCTACAGTGTTAGGAGTGCTGTCCGCCTTGCAGTTGCATCCTGAGAAGTAGGGTACCCCCGTTACTTCAAGAGGGAGTTCCGCGGCTGCAACCAAACTGACCAAAGCAAGCAAAATGAAAAGCCCTGCCTTCATTTGTCCACCACTTAAATTTACGAGAATGAGGTATTTAAGGTTTAGTTATGAAATAGAAAGCGTGATACCTGCGAACCATCCGAGGAGGAAGTCCTTGCTCCTGAGGGAGAAGCTTGTTGAAGGATACAGAAATGGGCTTGTGTGCGACAACGGTTTGATAGCGCACGGCAGGGGGGAGGCTTTCAATTACCTGCTTGGCGAGAGGACGCGCAGGCCTGCAAGGGAAGCGATAAAAGCTGCCGCAGCAGCACTGCTTCTTGCGGAGCGTCCTGTCATCTCAGTGAACGGCAATGCGGCTGCGCTTGCTGCCGAGAGCATTGCAGAACTGGCAAAAGAGCTAAACTGCAAAGTTGAGGTGAACCTCTTTTACAGGACGCAGGAGAGGACAGAGAAAATCGGGGAGCACCTCAAAAGGGCAGGAGTCGGGGAAGTTCTTGGTGTGAAAGATGCATACGCAAGGATACCCGAGCTTTTCGGCGAGAGGAGGAAGGTCAGCATAGAGGGGATATACAGAGCGGACTGCGTCCTCATCCCTCTTGAGGACGGGGACAGGTGCGAGGCGCTTGTCAGGATGGGGAAGAGGACTATCGCGATAGATTTGAACCCGCTTTCAAGGACTGCGAGGAAGGCGGATATAACGATAGTTGATGAGATTACTAGGGCAATGCCTCTGCTGGTGAAGGAAGTGAAGAAGCTGAAAGGGAAGAACAAAGCATACCTAAACTCGGTTCTTAAGCATTATAACAACAAGAGGATTCTTGAGGAAAGCAGGAAACTAATAAATTTTTGACTGCATCGGTTGGCTGTACACTATTCTTCCTTTTGAGACTGTCATGATGGGCATACCTACTACTTGGAAGCCCTCGAAAGGAGTCCATCTGCATTTTGTGTGTAGGTCCTTCCCATGTATCTCCCACTTCTTATTCGGGTTAACAACAACTATGTCCGCATCGCTGCCTTCCGCGAGCAGGCCCTTCTGCGGGTACAACCCCATCCTCTTTGCTGGGTTGACGCACATCAGCTTAACCAGTTTGTAGAGGTTTATCCACCTTCTCTTTACAGCAGTCAGCATGAGCGGTAGCATTGTCTCTATTCCTGGCACTCCTGCAGGAGCATCCCAGTACGGCTTCTTCTTCTCCTCCTTAGTATGGGGGGCGTGATCGCTTGCAACAACGTCAACCACACCGGTCTTTATCCCCCTCCACAGTGCATCCTGGTCCTCCTTGCTCCTTAGAGGGGGGTTCATCTTCCCGAAGTTGCCAAGCTCCTTCATGTTTTCTTCAGTTAGGAAGAGATGGTGCGGCGTAACATCACAGGTCACATCCGCCTTCTTCTTCATGATTCGTATGAGCTGGATGGATTCCTTCGTGGAAATGTGAGTCAGATGCAGCTTAACGCCAGTGGCTTTTGCAAGCTGCAGCGCTGTTGCAACGGCAACATTCTCTGAAAGAGGCGGCCTTACTTCGCCATGGATCGCAGGGTCGTTCCTCTTCCTGAACTTCTCCTTGAAATACTCGTTTATCTCGGCATCCTCGGCATGAGTTATCGCCACTTTTCCTGTCTTTGCAATCTCCTTGTATGCGTCAAGAAGCTCGGCTTTGCTTATCTGCAGCTCCCCGAAGGACTCGCACATGAATATCTCGCCAAACGCGCTGACGGCAGGGGCCATGCCCGTGAGCTCATGTATGTTTCCCTTCCTGACCCCGCCGCAGATTCTGTAGTCGATTACGGATTTGGATTCCGCAAGCCTCCTCTTCTCCTCCACCCTCTGCAGCGTCGTGGTGGGGGGCATGGTGTTGGGCATGTCAAATACAAGCGTCACCCCTCCGTGGGCAGCTGCCTTGCTGCCGCTCTCCCAGTCCTCCTTGTAGGTTGCTCCCGGCTCGCGGAAGTGGGCGTGTATGTCAATAACACCTGGCAGAATCAGTTCCTTCTTGAAAACGAACGTCCTCTCAGCCTCGCCTATTTTCCTGCCTATCTTGGTTATCCTGCCCTCATTCATCCCAATCTCGCATTGCACGACCCTCCTGCTGAGCAATGCATTCCCGATAAGTTTTAGCTCGTACATGCAATCATTAATTTATTAATAACACCCATTTAAATTTATGGCTACGTTAGGCAGATTGGGGTTTGCCAAAGAGGCCGTTATTGGACCGGTCACAAGGTTCATCGCAAGCCAGAACATATGGTTTTTCACCCTGTTTTCCGTATTTGCGGATTATTACGTCTTCATAGTGCTGCCGCTCTCGCTTATCCTGTTCTACAAAAAGCTTGGCAGGAAGAAGGTTGCGTCACTTGTCCTCAGCCTGCTGCTGCTCTATCTTGCCGTACCCTACCTCAAAGTGACGTTCGGTCAGAGCAGACCATGCAACGAATACCTGAAAGTGGCGTGCCCCACGGATTACTCGTTCCCCAGCGGCCATACCGCAGTTGCTTTCGCCTTTGCTTTTCTCTCGCTTGGCACCGTTGCATTTCCGTTCTACTACATAAGCGCCTTCCTCATTGCGCTGAGCAGAGTTTACATGGGGGTTCATTTTCTGAATGACATCGCGGGGGGGATTGTGGTTGGGATTTTCAGCTATATAGTTTCCGAGAAGGTGATTGACGCATGCTTGAGATACGCAGGAGGGTAGTTCACATATCATTCGGCTTGCTTCTCATAGCCGTGCTTTCCATAGGGGGCGGCAGTTATGAGGTAATAGAAGGTGCGCTGCTTGCAATTTTCCTGGTCGGGCTGTGGATTGTCGACATGAAGCTGAAGAAGAGGAAGCTGCCCGTGGTGGATTACCTGCTTGATAATTTTGAGAGGCCGCATGCACTCCCTGCATACGGGGCGTTCTGGTACGGGCTGGGTGTGCTTCTGCTCCTCTCGTTCATCAACAACGTGGATTACGTAAAAGCCGGCATCGCGATACTCGCCCTTGGGGACGGGATATCGACGCTTGTCGGAAGGAGCGGGACTAGGAGGGTATTCTACAACAGGAATAAAACAGTTGAAGGCAGCATTGCATTCTTTTTTGTAAGCGCGATAGCTTCCTACCTCTTCATCGGTGTTGGCGGCATACTCCTTGCATTCCTCTGTTCTGTTGCCGAAAGCATAGACTGGGGGATTGACGACAACTTAATCATACCTCTTGCTTGTCTGCTCTTCTATATAGTCTAGCAACAGCTGCAGCAGCCAAGACTTGACATACTCGTCTGATCGAGCATTCCGCATGCGTGGTTGTATCCAATTGCATCTCCAGCAGTTGCCGAGATTTCAAACAGCACCAAACTGCACGTGCCGAAATAACTGTCTATACAACAACTGCAGCCACTCCATGAGAAATTGGCACGCGCAAGCCCATTTGCATCCGTAAGCGGGACGGGCGGAGTTATTTGGTACGTAATTTCCTGTAGAAGGCCCGCAGGCATACCGACGTCTACTGGCTGGATGTAAACCGGTACATTGGACATCGTATGGGTGGACTGGTCCCTAACTGTTACGTTTATTTCATAGACTCCGGTGTTTACGGCTATGAAATTATGTGCGCAGTCCGCTGTCCATGAAACTTGAACCGAAGAAGGTCTTGGCGATGGGCAGTCCCACGGGCAGTTGGTGTAATTCTCCCCCGTATCGCACTTCATATCCTTGCAGCGCGGGGCAACTATGGTGGGGGCCAGTTCCAAGTCTGAGTTTATCTTGCCCTGGAAGCTCCTGTTCATGCCGTTGATGCAGGAAGAGGGAACCGAGCTGGTGTCGCAGTTCGTGTAGTTGAGCAGAACCGTAAATGCTGAGATCTTTCCGACAGACGGCGTAAACTGCTTGTCGGTTATGTTGAACATGCAGACTATGTCACCGCCGCTCTGTACAATGTCAGCGGAACCCACGCATACTCCTGTGTAGTTGTTTATGCCGCTCTTGCCTATATTCTGGACTTGGATTATCTGTTTCCTGTTGTACAGCAGTATCCTCTTTCCAAGGCTGTTGGTCATCTGGAAAGTCAGCTTCATCGTCCCGTCGCTGTTTTTGATAAATTGGTAGCTGGTGCACTGGAAACTGTTACCGAAGTTGCATTCAGAGGGGATCGACTGCGTAGCTGACAGGAAGTAGAATGCAGCTACTGCAGCGACTATCACCGCCAAAAGAGCCCAGCCGTATGCAGTGAGGAATTCTACTGCCACCTGCGCCTTCATGTAGATTGTTAATGCGGCACGATATATAAATTTACTGTATTATGGAAGACGGCTCTACTGCTGCTTTTCTCTGATGACTACCAGCGGTATTGCGTCCTTCTCAAACTCCGCATACGCAATTTTAAGCGGGTTCACGATGTCTCCCGGCAGCTCCATGAGTGGAGGCGCACCGGACGCCAGCTGAAGCGCGCGTGCCCCGATAATTCTTGCTTTCTCGAACCTCGTCAACTCCATTTTATCACCTAGATCAAAGCGCTCAGAACCTTCAGAAGCTGAGGCCTTTTGAGCAGAACCTTTTCAACAACCGGCTTGTAATCTCCTTTTATCAGCCTGTCTATATCATTGTCGTTAAGATATTTGAATATTGCATTGAAATCGCCATCATCCAGCTTCTCCAGCACCTTCCTGAGGCGCAGCCTTCTCATCAGCTTCGGCTCCACCCTCTTCCTCCATCTACTTTCGTACTCAAACAGGTGCTTCCTGTCGGTCTTTCCCTCCAGGGCGCACTTGGCGGCGACCTCTCCAGCCATGCCGCCCGCCTCCATTGCAAGCGCCATCCCTCCTCCGTGAATCGGGTCGACCTGGTGGGCTGCGGTTCCGACAACCATCAAACCGTCTGCAACAAGCTCCTTGAGGGGTTCGCCGACAGGTATGAGACCGCCTTTTATCGCAACGGTCTGCGCATCCTTGAAACGCTCATTGTTCTTTATGAATTTGTCCAGATATTCAACAGCATTACCCTTCTCAAGACCACCGATACCAACACCAACATTGGCAACATCCTTGCCTTTCGGGAAAACCCACACGTAACCTCTTGGGGCGGCATTCCTGCTGAAATAAATCTCAATCAAATCCTCGCATTCAACATTGACCATCTCGTACTCAATCCCGAAGTCTGTGTCGTAAAGCGTTGCGGTTGAATTCATGCCCGCCATCCTTGCAACGGTGGACTCGCCTCCGTCCGCGGCAATGAGCACCTTGCAGGTGGCTTCAAGTCTCTCTCCCATCGAACATGCTTTCACACCGCACGGCTTCCCATCCTTCTTTATCACATCGTAAACCTCTGTTTTAACAATGACGTCAGCACCTGCCCTGCCCGCATCTATGGCCAGATCCTTGTCGAAAACCTTCCTGTCAATCACATATCCTTTTGTCTCTGGGTTCTGTATCTTAACAGCCCTCTTCATGTCCGGCGAGTACAGCACAGAGCCGCTTATTTCAGCAGAAATCGCCTTGGGGGATAGCTTCAACCCAAGTTCCTTAAGCCAGTGGGAGCCAAGCCCCTCACCGCATCTGACAGGCGCACCGAGCTCCTTCCTCCTGTCGATAAGCAGGACAGAAGCCCCTCCCTTGGCAGCGTTCTTGGCGGCAAAGCTGCCTCCAGGCCCTGCTCCGACGACGATTACATCATAATCCGTCTTCACTCAATCACTTCCTCATGGTAATTGCCTTCATGGGGCATGCTTTCGCGCAATTGCCGCAGTTTATGCACTTCTCCTGAGTGTATTCAACAAACGTCTCCTTGAGGATAAGTGCAAGTTTAGGACAAACTCCTACGCACGCGCCACAGTAGATGCATCTGCTTCTGTCAATTTCTATCAAGCTTACACCTTCGGTTCTTGAATTATAGGCATGAATTAATAAAAAATTAACGTTACCACTCATTGTACTCCACATCGTTGAACTCATAGATGATTTTGTTCTCCTCATCCCTCTCGGTTGATATCTGCGCCTCCAGAATCTCCTTGCTGCCTGCCAGGTTGACATTGTGCACGGGGTCGAAGAGGAAGTAGCGGTTCCCGAAGCTGAACATGACGAAAGCATGCTTCAGACCACCCTTCATCTCCACAACCACCTTGGCATTCCTGTTTCCAAGCGCTATCAGCAATGAGCATAGTAGGATTGCCTTGTCCATCTCGTCAGCTGCCTTCAACTCCAATATTTCCTTGGGGCTCAGCCAGAACTCCACGGGCACATGCTCTGTCTTTATCTCGTCCTTGACGAACTGGAACGCCTTTTGCGCAGCTGCAAGGAAGTCCTTATTGTAATCGTAGGCGCCGAGGTCCTTCGTGAGCTTCTCCTTCAGCTCGGTTACGGCGGAGCTCTGCGGCCTGACAAGGCTCCTCAGCTCAGGTATGGACTTGCTCTCTGAAGCCTCAATCAACTCTCTGTATCTCTCGATTATCTTTCTGTAGACTGCTTCCCGCCTCTTGGAGGCGTCCAGCTCGGACTCACACTCCTCACAGGGTGGTTTCTCCGGCTCTGGCTTGGGCTCGGGCTTCTCCTTCTTCCTGAGGAAGGGGATTATGTTCGCCGCGAATACAATTATATATACCACCTACTATTCTCTTATGACGCTTAATTAATAAAATCATGGGTGATTTCACGGATATAACTTTTTTTGGCGGTGCCAATGAGGTAGGCAGGAACTGCTTGTTGGTTGAGGATGGAAGGGCGAATTTGCTGCTTGATGCGGGCGTGAAACTTGGGGAGAAGGATGAGTATCCCTTAATCAGCAATGACATGGTCAGGAGGCTCCACAGGATAGCGATAAGCCACACCCACCTTGACCATGTGGGCTACCTACCCCATATGTATGCAAAGGGGTGCAGGGCAGAGGTGTACTCCACCAAGCCCACGCATGACCTGACCCAGTTGCTGCTTGCGGACTACCTCAGGATAAACCGGGGGATGAAGTTCTCCAATAATGACATAATAAAAGCAATGAAGATGTGGAAGATGGTGGAGTATGGGGAGGTTGTGGGAGACAAGCTGAAGTTTTCCTTCCACAAGTCCGGCCACATACTGGGAAGCTCCATGGTGCTTATAGGAGGGAGCAGCAGGCTGCTGTTCAGTTCTGACGTAAACGACAGGGAAACAAAGCTGCTTGATCCCGGGGAGAAGAACCTTGTTGCTGAAAATCTTATAATTGAGAGCACATACGGAGCTCCTAGCGACCAGCTTCCCACCCTCAAGAGTGCCTCAAAGATGCTGTGCGACAGTATAAACAGGACTATAAAGAAGGGGGGCAAGGTTTTGATACCCAGCTTTGCAGTCGGGAGGGCTCAGGAGATTCTTTTCATACTGGAGAGTTACATGAGTTCTGGGGTACTTGAACAGGTTCCCATATTCGTTGATGGCATGATACTGAAGGCGAACAGGATATACAGGCAGAACGTCATCTACGCACGCGATGAGATACAGAAGAGAATCCTGATGAGTGATGACGACCCGTTCAAGAGCAAGTTCTTCCACACCCCGAAAACAAAGGACAGGAGTGATGTGCTGAAGGCAGGGAGCGCAATCATTGTATCCACTTCAGGAATGCTCACAGGAGGACCGGTGCTGCATTACCTCAAGAAGCTTGCGGGGGACAGCAACAACCTTCTCATACTTGTTGGTTACCAGGCAGAAGGAACTTTGGGCAGGAAGCTGCTTGATGGTGAGAGGAGAATAATGATAGACGGCAGGGAAATTGAATTGAAGATGGGTGTTGAGCAGGCTCACTTCAGCGCACATGCTGATTACAAGGGGCTGCTTGATATTGTGAGGAGCATGAGGAAGCTGAAGAAAGTTTTTGTCATGCATGGGGAGGGTGAGAAGCCAAAGAAGCTCGGCGAGGCGATACAGAACATGGGATATGAAGTCATCCTTCCAAGGAATGGGGAGAGTTTCAGAATCTAGTTTTTAAACTTCAGATTGCAACTCTAACTGCATGGAATCCGCTTTCATTAAAAGATGCAATGAGGTCAGAGGAACTATAGAAGGATTCGGGAATCCTCTTATTGTCAACCACTACGATGCAGACGGACTGGCAGCCGGATCGCTCGTTGCAAAGGCGCTCAGAAATAGAGGAATAAATTACAGCATGCTGACTCTCCGCAAGCTTGAGTATAGGAGTGAGATGAGGGACGCAGGGGAGCTGATTTTTGTTGATTTTGGAGGGGTCGAAGAGGCGCTTGGAGATGTGCTAAAAGGGAAGAAGGTTGTGATAATAGACCACCATCAGAGTAGTGAGGGTGAAATCCTCCAGGCAAACTCCCAGCTTTTCGGCTTCGACGGCGGGAGCGAGATAAGCTCCTCTGGAACGGCCTACATGGTGTTCAGGGATGCCGAACTCGTGGACTTGGCTCTGGTTGGCGCAGTGGGGGACATGCAGTTCCCTCTCAAAAGCCTTAACAGAAAAATTCTCAGGGAAGGGATTGAGAATGGGATTGTGAGATGCGACATTGATTTGAACATCTTTGGGAGGATGAGCAGGCCGCTGGTGTGGTTCCTTTCCTACTGCACAGAGCCGTTCCTCCCGGGGCTTACGGGTAACGATGGGAACTGCTACAGGTTCCTCAGCGAGACCGGGATAGATTTCAGGAAGGACGGGAAATGGAGGAGGTATTTCGAGCTGGATATGGAGGAGAGGATTCAGCTCATATCCGCCCTTGTTGCCTACCTCCACTCAAAGGGTGCTGGAGAAGCTGCAAAGGAGCTGATTGGAGAGGTCTATATACTTGCGAAGCAGCCCGAAGGAAGCGAATTGAGGGATGCAAAGGAGTACAGCACGCTCCTCAACGCCTGCGGGAGGCACAACAGACCAGAGATAGGGATTCGCGTATGTTTGGGCGAGGAAGGAGCAATTGAAGAAGCCAGAACTCTTCTGAACGAACACAGGAAACAGCTCAGGGAAGGAATGTTCTATGCGATTTCAAACTACGAGGATTTTGGGAAGTTCTACTTCCTGGATGGAAGGGGCAGGATAGAGGATGGAGTGATAGGGGTGGTTGCCGGCATGCTGTACGGAGGGGCGCTGCCTGGAGACAAGCCGATAGTTGGGATTGCTTTTGATGAGGAAGGAAAGATAAAAATTTCAGCAAGGGCCACCAGGAAGCTTGTTGACGGTGGTTTGAATTTGGGCGAGGCTCTCAGCAAGGCCTGCAGTAGTATAGGGGTTGGTGGGGGGCACAACATAGCTGCGGGAGCGACTATAGAGAGGGACAAGCTCAACGAATTCCTGCTGAACTTCGGGAGAGCGCTGTGACCCTGCTGCCAAAGACCTCCAACAGGGTCATGAGTATGAGCTGCGCTATCAGGTTTGCCGCCATGGGAAGCGCGGCAGCAGTTCCGAAAAGTTTCAGCACTATGGCAAAGGACAGCAACGCATTCTTGATGCTGGTTGCAACGAAAAAGGTGATTGCAGTTTCCTCCCCGTACCTCCTGCCGAAGAGATAGGCCAGCCCGCCCCCGAATAGGAGGAGTATGAGTATTGCCGCTGTCAGGCCCAGAAGCTGGTACTCGTTTCCGACTATTGCGTCATGGCTTATTCCTATTATGCCCGCGCCTAGGAGAAACATGACTACGAGCTGGTAATCCCTGCGCCTGTTTATCTCGTCAACTGCCCTTTTGAAAAATTTCTTCGTCAGGAGCGCAATGAGTATGGGTACCACTATGACTTCTACGAGGATGCTGAAAATTTTGTTGTTGTCAACCTGAGCCACTGCTCCTGCGAGGGCCTGGATTGTAAGTGGGATTGTCACCAGGGAGAGCAGCGAGGAGATGAACGAAATTATTACTCCAAGCGCAATGTCCCCTCCGAGAAACGAGGTGAAGAAGGCAGTCGCCGCAGCGCTCGGGGACGAGAAGGCGAACAGCACTCCCAGGAAAGTTGTTGAATTCAGCCGTCTGAATGGAAGCGAGAGCAGGGGCATTAGAACGAAAACAAAAAGCAGGAGGACGAGCAGGCCCTTTGAGTCAACCTTCTTGAATTCGTCCTTTTTCACCCTCAGGGCGGAGAAGAACATCAGCAGGGCAAGAAGGAAGTTGAGGTAGTCTCTCCACAGGACTGAAACTCCGGGCAGCAGCAGCCCGAAGAGTATTGAGATGACTATTACAAGGGAGAACAGGTATTTACTCATCGGCATCAAACTCGCTCAGCTTTCTCTGCTTCAGGTTGTCGATGGTCTCCCACTCCTTCCTTATATATTTGTGTATCTCCTCCCTGTGGAAGTTCTTCTTCAGGAAGCTTATCGTCCTATCATCCGAGGTGTATCCGCTGCCGAAATCACAGGCTAACTCCTTCTTTATCTCTTCTATCACTGCGTCCCTCTCAACCTTTGCGATTATGGATGCAGCAGACACTATGGGGTATTTGAAATCCGCCTTGTGCTCGCAGAGTAGTTCCTCATTTCCCTGGTGGTACTTACTTATCCTGCTGCAGAACCTCCCAGCAACCGTGTCTGGTGAGTCTATGTAAACAACCTGTGGCTTGTACCGGAGCATTGACAATGCCTTCCCAAGCTCCATTGCCTCAATCTCATTCAAGCTGCGCTTCTTCATCACATCGTTCAGGGTGGCAGCAGTCGTTTTCATGACAATGAGCTCGGTACAGATCTCCCTTATCTTTCCGTAGAGGTGCTCCCTTCTCTTTGGGGTGAGCAGCTTGGAATCCTTCACCCCAATCTTCCTCAGCTCTTCTTCTCTCTCCTGCTCGACAGTTGCAAGGCACATGACGAGCGGACCGAGCACACATCCCCTGCCTGCCTCGTCAGCACCTCCTATGAGTATGGTATCACCTCTTACTAGCTAGAAGAAATAGAATGAGAATATATTAAAAATCAAAGGACCTTCTTGTCCAGGATTATATGGTCCGAAACAGCAAGCACTGCGGTATAGGGTATCAGGAGCATTCCCTCCTCCCTCTTCATCTTCCTCACTGTCGGGTTGTCTACATTTGGTTCAACAATCAGCGATTCTATCTTGCCAGTGACCTCACTGATGTAGGCATCAACGAACTTGCCTATCTCCTCGCCGTCATTTGTTATCAACTTCTTACCGGCCAGCTGCTTCGCAATAACGAATTTGCCCATTAGTACCACCTTCAATTCCAAGAAAGAATTTCTTAGGCGTTATTTAAATAGCTTTCTATTTGCTAGGGCTGCTCCCACTCTATCTCGTAATATTCATACCTGCTTCCAGGAAGCTCTATTCTCCTCACTCTGTAGTATGTTACAGAGGTCTCCCTATCGCTTATCGCAAGAATCAGGTCCAGCCCAAGCTTTTTTGCAGCCTCAATCGCCTCTGCCAGTTCTCCGCCTCCAATGTGCTCCTCCTCGCTGAGTGAAAGCATCACAAAAGTGGGGTCATCCTTCCCAGGCGTTTCCACACCGCCGTTCTTCCTGTGGTAGAGCAGGAAGTCCAATTTCGCCTTTGCCTTTCTTTTTGCACCTGGGATTGCCAGTATGAACGTCTTCCTCACGCTGTGAGCAACCCTTATTGCCCTTGCCCATTCCGAAATGAGCATCCTGTTTCTCCTTGGGAAGACGTGAATGACGTGCCTGGAGTGCACCCAGTCCTCCCCTGTCTTTGTCGGGGATGCCTTTGGGAAGTATACCCTGAAATGGGTGCCGAACTTGAAGCCTGTCTTCAATATGAAGCCCCTCAGCCTCCAGTCCTCGTAAACCTCGTACATGTAAGGCAGGTCAGACCTGAGCCCCTTCACGTATCTCCTGATTTTTCTCTCGTTCGAGTTCTTCAGGTGGAGCCCGCAGTGCTTCAGCATGAAAAGAGTTTCATATATGTCAAGCTTGGACAGCTTGCCCCTCTGCTCTGCCTTATAACTGCCGAACTGCCCGAACCAGTAGTTTTCGTACAGCTCCCTGCCCACAGATTCGTCATCGATGATTGTGACCAAATCATCCGGGAACAACACGCCCTCTATGCTATATTTGGGGGAAGTAAATTTTCCCGAAGGATACTTCTTCATCGGATTCTTTCCGTAGTTTCCCTTCGCCTCTTCAACGGGGCGCACCATGAGGCCGCGGTCCTTCCAGTCCTTGTACGTAAAATAACGCGCCATGAGCTTCTTGGAGTACAGATGCCTCGCAAGATCATTGAAGAGAAGTTCATTTCCCTTCTCATCGTAGCATTTGGCATTCCTGATATCCATGAGGTAGAGCGCCTCCTCAGGGGAAAGGTGGATTACCCCGCTTCTCATCACACCGTAATGGCCGTTCTGCAGAGCGCTCACTGACTCAGGCTCCGCTACCCGCAGCTCTCTGCTTTTTTTGTTGACTTCTATTGTGATGCCCATTCACTTCACGAAATATAAATATGTAAGCATATATTTAACAAGGTAGTAAGTTTTTAGGACTTTGCAGATGAATGCACATCTTAAACAGATTAGTCATCAGGATGGTTTAGTGGAAAGTTACCCCCCTTCACATTATTTAAATACTCTCCTTCCGAGTACATACCACTACCGAGGGGCACTCGGGAAGTAACGCCTGCAATTCCATAATGGAGAGAGATGCTGCAGAAGCAGCGTCAATGAAGCAGGAACTACACGCCATGAAACAGGGGCTGAAAGCACACGTCAACCGTGTGAGGATGTCACTTGGTGTTGGAATGGGTTACCTGCCTGATGCTCTCTCAACACAGTTGATGAAGCAGCACTATCACTTGGTCGGGAAGCACTCTGCAGTGAAAGCATGCAAGTGGCTAAGGGAGAGCATACTGGGAAGGAGGACGTGCTACAAGAACACGTTCTATGGAATAGACAGCTGGAGGTGCGTGCAGTGCTCACCTGTGATAGGATGCAATCTGTGTTGCCGCTTCTGCTGGAGGATATCGCCTGAAGATATTGGAATCAAATGGGATGAGATGAGCGAGCCCGTATGGGATGAACCGGAGCTGCTTGTTGAAGGATTCCTAAAGGAGCAGAGGAGGATAGTTTCGGGCTACAAGGGGAACCCCAAGGCAGACAGGAAGAGGTGGGAAGAGGCAAACAGACCTGCGCATGTCGCAATAAGCCTCATAGGTGAGATAACCATGTACCCTTTCCTCTCCGAACTTATTGATAAATTTCATAGGGCTGGCATGAGCACGTTTGTGGTTACGAATGGGACCCTGCCTGAAAAGATTGAGAATCTGAGCACGCTGCCAACGCAGCTTTATATGTCTCTGGAAGCGCCTGACGAGGAAACATACAGGAAGACGTGCAGGCCTAAGATTAAAATTGCTTGGGAGGGAGTGAACAGGACCTTGGAGCTCTTCCCATCAATAAAAACGAGGAAGGTGCTCAGGCTGACGCTTGTGGATGGTTTGAACATGCTTAACCCCGAAGGGTATGCAAAGCTTATACTAAAAGCAGAGCCAGATTACGTGGAACCGAAAAGCTTCGTCTTTGTTGGAGGGTCCAGATACAACAGAGGCTTGGAGCTTGGCAACATGCCGAAGCACGAGGAGATAAGGGAATTTGCAGGAAAGCTCTCCAAAGAAACAGGATACATGGTTTCGGATGAGAGGGCTGACAGCAGGGTTGTGCTTCTCTGCAAAGACAGGGAGGCAGAAAAGAAAAGGTTTATTCAGAAGAAGTAGGTATTCCTATCCTCTTCCTTTTCCTTCACTTCCATCACGGCATTCCTGAGCTCATCAGCAGTTGGCACCCCAACAAATGCCACCCTTCCGTTTATGAGTATGGCTGGGGTGGAGTCAACATTGAATTCATACGCCCTTATCTGCCCCTCCTCGGTTATTATGCTGGACTCCTGCAGTATTACAGGGAATTTGCATTTGGTAATAATCTCTCTCGCAACCTTCAACGCCTTTGGAGAATGAGGGCAGTTCGGTGAGGTTATCACTTCAATGAATATTGGGTCCATGCATCCCTTATTGCCCTTCGTGTATAAAAATCTATACTAAAAAGTTAGGTGGCAGGCAGAAGAAGGCCGAGCTTTCTGTCGCTCAGCCGCACCCTGATCTTTGAGTTCAGCTTCACCTTGTGGATGAACTGCCCGTCTATAACTAGGTCAGCGTTGCTTCCGAGGACTGTCAGCTCGCATTCTGTTGAATCCGGAACAACAGCAGGTTTGAAGGATCTTCTGTACGGTGAGATGGGTACTACCTCGTACTTTCTCGCCCGCGGGTGGAGTTGCGGGGCACCGCAGGAGTAGGCATATGCCGTGGAACCAGTGGGTGTTGAGAAGAGAACGCCGTCGGATTTGAGCAGCACCTTCCTTCCCAGGAATGACAGTGACGTTTCTATGACCCTGTGGTCCCTGCTGCGTATACATATCTCATTAAGCGAGTTTTCATAAACTCTTCCTGAAATCTCGCACTGCAGCATGGTCCTCCAGTCAATCCTGCAGCTGCGCAGCACGCGTGGCAGCAGCTTCCTCCAGTTTCTGTAAGTCGACTGGCATATGAAGCTTTTTTCATTCCCAATGCCGAAGATTGGCTGGCGGTATCTGTTTTTGTTGTATAAGAGAGTACCGTCTCCGCCAAGAGTTATCAGTGCATCCCCGTCTTTTTTCAGCTTAATGCCGTGCTTGACGAGCAGCTCTGCAACTTCCTTTGTTAGTTTCACCGCCCACTGCTTTCTTGGGTTTGGCACGACAAACGCGCTTCTTATCCTCATTGAATCACTACACTTTCATGACTGTGACTGTTATATCTCGCTTTGCCCTCGGACCGTCAAACTCGCAGAATATTATCCTCTGCCACGTGCCGAGCGCAAGCCTTCCATCCTGCACAGGTATAGTCCTTCCGGAACCCAGTATCCCGCTGAGCAGGTGCGCTGAGGCATTGTCGTCAATTTTATCATGCATGTAGCCTCCTCCAGGAAGCATCTTTTCGAAGACCCTCTCGAAATCGCTCTGCAGGTTCGGCTCGAACTCATTTATGATTACCGCTGCAGTGGCATGGGGGGCGTACACAAGACATGCGCCAGTTTTAACTCCGCTTCTTTCAACAAAACCCTCAACCTGCTCGGTTATGTCAATCAATTCCACCTTTTTCTTCGTTGATACGAAAAACTCCATCATCCCACCCTCAACCTGCACAATTCGGCAGTTTCGTTGTCCTTTATCCACCCGCACACCAGGGAGATATTATTCTGCACGCCCTGCACGACCTGGTTGCACTTTAGGTCGGCACTTATGTTGGCACATTTTGATTCATTCGCATCCGCAATTGCTATCTTCATGATGCAGTAATCCCTTGCAGTCAGATTCTGGACTTGCTTGCACAGCTCTGTATCATCGTCATTCAGCGCAAGGACGGAGAAACATCTGTCCCTCAATTCTTGGTTGGCGGCGTGCTCGCATGCTGAGCGCATATTCCACAATCCGCAACATCCCAGCAGGAGCATTGACAGCAATAGAATGTGAACATTCATGGAGGCTATTATTGAAGCGGAATTATTTAAACTCATATCTCGAAACGTTGCAACGCCTCCTCCTCCATGAAATGCAGTTTGCCCGGCAGTACGAGTAGGAACGGCGGCTTGCCAAGAGACGTTTTCAGAAGCTCATCCGGTCTGCCGTATGTTATCTTCTGCTCGCCGCTGCCTACCCTGCTCAGCACCACAAGCTTGAATTCGCCCAACCTATGCCTCTCGCTCTCAATTTTCAGCAGCTGCTCAATCGCCTCTTTGGCATCCATGCACCTGTCCTTCAAATCAAGGAACACGACCGAGTGCAACCCCCTGCCGAAGTTGTCTGCAATCACGTCATAGCTGCTGGTTGGCTCGAATCCCTTGCCCCACATGGCAAGCGTGCATGGCTTGCCGAGCTTGTACACCTGAAGCCCGCATTCGCCGATGGCAGCTGTGAGGATTGAGGAGGAGTGCACCACCACTGTCTCTATGCCTTTCTTCTCTGCGGAAAGTTTCAGCGATATGTGCGTTGTGGAAATCAGCGGGTCGCCGGGTACGAGCAAGGCAACCCTCTTTGACTCCGCCTCTTTGAGAATTGTCTTCTCCTCTTCGACTTCCTCCCTGCTCAGCACGGTTATCTTCTTCCCTGCAGCATCCTCCAGACGTTCTATTGAGCCTTCCTGCATCCTTCCGGTATACTGCTCTGCAAAAATAACATCAGAGTCAACAAGCTCCTTAAGCCCTCGCACGCTGATATCATTCTCATTCCATATTCCCATGCCTATGAAAATCAATGTTCCCATTCAAACACCTGCAAGCATTCTCAGTGTGTCCCGCACTCCCGGGGCCAGACCAAATATCATCAGAAGGAGGAGCACGTAGTTCTTCTCCTCCCTGCTGTCGTTGGAAGTTTCAACAAGCAGCACCGCAAGCGATGAGAAGGCCACCTTTACCACATAGAATGCAAACATTGTTCCGAAAACCGTTCCAAGCGCAGCGCTGAGGACATGCTGTTCAAAATAAGCCGTCCCCCCGCCGAAAAGCTCAATTGCAACGTACGAGGCAGCCCCGTCAAGTGAGTGCGATAGAATTACCAAGAGCTGCGTCAAACCAGGCTTAAGCTTCATTTTCCTAAGGATGAACCTCCCGACAAGCAGGCCTGCAAATGTGAGCAGCAGCACCAGGAGGGTATACAACCAGTTTTTCATCAGTGGTATGAGAAGCAGCAGGTGCGGGAGCAGGAGAAGCAATGCAAATTTAGGAAGCAAGTTCATCCTCCTAATCCTGCTGAAGAACAGCAGAGAGAGGAAGGTCAGCATCCCTATTACTATGTATATTCCGGGAGTGGTTGTAATGAAACGGTAGTCATATATGCGCAGCCTCCCAATAAAACCGTACAAACCAAACAGGTAGTTGCTGTTTGAAAGGAACTGATTCGGCACTCCGGCGGCTGCGTCACCGGTTGCATCGGTTACAACCCTCAGGGTAGAACCAAGAAGTATGAACGGAATGATGCGGAGCACGAATTTGTCGTCAATCTTAACCTTCACTCTTTTTAGAATTTTGAAGAAGAGATATGCGAAGAAGAGGGCGATGATTGCGTAAACTACCGTGTTTATCATGTTATAGCCAGTCCTCTCGTAAACCGGGCGTGTGAAATAGTTGTTGATGAACTCTGCTACGTCCATGTTATCTCTCCCATATCTCTATGAATCTGTCAACTATCTCATCGAGAAAGCTTGAGCGGTGGGCGACTATCACCTTTGCAACTTCGTCTGGTCTTGAGAGCGAGTAAAGGACTTCCTTACCCTTCCTCCTTTTCTTGACGACTTTTGCCTCCAGCATCTTGCCCAGATACCAAGAGGTTGTTGCCGGAGAAAGCTTAAGCTCTGAGACAAGTTTCTTGTGGTTGAGTTCATTATTGGTGAGGAGGAGCACCGCTATGTGACGCACGGGCTTCTGCCTGAGAAGCGAGAGCAGCTTCTTCTCCATCTCGGTGAACAACCCCAGCGCATAATATCTGACGTACTCGCCGTCCTTTTTGGAGATTATCAGCTTGCCGTCAAGAAGCTTGCCGAGATGGTACTGGAGAGTTCCCACAGGAAGGCTGAGATGGCGCTGTATCTCCCTGAAATGGCTTCCTGGAAAACGAACGATGTGTTCGTATATCTGCTGACGCTGCTCCAGTCCTTGGATTTTCATGCAGTTCTAACCCTCACAACAGCGGAGAATATCAGGGCTAGGGTCAGGAAGTCAAGGATGTTTGAAAGAGAGATGGTTAGCATTGATGGTTCTGCGACCGTGAATTTTATCAGCGTCCTGGCGAAGTACGCCACGAACGCAAGCGAAACGAAGAAGATTATTCTCCTCCGGTTCTTCCTGTAAGCCAGGAACGAGATCAGAGCCATCCCCAGCGCGAGGATGACCGTTGATATCCCGACCAAAAGATTGAAACCAGCCGTGTATTCGCTCATTCCATCACCCCAAAACTCTGACTATCTCCTCACCAAACTTCCTCGCAGATGACGGACCATCCGCGGTTATCAGCTTCCCATCAACCTCAACCGCCCTTGCGGTGTATACTGCTCCTGCATTTTTAAGAGAGGAAACGGTTTCCGTATCATTAAAGCTTGTCACCTTCTTTCCCCTCACCAAATCTGCGGCTGCGAGTATTCTCGGAGCAATGCATATTGCCGCGACAACCTTCCCTCCTTCCTCCGCATCCACCGCTAGCTTCACGACGTCCGGGTTCTCCGGCAGGTTGTTTGTTTCAACCCCCTGCCCTCCGACGAACACGACCGCGGAATACTCGGAGAGGTTCACCTTTGAAACAAGCAGGTTCGGCTTCGCCCTTCCTCCCAGCATCCCCACCGCTTCATTCAACGTCGTGCTTGCAACTGCAGTCTTATAGCCCGCAGCCTCAACAACTTCCTTTGTGTAGAAGAGCTCCTCGTCCCTGAAATCCGAAGGAGCAATGACGAAGAGAACCTTTCCCATCCCATCACCTCCAACAGCTTCTTGTTCGGAAGCTTTTTGCTGCGCGCATCCCGCAAGAAGCAGCATGCAGAGAAGAATTACACCCCTCATACCGCTCACTCAAGCTTCCAGCTCGTCCCCTCCTTCTCGTCGTTGAGCGCTATTCCTATCTTCCTCAGCTCGCTGCGTATATCGTCAGAAGCTTTCCAATCTCCCTTCTTTCTAAGCTCCTCCCTTGCTTTTATCAGGAGCTCCACCGCCCTCTCCAGCTTCTCTCCTCCAGCTTTCCTCTCCTCGGTGAGCTTCAGCCCCAAGATTCCGCCAAGCTCGTCAAACATTTTCAGTATCTTGCTCTTTAACTCCTCTGACATCGAATCGTTCTTCGAAGTGAATGTATTCAATCTTCCTGAGAATTCGAAGAGGGCTGCAATTGCTCCTGGAGTGTTGAAGTCGTCATCCATCGCCTTCTCAAAGTCCTCCGCTGCCTTCTTCATCTCTTTCTCAAGCTCCTCCTCATCCGAGCCCTTTCCGGTTTTCAGCCTCTTCAGAAGCATCACAGAGTTCTTCAGGCTCCCCAGACTTCTCTTCGCCTGCTCCAGATTCTTTTCTGTGTAGTCAATAGGGCTCCTGTAGTGCGTTGAGGCGAAGAAGAACCTCAGGGTATCCGGCTCGTACCTCTCAAGCACCTGCCGCAGAGTCACGTAGTTCCCCAGCGACTTGGCCATTTTCTCCCCATTTATTGTGAGGAACTCCGTATGCAGCCAGTATTTCACAAACGGCTTCTTGCCTGTCAGCGCTTCTGCCTGCGCAATCTCGTTCTCATGGTGGGGAAACTTCAAGTCCCTCCCTCCGCCATGGATGTCAATCTGCTCCCCCAGGTATTTCCCTGCCATTACGGAGCATTCGATATGCCAGCCTGGGAACCCCTCCCCCCATGGGCTGGGCCACTTGAAGGGGTCTCCCTCCTTCGCTTTCTTCCAAAGCGCAAAGTCCTCAGGATGCCTCTTGTCTGGATGCACCTCGAACCTCGTCCCTGCAGCCATCTCCTCTGGGTTTATTTTTGAAAGCTTCCCGTAACCTTTGAACTTTGAAACGTCGAAGAAGACGTTCCCCCCAACTTCATATGCATACTCCTTCTCAATGAGCTTCTTCACAGCCTCAATCATTTCAATGATGTGCCCTGTTGCCCTTGGGGAGATGCCCGGCCTCTCCACCCCAAGCGCATCCATGTCCCTGAAATATTCCCGCATGTATTTCTCAACCAGTGTCATGGGGTGGATTTTCTCTTCTGCGGATTTCTTCCCAATCTTGTCCTCTCCTGTATCCTCCCTCAGATGGCCCACATCGGTGATATTCTGTATGTACATCACCGAGAAACCCTTGTGCTTCAGCCAGCTGACTATTGTATCGAAAGCCGTATACGTCCTCGCATGCCCCAGGTGTGCCCAGTCATACACAGTAGGGCCGCACACGTAAATTCCAACCCTTCCTTTCTTGATGGGAACGAACTCCTCGCGCCTTCCTGATAAACTGTTATGCACCTTGAGCATCTGTTCACCTCAAAAGCCAGGAAGGGGAATCGAACCCCTCTATGCCGGTCTGCAGCCGGCCACATGGCCACTCTGTCATCCTGGCAGCGCATAATATTTGATTAATATTATTTAAGTGCCTTCCTCCCATGAGCGAGCGTAATTCTGTTGCTCCTTCGTGGGATTGGAAAGCTTTATGCCTTTAACTGCAAGCGCAAGCTCTGCAATTTTATCATCAATCTCCCTTGGGACGGGTATCACCTTGTTTGGAAGCTTCCCGCTCCTTGAGATGAACTCCAAGCTCAACGCCTGGATTGCGAAGCTCCCGTCCATGATTTCAATCGGATGCCCCTGACCAGACGGCCTTGCCAAGTTGACCAGTCTGCCCTCGGAGAGGAGGTAGAGCTTTCTCCCGTCTCTCAGGGTAAACCTCTCCACGTTTTCCTTCACTTTCTCCCTCCTTTTTGAGAGCTGCTCAAGACCGTTTGTGTCAATCTCATTGTTGAAATGCCCCGCATTTGCCAGTATCGCCCCGCTTTTCATTTTCTCAAAATGCTTCTTTGCTATCACGTTGATATTGCCAGTTGAGGTGATGAATATGTCCCCCTCCCTTGCTGCCTCCTCCATGCTCATCACTCGGAATCCGCTGTACAATGCTTCGAGGGCTTTATGCTGCCCGGCAGGACCGGACTCGCTTGTGAGTCTGCCGAGGACTTCAACCACAGTCACGTTCGCTCCCAAACCCCTCATCCTCTCGCTTATGCCCCTCCCGCACGAGCCGAACCCAACCACCACAACAGTCTTGCCGGCAATCAGCTTGTTGGTTGCCCTCATTATCGCCTCAACCGTGCTCTGCGCGGTGCCAAACCTGTTGTCGAAAAGGAATTTGGAGTAAGCGTCATTCACTGCGATGACTGGGAGTTTCAGCTTTCCTTCCTTCTCCATTGCCCTCAGGCGATTGACTCCTGTCGTGGTCTCCTCGCACGCTCCTCTTATTCTTCCGATAAGTTCCTTCCGTTTCGTGTGCACCGTGAATATCTGGTCGCATCCATCATCAATCAGCAGCTGCGGCTCATGGTCAAGCACGCGGTTTATGTTCTCGTAGTATTCCTTCTCATTCTCGCCAGCCCATGCGTAAACGTCAACTCCTTTCCCAGCAAGTGCGGCAGCCACCCTGTCGTCCGTTGTGAGCGGGTTACAACTTGCAGCAGCAACCCTGGCCCCTCCCTTCATCAGCGTTTCAAGAAGAATTCCAGTCTTCTTCTCCAGATGGAGGCAGACACCGATGGATAATCCTTTGAAGGGCTTCTCCTTTTCAAAGCTCTCAGCAATGAGAGCAAGCATGGGCATGTTTTCCCTCGCCCACTCAAGCTCTTCCTTTCCCTCTTTTGACAATCCTGCGTCTTTTATCCTGCTCATATTCTCACAATATGTTTATACAGTTCATTCTAAAAACTTCTCCCTCAGCCACCCTGTTGAGCTTTACAACTGGGGTGTTGCCTATCACCCCAAGCAGATTTTCATAAACTTTCAGAGAAGCAGAACTGGCGAAAAAGGACTTTCTTTCAGATGCAAAGTGAATCCCTTACCATCCGTTCACAGCTAATATTGCGTAGCTGGGCTTTTTGGATATAACCAGGTTATATTTAAAACCATTTGTTCAAAATAAACTCATGAGGTGCATTGCACTGGTTTCGGGCGGCATTGATTCCCCGGTTGCTGCATACCTTGCGATGAAATGCGGTTTTGAGGTAATCCCGCTTGTGATGGACAATGGTTCATTCTCGCAGGAGAGCGTCAGGAAAGCAGGTGCGATAATGAAGGTTCTCAAAAAACACCCAAGAGGAAAATTCTACTACTTCACCGCACCGCAGGATAGATGTCTCGGGGAGTTTGTCTCAAGATGCTCCAGAAAGCTCACCTGCGTGCTGTGCAAGAGGATGATGCTGAGGGTTGCATGCAAACTGGCCAGAGAGGAGAAGGCAGACGTAGTTGTCACGGGGGAGACGCTCGGAAGCAAGGCAAGCCAGACGCTCCACAACCTCGGCATAGTTTCGCAGGCTTCAACTCTCCCAGTCCTAAGACCGGTGCTTGCGCTAAACAAGGAGGAGATAGAGAAGATTGCGAGGAGGATTGGGACATACGAAATATCCTCGCGAGGAGGCGAGTGCTGCAAAGCGGTACCGAACAGCCCTTCAACAAAGGCACGTTTGGAGGACATCACCCAAGCAGAAAGTTTTGTTGATGCTGAGGCTCTCGCCGAGGAGGCGTTTTGCAGCCGCAGAAGGGTGAATGTATGACAATGCCATGTGAGGTGATAGTGCGGTATTACCTTCCCGCAATAAGATGTGGGATAGCCGAGGAGCTGATGAAGGAATACGGCTGGACGCAGGTTGAAGTTTCTGACAAGCTCGGTATAACCCAGGCTGCCGTGAGCAAATACATGGGAGGGAAGCTTGATGACAAGGCTAAGGAGTTTGCCAATTCTGCTGAAATAAAGAAAGCTGCAAAAGCCATAGCAAGGAACATTGCAGAGGGTAAGATCGGGACCCCAAAATCCATAAACGAGATGTGCAGTGTGTGCGTCTCCCTAAGAAAGGGGGGCAAACTGTGCAAGCTGCACTTCGACATGAAAAAACTGGAAAAATGCAAGTGCGATGTCTGCCTGGATAGGTGAAGGAGTTGGGAAGGAACCCCAGGGGCGAGGAGCTTCCTGAATTCATTTTCTACCTGTGCTTCTTTCTGGTAGGGTTATACCTGCTCATGGACTTGCTCTCGCCGTTGCTCATCCAGTCTGACAACAGGATACTGCTAGGCGCCGGAGCAGTGAGCTACATATTCAACGTGCTGATGTGCCACCAGCTACCCGAGAGGAGTTTTGGGTTGTTCGGCCAGCACATGCCGCTCTGCTCAAGGGACATCGGGTTGATTGCCGGAGTGGTCGCAGCATGCGTTGCTTCATTTGCAAGCTCCAGGCTGCCCCGCATCCTTAGGTCGAGCTGGCTTGCGATACTGAGCGTTGTGCCGCTGGGAATCGACGGCGTGATGCAGTTCATGGATCTGTGGGAGAGCACGAACCTTGTCAGGTTTGTAACCGGGATCGTTGCGGGATTCTTCATATCATATTATGCGATATACGTCTTCGTGGGCGAGCCGAAGCCGAGCAGGGCTGCACTCCGAAGCATGCTCGCCCTCACGCCTCTTCTGCTGATCCTGCTCGTCGCATCAGCCTATGTCGGGAGCGGCTACCAAACAAAATCGGAAATTTTATCTAAAACAAAAGCAATAAATAACGCAACGGACATAAGGGTATTCTACATCGCCCCACGGGCGTTCAGTTCGGCCATACCCAACGACGTGTATGTAAAGGATTACAATGACACCGTGCTGAGGGATGTGGCAAGGATTGGGGGAGGAGGGAACCCTTATGGGGTATGGGTTGCAGTTGCTTCTGATGGAAGTGACAATGTTGGGAGATATGTTTTCGCATCTAGAGGTGTGAATTACTTCTACGATGCGATGGATGGCATGTTAATAGGAAAGTTTGAACATTGAGGTGAGAATGATGGAACACAAAAAGGAGAAACACGTTTCGGAGGGGGGTTCTCAGAGTTTCTTTGGGGACCCATGGAAGATTTTTCTTTCTCTGGTTGTGGTTATACTGCTTGCGTATATTGCATTGAACTCCAAGCCCCCGCAGACAAACGGAGGGAACGACCAGAATGGCACCGTACAACCCACAACACAGGCAAATGCTACAATTGAGTTGTTCGTGATGAGCCAGTGCCCTTATGGAGTTGAGGCTGAAACGCTTGCGAAGAGTGTCATAGACAACTTCAACGGAGAGGTCAACCTGAGTGTCCGCTTCATTGCCGGTGAGAATGCTGACGGAAGCTTCACAAGCCTGCATGGGGCGAACGAGGTTGCGGAAGATTTGAGGCAGGTGTGCATAATGGAGTATTACCCCACTGCATACGTTAACTACCTCTCCTGCATCTCTGCAAATTACCAGACAGTCGGACAGGTTTGGGAGGGCTGCGCATCACAGAACAACATTGACGTGAATAAGATAAAGGGCTGCAGCACGGGCGATGAGGGCAAAGCGCTGCTTAGTGAGAATATAAAGAAGGCAAAGAACCTCGGTATAGGCACCTCCCCTACGATCTATCTTAATGGGCAACCTTACAGCGGAGGCAGGGACGAGAGCTCCATGACAAGGGCGGTATGCACAAGCATTCCAGACAGCAATGTCTGCAAGAACCTCCCGCCCGAGATTGGCGTAGAGCTGACCGTGGTAAACGATGATGACTGCTTACTGTGCGACCCAAGCGGTATTGAGAGCAGCATAAGAAGCTTGATATCCAACCTGAGCGTGAGGGAGGTTAACTACACAAGCAGCGAGGGAGCCGCACTAATACAGGAATTCAACATAACCGGAGTGCCGGCGTATATTTTTGGCCCAACAATTGCACAACATGGGAGTTATGAGACGCTCAGCAGATACCTGTACAAGGTTGACTCCGACTACTTATTGATAGTCCAGCCGGTGAAAATACTGGGCAGGAGCGAGGAGAACGACACCCTGATGTTGTTCGTGATGAGCCAGTGCCCATACGGGACTATGGCAGAGACAGCGATGAAGGAGCTGCTTGAGGCATTGCCTGATGTGAAATTCGCCGGCTTGTACTTCATTGCCGGTGAGAATGCTGACGGAAGCTTCACAAGCCTGCATGGGGCGAACGAGGTTGCGGAAGATTTGAGGCAGGTGTGCATAATGGAGTATTATCCAGCGAAGATAATGAATTACACCCGCTGCATAGCCGCAAATTACAGCAACGCCGGCAGCATATGGCAGAACTGTGCCAGCAGCAACAGCATTGATTCCACAAAGATTAGCAACTGCTCAACCGGGAACGAGGGTAAGGCTCTCCTCAGCGAGAATATAAAACTGGGTGAGTCGCTTGGCATAGGCTCGTCTCCAACGATGATGCTGAACAACAATACGCTATTCAGCACGATATACGCTGACCAGATAAAGCAGGTGATATGCGCCTACGACCCTGAGCTGAATGGCTGCAACAAGACGCTAAGCGGGGCGGGCAGTACCACTCCAAGCGGAGGATGCGGCTAGACTTCTAGCACCTCCTCAATCTCGCTATCTATTTTTATTTTTTTGTTGAATTTTTCCAGGGCCAGCTTTGCAGCCTTCACGCCGCTTATGAACATTGCTCCGTACAAAGGACCCATCCTTGGCAAGCCACCAATTGAATTTGAAGCCATCCCGCAGACAATCAGGCCGGGGTATACCTCCCTTGTGTTCCTTATCGTCGCCTTCTCCCCTTCCACAGCCCACATGGAACCTTCAAGCGGTTCTGGTATATCCAGCCTGAGCTTCTTCTTTGCTATCCTCGCAACCTCTGCCTGGTGGCCGGTTGCATCAATCACGACTTTTGATTTCAGGGAAAGGGGGTCCACGCACGTAAGGAAGGGCGGCAGCATGCTGACTGCGTGCCAGTTTACAACAACTCCGGTTATCCTATCCTTTCTGTAAATCACGTCCTTCACTTCCAAGGAGTTGAAGACAACCGCCCCTGCATCCATTGCAGCAGCAATGAGCTTCGCTGAAATGTGCGGCGAACTCCCGACGTAGACTCCTTTCTCATACTCCTTCATCTTGAAACCGACTTCCTCAACCAGCTTGTGGGCTGGCGCCTCAACAACCATCTCAGGGAACAGCATCCCGCCTTGCCACATTCCTCCTCCCATCATTATGTTCCTCTCAAGAATAAGGGTTTTCACTCCTGCTTTTGCAAGATATCTTGCGGCTGTAACCCCGGCTGGGCCCGAGCCTACTACAATCACATCTGATTCAGTGTAATCCATGAATTTTTTCAGAAATTCCTCGGCAATTGCTCTTGTAATCGTGGTTTCATCTACCTCTTTCATCATAATCTCACCTCCTGTGAGCGAATTTATAAGCTTATTGCGTGGACAGGACAGTTGTCAGTAGCAGCCTGGCAGTCGCACTTCTTGCATCCCTTTGGATTGTATGCCTCCGACTTGCCGTCGCTCCCAATTCTGAATACGTCGGGGCAGAGCGAAACGCATGCGCCGCATCCTATGCAAATCTCCTTGTCAACCTTCACTGCCATTAAAATCTACCTCCTACATTTAAATATAACTGAGTTATATATACCTAATAATATCTCTTGTATATGAACATTTTTAAAATAGTTGGTGGGAAGCGAGTCTATGAGAAGGGTATATCTGGATCACTCTGCAACGACTCCTCTTGACAGGGGCGTTTTCGAGGAGATGAAGCCCTACTTCAGCAAGAAATTCGGCAATGCGTCCAGCCTCCACTCATTCGGGAGGGAAGCATCTGAAGCAGTTGAGGAGGCGAGGGAGAAGGTTGCAAACGTCCTGAAATGCAAGCCATCAGAAGTGTTCTTCACCTCTGGGGGAACGGAGGCGGACAACTGGGCTGTAAAAGGAACTGCATTTGCAAACTGGAAGAAAGGCAGGCATATTATAACAAGCTCCATAGAGCACCACGCCATCCTTTATACATGTGAATATCTGGAAAAGAATGGCTTTGAAGTCACGTACCTGCCGGTTGATAGGTATGGCTTGGTGAAACCCGCCGATGTCGAGGATGCGATCAGGAAGGACACCATCCTAATCTCAATCATGCATGCCAATAATGAGATAGGCACGATTGAGCCAATTGGGGAGATTGGGAAGATTGCAAGAGAAAACGAAATTTATTTCCATAGCGACGGGGTCCAGAGCTTCTGCAAGATTCCTACGGATGTAAACAAATTAAACGTTGACATGTTCTCAATTTCTGCACACAAATTCTACGGGCCGAAGGGGGTTGGTGCCCTCTTCATCCGCTCAGGAACGAAGATTGAGCCTCTGCTTCATGGAGGCGGACATGAGAAGGGGATGCGCTCGGGCACAGAAAACACTCCGGGCATAGTCGGGCTGGGCGCTGCGTCGGAACTTGGTTTGAAGAGAATGGAGAAAGATGCGGAGAAGATGATTTCATTGAGGGACAGGTTGATAAAGGACGTTCTGAAAATAAATGGCTCTTGGCTTAACGGCCACCCTGTGAAGAGGCTGCCCAACAATGCGCATTTCTGCTTCTCCCTCATAGAAGGGGAGTCGCTCATCCTTTATCTGGATGAGAAGGGAATTGCAGCCTCAACCGGCTCGGCCTGCTCATCAAAATCCTTGGAGCCAAGCCATGTTCTTCTTAGGATTGGTCTTAGGCACGAGGAGGCGCATGGTTCGCTGAGGCTGACTCTCGGAAGGGAGAATAGAAAAGATGAAATAGATTACGTGATCAAAGTCATTCCTAAGGAAGTTGAGAGACTGAGGGCGATATCACCGTTCAAGACAAAGAAGCAACTGTCATCTTTCAAATCCACGGAGGAGGATTGAATGTATTCAGAAAAACTGATGAAGCTTTTCAGGAAGCCGCACAACTTCGGCAAGATAAAGAATGCCGATGCAGTCGGTAAAGTTGGCAATCCTGTGTGTGTTCTCCCAGAGACAATGGTGTTTTGTAACGATAATATTAGACCTATAACTGAGATTGGTGTTAGGGAAAAAGTCCTAAGCCATGATGGTGGATATCATGAGGTTAAAGAAACATTCAGGAGAAGATACTCTGGAGAGATTATAATACTAAAAAATAAGCTAGGAACTACAGCTCTAACGCCAGATCATCATGTATTGGCGATTAAAAGACCATCTGGACATCGTTTCAATTATACAAGAAATAAAAGGAATCTGGTTTCATCTTGGTGCCATGCCTCTGAGTTGAAAAGGCGGGATATTCTCTTGTATCCTATTTTAAAAGAAACTGCTGATATAAAAGAAATCCCACTACAAATAGAAAGACTAAAGTTCGATTTTAAAAGCAAGAAGCTACCGAAAAAGATAAAGGTTGACAAAGATTTTCTTCTGCTTGCTGGGTACTTCATTGCAGAGGGGAGTACGAAATGCGAAAAATGTAGAACTTTTCTAACTTTCACATTCGGGAGTAAAGAGAAGAGTTATGTTGAAGATGTGAAAAGACTGGTTAAAAATATATTCGGGTTAGATGTGAAAATTGTCTACAAGCATGAACATAATAGCGTAGATGTTATTGTATATTCTGCTGGTTTAGCTCGGTTCTTCAGAAGTTTATTTGGAGATAAGGTGGAAAATAAACACATACCGCATTTTATGATGCTGCTACCCACACAAAAACAAAAGAATTTGATTCTGGGGTTATGGCGCGGGGATGGATACATCGGAATTGCGGGTGGAAAATGGCCGCGCGCAGGTTACTCAACTGTTTCACATCAATTGGTGCAACAAATCAAAATACTGCTTCTTAGACAAAAGATATCGCCTTCGTTTTATGAGGATAAGGAAAGAGTCAAAGATGGCGTACACCACCAAAAAAGTTATAGAGTACACGTATCAGAAAGGCGGTCTATGGTCCGGTTGGCCAATATACTTGGGGTTAGATTAAAATTTGTGAAAAACGTTTCAGAAAAAACATGGTTTGATTCTAATTTTTTGTATGCGCCAGTAACTAAAAAAGAAAGTCTTCCCTACGAAGGTTTTGTTAATAATTTAGGAATCGACAAGCCGAACTCGTATATTTCAGAATCAGCGACATTGCATAATTGCGGGGATGTGATGTATCTTTATTTGAAGATAAAAGATGACGTGATAAAAGACGTGAAGTTCGAGACGTTCGGCTGCGCTGCCGCAATAGGGACGAGCAGCATCATCACTGACCTGATTAAGGGCAAGAAGATTGACGATGCATTGAAAATAAGCAAGGACGACATCGCCAAGGAGCTGGGAGGGTTGCCTCCGATAAAGATGCACTGCTCTGTGCTCGCTACAGAGGCGCTGAAGAAGGCGGTTGAGGAGTACAGGATAAAGCAGAGAAGAAAGAAGTAGACAACAGCCAACCAGTCGAATTCTATTAAGTTTAAATATTCGAAATGAGCAATTTTAGGTGGTGGTGACATTGGCTTCTGAATTCGACAAGATCATTGCAAGGCTGGATAAAGAAAAGACGACAGGGGCATTCGAGCATGCTGCCGATGAACTCATAAGCTTCATCACTGACGATTCGACAGTGGGGCGCGTATCCGATACCTTCAGAAAGAGCGAGTCGGTCTGGGTGAGATACGGCATCCTGAAAGCCTATGAGATGATGGACCATGCAGGCTCCACCGCCTACAGGACGCTCTCGCAGCATTGCAGGGAAGTGATTCTCGAGGACCTTCTAGTCGGGCTTGCGGACAAGGACAAGGGCATCCGCATGACAAGCTCCGATATTCTTTCAAACGGCGAGGAGCTTATGAAAGGGGCAAAGCCAGAACTTGGCGAGAGAATAGTCAAGGGGCTCATAGCGAATTCCGACAGAGCGAGGGAGAGCAGCGTGGTTGAAGCTCTGGGAGTGGCTGACTACTCCGGGATATCGCAGGAAACCAAGAAGCAGGCAGCTGACTTCCTGGTAAAAGCGGCCGTTGATGGGAGCAGGAACGCAGCAAGAGGTGTTGACAGGATAGGGGACGAGGCTTCCAAGGACATAGTCAGAAAGCACTGGCTTCCGAAGCTTGACAGCAGAAAGGAGAAGGAGGTTGGGAGGGCATTGGGAATATTCGAATTCATCGAATGTAAGGAAGCGGCCAACAAAGTTGACGGGCTCGTGAAAAAGGGGAAGAGGGATTCTGACTACATAGACGTCCTGGTAAGATCCGGAGATGAGAGGCACGAGGACAGCATGATCAAGCTGATGGAAGGGCGTGACTGGATGGGAGGGCGTTACTGCATAGCGGACATGGAAATCCTTGGCAAAAAAGGCTGGAAGAAATCCTCGGAGATCCTCAACAGAATTGTAAAAAACAAAAAAGACTATGACGAGCAGGAGATTGAGGCTGCACGCAAGGCAAGCAAGGAGATTGAGGGAAGGATGACTGTGTCGTCAAAGCCAGCTGAGAAGAAGCTTGAAGAGGCAATGAAAAGGAAGAAGGTGCCTGCGTAGGATTTCGAGAAACCTGCTTAAAATTCGATTTTCAGTTGCCGTATCTTTAAATAGTAAAAATGAGCAATTTAAGTGGTGGCGTCTATGGCAGTAACGGTAATGGGCAAGCCGAGAATGAGCATAGAACTAATGTTAAGCGGCTTGAGTCACTATATTATAAGCGCTTATAATAAACTGTTTAGCGCTAAATAAAGCATGTTGAGAGGAACAGGCTAGGTGTTTCAGTGACAAAGAAACTCACAATTGACTCAGCGTTCAAGATAGAGAACATAGTAGCTTCAGCCAATTTGGGAGTGGAGCTTGACCTTTATGTTCTTGCCCAGAAAATCAGGAACATAGAGTATGAGCCAGAGCAGTTTCCAGGTGCAATACTCAAGCTGAAAGACCCAAAGGCATCTCTTCTGCTCTTCAAGAACGGCAAGGTAATATGCACAGGCTGCAAAAACGAGAGAGAAGTGAAGTATGCCTTAGAGCGAGCAATAAAGCTACTGGCTCCCCATGCAAATCCCTTCCCAGTTTACAAACAAAAGATCAAACCAGCTTGAGATTGACTTAAGCGGCTTAAATCATGAGGATATTGTAAGCGCTTACGATATAACTCCGAAGGTGGGAAATCAGCAGAACAAGTAGGCAAGCTCTTTCATCCTGTTAAAAAAAGAGGCAATTTCTTAACACGCAAATTTCCAGTGATTCAAATATTAGGTATAATATACGCTCAGTAAATCCGCCCGGTTTACTCCTGAACCGGCAAAGAAGCAGGCAGAGTCAGAATCGGCATCACCTAGACCGGTCAAGACCAGAAAAAGCAGGCTTCTCAGACGTTAAACTCTCGGCTTCTTGCATAAAACACTGAGAATAAGGTGATTTACCTCGGAGAGGCAAGACAGGTAAATCCGCTCCTGATGCCTCTCCGACGGCAACCGCTCAGAAAAACGAAGGTGATTTACCGGATTTATCAGGCGTATTTTATACCTCTGCGAAAACACCGCTTTTACCCGATTTACCGGTGATTTACATGCGATTTACGCAATCTATACCTTCTCATACCTCACTCCCAGAACTTCCAGGAAGTTGAGCACCTTCTCCCTCTGCTCCTTGTTCATTCCCTTCCAGTCAAGCAGAGCAAGCTCAGTCTTCTCCTTCGACCTCTCCACCCCCTGCCTGAAGCCTTCCAGCTCAATCCCGTCGATGTAATACTTCGGCAGCATGTGCCCCACGGCGAACTCCTTCTCAAGAATTACTTTTGTGAAAGAGGGAGCGTAGTGCCCTCCCCCGATGCCGAAAGCAGCGGGAAATGTCTCGTTTGAGGAGAGCATCTTCATCACTGCGGAGGCAACTATCTCGCCTGCACGGGCATTCTGCCACTCCTTCTCGGTGCTGCCTATCTCCACAAACAGGGCAGGCGCCTTTGTGAGAGGCCCGTGGTGGTCAACTTCGGCACAGACCTGCCAGCCCAAGTCATTCAAAGAATTCAGTTCTCTCAAAACAACTTTCAATTTGCTGGGAAAGCACGGACAAACCTGTTTTGGCTTGCCTCCGAGCTCGGCAGCGCCCCAGTTGCCCGGCGTGTGAGCTGTTAAGCAGGGCTTGCCTGTTTCACTTCTATGTTTGCTTATGAAAACGAAGAAGTCCGTCTCCTTGTCGTAAAGATGTTCTGCATCGACAATTTTCGTTTCAACTTGGATGAGCTCCAGTTCGTCTTTCATCCATTTATCTTCTTTCTTTTCAAAATTGAACAGTTTTATGAGCTTGTCCGCTATGTTCTTGCCTGCAATATCCTGCGAGGAAAAAACAAGGGTCGGCATAAAGAGGATATGCAGTCCAACTTATTTAACCCATTCTAAGCAATGTAACTTTTCGGTTTCTCCCTGAATTTCCTCAGCTCCTCCCTTCCCAAGTCAGTGAGCACCCTTCCCCGCTCCTTCGTCATTTTTGTATATTCCTGGGCGTCAAGCGTGCCTATGGTAAAACCCATCTGATAAATCATAGAGTAGTCCATCTTGCCTCCGTTTTTCTTTATGAACCACTCCGCAACAGCAGCAAAGTCTGCCTTCCTCCCACTTTCGTTTATGCTCTTTATCGCTGAGAGCACTTCCGCCTGCTCGCCCGTCAGGGGAAACTTCTCCCTGATGAGCCCCTTCTCCTTGGCAAGACTGATCACTTCAGGATGGTCCTTTATCTTCATGGCTTCAGGCACGAGCTGGCAAGCCTCCCTTATCTCAGCCTCGTGGTTTATTATTCCCGTGAGATGCTCAAGGCGCGCTTCATCAAGCTCCTTCAGCTCTGCAAGCTTCAACATGCCGCTCTCCCGCAGCCTCAAGGCATCCTTCACACCGTCGAAGCTGAGGAAGGAGCTGACCTCGCCCTTTCCTCCTGCTTTCCTGAAAAGATCCGTGTCAACAAGCTGCAGTTTCGGGAAATGCGGCTCCCCCTCTATGAGGTAGACGAGCCAGTACCATTTGTCATTGCCCTCGTGTACTGTTATCGAGAAGTTGTCCTTGTGATATTTGCCGGACCATTCCCTGTTTGTCTTGGCACTCTTGCCGATTACAGAAACCGTTCCGTCCACATCAACCAGAATCTCAAATGGGCCTGCCTTGCCCTTCACAAACTCCCTTTTCTCATCTATCTTGAAATCCTGCAACGGATGCCCAGCGAGCGTGTATCTCTCCTCAAGCTTCACGGCCATGGGCTGAATTATGCAGTTTTAAGTATAAAAACTAGACTTGCCAGTATCTCTTCGTCCTGATGAACGTCTTCTGCGCCTCAAGCAAATCCGCAAAGAAAAGCATCTCGTCCTTCCTCACGTTTGCAAGCACCCTTGCCGCAGTTTCAGTTCCAACTCCGTAGGTTGAAAGCGCGATTGCCGCCCTCTTCCCGTATGCATCAAGTAGGCTTGCGGACTTCATTATGTATGTGAAGCCCTTCTTCTCTCTATCATTCGGGCTTTTTCCCTGCGCTTTTCTCCTCAGTATCTTCTCAGGCCAGTCTTCCTTTGTGTCGAAGCAGGCAACCATGTTACTTCCGCAGTTCGAGCAGGTTATCCTCCTCTTAAGCTTCTCGAGGGGAGAGTAGGATATATTGCAGCAGTATGTGCAGAGGAATTTTGCTGTTTTCTTCAGCAGTTGTTTTCTGAACGCCTTGAGGATTTCCGAGGAAGGTTCAATTGGGGCGATGAATTCCGCAGCACGGGAAATTTTTGAGAAGCCCAGTCTTCCGAAAGGAGTCGGTTCTGCAACGAGAAGCTCCTTAACTTTTATCTCCCCAGAATGGATTTTCCTCACGAGAAGCCTGCATTTTTCTGCATCAAAATAATCAACAAGCAGCTCGCGCATTGTTTCTCTGAATATTGGGGATTTTGAGAAGTAATCAACAAGCCTCCTCACCCTTGAGGAAGTTAAATTTTCGGTTTTGCCAACCAATCCGAATGCTTTTGCAATATGGACGAACTTGTAGTTGAAGAAGCTAGACTTAGAGATGTTTCTCTCGAGCAATGGAACAACATCATTCTCTGTAATTTTCAGCAACATTTCCTTGATAATTCCCTTCCCACTTCCAGGAAGCTGCAGCATTACCCTGTATGGGTCTGCGCTCCCCCTCACGCTTGATGAGAAGTGCGAGGACAGGAAGGAGGAGAGGCAGCGCATCAATGCGTTGTTCACAAGCGAGCCGCCGCAGACGTGGATTATTGCCATGTCCTCGAAAATCTCAACAAGTATTTCTTTCTCATCAGGCAAAAAGAACTTCGATTGTTTTGCAACAACCTCCCCAAGCTCCCTCAAAGCTTCCTTGGAGGCGTGGAGCCCCTTCTCCAGCTCAAGCACGCTTTCCCCCCTCTCAATCTTCTCCCTAACCTTCCTTCTCAGCTCACCAACTGCCTGCGCAACTTCATACGGGACGGGGATTTCCTCACCGACCCAGTCAGGCACTGCCGCTGAGATGTCCTGCGAGGGCTCAACAATTATCTCCCTGTCCCTCACGTCAAGCACTTTCCACGGGACGCCTCTTGTTATGAAAACTGAATTCCTCTCGATGTAGCTCGCAACAAACGCCTCGTCCAGAGTCGAGATGTTTGAATTCGTCACCGCATTCTTCACAAAGTACCTGCTCTGGCTCGGAATCGTGCTCAGGTTTTCAAAGTAATACGTCAGAATCCGCCCTCCCTTCCCAACGGAGTTGCCGTCAACTTTCAGGATCCCTTCCGAACGGAGCTGCTCTGCAACCGCTTTCAATTCGGAGATGGAAAGCTCCCTGAAGGGATATGCCCTTGTGATTATCCTGTGCACCCTCCCCAGCTCCAAAGTGCCATGCTCCATAACCAAGCCGCAGAGCTGGTGCGCAACAACGTCGAGGGAGTTGCTCTGCATCGGCATTTCCTCAAGCCTGCCCGCATGCGCCAGCTGCATTATCGCAATCGACTCGCAGATGTCGTCAAAATCGCTTGTTATTACAATGCCTTTCGGCATCCTCCCCACCGCATGCCCGCTCCTCCCCACTCTTTGGATGAGACGGGAGACCTGACGGGGAGACATGTACTGCACAGCCAAATCTACCGAACCGATGTCAATCCCCAGTTCCAATGAAGAGGTGGCAAGCAGGCCCCTTATCCCCTTCTCCTTGAACCTTCTCTCAGTTGATTTTCTAACGTCTTTTGAGAGGGAACCGTGATGAATCCCGACAGACCCCTCGTACCTCTGGGCTTTCCTGAATGCAATCAACCTGGAAGTCAAGGTTTCCGCAATCTGCCGTGTGTTCACGAAAGCAAGGGTGGAGGTGTGAGTCTCAATCAATTCGTTCAAGAAGCGCAGTCTTGCGAGCGCATGTGGCTCCAGAAAAAGCTTGTCGGAAAGCTCCTCATCCCTGCTGGAAGGGAGCGGATATTCCACCTTCAATTCGATTTCCCTTTCCAGTTTTGGCTGGATGATTTTGCACTCCCTCCCTCCGGTTAGGAAGTTTGCAACTTCCCCGGGAGAGCCGACCGTAGCGCTCAAGCCTCCTCTGAAACGGCACGCCGGTCTTCTCTAGCAGCCTCTCCAATGCGATTGAAAGCTGCGCTCCCCTTTTGCTCTCAAAAAGCTCATGCACCTCGTCAACAACCACGTATCTAACGTTTTTCAGCGCCTGCCCCAGCCTTTTTGCGGTTAGGATGGACTGCAATGTTTCCGGCGTTGTTATTAACAACTGGGGAGGGTTGTGGGACTGTTTCAATCTTTCACTCTGGGAGGTGTCACCATGCCTCACCGCACAGCTAACGCCAAGCTCCTCACACCACCAGCGGATTCTTTCGAGTATATCCCTGTTCAAAGCGCGGAGAGGGGTGATGTAAAGCGCTGCTATTCCCTCCCCTGAGATGCTGTTCAGCACAGGAAGAAGCGCGCATTCCGTCTTCCCATAGCCGGTTGGCGCAATCACCAAGGAGTTTGCCCCGCTGAGTATGGCCGGAATGGAAAGCTTCTGAATCTCATTCAGCTCCCCGAATCTACTCTTCACAAGTGATTTCAATTCCCCCCGGAGCTCCATGCTATCCCACGTTTGGACTTAAAACAAAAAAGCAGTCTATATTTATAAATACAAAATTATAACAGTATTGGACCTCTATGGACTACAACTTGGTTCTTGCAGCCAATTTCGTCGCAATAGTAATCGGCGTCATAAGCTCGATTGCGGCTTTCATGGCCTCGCAGAGATATTACGGAGGGCCATGGAGATCGACGGTTCTGTGGATCACCTGGGGCACGTCCCTTTTTACGATACGGGCCATACTGATTTTTGCGGACAGTTTTTTCGACCCTGCAGTGGAGAACATAGCAGCTTGGATAAAGTACCCTCCGGTGATACTGGGCTTCCTGTGCCTGATGAACGCCGCGCTTGTGATGAACCAGATGGTGGACTTCTATTCCAAAGGGGGCCGTGGAAAATTCGGCGAGGATGTTAAAAAACCGGGGAAAAAATAGTTATATCTTCCTTATTGTTAGATTTCCGGTTATCACCTTTGATTCATTGCTGCCTTCAAACGAGTAGTTCAGATACATCTTGGAGTTGAAGTAGACAAGCACTTCCTGAAGCACCCCTCCGAACTCATCGTAGCAGGGGACCTCCAAGTTTACTGATGAATTTGGGGGTACAACCACTGACTGATTTAGATTGAAATATGCAGTGGGAGTGGTCTCTTCAGTGCTGCACTTGAAGCCATGCAGCACAACCGTCCTGCCAGTATCCTGGGTGAGGTTGAGCTTCAGTGTGGAGTTTGAGAAGTCGTATGAGTTGCATGTGAAGTTGTCAGGAAACTTGCAGTTGCTGGGGTGCAGCATATCGAGAAAGCCCCTCCATGTCCTCTCCTCGCCGGAGAAGTTGAAGGAGTAGCAGATGTCAAGCGCCTTCATCTCAATATCTATCGTTGGCTCGTTGGATTTCGGGATTGACAGGCATATGATTGAGTAATCGCCAACCTTCCTCTCGGCAAGTGTCCATGTGGAATTCCCCGCTGGGCGACTCTCGCAGAGCTGCATGCTGCTTCTGTTTGCTATCCTGTCCTGGCAGGTGTTGTTCTGCGGCTTGTAGGGCGCTTTGGTAACGTAGAAACCGTAGAATCCCTCATCGTCCTCAAATGCGGCACCGTACTCCACCTTGGTGAGGTTGGATATGTGGTGGGTATCGCCTATCAATGTTGCGTTGAATGGCAGTTCTTCATTAAGCTCCTTTGTCTGTGAGAGAAGCTCTGTTGAATTCGATTGGTAACCCCTGCCTGCAATATCCTCGCATGTTTCGAATGAAAATATGTTTGTATAAACAAGCGCTCTCGTCCAACCGCCCTCTCTCCACAGGCAGATTGGCAGGGAATCATTTGCCGTAGTTAGTACTGTAATTGTTTTTCCGTTTATGGACTTGTTCTCCATCATAAACCTTGAGTTTGTCAGAAGGGAGAGCGCCACCGCCATCTGCTCAAGCGACATGCCTCCCCTTGCGGCGACGACTATCGCGCTGGACGAATCATTATAGTCTACAGTTGCAATTTTGACCTCGTTCAGGTTTTTTATGTATGATTTTAGGAAGCTGAACTGCTGCGGAATGTCATTCACTGTCGCGGAGTATTTGTACACGGCGTTCAAGCCGGCGTTATTCACGTCAATAAGCGCAGAGTTAATGACCGACTTGCTCGGTGCCAGTGAGAACGGGTCAAGCTCTTCGGGGGCAGCCACCGATAGCTGAACGCTGCTCTCCTTGCCAGCGGATGGTTCCGACACTACATTGCCCGAGTCAACTCTGACAACAGCCTCATACACGCCAGCTTTGAGCGGCGTCCAGAGCAGGCTCACCGTGGTGTTTGAGTTGGGCGCAAGCGTCAGGGCTTCGGTCTTCACCGAAACGTTGTTCACAAGAAGCTCGACCGCGAAATCCTTTGCTTCCGCTCCCCCTGAGTTGGCTGCAGTCACGTCAAAAGTCACCACGTCGCCTTCGCAGGGATGCTCCGGAGATATTTTTGAGAATGAAACTGAGAGATTGGGTTTGCTGCCCAGACATCCGAAAAGCAGCACCAGCAGCAGGAATGGAATAATATATTTCTTCATAGAATCCCTCCAATAGATTAGGAACAGAAATTATTATTTTGGTTTGTACATTTTCCTGAGAGCCCTCAGCGCCTCCTGGATTTTGGAGAATGCTACGTCTGACCTGCTCTTGTAGTTGTACTCTATCGCGCTGGCAACGTCACCCCTCTCTGAATAAGGCGAGACGGAGAATGAGTATCGCCCCTTGTCCCTTCTTACCAAGCCGGCATTCTTCAGCTGGAGAAGGTGATACAGAATCGTCTTATCGCTGACTGATTTCTCGCCCTGACTCCCGCGCATGTAGCTTGCTATCTCATGAACGTCAGGGTCCTTGTCCTCGGAGAACTGATAGTAGAACAACGCCTCCAGCAAATCAAGAATGGTTTTCCTGCTTTCATTCGGTGAGATGAGCCCCATAGCTAATGCGAGCCACCTTATCATGGACTTCCTCGTCATCCTCACGTCCTTCGTGAGCTGCATGTCTCTTATGACAAACTCTCTCTCAATCAATGCTGCTTCAGGAATCTGCATTCTCTCACACTAAGTTTAACAATAACGTGTATATTTAAATATCTGAGAGTGAATTATTAATCTGTTGGGGTGGTACCATGGAAGATAGAGTGAAAACTGGCATACCAGGTCTTGATGAACTTGTGGAAGGCGGATTCAAGAGAAGCCAGGTGATAAGCGTCAGCGGAGCCAGCGGTTCTGGTAAAACCACTTTTGCCGTCCAATTCCTGTACAACGGCGCTACGATGTACAACGAACCCGGCCTGTACATCACCCTAGGTGAGCAGAAGAAGCAGATATTCGCGAACATGCTGAGGTATGGATGGGATTTGAAGAAGCTTGAAGATGAAAAGAAGATTCTGTTTGTGGAATACCCTCCGTATGAGATAGAGGTCTTCCTCTCCCAGGAGGTTGTGATAAGGGATTCCGTTGAAATGGTTGGTGTGAGGAGACTGGTTATAGATCCGGTAAGCTCATTGCTGATGGGTTACGGCGACGAGCAGAAGAGGAGGGAAAGACTTCTGAGGCTGCTGGAGAGGCTGAGGTCGCTTGGCTGCACATCAGTGACGACTTCAGAAAGCGTGGGAATCGACACGGAAGTTCCGCTTGGCAAATTCGAGGTAGAGCTGTTCTCGGACGGTATAATCTACCTCTACAACGTCAGGAGGAGGAACCAGAGACAGAGGGCGATTGAGGTAATAAAGCTCAGAGGGACGAAGCACAGCAACAAGATATGTCCTATTGAGTTCACGGAGCATGGAATAGAGGTCTACCCGAACAGGGAATTTTTTGAGGGCAAGTGAAAATGACAACCTTCCACATATCCACGAAGTTCTACCCTATACGGTTGAATGCGTTCATGAGGAATGAGGTAGAGCTGACCATAGAGATAGAGAACACTGGGAAGGAGCCTTTGTGGACCCAGTGCGAGGTGGCGGTCCCAGCGGCAGTATCACTCGCCGCGGACAAGGAGGTTGAGCGGGGCAGGATAAACGTCGGGATAGTAAACCCGAACGAGATAATGACTAAAAAATGCAAAATCTACGGGAGCGCAAAAAGCTACCCTGACGTGTACTCGATAAAGCTTACAGTATACGGATTCGGGAAGGATGCCGCGATAGTCGCAAGGGAGGACAAGACTGTGGAGCTCAGGTGCGAGAGGATAAGGTAGTCATTTCAGCATCATTTTTACGAATCTCTCTTTGGGGGGGACGAACTGGATATCTCCGTCCTCCAGCAACATTATCTCTCCCCGTACCGTGCCGCCTAGAAAGCCGTCATCGCAGCGGAGCGTGAACATCCCCCTTTTCATGGAATCAGCTCCGTGCAGTTTTTTGAGATGGGCTGGCCTGAGCTGCGCTCCACTCTTTTTACTAGTAGCCTGTCCCCTTCAAACTCGAAAAGCACGAACTCTGAGATATCTAGACTTTGCCTGAGAGTTAGAGGCAGAACTAGCCTTGCCTTCCTATCCAACCGGCAGATCCATCTTCTTCTTATAAAGTGGCATCCCTGCCATTTTCTTGTGAACTGACATTCCTTCCAACTCTGTATTGATTTATGCCTTTCCCACTATATAAATATTCCCGCATTTCTTTTTTAAATCGGAACGTGTAATTTACTCATGGTTCACGTTACGAAAAAGGAGGAGAAGCCAACTATCCCGGGGATTCTCAAAGAAAGTGATTTGCTCGATAGAACGATGGCCCCTAGAGACGGCGAAGGGAAACTCTTCATGAGTTTTAAAAAAGAGATTGTTGAAAACCTGCATACCAACGCGGGCTGTATGGCTTTTGCAAAAAAAATGTGTGATGATTCTGATTTCTACAAGCTTTTGGAAGGGGCATTGCTTGAAAGGGAGAGGAGGGGGTATAAGTATCAAGCTGACAACGAAGTCTACGGCTTTATGGAAACTGAGATTTTCAACCTCAGGTCAGTCCTATCTGAGATTTCTGGGAAAAGGCCATTTAGGTATGACAACCTCCCAGCCAGGATGCCGCATAGCAAGCTGGGTTACGCAGATTTAAAGAGATTGGCTGAATCGGATTATGAGGTAAAGCAGGAAGCTTCGGCCCTGAACACGCTTCTTGAAAAACATCGCGAGGAATTCGGCAGAAGAATAGTTCTTCTGACACTGCATGACGGGATGTTGGATCACCGAGCAACCCAGTTCGTAAGTGACCTTCTCAGAACCCTGCAGGAGAAGCACCTTTATGAAGGTAAATTTAAGTTTGCGGATATCGGGACGGGCTCCGGAGAGTTTTCCGATGAGTTTGTGTCTTTCATAAGGGAGAGGTTCAGCAGTTACAGCATTATGAGAACAAATCCTATTGAGTTGGAGATAGCGCACCAGAAGGATTTGGAAGTGAGGATTCATGACATAAGCAAGGAACCCTTGGGGGATAAATTCAATGTCGTGATCATTAAGGATGTGATGAAGTTCTTCAAGGAGGGGGAGCCAAGAGGGGCAATCTGGGAGAACGTCAAGAATAGTACTGAAGAAGGTGGGGTGGTCCTCTCAGGTGGGAAGGGGGTATTCAATGTGCACGTCATGTGCCATGGCGAACTCAAGAAAGTGGCTGCTGATGCATTTCTCCGTAAGTTGGATAAGATCAGGGGGCATGAGAGGTATCTTGAAAACCTTGATGATATTGTTAGGAGGAGCGACTACGACCTGATCACGGCGCGTTGGACTGGGGATGGCTAGAGAACGCTTTTTAATTCTTGGAGAGAAATTCTATTGGTGAGAGGATGAACAGGATTGTGGAGTGTATACCCAACTTTAGCGAGGGGAAAAGGAAGGAGGTAATAGACGAGATTGTTGGCGAGGTGAAGAAAGTCAAGGGAGTTAAATTGCTGGATGTTGAGAGCGATGCTGACCACAACAGGAGCGTTGTCACCTTCATTGGCGAGCCCGAGGCTGTTGCTGAGGCAGCCTTCCTAGCAACGAAGAAGGCATCCGAACTGATTGACTTGAACAAGCACAAGGGCGAGCATCCCAGAATTGGAGCTATGGATGTGATTCCATTCGTGCCAATCTCAGACGTGACAATGGAGGAGTGCGTGGAGCTTGCGAGGAAGGTCGGGAAAAGGATTGCTGACGAGCTAGGGATACCGGTTTACTTCTACGAGGCTGCCGCAACGTGCTCCGCAAGGGCGAATCTTGCGGATATAAGAAAGGGCGAATATGAAGGTTTGAAGAAGGAGGTTGAGACAAAGCCTGAGAGGAAGCCGGACTGCGGACCGGCAAAGCTGCATCCGAAGGCAGGTGCAACTGTTGTTGGGGCAAGGGAGCCGCTCGTCGCGTTCAACGTCAATTTGGGGACGAGTGACATTGAGATTGCCAAGAAGATTGCAAAGGCGGTGAGGTTCAGCAACGGCGGCTTGAAGTGCGTGAAGGCGAAGGGATTTGAAATAAAGAACAGGGGAATCGTCCAGGTTTCCATGAACCTGACAAACTACAAGGAAACCCCAATATTCAGGGTTTTTGAGATGGTTAGAAACGAGGCGGATAGATATGGGGTGCCGATAGTCGGCAGCGAGATAATCGGGCTTGTCCCGCTTGACGCGATGGTTGATGTCGCTGATTTCTACCTGAAGCTCGAGAATTTCAAGAAGAACCAGATACTTGAAACACGCTTGCGGGAGTGATCAATTGCTGAAGGATATGAAAGTGCATGAATTCCTTGACGGACTGGCTTCCCCCTCACCTACGCCAGGAGGAGGAGGCGCATCTGCTTTGCTCTGCTCAATGGGAGCTGCGCTGGTTTCGATGGTATGCCACCTCACCATCGGCAAGAAGGGATATGAGGAGAGCGAGCCTGAGTTGAAAAAGATTCTGGAGGAGGCAGAGATCCTCAGGAAGAAGGCAGAAGAGCTGATTGACAAAGATACAAATGCTTTCAATGAAGTGATGGCCTCTTACAAAACCCCGAAGGACAAGCCCCAAAGGGCCGACATGATCCAGGCTGCCTTGAAGAATGCTACGGCCACTCCTCTAGAAGTTGCAGGGCTCGGCGTAAGGGTGATGGAACTGTCAAAGATTATTGCTTTCAGGGGGAACATCAACTCCGTAAGTGATGCCGGCGTTGCCATGCTTGCAGCAGATGCAGGGGTGCGCGGGGCGCTTCTCAACATTCGGATTAACCTCAAATCAGTGGAGGATGAGGCGTTTAAAGGGAAGATGCTTACCGAGATACATGAGCTGGAAGAAAAATCGAATGGCCTGCGTGAAGAAGTCAGCGGAACAGTCTCATTCAAACTGGCGAATTAAGCTTTTACCACCTTATACGCGGCCTTCTTCAGCCTGTTCATTATCGCAAGCCCCAAGCCTTTCTCACCGACCCCTTCCGCGAGGATTACATCGACTCCCTCCTCGTCAAACTTCCGGAAAACCTTGAAAAGATTCTTTGCAACGGCTGCTGGATCATTCCCGGCGAATTTCACCACGTCTGCCGTATATCCGCAGCGCCTGTTGGTAGCCATCACGCCAACTATTTTTCCTTTCCTTTTGTATTCTTCAACAAGCTGGCGCATCTTCCTCCCTACTTTCCTTCTCCTTCCCTCAACCACAATCACGCTCGCGTCAGGAGCATAGTGCCTGTATTTCATCCCGGGAGACTTGGCGGTTATCCTTGTTTTCTCCACCCTGACTGCGGGATGTAATACGACCCTCCCTAAGACCTTCTTCAGATCCTCCAGGCTGATCCCGCCCGGCCTGAGGAGGGTGGGTGGCGTTGTGGTCAGATCAACCACAGTGGATTCAACTCCTATCCTGGCCACGCCTCCGTCTATGATCACGTCCACTTTTCCATACAGGTCATGCGCCACATGCGCCGCAGAAGTCGGGCTGGGCTTGCTGAAAATATTTGCGGACGGGGCTGCAACCGCAACCCCCGCCTCCTTAATCATGGCAAGAGCAATCTTGTTGTCCGGCATCCTCACTGCAACCGTATCCAGACCGCCTGTCGTGACGTCAGGAACAACTTCTGATTTTTTCAGGACAAGAGTAAGGGGGCCCGGCCAGAATTCATTCATCAATTCCCTTGCATTATCGGGAATTTCCTTTGCAAGTCTGCAAACCTCCTTCCTGTCGGCAATATGGACTATCAGCGGGTTGTCGAACGGCCTTCCTTTCACTTCGAATATTTTTCTCACCGCGGCTGCGTTCAGGGCGTCAGCTCCCAACCCGTACACTGTTTCCGTCGGAAAGGCGACAAGCCCGCCCTTCCTCAGGACTTCTGCAGCTATCCGTATTTTGGGAACTTCCGGCCTGCGCCTGTTTATCTTGAGTATTTTTGTCATCATTCCCCGCCGCTCCCCGCACCTTCCTTGCACACGCCCCATTTTTTTATCGCTGCTGCCAGCTCCTCATTCTTCCTGGCAGCATCCTCCAAGGAGATTTTGCCCAATGCCGCGTCAAGAGCCTGCCTGCATGCGGCCGCACCGGCTTTTGTGCCGGACGGATGCGCATGTATTCCTCCCCCGAACTGCATTATGATGTCATTGCTGAATATTTTCACCAACTCTGGAATCATTGTCGGCTGCAGGCCGCCGGATGCGACTGGAAACATGGGTTTTATGCTTCCCCACTCCTGCTCAAGGACGTTTGCCTCGTAATCCTCCCTCACATGCTTCTGAACGCACTCGTTCCTCAACGCCAGCACCTCTGTCCTCCCTCCATGCATCTTCCCTATCACGGTGCCGATGTGGAGCTGGTCTATCCCCACAAGGCGCGTAAGTTTTGCTATCGTGAGCATGCTTATCCCATGCCTCGGATTCCTTGTAAACGCGGAGTGCATGCACCTGTGCGCGTGTATGACCAGCTTCAGCTCCTCATTCTCCTCCCTGAGGGTCTGAAGCGCTGTCCATCCCGTTGGGATTATGTCAACCATCACATACTCCCCGCCATGCCCCTTTATGAATTCTGCCCTCCGTATCATCTCCCTGCACGTCGGGGCGGTGATGTTGCACATGTACATCTTCCTCTCGCCCGTCTCCTTCTCGGCTTTGTCCCTTGCCTTCAGCGTCAGCTCGGCCCTCCTCTCAAACGGGTTGAATGTCTGGTTTGTCAGGTTTTCATCATCCTTCACAAAATCGCATCCCCCGGCCCATGCATTATACGCAACTTCTGCATGCTTTTCAGAAGTCAAACCAACCTTCGGCTTCACAATCGTCCCGACAAGCGGTCTTTCTGTAACATTCAACAGCTCCCTTATCCCCTCTATGCCAAACTTCGGGCCTTTGAACCGATTTATCACATCCTTTGGGAATGAAACGTCCTGCAGCCTCAAGTTATCAAGCAGATTCATGCTGAATATGTTGCCGGCTATGCTGCTGAGAAGCTGTGGAATGGAATTCGTTTCAAATAACTCCGAATGATACGCGACCTTGATGGTATTCCTTTCCTCGTCAATGAAGAAAACGTGCGGCCTGAGCTTCTTTGCCAATTCCGGGCTGAGGGTCTTTACATCCGCCCAGGTGTCTATCGAGCTCTCACCAGCCATGTTCTCTGCAGCTTCCTCAAAACTTACCCCTTTTGCGGGCTCGATTCGGTATTCGCATGTCAGATCATCGGCCGTAGGCCCATACTTCGTGTTGATGTACTCCCTCAGCATACCAACACCTCCTATCTCTTTTTTCTTCCCTTTATTAAATAGACTTCGTCACTATTCTTAAACTATTTTAGAAATTCTAAATAAGTTTTGTATTTTACCGCTCCCAGCTGTTTTTTATATTCTAAACAACATAAAAATCGTATGCATACAGAGAAGCCAGCTGTGATAGATGTCACTGTTGGCAAGGCTAAACCAGAGGAAATGCCTAGTGTCGTACAGCTCTACAAAAAACGCGGTGTGGAAACCAGTGGAGTGGGTCCTGCCAACACACATGTTGCAAGAACTGAATCCGGCAGAGTGGTTGGGGCATTGTCAGTTGTCAACTGTGGGGGTGTGCCGGTTATCAAAAATATTGCGGTTGATATGGAGTTGGAGGGGAGGGGTGTGGGAAGGCAACTTTTTGAGTATGTTATTGAGGAATTGAAAAAACAAGGTCACCACCACATAATTATAGCCCACCAGAACAGAAACCAAGGATTCTACTCAAAATTCGGCTTCAAGGAACTGAACCCATCTGAAATGGTGCTGGAGTTGAGAGGCTGAAATTCCCCTCCAATTTTCATGCCAAATTTCAGGCCAAGTTTCAATGTGCCAAAAACGCATTTTCACCAATTGATTTTTTTCATGATTATGAAAAATATGGGCTGGTAGTGAAGAAAGCAAGCTTCCAAGGCAAAAGAGGGCTGAAAAAAGCGATTACGACGGAGGGTGTGATTATAAATTTGTATATAACATTTTTATATGTGTTTGTTATAATAGATGACAAGGCGACAAGATGAAAGAAAAAGAAACCCAGATCTACAAATTCGGACGAGGCGGCTCATGCATCTACGTGCCGATGGACATTTTCAAGGACAGCGCCTTTCCATTTCAAATCAATGAGAAAGTGAGAATGAGGATTGACGGGAGGAAGGTAATAATTGAAAAATTGAAGGAAGAGGCAAAAGAAGTTGCTTCGGCTTCCGGTTAATTCTTAAATTATTTTGGAATTTCTAAAACTATTTATTCCATGTGCGCGTGATGTATTTGAAGTATGCAAGCTGGTCCTGCGTTGGCCTCTCACCGCCGCCGGCAATTGCATCCATTATTATTGCATAGTCGGAAAGCAAGCTCCTAACATCCTCTGACATCTTCGTGTACCTCTTAACTGCTTCCCGCCTCTTGTCCATGTTCGATATGCCGAAGTCCCGTGCAGGGTCGCGGAGCACTATCTCATCTATTCTCTCCTTGCTGGTTCCGGTTCCCGGCCTGTCCGAGAATAGGTATGTGAGGAGATCCACTCTCTCCTGTATGTGGGAGTTGAATTCTCCTCTATCAATGGCGGTGTTGTCGACAATTTGTTTTATTCCCCTCTTCAGTTCCTTCAGCTCCTGGGCGACTTCAAGAAAGTTTCTTGGTTTCAATGCTTTCTCGCCCCACTTCTCTGAGAATTTACAAATCATAGAGGAGAACTCCTTCTCAAGCTCCTTGCATCTCTTCTTGCGCATCTCTGGTGAGAGAGAGACGAAAGGAGTTTTCTCACCGGTTATTTTGAATCCGTTTCCCTCTAGTTTTCCCCGGAGCTGGTTGTATAACTGCGAGTGGTTCACCCAGTAGAGTGGATTTTGGAATGCTATGTCAACGGAGAGTGAGCGCATTGTGGGGTGCACTGTCGGAGTGGAGGCGAAATGAATTTCCATCCTTCCACCTCCGTTCCTTGAGTTGAAGTGATAGGTGTGGTTCTCATGCCAGCGCAGTACATGGTTGCGGGAAGCGTCCCAATTTGCATAGTTACTTCTTTCGTGCCCATCGCAGACGATTCCGCTGCATAATTCCTTCTTCAAGTGCTCTATGCTGGAGCATTCCATTTCCCTGCAGTCTGTTCTGAGCTCACCGCTTATGCGATTGGCAAATTTTTGCATGCGGTTATTTGCTCAATTAAAATTTATAAATAGTATTTTCTAAGATAGTTTTAGCTTTTCTAAAAAATATTTAGAAAAGATGGAGGGCTCCGCCGTGAGCGCCTCCGTCTAGGATTACTTCTGTTTTGCACTTCTTCTAACCGGCTTCTGTGCTGGCGGTACTGGAAGCCTCTTGTTCCTCCTTGTATATTCGGCTGCTGCGATTCCTATGACACCGGGTATCGCCAGGAAGAGGAACTCGTAGAACCACTTTACTGGCGGGGGGTCGCTGTACAGGAAGTCGTTGAAGCCCGCAAGGAAGAGGATGACTGCGGGTATGAGGAGCAGCACGCCTGCAACGTACATCGTGGTTGGGAAGCCGGTGCTCTCCTCTCCGTCCTTCCATGAGAGATTGTCACTTATCATGGAGAAGATTACCCCAAGCGCTCCGAAAACGACTGCCTCCACAAACCAGTTGAGAGTCTTCGTTCCGTATTCCCTGTAGATCCAGTCAAAAGAACCGAAGACATACACCGCCAAGAATAGGATTACAAATATCACGCCCATTGCCGCTGTTGGGAAGGTGAATATCGACTTCTGCCTCCCCTCTGCTCTGTTTATGTTCTCGCTCATCTTCAGAGTGTAGTAGGACATCAGCCCGAATACGAATGTCTCTATAACCCATGCGAGGCTCTGCCTGTATTCAGTGTAGTCGGTCAGGTACATGAATGAATGGAAGCCTGAGACGAAGAGGAGGAATGTCGCAAGGAGGAGGAATACTCCGATTGATGAAGTCGCTGTCGGGATTATTGAGCGCACCTCTCCTGCCTCCTTCCTCTTCTGCTCCGCGTAGTAGAGCAGAACAACGCCTATTATTCCGTATACAATGAACTGTATGAGCCAGCCGTACTGCTGCCCGAAGGTTGGCTTTTTGGCAGCCTCGTATGTTGTGAATGTGAGCAGGTCATGCAAGCCTGCTACGAGGCTGTAGACGCTCATGAACACGAAGATTATTCCGATGAGGGCCAGGATTGTTGGGATGTTTGCCTTTATCCTCTCCCTCAAATCGCCAAGAGACCAGAAGAAGATTATTGCGCCAAGAATGAATGCGATAAAGCCTCCGCCTGCCAGTGGGTTGTAGATATGGTAGCCTCCTGCGGCATACTCCGCTCCGCCCACCGGCACACCACGTGCCTGCTCAGCGGGCGCGGCGGGGTTTAGAACACCCAGATAGAAGAGCGGCATCCCGAAAATGAACAGAAAACCAATTGCGGCCAGTATCATCCATATCGCTTTGTTGTCCATCAACACCACCAAGTAGGTATACGGAAAAGTAGTTATTATTCCTTTCCGTTTAGTTTGGCTATTTCTTCTTGAAGTAGATAGCGCCCTCGGGGCAGTTGAGGGAGCACGCCTTGCAGTTTATGCATGCGGAGGGATTCGCAACGACGGATTTGTCTGCCTGAATCTCAAAAACTCCTGCAGGGCAGACCGCAACGCACGTGCCGCAGCCAATGCAACGTTTTCTGTCAACCTTCGGTGCCATGAGATTTTTTTATCCGGAAAAATATTAAATGCATTGGGAGGAAGGCTTATATAATCGAACAAGACAAAGTATTTGGGGTGACTATTTTCTGGAGGTGAATGCTTGCTATACATTTACACAGGCGAGGGTGGAGGAAAAACTACGGCTGCTCTTGGTTTGGCTCTCAGGTCCGTCGGGCACGGGCACAAGGTCGTAATAGTGCAGTTCATGAAGGGAAGGAAAGATATTGGGGAGTGGAAGATTGCGAGGAGGCTGCACCCGCATTACGAGATACACCAGTTCGGCAGGGAGGAGTTTGTTGATCTGAAAAACCCTGCGAAGGAGGATGCGGAGCTTGCGCAGAAAGGGATGGAGTTTGCAAGAAGCGCGGCAGCCAACAGGCCCAATCTTCTGATACTGGATGAGTTGAACATCACGATTGCAGCGGGTTTGGTGAAGCTTGGTGATGTGATGAAGCTGCTTGATGAGGTGCCGAAGGAAACTGTTGTTGTGATTACCGGAAGGTACGCCCCGAAGGAGCTGATTGACAGAGCCGACTTCGTGAATGAGGTGAAGGACGTCAAGCATCCGTTCAAGAAGGGGATGCCTGCAGCGGAAGGAATACAGTACTAGGTGTTTTGATGAGGTGTCCCTACTGCTCCAGTGACAGGACAAGAGTTGTAGATTCGAGGGATGTTGGGGAGCTTGAGATCACCAGAAGGAGGAGGGAGTGCAGGAACTGCAAGAAGCGTTTCACCACGTACGAGAGGGTTGAAACGATTGATCTGGTTGTGATAAAGAAGGACGGGAGGAGGGAGAGGTTCGACAGGGGGAAGCTGCTTGCCGGGGTGCAGAAGGCGTGCGAGAAGCGACCGATAAGCCAGGAGAGGATTGAGAAGCTTGTTGAGGAGATTGAGAGAGAGCTCAGGAATATGGAGACATTGGAGGTGGAGAGCAGGAAAATTGGCGAGCTGGTTATGAGGAAGCTGAAGAAATTGGACAAGGTTGCGTACATACGCTTTGCTTCTGTTTACCGTTCATTTGCGGATATTGAATCGTTTGAAAATGAGCTGAAGGCATTGAGGAGAAAGTTGAAGAGGAGGTAATTCCCGAAAACGCAAGGTTTATATAAATTAGGCTATATAGTATTTAGGCTTCTCTTGAACCACTACGGGTTGTGTTTGAGAGGATGCTATTGTTGTTGAAGGTGGTGCGATGGCTGAGGGAGGGAAGGCGGATGTTAGTCAGATAAAAAAGAGAGATGGAAGAATTGTTGATTTTGACAAGAGCAAGATAACGAACGCTATCTTCAAGGCTGCTGTTGCGGTTGGCGGGGAGGACAGGGAGACTGCCGAGAGGCTTGCCGACAAGGTTGTTGCTCTTGTGAATGAAAAGTTTGCCGGGAGCATTCCAACTGTGGAGGACGTGCAGGATAATGTTGAGAAGGTCCTGATTGAGGAAGGTCATGCGAAGACTGCGAAGGCGTACATTATCTACAGGCAGAAGCGAGCTATTCTCAGGGAGCTGAAGGCGGAACTGCTGAATGTTCCCGTGGATGAAGTTGATAATAAGCTGAGCGTGAATGCGATAAAGGTTCTTGAGAGGAGGTACCTGAAGAAGGACAAGAACGGACAGGTTGTTGAGATTCCGAAACAGATGTTCAGGAGGGTTGCAAGGGCGATTGCGCTTGTTGATGCGTTCTATAACAAGAATGTTGACAGGACAGAGGTTGAGGAGGAATTCTATAATGCGATGGTGAATCTGGAGTTCCTTCCCAATTCACCAACTCTGATGAACGCCGGGACAGGTATAGGGCAGCTTTCCGCGTGCTTTGTCCTGCCTGTCGAGGATTCAATTGACAGTATATTCAAAGCAGTGAAGGACACCGCTTTAATTCACCAGAGTGGAGGAGGAACGGGATTTTCCTTCTCCCATTTGAGACCGAAGGGGGATGTGGTGAAATCAACAGGCGGTATTGCGAGCGGCCCTGTCTCCTTCATGAGGGTGTTCGATGTTTCAACAGATGTGATAAAGCAGGGTGGGAAGAGGAGAGGGGCAAATATGGGAATACTGAGGGTGGACCACCCGGACATATTGGAGTTCATAACGGCGAAGAGCAGCAACCATGTTTTCAACAACTTCAATATTTCCGTCGCAATAACCGACAAGTTCATGGAGGCGCTGGAGAAAGATGCGGATTATGAGCTGATAAACCCGCGAAGTGGCAAGGCAGTGGACAGGCTTTCTGCTAAGAAGGTTTTCAAACTTATAGTGCAGCAGGCGTGGAGGAACGGGGAGCCTGGAGTGATTTTCATTGACAAGATAAATGCCGCGAATCCGACTCCTTCACTGGGGCAGATTGAGAGCACAAATCCTTGCATAGCCGGAGATTCATTTATTTCCACCGCAGGCGGTATGGAGAGAATGGGAGAGATTTCTTCCAGAGGGGAAGCGGAAGTATGTGTGGACAATAGAATGCTTGCAATGAATGTCGTGACTGCTGATGGTAAAGAAACAATTCAGAGTTCTGGCACTTCGCTGAGTCATGTTGATAAAATTTGGATGAGCGGCATAAAAAACACCTTAAAGTTAGTTACAAAAAATGGTTTCAAGCTTGTTGCAACGCCCGACCACAAGATAATGACGAATGAAGGGTGGGTTGAGTTGGGGAGACTGGTACCTGGGAAGCATAAGGTAATGGTGCATGACAGCACGGGGTTGTTTTCAAAGGGTAAAAGACTTGAATTCGATGAAGTTGCAGAAGTTCTGCAGTTCGGTGTGATCCCAGTTTACGATTTGACAGAACCAAGAACGCATTCATTCATAGCAAATGGGATAGTTATTTCAAATTGTGGTGAGCAACCATTGCTTTCCTACGAGTCGTGCAATCTGGGCTCAATAAATCTTTCAAGGATGGTTAAGGATGACGGAGAAATTGACTGGGGCAGGTTCAAGAAAACTATTTGGACCGCAGTACATTTCCTGGATAACGTGATTGACGCGAACAAGTATCCCATTCCGGAAATTGAGAAAATGACGAAGGGAAACAGGAAGATAGGGCTGGGCGTGATGGGTTTCGCGGACATGCTATTCCAGATGGGCGTTGCTTACAATTCCGACAAGGCGGTCGAGGTTGCGGAGAAGGTGATGAAGTTCATAGACGAGGAGGGCAAGAAGGCATCTGCGGCTCTTGCGGAGAAGAGGGGCGCATTCCCGAATTTTGATAAGAGCACCTACGACAAGCCCGGAGCGCCTAAGCTGAGGAACGCCACCACCACGACAATTGCTCCCACTGGAACGCTGAGCATAATCGGGGGATGCTCGGGTGGAATTGAGCCGCTTTTCGCGATTGCATACATAAGGAGAGTGATGGACAACACCGAGCTGTTGGAAGTGCATCCTGTTTTTGAGAAGATTGCAAGGAAGGAGGGCTTCTACAGCCTTGAGCTGATAAGGAAGATTGCCAAGAGCGGGGGAGCGCAGGGCGTTGATGAGGTCCCAGAGAAGTGGAAGGATGTTTTCGTTGTTGCCTATGGGATTCCCCCAGAGTGGCATGTGAGGATACAGGCCGCATTCCAGAAGTACACGGACAACGCAGTTTCCAAGACGATAAACTTCCCGTTTGATGCAACCCAGGAGGATGTGGAGAAGGTTTATCTGCTGGCTTACAAGCTGGGCTGCAAGGGAGTTACAGTCTACAGGGACAAGAGCAGGGAGGGACAGGTGCTCAGCATAGGGGCTTTCAAGAAGAGTGAGAAGGCGGAGCTTGTTGAGGAAGAGGCCGTCTCTCATCCAAACGGGGCTGAGGAGAACGGAGTCGTTTCTGCTGAATACACCGGCGGGTGCGCAACCTGCCATGCATAGGTTGTCAGATGGGAACCGAGACTCTTTTCTGGAAGGACTCGTACATGAAGGAGTTTGAAGCGAGAGTTGTTTCCGTCAATGGTAAGGAAGTTGCGCTGGACAGGACGTGTTTCTTCCCACAGGGAGGGGGTCAGGTTGGCGATACTGGTTTTCTGAATGACGTGAGAGTTGTTGACACAAGGAAGGACGCTGAGTACAACATAACTCATTTTCTTGAGAATGATGCACAGTTCAAAGTTGGAGATGCTGCGAGGGGCGGGATAGATTGGGAGAAAAGGTACAGGACGATGAGGCTGCATTCTGCAGCGCATGTTGTCTATTATCTGATGATTGATGTTTTCGGCGAGGGGTGCAGGCTTGCCTCTTCAGGAATTGTTAATGAGAAGAAAGATATAACGGATTACCTCACTGAATCTTTTGACAGGGAGAGGCTTGCGGTTGTTGAGAGCAGGGCGAATGAATTGATTAAGAAGGGAGGGGAGATAAGGACGTGGAGTGACGAGAGCAAGTCGAATTACAGGTACTGGGAGGTCGACGGCTTCCCAAAGATGCCGTGCGGAGGGACGCATCCTAAAAGGTTGGAGGAGATTGGGGAGATAATTGTGGTGAGGGGCAAGAAACCAGGTGCAGGAAAGGAGAGGGTAGAGATAACGCTCAAATAATCAGAACTTCTCGAAGTGCAGCGTTTCTTTCAGTGGTTTTCTCTCCTTGGGTTTTGGTTTTTCATCAGGGTAGCCTAGCGCTATTATTCCGATAATCTCGTATTTTGGCGGGATGTTGAAAAGCTCCCTCAGCTCGTTGAGGGTTTTCTCAACTCTCAAAGGTCGGCACATCCACACGCTTCCCAGACCAGAAGCGGTTGCCGCAAGGAGGATGTTCTCCACGGCTGCGGATGTTGAGAAGAGGTGCAGGGTTTTTTCGGAGTTGGAGAGAACCACGAGCAGGGTCGCGTTTTCGATGAATTTGGTATCCTGCCTGTACAGCCCTCCGCTGGTTGAGGCTTTGTCATAAATCGCTCTCACTTTCGTCTTTGTTTCTGCATCTTTTACAAGAATGAATTCCCACGGCTGGGTGTTGATTGCGGAGGGGGCCCAGGTGCCTGCCTCTATTATCTTTTCAAGAAGTTCCATCAGTATCTCTTTCTTCTTGAATTTCCTCACCGCCCTTCTCCCTTTGACAACTGAGAAGAAATCAGGCATGGTTTTATTTTATTAAGTGTAATTTAATATTATGGGCGTTCTCAGGTGGTTGGCCAGAATAGGGATAAGCCTTGTTATCTTAATCTTGTTTTTTGCAGGGGTGATGATGCAGCTGTACGGGGATTTCTACCTCGGGCTGCTGCTTGTCCTGCTCTCGCTCGGGATGGGGCTGTTCAGGGAGATTTGGAGAGTGGGCAGGCAGGATAGAATGCGTTGGAGGGGCTTCCTAGGGCTAGGGTTTAGCTTGGTGGTATCGCTCCTGGGTCTGCTCATAGTTGCGGTGCCTTCCTTGCTCAGTGGAGGAAGGGCAATGAGCATAATCCTCCTGAACAGCGCCCTTTCCACATTTGTTTTCCTTTTGGGCGTGTTTATGAGGGTCTGGAAGCATTGGAAAGAAAGAGATGCTAAAAGTAGCAGAAGAGGGACTAAATGGGCGTCGAAGAGAAAATAAAGGCAATTGAAGATGAAATGGCGAGGACGCAGTATCACAAGGGGACTGAGCACCATTTCGGGAAGCTGAAGGCGAAGCTTGCGCGACTGAAGAAGATTGTCGGGCAGCACAGGAAGGGCGGTGCCAGATTCTCTGTCAGGAAGGGCGGGGATGCAACTGTCATTCTCATAGGTGCGGCTTATGCAGGAAAATCAAGCATATTCAACAGGCTGACTGGGGCGCATTCAAAGGTGGGGGACCATCCATTCACAACGCAGAGGATAATCCCGGGGATTATGGACTACAAAGGGGTGCAGATACAGGTGCTTGACACCCCCGCACTGGAGCTTGCTGAGGGGGAAATCCTCTCCTTCGCATCCATGGCGGACTTGGTTGTGATTGTATGCGAGGCGCCAAAGAGGAATTTGGATAGAATGCTGGAAGGAGTCAGAAGGGTGAAGGTGAAGGAGGAACCTCTGGTGATAATAAACAAGAGCGATGTGGGGTGGGGGGGAGGTTTCTGCGTCTCCGCTCTGAGCGGGGAGGGGATTGGTGAGCTGAAGGAGCAGATATACCGAAGATTGAGGTTGGTGAGGGTGTACCTGAAGCCTAGGGGTGGAGAGGCGGACAGGAATCGGCCGCTTGTTGTGAGGGAAGGTTCAACTGTGAGAGATGTGTGGGAAAAATTGAGGCTGAGGGGTGAGATGGGGTTCGCTATGGTGTGGGGCGATTCCGCGAAATTCCCGGGGCAGAAGGTGGGGGCGGAACATGTTCTTAAAGACTGCGATGTGATAACAATCGCGGTGAAGTGAGATGGTTTCCCTTAAATATTGGGAGTGGGAGGATGCAGTCCTCAAGGATAAGCTGAAGAGGTTGACAGTAAGGGAGGTAGCCAGGGTATATTTCGGCAATGAGACGGAAGCTTACAGGTTCGCGTCCGCACTCCTGCTTGTGAAGAGGAGGGGGATGCTTCGTCTGAGCGACTGCCCTGATGAGCTGCCGCTTGCAACATGGAGGAGGTACCTGAATTTCGGTGTGCAGGTTGGCATACTGAAGCATGAGGATAGGGTTTACTCCTTTACTGACAGGTTCACAAAACCGCTGAAAAATTTCGGGGAGTATGTGAAGGCATGGGTGAAGGATGGAGATGCGAATGAGGATTTGGGTCTGACCTTTGCTCTTGCCCGGCGAGGAAAAGAGAAGCGTAGGGGAGGGAAGAAGCCTACCTCTTCGCCATAGCGGCGAGCACCCTCTCCTTTGCTATGTTCATTGCAGCATCCCGTGGTGAGATGGATTCATTCTTCGCCTTCTCCAGAATCAGCTTGGTGTTCTTCTTAATCGTCTCAGTTATGCGGGAGAACGCCTGCTCCTTGGTGCCGCCTATATGTTCTGTGTAGGATAGTATTACTCCCCCGGCATTGGTGATGAGGTCTGGGACAATTAGTACTCCTTTCTTTTGGAGAATCATCTCACTATCCAACTTCGCGGGTATGTTAGCAGCTTCCACAAGTATCTTCGCCTTTACGTTGTTGACATTCTTTTCGTTTATCACGTCCGGTCTTGCACCAGGTATGAGTATCGTCACATCAAGCCCGAAGAGTTCTTCTGTCGAAAGTTGTTTGCCAGAGGTATGGTTTATGACGGTTCCCTTCTCCTTCTTGGTCTTCATGAGTTCATCATAGTTCAATCCGTTGGGATCGTAGATTGTCCCCTTCGAATCTGAGACGGCAACAATTTTTGCACCCTTTTCTGAGAGGAATTTCATTGTGAAGGATCCGACATTTCCAAACCCCTCAATCGCGACTGTTGTTCCCTTAAGCCCTATACCCGCAAACTTCGCGGCGACCTCTGTTGACTCGGCAACCCCGAAGCCCGTGGAGCCCAGCTCATGCGGCAACCCTCCGAGGTCTGCAGGTTTGCCCGTCGCAGCTGCAATGTTTCCCGCGCCTTCAACAAACGCCCTCATATCCTCCTCACCGGTGCCCATATCCGGACCGGCCAGATACTCGCCGGGGCAGAGAGACTTGAGAGCTCTCCCGAAGGCCTTCATTATTGAAATTTTATCTCTGTGCGGGTCTCCCTTCACCCCGCTCTTACCGCCACCGAAGGGAAGCTCTGCAAGGGCATTCTTCCATGTCATTACTCTTGCAAGCCTGAATACTTCTGTGACGGTGATGTCTGGCGCGAGCCTTATCCCGCCCTTGCCCGGCCCCAGTGAGCTGTTGTCTATAACAAGAATGCCTTTGGTCTTCGTCTTCGGATCGTAGGTTATGATAATTTTCTCCGGTCCGAATTCATCCATGAGTCCGTTGGGTTCCATCAGATTACCTTTTTGGGATAACTCTTAAGTTAAGTAAAGAATAAAAAGGGTTAGGGATAATAGGATAACAAGGTGGTCTGGTGAAGCTGCTTGATATCTTTGGAAAGAAGGATGTGGGGGAGGAACTTACCAAAAAAATTCCTTACGGGATGAAGCTCAGCTTCCACCCATACAGGCTGAATGCCAACAAGATGGAGAGCGTCATGCTTATTATCGAGCTGAAGAATCTGAAGGAGGAGGTGCTGCTCACCTCCGTGGTTGTGCAGCTGCCGAAGAACCTTGGTTTTGACCAGACCGCGCTTTCAAATGCAAGGGAGATACGGCTTGGGGAGTTGAGGCCTGGCGAGGAGAAGGTTGTGAAAGTGGAGGTGTGGGGCAACCCGAGGACGGATGCAGGCGAATACCCGGTTGACGTCACTGCGATATGTCATTATAGGAATTATGGTTACATGCTGAATGCTGAGAAGAAAAATGTAGTGCTGAGGGCGGTTTGATTACTTCTGGACGGGCTTCTCTTCCTTTTCCTCAAGCTTCACCATCATTTCGTTTAGCGCGGCCGTAACCTGCGTTCCTTTCTCAGTGAGCTTCACCCTCTTTGTTCTCCCCTTCTGTTCAAAAGCCACGAGATTGAGCTTCTTGAATTCCTTCAGCAGCTTCGTTGTGTGGACGTATGTCGTACCGGATGCCAGTGCGAGGTTGGAAGCGTACCACTCCTTCGAAGTGTCCTTAAGCTGCAGCAGTATTGAAAGCGGCTTGCTTCTGAATAACAACTCCCTCAGAGCCATAGAGGACCTCGTAATTCTATCTAGCTCACTTGTTAAAAACGTAAGCTTTTTAAATAGAAAAGTGAAAAAGTGAGTTGTAAGTGGTGATACAATGACTATGAGGCTCTCTCGGTTATATGGAATGGATATATACAGCGACGCAGGAAAATATCTCGGAAGAGTTATAGATCTGATTCTTGATCTGGAGAAAGGGGAAGTTGTAAGGATGACAATGCAGCCTCTCACAACGGTGAGTAGAGAGGAAGCGAGGAAGATACTGAGGGAGGCCAGCGTGCTTTACAAGAATGTGAAGTCCGTTGAGGATGTCGTTGTTGTGACGAAGGGGACTGCCGCTGAGAAGCTGATGGAACTCCCCGAGGAAGAGGTAAGGGGTTACGGCAGGTAGGCTCATTCTAAGTCGGCGTGGAGCTTCTTGAGCTCGTCCTCACTTTTCTGGTAACGCAGCATTAGCTCGTCTATTATGGAGTCCAGAAACACCATTGCGGACAGTTCAAATAGGGTGCCGAGCGGAGTGAGCGGCTCGTGGTTGCCTATGAGCTGCCTCGCCTCGTAATCCCTCTTTGCGTCCTCTGGGCGCCTTCCCTTTATCTGGACTATTACATCAGAAAGTTTGCCTATGTCCGAGTTAGGGTTTGAGGTGATGCTGACTATTTTCACACCCTTCTCCTTTGCGATCCTTGCGGCAACCACCACGGAGATTGTCTGGCCCGAACCTGAAACGATGATGAGCAAATCCTCCTTGTTTATCGCTGGTGTGATGACCTCACCGATAACATAAACGGTGAAGCCCAGGTGCATCAGCCGCATGCCGAATGCTTTTGCGACAAGGCCGCTCCTTCCTGCACCGCCGATGAATATCCTCTTTGCGTTGGTGAGGGATTCGACAAGCTGGTCTATGCTCTTCCTGTCTATCGCACTGAGTTGCTCCTCTATTTTCTGGGTGAGTTTTTCCATTCTTGTGTGTATTGTCATACTAACCCTCCCAATGAATGGAGGATATTTACCTTTTTAGGTTGATTGTGTTTATTAAGGTAATCGCACTACTCAAAGCACGTCATCTAGCCATCAGCAGTTGGGAAAAAATAAAATCAGTATGGTGCACTGCTGGTTCTGATTGCAGTAATAGTTTGAGTAGCAGTCTGCAGTTGTTGTTCTACTTCTATATTCGCGCTTCTGAAAAATGACGCGAGACGCGTGAGAATATTATTTATATCTTCTGTCTAATTAATACTATGGAAAAACACCTTCTTGTGAGCCCGAACTGCGCCGACCTATGCGCGCCAAATTTCGAAATAAAAAAATTCCCTGATTGCGAGAACTACGTCTACATCCCAGATATCGACAAGCTCGAGGGCAAGGATGTCGTCCTTCTCCATAGGTGCTACCCGGATCAGGACTCGAGGTTATTCCAGTTATTTCATATTCTTGAGGTTGTCAGACCTCTCGCCGCGCGCGTAACCGCGCTAGTCCCGTATCTTCCCTACGCACGCAAGGACGAGAAAGTCCGGAAAGGCGAGGTGAAATCTGCGAGTTTGATATGTGGGATGCTCGCGAACGCAGGCCTGAACGAGCTCGTCACGTTCGACTGCCATTTCATGCAGGAGGGTGAGGGAAAGAAGAACTATGTAGGTTTGAACATAGACAACCGCTCGCTCGCGCCTGAGCTCCTCGCGTATGTGAAGCCGAAAGTGAGCAATCCTGTTTTTATATCTCCTGATATCGGCACTGCGTATATGGTGAAAAAGGTCGGTGGGGTGAGTATGGAAAAAACCCTTGGCGATTATGTACACGGGCCAGTGACATTCAGACAGATAATCGAGGAGAAATTGGATTTCGATGTGACTGGGAGGGATGTCATCCTTATAGACGATATGATAATCGCGGGCGAGACGATGATACGCGCGGCGCAAGTGTGTAAGAAAGGAGGCGCGAAACGAATTATATGCGCTGCTGTTCACGGCCTGCTCGTGAGCTGCGCGTTCGACAAGATACGCGCCGCGGGCGCGAAGGAAATCGTTGTAAGCGACAGCATACTCGGACCCGCGGCAGTTGTGAGCGTGAAGAGAAGGCTCACGGACTATTTACCTTAATATATTTTTTCATTCAATTATTTAACGCGTTATGCAGGATGGTTAGATGGTTGAGGTCGTCCCTGCCATATTAGTAAAAAGCAGAGAGGAATTACTAGAGTGCATAGCGCGCGTTAGGGAAAGCGTTTCGGTCGTGCATATAGACATGATGGATAACGAGTTCGTGCCGAATAAAACCATCGGGCTCGAAAGCCTTGCTGAGCTGCCGAATGGCGTCTCGTACGAGTTTCACTGGATGGTGAAAAACCCGGAGAGATGGATCGCGAAAATAAACGGAAACCGTCTCCATCTCGTGCACGTGGAGACTATAAACAAAGAAAACTGGGGCGCGCTCAAAAAAATCTGCGCGAGGTCGGGTTGTCGGCTCGGGCTCGTGCTCAATCCGGAGACAACAATAGAAAAAATTATGCCATACATAAAAGATGTTTCACGCGTGTTGGTGATGGCCGTTCATCCTGGGTTTTATGGGCAGAAATACATCCCTGATGTTGAGGAGAAAATCCGCGCGCTGCGCGCTAGGTTCCCGAAATTGGAGATAGAAGTCGACGGCGGAGTGAACCCCGAGACTGCCGGGCGCGCGTGCGGCGCTGGCGCGAACGTTCTCGCCGCCGCGAGCGCGGTATACTCCGCAAAAAATCCGCTCGAGGCGATTAAAAACATATCCGCCGCCGGCGCGAGCGGTGCGAAAACTGTTACTGGTGAATAGATGGTTGACGACACCTCAAAGCAAATGCTTCTTGAAACTGGCCAGCCGGGCGCGGGATTGAAGAAAATAAATGATATAAAAAAACTCCGCCTGATCGCGAATGGCGTGAGGCAGAGCGTCGTGAAAATGCTCCACCAGGCGAAATCAGGACATTCCGCAGGCTCCATCGGGCTCGCGGACATATTCACCGCTCTTTATTTCAACATACTAAATCATGACCCTAAAAATCCAACATGGCCTGGGAGGGACAGGCTTGTTCTCTCAAACGGCCACGTGTGCCCGGTGATGTACGCGGTGATGGCAGAGGCCGGTTATTTCCCGAAGGAGGAGCTCATGTCCCTGAGGAAACTGGGCTCGCGCTTGCAGGGCCATCCGCACCGCGGCTCGCTCCCGGGAATCGAGAACAGCTCAGGCCCTCTCGGTCAGGGACTCTCGATAGCCGTCGGAATGGCGCTCGTAGCGAAAAGGGAGAGAAAAAGCTGGAGGGTCTACTGCGTGTGCTCTGACGGCGAGCATGATGAGGGGCAGATATGGGAGGCAGTCCTTCTCGCATCGAAATTCAAGCTTGGAAATCTAACGGCGCTCATGGACAGGAACAACATACAGATCGATGGATTTACGGAGAATGTTCTCCCGCTCGAGCCGCTTGCGGAAAAATACCGCGCGTTCGGCTGGCACGTGCTCGAGGTTGACGGGCACAACATAGAACAGATTATAGGCGCGTGCAGCGAGGCGAAAAAAGTAATCGATAGGCCCACGATGATAATCGCGCATACCGTTCCCGGGAAGGACATCTCGTTTATGGAGTTCATCACAGATTGGCACGGCAAACCGCCCGGCGACAAGGAGACTACGACCGCGCTTGGCGACCTCGAGGAGGAGAGAAAGTTTTATGGGAGCGAGAGCGGTGTTTGAATGGCGAACTCGTCGAAAATAAACAAGGAGATGGCGCTGATAGACTCGATAGACGCGCCCCAAGCGAAAAAGCCGAGCAGGGACGGGTTCGGCAAGGCGCTTGTGGAGCTGGGCGCGGAAAATACGAATGTTTGGGTGATGACCGCGGACGTCTCGGAGAGCACGAGGACGCACTGGTTCGCGGAGAAATTTCCCGAAAGGTTTGTCCAGGTCGGCGTCGCCGAGCAGAACCTCGCCGGAGTGGCTGCAGGAATCGCGTCGTGCGGGAAAACCGTTTTTATTTCTGCTTACGGGGTTTTCTCACCCGGTAGAAACTGGGACCAGTTGCGCGTGGCGATATGCTACAACGACGTGCCAGTAAAGCTTCACGGCTCGCACACCGGAATAACTGTTGGACCCGACGGTGCGTCTCACCAGGCGCTCGAGGACATCGCAATTGTGCGCGTTCTTCCGAACATCACGGTAATCGTGCCCGCGGACGCAGAGGAGGCGAGGAAGGCGACTCTTGAAGTTGCGAAATGCGAGGGTCCTGCGTATATACGGACTTGCAGGGAAAAAATGCCGATATTCACCACCGCAGGGACGCCATTCGCGATTGGAAAGGCGAACGTTTACAGATTCGGCGATGACGTCGCAATTTTCGCGTGCGGTCCGCAGGTTTATGAATCAATTCTCGCAGCAGAGAAGCTCGAGAGCGAAGGCATCTCGTGCGCGGTTGTCGACTGCCACACGATAAAACCAATTGATGTTGAGGCTGTAAAATACTGGGCTGGGAAAACAAAATTTCTCGTGAGCGTTGAGGAGCACCAGGTGAGCGGCGGGCTGGGGGGGGCGCTCGCCGAGGTTGTGAGCGAGTTCGCACGCGCGCATGCGTGCACGCTTAAGCGTCACGGGATAAACGATATTTTCTGCGAGTCGGGCGAGCCGCTCGAGCTCCTGAAAAAATACGGGCTCGATGCCGATGGGATAGCGCGCTTCGTGCGCGAGAATTGTATCCAATAAATTGGAGGTGAAAAAATGAAATTTTTTCTTGACACTGCGAACGTGGAACAGATAAAGAGGGCCGTAAAGGCAGGCGTTGTTGATGGGGTTACCACGAACCCGACGCTAATTGCAAAGGAAGGGAGAAGCCAGCACGCGCTCATAAAGGAGATAGCCGCGCTCGTGAAAGGCCCCGTTTCAGTTGAGGGGAACGGGACAACGTGCGACGAGCTTGTGAAGGAGGCGGAGGTTTATTCGAAGTGGGCGCCGAACATCGTCGTCAAAATTCCAATGACCGAGGAGGGGATGAAGGCCGTGCGCGTTCTAGAGAAAAAAGGAATACGCACGAACGTGACGCTCGTCTTCAGCCCGAGCCAGGCGCTCATCGCCGCGAAGGCAGGCGCGAGCTTCGTCTCCCCCTTCATAGGGCGGCTTGATGATAACTCAATGGATGGGATGGGGCTGGTGCGCGACATGATGCAAATCTACAAGAATTACGGCTTCAACACGCAGGTGATAGTCGCGAGCATACGTCATCCTCTTCACGTAGTCGAGGCCGCGAGGGCAGGCGCGCACATTGCCACAATACCGGCGGATGTCCTCGCGAAGATGTGGAATCATCCTCTCACGGACGCGGGCATAAAAAAGTTCAGGGAGGATTTCGCTAAGGTGGAGGGGAAATATTTGTGAGCGCATCAACGAACTGGTCTATGCTCTTCCTGCCAATTGCGCTGAGTTGCTCCTCTATTTTCTGGGTGAGTTTTTCCATCCGTATATGTATTGTCACAGCATCCCTCCCAATGAGTCGAGTATGTTTATTTTCGAGGCGGTGGATTTTATTGAATTGCTTACGATAACTTCTTTTGCGCCAGCTCTTTTTAACCTTTTAAGCGAGCCGTGTAGGAACAGGCCATGCGATGCGCCGCAGCGGATTGAGTTCGCCCCGAGCTTCTTGCAGGCTGCTACTGCCTTGAGCATGGTGCTCCCTGTGCTGATCATGTCATCAATGATAACAACATCCTTTCCTTTCACGTCAAACCTCACCTCAACTTTGGGTTTCCTGTATATTGTTTTTCCTTTTGAGTAGGTTCCGCGCATCTTCTGCATAACCCCCCAGTCTGCTTCCTTTGCAACAAGATAGGATGCACCTTCATCTGGCGAAATTATCTTTGGGGAGTACAACCTTTTTTTGAAGTGCGAGAGAATTTTCTTTGAAAGCGAAATGTTCCTTATCCTCAAACCACCGTAGTTGAATGTTCCTTCTTTTTTGAGGAAGTGGCAGTCGAATGTTATAAGCTCGTCACAGCCGCTCTTCACCAGAAGATTGCATATTATTTTTGAGCTGAGCGCCTCACCTTTCAGGAAGAGCTTATCCTGCCTTGCGTAGGGGAGATAGGGAACAATCGCCCTGACGCGGGATGCTCCGCCCTCTTTCAATGTCCGCAGTATGAGCAGGAGCTGGATAAGGGACCTGTCCTGCCCGGGGTAGCAGCGGTGGATGACAGTTACTGCCTTCCCGTGGAATTGGGCGGGTATGCGCACGTAGTTCTCGCCATCTGGGAATTGCTTGATTATTATTTTTGAGCGTGAAGTTGGTTTGCTCATAAAATCGTAAGAATTAGGGGTCAGAAGCAATAGGTGCTCCATGAGTATATTTAGTGGGGCTTAAATAATATTCTTTTCGTTTGAAAAAATAAAGTTACTCAATTGAGGCGGTTTCGCCAACAAGGTTGCTCCACTCCACCTTCTTTATAATGATGGATTTTTTCTTTGGGTCAAGTTTTATGACAACCGCGTCCTTCTCATCAAGCGGGAAATTCGGGTTCTTTATTACCTCGGTGGGAAAGTAGATATGAAGTCCACTGCCCTGCCTTCTAATCTTGCTAAGGAAGTGTTCCTCTTTATCCATTAGCTACCACCTTCACCTATTTACTTTCGTGCTTAGGTTATATAAATATGCGCTTTAGAGTAGAAGCTCGTTTGCCTCGAAAGCCATCTCGCAGAACCCGCAGCGGTATTTGCTGCTCTTGGAGTTCTCCATCCGGAAGATTGTCTCTATTGGCTCCAAGTTGGTGATGCACTGCGGGTTGGGGCATTTGGAAACCCCAAGCAGTTCCTTTGGGAGCTGCACGACCTTCTTCTCAACCACGTTGGCCTTCCTGATGATGTTCAATGTTGCATTTGGGGCAACAAGCGCGATTCTGTTGACTGCCTTCTCGTCAAGCTGTTTCCCTTCCACCTTCACTATGTCCTTCTTCCCAATCTTCTTGCTGGGAACGTTCATCATCAGTGCAACTCTGGCACCGTAGGTTCTGTCAATCTTCAATATCTCAAGCACCTTCAGACCAAGCCCTGCGGGTATGTGGTCAATCACGGTTCCGTTCTCAATTTTTTCTACTACAAGAGGCATCAAACCACCATCGAATCCATTATCGCCATCCTCACTGGTATCCCCATCCTCGCTTGTTCGTAATAATACGCGTATTTGCTCTGGTCGACTTCTGGGGCAACTTCATCAACTTTCGGGAGCGGGTGCATTATTATCAGGTCATCCTTCACCCCCTTTATTGCATCTGCGGTTATCCTGAACTCCTTCTGCACCTTCTCCGCTTCGTATTGGTCGGAGAAGCGCTCCTTCTGGATTCGGCAGAGGTAGAGCACATCTGCACCTGAGAAGTCCATCTTTGACTTCTCCTCTACTTTTGCGCCGAACCTGTCCTTGACCTCATTTATCACTTCCCTGCTCATCTCCAATCCTTTCGGTGCAATGAGGGTGACATTCGCACCGTACATTCCCAGCCCATGCATAAGGGAACGCATTGTTCTTGCATGCTTCAAATCCCCTAGTAGTGTGACGTTCAGTCCCTCAATCTTCTTCTTTGCTCGTTTTATTGTGTACATGTCAAGCAGCGTTTGTGTGGGGTGCTGGTTCCCGCCGTCCCCACCGTTTATGACAGGATGGTCGGCAAGCTGGGCTGCATACCTTGCTGAACCCTCGTTGGCATGCCTCACGACAATGAGGTCAGAGTAACCGTCCACCATGCGTATGGTATCTGAGAATGTTTCTCCCTTTACTATGGAGCTCACTCCTACGTTCTCGAAGCTCAGGACTTTGGCGCCAAGCCGCATTGCAGCGGACTGGAAGGACAGCCGGGTTCTGGTGCTCGGCTCGAAGAATAGTGTCGCTACAACCTTTCCCCCGAGTGAACTGAGTTTCTTCTTCTCTTTCAGCGCCTGCTCCATTTCGGAGGATTTTTTCAAAATCAGATCGATGTGTTTTTTCTCCAAATCCCTAATAGAAATCAGATCCTTGACAAATTCCATTGAACCCAAGTGGATTATTTTAAAAAGCAGGATATATAAATGTTAGTTTTATGAGAGGCAAACTAATCTGTCTTGAGGGAATTGACGGCTCCGGCAAGGAGACGCAGCTCAAGCTCGTTCTGAAGTTTTTGAAGGGGAGAAGGGTGAGGGTGTACAAATACCCTGATGTGAAGAGCATGTTGGGGAGGATAATTGGTGATTTTCTTAGGAAGAAGGTGGAACTCACTCCACTGTCACAGTTCTTCATCTACATGCTGGACATAGCGAAGGACCAGGGGGAGATTGAGAGGAAGCTGGAGAGCGGTGAAATCGTCGTGCTGAGCAGGTACATGTACTCGACAATTGCCTACCAATGCAGCAAGGGAGTCCCTTTTGAGAAGGGAGTTGAAATGATTGAGTCGATGAATTTCGCCAAGCCCGACTTGGTTGTGCTGCTTGACGTCCTGCCTGAGGTTGCGATGGAGAGGAAGAGCAGGCAGAAGGAGATGGACAGGCACGAGGAGGACGCAGAACTTCTCAGAAAAGTCAGGGAGAACTATCTCACGCTATATGATATGAATTTTCTTTCTAAGAAGTGGGTGAAGGTTGAAGCGGAAGTAAAGCCCCAGGAAGTGTTCGAGATAGTGAAGGATTTTATAGCTCAATTGCTTAAAGAGTAGTCCTAGCTCCAGTCGTCTAGTCCGGTCAAGGATCTCGGCCTTTCGAACTCAGATGAAGAAAGCCGGCGACCCGGGTTCAAATCCCGGCTGGAGCATCACACCAGATTCAGCAATTCCGTCAGGTTGTTTATTATGTAGTCAGGCTTCTCCTTCTCCAGCATTTCCCTCTTCTGCGGTCCTGTTGTGACACATGCCATTTTCACTCCCGCATTCCGGGCGAATTTTATATCCGAAACAGTATCTCCAATGTAAAGACATTTGTTTTTGTCCGTGATGTTCAGTTTTTTCAGTGTGAGATACATTGCATTGGGATATGGGCGCGGCTTATCTGCATCTTCAAAAGCAACCAGCACTGGGAAGTATTTCAGGATATTGAACTGCTTCAGCAAAACGCGAGCCTCGCTGCGCCCCATTCCGGTCTGGCATGCAGTCCTAACCCGTCTTGCGTTCAGCTCATCCAAGCATCTGTCCGCTCCGGGCATGATTCGGAACTTGCCCAGAAATTTGCGCGGGTATTCCTTTTCAAAAGATTTATAGCATCTCATAGTTACGGAATCTACATCCTTTCCCGTATAGGCCTCAGAAACCACGTTCCTCAATACGTTGAGGTGGCCTATCCCGAAATGGATGAATATCCTTTCATCTGGTGGCACGGGCAACCGGCTCGTCTTCAGCGTGTCTTTTACTGCCTCCAGCAGCGCATCTTCTGTCCTTATGAGGGTGCCGCCTATATCGAAGATACATACCTCAATCATACCCTGTATATCCAAGGGAAAGTATATAACCCTGAATTGGTAAAGTTATTTTATGAGGGAACAACTTGTACAAGAGGTAGCGGAGGTGCTTCTCAACTGCAACTACCTCTCTGTGTACTGCAGCCGGATACACAGCTGCTTTGATATGCTTGCGAAGAGGGAGAAGGAGGCGCTGCTTGTAAAGGTGCTGGAGAATATCGACGCATTCACAAAGCAGCAGGCAGAGGACATGAGGAAGATTGCTGGAATGCTTGCAGGCAACAGCTTCCTAGTGGGTGAGAAAAGCAACGAGTACAAGTTGCAGGATGGGGTGCTCTACGAGAGGCACAAGGTTTCTACGGGCAATTTGAAAACATTCAAGGGAATTGTGGGTCGGGAGGAACTGCCAAAGATGAGGAAGTTCAGGGAATTGCTGGTTGATATCGACGAGGATAAGATGGTTAGGAGGAGGGGGGAGCTGAAGCTGAGTCTGGAGGGGCTTGCGAGGAAGTCCGGTATTTCTAAGGAGACGCTGTACAGGTATGAACATGGAAAGATTTATGCAAGCGAGGAGAACGCGAGAAGAATTGAGGAAATCTTAGGGATGGAAGTGAGGAAGTTCATAGACCCTTTCAGGGGAAGGCAGAAGTTCGTCAGTGAAGATACATTGATAAGCATGCTGGGCTTTGAGAGTGTGAAGATGATGACAGCTCCCTTTGACATACTTGGGAAGGAGAGGAAGCTGCTCTTTGCGGGCGAGGAGGCGGACAGGAGGACCATGACGAAGAGGGCTGGGGTATATTCAAGTATAATGGATGTGTTCGGCTCTGGCTCATGTTTCATTCTGAACAAATACAGCAAAGACAATATCGCAGGGATACCTGTTGTCAGAAAAAAGGAGATAAAGGAGATAAAAAAGGCAAAAGAGCTGATGAAGCTTATCGAGGAGAGGGGCGCTTAGAGGACTTGAATCTTTTTGCCAGCCACGTTACAATTACTGAGAGAACTGCGGACAGCAGCGTGTTTTCGAGCATGATGAGTAGGAGCATCTGGAAGAGGGATTCCGCAGAGTCTGCAGCTGCACCAAGCACGGCTTTGCCGAAATAGTTCTTCCCAACCAAGCCGGATGCGCAGATTACGGAGGCAAACGTAAAACCTAGAACTGCACCGTTCAATGCAGATGTTTTTAATTCCTCATCCGCACGGGAGTATGCAACATAGGCGACTACCAGAAATGTTGCAAGAGTGAAGAGAAGGTTGCCTAGAGAGTAGGAGAAGATTGGTGGCAGGATACCTGAGATGATCAGCGCGGGTTCGAGTAATGAGAGGATGATAATCAGCAGAAGCGGCTGCGTCAGCGTCCTTTCCTTGGTTTTTTTCTTCACGACTGCATTTTGATTGTTTGTTTTAAATTACTTCCTGAAGGGGGAGGTTCTGGGAAATGTATTTAAATCTGTATGCATACATATATAGTAAAAATGCTGATTATATTAGTTGAAAATTTGGAGGTGTTTTTGAATGGCAGGGGAAGCACAATTTGGCGGACAGTCTGTGCTCATTCTTCCGGAAGGAGCTCAGAGGCTTCTTGGTAGGGATGCGCAGAGGACGAACATAGCGGTAGCATGCGCGATTGGGAATATTGTGAGAACAACGCTGGGTCCAAGGGGAATGGACAAAATGTTGGTCAGTGAGATGGGCGACATCGTCATAACCAACGACGGTGCTACAATTCTGGAGGAGATGAATGTGGAGCACCCGGCAGCGAAGATAATGGTGGAGATAGCGAAGACGCAGGACAAGGAAGTCGGCGATGGGACGACAACCGCTGTGATGCTTGGCGGTGAGCTGCTGAAGAGGGCTGGTGAGCTGCTTGATCAGGATATACACCCAAGCACCATCATAAGAGGTTACAAGCGCGCGGCAGGTTACTGCGAGAAAATACTGAGGAATATAAGCTACAAGGTGACCCTTGAGGACACGGAGACGCTGGAGAAGATTGCATCCATTTCGATGGGTTCAAAAACAGTTGGGTTCGGAAATGTGAAGGACAAGCTGGGGAAGTTGGTTGTGAGCGCAGTGAAGCAGGTCGCAGAGAGGAAGGATGGGAAGGTTGTTGTGGATGATGATTTCATAAAAGTGGAGAAGAAGGAGGGAGGCGACATAGACGACACCCAGCTTATAAATGGTGTGCTGATTGATAAGGAAGTGGTGCACCCCGGGATGCCGAAGAAGGTGGAGAACGCGAAAATTGCACTCGTGGATTCTGCATTGGAGATTGAGAAGACGGAGACGGATGCAAAGATAGAGATTACGTCTCCTGAGCAGATGGAGGCTTTCCTGAAGCAGGAGGAGAAGATGCTGAGGGAGATGGTTGAGAAGATAGCCGCAAGCGGTGCGAATGTCGTCTTTTGCCAGAAGGGAATTGATGACGTCGCCCAACACTTCCTCGCGAAGAAGGGCTTGGTTGCGGTGAGGAGGGTGAAGAAGAGCGACATGGAGAAGCTTGCGAAGGCAACTGGTGCAAAGGTTGCAACCAGCTTGGATGACCTTACTGCAAAAGACCTGGGTTACGCTGGTCTGGTGGAGGAGAGGAAGATCGCGGGAGAGCAGATGGTCTTCGTTGAGAAGTGCAAAGACCCGAAGAGCGTCACCATATTCGTGAGGGCAAGCACAGAGCAAGTTGTGAATGAGGGGGAGAGGGCGATTGTCGACGGGATTGGTGCAGTGAGCAGCGCAGTTGAGGAAGGTGAGTACGTTGCAGGTGGAGGAAGCATTGAGATGCAGCTTGCAACAGAACTCAGGAAGTACGCAACCGAGACCGGGGGCAGGGAGCAGCTTGCTATACAGGCATTTGCAGATACGCTGGAGATAGTCCCAAGGACTCTCTCAGAGAGCGCAGGGATGGATGTGATAGACACGCTGGCTGAGCTGAGGACAAGGCACAAGAGAGCGGATGGCAGGGATGCTGGAGTTGACGTCTACAACAGCAAGATCGCGGATATGAAGAAGCTTGGGGTGATAGAGCCGACCAAGGTGAAGACGCAGGCGATTGCAAGTGCAAGCGAGGCAGCTGCGATGCTGCTGAGGATAGACGACATGATAAGCGCAAAGGCGAGGATGCCGGCAGGAGGTCCTGGGGGACCAGGAGGAATGCCAGGCGGAATGGGTGGAGGGGATTACGAGTAGTCTCTCCTCTTTTCCTTCTTTTTATTTTTCTACATATTTCAGAAGTTTTCTGCTTAGGGACTTGTTTGAAGCAATAATCGTCCTGTCAAATAACCCCCATGGTTTTCCTTTGAAGTTTATCACTTCCCCTCCTGCCTCTTTTATGATGACGCAGGCTGCTGCAGCATCCCATGGTTGTATGTCGTTGTGAATGTATGCCTGCACCCTGTCCAATGCAACATCCGCAAGCCCTATGCTGGCGGAGCCCATGATGCGCACTGCCCTTGACACCGGAAGCAGCGCCTTCACCCTCTTCACTATGTGCCTGCTCCGCTCGTGCCCTAGGTCGGTTGCAACGATGCAGTTTATCAGTTTGTTTTCATTGCCGACCCTGGCCCGCCTTCCGTTAAGGTACGCGCCCTTCTTGTTTTCAGCATAGATGAACTCGTTATGGTATGGATCGTAGATGACTCCTAAGAGAGGTTGCTTTCTGTAAGCAAGCCCTATTGAGATTGAGAAGCATGGAAGCCCTGCGGCGTAGTTCACTGTCCCGTCTATTGGGTCTATCACCCAGAGGTAGTTGGATTCCCCATGATGGCCGCCAGTCTCCTCCGCGAGTATGCCATGGTTGGGAAATTTCTTGTTTATTTCTTTTCTTATGAGATTTTCCACTTCCGTGTCGGCAGTCGTCACTATATCCTGCTTCGATTTCAGGCTGACCTTCATGCATCTCCTGAAGTGCTTCATCGCGATTGCTCCTGCCTTCTCAGCGGTTTTTAGTGCAAAGTCCATCATAGTAACACCGAGACGGGCCCGGGGGGATTCGAACCCCCAACCAACTGGTCCGAAGCCTTGCGAGTTTCCTAGTCGCGCTGTCCAGTTGCGCCACGGGCCCCAATAGATTTTGTAGCTGCATTAATATTTACTTTGTTAGGACCCGGGCTGCATCCTTCTCAACAACCACGGTTAATTCGGCCTGCGAGACAAGCCCCTTCCCAGCATCCTTTAGTACGGGGTACTGGTGGAAAGAGCCGGAGAAGATGAGCTCCCGCAGAGCAGCGTGAAGAAGCAGTTTGGAGTGAAAGTCCTTGTACAACCATCTCTCCGCAAAGGGCAGGGTTCTGTAATTCTCCTCCACGTAGGTGAGCAGCCTCCTTGACTCCCTCATCCTTACCGGGAATTTTTCCTCAAGCGCGAATATCTCAACCTCGGGTGATTCCGATACTCTCCCCTCGCCGTTTGTTGCGAATGGTTCGATTGCAAGCACCATCCCTTCCTGCAGGGGATTCGGATCCTTGTTGTCGATGTTTGGGATTTCAACTCCTGCGTGCAGCTCATACTCGCCCAGGGAATGGCCGGTGAGGTTTGCTATTGGCTTGAAGCCGTATCCCTTTATTGCTGTTTCCACCTCTGCGCCAATCTCCCAGAGCTTGACCCCTGCGCGCACTGTGCATACCGCAGCATCCAAAGCTTTCTCCGCGGCCTCAACAAGCTTGCCGTTCTCGTTTGACAAATCCACGGTGAGGGCGTTGTCTCCGATAAAACCGTCGATATGAACGCCAACATCCAGCTTCACAACGTCTTTCTCCCCGAAAACAAGCGTGCTGTCCTTCTCCGGCGTGAAGTGCGCCGCGGCCTCGTTTATTGATATGTTTACCGGAAAGGCTGGTTTCGCCCCCTTCTCCCTTATCTTGCCCTCCGCAGCTTCAGCTAGCTCAAGCAGCTTCGCCCCTGGCTTGATTAACTGCTTGCACTCCTGCAGCACTTCATATGCAATCCTGCCGGCTTTCTCGTATTTCTCAATCATTTTCCAGCCTCTCTATTATCGCGGGAAGCTCGCTGATTTTATTTATTCGGTAATCCCCCTCCTTGCTGGGATGGGACGAAACAAGAACAGTGGTTATCCCAAGCTTCCTTGCTGGCCGTATGTCCTTCTCAATACTGTCTCCGACCATCATGATTTCTTGTGGTTTTAGTTTAAGCTTCGTGAGAACTGATCTGTAGAACTTTTCTGATTTCCTTGATGTTACGAAAACATCGTGAAATATATTATGCAAGCCAAGCCTTATGAGCTTATCCCACTGCTTCAGGGCTCTGCCTTCGGATGCGACGCAGATTCTGTATCCCTTCTCTCTGAGCTGGATTATTGTTTTCGGTACGTCAGGATAGGGGAATATGCTGGCTTTTGCCTGGTGGTAGGCGACGATTCCAGCAGCTATTATCTTGGGGTCGTTCCCCATGCTGAGTTCCCGCAGAAGGGCATTGAAGTGCTTGGGGTAGTTCGGCCCGTACTTTTTGATAATCTTTTTCAGTTTTGCGTACGTTTCGGTTGCATCAGCATCCAGCCCTGCCTCAATCATCGCATTTATGGCATTTCTCCTTGCAAGCTCTGCAAACTCGCCTGATGGGAAGAGGGTGTTGTCAATGTCGAAGAGGATTGCCTTTATCAATGCCAATCACCCAGGCTGGACTGCTTGCCCCCGAGCAGCAGGTCGTCCTTCTTCACTCCCAGTTCCTTCAGGATTTTCAGCACGGCAGGTATGACTTGGTGGTTGATGTAGTAGTCCGCGTCGTAATCCTGAGCTTGATCCACGGGCACTGCTTTATCCGATATGCTCGTCCCCTTCCTTGTTATTACATAGCTTATGAGCGAGCCTTCCTCAACTAGCATGCCTGCCTTCATTGCCTTCTTTGCAGCTTCCAATTCGGGTGAGGTGATCTCATATTTTCCAATGCACTTCTTGAGTTGGGTGTATATCACAAGTTCATCAAGCGGGGTTTTGCCCGCCCTCAGTTCATCAATCTTGTCCATCACAATCTTCACCGCCTTCTCCTTACTGCCCTCCTTGAGGATTGCTCCAAGAACCTGCTCCTGGACACTCTTTGCGACGCCCGCCCAGTCCCTTCTAACCAGCTCGAAGCCGCGTATCTTTATCCTGCCGTCCTCCCCAATCATCGCATATTTCTTCTTTGCTCCTTTTGCCTCCGCCTTCTTGCTCACGAAAACTCCTCTTGTGTAGAACCCTTCAAGCTCCAGCTCCATCTTCTCAGGCAGCTCGGAGTTTATCCTGTCGACAAACTCAAGCGCGTCCTTCTTCTTTTTGTCTCCGAGCAGCAGCATGAGGGAGTCAGTGTCTCCGTAAAGGACCTTGAAGCCTGCCTCTTCTGCCTTCTTCATTGTTTCCTGTATGTAGTGCCTGCCCCAGGCGGTTGTGCTCTCCCCGGCTTCCTTGGAGTACCAGCGCGAGCGCGGGTAGAGCAGGTAGCCGTAGAATGAGTTTGCGGTTATCTTCAGAGCCTGCTGCCTTGCGTCAAGCTGTATGTACTCATCACTGCCGGGCTGGAGTGCCTTCATCTTCTTTTTTATCTCCGCCCTTTTCTGCAGCAGTTCGCCAAGCACAGATGGGATAAGGCCTTTCTTCTTCCTGCAGAAGCGGTGCCCTACTGGTGAAACGAACGCATCCTTGCAGCAGTCGCAGTTCAGGGTGAACGGGTCGATGTTGTGGGATATAATGATGGAGGGATACAGGGAGCGGAAGTCGAAAACAACCAGACTGTCGTAGATTCCCGGCTCCGGCATCTTGACGAACGCGCCGACTGCAGGCGATGCCGCCCGGGCGGTTATCTCCTCCTCCTTGGGTTGGTTCGGCACGACCATGTTCTCCCAATGCGCCCTGTTCATCAGGAGCTGCTCAACAATCGTTCCTGTGGAGGAGCCGCATATGTCGAAGAGCGGAACCTTTGACAGCTTGGAAATCTCGTATTCCATGGGGAGGAGCCTGTCTGCAAGCTCCTTTGTCGCAACCGCATCATTCAGGGAGTACTCGGCAAGCTCGCCACACTTCAGATGGTCATCCCAGTACCTCCATATCTCCAGTTTCGGCAGCACTTTCTTTTTCTTCCCAGTTATCTCGGAATAAACCTCTGTAAGGGTGTACTTGAATGTTTTCAGAGAACCGATGGTTGCAAGGAAGCGTATTATGTGGAACAGGTCCATGTGAATTCTACCCGTAATTTTTGCCTTTGTTATGCGGCCCCTTCTCTGCAGCCTGAAGCTGGAGCCGTCCCTTCCAAGCGGGAGGGGAATTTTCAGAGCTGCTGCTCTGTCCTTCAGGTAGGGCAGGTCGAACTGGCTGGAGTTGTAGCCGATGAGGAGTTCAACGTTCTTCTCCTTGAGGAGGCTGCAGAACTTGCCTATCATCTCCTTCTCATCTGCGCATGCGTGAATGAATGGCTTGTCTATCCGCCTTGTCGTGAGCACCCCCGCGGATTCATCTGCGTAGCTTATCATTATCACGGGGTCCTTGTTCGGGCGGGGCGCGCCCTGCGGGTTGTAGGTCTCAATGTCAAAAGCCATTGTGTTGAATTTCAATGAGGGCGCGTCATGGATCTTTGTTATCTTCTTCAGTTCCCTGCCCTCCCTCTCGAATTCAACTACGCCAAGGGGGAGCAGCCCCTTGTCGATGATGTATCTTCTCGTGAAGGGGATGTTGTGTTCGTAGGTTGTCCCGAACTTCGTTATCTCCTCCCTGAGAACGGGAACATCCCTCGGGTGGTTGCATATTATTCTGAGAAGCTCCCTTTCCTTTCCGGATAGAAGCATCCTAGCCTTCTCAATTCTCTTCACCTTGAAAACGACGCCCTTCTCCTCAACCACGAGCTGCTCAATCTCTTTTTTGGCATCCTCCAGATCCTCGGTGTAGAGGTAGAAGTACGGCTCGAAAGAACGGTCGTATACCCTGAAGAATTTCTTCCCTTTGAGGAGTAGGGAAATAACCGGCTCGGAACCTTTCGTTTTGTAACTGACGTCAACGAGGATGCCCTTCATGTTATTAATTTTTTAATCTAACCATTAAAAAGATAATCATGGGTGGGAGGTCAAACGCGGCAAAGAAGGCTCTGGAGTTTGTGAAAAGCGGCATGGTTGTGGGGTTAGGCACGGGCAGGACTTCCGAGATTTTCATAAAGCTGCTTGCCAAAAAGAAGCTGAGAATCATCTGTGTGCCCACCTCCAAAAGGAGCGAGAGAGTTGCAAGGAGGGCAGGGCTGGTTGTGAAGGAATTGAATGAAGTGAAGAGAGTGGACGTGGCGGTGGACGGAGCTGATCAGGTAGACAAAGGTTTGAACCTGATTAAGGGGTATGGCGGGGCGCTCTTCAGGGAGAAGATTGTGGACTACGCAGCGAAGAGGTTTGTCGTCATTGTTGATGAGAGCAAACTCAGAGATGAATTGGAGGGCTGGGTGCCGCTGGAAGTTTCCTCCTTTGCAGTCGAGCAGGTCAGGAGAGAGCTGGGGTGGCTGGGTGCGGATAGCAGGCTGAGAATGAAGGGAAAGAAGAGATTCATAACTGACAACAGGAATGTGATTGTGGATGCATATTTTGAGAGGATAAACGGCCCGGAGAAGCTGCATGAGACGCTGAAAGACATTCCAGGGGTCATTGAGACTGGTATTTTTGCGGGCGGGGTTTGGAAAGTAATAATTGGTAGTGAAAAGGGAGTTAGATTGCTTAGTTGATGGAGCAACTGGCTTTCATCTGATAACGGCTTTGACATAAATTCACCTTCACTGGAAAGTTACCCCCCTTCAAGAGGTTTATAAAGGGAAAAATCGACGTAAATAACGTCTATGAGAGCTTACAAATTTAGAATCTATCCTTCAAAAAAGCAAGAAGAAGAAATGTGCAGGCACTTGTGGATATCAAAAGAACTCTGGAATGAAATGCTTGCTTTTACAAAGGAGATTTATAACAACTATGAAAAATTCCCAACAAAGAGAACATTAAGAGAGTTGGTTAAAGATAGCGGCTTGTTTTCACAAGTAGGGCAAGAACTTGTTGATAGATTGGTTGATGCCCTTCATAGGAAAATAAGTATGAAGAAAAAAGGAGAGAAAGGCGGCTTCCCGCGCTTCAAATCTCTTGACAGGATGAAGAGCCTGCAGTATCCACAGTATGAAACTGGGTTTTGGTTGGATAAGAAACTCAAAGTCACCCCTTTTGGCGAGATTGCAATAAAGAGGCACAGGGATATCAAAGGAAGAATCAAAACGCTGACTCTGAAGAGGGAATCTCCCGGAAAGTGGTTTGCTATATTCTGTGTTGAAACACCCAAAGAAGCTCCAAAAGAAAACAAAGGAGAAGCAGTTGGAATTGACTTGGGGCTGAAAACATTTGCAACATTATCAAACAGTCTGAAGATAGACAATCCAAGGCATCTCATGCAGCATGAGGAAGAGCTTGCATTCATACAAAGAAAGTTCTCAAGGAAAAAGAAAGGAAGCATCAGCAGAAAGAAGGCAAGGCTGAATGTTGCACGGCTGCATGAGAAGATAGCGAATACGAGAGCAGACTTCCTTCATAAAACATCAACACAACTTGTCAATGATTATTCCATTATTGCATTGGAAAAACTTGCCTCACAGGAGATGGCAGAACAGAGATATGGCAAGCAGATAAATGATGCGGGTTGGAATATGTTTGCAAACATGCTTGCATACAAGGCGGAGGGAGCTGGATGCAGAGTGGTGTTTGTAGACTCGGAGAATACAACTCAGGAGTGCAGCAACTGCCACCAGATAGTCCAGAAAGACCTGACAGAAAGGATGCACAACTGCCCTTTCTGCGGACTGAGTATGGACAGAGACTTAAATGCTGCACGCAATATACTCATGAGAGCTACCCCTGGGCAAGGGGGAAGTAACGCCTGCAATTCCTTGCAGAAGGAGAGAGATGTTGCAGAAGCAACGTCAATGAAGCAGGAAGCCCACACCTATCCATAGGTGGAGTATGTCACGTATATATTAATCCTGCTTCTTTATTTATTCATGAGAAAACTGCCGGAGAGTTTGAGGCTGGAACTCAGGAGGCCTTTTGGAAGGGTTTTGAACAATAAACAGCTGATTTCAGAGCTTGGGAAGAGGAAGGGGATTCTCATATCTGTTGGCGACGAGTGCTCATATGATATTATAAAGGCGGGGATAATGCCGGATATTGTGGTTTACGACCTGAGGATAAAGAGGAAAGATGTGATCGGCGATATCCGGGATGTCCTTAGTAGATTTGATGATGGAGAGGTTATAGTGCACAACCCGCCTAGCGTTATAATGGATGAGTTGGTCGCAAGCGTGAAGGATGCGTTGGAGAAGGGGGCAGGGAAGATACTTGTGAACGGGGAGGAGGATTTGGCTGCGCTGGTTGTAATGATGTACGCTCCGGATGGGGCCCTTGTTGTCTACGGGCAACCGGACGAGGGCGCTGTTCTTGTTGAGATGAATGACGAAGTAAGGGAGAGGGCAGTGAGGTCTTTTGAGAGTATGGAGGAATAAGCCTGTGGATGAGCTGAGGATCATAAACTTCCTAGATGCGTTCATAACGAACGCCCTGTCGGTACTCATCCCTCTGCTTCTGGTTTCAAGGGGGGCGGATGTTGTCGAAATCGGGTTTATCGTCTCCATGTCGCCTGTGATTTTCGTCGTTTCAAGAAGCATATTCGCAGCCATGTCCGACCAAGTCGGCGTGAGGAGGTTCTTCATTCTGAACGGCGCCATGAATGTCGTATCCATTATGATATACATGGTCGCGAGCAGCCCCCTGACCTTCTCAGTCGGCAAGATGTTCGAAGGAGTGAGAAATGGCACTATATGGGCGGTCAACAGGACTGCGGTTATGATCAAGAGGGGCAAAGGCAACGCGGCAGAGGAGATGTCAAAGGTGCAGGCGATCAGGACAGCGTCTGCGGCAATGGGTATTGTGGCTGTGGGTGCGCTGCTTCAGGGGCACTCCTTTGAAGTGACGCTGTTGTTCTTCATGTTGTTGGGGTTTGTGCTGCTCGGCGCGAGTTTCCTTGTAGAGGGGAGGCGCAAGGCCAAGGTGAAGTTCGGGAAGATTTTCGAGCAGCTGGATTTCAGGAGTAAGAGCGATTTCCTGAAGAGGACGAGCCTCGTCCTCATACTGCAGTCGGTTGCGACCACGGTGCCACTCACACTGATACTCCCTCTTTTCCTGAATGAAATGGGGTATGATTATTGGCTGATCGGGCTGGTTGTTGCGGCGTATTACTTGGTGAGCGCGGTCGTTGCCTTCTTTCTTTCAAAGAAGGGTGAGATATACGTTTTTGTTTGTATGTGGGTGGGTGCTTTCCTCTTTCTCTTCGGCGCTGCGGCGGTCCCGTTCCTGCAGGGCGTCTGGGTGATTCCCTTCATACTCCTGATGGGCATTGGGGATGGGACGAGCGTGCCAGTTTGGGAGATATTAATATTCAACTCCGTGAGGAGCAAGAAGGACGTGTCGAGCGATATCGCGCTGCTCCACACGCCGCCGAACCTATCCAACGCCGTGGGGCTCATCCTGGGAGGTGTGTTGGTGAAGTCCGTGGGGTACTGGTCTGTCTTCCTCCTTTGTGGAGTATTGTTTGCGCTCTTCTCCTACTTCTCAACAAAACTCCTGAGGGAGGCGATGTATTTCGAGTAGAGCTCGTTCACCGCTTTCTCATCAATCCTATGGTCGAAATAGGCGTGCGGCCGGAGTGCGCCACTGAATGTTTTTGGGATGTGGATTAATTCGTGGATGATGACCTTGTCCTTTTGTTCTTCGGGTAAATTGTCAAAATGTTCGGAGAGGACTTCGATGATGTAGTATGTTTTTATGTCCAGCGCCTTCTGCCAGATTTGTGGGAAGTTCCATATGCGGGCGTAGGCGCGCGCTTCAGAGCCTTTGGAGCGCATGCAGATTATCCTCAATGAGTTGATGTACTCTAAATCAAGAGTGTGGATGATTTTGTTTACCCTCTCCTGCACGTCCGGGGCAAGCTCGGTTTGCATCAGTTATTTTGGGTGTTGGTATTTAATTATAGGGTGCACCCACCCCATACTTCCACTAATCTTGTTTTGTTGGTTCCTGTGGCTTAAAAATTAGCAGAAGCGAGCGAGAAACCCCACACCATTTATAGGTGGGATGAAAGCGAGCTATACAAAGAAAATATATGTTATTTCAGTCTTTCACTGGAAAGTTACCCCCCTCCACGAGGTTTATAAACAGTAGTAACTAAGTTTTGTAAAGAAAAAACTACCGAGGGGCACTCGGGAAGTAACGCCTGCAATTCCTTGCAGAAGGAGAGAGATGTTGCAGAAGCAACGTCTGTGAAGCAGGAAGCCCACATCCTTTAGGGGTGGGAGCATGTCACTGGTATCGTCTGAAGTTTCAGTTATTAAAGTAGTGGAAATATTTGTGGGTTTGAATAGTGGAATTGTGGAAGTTTGGGGGGTTATATATATTATATATATGTAACCATAGTTACAATATGTTGTTGTATATGTATGATTTAAAAATAAAAGGAAAGAAACCATACAACACACTCAAAAGGCGCTTCTACTACCAACTGAAAAACTCCCCAATTTCAGCGACGCCCTGGAAGACAAAATCCGTCCTCCTCGTGGATGATTACCTAGAAAAAGAGGCGGATAACTTCTTCCTGAGATTCAGGGGGTATGTAGAAGTCTACAAGGCAAGGGTTGAGAGCATAGAAGAAGTGACCAAACCCAAATAGTGGAATTCTGGTGTCCCACCCATTGAGTTACAATAACCCCCCTAACCTTTCAGCTTCCCTGATTTTATCCTCGCCGACCTCGCCGGTGGCGTATGCCTTCGCCTTCATCGTCGCAACCACCTCCATCAGCTGGCACTTGCAGAACAGCTTAATCGTCTCTATAGACCTCTCAACCAGCGCCGGATCCGCAGCCCCGACCGCGATGATGCACACCTTCTTCCCCTTCATCTTCCTCCCTATACCCGCGGGGTTCAACCTATCAAGGAAATTCTTCATCGTTCCGCTGACATCACCAAAATACGTGGGAGTTGCGAATATTATCGCATCCGCAGCCAGAATCTTCGTAATAATCTCCTTCATATAGTCATCTATCCCACACACACCTGTGGTGTCACACTTGCAGCATCCATCGCAGAACTCAACATCCTCCTCATGCAACCCGATGAACTCAGTCTCGGCTCCCTTCTCCCTTGCTTTTGCCAAGGCCGCCTTCAGGAGCATCTCGCAGTTTCCCCCTTTTCTTCGACTTCCGCATATACCTAGGATTTTCATCCCAACCACCCTACACCCTGCCCTCCTTCCTGACCCTCGCCTCATTCGCAAGGCGCTGCGCCAACCCACTATCCCTGAGCTCATTCCTCTCCAGAAACTTCAGCAATGTCTCCGGGCCGCCCACATCCATTATCCTCACACCAACCTTAAAGGCAAACTTAAGGGAATTCAACCTCAGTTTCTTTGACTATCCCCCAGAGCACCTCGGGCTTGTCGCTTATCACGGCCTGAACCCCCAACCCAAAAGGTACGCCCTCCTCCGTATCCCTTCTCTTATCAACAACAAAACTCATGCAGTAGATGTTGCTCTTCATATTTAAATAACTGCGAGCGCTGCCCTCAAAATTAATAACCCCCACGGCTAATTACTAATCATGTACGTCACAAGAGGGTTCATAAAAACACACCTCAGAAAGAGGCTCATCATCTCCCACAAAGGGCAGAATGGCAGAGTCCTTGTTGTAGGGGGAAGTAGACTCTACTTCGGCTCGCCCGTTCTTGTATCACTTGCTGCGTTCAGGACAGGGGCGGATTTGGTTTACCTACTCACTCCAGAATATATTTCAAAATCAATCGCTTCCCAGCATCCCGACCTAATCGTCTGGGGTTACGGGGGCGAGTACCTGAATGAAAATGCCTTGCCAGTTTTTGAGGAGCTCCGCAACAAAACAGATGCGATGATCATCGGCAACGGCCTCACAAAACAACCAAGCGTTCTGAAAGTCGCTTCTGAATTGATTAAGAAATGGAACAAGTCGCTTGTGGTAGACGCGGACTGCATCCAGCCGGATCTGAAAACAAGCTCAAAACAGATTCTTTACACGCCGCATGCAGCTGAATTCTCCCGCCTAACTGGTGTGAAGACGCCCAGTAACATGAGGGACAAAATAAAGCTCATTGAGAAGACCGCAAGGGAACTCTCCGCAACCATCCTGCTCAAGGGCGTGCCGGACATCATCTCAGACGGGGACAAACTGATGTTCAACAACATCCACAATGCAGGAATGACTGTCGGCGGGACTGGCGACACGCTTGCCGGCATCGCATGCGCCCTGCTCTCCCAGAAGCACACCCCCTTTGAATCCGCCTGCATCGCGGCCTACATAAATGGAGCAGCAGGCAACCTCGCCATGAGGAAATACGGCTACTCCTTGATTGCATCGGACTTGATTAATGAAGTACCCTCAATTATGAAACAATTCCAGTAGGTGGTTGGATGAATTGGGACAAGATATTCAACGCATCGCTTTATCCGATAATAGCTATGCTCCTGCTGCAATTGGTGAGCTTCTGGAGCATAACTATGGATGTACAATACCTCCTTCTCCTGGCGGGATTGATTCTCACTATTCTGCCGACTTTAATATATGCATACGCAGGTTATTCCGCGGTAAAAGACCGCAAATTCACCATTCAGGAAGCGGCAGCAACAGGCGTTTTGATAAGCATAATAAACACAGTCGCATCCACCATACTAATGCTGCAGATTGCAACGCTTAGAACGGGCGGATCTGGCGCTTACGAAAACACAATTTTCAGTGCAGTTGCACTAGTTTCTCTGGTTATAGGGCTCGTTTTCAATTCATTCTGGGGCGGGTTATTTGCGGCGATCGGGGGTGCCATAGCCCGCAAGCCCATAGAAGATGCACAGCAGAAGGCCAAAAAAATAGAAACAAAAACCAATTGGGTCCTTCTTGCAGCCTTGCCCGTAATCATAATCCTTGGATTTCTCTTCCTGCTATTCCTCTACCTGCCCCCAGTTGATCACCCCGTCTCATATCAATGCACCTTCCCCGCAGGCCTTACATGCACCACGTCCAAACTCCAAACAGGGAGCAGCAAACTAACATTGCAAATCGGGCAGGGAACCGGCAAGACAATAAGAGTGACCGGCATTGCATGCACGCAGAACTCCAGTGGCGATTACACAACGAATGCCTACATCAATTATGCCCCGGCAACCAACATCACGATGGAGTCTGGGACCACGGCATTCCTAGCGAAGATAGATGGTTCGGGTGCCGCAGCCAGCATAATTTGCACGGATGAAAGTGGAAATCTGCCACCCAACACCGCTATCGGAAACTCATACAACGGAAGAGTATACATAAACTTCACTGAAGTCGAAACCGGCATCACTCGGATTGCCGTTGGAACGCTATCAACAAAATACGAAGCGTAAACTCACCCAAAAATCTCAGGAACGGCGCTCACATCACTGAATATAAAGTCAGGCTTCTCCTTCAGCATCCATTCAAGCTTGTGGGTGCCGTTGCACACACAGCCCGTCATCATGCGTGCAGCCCTCCCGGCTTGGATATCCTCCACCCTGTCGCCGACATAGATGCACTCTCCGCAATCCTTCTTTATTCTCTCAAGTGCAACCAGCAGGCTTTTCGGGGATGGCTTCCTCTCAATCGCATCCTCCCTTGTCATAACAACAGAGAAGAACCTTCCTATGTCAAACCTCACCAAATCCTCCCGTATCCTCAAACCCCTCCCGTCGCTTACCAGCCCCATTCCTACTTCCAATTCCCGCAGCTTCTCAAGGGCCGGGACAGTCTGCGGGAACAGCCTGATGTCGCCCCTCATCTCCTCCCAGCAATCCAGCCAAGCATCCTCAACCTCCTTCACTCTCCCCTCCCCTACACCCATCTTCTTGTACATTTCATCATGGTTCATGGAGAACTCCCTCCTGAAGAACTCCAGCCCCATGTCTCCATATCCCAACTCAGAAAAAGCCTTCCTAAAACTCTGGTATGTTATCTCCAGGGAATCAAGCAGTGTCCCATCATAATCAAAAATCACAAAATCCAGCATAGCATCGCACCCTCACTCTTACCACAATATATTTATTAATACTAAATATAATGAATTTGGGTGGGATTATGGGTGAAACTCTTGGGCACATTCTGTTTCTGATAATCGGTTTATTCATCGGCGCTTTGATAATCTTCCTTCTCTTCTGCACACTCAACAGACCCTGCGACTTTCTCTCCAACCTCATCAACCCACGGCCTGCAAACTGTGACGGCGGAACCTGCGCGCAGGCAGGCCAGCTGTGCGGGTATGGAACCTACCAGGTTTACGGGACGGACATACAGACGACTACAACTTACTACGGAAAGTGCTGCGAGGGGCTTGCCTGTATAGGCGGCTACTGCAAGGTCCCGACGGGGCAATGCATCGGTCTCCGCCAATTCTGCGGATACGGTCCGACAAATTTCTCCCACTACGAATCTCCTGCGTATTATGGGGAATGCTGTCAGGGTTACAAATGCATCGATGGCTACTGCGACATTCCCAGGGAATGTGCGTCTCAAGGCGGATCCTGTAGCTATGACTCGGACTGCTGCACAGGCTTCTCATGCGTTGATGGAAAATGCAGTGTAAAAGTCTGCCAGACCTCCGGTCCATGCACTTCAAGTAACGACTGCTGCTCTGGCTACTACTGCAACAAGGATACCTACCAATGCACCCCCGAATCATGCGGGTTACGCGGTTACTCCCCCTGCTACTCGGATGATGACTGCTGCACCGGGCTCGTATGCACCAATGGCACATGCACGGCCCCATGCATGACATCCGGCCCGTGCAATACAAGCACCGATTGCTGCCAACCTTATACGTGCATAAACGGCTACTGCAACATCCAGCCGACATGCACTTCAAGCGGAGGAGCCTGCAACAGCACATCGAGCTGTTGTTCCGGACTAGCATGCTCGGATGGGACGTGTAAAACTCCATGCAAGACTTCTGGCACTTGCGGCACAGACTCAGATTGTTGTACTGGCTACTACTGCAGCGTGAACGGCTACTGCCTTGTCAGACCGACCTGCAGGTACGAATACGCCTCATGCAATTACAGCAGCGACTGCTGCCAGCCTTATGTCTGCACCAACGGATACTGCACTACTCAATGTCAGGACGCCACGTGCACTAACAGCTCAGACTGCTGTCCAGGACGTTACTGCAGCCAGGATGGCCACTGCACATCCACACCATGCGCATCGCAGGCAGGTTCATGCACAACAGACACGGGCTGTTGCTCGCCTTACAAATGCGTGAACGGCTACTGCAGCATACCCCCAACCTGCCAGACTTCGGGAAGGTGCAGCACGGATACCGACTGCTGCTCCAACTACTACTGCAGCGCTAACTTCTACTGCACGGTATGTATGACCGCAGGAAGCTGCACAAAGAACTCACAGTGCTGCAACGGCTACTGCAATGGCGATGGCTACTGCAGCTCGCAGGTATGCAAGACAGCGCAGGGGACATGCACCAATACAACCGACTGTTGCTATGGCTTGCACTGCAACTACGGAATCTGCTCCAACTGCGCCACTTCCGGGAGATGCACCAGCAACTCGGACTGCTGCGAGGGCTACCAGTGCTCCAACTACTACTGCACTGCATGCTCGACAGGCTACTGCGCAAGCAGTTACGAGTGCTGCCAAGGTTACTACTGCAGCCAGAACCAGCAGTGCACACCATATACCTGATTTTTTTCTTTTTCATCCAACTAACGTTAGGAGCGAAACTGCAAGCAATGACATTAATAAATATACTCGACCAAATAATTTTGGTGGACCTATGGCAAAGTACAAGGTTGAGGTTACCTACAAGCCAGGCGTGCTCGACCCCGAAGGCAAATCAACCCTTGGCGCTTTGAAGACGCTCGGCTTCAATGTTTCTGACGTGAAAAGCCTGAAGGCATACATAATCGAATGCCAGTGCGACGAGAAGAAGGTTGACGAGATGTGCAGGAAGCTGCTCTCCAACCCGATTATCCAGAACTACTCCATCCATAAGTTGTGAGGTGTGGGATGCTCTGCGGCAAATCCGATTTCCCATTCACACTTTACTTCATAAAGATACGCGAGGCCTCGGATCCTGAGCTGAGGAGAATAAGTTCTGAGAGAAGCCTCTCGCTTGACCTGGGTGAGATGAGGAGGATACGGGAGCACTACAGGAAGCTGGGGAGGGACGCAACTGATGTTGAGTTGGAGATGATTGCGCAGATATGGTCGGAGCACTGCTGCCACAAGACTCTGAGAGGAGACTTCAAGGATTCGAAGGGAAGGATGGTTGCAAGCAAGCTGCTGAAGAACACAATAATGAAGGCAACAAAAGATTTGAATTTCTCTTGGTGCAAGCTCGTCTTCAAGGACAATGCAGGGATAGTTGACTTTGACGGCAGGCATTCTCTGGCTTTCAAGGTTGAGACGCACAACCATCCCTCTGCTTTGGAGCCTTTCGGCGGTGCTTCAACAGGAGTCGGCGGGGTCATACGAGACATTCTTGGTGTGTGGGCCGACCCGATTGCAAACACAGATGTCCTCTGCTTCGCTCCCCTGGACTTTCCCGAGAAAAAGATTCCAAAGGGAATAAAGCAGCCGCGCTACTTATACAACGGGGTCGTTGCGGGAATAGGCGCATACGGGAACAACATGGGCATCCCGACAGTGAACGGGTCAATCCATTTTGACGAGAGTTACTTGGGCAACCCGCTCGTATACTGCGGCTGCCTAGGCTTGCTGCCGATGAAGAAATTTGTGAAGAACACCAAGCCAGGCGACTGCATACTGCTTGCAGGAGGGAGGACAGGAAAGGATGGAATTCACGGCGTGACATTCGCATCAGCCGAACTCACCGAAACTTCCGAGGAATTGTCGCGTTCCGCAGTCCAGATTGGGGACCCGATTGAGGAGGAGAAGCTGAAAAGAGCACTTCTGAGGGTGAGGGACGAGGGATTTGCGTCTGCCATAACCGATCTGGGGGGAGGGGGCGTTTCCTGCGCCGTCAGCGAGATGGCCGAACGTTCTGGTTGCGGTGCAAGCGTAGAGCTTGACAACGTTCCTCTGAAATACCCGATGGATGCTCCTTGGGAGATATGGGTTTCCGAATCGCAGGAGAGGATGCTTCTCTCCGTACCTGAAAACAAGGTGGAGAAGGCACTTCAGGCATTTGAGGATGAGGACGTTGAGGCAACCGTGATAGGCCGCTTCAACGACTCAAAGCAGATATTCGTCCTCTACAAGGACAAACCAGTTGCGAACCTATCAAACCACTTCTTATATGAGCTTCCCGTTGCAACCACAATTGTCAGGAAGCCCAAGACAAGGCAAAAGGAACCGGACTTCAAGCAACCGAAAAATCTCGGAGAAATCCTGCTTAAACTTCTTTCTTTGCCCTGCACTGCCAGCAAGGAGAGCGTCATACGCACCTACGACCACGAAGTCAAGGGTCACACTGTTGTGAAACCGTTGCAAGGTGAATTCCTTGACGGGCCCGGTGACGCCTGCGTGCTCAAACCGCTTCCCGGCTCATGGAAAGGAGTTGCGCTTTCAAACGGCTTCAACCCCAACTACGGCAAGATAGACTGCTACGCGATGGCTGCCTCTGCAGTCGACGAGGCAATCAGGAACAACATTGCCGTCGGAGGGAGGAGAATCGCGCTGCTGGACAACTTCTGCTGGGGTCCTCCGAAGAAGCCGGAGCTTGCCTATGGGTTGGTGGAAGCGTGCAATGCCTGCAGGGACATGGCGCTCGCGTTCAAAACTCCATTCATCTCAGGCAAGGACAGCTTATACAACGAATACGCGGGCAGGCCCATAACGCCCTCCCTCCTCATCTCAGCTCTCGGCATAGTGCCGGATGTGAGAAAAACAATAACAATGGATGCAAAGAAGGCAGGCAGCCTCATCTACCTGATTGGCGAAACTCGCAGGGAGCTTGGAGGCTCGTCATACTATTCATTATTCAAACAATTGGGAGCTTCTGTTCCAAGGGTGAACCCAACAAAGGCAAGAGTGATTTTCAGCAAAGTTACGTCTGCAATCGACAGAGGGATGCTCCTCTCCTGCCATGACCTGTCAGAAGGCGGGCTGGGGGTTGCTGCAGCCGAGATGGCTTTCTCGGGCAACACAGGTATGGAGCTTGACCTGGGGCAGCTCAACTCAAAGGAGAGGAGTGACTTCCTTCTCTTCTCAGAATCTAACTCGCGTTTCCTGATTGAAATTTCCCCTGCAAAGCAGAAGAGCTTTGAAAAGCTCATGCGGGGTGTGCCTTTCTCAAGAATTGGCAGGACAACCAACCTAAAACAATTCGTAGTGCTTGGCGCAAACGGCGATGTCCTGATAGCAGAGCAGCTTGACAAACTGAGGAACACCTGGAAGGAGCCCCTGAAGTGATAATATGAAGCGCATATGCGTGATGAGGGTTGCCGGAACGAACCGGGATTATGATACCATGGAAATCCTCTCCTACCTCGGGGCACATGCAGAAACAATCCACATGAACGAGTTCCTTAGAGGAAGGAAGAGTCTGCTCGACTACGATGCATTCATCTTCCCGGGCGGCTTCTCATACGGTGACAGGATACGCTCCGGAGCAATCTGGGCGAAGCAGCTCATCTACAAGCTCTCGGATGACTTCAGGAAAATTGCAGATGAAGGCAGGCCAATCCTCGGCATATGCAACGGGATGCAGGTTGTCGTTGAGGCAGGTCTGATTCCAGGTATGGAGGGCATAAGCGAATACCCCGAGGCAGCAATGGGAGTGAACGTATCATCAAGATTCGAGTGCAGGTGGGTTTACCTCAAGAACTTCTCAAGAGGCAGCTGCCTCTTCGCCAAGGAAATTCCCAGAAACACAGTCATACGTGTGCCTGTTGCGCACGAGGAGGGAAGGTTCACCCTGCCGAAGAAGAAGGAAAAAGAACTGCTCCGCACATTTGAGAGGAACGACCAGATAGTCTTCCGCTACTGCGATGAGAAAGGAGAAGTTGCAAACGGAAAATACCCGCTCAACCCAAACGGCGCATTCTCAGACATAGCAGGCGTGTGCAACCCAGAGGGCAATGTTCTTGCCTTCATGCCCCATGCGGAGGACGCATGTTTCTACTACCAGCATCCAGACTGGACAAGAAAAGGGCTGAAAGGGGAGATGGGTGGCATCCTGCTTTTCAAGAGCCTACTCTCATACCTAAAATAAGTCACCTCACACGATACACACGAACAAAATAGTTGCTGATGGGAATCCTCTCCACATTAAATCTATCCGCCACCTTCTCATTAAAATCCCCCCAGCACATTACATAACCACCCTCCTTTGTGCTCTCTATTAAATTTCCTAGGTATGCTTCCTCAGAGGATACCGAACCACCATATATGAATGAGAAAGTTATATCTGCTTTAACAGGTGCAGGACCTTTCTCTATATCCAATGGTTTTGGGCAGACTATTCTTTCCCTATATTCTTTGGGTATCTTTACAGATACAACTCGCCAGAAACCCTTTTCCTCCTTCCCATGAAACTCAGGAAAAAATCTTTTAAAATACTCGCCATCCCCTCCTGCTAATCTAATTTTCAGCACTTTACTAGATTTCACAGCCAGCAGCACATCCTGCCTTATATCCATCGCATACAGAGTGAACTCCTCAGGCGTTATCCCTGCATTTCTAATCTGATTCAGTAGCTCAAAAGGCTCAAAGGAGATATTAACCCTTTTAACACCTCTTTCTATCAAACTGAGCTTCTCTACAACTCCACTTTCTTTTATAAGTTCATCAAGTTTATTTCTCTCCTCAATACCCAACCCTATCTCGTTTATTATTACTCTCTCCCCCTTATCCTTAAACTCCAGCAGTCTTCTCCCAAACTCCTCCATTGCAAGGTGGTTTCTCCCGAAAGAGGTCACTATTGGTTTCTGCGGATGCTCCCTAAAATGGTCAGCGAATCTTTCCCAAGGTCTGGCTTTCACTTCCTTGAAATCAGGCTTCTCCTCCAGAGGTTTCCTAGCCCAAACCATACCTAATTTTATGCCTTTTCTTGCTTAAAAACATCTATCTCCTCGAAGGAGGCTAGGTATTAAAATCTCTCCTTCATAACTATACCGAAGCTGGTTTTATGGCTAACGATGGAAAGATTATCATATCCGTTCATTGCGACGTTATCTGGAACGCCGCCCATGTAAAATTCGTCAGGAAAAGGAGACGTCGATATTACGAAGGCAACCTTGATAATGTCGTATGTGTAGGGGCAGTCCTGCGCTCCGTCATGCCGCGCGTGAGGGACAGGAGGGTCAAGTTCTACTTCACCAATGCAGAAGAAACTAACATGCTTGGGGCAAAGAAGGTGATGCGCAGGGAGGGGCGTGCCCTCTACATACCGATAGACGTCACCCAAGCATCAAGAAACTCAGACGTTAATGTAGAGTGGATGCAACACTTGAATAAGAAGGTGCTGAAAAAGGTGCTTGGCCGCATCCCCAAGCTGAAGGTTGGTTTCAAGACAGGACATCCTGACGAGACAAGAATTTATGGGACGAAATACCCCACATTCTCCCTGACTCTTCCACTTAAAGGTCGGATGCATGGAAAATCACGCGTCTCATTTTGGAAAGTAAAGCGCTTCGGGCTTTCTATAGTTGAGATACTGAGGAGAATAAGGATGAACTACGACAAGATATGCGAGTTCAAAGAGCGGTCCTGAATAGTAGGAAGAACCCCAACCCCACGAGAAAACTTGCCAAGTTATTTATCAAGCTCATTGCAACAGCGTCATTCAGCTTCATCCTCTTCCTGTTGAGCAGGAATATCACTGTCGCTTCGAATGCAAAAACCATAATCTCCCCCACAGCAACTGGAATCCAGTAGTCAACATACCAGCTGACTATCACCACAAAAATCCAGAACAGAGGGACTGAAATGATGTTTGAAAGGATGGCACTCAACAATATCCACTTGCTCAGCTTCCTGAAGTGCAGGTACAATAAAGAGGTTACCAATTCCACTGCAACTGTTCCTACAAATGCAAGCAGCAGAACCACAAGAAAAGCGACTCCTGCAAACAGCATAACGGGAAATGGGCTTATGTCCGCGTATACAATACCCGTGAGACATGCCAGAAGAAGAACGAGAATCAAGAGTTTTTTCATATCTTGCCTACCCCTTTGCGTATATAATACCTCTCAGTACAGATACCCCCAAGTATACAGCATATCGCTGTCAAGGTTCCATCTTTCCCCAATATCCGTCCTGTAGAACATGTTGGGAATCATCACATTCTTCACCCTTGAATATGCCTGCTTTCTTGCGTCATCCATGGTAACTCCTGAGCCGGTAACAATCAAGGCATAGCCGGACTGCCCAGCCAGTCGCCAGTCATCCTCCACAAGCTTCACATCACCAAGATGTATCCCATCAAGGTTTGACTTCTTGAACAGGATAGTTGCATCTTCTGAATACTTCTTGAAAGCATCCGGGTCGCTGAATGGGAATGGCGGGACTGCCACCACCACGCAAATCTGGAACCCCTTCTTCGTTTTAACTTCTTTTGCCTGCCCAGCAGCCAGCTCTTTGAGGAAGCTGCTCCACTCACTGGTAATCCCCTCAATCTGCAGGCTTATCGTGGGGTAACCCGGTCTCGCAGTGAACTCAAGTGGGAATATGCCTCTCGAATTGACGATACAATTTAGGTCGAAATATCCTGAATAACCAGATGCTTCCAGCACCGGCTTCATCTTCAGAAGGGTTTCATTGAAAAGCTTGTTCGGTGGACACCAGAAACTTGAAGTGCCCATTTCTCCCGTGTTTGGGCCAAGTCCGCCCGGAAACATCTTCTTATGTTCGAAATTTATGAATATTGGCTGCACGAACTCCTTCCCGTTGAAGAAAGTGCCTATTGCAACCTCCACACCCTGCACGAACTTCTGAAGCTGTAGGCTCATCTTCTTTGACCAACTCTTCTTGTAGTGCTCCAGAACATTTATCACGTCATTCCCGTCCTCCTCCTGCCCTATGAAGACCAACTCCTTCTCGTTCTGTGCCCTGCCACTGGGCTTTATCACATACCTATCAGGGTTCTTCTTCACAAACTCTACAGCATCATCAAACCCCACAAAATCCCAGTGTGGCAGCGTGTTGACTCCGGCCTTGTTCAGCTCGTCCTGACCGAACTCCCTGTCATCCTCCAGCCTGTCCGTGTAGAGAGAACCGCCGACAACCAGCTTCCCGTCCTTCCTCAAATCCTCCGCAATCTGCCCGAAGCCCACATCGTCAAGAATTATCACGTCCGCCCAGTCCTTGAACTCCTTCCAGTCATCGCACTTGTCAACAAACCCATCGCAAATATCTTTTTCAGACTTGTCCCGGATGTAATACTTCACCTCGCTTCCTTCCTTCTTCACCTGCCAGGCCAAATCCCCAATTAAACCTTCATAGGAAACGAAAAGGAATTTCAGCGGCTTCTTCTCCTCTTTTTTCTCTTCGGCTGCAACTACAGTTCCATTTGAGTTGGGAGACATGAATTGATTTGATATTCAACTAGTTATAAACTTTTCTAAAAATTCATCTGGCTCAATTCAAATTCTTGAAACTCTTGCTCACACCTTCGCTCCAGAAGCTCGGAAGCCCATTCTCAACGACCCCCCTCAACTCATCCGAGTACACATAGGTGGCTTCTGCCCCGGCATCCTTCCCCAGGCTCCTCTCCGCCTCCTCGTATATGTCGCGTATCCTCTTCCTCTCAAAATCCTTCTGCAGCAGGGATGACTTTTTGAGCAGCAGGTAATCTGCCTGCCTTATCGCATTCACGTCAAGGTTTGCCGAATTCTGCGAGATGAATAGTATGCTCAAGTCCTTGTGCCTCGCAACCACTAGCAGGGCCGAGAGAAGCTTGTTTGCATCCGACATTGAATCCCTGGATGAGAACAACACTCCTCCTTCGTCAACGAGCACGAACGAGCCGTTCTTCACTTCCTCGATTCTCCTCACAGCCTTTACCCATCCCGGCAGCTTATCCTCCGCGAACCCCATCGCGCATACCGCCCTTCCACTTTTTGCATGGACATTCTCCAAAATCCTCATTCCGAGTGCGCTCTTCCCGCTGCCCCTTGCCCCCAGAATCAAGCCTACAGTGCTCTTCGAGCCGAGCAGCTTTTCCTCAAAACTTTCAACAGACCCCTCGACAACCTTGACCGGCCTAAGCTCCAAATAGCCAGGCTTAACCCTCGGCTTCCTCACTCCTTTCAGGGCTGCGTTTGCGGAAGCACGGAACAAATTATAAATCCATGCAAACGTGCTGCCAGCTAGCCCCCAAATAAATCCCAGCATGCCAGCAACAGAACCCCAGAAACCCCTTCTATTCGCCATGTTAGTAAGATGGATGCGCATCAACAAAAATCTTTGCTCTGTTCCGAAAACAGCCCTCCAATTTTGTGTGGATTGTCATGCACCAAAAGCGATTTTCCTGTATACTTCGGACACTTCGCTCCTCGCTATTTTTTCAATTTTTTCGTCAGCTTCCTTTACCGCCTTGCCGAACGCGTCCTCGGCCTCAGAATCGCTCATATTGGAGAACCCCCCTCCCCTCCCAGCATCCCTCAGGCAGTACGCGACAGCAAGAATCTTCCTCGCCTGCTTTGACATAGAGTCAATAATACCTGCCTTCCTGACCACACCGTCCCTCGCCCTGCTCACCTTTCCCATATCATCCGCGTTGTCCAGCGCATCCACCCACTCCTTCTTCATCTGCGCAAGAATAAGCGAGAGTTCAGCCGCAACCTCCTTTTCCAGGAATAGGGCGAATTCCCGCTCATTGACGCCTGCACGCCCAAGCTTCCTGCCAAGGCCGGCCAGCAGATTCTTCGCGCCCTCCTTACCGCCGAGTTCCTGTTGCAATCCTTCGAATAGGTTCTTCATCTTTCTCTGCTGCAAACTGTCAATCTCCTCCCGCATGCCCTCTGGCTTAGCAGCTGAAACATGGTGCATGCAGGAATTATGCACTTAAAAATATTTAAATCAACAGCTACTCAAACCCCTTCTTCTTGCCCCACCCTGCCGTATCCTGCGTCCACTCCAGCACCACTCCCTCCTGCTCCTTGCTTATTATCTTCTTTGCAGTCGCCCTTTTCACCAAAGTGGTTATGTCCGTTAACGGAATGAGCTCCACCCCCTCTGCCTTGAAACCTTCCACTGACTTGGGCATCTGGTAGGTGAATATCACCACACAGTGCGTGGGCTTCGCACCTGCCGCCTTCGCTGCTTTCACTGCATTCAGAGAACTGCCCCCTTGGCTCACCAAATCCTCTATGACGACAACTCTGGCATTCTTCTCCAATCGCCCCTCAATCAGGTTCTGCTTCCCGTGCTCCTTCTCCTCCTTCCTCACATACACCATCGGTTTTTTTATCCTTTCAGCAAGCCAGGCTGCGTGCGGTATCCCCGAAGAGGCAACCGCTGCCAGGCAATCAACGTTCTGCAGCCCAACTCCTTCCCTCAGCACCTTCTCGAAGGCATCTATAACTTCCTCCCTTTCCTTCACATGCGACATCAGCAGCCTGCAGTCCGTGTAAATGGGGCTGAGTATCCCGGATGCATACCTGTAAGGCTTCTGCGGACTCAGCGTCACAGCCCCTATGTCCAGCAGGATGTCGGCAATCCTCTCCTTGCTCATGCAATCACCTACTCCCTCCACGCATAATACTCGCTCAGACCAACTTTCTTCCCGTACTTCAACCTTGCAAACCTCCCAAACTCACTCATTCTTGAAAGCTGTTTTGATGAGAAGACAGGCCCGTCAACACATACCCTGTAACCATCCACAGCGCAGCTCCCGCACACACCCAAACCGCAGTGCATATACCTCTCCAGCGAGAGCTGGCATTCCACCCTGTTTTTTCTGCATATTTCAAAAACCCTCTTCAGCATCATCTCTGGCCCGCACCCATAAACAACATCAACCCTGCATTTTTCGATAACCTCCTCAAGAATATCGCTTGCGAAGCATTTCCTGCCGCACGAGCCGTCATCAGTGGTGTGTTCCACCTTGCAAACCTTCTCCATCCTCTCCCTGAAAATGAGCTTCTCCTTTGTTGCCGCGCCCATTATGATGATAGGCTTCTTCCTTGCAAGCTTCTCTGCGAGAGGGGCAAGCGGTGCGATTCCAATACCACCAGCGATTATGCACGGCCTCTTGCATACGTCAACATCAAAACCATTCCCGTAAGGGCCCCCCACCCCGATATAGTCGCCTTTCTTCAGTTTGAAAATCTCATCCGTGAACTTCCCCCTCCTCTGCACTGTTACAGCCGCTTCTCCATCCATGTAGGAAAGCGCATATGGTTTCTCATCCACTCCCGGCAGCCACACCATCACGAACTGGCCGGGTATCGCCCCAGGCACGTTATCCTCTAGGAAAATCGTCCTGACTTCCTCACTCTCCTTCACAACCTTTCTCACTCTGTTTGAAACTGGCATGTCACTCATGAGCCACACCGATCAATTTTTTCACATCCTTGTAGCCGTTCTCCTTCATCCAGATTTTCATCTCCTCGCAAACCTTTTTGAAAACATCAATCCCCCTGTAGTAAATCCCGCTTCCAATCCCAACCGCGGTTGCACCTGCCTGCATCAGCTCAATCACATCCCTCCCCTCAGTGACTCCGCCTATCCCGAGGATTGGTATGTCAACCACCTCGTAAATATCATAGACGCATCTCACTGCAATCGGCCTTATCGCGGGACCGGAAATTCCTCCCCTCTTGTAATCTAGCACAGGCTTTTTTGCTTCAATGTTAATCAGCATGCCCGGCCCCACGGTGTTTATGGCGGCAATCGCATCCGCACCTGCCTCCTCGCATGCCTTTGCAACCCTGCCAACATCCAATGCCTGCGATGTCAGCTTCGGCATTACAGGAACCTTGCCTGCAACATCCTTTACCGCGGCAACAACTTCAGCAGAATGCTTCTCGCTGCAACCGAAAACCATACCCTCTGCCTTCGTGTTCGGGCAGGAGACGTTCAGTTCAATAACCGCGGGGTTGTATCCTGCAACAGCCTCTGCAACCTCTCGGAACTCCTCAACCGATGCCCCATAGATGCTCACAAAGACAGGAGCGCCAACCTCCTTCATCCTTGCAAGCTCTCCTTCCATATCCTTGTAACCCGGCGATGGCAGCCCCACGGCGTTTATCATTCCCCACTCATAAGCTAAGACAGTGGGGTTCCTGTGCCCGCTCTTCACCTTCGGACCGATTGACTTGAAAGTTACGGCTCCAGCCCCCTCCTGGACGACCCGCTTCAGCATTTCAACATTGACGCCAAGGAAGCCTGAGGAAAGAACAGTGGGATTCCTCATCCTCGCCCCGCAAAATGAGACCGAAATATCCACTAAGTTCACCCCTTAGACTTACAGAAGTAGGGAATAAAAGCTTACCGCAGCTCAAAGTTCCGCGTACCTGAGAACTTCCTGCTTCTCCTCATTTGTCAGCTTCTTGCTCTGCAGCACATTTTCCTTAAAATCAGCATCGAACTGCTCCTCCTGAGTTGCATTGCTACTGAGGAACTTTAGGCGTATATCATGCTTTTCTATGTGTCCGTCCCACATTTCAATTATGCGCTGCTTCTCATCAGAACTCATCAACTAGCCTCCATGGACAAGTTATGGACGTCGAACAATATAATACAATGCCTCATCAGATATCGTAAGGCCTTACTTCCTCAAAGCTGACCACGAACTTCTTCTTCGGGCATTTCTCAACAGTATCCCTTGCCCTTCCCCCGAGGCTCCTCAATGAGGCGATGAATAAAACCAATTCTCTTCCCCTACCCCTCTTCTCAGCCTCAGCAGCCCTGCCTATCAGCGACTCCACCTCGCTCTCAGTAACCTCCTCACCCCATTTCACTTCTCCCAGAATAAGGTACTTTGAGCTTACTCCTATCGCGTCAAAGCAGGCATCACCCCAAGTTATTCCGGCGACCTCAGAGGGAGGGACAATAAAACCAGCGTGAACCAATGCATCCCTCACCCTGTCCCTTGCGAATTTTTCCATCTTCTCCACTTCGGCAATCTTCCCGTTCTCAAGCAGGACTTCCTGATAGTTGCCTGTGTACTCCAGAGCAGAAATGATTTTTCTCTTAAGAACAGAAATAGGGTCGTCTATCTCCGCCTTTACCTTATTGAATACTTTCTCAGGCTCCTCCCTCGCCACCCTGCTCTTCAGCACGGCAAGCAGACCCAACCTACCACCCCCTTCAAGCGACCTTCCTGCCGCTGCAGCTTAGAATATAGCGAAAGGTATATATATAACTTTCGTTTCTTTAGACTAATTACAGTTTATTATACGCAATACACCCCAATATACAGAATAGTATTTAAAATACAGAAACCATAACCTATTCAGGGTGAATATGGGGAGACAGGCAAACAACCAGGGTGAGCATAAATGGCGCCATCTCAGGGTGCTGGTGAAGCCCCAGAACCAGGCGATAATACATTTGCTTAGCGACGGCAAGCCCCGCATGCCTGTCGAGATATGCCGGGAGCTGAAGGAGTTCCCCAAGGCCACTCTGTATATAGCGATGAGGGAGCTTGTGATGAAGAAGATTCTCATACCGAAGATAATTGTGGAAAAGGGAAAAAAGAGGAAGACGCTTACCGACATACTGGGCTACACACTGGACCCGGATGTCTCTGAATTGATAAAACTGCTGAATGAGGCCGACAAGCTGGCTGAGAACATATCCATGAGGTAGATGGGTTTGAAAGGAATGATATCAATTGAAAAGGGCCTTGTCGTGGTTGCAGGAGAGAGGTCAGTCCTCATACCTCCCAGCTTCATAACACTGCTCCAGGATAGGGTGATGAAGGAGAAAGGAGAGAAATGGAGGGAGATATTCTACGAAGCGGGAAAGAAGGCGATGGACAATCTGGCACCGACTTACAAACTAATTATGCTCATCCCGAGGAATTCTGCTTCGAAGAAAAAATTGATTGAAGAGCTGGTCGAAATCTGGTCTTGGATGAGCTGCGGAAGACCGGAAGTTACGAAAATTGACCTGAGAAACAACCACTTCACCTTCAGAGTCTACGGCTCCACTATTGCTAAACCATATCTAGGTAGAGGAGAAATGATGTGCGACTACCTGGCAGGGATGGTGGCTGGAGGATTTGGAAGTATAATCGGGGAGTCTTTGAAATGCAGGGAGGTTAAATGCATCGCAAACGGAAATGAATTCTGTGAGTTTGAAGTAACAGGTGTATGACATGGCTGACTACGTCCAGAAGAAACGGAAGGAGCTGTTCCTCTTCGGCGAGCAGCTTTCTGTGCTGGATGTCCGAAGCTTCTACTATCTCAAAAAGGAGCTTGGAAGGAGTGTCAGAAATTCCAACGAGCTTCTCTATGATGCTGGGAAAGACGCGGTTCAGAAGATGCAGTCCAGCTTCGTCAAGTTCCTAGGGGACAGCGCCAGAGTGCTGATGTCAGATCCAGAGAATGCCTTGAACGAGTTTGTAGAAGTTCTGAACTATCTAGGATTGGGAGAAATATCCATCCCAGAATCCGGCCTCAAAACAATTAAGTTCGTGGTGAGGCATTCTGCAGAGGCGCAGGAATATGTGAATCTGAAGGAGAGGAGCAAGTCTCCGGTGTGTTATGCTCTTGCAGGAATTTTTGCGGGAGTTTGTGAGGGGATACTGCAAAATCCAGTTGAATGCAAAGAGACAAGATGCATTGCTTGTGGAGAGGAGGTTTGCGAGTTTGTCATTCCGAGTGGTGATGACATAATACTTACACGAGGTGGTGGGGATGATAGACAAGGACATAAAGCATGAGGTAATTATTGAGGATGGGAAGACGACTATTGCTGGGCAGAGAGCAATGCTGCTTTCTGTCAAGACAATAGCCACCCAGCAGAAGGAGCTGGAAAGGCTTGTTGGCGAAAAGTGGGGCGAAGTAGTTTACGAAGCAGAGAGGAAGGCAATACAGGAGGCAGCCCTGCAGATTTTCGGTCTGAAGCAGCTGGATTCCTTCACGAAGGGCAAAACATTCGACAAGAAGAGAATGGTTGATACCCTAGTTGATATATTCAACTGCGCCGGCTATGGTGTTTTAAAACTGAAGAAATTTGATGAGAAGAAGCCCTACGCACTTGTGACTATGGAGAAGTCAACAATCCCTCAGGAGTATGAGAAGAGGAACTCTCCAGTCTGCTTCAGGGTTGCAGGCATACTCGCCGGAGGTGCCGAAGCGGTGTTCATGGTGCCCATGAAGTGCAAGGAGACGAAATGCATGTCGATGGGCGATTCGCATTGTGAGTTTGAGATAAGCAGAAGGTGAATAAATTGAAAGACATGGCAGAAACCATAAAGTTGGAAGAAGGGAAAGTTACCATGTGCGGTATGCCCATAGTATTTGTCTTCACAAAGTCTGTCTACTACATGCAGAAAGAGTTGGAAAGAGCGCTAGGTGAGAAGTGGAAGAGAATGATGTACGAATGCGGCAAGAATGATGCAATGATTACCGTATCGGGCTTTTTTTCGCTGTTCCAGAATGAGAATAAGATAAAAGAACTGCTGCTTGTTGGCAAACCAGACCCCCTGAATAAAGCCGAATCTATGCAGTTCTTTACGAACCAATTCAATAAAATGGGTCTCGGTAGAGTGGAGATGGCAGAAACAGATGTCAACAAACTATCTTTTATCCTGAGATTCCATTTCAGTCCAGTTGCACAGGCCTATCTGGAACATGAGAAAGGCACTGAACCAGTATGCCACTATTTCTCGGGTTTGTGGTCCGGTGCATCCTCAACTTTCTACCCTGGCCTAGAAGCTGTTGAAAAGAAGTGCATTTCACGAGGAGACCCCTACTGTGAGTTTGAAGTAAAGATGAGGCGATGATGTGAAACATATGGTTGAATTAATGAAACTTAATGAAGGAAAAATTACGTTGTGTGAGGTACCTATAATATTCACCTTTACAAAATCAATGTATTACATGCAAAAAGAACTTGAAAAAATGGCAGGAGAAGCCTGGAAGAGAATATTCTACGATTGCGGCAAGATTGATGGGATAGGTTGCAATTCAAACTATGTAGGTATTTTCCATAACGACCCAGAATTTCAGAAAATAGCGGCCGATAAATTTAATGCCTTTAGCTTTTGTGTTGATGAGTTCAACAAGCTTGGAAAAGGAAGATTAGAGATAATAACCACAGATAAGGACAAGCCCCTCTTTGTATTGCGATATTATTTTAGTCCCATAGCACTAGCCTACTTAGAACATGAGAGAGCTAACAAACCAGTTTGTTACCATTTTGCAGGAGTATTTGCAGGAGCAGCAAATGTTGTCTATCCAGGCATAGAGGTAATCGAAACTAAATGCTTCGCGAAGGGAGATCCCTATTGCGAGTTTATTTTTGAAATACCTAAGAACAGGTGATTGTATGAAGCACATGATTGACACTCTCAAAATAGAGGAAGGGAAAGTTATGATGTGCAATATGCCCTTCATTATCACATTTACAAAATCAATCTACTATATGCAGAAAGAATTACAAAAAGTAGCTGGAAATTCTTGGAAGAGAATAGTATACGAATGTGGAAAACTGGATGTAACTGTCTTGCAATCAAATTATTTTGCTATGTTCCATGATGACCCGGCAGTTAAAAAACTGATTTCTGATAGACGCGCTAGTTTTAAATTCTGTGTTGACGAATTCAATAAAATGGGGAAAGGAAAGCTCGAAATAATCGAAGAAGATGCAGACAAATTCAGATTCGTTTTGAGGTTGCATTTCTGTGGGATTGCTCTTGCTTACTTAGAACATGAGACAGTCAGAGAGCCCGTTTGTTATCACTTTGCAGGTATATTCGCAGCTGGAACAAACACATTCTTTCCGGGTGTTGAAGCAGTTGAAACCAAGTGCGTGGCTAAAGGCGATCCATATTGCGAATTCGTTATAGAAGTACCTAAGAACTAACACTTGTTACATAACCCGGCATAAGAATTTTTAAATGGACTCTATCATTTTAAGTGTCAATAAAAATAGCCTAGGATTACTCAAAAAAACACTAATCAGCTTTACTTTATTATTCATAACAATCTCCTTATTAGAGTGATTGAAGTCTACGCAGTCATCCTGCAGTTTCCTCGCTACTCTCAGAATTAAATCTAAATCATTATTATCCAACTTCTCCAAAATTCTTTTATTGAACTCTCCTCTTCGTATACTAGGATAAATAGTGTTCTTAACCTGTTCTTCATAATGTCCCAAATCTTCATTTTCTAAGATACTCTTTCCAGCCAAATATGATGAAATTATAGCGTATTTAAAACCAAAACCAAAACAAGGATCTATGAGACCTGCCGCTTCGCCAACCAATAATATATTATCTCGTGTTATACTCCTTCTCAGACCACTAATGTTACCTTTACCTTGAAAGTAATTTAATATCCTACCTCTAGGACGAACCGTATTAATGAATTTTTGGTAGCATAATTTTGCATCCCCCCCGGATACTGCACAAATAGTAGTCAGTTTGTCTGATGCTATGTAAACATATCCGCTTTGTAACAAGTCTCTATTAAAGTATAGCTGCGGTGCGGAGTCTCTAAGATTCTCAAATTTTCCAGTAGCTCCGTACGCATATAAATACTTCATTCTACTTGCCTCAGGATCTACGAAATACGCAGTCCTCGAGTCTCCACCATCCGCCCCAACAATTACATCTGCCTTATCCTCAAAAGTCCTTCCCCCTTTATGATAAATCACTTTACCATCATTTATTCTAACAAAACTAGCATTTGTTATCAGTTCACAACCATTATCTAAAGCTTCCTCACTAAGTTGCATTTCAAGGAGTGGTCTTTCAAACAAAAAATAATCGATTTCACTCAACCTCAGTCTAAATTCCTCATTCTTTGAATGCCATACCGACTGTCTCCCTATACAAGACGGCTTTATTCTTAATTTTTCCAGAACCTTATCCAAATTACCTGAATTTTCAACCAGATCTATCTTTCTCTTTACAAACCCAACTTTATTTTTTCTCTCTATAACTTTAACTTTCATCCTTTTGGATAATATCCGAGATAGCACTAGCCCAGACAAGCCAGCTCCAACAATAAACACTTCCCCCTCCTTAGCCATACTCATAGATTAATTTAACTTCTTTAAATTATATATGGTGATAAATACTACTCTACGATAGATTTGAATAATACCACTCAAAGTCGTTATCGATTCAATAAGAAACATTTATATGTAAAGTTCATATATACTTATAGGTGCGACCACAATGTCCGAAGAAACTATGCTAAGTGTATTAGAAGACCTGCTCAAAGAAGAAGATGTACTAGCGATAATGTTAGCCCGAAAAAATGAAATCTCGGTGAGTCCACCACCAGACAAGTTCAAATTGAAAAATCCCTCGATATTTTCTCTTCTTCAATCAACAATGAATGAGTTTTTTGTTGTAATAGAAAAATTTTCTTCACAAGGATTAGATAAGATATATTTCGAACTAGGAGAATACGAACTCATGTTCTTTCTTATAGGTGGCGATACTGCATTAGTGTCAATAATACCCGCTCTAGCTAATAAAGGTCTCTTAGAGGTTGAGATGGAAAATGCGAGACTAAAAATAAGAGAACTTATACAAAAAGGAGTCTAAATGTTTAGTGCAAGTGTCGGACTATCCAGAAATTGGGAACCTTTCGATGCGGGAGAAGAGATAGTAATAAATACCCTAGAAAAATTGGAGGGAGAACCGAAATTTTTTCTCTTATTCCCGACAATCCACTTCGAAAAAAACAATGGCTTTCAAAAATTACTTGATGGAGTTTTTTCGCAACTAAATAGGAGTACCCCACTACTTGGGTGCAGTGTTGCTGGCTTTATTAATCCAAAAGGATGCTATACGAGAGGCGTTACCAGCCTCGCAATTGCTGATCCAGACATGCAGGTTACCATTGCCTTAGGTAAAAATGCGAAAAAGACCCCCCAGAAGGCTGCAGAAGAATTTGCCAATATGATTAAGAAAGAAAAATCAAAAAACAATAGTGGTGTTCTTTTCCTAATATTGCCGGGATCAACTCTTCCTAAAGACATTTTTCATAGAACACGACGTATTAGCAATCCACTGTTATCGTCACTTTTTGATAAATTTTTTCCACTCTATCTAGCACTATCTAAAGAGGGAGTGGCGAAAGAATCGGAATTCATAGACAAATTATATTCACGTATATCCGAAAAAATGATCGGCATCTCTGCTTGGGATAATAACTTAGGTTTTAGTAACTATCAATTTTTTGGTAATCGAGTTCTACAAAATAGTGCGGTTGGCCTATATCTAAGTTTTAGTGGAGAAATAACAATAAAATATGCCACACCACTAAAGATTTTTTCAGAAAAATTACGGGTAACAAAAAAGGATAACTCTAACTATCTTATAAATGAAATAAACGGTCTAAATGCGCCGGACCTTTTCTTCAAAGAACTAAAACTTGAAAAAAAATATCTCACCGAGGAGCTACTTAGAAAAATAACATTGGGCTTCCCTATAAGCGCATACTGCGGTAATATATTTTTCAATAGAGTTATTGGTCTATACTCTGATAAATTTTTAGGTCTAACTACTGCTCTAAATACCCCCGAAATCTACATCTCGACAGCAAGTGGCAGTTCTATAATTAATTCCTTCGATAAAGTTACAGATGGTGGAGAAAAAACCAATTTCGTTTTTGGCGTGAGCTGTGCAGTTCTTTTAGAAGAAGTAGGCAGTAAAATTTTTGAAGTAAAAAATATTCTAGAAAAAAAACAGATTAAGAATTTTCTATTTTTGTTTGGCGGTTCTGAACATTTTATGACCGAAGTAACTCCGATTTCTAGTCAAGAGAGTTCAGTAACTACCTTTTTTTAATTAAATCCCCAGACACTCCTCAAACCAATACACCCACTAAACAAGATACTTTTAATATGCTAACATTCAACACACCTATGGGATCTGCATGAGTAAATATATAATCGCGGGAGGAGGACTGGCGGGTCTAGCTGCGGCTTATGCTATGCAGAACACCAAGAATAACATCTCATTATTAGAAGCTGAAAATAGAGTCGGCGGGAGGATACTCACTATACCCCATCATGGTCGATTCATGGACCTAGGTGCTCAGTTCTACTGTAGAGGAAATCATAATTTTTGGAATCTTGCAACCGCGGTTGGTTGCTCACCCCCGAAGATCATCAAAGGTCTCGTCCCAAATATCTATCATCAGGATCGTAGACTTCTACTAACACTAAAGAATATCCTGCTGAACACCTCACTTAAAGAAAAGATAGAACTGTCAAAACTACGTTATAAATTAAATAGGTTTGATTATAACTCCGATTTTAATATAGACAATGACACTACTTTTAGTGAGTGGTACTACAAGCATATTGGCAACGAAATGCTATGGCTTTGTGATGCCCTCCTACGCGGTATTTGCTTCTCATACTCTAATAAAATATCAGCCGGTTATGCATTAAGAATACTCAAGGCTATACTTGCAGATAACCTTTATACATTCAACGAAGGAATGGGGGAGATAAACACAAAACTTGAGAATTTTTTAAATAGAAGAAAAAACGTACATCTTATCCTGAAGGCTGATATAAAAAAAATAAATATAGAGAATGACGCCGTATCTGACTGCACCTATGAATTTCAAAATAATTTAGTTAATGTAAATACGAATAAATTAATTTCAACAGTACCCGCTCCGATCTTATACAAGGTATTAAATCAAAAGATAAAACCACTAAATGAGATCGAATACAGCCCCGTGGTATATCTCCTGCTCCTCTTTAACAAACATATGCGAGGGGACTTAGACATCTTCTTCTCGGACCCGAAATTCCCCATAAGCGGAACTGCAAATGAGATGTATAAATTTCAAGGTGGTATGGGTGCACTGGGTGTTATCTTCCCAGATTGTGGAAAAATTATCAAAAAGACAAATGACCAGATAACTAACCTAGCCATCAATCTGCTTTCCGACAAATTACCTATTAATGAAAAACACATCACAGGAAGCATAGTTCTACGTTGGCATTATGGTATGCCGGTACCATCACCGCAATTTTTCATTAATCAAAATGCAATAAAAAATCATGGAATTGACGGTTTGTATATATGCGGTGATTTTATGAATATGCCATGTCTAGAAGGGGCCATAGTAAGTGTGTATGACTCGCTTAATCTAAAATAATATACAGTAAATTTTTCAAAAAAAGTTTATTAGTCGGTATAAAATTTTTAACAAAGATCAACTAGTAATTGTTTGCTTTTTCACACCTTATCTTTATTCTCAATAACTACAGTACGAACTCCTAACTTAGCCAATTTCAATGCAGCAGTACCTCCAGCCGGCCCGGCCCCAACAACCAGCACGTCACAATTCTGAGTTACCATTGAACAACCCATTTGAAGCAGTGCCAACCCGCCTCACAATAATCTCATCCGGCGTGTCCATCACTATGAACTCGTACATCCCCCTTATAATCCTGTTGGCATACCCTCCAACCATGTGGTAAGACAAATCAAACAGAAAGAATGCCAAGAAATAAATCGGCTCGAATACACCAGCAATAACCAGTAGCAGCATTACTACCTGCATGCTGAACCTGAAGTGGAAGAATGTCTTCCAAAAAGGCGAGTTTATCAGCCCCAGATCAGCCCTGTTGTTCCCCATCTCATCAATTATCCCACCGAAAACCAAAGCCGCAATTGGGAGCCAGTTCAGCATTATCGAGTTCGCAAGGAATATCGGAATTGCAAATGCAACAACAGTTGCAACCATGAAAACCGGCGTGTCTATCTTTCTGCTTATTGCAACACCAATCACAACTGCAATTCCTATTGAGGATGCAGTCCTGTCTGTAGCTATGATATAACCGCCCAGCAACCCGCACATTACTCCAAGTGCAATCGCAACCCTCTTGTCAAACACTCCTTCGTCATACACGCAGTCAATGTACTTCAACCCGGCCCCGAGGAAGGCGAAGCTAACAAGCAGCAAGTAATACTCCATCTCTACCACATCTGGTCGCAGTTTTTCTTTCCATCCCCGGCTATTTATACTTTATGCCTTAGTCACCCTGAAACCTTCAGTAACCTTCTTCACAAGTTGGTGGAAGACGAAACCCCTGTGCTTCAGATCAAGGAAGAGCTGCACGGAATTGTCGCTCCTTATCAGGTCAAATACCTTCACCCTGTCCCTCACAGGGGCAAGCAGAACGTCAATGTCAATGGGATGCCCCCTCTCACCACCTGAAATGGTAATCATGCCAATCCCCCTTGTGACATAGAACTCCACGTCCCCCTTCGCAACCTTGTCAAGTATCTTCAAGGCCCTCTCGTACTCAGTCTCCTTAACGTAGAACTTCAGCTTATCCTTCTCAAGCATTATACCGTAGATGCTTATGCCGGCCTTCCCCAATGAGCCAAGTACGTTGACAAGCACCCTGTGGCTCTTAGGGTTGCCTTTAACGACAACATTCGCAAGCGCGTGCTTCAGCATCTTCAGTTCCATGCCTAGTTATTTCTAATAATAAGTATTTAAAAATAACAGAAAGAACAGGCCTATTTCTCTACAACTATACCTTTTGGCCCTATGCTCATCGTCCTTGCAAGGAAATCGTGCTTGGTCAGCCTCATCTTCTCCACAACCATCGTTCTCTTGCCAAGCGCCTCTATCTTCGTCATCTTTATCACGCCGTCAACTAGATACTCACATGTTTCTTTGGCGCTCTCGAACGTCCTCTCCTCGTAGACATACACCACCGTGCTCGTGCCTGCCTCCCTCACCCTTCTTATGAACCTTGTTGTCAATGCCCTCAGAAGCATGTCCTCAGAGATAGGTATGCCGCCAACCTTCTTTATCGCCTCGAATATCTGGTCAGCTACAAACTCCTCCCTGCTGAGAGGAAGCTTGCTCAGGAAAGAAGTAAGTGAGTCGACAACAACCCTTGTTGGCTTGAATGTCTTTATATCCGAAACAATCAACCCCTCCATGTCAGGCTCCCGGGTAATATCGTAATTCTTGAACTCGACTGGCAGCCCATCAAACTTCCACCCGAACATGTCTGCCTGCTGCCTCAAGCTGTCTTCTCCCTGCGTGAAGGAGACGTACATCCCTTTATCCTTGTACTGCTTTGCGCCGTTGTAGAGAAACTGCAGTCCAAAAATAGTCTTCAAAGTGCCTGGGGAGCCCTTCACAAGTATGGCGGAACCCTCTGGGAATCCGCCTTCAACAATCTTATCCAGCTCTTCCATACCCGTCGCAATCCTCTTGAACGCCATTTCCCCACCTCATTACTGAGAGAGATTAGTGCATGAGGGTATTTATAAGTTTATGTAAGAAGTAGCGGGGCGTGGATTTGAACCACGGATCTCTGGGTTTCCCACGAAGGAGATATGAGCCCAGCGGGCACTCCATGCTACCCTACCCCGCTGCAGAATATATTCTACTTCTCAACCTTTAAAAACTCAACTATGGGTTCGACGTTCCATCCCAACTCCAACTTCCTTATCTTCTTTAAATCCACCCACATCGCAATGCTGTGCTCCATGCCGAACTTCACCTTCCCCTCTCCTTTTCCCTCAAATACGATATAAACAGAATGCTTGTCCAGCTTACCTTTTTTATACACCTTGGAAGTTGTGCAGAGCAGCTTCATATTCTTAATTTTCAACCCAGTCTCCTCTTCAACCTCCCTTCTCACAGCCTTCTCAGGGGACTCACCCCACTCCACCCCTCCGCCAGGGAACTCCCACACCTTCGGCTCCCTTCTTTTCATAACAAGAATCCTCCCTTTCGAATCCCTCAAGACAGCGTAAACGTTCAGCTCCTGCACCCTACCCCTCATGGCATCAACCTCTTGTATCAGCTTAACCATCCTCTCATAAGCGGCATTCCTCCCAAGCAGCCTTTCAATCCTTTCTATCTTATCTTTATCTGAAAGCTTGTCAGCATAGCAGATAATCTTTTCTTCTAATGTCTCAGGAATGAAATTCTTGGCAGGCATTCCCATCCTCCCAGCTTCCTCTTTGCTTATCCCGCCAAGCACATGCCTCTCCGCAATCCTGGCAACCTCCTCCCCTTCCCCCTCCTTCCTGAGGATCCTCCCTCCAATATAACCATGCTCCAACCCATGCGTCATGCTTCTTCCTATATCATGAAGCAAAGCACCCTTCCCAACAAGCTTCAAATCAACCCCAAGCCCATTCTCTTCAAGCTCCTTTGCAACCTCAAGAGCAATCTTTCTAACCTTCTTTGAATGGGCAACAACACTCTTCGACACTTTGTACTTCAGAAACAGGTCCATGCAGAAATTATAAAACAGCAATTATTTAGATATTTCCTTCTTTTTCTCAACAAAAGCAAGCGGAGCGCCACAGTCAAGACATTTGAACTTATTCTCAAACGCAACCTCAAAAGGAATCAGGACGCCCTCACCCTTCTTGCAGGAACTGCAACTGTAGAAGTCAAAGCTCTCCTCACCGACTTCCTTCAGGGGCAGCTCCTTCTTTTTCTCAAAAAGCTTGTCAGCATTCTGCAGGGACATCCTCCATATGTAGGAATACCATCCGCTGTCCTTGTCTCTCGTCCTCTCGTAGGAAGTCAGCCCCAACGAATGCAGCTTGTTCAGGACCGCCCTCACCTCGCTCAGTTTTATCCTGCACGCGTTAGCCAGATCCTCATCGCTCAACGGCTCCTCAAGAGCTTCTGCGACTGCGATGGCCTTCTCGCCGGCAACCTGCAGAATCAGATTCCTGATATGCTCCTCGGCAAGCTTTCCTGAAATAACCCTTCTTCTGGTTCTCTTCCTTCTAACTGGTCTAATCCCCAGAATTGGCTTCCTTGCAAACTTTCTGCGTATTCTTCTGGCAACCCCTGTCCTGCGCTTCCTTGCCGCAGCCACCGTTCTCCTCGCAGCCCTCTTCCTGACTCTGGAGCGCACCTTGCGCTTCCTCATCTTCATGGGTAATATTATGGAGGAGATAATATTTATACATTAGCGTCAATCTGCTTGCCATGAGCCTGCGGCACTATCCTTAACTTTGCCTTTGGGAACCGCTTTTCAAGCTCCTTTCCTTCAAAAAACCTGTCTAGGAAAACTGCAAGCGCGGCAACCTCGGAATGAGGCTGGCCGGAAACAGATACGTTGAAATCAGCATTTTTGTATACCTCTGAAGGCACCTTCTCAGCCCCCACAATGACGAGCAAATCCTTCTCTTTCCTCAAAACACCTATCCTGTCGTTCAAAGGCTCCCCGTACATGGTGAGATGCACGGTTTTGCCCTTCCAGCTCTTCATAACGGAACGCCAGTCCTTCCTGTACTCAACCTCAAACTTTCCCCCCCATCTTTTGACAACCCCTCCGATACTCTTTATTATCGATTCATCCTTCTCACCGGAGAGGAATACTTTGTCAGCCCCCATGGCTCTGGCTGCCAAGCATATATGTGTAGTTATCCTGACGTCCCTCCCTACACGATGACCAAGCCTGAGAACGGCAAGCATAGTCAAACTTTTATATTATGCTGGCTATAAAGATTACCTTGCTGTGGGCCCGTAGCTCAGCTTGGCAGAGCGGTTGGCTCTTAAAAACTAGGGAAACCAATAGGTCGCGCGTTCAAATCGCGCCGGGCCCGTTTACGGTGATTCTGTGGAGATTACTTTTCTGGGAACAAGGGGATGGTATTCCAAGAAAGGGCAGACCTCCTGCATCTTGGTGGAGACGAAAGGGGGCAACTACCTTCTGGATGCGGGGACAGGCATATACTGGATAAACGAAATACTGGATTTTAGGAAGCCCACGTGCCTTCTGCTCTCCCACTTCCATCTGGACCATATTCTTGGGATAACAACGTTCCAAAAAACCTTCAAAGGAAAGGAGATCACGATATACGGAGAAAAAGGGGTGAAGAAAGCAGTCGACAGGATAATGAGAAAGCCCTTCTACCCATACTACTTCGACTCTGCCCTTTTTGACTTCAAGGTTAGGTTCAAGGAGCTGAAGAGAGAGCAGGAGATACTCGATTCAACCATAAAGACGGCGCACCTCTCCCATTCGGATCCGGTGCTTGGAATAAGAATTGAAAATGGCGGAAGGAGCTTCGTTTACGCAACTGACACCCTGCCCTGCAAAGCAACTTCCAAGCTTGCAAGGAACTGCGACGTGCTTGTCCACGAAACGTATTTCTCCGACCAAGACTTGAAGAATGTGAAAATAAACACAGGGCACTCCTCACCGAAAGGGGCTGCGAGGATTGCTCTTGAGGCGAATGCAGGGAAGCTATTCCTCTTCCACATAAATCCAGAATATGATAATGAGACAATCTCAAGGATGGTGAGGGATGCGAGAGGAGTTTTTAAGAACACCTTCGCGTCAAAAGATTTCATGAAGCTGAAGCTGTGATTGCATGGAGAAGGAACCTAGGCACTGGGTTGAAATCCTCAGTGACAGGATTGTCGCAGAGAAGGAGGAGCCTTACATAATAACCTCCGGCATAACAACCAGCGGCAGCCTGCATGTCGGTACTCTCTGTGAGTTCCTCTTCTCATCCGCAATAGAACGATACCTGAAAGATAAAGGCTACCAGACCGAGTTTCATTTCATAGCAGACATATACGATGCATTCGACGCGGTGCCAATCAACCTGATGAAATACGAAAAACAACTCACCCCGCATCTTGGAAAGCCGCTCTGCAATGTTCCTGACCCAGAGGGATGCCACGAATCATACGGCGAGCACTTCTTCAGCGAGGCAATAGATGTCATGAAGATTCTAGAGGTCTCCCCAAAGCTGGAAAGGGCGAACCAGCTTTATTCAGAAGGGAGATTCGACTCTCTTGCGAAATTCTTCCTGAAAAACCACGAGGAGGCGAAGAAGGCTGTTTCCGAGTCTTCCCTGAAGCAGGAGCTTCCCGCAGAATGGAATGCATCAATGCCAGTGTGCCAGAACTGCGGCAGGATTGCGACCACAGTTGTGACCGAATTTGATGAGAACTCCTATTCCTACAAGGATACAAGGGATGTGGGTTACACGAAAGGATGCGGCTATGAAGGCGAGAACAAGCTCTCAGAGCACAAATACAAGCTCACCTGGAGGCTGCACTGGCCGTCCTGGATGGAGGTGTTCCACACATCTGTCGAAGGTGCAGGGGTTGACCACCACACAAGGGGAGGCTCGTGGGACACCGCGCTTGCGGTTTACAAAGACCTGTTCAAAAAAGAGCCGCCGATCGGCTACAAGTTCGGCTTCATCCTCCTAAAAGGAAAGAAGTACTCCAAGTCAAAAGGCATAGGTCTGGGTGTTACAGACATACTGGACTTAATCCCGCCAGAACTGATAAAATACACCTTGTTCAGGCCAGACATACAAGAGAACAAGGACATCGACCCGACCGGATATAACTTGATGAGGGCGTTTGACGATTACGCCTATGCATCAAGAATTGACATATCAGGCAAGGAAGTCAGCCGGGCGGACAGGAAGAAGGCAATTGCATTCTCCCTCTCAACAGATAGGATGAAATGGAAGGCTTCGTTTGCAGACCTGCTGATGTACAAGCAGCTCTACGGCGACTGGAGGAAGGTGGGCGAGCTGCTCCAAGATTCTGAGGGAGTGGAATACCTCAAACCATACGTCGAGAAGTGGATTGCAGAGGAGTTCGCCCCTGAGGAGTATGTCTTCTCCTTCCAGCCGACGAAGCAGAGCGATATGGCGTTGGTGAAGGAATTTGCAGGCAGGCTTCAGGATGCTATGAAAGCAATTGAAATACACAACCTCGTCTTTGAATTCGCAAGGGAGAAGGGAGTCAAGCCGGAGGACTTGTTCATGCAGCTCTACAGAGTGCTTCTCAACAAGGAGAAAGGCCCTCGCATGGGTAAGCTTATAGAGGCCATTGGAGTAAACAGAGTCAGGAGGACTATCGAGGGAATGTGATGGACATAACGGAGTACATTGCATCGCGCGGTTCTGAGGTTGACAGGGAGATAGAGAAGGTCATTCCCCGTAACAAGGAGCCCCAGGCAGTCTACGGAGTGATATGGGATCTGCTGGGCAGGGGAGGCAAGAGGTTCAGGCCTGTCATGTGTATGCTATCCTGCGAGGCGGTGGGAGGCGACTCGAAAAAGCTGCTTCCCATAGCGGCGTCAATTGAGATGTTCCACAACTTCACGCTTTCGCATGACGACATTGAGGACGATTCCGAGATGAGGAGGGGGAAGCCCTGCCTGCACAAAATATACGGTGTGCCGCTTGCGGTAAACGCCGGCGATGGCTTATTTGCAATGGTATGGGAGACCTCCTTGCTGCTGGAAATGTCGCCCAAGAAAATTTTCGAGTCGCAGAAGATCCTCTCCGATACATTCAGAAGGGTGCTGGAGGGGCAGGGCATAGAGATAGAATGGTACAGGAAGAACACCTTTGATGTCACGGAAGAGGATTACCTCAACATGGTTGCAGGCAAGACCGGTGCGTTGATTGCCGCATCATGCGACGTCGGCGCCTTCCTTGGCGGGGGAAAGAAGAGGCAGAGGAGGATACTGAGGGAGTTCGGCAATGCAGTGGGAATAGCCTTCCAGATTCAGGACGATGTTCTGAACATAGTCGGGAAGGAGGAGAAATACGGGAAGGAGATAGGCGGCGACATAAGTGAGGGAAAGAGGACGCTGCTTGTCATACATACCCTAAGCAAAGCATCCCCAGAAGACCGGAAAAAGCTCATCTCAATTCTTTCCGAGAGGACAAAGGACCAGTCAAAAGTGCGGGAAGCAATAGAACTGCTGAAGAAGCACAACTCTCCGGAATACGCAAGGAAGAGGGCAGAAGACATTGTGAAGAAAGCAAAGAAGGGACTGGAGAAGCTGCCTCAGACGGACGCAAGGGAGAAGCTGCTGCAGCTTGCGGACTTCTTCATAAACAGGGAATTTTAGCCAATAGTCTTCTTGAATTTGTCAAAGAAATACTTAGAGTCCAGCGGGCCCGGGTTTGCCTCTGGGTGATACTGGACTGAGAAGACAGGAAGTTCCTTGTGCCTCATACCCTCAACCGTCCCGTCATTGCAGTTTCTGTGCGTGACGATAAACTCTTTCGGCAGGCTCCTCTCGTCAACTGCATATCCATGGTTCTGGCTTGTTATGTAAACCCTTCCGCTTTCCAGATCCTTCACAGGATGATTGCTCCCCCTGTGGCCGAACTTCAGCTTGAATGTTCTGCCTCCAACCGCATGGGCAATTACCTGATGGCCTAAACATATCCCGAATACGGGGAGCCTTTCCGCAAGCTCCCTGACAGTTTTTGCAAGGTATGTAAGAAGCATTGGGTCCCCCGGACCGTTTGAAACAACAATCCCGTCAGGTTCCATTGCAAGAATCTCCTTCGCAGCTATCCTCGGAGGAACGCTTACAACCGAGAGATCCCTCTCCACCAGCTCCCTCACTATGCTCATCTTCACCCCGCAGTCAATAAGGGCAACTTTTTTACCGCCGGCTTTGTATTCCTTCCTCTCCCTTGAGGCGACACGCTCAACAAAATCAATTTTTGAATAATCCAATCCTTTTGCTCGGTCAAGCAGCTCCCCGTAATCCGGCTCCCTGCCGGAATACACAGAAAGGCATGCAGGCATCACCCCCGCATTCCTTATCCTCCTCACAATCATTCTTGTGTCAACATCACTGATTCCCGGAATGTTGAAGCGTGTCAGGAATTCATCCAACTTCTCTTTTGATTTCATGTGCTGGGGCTCTCCGCAGACCTCCCTTACGACAAAACCCATCACCTGAATCCTCCCAGACTCAAAATCCTCGCTGTTCACTCCGTAGTTTCCAATCAATGGATATGTAAGGGTGAGAATCTGCCCTGCGTATGAGGGGTCTGTAAGCGCCTCCTGGTAGCCGCAGAAGCTGGTGTTGAAGACCAGCTCGCCTTCTGAAACCGCCTCCGCCCCGAAACCCTTTCCGCGGAAGCAGGAGCCGTCACGCAGCACCAGCAGGGCTTTCTTCTCAGGCATGGCGAACACCCTTAATCTTCGAAGTGTAGTATCTCAACGGCTCAATCGTCAGCTCGTTCCTCTTTACGCATTCAATCGCCTCTGCAATCCCAAAAGCAGCCTCAATGCTCGTTATACAAGGTATGTTTGCCTCAATTGCAGACCTTCTTATCTTGAAGCCATCAGTCAGCGAATCCTTTCCTTTCTTCGGGGTGTTCACCACCAGGCTGATTCTCCCGCCGAGAATCTCCGTCCTTATGTTCGGCTCACCCTCGCTGACCTTCTTGACAACCTCCGCGGAATCCCCTATTGCCTTTGCAGTCCCTTCGGTTGCAACAAGCTCAAATCCTAGGCTTCTGAACCTCTCAGCCAGCTTCCTTGCGTGCTTCCTGTCCTCAGGCCTCAGGCTCAGCGCAATCCTGCCTTTTGTGTAAACATCCAGGTTCGCCCCAAGCAGTGCCTTGTAGTAAGCCCTGCCGAAATCCCTGTCTATCCCCATGCTCTCCCCCGTGCTTTTCATCTCAGGTCCAAGCACGAAATCTGTGCCGGGAAGCTTCAGGAACGGGAAAACAACGCTCTTCACTGCATAGTAGGGAAGCTTTGGCGTGTCAAGCAGTCCATACTCCCCCAGCTCATGGCCAAGCGCAATTTTCGTCGCAATCTTCGCGAGAGGTATCCCTGTCGCCTTGCTCAGGTATGGCACTGTCCTGCTCGCTCTGGGGTTTGCCTCAAGCACGAAAACCCTCTCTCCCTGCACCGCGAACTGAATGTTTATCGCTCCGATATTGTTAAGGGCTGATGAAATCCTTCTTGAGTAGCCAACAATCTTCTTTTGAATCTTCCTACTAAGCTTCACCGGGGGAGTCACGCAGCTCGCATCCCCGGAATGGACGCCCGCCTTCTCAACGTGCTCCATCATCCCTCCGATGAACAGTCTTTTCCTGTCAGAAATCCCATCAATCTCGCATTCAATCGCATCCTCAACGTATTTGTCAATCAGCACAGGTCTTTTCTCCGAAACGTCAACAGCCTCGTGGATATACCTGTTCAACTCCTCAGCGTTGTAGACAATCTGCATGCCCCTTCCAGCAATCACATAGCTCGGCCTCACAACTACCGGGTAGCCTATCCTCTCGGCAACCTCAAACGCAACCTCAAAGCTTCTTGCAGTCCCATTCCTAGGCTGCGGAATTTCAAGTTCCTTCAGCAGCTTCCTGAACCTCTCCCTGTCCTCTGCAATGTCTATCCCCTCAACTCCTGTGCCAAGAATTCTGACTCCCTGCTCGGCAAGCGGCATTGCCAAGTTAATGCTGGTCTGCCCCCCGAACTGCACTATCACGCCGTCAGGCTCCTCCCTCTCGATTACGTTCATCACATCCTCGAATGCCAATGGTTCAAAGTACAGCTTGTCGCTTGCGTCAAAGTCAGTGCTAACCGTCTCAGGGTTGTTGTTAATCATTATCGACTGAACCTTCTCCTCCCTCAATGCGAAGGAGGCGTGGCAGCAGCAGTAGTCAAACTCTATTCCCTGCCCGATTCTTATTGGACCTGCGCCTATCACAATCACTTTCCTCACTCCCTGTGGATTCGCCTCGTCCTCCTGCTCGTAGGTTGAATAATAGTAAGGAGTTGACGCCTCGAACTCTGCAGCGCATGTGTCGACGATCTTGTAAACAGGTTTTATCCCTGCAGCCTTCCTGCCTCTCCTCACCTCAATTTCCCGAGAGCCAATCAGCTCCGCAATCTGCCTGTCCGAGAAGCCGTATTTCTTTGCTTCTGCAAGGACTTCATCCTTGTAAATTCCCTTTCCAGCCTTCCTTATCTCCTCCTCCATCTCACAGATGTTCCTAATCTTTCTTATGAACCAAGGATTGATCCCTGAAAGCTCCGCAATCCTTTCAGGCTTCACACCATGCTTCAGTGCCGCGTATATTGCAAAAAGCCTCAAATCTGTCGGCTTCTCTATATGCTCAAGAATCTCTTTCAAATCCTTGAACCTGCAGTCTGCCAGGCTGCTCTTCTTCACCTCCCAGCTCCTCACTGCCTTCTGTAAAGCTTCCTCAAAATTCCTCCCTATTGCCATAACCTCCCCTGTGCTCTTCATCTGCGTCCCTATCCTCCTGTCAGCTTCCGGCATCTTGTCAAACGGCCAGCGGGGGATTTTAACGACAACATAATCAAGCGCAGGCTCGAAGCTTGCAGGAGTTTTCTTCGTTATCGCATTGGGGATTTCATCCAAAGTGTAACCCAACGCAATCTTCGCGGCAACCCTTGCGATGGGGTATCCTGTTGCCTTGCTTGCAAGTGCAGAACTCCTTGAAAGCCTTGGGTTGACCTCGATAACGTAATACTCCCCAGTCTGCTGGTTCAATGCAAATTGTATGTTGCATCCTCCCTCTATGTTCAGTGCGTTTATTATTTTCAGGGAGGCGCTCCTCAGCATCTGGTGGTCGTCATTTGAAAGGGTCTGGGAAGGAGCAACAACAATGCTCTCGCCTGTGTGGATGCCCATCGGGTCGATGTTCTCCATGTTGCATATCGTTATGCAGTTCCCCCTTCCATCCCTCATAACCTCGTACTCGAATTCCCCCCAGCCGATGACGCTTTCCTCAATCAACACCTGCCCTATCCTGCTCAGCCGCATCCCGAACTTCATTCTCTCAACTAGCTCATCCTCGCTGCGGGCCACCCCTCCGCCCGTCCCTCCGAGTGTGTATGCCGGCCTAAGGATAAGCGGGTAGCTGTGCGTTCTTGCGAACCCAACCGCCTCCTCAACGCTGTTTGCTGCAACGCTGTCCAGCGCAGGCTCCCCTATCCTGTTCATCAGCTCTGAGAACTTGCCCCTCTCCGATGCAGTCTCTATAGCATCCACCCCTGTCCCCAGCACCTCCACATCAAACTGCTTCAGGAAGCCCCTCTCGTAGAGCTGCATCGTCAGATTCAGGCCGGTCTGCCCGCCCATCGTGCCTATTATGCCGTCGGGCTTCTCCTTCTCAACAATCTTCGCAAGCACTCCAGGCCTGAGCGGCTCTATGTAAACAACATCCGCAATTTCGTAGTCGGTCTGTATTGTGGCGGGGTTGGAGTTGACCAATACGACCTCAACCCCCTCCTCCCTAAGCGAGGTGCATGCCTGGGAGCCGGAATAGTCAAACTCAGCGGCCTGTCCTATCACGATGGGACCGCTCCCTATGACAAGCACCTTTTTCAGCTCTTTTCTCCTTGGCATCTATCCACCTAGAACGGAGCTTCCGCTGGATTCAAAGTTAAATGGGATACGCCTCGCCAGAACCGGAATCCATCTGCCTGCCTGCAAAAAACCCACCAGAAATTTGAATGCTTCTCTTTTTAAACCTTGCTAGCTTCTGCTATGCAAAACTGCATTTGAGAATAAGGAATTACTTTTTTGCAGGGTACTTAGCCAGAAACTCTGAAATCACTTGCTCTATCCCGTAGCTTCCCTTCTCCTTCAGCTCGTACCTTGCCCTCACCATCGGCTTGTCAACAACGAGCACCCTTCTCAGGTCAATCGGGGTTGCAGACAGCACCGTATCGCAGTCCGCCGCGTTAATAGTCGCCTCAAGCTCCTTGACCTGCTTCCTCCCGTACCCCATTGCAGGAAGCACGTTGCTCAGGTGGGAGTATTTCTGGAACGTCTTCTTTATTGACCCGACCGCATATGGTCTTGGGTCAATTATCTCCTTCGCCCCAATCCTCTTCGCGACAACAAACCCTGCACCGTATTTCATTTCACCGTGAGTCACTGTGGGTCCATCCTCAATTACGAGCACTCTCTTCCCCTTCACCATGCTCGGGTTGTCCACGGTGATTTCTGAATCCGCCTCAATTATCTTTGCGTGGGGGTTCAGCATCTTAACATTATCTTTCACAAGCTCGATATTCTTCTTCTCAGCGCTGTCCACCTTGTTTATCACAACAACATCGGCAAGCCTCACGTTTGTTTCACCAGGATAGTAGAGCAGCTCATGCCCCGCCCTGTGGGGGTCTGCCACAACTATGCTCAGGTCAGGCTTTATGAAGCTCGTATCATTGTTCCCCCCATCCCAAACAATCACGTCAGCTTCTTTCTCTGCTTCTCTCAGAATCTTCTCATAATCCACCCCTGCAAAAACAACCGTGCCATTGTCTATGTGCGGCTCGTACTCCTCCCTCTCTTCAATTGTCGTCTTGTGCTTGTCCAGATCCTTGTACGTCTCGAACCTCTGCCAGGTCTGCTCCTTCAAATCACCATATGGCATGGGATGCCTTATGGCAACAGCCCTCAACCCCTTCTGCTTCAGCACTTTACATACCTTCCTAGAAGTCTGGCTCTTGCCACTGCCTGTCCTGACTGCGCACACTGAAATAACAGGCTTTGTTGACCTCAGGTAAGTTCTCTCAACCCCGATAATCTTGAAATCCGCTCCTGCTGCGTTGGCTATGCTGGCCTTGTGCATCACAGTAACGTAATTCAGGTCACTGTAAGCCAAATCAACCTGCTCAACTTTGTTTTTCTTTATCAAATCCGTAAGCTCGCTCTCGGCGTAAATGGGAATCCCCTTCGGGTAGTTCTTCCCCGCCAGCTCGGGAGGGTAAATCCTACCTTCAATATCCGGTATCTGTGCAGCTGTGAAAGCCACAACCTCATACCTGTCGTCATTCCTGTACAGCAAATTGAAGTTGTGGAAATCGCGGCCCGCAGCCCCGACGATAATGACTTTGGTCTTCTTCTCCATAAACTCACCGAATATCTTTATGCCGTAAAAGTTAATAACTCTTCCCAGACTGAAACGCATATTAACTCCGGATGAGAAAAAAATAAGCATGGAGAAAGAGCTACAGCCGAATAAGCCAATGAAGGATGCACTAGCCAGCTACGGACCCAAAACAGAGCACGCATTGGCATCAAGGCTTGGCGAGAAAAGGCTGGAGCTCCATGGGGCAGCTGCGAAAATCATAAATGCCGATAATAAGGATTTGACGATTTTTTACCCTGCGTCTGGTCCAGATGTTGCGAATGTGCTGCCATCAACGCACGCAACCAAGATAATACTAGCAGATAAAGACCAGCACACATCGAACATAATAAAAGAAATAAAGGATATTGGGGGAAGCATCCAAAAAGTATCCTATTCAGGGAATAAAAGTGAGATAGATTTCGAATGGGAGGGGAAGAGCAGGAAAGTCATTTTCTACCACCTTGAGATTGACAAGAACTCTATTGACAAGCTGATGGGAGAAGTTGGGCATTATGATGTGTACTTTGAGAAGAAATCCCAGGATCTTGGCAGTCCCGAAATCCTGGAGAAGTTCATGGGCAATCTTAAGAATGGAGGTCATGCAGTCCTGGATTATGATGCTGACAATCACATAGGACTTGAGAAAGAGCCGCTTGACAAGAAGTATGATGGAGAAGATTACTGGTATGGTCATCACAGGATGAAAATATACCGCAAACAAAGGAACGTGCGGGGCATGGGGCTAAGGCTGAACCTAAATAGGACATTATCTGATGCGGAATACACGCGAAATGGGGGGTATATTGGAATAGACGAGAAAGCTTACGAACCTACATTTAAGGTCTACAGGCAGCAACTGATGGAATTGAAGAATGTATTTGATGCAATTCAAGCTGAGAGCAAGGAAGAACTGCAGGAAAAAGTGAGTATTAAAGCAGAGATTATAGAACGGCTTTACAAGGCGAAGGGCGATATGTCAATGGTTTTGGATTCCCCTGAGAACCTACAGAAGCAATTAAAACATCTAATTCAAATGAGAGCAATTTCAGCCGAGTCGCACGAGATTTTTGCGGAAAGAATCAGAGAGGCGTACAACTCTCCTGACAGGCCAACAGAGCAACAGCTCGAGAAATTTATAGAAGATGGAAGAAAAATCTTCAGAGAAGTCTTCATTGATTGGGTTGTTTAGGCAGGCCCCTGCTTATCAGATTTCTCAGGTTTCTTTTTCTTCTCCTTCCCCTCAGGCGCCATCTCCACCCTCACTCTTGGCAACTGCATAGGCGGAGTCAGTCTTACGGGCTGAACAACAAACGTGCCGTTCACCCCGCAGGTGTAGTTTATCGTGTTGAGCACAACCTCGGCGAAGTCCTCAGGAAGCTTCTTTGACTTCTTCCACATTTCCTCAATCTCCTTCGCCTTGTTCTTCTCCTCGCTTGCGTAAAGCACCCCCATCATCTTGAGTTTGCCTATTTTATCCAAGTAATCCACGATGAACGTGTACTGAATTGTTATCTCATCCCCTCTCACAGCCACATCATCCACTCCTATGTTTATGCTCAGACCTTCCACTGGACCCTCCTTGTCTCTCTTTGCCTCGGCATAGACAATCTTTCCACCCGTTATCATTTTCTCACCTCAAATTTGTATTCTACCGCCAACTTTCATCAGAATTGGCTTGACCTTCTTGCTCTCAATCTCTCTGATGAATTCACTCACGTTCTGCCTTATCTTTTCAGAAGTGTTATAATGCATTGGTATAATATACTTGCAGTTCAGCTCCTTTGCAGCCTTTTCTGCAGAGTACACATCCATTGTATACGTGCCACCTATGGGGATGAGCGCATAATCCGCATAAATATCAAACATCCCCCCGAACTCGTAGGTATCTCCTGCGTGATATACGCTTCTGCCGCCCTTCTTTATGATGTAGCCGACCGGGCATTCCGACTGCGGGTGGACCGCCTGCACCACCTTCACTTCAACTCCTTTAACAACAAAATTCTCTCCCGCAACCGCCTCCATTTTATTCGAGCTTGGAATATCCAGCTCCTTCAGCACTGCGTGCGGCGCAATCACCAGCGCGTTTGTCCTGCCCACAATCGTCTCAACGGTGCTCTTCTCAAAATGGTCTCTGTGCTCATGCGTTATCATTATGAGGTCCGCCTTGTCCACCTCGCCTGGCCTGAGCGGAGCTGCTATCTCCCTGCGCATTCCGCCGACTTCGGTTCCCTCCAGAAATGGGTCTATGTATATGACTACACCTCCAAGCTCCACTTCAAACCCGGAGTGACCCAGATACCATATAGAGCCCATAAACTCCCTGCATTTATAAAGCAGGTTGAAAATTTAAATATACATACTGTTTAAATGACTTTATGAGGAAATTGGGCGTTTTACTCGCTTTACTGCTGTTAGCGGTTGCCGTGAAGGCAGACTTCTACGATCTTTCGCTTAATGTAACAGCCAAGGTCAACCTCAACGGCTCTTTGCACGTCACCGAGTTAGTGAAGCTTTCGATGGACCCGAGTTCCGAAGACTTATACACGAGGAGCTTCTACTCCACAGAACTGACGATAATGGACTGGCAGCAGATAACGAAGAGCCAGTACCTCCGGCAGCACATCCTCTCATCTTACGCAACGAGGAACTTCAGGGTCGCACCCGAAGACCTGACACGCTACTCATTTTCAGAGCTTTCAACAGCAGTAATAAAACTGGAGTACGATGTGGATGGGGTGGTGCTGGTAAATCAGACCGGACCCCGGACTCTCAGCTATACGTTTAACAGATCCGCCTTATCCTTCCAACCATCTCCGAGCGGGCAGATGCTTCCAAAGAACAATGCACTCGCTATAATCATACCCCCGGATTCGATAGTGACCAGCATCTCACCAGACCCGACAGAGCCCGCAATAACAAGGGACTACCTTGACCAGGTTAGGGGGGTGAGCGCGTTCGCGTGGAAGGGAACGGTTCCAATAAATGATTTCACACTGGTTTTCGTTCGCGAGGAGCCAATTGACGTTGAAGTCAGGAGCTTCTTTGAAAATGTCGAGAGCGGTTTCCTAAACTTCATACTCTCAGCCCCCGGAATAATCATAACGCTGCTGGTACTGCTGACTGTCGCTTACTTGGCTCTGAGCAAGAGGTAAGCTTATGCTGCATCAGTATGAAAGGCTCGTCCTGCTCTCGCTCAGACAGGGCGGCAAGACACTTGAGGAAATCTCGCATGACACGAAACTCAACAGAGATTCCGCCAGCAGGGCTTGCTACTGGTTGAAGGAGAAGGGAGCTGTTGACATCCACGAGACCTCAGAGCAGAGCTTCAGGCTTGGAGAGGAGGGGAAGAGATTCCTGCAGTACGGCTTTCCCGAATTCAACCTTATAAAAAAGGTCAGGGAAGGCAAGAGCTTTGAGAAGCTTAGCGAGGAGGAGAAGAGAGTAGGCCTTTCCTGGGCGAAGAGAAAAGGATGGGTTGACATTAAGGAAGGCAGGCTCGCTCTGGCGAGCGAGGGGGAGAGAGCGCTGAAGGAAGGACATCCTGAGGAAACTGTGCTTCGCAAGGTTTCTGAAAATATTACTGAGAAGAAGGATCTGCCGGTTATCAAAGAACTGCTTGCTAGGGGAGATGTGCTTAGGAGCGCCGAGAGCAAGCACATCTCCTGCTCTCTCACGGAGAAGGGCACGAAGCTTGCAAGCAAGATTTCTTCTATAGACAAGGATGAAGCGGGCAGGTATGTGAACACCCTGTCAAAGGAGGACATTGTAACCGGCAGATGGAAGGAACTCAAGCTGAGGGAATATGAAGTCAGCATGCCGGTCATGAAATCCCTCCCAGGCAAGAGGCATCCGCTTGACGTCGTGAGGAACAGGATAAGGAAGATATTCATAGAGATGGGCTTCGAGGAAATGGAGGACAGGCTTGTCGAGTCGTCCTTCTGGAACTTCGATGCGTTGTTCCAGCCACAGGACCATCCCGCGAGGGACCTGATGGACACGTTCTACCTCTCGGCACCGGAGAGAATCCCGCTTCCAAGAGACGAGGTTGTTGAAAGGGTGAAGAAGGTTCATGAGGAGAAGTGGAAGTACAAGTGGAGCAGGGAGGTTGCGGAGCAGGCGGTTCTGCGAACGCATGATACTGCCATATCGCCGCAGTACCTGCTGTCGATAAGGAAGGGCGAGAGGAAAGCGCCTGCAAAGTTCTTCACTGTCGGAAGGGTGTACAGGAACGAGGCGACGGATTACAAACATCTGAGCGAGTTCCACCAGGTGGGGGGAATAATCGTATACGAAGGTGCGACCTTCCGGGACCTGCTGGGCTTGCTGAAGGAGTTCTACAGCAAGCTTGGTTTTGAAAAAATAAGGTTCTCGCCGAGCTACTTCCCCTACACAGAACCAAGTTTGGAAGTAGAGGTCTATTACAAGGACAGGAAGCAGTGGCTCGAACTGGGCGGAGCCGGAGTGTTCAGGCCGGAGGTTTGCCTGCCAACATGGGGAAAGTATCCCGTACTGGCATGGGGCCTGAGCCTTGAAAGACCAATCATGCTGATGATGAACATGAAGGACATAAGGCAGTTCTACAGGAATGACGTTTCATGGCTGAGGGAAGCGAGGGTGTGAGTTTGGCATCTGTAACATTCTCAAAAAAGGAGCTGGAAGCGCTTGTGGGCAGGAAGCTCGGTAGCGGTTGCATAGAGACGGCCCTGCCATCGCTCGGGATGCCGATAGAAAATGTCGAGGAGGAGGAAATCTGCGTTGACATAACTCCGAACAGGCCAGATTTGCTCAGCGTTGAGGGAATTGCAAGAGCACTCGCAGCATTCATCGGGGGTAAAGCAAAGGAGTATGATGCGGAGGAATCCGACGTGAAGCTGCGCATAGACAGCTCAGTCCTCTCCATGAGACCCTTCATAGTGGGGGCGGTTGTCAAGGACGTGAAAATTAATGATGAGGTTGTAGAGTCATTGATGCAGCTGCAGGAGAAACTGCACGAGACGTACGGCAGGAAGAGGAGGAAGGTTTCAATCGGCGTGCACAACTTCGATGCAGTCCAGCCGCCTTTCCTCTACAAGGCAGTCAAACCCCGCAGCTATTCATTCGTGCCTTTGGGCATGGAGGAGAAGCTGAACCTCTCCCAGATACTCGAGAAGCATCCGAAGGGAAGGGAGTATGGAAGCATAATCTCGCATTTCAGCGGGTATCCTCTTCTGGTTGACAGCAAGGAGCAGGTCCTGTCCTTCCCGCCGGTAATCAATGGTGAGCTCACAAGGGTGAACAGAAACACAAAGAATCTTTTCATAGACGTGACCGGAACTGACGAGAATGCCGTGATGGACGCTCTGAAAATAGTTGCGCTTTCCCTGGTTGACAGGGGAGGGAAGCTCCACACAGTGGAAGTTGCAGGCAAGAGGAAATTCAAAACTCCTGATTTAAGGGAAAGGGTTGTCGAGCTTCCTGCCGAGAAGATAAATAATATGCTCGGCACGAATTTCACGCAGGCCCAGCTGTTCAAGCTTCTTGAAAGAATGGGTTATGCAAGAACTGGTGGAAGGCTCAAGGTCCCGTGCTACAGGGTCGACATAATGGACTGGGTCGACCTTGCGGAGGATGTTGCGATTGCATATGGCTACAACAGCTTAACCCCATCCCTCCCTAATTTCTTCAGCATCGGCAAGGAGAAGCGTTCCGAGATTGTGGAGGGCAGGCTGAAGGAACTGCTTGTGGGGCTTGGCTTCAACCAGGCGGTATGCCAGAATCTTATCAGCGAGCGGGAGTGCTTCGAGAAGGCGCTGCTTCCGGAGAAGCCACACGTGAAAATAAAGAACCCCAAGGTTGAGGAGTACACCATGATGCGCTGCTGGCTGCTTCCATCCCTACTGAGCGTCCTTTTCCAGAGCAGACAGGCAGAGCTGCCTATAAAGTTGTTTGAGATTGGCGATGTCCTCTCACTTGACGGCAGTCATGTCACAGAATCCAGAAGTCTGGCGTGCGCGTTGTACGACTCAAAGGCAACATTCAACGAGATAAAGTCCATGGCAGAAGCCGTAGCCAGAGAAATGGGCTGGAAGGTCGGGATGAGAGTTGCCGAACACCCGTCATTCATCAAGGGCCGGGCTGCAGAGCTATTCTGCGGGAAGAAAAAAGTAGGTGTGCTTGGCGAGATACACCCGCAGGTGATAAACAACTTCGGGCTTGAACAGCCCGTTGCATTGCTGGAGATGGACATCACTTCGTTCTTCTAGTCCTTGAAGCAGCCTTCCTCCCTCCGACATACTCCATCTCCTCGTCATCGAACCCAAAATACTCCTGAACTCTCTCCACATTCCCGCTCTCCTTGCACAGCAGCTTCAGAAGAGGGATGAAGAGGCTGATCGCATCCTTTGATGACACGTGGCACTTCCTACCCACCTTCGTGCCGATGCTTTTCCTCAGTGCTCGTTCCCCCCTGCTGCTCCCCAATGCTCTTATTATCTTCGGGAATTGGTACTTCACGAACTTATGGTACGGCTCCTCCTTTGCCAAAGCAACACCGGCAGTCGCAAGGTCGCTGGAGTAGCGCAGGAAACCCCAGTACTGCCGCCTCATGATTCTCCCGTCAAAAACGTCTGCCCTTGACAGCCTTTCGAATGCGTTAGCCACGTCACATCCCTTCTCGTACTCAAGCGGGATGTTCTCCTCAATCCACCTGACAAACATCTCCCTATCATCAACACCCCACATCACTTCCCTTGCCTCCTTGTACTCCATTGCCTTGAAAACGGCCCTCACAGAATCGAAGATGTTCCTCTCCCTGTCCCTGTGCCCTATGACTTCCGCAGCACCCACTTCGCCCTCCCCCAGTGCCTGCATGTCGTTTATTGCGGACCGCAAATCACCGGAGCTGCTACTTGCTATGTTCGTAACAACTTCCTCAGAAACACTGAGCTTCTCATGCTCAGCTATCTTCTTAAGCAGCGAGGCGATTGTTCTCGAATTCACCTTCCTCATGGGAAGAACTGTGCAAGCGCTTCTAAGGCTCGCAAGCGCAGGCTTCCAGACATTGTTTGCGGTCAGTATCACGGGCTGGGAGGTGCCTCTGGCAATCTCAAGAATCGCCTTGCTTCCTCCCCTATCGCTCCTCTGCAGGCCGTCAACCTCATCAATCAGGATGAGCTTCCTACCCCCAAATAACGTATTAGAGGCAGACGCCTCCCCGACAATCCTCCTGACGCTCTCCTCGTCCCTTAGGTCGCTCGCGTTCATCTCAATCACAGGCCATCCCATGGAAACTGCCAGCGCATAGGCAAGGGTGCTCTTCCCAACTCCCGGCGAGCCGTGAAGCAGGATGGGCTTGCCCGCCTTGCCTCTTTCCCAGTCCATCGCCCACTTCCTAACCTCCTCAACAGCTTCGGGATTTCCTGAGAACTGCTCAAGGGTTTTAGGGCGGTACTTGTCATTCCAGAGCATAGGATAATTAAGTTTGAGAGAATATTATATTTGTATGCTCATTGGCGTTGTAGGCAAGACAAACACCGGCAAGTCAACGTTCTTCGCAGCTTCAACTCTGGTGGATGCGAAGATTGCGCCGTTTCCATTCACAACAATAGAGCCAAACCTCGGAAAGGCATATGTCCGCGCGCTATGTCCGTGCAAGGAGCTTGGGGTGAAGTGCGCTCCAAGGAATTCGCTGTGCGAGAACGGCACAAGGCTGATCCCGATAGACTTGATAGATGTAGCAGGCCTTGTTCCAGACGCGCATCTGGGGAAGGGGCTGGGCCTTAAGTTTCTGGATGACCTCCGCACTGCTGACGCGCTGATACAGGTGATAGACGTTTCCGGCACGACAGATTCCGAGGGCAATCCGACGGATTTCTACGACCCGGCGAATGAAATCGTTTTTCTGGAGGAGGAGATGAGCTACTGGATAGCCGGGATAATAAAGAGGAGCTGGAGCAGGATAAAGGGAAAGGAGCTTGATTCTGTCACAGGTCTCCTGTCAGGCTTGAAGATGACGCAGGACGAGGTTGACAGGGCAGCCTCCCATCTTTTCCTTGCTGAGGAGGATATCAACTGGAGCGATGACGACATCCTGGCATTCTCAAGGGAAGTCAGGAAGATTTCAAAGCCGATACTAATAGCAGCGAACAAGATAGACCTGCCAAAAGGCGAGGAGAACTACAATAATCTGAAAGAAAAATTCAAGGATAAGATAATCGTTCCAACCTGCGCTGAGGCAGAGCTTGCATTGAGGAAGGCGGACAAACATGGGAGCATACACTATGTGCCCGGAGACAAGGATTTCAAAATCCTTGCGTCAGACATGCCTGAGAGGCAGCTTGCTGCGTTGAACTTCATAAAGGAGAAAGTGCTGAAGAAATACGGCGGAACTGGCGTGCAGGAGCTGATAAACCGGGCCACGTTTGATCTGTTGAACCTCATAGTTGTATACCCTGTCGAGGATGAGGGTAAGTTCGCGGACCACTTCGGGAATGCGCTGCCCGATGCAGTCCTCCTCAGGAAGGGTTCAATCGCGTTTGATCTGGCTGCGAAGATACATACTGACTTGGCGCAGGGCTTCATATGCGCAGTAAATGCAAGGACAAGGATGAGGGTGGGAAAGGAGTACGTGCTGAAGAACGGCGATGTGATAAAGGTAGTCTCCTCCGTCAGATAACTTTAAATACCATTTCAATTACTTTCTTATGGGGTGATATACTTGCCAGCAAAAAACAAAGCTGAAAAACCATCAAAGGAAGGGAATATGATGTACATTTTGATATACTTCTTTACATGGCTGAGTGGACTGATATTCTACCTGATTGAAAAGGAAGACAAGAAAATCAGGTTCCACGCAATGCAGTCCATACTGCTCGGCGTGGTGATGTTCATAGTCTCCCTGCCGATGATTACCTTCCCACTGGTTTTCCTGCTATGGTTGTACGGTATATACGTCGGCTACAAGGAGTACACCGGAGAAACAGTCAGGATACCTTATCTGGCGGAATACGCGGAAAAGTACGCCTGATTTCATTTTTTAATTTTTATTATTCTCGTTCTTCCCCTTTTCCCTATATTGCCCTTCGCATCCTCGGCACTGACGAATCCGAGTGAGCACAGCCTGTCAATGTAATTTCTGACGCTTCTATCGCTGTCCTCCTTGAATTTCTCGTAAAGTTCGCTGCTTGTAACCTCTCCCTTCTCCTGGATGAACTCGTATACCTCCCTCTCCCTTCCATTCAGCTTCTCGGAAGAGTTCTCCCCCTCGCCAACCTCCTCGAAAGCCTTTCTGACATGCTCCTCAGCAACCTTCTCGGCGTTCTCCCTCTCCGCAATCTTACCAGCTTTCCACAGGATATTTATCGCCAGTCTTGCGTCACCGTTGTTCTTTGCAGCCCTTGCAGCGCAGAGCGGTATCACTTCCTCCGAAAGGCTTTCCGGGAAGAATGCAAGCTTCGCCCTGCTCTTCAGTATATCCTTCAGTTCAATCGGCGAGTATTGCTTGAAAACAAGCTGCTTCTGCACAAGTGAGCTCTTTATCCTCTGGTCAAGTTTTGCAAGGAACTCACGGTTGTTTGTTATAGCAACAATGCCAAAATCAACTGAGAAAAGCTCCTTTCCCCTGGCAAGGTCGTACAGCACCTTCTCCTCCCCGTATTGGCTTGCAAACAGTCTGTCAACCTCATCCAGCGCGATAACAGGAGTCTTCTTCTCCTTCTTCAAAACTTCGCCAATCTTATCGGTTATCTCGTCTGTTGATATACCTCTTCGCGGGACGAATTCCCCAAGCGCATAAGCGATGCCGTTGAGTATGGAGTGCCTCGTACTGGATTCCCAGCAGTTCACGTATATTGGTACTACTCTTTGCGAGTACTCCTGCAGTTGTTTCAGCACGTATCTCACAGAAGAAGTCTTTCCCGTGCCGCTCGCCCCGAGAATGAGCACATTCTCGCTTTTCTTGCCATCGGCAGCCCCCCTCAATGCATACGCAATCTCCTTTATCTGCTCCTCCCTGTGCGGCATCACTTCCGGCAGGTAGTCCGGCATGAGCACTCTCTCATCTCGAAATATCTCCTTCTCTGTCGAAATTTTCCTGAATATGTTCTCCACCATCACCCATTTATTCGCTTCATGAGGTTAAAAATGTTTAGGTGCATCCCATCCACACATTTACTGGCAAAATACCGATAACCTATAAATAGAGCGTCCAATATAGCTTCATGAAAACCAGAATCCTATTCTTACTCGCTCTTTTGCTCTGCAGCGTTAGTCTGATAAGAGCATCCCCGACCGTGTACAATGGTTGCGTGAATATCACCAGTCAGGGGCAGTTCGCTCTTGGGAGTGACATCTCAGGTGCCAACCTAAGCGCCAACCACGCTTTGACAGCTGCATGCATCCTCATCTCCGAGTCGAATGTGGAGTTGGACTGTCTCGGCCACGTAGTAAGCAACGAGGTTACCGGCCAGACAGTAAGCGGCAATACCACGGGCATCATCATGGACAGCGACGATTCGGATCAACTTGTGAACGTCACGGTAAAGAACTGCGGGGTATCAAATTACACGTGGGGCATAACGGCGTACCGCGTCAATGACAGCGTGATAAGGAACAACTCCGTAAAACTCAGCGAGAACATAGCAATCGAACTTGTCAACAGCACAGGAGTCAACGTTACAAATAACACCGCATACTCAAACCACGGGGATGGTTTCTCGCTTTTCTACTCAAATAATAACATACTTGATAACAATACAGCGCGCAACAGCACGTACGGGTTTGCACCGCAGAGCAACTCGGCGTATAACACCCTGGCAAACAACACAGCTTACAACCTAACGGTAGGCTTTTACCTAACTGATGTATACAACAACACACTCAACAATAATACTGCTAGGAATAACACGTGGGGATTCATAGTAAGAGACGACTCCAGCGGCAACAACTTCACAAGCAACACTGCCTACGGTAGCTTTTGGCATGGCTTCCTGGCAGAGGAGTTTTCCAACAATAACACATTTGCGGATAACACCGCCTACAGCAACTCGTACGAAGGCTTCTATCTGGTTGATTCATCCTCCAACACTCTCACAAACAACACTGCGCATGACAACCTGGAAGACGGTTTCCTTGTCGGGAACAGTTCAAGTTACAATACGCTTGCGAATAATACAGCCTACGGCAACGAATACAACGGCTTCGAGGTATACCTCTCAAGCTACAATACGCTGCAGAACAACACGGCGTACGACAACGTAGTCCATAACGGATTTTCGCTTTACTCCTCGGATTATAACAACCTTACGGATAACACAGCCTACAACCACACCGGCACTTATAGTGACTGGACGAGCCACGGAAACGGCTTCTACTTAGGAAATTCCTCCAGCAACAACTTCGTGAACAACACCGCGTACAACAACTCCGAATCAGGTTTCCTACTTATCGACAGTTCAGAATACAATTCCTTCAACAACAACACGGCGATAAACAACACCGATGCAGGATTCTATCTTTACTCTGCCAACGACAATTCATTCTCGAACTGCATTGCATACAAAAACCAAAACTACGGTTTTGAGATATATCTGAGCTACGGAAACAACATCACCAACAGCTTTGCGCAGGAAAACACGTATTTTGACCTGTATGCGGATCCTCTGTTCTGGGATTACCTTTCGCCTTCTGTAGAAGGCGACATATACTGCAATAACCTGGTGGACAACCTGACAGGCTCAGGCGGCAGGCCGGTAAACTATACAAACACAACAGTGGACTGGAGCGACTTCGAGGCATCCGAGATAGTGATGTGCAATGCAGATGGCTCAACTCTTGACAATGTGACAATAAGCGGCTCAGATGATATCAGCAACAACGGAGTTATCATGACTAGGACGGATAACGCAGTTATAACAAACTCCAACTCCTCGGAAAACATAATAGGCTTCTTCGCGCTTTACTCAGACTATAACAACTTCACAAGCAATGTGGCAGGCAGCAATGCATTCGCAGGCTTTGCTGCATTCCTAAGTGTAAACAACAGCTTCTTCGACAACATTCAATCAGATAGCGTTTACGGAGGTTTCGTGTCCTTAGTGGCGAATGGCACGACATTTTCCAATAACACTGCATCCAATAATACAGCCGCTGGTTTCCTCATTCAGGAGAGCACGTATAACATGCTCGTAAACAATACCGTGCGCGGCACTACAGTGATTGGAACCGCAGTGCTGGACGCAAACAACACCGTGATATCCGGTGACCACTACTACGCCAATGATGTAGATCTGTACGTGGGTTCTAGCGGCGGTCTAGGAATTGCAGATGGATTTCTATCAGACTACCCGTTCTTGCTTGACGTCTACCAAGTTATTTTTGACAACCCAGCCGGAGACTTCACAAACTATACGAATCTATCGATACACGACATTGTTGACAACAACACGGGCTATACGATAACATGGACTACGCAACCCGTTTCTCTTGGGGAATACAAAATACCATTTGAAAACAAAAACATAAACATAGTCAACACCTCAGGTTCGCCAATAATAGACGAGCTGGCTTGGTACTGGACGGACCAGGAGGCATCTGGATATAACGAGACCGATTTGCAATTAATGAAGTACGACGATGCCCATGGCTGGCAGTCTGTCCAGAGGCAGACTCTGGACGCAGATACGAATCGAATCTTAGTCGGAGATCTCATCCGCTTCAGCGTGTTTGTGCTTGTCCAGACCCAGCCATCGCCACTGCCCTCTGGCGGCGGAAGCGGATGCGTGCAAGCAACCATATCAATAGAGGACAGGATATGCCCCGGCAATTGGGTGGTGCTCAGGCTCACCGACAGTGGAAACGACCCCATACATTCCGGCTACGAGGTTACGCTCACAGGCCCTGACAGGACATGGGATTCCAACTATACCAACAAAAATGGCGAGGTTGTTTTCGCAATGCCGCGCAGCGGAACGTATGAAGCAAAAATCACCGGTGCTTACTGTGGCGAATACTCGTTTGATTACGACATGTGCACCAGCGGATGCCACTCTGATGTCGAATGTTCCGACACACAGTACTGCCAAACCAGCAGCGGGATATGCAAGCCAGTGGGATGCCCGTGCGGGCAGATTTATGACCAATCATGCCATCCATATGCCTGCTGTGCGAATGCAGACTGCCAGACAGGTTATGCATGCATAGACCACATCTGCAAGCAACAGACACTTGCAGGATGCAAATCCAACAGCGACTGCAACGATACGGAATACTGCACTGAGGGAACATGCATGCCAGTGCAGGTTGGCGCATGTGGCGGAATACAGAACCACGCATGGCTCCCATACGAATGCTGCAACAGCACTGACTGCAGCTTTGGGTATACCTGCTCGGACCATACCTGCGTGACGTACAGGATAGTGACCGAACCAACAGGAGACATAGGCACGCAGCACGAGCTGAGTGTCATCCCTGAAGGCAGTTACACCCTGCGTGTTGTAATGCCGAACGGCGAGAGCAGGACTATAGAAACCGACGGGAGGGGGCATGCGACATTCTTGCTTGATATAAGTGGCGCGTATTCTGTGTCACTGATAAAAGACGAGAAAACTGCAGCCAACGTGACGGTCAACGCAGTCAACAAGACTGCTCCCCAACAACCTGAGAAGCCGCAAGCCGAGCAGAACCTGTGTATTCCCGGAGTGATAATTGCAATAGTGCTGCTGGCCGCTCTGGTCTACCTTCTCTACAGAAGACGGCGCTGAGAAAACCTCGCCCTATAATTTAAAGACGTTGCTGCAAATCTATAGTGGAGGATATGCTCATAGCGGATTTTCACATCCATTCCAAATACTCCAGGGCGACAAGCCCCAACATGAATGTGGAGAGTATAGCGAAGTATGCGAAAATAAAGGGCATCTCGCTAGTCGGGACAGGGGATTTCACCCACCCCCTGTGGCTGGATGAGCTTAAGAGGAAGCTGAAGCCCCTTGGCAACGGACTGTTTGACTATGACGGCGTTTTCTTCATGCTCACCAATGAAGTTAACAACTTCTTCAGGAAAGGGGGGAAGCTCAAGCAGATTCACAACATACTATTCGCCCCCTCCTTTGAGGTTGTGGAGCAGGTGAACGAGCAGCTTGCCAAGAAAGGCGATTTGAAATCCGATGGAAGACCTTCGCTCGACATGACAGCAGCCGAGCTGGTTGAAATCCTGATGGGCATATCAAAAGATTGTGCGGTTGTTCCTGCGCATGTCTGGACCCCGTGGAGGTCCATATTCGGCTCCACCTCCGGATTTGATTCCGTGGAGGAGTGCTTCGAGGAGCAGAGCAGGCACATCTTTGCCCTTGAAACTGGTCTAAGCAGCGACCCGAAAATGAACTGGATGCTCAGCTCACTTGACAAATACACGCTCATCTCAAACTCGGACAGCCACTCCCCGCAGAAAATCGGGAGGGAGGCAAACGTGTTCTCGTTTGAAGAGCCCAGTTACGCGGAAATAATGGAAGCAATAAAGAAGAAGGACAGAAATAAATTCAAAATGACTGTTGAGTTCTTCCCGCAGGAGGGCAAATACCACTATGATGGGCACAGGGCGTGCAATGTGCGCCTCTCCCCGGAAGAAAGCATTAAAAACAAGAACATCTGCCCGGTCTGCAAGAGGAAGCTCACAATAGGAGTGATGCACAGAGTGATGGATCTAGCGGACAGGAAATACTGCTATACCCCCCAGGATGTAATCCCCTTCGTGCATGCAATACCGCTCGATGAACTCATTGCAAGCGTGCACGGGAAGCAGGTGAACAGCGTGGCAGTGCAGAGAGAATACTCCTCCATCCTCTCCTCGCTCGGGACGGAGTTTCACATACTGCTCGAAGCAACCTACGAGGAGCTGAAGAGAGGGATGCCGGAAGACATAGCCGAATCAATAATGCGAGTCCGGGAGGGCAAGGTGGAGATAGCGCCTGGCTATGACGGGGTATACGGCGAGATAAGACCGCTTCATATTAAAGGAGGGCAGAGCAGCCTCTCAAAGTTTTTCTGAGCAACTTTTATTAACACCGGAATCCTAAACACTCTTATGAAGGAGGCAATGCTATACCAGCGATTAGATGGAAAAAGGGTTAAATGCGCCCTCTGCTCCCATCGTTGCCTCATCCTTGACCGCAAGAGAGGCTTCTGCGGAGTGAGGGAGAACAGGGGAGGGACCCTGTACTCGCTTGTCTACGGCAAGTGTGCATCATGGGCGGTTGACAGGATTGAGAAGAAACCGTTCTACCACTTCTTCCCTGGAACAGACGTCTTCTCCTTTGCAACTGTTGGCTGCAACTTCAGATGCCTCCACTGCCAGAACTTCGAGCTAAGCCAGGTGCAGGAAATCTTCGGGGAAGACCTCTCACCGGAACAGCTCGTGAAGCTTGCGAAGAAGTACAGGTGCGTGGGTATGGCGTATACATACACAGAGCCGACAATATTCTTCGAATATGCAAATGACACCGCTATTCTTGCGAGGAAGGAGGGCATGTATAATGTTTTCGTTACAAACGGCTACATGACGCCTGAGACGATAAGCGAGATGGACAACATTGATGCGAGCAGGATAGACTTGAAGTCGATGAATGACAAGTTCTACAAGCGGATATGCAGCGCATCCCTTGAACCTGTCCTCAATTCAATAAAGCTGCTGCACAAGAGAGGACATATAGAGATAATCAACCTTGTAATACCCACGAAGAACGACTCTGATGAAGATTTAAGAGCGCTGGCAAAATGGGTGGCCGCGCTTGACAAGGACATACCCCTGCACTTCACTGCATTCTATCCTGCAAACAAGATGCTTGACATCCCGCCAACACCTGCCCAGCTCCTCGAGAAGGCGCGCAATATAGCAATGGAAGAAGGCCTCAGGTATGTCTATACCGGCAACGTGCCCGGGCATGATGGAGAGAATACCTACTGCCCCAACTGCAAGGAGCTGCTGATAAAGAGATTTGGTTTTGATATCGTCGATTATAGGATAACAAAAGATAAGAAGTGCCCGAAATGTGGGACTGGTATAAAGATAATAACCGAGCTCCCAAAAGATATTTAACTCTTAGAATCGGATAAATGGTGGTAATCGAATGAAAGGGATAACCGAGCTCCTGCAGATGTTCAAAAGCAAGAAGAAGCTTGAGCTATGTGAAGTCGCAAAAATTCTCAATCTTCCCGAACCCTCGGCTCTCATCTGGGCGAGGACGCTCAAGCAAGACAAGATCCTTGACATAGTGCAGGAGGACGGCAGGACGTTCCTTGTTCTCCTAGAGGAAGTTAAGGCACCGCAGCTTAGGGAGCCGGAGAAACCAATACGCGAGGTTGTGCAGGAGACAATTTCTTCAAAAGAGCTCTCCAAGCTGATAGACGAATATGCTGTGAAGATTGAGGAGATGAAGAAGAAGGCTGCTGATTTGAGGAACATGGAGAGGGAAAGGTCTTCCATACTATACAAGGACTATGTGCCGCTTGAGAGGAGGTTTGAGGTGGAGCTGCATCTCATCAACGAGCAGCTTGCGGACAAGGAGACAAAGATAAAGGAGCTGGAAGGCAGGATACGGGAAGTGCCGAAGAGAGTGAATATGATAGAGACGCAGGCAGCAAAGCTTGAGAAGATCGAGTCATACATACGATTCAACCTAGATAAATCCCGAGTGAGGATAGAGAAAGAGGTCGACAGAATAGAGGAGATACGCTCACTTGTAGACAAATATACGAATGAAGTGAACAAGAAGATTGGGGACCAGATATCCAACATAAGGAGTGTGCAGAAGGAGCTGGCCAGGCTGAAGAAAATGGAGGACTGGATATATCTGCAGCAGGACATGCTTGAAAAGAACATGAAGGACTACTCGCAGATGAGGAAGCAGAGCCTTGTCGAGCTTGAGGAACTGCGCGATATAGTGCGGGCCGGCTTCCTCAAGAAGTATGAGAAGGAGTTAAAGAAAATGAGAGAGATGCATCTTGAGGAGATAGAACGGATAAAGATACGCGAGAAGGAGTTCCAAGGAAGGATAGAATCAGAGAGCAAGGAACTGAAAAAATTGACTGAAGAAACTGAGGGGATACTCAAGACTTTCGAGGCGCTTTCAAAGAAGAAAGTAAAAGTGGAGAAGGACAAGTATTTTGTGGGGGAACTTGAGAGAGTCCCTGCAGCCGGCATAGAGTAACTGTTTACAATTGGAGGGGATTGAATGAGCAGCTTGAGGGAGACCGACCCTGAGGTGTACGAAGCGATAAGGAATGAGCTCGGAAGGCAGAGATACGGCTTGGAACTCATCCCATCCGAGAATTTTGCGAGCCCTGCGGTGCTTGAGGCGCAGGGAAGCGTCCTGACCAACAAATACTCAGAGGGATACCCCCATAAGAGGTATTACGGAGGAAACCAGTTCATAGATGTTACAGAAACACTTGCAATCGAGAGGGCGAAGAAGCTCTTCGGGGCGGAGCATGCGAATGTGCAGCCTCATGCAGGAAGCCAGGCGAATATGGCTGCGTATTTCGCTTTTATGGAAATTGGGGATAAAATGATGGGGCTGAGTTTGACCCACGGGGGGCATCTCTCGCAGGGAAGCCCCGTGAACTTCTCAGGTAAGTGGTACAAAGTCATCCCATACTACTTGGACAAGGAAACGCAGATGCTCGACTACGATGCGATAAAGAAGATTGCCATGCAGGAGAAGCCGAAACTGGTGCAGTGTGGCTACACTGCCTACCCGAGGATAATTGACTTCAAGGCATTCAGGGAGATTGCTGACGCCTGCGGTGCATACTTCATGGTTGACATGGCGCACATAGCCGGCCTGATTGCAGGAGGCGCCCATCCCTCGCCGGTTCCGTATGCAGATGTCGTGACAAGTACCACGCACAAGACGCTGAGGGGACCTAGAGGAGCGATAGTCCTGTGCAAGGAGAAGTACGCCTTGAACATTGACAAGGCAGTATTCCCTGGCCTGCAGGGAGGGCCGCTTGACCACGTGATAGCTGCGAAAGCAGTCTGCTTCAAGGAGGCGATGCAGCCCAGCTTCAAGGAGTATGCAAAGCAGATAGTGAAGAATGCAAAGGCGCTTGCTGAGGAGCTGATGGCGCGTGGCTTCAAGCTTGTCTCTGGGGGAACGGACAACCACCTGCTGCTTGTTGACCTTACAACGAAGGGGATGACCGGAAAGGAAGCGCAGGAGCTGCTTGACAGCGTAGGGATAACTGTCAACAAGAACACGATTCCGTACGACACCCAGAAGCCGTTCGTAACCAGCGGCATACGGCTGGGGACTCCGCCCCTGACCACAAGAGGGATGAAGGAAAGCGAGATGAAGGAGGTTGGAGGGATGATTGCAAAGGTGTTTGACAGCAAGGGAGACGCGGCCGTTCTTGCAAAGGTGAAGACGCAGGTGAAGGAGCTGTGCGACAGGTTCCCGCTTTACAAATCTCTTGGTGCATAAATGGCAAAAATAATCGACGGAACGAATATTGCGAAGCAGATGCTTGATGAGCTGAAGCTTCAGATAAAAGAAAGTGGGTTAACGCCGAAGCTTGCTGTTGTGCTTGTGGGGGACGACCCATCATCAAAGCTGTACCTGAAAAGCAAGGAGGCAGCCTGCTCCCATGCCGGTGTTATCTACGAGAAATACATCCTCCCCAAATCCACCCCGCAGGATGAGTTGCTCAACCTGATAGGCGAGCTTAATGAAAGCGACACGAATGCAATTCTCGTTCAGTTCCCCCTGCCCTCCGGAATCCGAGAGGAATCCGTTGTCGAGGCAATAGACCCATCAAAAGATGTTGACGGATTCCATCCTGTCAACATGGGCAGGCTTCTCGCAGGTGACGAGGTGATCGCCCCCTGCACGCCAGCAGGAATAATAGAGCTGCTGAAAAGAGGCAGGATTGACATCGCCAGCAAGCATGCGGTTGTTGTGGGGAGGAGCAACATAGTGGGCAAGCCTCTTGCGGCAATGCTGCTCAACAGGGATGCGACAGTCACCGTATGCCACAGCAAGACAAGGAACATGGCCGAAATCACAAGGAGGGCAGACATCCTCGCTGTTGCTGTCGGGAAGCCCCGCTTCATAACAGCCGATATGGTGAAGGAAGGCGCGGTCGTAGTCGACATCGGGATAAATGTCGTGGGCGGCAAAACAGTCGGCGATGTGGATTTTGAGAAAGTGAAGGAGAAAGCATCTGCCATAACCCCGGTGCCGGGCGGTGTTGGCCCCATGACCGTGGCATCTCTCATTAAAAACACCCTCTCTCTTGCCATTGCTCAGCGCAGCTGATTGGATGAACTACGCCGAATCCATGAAATACCTCAATAGCTTCGGGAGGTTCAGCAGCAAGCCCGGTTTGTCTAGGACGCTTGAACTGCTCAGGATGCTTGGCAATCCTCAGAATGACTTCAAGTCAGTTCACGTTGCGGGAACGAATGGCAAAGGTTCTGTTACTGCTATGGTGGCCAGCATACTGCGGGAGGAGGGCTTCAGGACTGGGAGGTATACATCACCGCATCTTGACGACTTCAGGGAGAGGATTGTGGTTGACGGAAAGTTCATTCCAAGGAATGCGCTGAACTCGCTTGTTGAAACTGTGAAGTTGCTCGTCCCAGAAGTTGAGAGGAAGTGCTCCCATCCAACATTCTTTGAGGTGACAACCGCAATCGCATTCAGATATTTTTCGCAGAAGAGGGTTGATTATTCCATCGTTGAGGTCGGGTTGGGAGGAAGGCTTGATGCAACCAACGTAATAACTCCGGCGGTTTCCGTTATAACAAACATAGGACTGGAGCACACTGAGGTTCTTGGAAAAACCCTCACGGCAATTGCAAGGGAAAAGGGGGGGATAATAAAGAACGGAATCCCGCTCGTTACCGCCGAGAGAAAGACGGAAGTGCTTGATGTTTTCGAGAGAATATGCCGAGAGAAAGATGCGAAGCTAATATCCTTGAATCATGACACGGAGTGCAGGAAGGTCAGATGCAATCTGAATGGCTGCGTGTTTGATCTGAGGACCCCTGCAAGAAATTACACTGCCCTGAGGACGAATCTGCTTGGGGAGCACCAGATAGAGAATGCTGCACTGAGTGTCTTGGTTGCGGAGCAGCTCGGAGTTGGTGGGAGGGCAGTACGCGCAGGCCTGCAGAAAGCGAAATGGCCCGGTAGGCTTGAAATAATCCAGAGGAAACCCTTTGTCGTAATGGACTGCGCCCACAATCCTCCGGCGATGAGAATCCTCAGGAATTCACTGAAGCTTTTCAAGTATGACAGGCTCCTTCTTATTATTGGAATAATGAAGGACAAGGCAATACCCGACATCCTGCAGGAAATCGCTCCTGCTGCGGACTGCATAATAATAAACAAACCGAAGCTTGAAAGGGCTGCAGAGCTTGAAGTCATAAAGAGAGAAGCAGAGAAGTTCGGAAAGCCGGTAAAAATCGTCAATGACGTAAAAAAATCAGTGAAATATGCAAAATCCATCGCAGGAAAAGACGATCTTGTCCTGATAGCGGGCTCCATCTACATGTTGTCAGAGGCAAGAGCAAAGAGGAGAAAGGAAAGGCTGGCGCAATGAGGTTTCTCAGAACCCAAATCTAACACTGAATTTTTACAACTCTGGAAGAGAAACACGCCGTATTGTTCAGCCAGTAGCTCAGGTGACTTCTAACATACCTTAGATATGTCTGCAATGCCTCAGCAGTGACATCAGCAACAATTATCGTACTTGGTCTGAGTCGGAAGCCCCATCGGTTGTTATATCTATCCACAGTTCCGCAAACAAAGCGCTCTTTCTTAGTCAAGTACATCTGAGTCAGATCCGACCAAACAATTTCGTTTGTCGTTTCCACAACAAGAGTGTCGTTCCACGTGTCCGCAATTACCACATAACGTCTTTTCACTTCAGCAGAAGGCCCACACACTGAAAGCGAGCTGGCAAGGCACGTTGAGGTCAGAAGCAATACGACAAAAATTGAAATAATCATTCTTCCCATAACCTCCCTCCAACTAAAATTACGCATTCAGTATTTATAAATTTAAATGATTACGTTCGGTAGAAAGGGAGATTTTTAAACTTCCCGAACATAATTAACTCATGGGAAAAATAAAAGTTGGTGTGTTGGCAAGCGGCAGGGGAAGCGACTTCCAGTCCATAATCGACGGAGTGGAGAGCGGGCGCGTTAATGCCGATATTGCAGTGCTTATCTCTGACAATCCGCTTGCAAAAGCGCTTGACCGAGCAAAGGAGCACAAGATACCTGCGATATGCATAAACCCGAATGATTACCTCTCAAGGGAGGAGCATGACAAAGCGATAAGGAAGAAGCTTGAGGAGTTCAAGGTTGAGCTGGTGGTGCTTGCTGGCTACATGAGGCTGATAAAGGATAAGAAATTCCTTCAGGATTACAGAGGAAGGATGATAAACATCCATCCAGCCCTGCTTCCCTCATTCCCAGGAGCGCATGCGCAGAGGGATGCCTTCAACTACGGAGCGAAGGTATCCGGCTATACGATTCATTTTGTTGATGAAAACCCCGACGGGGGTCCAGTTATCTACCAAGAGGCAGTTGACATAAGCGACTGCAAGACAGAGGACGAGGTTGCCGCAAAGATACTGAAAAGGGAGCATGTCGGACTTCCCATCATAGTGGACTCTTTCTCAAAAGGAAAATATGTAATAGAAGGGAGAAGGGTTCGTTACACCCCTACTTCTCCCTGAAAAGAACGTATCTCGGGTCTACTTTCAGAGTTCTGACATCAACCCTGCTTGAGATGCTGCTCAGGATTGTGTTCACTGCGATGTAGGAGATGCTTATCCCAACTGCAAAGCAGAGCCTTTCAAAGGCGGTTATCGGCACGAGTGTCGCCCAGACATCCGCGGGTATGCTGAACGCATACAGGAATGCCACCGAGCCTATTGCATGCGCAGTGAAGGTTGCGCCCAGGCTCCTCAGGAACAGCCTGTCCTTCCATATTGCTGCTGCAACTGGTATCAGCCAGTAAAGGGAATAATACCATGCCTGCCTTCCGATGGGGTTCAATATGAATAATGCCATGCAGCCAAGCGGGACAGCCACCCTGAACCTGCTCCTTGAGCCAAAGTAGAACGCTGCGAACATCATCGGCGTGAACCTTATGAGAGTAACTGGATCCAGTGCCTTTCCTGAAATGAGGAAATTCAGAGCCTCGACGAACAGAACCGATGCAACTCCCAGAATCGGGTTGAATATGCCTGCTCCAATCGGACCTATGAACTGGAAGAAGTTGAAGTTCTGGGATGGAACACCGAGTATTGTTGAGAACTTCAGCTGGTATGCTGCAAGTGAAATTATTGTGAACAAACCAACGAAAGCAACTTTTCTCATGTCCATCCGAACACCTCCCAAAGCATTATTCTTACAAATGGCAAAATATAAATATTCATACTTTGTTTGATGCGACCTCATCGTAGATTCTCTTCATTTTCAGCGCATCAACGTCAAGCAGAGGGCTCTCCGAGATTATTGTCCCGTCAAACCCATTCTCGACAATCACTTCTGCAAGCGGTTTGAAGGGAGGCGAATACTCCTCCCCCAGAATCATGTGGTGCCTCTCCCCCCTCTCGTTCCACGCAACCTCGCTGAAATGGGAGTGGAAGTGTCTTACCGCATCCTTGCCAAGCTTGTTTTCAATTTCAGTGAAAATTCTTAGGTAATCCGCCTTCTTTTTCAGCGTTCCTCCCTCCCTTGCGTGGACGTGTGCGAAATCAACGACAGGCTTTGTCACCTCCAGTGAAGCGGAAAGCTCAATATTCTCAGAAAGGGTGCCGAACTGCGTTTTCTTTCCTGTAGTCTCCAGACCCAGCCATACCCCCTTTATTTCTTCCTGCTTCATCCTGTCGACTACATCCTCAAGTGTTTTCTTCACAAGCCTCATCGTCTCTTCAGGGCTCCTCCCCATGTAAAAACCGGGGTGAAACACGATAACTCCTGCTCCAAGAACCTGCGCTATCCTAGCGGTCTCCATGATGTTCCTTATGGCGGCATCAATCTTCATCCTCTCCATCGCAGCGCAGTTTATCCAGTAGGGTGCATGGGCGCTCAGCGAAACTCTCTTCTCCTCAGCAATCCTCCTCGCCTCCGATGCCAGCTCATGCTTCATCCTCACCCCTTTAACAAACTCACACTCAAACGCATCCAGCCCTTCATCTGCAGCATACCCGATCGCCTCAGCAGTGCTTCCCTTGAAATCAAAAGGTATGCCCGCAGGTCCCCAGCGCATTGAATCAACCCACAAATAGCAGGAACGTCAGTATCACCATAATGAATGCCCACAAAGGAAAGTTCCATGCCGCAACCTTGCTGCCGTCAAGTGGCGGTATGGGGAGCAGATTGAAGAAGGCAAGGTAGAGATTGATATATGTTCCAAAACTTAAAAGGGACTGGGCCAGCAATTCGGCATTCGGCGTGCCGCGCAATCCTACTGCAACTGAGAGGAATAGGAATACTATCGCAAGTAGGATGTTGGTGAGGGGACCGGCGAGGGATATTATGCCATTCTCCCTTCTGCTCAGGTAGCTGGAGTAGATGTACACCGCCCCCGGGGCCGCAAATAGGAATCTCCCGCCGCTGATTATCGCCGTTGCCAACATGAAGAGAAGCCCTTCCGGCCAGGCCCTGTAGAATGCCCTTGCCCCATAATGATTTGCGGCAAACCTGTGCATCAGCTCATGCGCTACGAACCCAACCCCTACAGTGAGCAGGATTATTGGGAAGAACGCTAGCTTTCCGATTGAAAATGCAATTGCAATCGCAAGTACGGATATCGTTATATCCTGCAGTTCCCCTGCTTCCATCCCTCACATCACCTCTATCTCCTTCTGAAGAATCTTCACCTTTGCGGGACTGAAAAGACTGGCGTAGGAGACAACAATGCACTCCTCCTCACTCCCACCCTTCAGCCGAACTCCTATCCTCTCTCCGATTCTGCCGTTCTCCATGGCAACTGCGAATGAAGGTGCCGATAAGATGCTGAAAGGCAGCTTCTGTTCTGAAAGGACTACTCTCACCTCGTCTCCTGCCCTCACCCCTCTTACATGCGGATACAGGAAAGGCATGAGCAGGGAGGAACCGAATGCAAATGCAAGTGATTTGAGAAGAAAATCAATTCCCGCGTTTGGGGTTACGGCGTATACTATCAGCGCAATTGCAATGAACAGCACGATTGACTTGAAGAATATCCTGATGTCTATCATTCGAACTACCTGTACATGCTGTCCTCTCCGCCGACGAACTTCTTCATTCTTTCAACTTGGTTCTTTGTGATGCTGGGTCTGACTTGGCTAAGAGCGTCACTGAAGTGGGACATTTTCACATCCTCCGAATTGCTTCTTATCGCGGCCATGCCCGCTTCCCTGCACACCCCTTCTATGTCGGCCCCCGTGTATCCCTCGGTCTTCTTCGCCAGCACCGTTATATCAACGTCCTTTGCCAGAGGCATTCCCTTCGTGTGTATCTTGAATATCTCAAGCCTCATCGCCTCGTCTGGGGCAGGCAGCTGTATAATCTTGTCAAACCTGCCAGGTCTGAGCAACGCAGAATCAAGCATGTCAGGCCTATTTGTTGCTGCAAGCACAACCACATTCTTCAGGTTCTGCAAGCCGTCAAGCTCAGTGAGCAGGGAGTTAACCACCCTTTCAGTGACATGCGTGCCTTCGTCATAACCCCCTCTGAGGCCTGCGACTGCATCTAGCTCATCTATGAAGATTATGCATGGTGCAGCCATCCTTGCCTTTCTGAAAAGCTCCCTCACGGCCTTCTCGCTCTCCCCCACCCATTTGGAAAGGAATTCCGGCCCCTTCACTGATATGAAGTTTGCCTCGCTCTCGGTTGCAACCGCTTTTGCAAGCATCGTCTTTCCGGTTCCAGGCAATCCTACCAGCAGTATCCCCCTCACCGGTCTTATGCCCATCTTCGTGAACTTCTCGGGATTCTTCAGCGGAAGTTCAACAGCCTCCTTCAGCTCCATCTTGACGTTCTCTAGCCCTCCCACATCCTCCCACTTCACATTCGGGATTTCAACGAACACTTCCCTGAGCGCGGAAGGCTGTATGTCCCTCATCGCATTGAAGAAGTCGTCCCTTGTGACTTTCAGCTCCTCAAGAATCTGCGGTGGGATGAACTCCTCCTCCAGGTTTATTTTAGGCAGTATCCTCCTGAGCGACTTCATTGCAGATTCTTTTGAAAGTGATGAGATGTCTGCTCCGGTGAAACCATGGGTCACATTTGCAAGCTCGTCCAGATTAACATCCTTGTCAAGCGGCATGTTCCTCGTGTGAATCTGCAGTATCTCCTTTCTTGAATTCCTGTCCGGCACCCCTATCTCTATCTCCCTGTCAAACCTCCCCGGCCTCCTGAGAGCGGGGTCAATCGAGTTGGGCCTGTTCGTCGCTCCAATCACAATCACGTGGCCCCTTGCCTTCAACCCATCCATAAGGGCAAGCAGCTGTGAAACCATCCTCTTCTCCACTTCTCCGGTCACTTCCTCCCTCTTCGGGGCGATCGCATCTATCTCATCCATGAAAATGATTGAAGGTGCATTCTCCTCAGCTTCCTTGAAAACCTGACGGAGTCTTTCCTCGCTCTCACCAACGAACTTGCTCACCAGTTCAGGACCGGCGATGTCTGTGAAGTGAGCCTCGCTCTCGTTCGCAACCGCTTTTGCAAGCAGCGTCTTTCCGGTTCCTGGCGGGCCGTAGATGAGCACTCCCTTCGGCGGCTCTATTCCCAGTCTCTCAAACAGCTCAGGATGCCTCATGGGAAGCTCAACCATCTCCCTTATCTTCTGGATCTCCTCCTTCAAGCCGCCGACGTCCTCGTAGGTCATCTGCGCTATCCTGCCGACATCCTTCATCGGCTCCTCCTTGAGGTCAACTTCAGTCGCCTCGTTTATCACTGCTATCCCCTGCGGTTGCACAAGCGCGACTACAAGGGGCAAGGAAGTCCCAAAAACAGGGATAAACTTCGTATCTCCTTTAGCGACAGCTCTCCCAATTAACCGTTTCTTTACAAACTCATCAAAACCAGGCGAATACCTTATCGGCTCGCTTGGCGAGAGCACAACCTTCTTCGCCTCCTTCGTCTCAGCCTTCCTAACAAAGACTTTGTCCTGCAATCCAACTCCTGCGTTCTGCCTCAGGTATCCATCCATCCTTATTATGTTCAGCCCCTCATCCTGCGGGTGGGCCTGCCACACGACGGCAGCAGTTATCCTCTTCCCCTTAATCTCAATTATATCACCAGTGGTAACCTCAAGAGTTTTCCTTGCTGCCGAATCTATCCTTACAATATCCCTCCCAACATCGTTCTGGTATGCTTCCACAACTTTGAGCTCGCTACCTTTCAACACCATCAAATCACCTTTCTACCATCTCCCCCCCTCCTGGAGGAAGAGCCCTGAGTATATCCTCCTCATCCCAATTCATCTTTTCCTCACTCAGTTTGTCCGATAAGAGTCGAAACAGCTTCTTGGAAAGGTCGCTTTTTCCAACCCCGCCCGGTTTTATTTCAGCATACGAAGTGAAGCGTGAATTCCCGCACAAGGCGGGTATGCATTCAACTCCACTCTCTGTCACTCCGATATACATTTTTAACTCGATGTTTTTAAACCATTTTCGGTCGCCCTTTATCACGAATCCCCCCTTTGGAACATACTCGCCGTGGGAGTGCTTGCTGACCTGCTCCTTCCTTGCGGCGTAGACATCCACGCTGCCCAATCCCTCCTTCCATGCGCTGGAGCAGCTTCCGGCAAACTGTGCAGCTTCCTCTACTGTCTTTTCCGGAGCGCCGCAGCCGTTCTTCACAATCGTGAAGGGAGCGCCATGGATGTCCGCATGCAGAAAGATATCTGCATCTTCAAAATACCTCGAGAATAGCTGCTCGTTCTGCTCGGCATCCCTCCCACCAATCACGAGAAAACCATCACTGCTGATGAACCAGTGGAACTTCTCGTACCACTGCGCCTTCCTCCTTATCTTCGGCCTCTTTTCTGCAACGCTTTCAAACTTTTCCAGCTCCTCCTTTGTGTTGTCAATTGCCCTTTCAACTCCCTCTGCCTTCTCCCGGAACTTCTTTGCCCTTTCGTAGTATTCAGCGGCATTCTCCTGCGCGCTCCTGCCGATATTCAAAGGAACTTTCACAACATCCTCCTCGCATCCTTGATTATCTTCGCGTGGTCAAAAGCAAGGGGAGGCAGTTCGTCTAGCTTGAACCACTTCACTTCTTTTGCTTCATCGCCCTTACCCAATTTCCCGCCAACAAATTTCACGAGGAAGGCAACAGTAATATTGCCTCTCCTATCCCTCCTCGGGTCGGAGTAAACTCCAATAATTTTTTTTACCTTCACCTTGAGGCTGGTTTCCTCCAAAGCCTCCCTCCCAACAGCCTGCTCAACTGTTTCGTTATCATCAACAAAACCGCCGGGAAGTGCCCAGCGTCCTTTGAAAGGCTCAAATCTCCTTTTCACTAGCAGGACTCTGCTCCCATCAATTATTACTGCATCAACTGTTGCGGGCCTCATAGTTCACCTCTGAGGAGACCACCCATTTCAATGGGCGGAGGAATTGGGAATACTGGAAAGTTACCCCCTCCGAGCATTTAAATACTTCTTTCTGCGTCGTATATTCATGATGAAGACCCTCCAGACAGTTCTTGAGGAAACACCACAACAAAGAGTTATCCTTGATGACACTCTGGCTAGGATGTCTGAGGCGCAGAACTTCGTGGTTGCTTCCTGCTATGAGCATGAAGAAACAAACACTTTCAGAATGCATCATTTCACTTACCCCGTCCTCAGGAAGAAGTTTGGACTGCCTGCACAGCTTGCTGTTGTCGCAAACAAGTATGCCTGCTCTGCAGTCAAGGGGGCAGTGAGAAAGAAGGGGAGACAGCCTGTCTTCTCGGGTAGAGCAATCCATTATGATGCAAGAAGTAGCAGCATCAGTCTTGAGAAGGGTCTTGCAAGTCTGCTCACTCCTAGAGGAAGAGTGAAAGTCAGATTCACCATTCCCAAGTATTTCCAGAAATTTGTAATGTGGAAAATCAAGGAGAGCAATCTTGTCAGATGCAGGGATAGGAAATACCGCCTCATGATTTCCATTGAGAAGATTACCATCAAATCCAGAAAAACAGGTAAAGTTGTTGGGGTCGACAGAGGAATCAATAATATTATCGCAACTTCTGACGGCTGGTTGCATGACAGCATCCATGTTTTTGAGATCAAACGACATTATGTTTCTTTGAGAGGTAGGTTGCAGAGCAAAGGAACTCCCTCTGCCAGAAGGCATCTGAAGAAACTCTCCGGCAAGGAGAAACGTTTTATGCGTGATGTCAACCATTGCCTCAGCAGGAGATTGATTGACAGTGCAGAAAAAGACGGAGTAATTGTCTTGGAGAATCTCAAAGGAGTCAGGAATGTCAGACACCGAAGAAAACAGAACTGGCTCTTCTCCAACTGGGCTTTCTACCAGCTGGAGCAATTCCTCGCTTACAAGGCAGAGGAGAGTGGAGTTGCTGTTGAGTTCATCCCTGCAAGAGACACCTCCAAGACCTGCTCTATCTGCGGCATTAGGGGTCAGAGGCATGGCTCTATCTTCAGGTGCAAAGCCTGCGGAGCTGTCCTCAATGCAGACCTCAATGCTGCCAAGAATATCCTGCATAGGTACACCCCGCTTACGGGCTGTTGTCAACCAGCCTATTGTAACGCTGAAAAGGCAGTTACAAGCCACTGAATTTATTTAGTGGTAGTTGACTTCTTCCCCCAGCCTTCCTTGCTCTTGCATTTAGGGTCTATGCACATCTGGAAAACCTTTTTGCCGCTCCTTACAAATATCATTGGCAAGCCGCATTCCTTGCAGCTCTTCTTCAGCGGCGTTATGCTCCCGAACTGCGGTATGGGGTAGCTCTGGGTGCATTTCGGGTAGTTGGAGCAGCCGCAGAACCTCTTGCCGCTTGCCTTTGACACGATAATTTTCAACTCGCCCCCACAGCTCGGGCATTTGCCAAGGAAGTTCCGCTCGAAATTAGTGCTCTTCAACGCAACCACAAGTTCGCTGCCAATCTCGTGCTCCTTCTTCTTGAAATCGTGAAGGATCTCTGACAGAACCGTCTTACCGCTCTCAATCACCTTGCTCTCCTCTATCTTGCCCTCCTGTATCCACTCCATCTCCCTTTCAAGTTTCCTAGTCAGCTCCTCATCCAGGATTTCGGGGGAGTGGCGCTCAAGCGCATCGCACACGGCAAGCCCGAAGGTCGTCACCTTTATGCCCCTTCCTTCAATATAGCCTCTCTTGTACAGTGTGTCAATGATCATGGAGCGCGTCCCTTTCGTGCCAAGCTCCCTCTCCTCCAGAGTCTGGACAATCGAGGCAGGCGTATACCTTGCAGGTGGCTTCGTCTTGTCCTTCTTCATCTCCAATCTTTCAACTTCAACTGCCTCTCCCTCATTGAAGCCTGACAGGTCAATTTCCTCGAATTTCACGTATGGCTTGTAGAAGCTTATCCACCCTTCCTTCAGCACCCTTGCACCATCGCCGACATACCTCTGGTCGCCAAGCAGAAGCTCAACATGCACCTTCTCCCTCACTGCGTTCTCTGCAAAGCATGAGAGGAACCTCTTGGCAATCAAGTCGTACACCTTCAGCCCTGCCTCCGGAGTTCCCCTCTTTGGCATGACCCCTGTGGCGAATATCGCGGGGTGGGCGGGGTCGTCCTTACTCCCCTCCCTTGGATGGAATCTTCTCTTGTCAATAAGCTCATTTGCGAACTTCTCATAAATGGGATTCTTTGACAGCATATTGATTATCCTCGGCAGATTGAGCTTTGCGGGCAGCTTCTGCGATGCAGTTCTTGGATAAGAAATCAAACTGGCCTCGTACAGGGACTGAGCAATCTCCTGCGTTTGTGACGGCGAGAAGCCGAACCACCGGTATGCCTCAATCTGCAGCGAAGTCAAATCAAACGGCGGGTTGGGCAGCTGCTCGAATCTCTTCCTCTCAACCTTGTCAACAGTCCCGCTTCTTTCCGTTTTTTTCTTAGCCTCTTCTGCTTCCTTCTTCTCGAAGAATCTTCCTTTCTCATGGGTGAATCTCACCCCTCTGCATTGGGCGAAAAGCTGCCAGAATGGAACAGGAATGAATGCAATTATCTCCCTCTCCCTCAGACTGAGTATTTTAAGAGTTGGGCCTTGCACTCTGCCTATGCTCATGACCTTATACTCGCCGCACTTTCTGATTGCGCTCATCAACCCCCTTGAGAGGTTTATGCCCCACAGCCAGTCAATTATGCTTCTTGCCTCCCCAGCGTAGGCGTTGTTATAATCCAGCTCGCTTCTGTTGTCGTATGCCTCCGCAAGCTCCTCCTCCGTAAGAGTGGAGAACCTCATCCTCTTGCCTTCCTTGCTTCCGCATGCAAAACGGATGATGTTGTAACCAATTATGCTCCCCTCGGTGTCAAAATCGCACGAGTTGACGAACTCCTTCGCATTCTTGGAAAGGAACTTTATCGTTTCCAAATACTTTCTGGTGTAGTACGCGCTCTTCTCAACTTGGTATGAAGGGACCCATCCAACATCAAAGACAGGATAGCCCCCACCATTCTTCTCCTTCAGCATGTACACGTGACCCACTGTCGGAGCGATGTAAATCTGCTCACCATTCCTTTCCACTTCATAGTAAGCAACACCGTTGAACATCTTTCTCTTGGCATCCCTCCCAAGTGCGGTTGCAACTCTCTCTGCAACACGCGGTTTCTCGCAGATAACCAGCACTGCCATAAAAACACCTAAATCTTCTCACTCTGCTCCCACATCTTGTTGAATTCCTTTATGTATTTGTCAACAATCTTAAGTTCATATGTCCTCATCCCAAGCTCGATATTCCTCTCCAGGCTCGTCTTGGTGAGGTTTGCGGAAGTGAAAAGCACCTCGACCTCGTCAACTATCAGGAATTTGGCATGCACTACTGCATTCAAAACTATCGGCATGCCCGCCTTCTTCAACCTTTCAACCATCGCGCCGTGTGCCGCATCCCCCTCAAGTGCCGGCCTGCAAACGATCTCTATATCAAGATTCTTTTTCTTCAAATCCTCCAGCCTCTCAAGTATGGCGTCAACACCCCATATCCACGGAGAGACAAGCAGAACGCTCTCCTCTGCGAAGTCAAGCATGCTGATTATATTCGTCTTTATCTGCTCCGGCTCCAGTATCTCGCTCCTCCCCCTTCCGGATAAGTAGCAGGCGGCAAGCCTCAGCGCCCTTTTGTAACCTCCTTCAATGACGCGGTCTACCTTCCCAAGAGTTTCCTCCTTGTACCTCTCCCTTGCTTTTATGAATGATTCGTAGAGAACCCTCTCATCAAGAGTCAGCCTGTCGAAGTTCAGCGAGCCCACCCTCAGAGCCTCAAGGTTCTTCTCATCCCTCATGCTGTGGATTTCGTGGATTTTCTTAAGGTCATAACCAACTTTCTCCTCCAGCATGTCCTTGACATTCCTGGATTCAACACTTGCCCCCTTTAGCATCAGCTTCTCCACCTCCTCAAGGATTTCATGAACCTCGTCTTCCACATGCTCCTCCATCTCCTTGTAGAAGCTGTTGCTCATCCTCTCCAGATTCCTCGTTTCCTTCTCGCCGCTCCACAGTTTGAACAGCTTTTCCTTTGGGTCCATCAATAATTATTAAAAGCCTTTCTTAATAAAAACTAATATGCAATCTTCTACTTCGTCTGGGGAAAAGGAGAGGAAATACCTAATCGTCCTAGGTTCCTTGATGAGCGGCTTGGGAAAAGGGATAGTAACGGCCTCCATTGGAAAGGAGCTGCAGTCAAAAGGATTCAAGGTAGTCCCAGTAAAATTCGACGGCTACCTCAACGTGGACTGCGGGACGATGAACCCATACAGGCACGGGGAGGTATTCGTGCTTGATGACGGCGCGGAGTGCGACATGGACCTTGGGGCATATGAACGGTTCCTTAATATTGACTTGAAGTGGGACAACAACATCACCGGAGGGAAAATATTCAGGCTTATCATTGACAAGGAGAGGAGGGGAGGTTATCTGGGGTATGATGTGCAGATAGTGCCTCACCTCACAAATGAGATAACGAAATGGGTGAAAAAGGTAGGAAGCGATTTTGACGCAGATATCGTGCTTGTAGAAGTTGGTGGGACTGTTGGTGATTTGGAAAACTCATACTTCATTGAAGCAATGAGGCAGCTGGCGCTTGAGAATAAGAACAGCACAATGTTCATTCAGGTTACCTACGTACCAATTCTTGAAACCGTAGGGGAGCAGAAGACGAAGCCGACTCAGCATGCAACAAGATTATTGCAGAGCATGGGTGTGCAGCCTGATGTAATAATATGCAGAGGTTCCGAGAAGCTCTCTGCGAATGCGAAGAAGAAAATAGCTCTCTTCTGCAATGTTCCTGAGGAAGCAGTTATAGATGACCCGGACAGTGAGACAATATACGAGGTTCCACTTCTATTCGAAAAGCAGAATCTCGTAGAGCTGATAATGCAGAAGCTCTGCATAAAGCCGAGCAAAAAAGACCTGAAGAACTGGGAAGGGCTTGTAGAGAAGATAAAGAGCCCGAAGAAAAATGTTACAGTTGGGATAACGGGCAAGTATACTGCCTTGAAGGATGCATACGTAAGTATAAAGGAGGCGTTGATCCACTCGGGAGCGCATAATGACTGCAGGGTGAACATAAAATGGATTGAGACAACGGAGATAGAAGATGGAAAACAAACTCTTGATGTGCTGAAGGATTGCGATGGAGTCATAGTGCCAGGCGGGTTCGGTGAGAGAGGGATGGAGGGAAAGATTCAGTGCATTAGGTATGCTAGGGAGAAGAACATACCTTTCCTTGGTCTATGCTTGGGGATGCAGCTGGCGGTTGTTGAGTTTGCAAGAGACGTTTGTGGCTTGGAAGGTGCGAATACAACTGAGAGCGACCCGAATACAAAGCACCCTGTTGTGGATTTGTTGCCAGAGCAGAGGAGAGTTGTTTATAAAGGAGCAACCATGCGTTTGGGAGGGCATGACGTTCAGATAAAGGAGGGAACTCTTGCCCATAAGCTATATGGAAGCACAAAGGCAAGGGAGCGCTTCAGGCACAGATATGAGATAAATGAGAATTATGTCAAAACTTTTGAGGAGAAAGGTCTGGTTTTCTCAGGCAAGGCGGTTGGTGAGAACGTGATGCAGATTTCTGAGCTGCCCAACCACAGATTCTTCATAGGAACCCAGTTCCACCCAGAATTCACATCAAGGTTGGAGAGGCCGAACCCGCTTTTCAGCGGATTTTTGAAGGCGTGCATGAAATAATACAACTGCTGAAAATTCTAAAACTCCTTTTAAACAGTAGTGCGAGAAAAAGAACAAAGCAAAAGGTATCCATATGTTTAATAGGACTATAGAACTCAGTGTTAAAGAAGGATGCGCGTGTAATAATAACTGCATATTTTGTGAGGGTTTATCAAGAGAAGGATATCGCGAGGATTATATACATCCACAAGACAGCGAGACTAAAAAAATTAAACTTGAACTCTATAAGCTAAGACTTGAAAAAGCAGAAGGAGTTACGTTTACTGTCAGTGGAGGCGAACCTACTATACGATCCGATATAATCGAGCTTCTCTCGTATGCGAATGAACTCAGTTATAAGTATATCAACTTGGAGACTAATGGACGGATATTCTGTTATACCGAATTCACAAAAAAGTTTGTCAAGAGTGGATGCACCCACGTAACGATCTCACTACATGCTTCAAATGCGAAGCTTCATGATGAGATAACTAGTGCTTCTGGAAGTTTTGAGCAGACAGTGGGCGGAATAAAGAACCTGCTCACCTATAAAGACAGGGTTAAAGTGCGAATACGGGTTCTAATCCATAAATTGAATTATAAAAACCTTTACGCAATTGCGAAATTTATCTCCAAAGAATTTAAAGGAATCGATGAAGTGGAATTCTTCCCGGCAGACTTACGTGGAGCGTCTCCAAGGAATCATAAGAAGCTTACAGTGCGACTTAGCGCCGTAAAACCTCATCTTGAGAAGGCATTCAATTTATTAAAGAGAAATGAATCTCACTTCCTTCTATTTCACATTCCATTCTGTGTTGTTGATAGAAAATACTGGGAGAACATAGGTTACAGAGTAGTTAAAGATGGTCTGACGACATACAAACCTAGTAGCCCAAAAGATTGCGGCGTTTGCACTATTTTTGAATCCTGCAATGATTGTATTATGAGCGAAAAATGTCCTGGTGTGTGGGAGGACTATACATCCTGGTTTGGTACAAGAGAATTTAAATCAATCAGAAGTAGATTGCAAGTGACAATTTGACTTTCAAATTTCAAATATGACCGCAACCCATCAAATCTCAATCAGTATAGCTACTTCTCCTTCTTCTTTATAACGCAGATCTCCCCCAAGCCCACCCTGCCGTCGCTCTCCTTCTGCATGAACGGCTCACTCTCCTTCTGCCTCTCCTCCTCCACTTTCCTTTTCAGCTTAAGCAATTTCCTTTCCTCAGCCGACTTCCTCTCGGTGTGGTGCTTCTCCTGCAGTGCCTTTCTAAGTTCGTCTATCCTCTTCTCAAGCTGGGCGACCTGCATCTCGGCGCCCTTTATATCCTCACCGATAAACCTTAGTTTCCTCTCCGTCCTCTCGATATTGACTGCTTGGTCCAGTTTCTTCTCCCAATTCCTGACTTCCTTGACGAGCTCCCTTTCCTGCTTCAGCGTCCTTGCCTCGGTTGAAATGATGAACTCAAGCCTGCGTATCCTCCTCCTTATCTCGCTTGCCGGAGGAAGTGTAATCTCCTTCCTCTTCTCCAACATCTCTCTTAATGCCTTAGACTCGTACATCTTGTAGCGGTACCTTCTGTCAACCTCCTTCAACTTCTCAACTAACCCTGCCTTCTCCTTCTCCAGGGCAGTTATCTCATCATGTTTTCCTTCCTCTTCCACGTCATTCCCTCACAAGCGAAAGCTTTATATTAGGGTGTAAGTATAATAAATCCTGCATTTTCTGCGTCTTCTCTAATACTGCCGAAAGGCAGCAAAACTGGTCGCCTTGCCAGCGCATGACGCGCTGGCCTATTTTTAACGACCCGCTAATCTTTACCATATCCTCATTTTCCAACTGTTAACCTACAGTATAAGAATCAAAAATTTCTCGTCGTGCTTATATTTATTCCTTTGCTTAAAATACTCGTATGATTGAGATTAAGGCAGATGAGATGGAGGGGGGCGGCCAGATACTGCGCTCATCAGTTTCCCTCTCCTCGGTGCTGCGCATCCCCGTTAAGCTGTTCAACATACGTGCCAAGAGGACAAAGCCCGGCATGCAGGCGCAGCATCTCATGGGGGTTTCAGCTGCGGCAAAGATGACCGATGCGAAGGCAGAGGGGCTTGCTAAGGGATCGACCGAACTGCTTTACGCCCCCTCTTCAACAAAGGGCGGGCGATTCAACTTCAATGTCGGAACTGCAGGCTCATCCATGCTGGTCCTGCAGACAATTCTCCCTCTCGCGGTTTATTCTCCTTCGGAAGTTCAACTGAAAATAACTGGAGGGACCCATGTTGCGTGGTCGCCGAACTTCCACTTCATAAAGGAGGTCTTCTTCCCTGCTTTGGATAGGATGGGTTACTCCCCTTCTTCATTTGAGATGGAGAAGGCAGGCTGGTATCCGAAGGGAGGCGGGGTTGTAACTTTCTCGTCAAAACCAGCCGGCAGTTTGAAGCCCATCAAACTGGAATCGCCAGGTCAGCTTCTAAAAATAACAGGAGTTTCCTGCTGCTCCAATCTACCAGAGACAGTGGCTGAGAGGCAGGCCGAATCTGCAAAGCAACTGCTGGCAAAGAATGGTTACGAGGCGGAGCTGGAGAGGAAGGTCCTGCCTTCGTCATCAAGAGGTTCCGCGTTGACCCTCTGGGCGATATACGAGAACAGCATTCTCGGAGCATCCGCGCTTGGGGCGTTGGGCAAGAAATCAGAGCATGTTGGGGCGGAAGCAGCTCAGAACCTCATTAAGGAAATGAAAAGCGGGGCTGCCTTTGACAGGCACATAGGGGATCAGCTGCTCATCTACATGGCGCTTGCAAAAGGAGAGTCCTCAATCACCGTGAGCGAGCTCACGCCGCACATAAAGACGAACATATGGGTTCTAGAACAGTTCACAAAAGAAAGATTCGGGATTGAGGAGCTTGAGAACCGGATCGCGAGGATCACGGTGCGTGGCATAGGCTTGGAGAGAGGCAGCCTTACTGCATGATGCCCAGCGGGTATAGATAAACAAGCGGGTCTCCGAAAAGCGCAGAGAGCAGCAGAGCAATGAGCACGTAGGGCATGAAGACAGGCATCTCCTTATAGACAGGGAATTTCTTTCTCTTTCCCATCTTCTTCAGCTTCTCTATTTCAGAAGCAGTCAGCAGCTTGTCCAGTTTGTACTTGCTCACCAGCTTCTGATCCATCTTCTCAATTGCGAGCACGTCCTCCTCATCTATGTCCTCCACACTAACCATCCTGATCATGTGTTTCTCCGCTATGTGCTCCTTGAGGCTGAACACGCTCGTCGCGCATATGACAACCGCCGTAAAGACTGCAAGCTGCACCTGCGGCATCTCAACTATGCTGTTCAGGAAGTATAGGAGCACCAGATACAGTACCATCATTGCAGTTGACAGCAATGCATGTGTGCGGTTTATTTCGATTTTCTCACCCCTAATAATCTCATAGAGGGTCGCAGGAACGTACTTCAGGAATATCCCAAAAACACCCAGCATACCGGAAAGAACGAATATGGAAACCACAAAGGGAAAGCTAAGCTGCGGTTCAACATTTGCGAGGAGCGGCTTTGGAGCATTTGGTAGCAGCAGCGCAATGGATACGAACATCAGCACGTCTGCCCCGCCGATCTGTCCTGTCCTATAAAGCAGGTAACCGAATGCGAATATGGCTAGCGCTACGGCGAAAGCGAATATAATACCAGAGGTGTTGAGCGTTGCAAGGGTGAAGACTACCCCTAGCGCAACAAGCGAATAAGTGAGCCAGGTCGGAACATTCCTCTTGTTGAAAAGGTCATAGTATGTGGCCGCGGTGCATCCAACGAAACAGGTTGCAAACCTCAGCATCTCCAGCTCCATCGACTCACCCGACAACCTTTATTCTTCTCTGGTTCTTCCCGATCCCTTCGAGAATCTTCTCCGTTATCCTTGCTTCAGCCTGTCTCTTCTTCCTTGCAGAAACGAGGTAGCGCACCGCAACCCTGATTGCACCGCCTTCCATCGAAAGATATGCAATTGGCTCCTCCTTGATGTCCCTTATCTTGAGCTTGTACTTCCTTGAAGCGAGGAACTTGGCTGCATCCTTCATCTTTTCACCGACGACCTCATTCACCGCCTTCTCGGCAATCTTTTTCGCAAGTTCGTAATCACTCCCGTGTGATATCCTGAATGACGTCTCGTCCCATATGAAGGGGCTCTCTGCAGTGTAGTTTATAACGCTCTTCTCCAGCACAATTCTGTTGGGCAGGCTCACGAAACCGCCCGTCTCCTGCCAGCTCTTTCTGTCCAGCTCGTTTATCCTCGTGAAGAGCAGGTTTATGTCGGAGATATCCCCCAGAGCGCCCCACATACTGTCACCTATGAAAACCCTGTCGCCTATCTTGTACAGTTTGGAGACGACAATTGCTATCCACCCGATTATGTTGAGCATTGTCGGCTGCAGGGTTATTGCAAGGCCCGCGCCGACAAGGCCTGAGAAGAGTGTGAGTGAGGTGGTGTCCCCAATGAAAAGGAAGCCTATGAAAAGCAGAGCAAGTCCTCCTAGGATGTAGCGTATTATGCTTGAAATGTACCTTGCCTCGTCTTCAGAGAGCTTGAAGTGGCTTCTCACCCACCCCTCAATGATTGCAAGGAAGACAAACGCGCTTATTACTATCACAAATGTTGCAACAACCTTGTCAATTAGCAGGGTGAATTCCTTGGGTACGCCCAGCCACGTCTCCGCAAGTGGAAGGGCGTATACTATTATGTAAATAAACGCAATGTACAGCAGCAGTGTCAGCATCCTCATACCTTCACCATCGCATCAATCTCAATCAACGCCCCTTTCGGCAGTTCCGCAACGCCGACTGTTGTCCTTGCAGGCGGGTCTTTCTTGAAATACTCCGAGTAAACAATGTTCATAGCATTAAAGTCTCTCATATCTCTTAAATATACTGTCACCTTCACTGTGTCCTCAACCCTCCCTCCAGCCTCCTTTATCACGGCAATGAGGTTCTCAATCGCCTTTCTTGTCTGCAGCTCTATGTTGCCTACCGCCCTGCCCTCATCGTCAACGCCGAGCTGCCCGGAAATGAAAATGAAGCCTCCCTTCTTCACGTAACGGGAATATGGGCCTATAGGTTTCATCCTATCATCCCCGGCAGATTCCCTCCTTTCATCATCTTCTCAACCTGCTTTCTCAAGCCCCTGTTCTTCTTGAATGCATTCAGGAATTTCCTCATTTTCTCAAACTGGCTGAGCAGCTCCCTCACGTCCTCAGGCTTGGTACCCGAACCCATTGCTATCCTGTCTGTCCTTTGCTTGCTCTTCCTCACAAGTTCCACATCCTTCCTCTCCTGTTTCGTCATTGAATTGATGATCACTTCGTACTTCTTCAGCTTCTCCTCGCTCTCCTCCATCAGTTCCTTTGGGAGGTCGACCATGCCCATCATCTGGAAAACCCCCTTCAACGGGCCGAGCTTCTTCGTCGCCTTGAGCTGCTCGTAGAAACTCTCTATGGTCAAATCCTTCTCCAATATCCTACCTGCATCCACTTCCTCCACGCCTGCTTTCTTCACTTTCTCAAGCAGCGCCTCCAGGTCAGGGAAGCCCAGCAGCCTACCAACGAACTTCTTCGCATCAAAAACTTCAAAATCACCAATCTTCTCCCCCGTACCGATGAATGCAACCTTCGCGCTGGACACAGCAACAGAGCTCAGCGCGCCTCCGCCTTTCCCGCTCCCGTCCATCTTTGTGACAAGCACTCCTGTGATGCCAACTGCCCTGTTGAACTCCTCAGCCTGCTCCTTTGCCACTTGTCCGATGTCCGCGCTGACCACGAGCAGCTTCTCATCAGGCTTGAATGCCTCATTTATGTCCTTCAACTCCTGCGACAACTCCTCGTCAAACGCATCCCTTCCAGAGGAGTCGACAATGATGACGTCCTTGTCCTTGAAGTGCTCCAGCCCATTCTCCACTATCTTCTTCACATCCCTCTCCCCCTTGATTCCGTAGAAAGGGATGCCCGTCATGGCTGAGAGTTGCTCCACCTGCTCGTATGCTGCAGGCCGGTACGTATCACAGCAGACCAGCCCAACGCTCAGACCCCTGTCCCTGTAGAACTTTGCAAGCTTCGCTGTGCTGGTGGTCTTGCCGCTTCCGAAAAGCCCGAGCAGCAGCACACGCTGTTTTCCAAGCCTCGGCTCGTACCTCTCCCCCATCAATGCAACTAGCTCATCATAAACAACCTTGACAACATGCTCCCTTGCGCCAACTCCCCCCGCAGGCTTCTCCTTCACGGCTCTGTCCTGGATCTTCTTTGAGAGCTCGAAAACAAGCTTAACATTCACATCGTTGCTTATCAGCACTCTCTGCAGCTCCTTCACTAGCTCGGCTACTGCCTTCTCGTCAACTATTGCCGCACCGGTTATCCTCGCCAGCGCCTTCCTGAGACCAGCTCCTAGGTCCATAGATTCACGGAATATACTTTGCACGTAGAGTATTTAATTCGTTGCGGGATTGACAGAATCAGAAGCAGCTACATGAAACGCCTAGTTCTGAAATCCTCTATATTCTTGGCTGCGACATTAGCCAGATGCTCATCCAGCTTCCCCAGCTCCTCCTTCACCACCTTGTTTTTCAGAAAATTTGCAAGGTTTTTCGTAAGCGCTTGGACCTCGACATCAGCGGTATCCGACACGTTTTTTATCAAAACAAGTTCTGGTTTCGGATTAAAAACCAAGTCGACTCTAGGGGTATACTGAACAGGTGCATCAATAGCCATAAACGACGTGCCGTGTTCCTGGTAGTTTATCCTCCCGTTTTTCATAATCGCAACGTAGATATCCGTCGGGCCCTTCTCGCCAAGTCTTTTTTCCCTTACGCCGTGCCACACCTTCCAGGCATCACTCAGTTTCGGCGGCTTCTGGTTTTCAGCGAGTTCCCTCATCTCTATGCTGCCGAACTTGAGCTTATCCGCAACGACGCCTTCAGCTAGAGCCATGAAATCCCCAGTACTAACTTCTGCAGTTACGACGCCTTCAGCTAGAGCCATGAAATCCCCAGTACTAACTTCTGCAGTTTATAGTATATAAACATTATATATAATCAGATAAATTGCAGATTACTCGGGAGGAACACCACATTAATAAAAATACATGAGCAAATCTATATGCGGTGTTTGAATGAATGAACTTGTAAAAAAGCTCGTCGCTGGGAAGATTGGCTTCCATGATGTTCAGAAGTTTACCACTGCTGCCGAGGCGGTTGAGGTCAGGAGGGCTGCACTGGAGCAGCTCACAAAAACCAAGCTGGAGCATACTGGCAAATACACCATAGATCTGGGAATTGCAACAAACAGGAATATCGACAACCCGATAGGTGTCGCGCAGATTCCCGTCGGAATTGCCGGTCCGCTCAAAATAAACGGAGAATACGCAAAAGGCAGCTTCTACGTCCCCCTTGCAACAACAGAGGGTGCGCTGGTTGCATCCGTGAGCAGAGGAATCCGGGCCATAACCACAAGCGGTGGATGCGATGTTCGGATACTACAGGAGGGGATGACAAGGGCGCCCCTCTTCAAGGTGAAAAGTCTTTCCGAAGCAACCAAACTCAGGGATTGGGTCAATACAAACTTCTACAAGCTGAAGGAGCTGATGGAGCAGGACAGGTTCCTGAAACTGAAGATGGTGCAGCCATTCATAGTGGGAAGGCATGTCTTCCTGAGGTTCGTGTGCGACACAGGGGATGCGATGGGCATGAACATGATAACCATCGGCTTGGAGAGGGTTGTTGAGTTCGTCGAGAAGGAGAACAAGGGAGCAAGGTGCATCGCCCTGAGCGGCAACATGTGCACGGACAAGAAACCATCCGCAGCAAACTTCATCCTCGGCAGGGGAAGGAGCGTCAGCGCTGACGTTGTAATACCGAAAGCAGTCGTTGCAAAGGTGCTCAAGACAACACCTAAGCAGATTGTTGAGACGAACTACGGAAAGAACTTCATCGGTTCGGCAAGGGCGGGCACACTTGGCGGCTTCAACGCTCATGTGGCGAACCCCATTGCCGCTTTGTACATTGCATGCGGACAGGATCCAGCGCAGATAATGAACAGTGCAATGGCCATAACCTCAGCGGAGGAGGAGAAGGACGGCGTGTACTTCTCCATACTAATGCCTAGCATCGAGAGCGGCGCCCTGGGAGGAGGGACGAACCTCCCAACGCAGAAGGAGGCGCTGCAGGTAATGGGATGCTATGGGCCGGGCAACCCTCCGGGAAGCAACGCAAGAAAATTTGCAGAGATAGCCTGCGCAACAGCCCTTGCGGGAGAAGTAAGCCTCATATCCGCTTTGGCTGCAGGGCATCTTGCAAGAGCTCACGATAGGCTAGGAAGGGGAAAGGGATAGTGACTCCATGAACAACGAGGAGAGACTCATACTGGGGTTAATCCTGCTGCTTGCAGTTTCCATCTCAGCATACACGATAACCAGCAAGCACCTTTCCGACCTCAATTCCTACTCCGAGCTGCTGACTGCCAAGCGTCTTCTGGAGGGAAACTCATCTGGTGCAGGATTAATCCACCAGATAACCACCTCCCTCTACCGCATGTTCAGTTCAGGAGAGGAATTCAATTACGAACTTTTCACTAACATAGCAAAAGTTTTGACAGTAATCCTGTCGGCAGTCTGTGCGGTTTCCTTCTACTTCATGCTCAGGCAGATGTTCTCGGATGTTGCTTCAATTGGCGGTGCTGTCCTGCTGGTCTCATCCCAAGCCTTCCTTCTTAATATGGAATCTGGCGTGTACTCACCCGACTCGTTGGGGATGTGCCTATTCGCCCTCGCATGCTCCTCCCTCTTCATATTCTACAGCAAAAAGAACCACCTGCTGCTACTTGCCTCAGCGCTCCTCTTCTTGGTATCAGCACTGAGTTGGAACGCCGGCTGGATCCTGATCGGGATTCTGCTGCTCTCCCTCACTGTGCAGCTCATATGCCAGCCCAGAAAGTGGGATGACGTTCTGGCACGCGGAGTTGCTGCGCTTATAATCGTATTCATTATCTCATATCTCATCACCTCTCACCAGAATATTTTCAAGGAAGCGGAGGAAACGAATCTCCTGCTCTATCTGCCAAACGTTCCACTAGCCGCAGTCGGCATCGTAGCATTCGCGCTGCACCTGGCTGGCAGGCACAAAAGCCGAGGGAGGTTTGAATTCTTTGCAGCGTCCTTCTTCCTCCTTTCAGTTTTCCTCTCAGTTTTCGCAGCTTTCCCCTCCTCTCTCGGAATCGCGCTGTTCTCGGCATTTGCCATCAACGAGCTTTTTGGAGTCAAGGATCAGAATACCGCGATTGCAGTCCTCTCCATAGTGCTCTTCTTCGCCTCGTTCGAATACTCGCAGACTTTCCTCAAAACAGAGCAGGCTGCGCTTGCATCCTTCCTGATTGCATTAACTTCGGTATTCATCGCCTCTCTATACAGGGAGAAGAGAGTTGCAGCTTATATAATCTTCTCAGTCATAGCGCTCTCACTCCTTTCCTCGCTGAGCACCGCCGCAATAATCGAGTCACAGCGCATTGACAGGCTCGGGACATCAATCGATGATATGCTCACGTGGGTGAAGGATGAGCTTCACCCTGATGCGAACATATGGGCATACGGAATATCGCCCCTTGTGGAGTTCACAACGGGCAGAAGCAGCTACTACAACGACACTGAATTCGCGCGCTTCATACTCTCAAACGATTCGGCAGCAGTGCTGAAACAAAAGAACATCACCTATGTGGTGTTGGATGCATCGCTTTTTGACAATATTGAAGAAATAAAGACGATTGCGAACAACAGCAAGGTCAGGATCGACTCTTTCAGGCTTTACCGGTACGAGATGAACGCCAACGGCAATATATACGCCGTTTTTGTATCAAGAAACGGCAATGCAATCTTCGCCCAGGCAGACCCAGTGAGCGGGAGCCTCCTTGAGGGTGACGTACTCGTGGTAGGAGCGGACTGGAGGAAACTTGTTCCGCTGAAGAAGCTGCTAAGAATCGGGAACTACAGGTTCGTCTACCCGCAGGATAACTACGACGTCAACCTCTTCAGGATGTTCTTCGAGCATGTTGACGGGATGAAGGAAGTTTATACTTCAGATGATGGCGAGATAAAAGTGTTTGAGGTACTGTAATGAACATACCTTTCTTTGCCGCATGCGCGATCATCTTCCTGATAAGCTTTCTTCTTGTTTACCTTGTGACTCCAAGGGCTGCAAGGAAAATGAAGGAGCGTGGTCTTACTGCAAGAGACGTTAACAAGGCTGACAGACCTCTGATCCCCAACCTGGGGGGCATCGTCATGCTGATGGGTTTCTCAATTGCACTTCTGCTATCCCTCCAGCTTCATTCGAAGGATATAAACCATGAGTATATGCTAGCTGCCGTCTGCTCAATAACTCTCATAGCAGTGATGGGATTGCTTGATGACATACTTGGATTGTCAGACAAGTACCGGGTAATCCTCCCACTATTCGCGGCAATTCCCCTCATGGTCACGAAGGCGGGAGTCACCACCATGAACCTTGTATTCTTTACAGTGAACTTCGACCTTGGTGTTTACGCAGTGCCCTTGCTTGGAGTGGTAAACATCAACCTCTACTCTCTCCTACTCATCCCTATAGGGGTGATTGCCTGCTCGAATCTCGTGAACCTGCTTGCAGGCTTCAACGGTTTGGAAGCAGGCGCAGGAACAATAATCTCGGCCTCCATTTTCATTGCAAGTATCGTGCTGATGTTCATGGGTTTGCACACAACCGAGGCAAGTTTCCTGATGATTGCTCTCTTTGGAGTATGCCTTGCATTCCTCTTCTTCAATTGGTATCCCGCAAGGATATTCCCGGGCAATGTTGCCACGTACATGATTGGGGCTGCCATAGTTGCCGCTGTTGTCACGGGCAATATGGAGAGGATTGGCGTAATAGCACTGACTCCGCAGATAATTGAATTCTTCCTCAAAGCGCGCTCAAAATTCGCAGCAGAGAATTTTGGAAGACTCGGGAAGGGCGACAGGTTGTATTACCGGGGAAAAATCCACTCCCTCACCCATCTGCTGATGAAAACCATCCACCCGACAGAGAAACAACTCGTACTGATACTTCTGCTCTTTCAAGCAGTCTTCGGTGCATTGGCAGTGTGGAGCATATACTGGTAATCAGTGCGTCACCAAGTCTACTATACTTATTATGTGATTGAGCTGCTCGTAATCCGGGACTCTCCCAATGTCAACCCAGTATTCATTAAATATATACCCGTAAACCTTCTTTTTCTCCTTTAGCAATCTGGGGAAGACATCCTGAGCGAAGTCATACCCATCCTTTATGTATCTGAATATCTCCGGCTCGAAGCAGTACATACCTGAGTTTATGAGGTTCTGCACTATTGGCTTCTCCTCGAACTTCTCTATCCTGCCCTCTCTGTCCGTATGAGCCACGCCGTATTCCAGCGGAACACCTGTCCTTTTCAGTGCCATTGTTGCCAATGCCCCTTTCTTCTTGTGGAAATCGGCAAGCTTCATTGGGTTCGCCGCAGTGAGATGGTCCCCCATCACTACTATAAACGTATCCTCAACACATTCCTTGCACGGGAGTATCGAGCCCGCAGTGTTCATCTCCCTGCTCTCTTCGAAATACTTTATCTTCACGCCAAACTTGCTCCCATCACCAAAATACTTCACTATGTGGTCTTTCAGGTACCCTACCGTGAGGTATATCTCCTTGAAGCCATTGTGCTTTAGGTTGTTCACAACGAACTCAAGTATGGGCTTCTTGCCCAGTGGAAGCATTGGCTTAGGTATTGAGTAGGTGTACGGCCTCAGCCTCGTCCCCTTGCCACCGCATAATACAATTGCTTTCATTTCACCACCAACTATAATTTATCGACAATTCTTTTATACTTTCGCAGCAGCTCATCCACCTTCCTCTGGCTTTTTGCTTCCGCGAATATTCTCATCAAATTCTCCGTGCCTGACGCCCTGACTATCACCCAGGAATCGTCAAAGTCAACCCTCACGCCGTCCATACTGTTTATCCTGCCGTCCCTCTTCACCTTCTCCTTGAACCTCTTGAGGATTGTCTGTTTCCTGTCGGCAGGGCACTCCACCTTCGTTTTTGAATTGTAGTAAGCCGGCATGTCCGCAATGAGGGATGAGAGAGGTCTCTCCTCCTTGCACATCCTCTCCAGGATCTTCAGTGCGGTTATGAAACCATCCTTGCCGAGATGGACGGATGGCCAGATCACCCCGCCGGCTTCCTCCCCTGCTATTACTGCGTTAAGCTCCTTTGCCCTTCTCGAGAGGTATGGCCCGCCCACCTTTACATACTCGATGGTCCCTCCTCTCTCACTTGCAACGTCCGCAATAGCATTGCTCGTTGCAACAGTCGTGACAACCGCCCCCTTCCTCTCCCTCAGCGCGATATCCGTTGCAAGTGCGAAGCTCTTGTCTCCGAATATGTAGCTTCCCTTCTCGTCCACAAATATCACTCGGTCAGAATCGCCGTCCCACGCCACTCCTAAGTCTGCCCCAAGCGCAACAACCGCTTTCATAAGCTCTTGGACATTCTGGGGAGTGGGCTCGGAGTCCCTTCCAGGGAAGGAGCCGTCAAGCTGCCCGTTCAGTGTTGTCACATTGCAGCCGAACTCCTTGAAGAGCTTCGGGGCAATCAGGCCTGCGGTCCCGTTTCCGCAGTCCAGCAGGACTCTTGGAGATTCCTTGAGTATGTGCCTCCTCTCAATGCACCTTCTCAGCGCATCCATGTGCTCCTCGAGCCCGAGCATGTAATGCTCCATCCGCCCCAACCTGTTCCATTCGGCTTTCTTGGAGCTCCCATTCTCGAATACCCTCTCAATCGCCTCCCCCTCTTCACTTGATATGCCTATCCCATCCTTGTCTGCAAACTTCAAACCGTTCCACTCTGGGGGGTTGTGCGAAGCTGTTATCATAACCCCACCGGCCGCGGAGAGTTTCCTTACCTCAAACTCCAGTGTAGGAAGCGGGATAATTCCCAAGTCTAGGACGTCGCAGCCCGAGCCGAGCAGCCCCGCGATTACCGAGTACTTCAGCATGGTTCCGCTGAGGCGTGCATCCCTCCCGACAAGGACCTTGCCGCCTTTTACGTATGTGCCAAAAGCAGAGCTCATCCTCAGTGCGAATTCTGGGGTAAGGCTGTCCAACCTGCCCCTTATTCCATACGTCCCGAAGTATTTTGCCATATAACCCACATTTATTGCTCCGTATTTTTAACGCTTGCACCTGCCCTTCCCAGCAAACCTAAGAGTTTTATTTCTGGGTACAAGGCAATCAGCAGAATCTGCAGTATTAACATTGTCGGGATGAACAGGAGGAGCAGCAGTCCTCCTATGAACATGCAGAGCTTGTACGTCTGCTCATCAATTGCGGACAGCCCTACCGACTGCGGCGGAGTAGCCGCAAGAATACCCATGATAGAGAGTATAAGTGAGAGTATGACCTGGATGAAGAGGAAAAAGAATATGGTCGAGATGAGCATCCTGCCGTACGGCTTGGTTGGGGGAAAGAAGTAGAGGAATATGCCTATTGGAAAGAGCAGCACCCCAAGAGATATGAAAAAGAAACGTATTATCAGAAATGCATTGAATAGGACGAGCAACGGGACTATGAATAGAAACAGCGCCAGCGTTGTGATTGAGGGGTAACCCACCTCGGGGAAAGGCGCAGATATGAAATACGAAGAAATAAGCTGCGAGAGGTTCAGCAGCAGATTGTAGATCTGAAGGGAGGATGCAACTAGAATCATGCTTATCACGGAGTTCTGTATTGTTATGCGTGCGTTCGCCTGTGTGGATACCGCGGTGCTGGCCATTATCTGTATGCCATTCCACGTTAGTATTATGAGGTATAAGGGGACGAGCAGGCCTATGACCTTGGAGTGTATGGCCAGAAGCGCTTCAACAATCACTGGGTTGTACGCCACAAAGCTGTTTGCGAGTGAGATGAAGAGGGAGAGCGCGTATTTGAGGATACTGAAAAACGTTTCGACAAGTGCATCCGCAATTGCATTCGGGTCTGGCCATGCGGCGTAGCTGACCGAGGAGAGCAGTATCAGCAAGACTATGAAACTACCCCATCTCATCGTCCACCCCCAACCATCCGTCTTAAGGCAGTATAGCTCAGAGCTAGAATAAAAAGTAATGCCAGGAGGGAAAGAAGATACGTTAATGTGGAGGAGCGGTAAACCATGATGTTCCTGCTCGCTTTCACCCCCGCATAACTTCCGTCATACTCTGTTTTTGCCTCTATCAAGCTCTGCTTGGCTTTAAGTTTGAAGACTGCCTCTCCGTTTGAGTCGGTTGTTTCTGTGTATTCCTCAGCCGAGTACAGAACCTTCACTTTCCTGCCTGGCAGCGCTGAACCTCCCTCCGAAAGTTTGACAGCTGCTTGGAAATCTGAACCTTCCTCCGCCCAATGAGGCGCAGAGAGTTCAATAACGGGATTGAGAGGACAGGAGACCTCAGTGTAGTTTGTTAGGTTGTGTTCCTCCCCAAACAAATCCACGAGCATTAAGCTTGCATGGGAAACTCGCAAATATTCCCGAGGAACTCCCGTGAAGTTGAGGAGGATTGCGCCGTCAGAGATGTTGACTCCGCTCACGAACGCTTTTTGGGAAAATTCATGATTCCGAGACACGGATCTTGCCTCGAGCACGTTGTGCGGCTTTAGAACAGGCATTATGTCAAGCTCATGAGTCTGCAGTGAGATGTTTGAGTCAAAAAAAGATAGAAGGATCGACTGGACGGGAGCGCTGGTTGCAAGCGACAGATTGCCTGATGCCGTGCTGAGTGGGTCCTTTGGGCATTGCAGCATTGTCAGTACAGCGGAGATGTTCACTCGGTATACCCTCCTGTCGAGCGAGTTGCTGAGGTTAAGGCGCTCCTCAACCACTTCGCTGTTTGAGAACTTGCATGAACAGCATGTGGACTCGCAGCCCTCATCCCCGTAGCCGCAGCAGTAGCACTCCGAAACGTAGTAATCCTCCTTCACCATTGCTGAAACAAGCAGTTCTGCGTCTGCTCCCACATCTGTCGAGTCTGTCTCGTAGTCCGTCAGCGTTGAACTGCCAAGATAAACTCCATTGATGTATACAGACAGCTCGTTGCTTGAGTTGAGCAAAGTGTAAACAACCCCACAGTCAGGATAACTGTTCGTTGCACTTGGCGGCAGCTGGATGGAGTAGTTGTGCGCGACCAGCACCTTTCCTCGCGGTTGGACCCAGCCATTCCCCCCCTCATCCGTCACAGACGGCATTATGCTTATGACGCGCACCCACGCCCCCTTAATGAAATTCCTGTCAGTAACCTGTGTTCCATCTGGAGGACAGGAGAACGGAAGAAGGAGGTCGTATCCCATTATATTTGAAAGTAGAGGCGCTTCGGGGAAGCTGTTGTGGATGAGCAGGTAGAATTTCTCCTCAGGGGATATGTTCTGCGAGTGTATATCCCTATTCACCTGTTCGCTCATGTTGAAATACGAAGGATTCGCTCCAAAGGAAGGGTCTATGCTCTGCAGGCATGCGCACGTCTGGCGGGATAACAAGAGAATAGAAAGCAGTATGAGGAGGTTTGAAGTGTTTTTCACACCTTTCCCTTCTTCACTAATAGACCACCCTGTCCAGCTTATTGAGCTTCGCAGCCCTCTTTATCTCTCTGGCTATCCTTCTTCCGGTGCTCATCGGCTCCCTGTAAGAGTAGCAGGTGTAAGGGGAACCGAGCGGGTAGAGGTTCGTCCCGGCAACTATCCTTGCGGAAATCTCAAAAACATAAAACTTCAAGTCTTCTGTGCATATCATCTCCACGCAGAACGGGCCGGGCAGCCCTCCGAAGAGCCTGTAGGAGGATTCAACAACGTTCGCCCCCATCTCCATAATCGTCCTGACAAGCGACTCCCTCAACGTGATCGGCTCGTTTCCTATGACAGTGAAGCTGGGCTCCACCTTAACTCCGGCAAGCGTAGCCCTGTAGCTTTCATCGATATTGCTCTCCAGCCTCTTGTCTATGCTCATCAGTTCAAGCGAGCCCCCCCTGACTTCGTAACCTCCTTTTGCAATTGGGGAGAAGAAGTAGTGCGGGTAAACCCTCACTCCGGAGATGTACTCCTGTATGACGAACTTCTCCTCCTTAACCTTCTTCCTGAAATCTTCAGGTGAATTCACTATCGTATACCCCTTACCACCCTTTGCTCCAGGAAGCTTCACTATGCACGGCCTGTCTATAGTCTCAGGGGTGAAAAGCTTCGGCACCCTCAAATCCGAGTCGCGCATCCACTCAAACAGCTTGTCCCTGTTGCCCTCCCAAACCAGGCTCATCCTGTTGCCGAACATTGGCACTGCAGCTTCCTCCAGTTTCTTGCCGGTATACTCGACAAACGAGCCGTGGGGGACAATTATCGCGTCATCCTCAACCAGCTCTTTCTCGGGTATGTCCCTGTAGCTATCAACAATTATGTACTCGTGCGGCTTGCCGTACGGGAATGAATCATAGGTTTTCTTGTACTGTTCCAAGCAGATTCCAACAGTCTTCATCCCCTCCTCCCTTGCCCCGTGGAAAATCTGCAGTGAACTATGCGAGCATATGCTTGCTATCTTTATCCTCCTCTTGTCATACCCCTTAAGAATATCAAGAATCTTACTCCTTGGAATCATGTGACTACCTCTCCCAACCTCCTCTTCCTGAATGCATTCTTGATTTCAATTGCAGTCCTCCTTCCCATGCTCAGGCTCTCACCATACAAATATTCAGTGTAGGGGGTGAACCTCACTCCTGGGGAACCGGGCAGCCTGAAGCTAACGTCAAATATGATAATCTCCTCGCCCTTCTCCTCTGGAACAATTGCACCCTGCAGTGCGAAGGCTCCTATCAAACCAGGCGGGTATTCCCTCCTGCAGGTCCCAACGAATTTCTCCCCAATGTCAAAAACCTTCTCGAGCATACTTTCCCTCAATGTGCAGGCAACATGCCCTATCTCAATATTCTTCATCCTCAGGTGCTTCAGCACTTCCAGTTGCTCCCTTGCGGGCAGCTTCAGCAAGCCGTCAAGGTTCGTCTGCCTTCTTGTATCCGTCCCAATAAGCTCCAGTTCTTCATTCAGGGGCGAGTAGAAGTAGTTGAAGTTGTACTGAGCGCCAACAACAAACTCCTCTATCGGGGCTGCTTTCAAGCCTTCCTCTGTAACGATGCCTTTCTTCAGCATGTTGCTGCTCTCCCTCTCATACTCTTCTTCTGAGCTTGCGAAGAAGAAAGCCCTTTCGTAGCTTCTCCTCGCCTCGCTAGCTTTCACCAGGGCAAGCCTGTCTATGTCAGAGGGCTTACTGAAACTCTTCGGCGTCCTTATCCCCGCCTTCTTCAGGAGGTAGAGCTGGTTCCTGGGAGCATCCCTCTCCTCCGCTCTCAGGAGAAACCTGTTGCCGAAAATCGGGACTTCAAAGCTCTTTTCAATCGCGTCATAGCCGACATAAACAGAGAAGGAGCGGTGCGGTATGAAGACAGCATTCTTCCTCTGCAGCTGCTTCACCACGGCAGGTGTTGCTATGTTCGAGAATTTGTCCAGGAGCATTATCTCGTCTACGCAGCCAATCCCCTTTTCAAGCCTCTTCCTTGCAGAGTAGTACTTCTGGTAAGTTCTCTCCCTGCCTTTCTGGCAGACAACAAGGGTTTTGATGCCCTCCCTCTTGGCGCCCTCGCATATGTCAAGGGCGGAATGGGAGCCAAGGGTAGCAATCCTGAAACTTCTGTAAGAATCAGCCAGTTTTCGTATATATGAAGCCTCCATTAATGGTATTTAGGAAACGAGATTTTTAATGTTTTCTCTATTTCTCTGACAATGAAAGATTTTTTATAGTGCTATACTCAATACACTAACATGACATTCGAACCCCAAAGGTTCATAGAGGATGCAGTGGCTCAGATAAAGAGAACCATTGGCATGGGGAAGGCGATTGTTGCAGTTTCAGGAGGGGTGGATAGCACAGTCACTGCGGTGCTGATGAATGAGGCTTTGGGTAAGAAGTGCGTTGCTGTCTTCGTTGATACCGGCTTCATGAGGAAGGGAGAGCCCGAAAGCATAAGGGAGCTCGCAGGGAAGATAAACATGAACCTGCGCTTCGTTGACGCGGGGAAGAAGTTCTATGCGGCATTGAAGGGAGTGAAGGACCCTGAGAAGAAGAGGAAGATAATTGGTGAGATGTTCATAACAATATTCGAGAAGATTGCCAAGGAGGAGAAGGCCAAATTCCTCGGGCAGGGGACGCTTGCACCGGACTGGATTGAGTCGGGTGCAGGAATGCGAGCAACCATTAAGACGCATCATAATGTTGGCGGTCTGCCAAAAGGAATGAAGCTGAAGCTTGTCGAGCCCGTGAGGGAGCTTTACAAGGATGAGGTCAGAAAAGTTGGTAGAGAGCTTGGCCTTTCCGATGAGATATGCAACAGGCAGCCGTTCCCAGGTCCGGGACTCGCTATACGGGTAATAGGAGAAATCACACCTGAGAAGGTTGAGGTTGTGAGGGAGGCATGCGCAATTGTTGAAGAGGAATTGGAGCAGGCGGCTGCAAGGGGAGAGATGGAGCTTCCTTGGCAGTATTTCGCGGTTCTGCTTCCTTCAAGGAGCGTTGGAGTGCTTGGAGACGAGAGGGCTTATGGCTACACTGTTGCTGTCAGGGCGGTTTACAGCGTGGATGCAATGACTGCGCAGTATGCTCGCATCCCTGACAACATCATGGAGAACATCTCCAACAGAATCACGCGCGAACTTAAGGATAGCGTGAACAGGGTCGTTTACGACATAACCAGCAAGCCGCCCGCATGCATAGAGTGGGAATAATGAGGATACTTGTTGTTGATCTGGGTTCGCAGTGGACCCACAGGATTCTGAGAACTTTGAAATACTTAGAAGTAGACTCGGAGATAATCCCCTGCAAGACTCCCCTGAGCAAGATAGATGCTGATGGGTTGGTTCTCTCGGGCGGCGCGATAAGAATCGGCTTGGGGGAAGTGAAGGAGCTGAAGGAACTTTCCAACTACCTCGACAATTTTGGAAAGCCAATACTCGGAATCTGCGCAGGTCACCAGTTCATCGGACTGCATTTTGGAGGAAAGGCACAGCCATCCAAGAAACCTGAATACGGGAAGGTGGAGCTGTCCATTGATGAGGAAGATGACCTGTTTAGAGGGTTGCCCAACAAATTCGTGGTGTGGGCATCCCACAACGACGAGGTCGTCAATGTGCCGCATTTCAAAATCCTCGCCCATTCCAAGGACTGCTCCAATGAAGCAATGAAGCATGAGAAGAAGCCCATCTACGGCTGCATCTTCCACCCTGAAGTTGAGTATACTGAGCATGGCGAGGAAATATACGCAAACTTTTCGAAAATTTGCAAGATCTGAATGGGGGTTGCAGGATGAAATTTAAGCGTTGGACTACTAAACACCACAAATTCCTCCTCTTCGTTCTTGTAGTCAGCTGTTCCCTCTGGCTGTGGCTCTCAGGTACTATTGAAAAATTCGTTTTGAGGTTGGGGGATTATGGATACCTCGGCGCGTTCGTTGGCGGCTTCTTCTACAGCTATGGGGTGACCTCTCCCTTCTCGGTTGTTCTCTTTGCAGCATTGGCAGAGAATGTCAATATGACAGTTGCGGCCGTTCTCGGAGGCCTCTCCGCAATGGTGAGCGATTACTTGATCTTCAAGAGTGTGGAGGAGAGCCTGAAAAAACCAGTTAGAATAAACCACCACAAAATAAAGATCCCCAAAATAAAATCAAAGCTCTTCCTCATCCTCTCCCTCCCGCTTGCAGCCTTTATAATCGGCTCCCCTCTTCCTGACGAGCTGGCCGCAGCTTTGTTGGGCTTGGAGGGGTTTGACGACAAGGCGTTCATCCTCATCTCATTCGCGTTCAATTCACTAGGGCTGCTTGTGATAATGCTTCTTGCAAAGACCCTCGTATAAAATATTAAAAGGGGAGCTTGCGTAAACTATATCCGCGCAGGGGTGGCGGAGCCTGGTCAAACGCGACAGACTCAAGATCTGTTGGCTTAGGCCTGCGAGAGTTCAAATCTCTCCCCCTGCATCTTGTATGATTCTATAGTCTTGCCCCTCCGTCAACCCCCTAACAAAGTGCTAGATTCTGCAGCAATCTGTATATAGACCTTCGACCAGACGCAGGCACATGAATGAATTCACCATATACAAGCACCAGACGAACTTTGAAAAGGAGTTAGGACGCCTGCGAGCTTCTGCTCTGCCCGCAAAGACGAAAAAGCAAATAGAGGACTTCGCCCACATCAGGCTAGCAAAAGGTTCAAGCAAGCTCCGCGTGGTCAAATGTATGTGGTGCGTCCGCTACCTTGCGGGATGGCTTGGAAAGGATTTTTCCAGCGCAAGCAAAGAGGATCTGATAAAGCTCGTCTCCTTCATTGATTCAAAGGAATATTCCGAATATACAATGTACGATTTCAAGATTGTTCTCAAGATGTTTTACAAATGGCTTCTCGGAAAAGACGAGGAATTTCCGGAGGTTATCACGTGGCTAAAGCCAAAGATAAGGAACGAAAAACACAAACTGCCTGAAGAGTTGCTAACTGTTGAGGAAGTCCAGAAACTAGCAAACGCAACGACTAACTCACGAGATAGGGCAGCAATTGCAGTGGTGTTCCGAATACTAGTAGTTATAGTGCTCTCAGTTGTTCTATTACTAATTGCCACAGTGATAGGATTGTATAAAATCATTGGTGGTAGTTAAAGATATTCAATTCTAGGACTAACATGTTTGGTAATATAAGTCAAGCGCTCCAGCAAGATCCTCAGCCCAAATAAATCTTAAATCTCACTTGCTAAACTTCAAAAAATCAGTGAGGTGAAAACGGTAACGTATAAAAAATAATGTCGCGGGCATAAGCCCGCCAGACTCAAGCTTCCTTCTTGCCTCGCCATTCGGCACTCTTCCGACCAAAAGCCTTAAATATCACTATTGTATAAGTTTATACAAGTGGTTGAAATGAGACAGTTGCAGAACGTACTCCATTACCCGAGGCTGGACACCGTACTCATGGTAGAGGATGCCATAAAAAAGGCAAGCGAATATCCCACCCGTGCACAGCTCTGGCGTTCGCTGCCCAAGGGAGTACAATACCAGACCCTCCAGCTCATCCTCTCTTATTTACAGGAATCAAACAAGATATTTATCACAAAAGAAGGGAAAATAATGTGGGTTCTTGCGGAAAACCCGGCAGCCAGAAAACTGATTAAAGAGAGTGTCAGATATGCACGAAGTTAGCCTCAGCCCAGAATTCAATAAGGAATTCGTCGAACTTCGAGCGAAAGCGGAAAAAGGGAACGGCGAAGCCCGCTATCTGCTCGAAATCGTCGAAAAGGGGCTCGCCAAGCTCATGACCTCGCCGGAGGCGGGCAAGCACGTCCCGAAACGCCTCATCCCGAAGGAATACGTCGTGAAGTACGGAGTCACCAACCTCTGGAAACTCAATCTCGACTCCTACTGGCGCCTGATTTATACTCTGGAGGGAGACCGCGTCAAACTCTACGCCATTGTCCTCGAGGTCTTAGACCACAGGAGATACAACCGCAAATTCGGATATCGTTCCTGAAGCGAAGTCAGACTCTAGTTTTTCCCTTGCCTTGCTCCCCCTGCACTTTCAGAGTCGTTTATGCTCGAACCAGCATTTCAACCACCAGTTATGCTGCATAAAAAGCCAGTGGTTTAATGCAACATTGGCAGAAAAATCTAAAGTTGGTGAAGAGAGGGTTAGCTTACTAAGTATTTTATGTCGAATCCATTCTAACAGTAGTGGTCAAATGGCATTCCTAGATTTGCTTTTTGGGGCGTTAACCGTATTTCTGGCGACTTCCCTCGGCTCGGCAGGCATACTCCTGTTCAACGGGAGGAAAATCGGGCGGGTGGATTATTCAAATATCATCTCTTTCTGCGCCGGAGTCATGGCATTCTCCGCTATGGAAATGTTTGGCCAATCCCTAATCTACGCTGGCGACTTAGTTGCCACGCTATCCCTGCTCGTAGGATTTTTGGTATTCCTTGTGCTTGAGAGATCACTGCCGCATCTGCATTTTTTAGTGAGAAAAACAAGCATAAGCGACTCAAAGAAAAAGGCAGCCTTAATTGCCGGCACGATAACAATACACAACCTGCCTGAAGGATTTGCAATTGCATCCTCATTCGCACAGTCAAACCCTCTGGGATGGCTGGTAACTTCAACAATAGCCATTCAAGACGTGCCCGAGGGGACTCTTGTCTCCGCTCCTCTTGCATGCTACGGAATCGACTGCGTGCGTTCCTTCAAATTCGGGGTTCTTTCAGGCCTTATTGAAGGCGTTGCTGCAATATTTGGTTACATATTTCTAAGCTTGGTTAAGGAAGTAATCCCCTCTGCCCTCGGGTTTGCCGCAGGAGCCATGTCCTACGTAATTCTTGCCGAACTTCTTCCAGATGCCTTCAAAGGCAGGTCGTGGAAGGTTGCGCTGTCATTCATCCTAGGGGTAGTGGCTGCAATTGGCATTTCCTCGTTTTTGAGATTTTGAGCATTCCTTCTATCGGCTTCTGCATCCCTAACAAATCAAATTATTAATTGGTACTGTGTAATACTATCACAATATAGCTAATGCTAATTGTGGAGTTTTTGAATGAACATTAAATTCAGCGAGCCTATTTCCAAGGCACTTGCAGAACTGGGCTTCAAGGAGCTTACTGAAGTGCAGAAACAGGCCATCCCTTACATCCTGCAAGGAGAAGACCTGATAGCGCAGGCAAGGACAGGTACAGGAAAGACTGCAGCATTTGCAATCCCTCTGCTGGAAATAGTGGGTGAGAAGCCTTTCGTGCAGGTAATTGTGCTTGCGCCTACGAGGGAGCTTGCAATCCAGGTGGGGAACGACTTCAGGAAGATAGGCAGGTACTCGAAGGCGCGCGTTCTTGTTGCATACGGCGGAGTCGGGATAGAGCCCCAGATTGAGAAGCTGAGAGGAGGGGTGCACATTGTCGTTGGCACGCCAGGCAGAATCATTGATCTGATGTCACGCGGTGCACTGAATCTTTCCAGAATAGAGTTCTTTGTTATTGACGAGGCAGACGTGATGCTCGCAATGGGCTTCATCAGAGATGTAGATCGGATAATCGCTGCTACTCCCCAGAGGAAGCAGATGCTGCTCTTCTGCGTTGACTTCCCAGAGGAGATACTTTCCCTTGCAAAGAAGCACATGCGCTATCCACAGCACGTTAAGCTCATATCCTCGGAAAAGAGCGCGCAGGGAGTGAGGCAGTACTTCTACATAGTCCAGTCCGGGAGAAAACTCGGAGCGCTACTGTTCCTCTTAAGGCAGATTAAGCCGCAGAGGACGCTGATATTCTGCAGGACTAAAAGGAGGGTTGACGAGCTGGCTAGGATACTGAACTACAACGGGATAAAGGCAAGGGGGATACAGGGCGACTTGACACAGGCTCAGAGAACAAGGACGATGGACGCGTTCAAGGATGGTTCGATAGACCTGCTTGTTGCCACGGATGTTGCCTCAAGAGGCATTCAAGTAGAGAAAATCTCCCACGTGTTCAACTACGAGCTTCCCTACGATATAAACTACTACCTGCACCGCATAGGCAGGACTGGGAGAATGAGTGATGTGGGAGAAGCCATAACACTCTGCTATTCGGATGAAATGGGCACTATGGGGCAGATAGAGAGGCTTATTGGCACAACTCTCGAGGAGAAATTCCTGCCAGCAAATACTCCAGCTCCGAGAATGCCTCCCTATCAAAGCTATGGGGGTAAGGGCAGAAACCGTCCCTATGGTCAGAGTAGCTTCGGAGACAGGCGCAGACCCCCGCGTTTCCGCAGGTAACTTTCCTGAAATTTACACAATCTATAAATACCCTTTTCTATACGTTAATACCAGGTGGTCTGATGGTTGATGTTTTCAGGATAATAACGGAAGCGTATGAGTTGTACAGGGAGAACTGGAGGAGCGTAGTAACCGCCTTCGGAGTAGTATTCGTAATAACCCTTGCTTTTGGCATCATCAATCTCTTCGCTCAGCTCCCCGGAAATTTCATATGCGGCGAAGACTCGCCGTTTGAAACGCAGAACGCCCTTCTCATACTGATATTCTGCATCAGCCCGGTGATTCTGCAGATGATACTTGGTATTGTCGATAGGTTGCTAGGCGTCTTGATAGCAATGGCAGTAATCACCCCAATGGACGAGATGGCTACGGGAAAACCGATCTCAAACTGGATGGGTCATTTCTCGAGGCAGATAGTCAATGCAGTGCTCGTCATATTGGCAAGGCTGGTTGTCACACTGGTTTCGTTTGCTCCTCTTATCGCAGCGATTTTGCTGAATCTCTCCGCTCTGATAGCCCTCAGGCAAAGTCAGAACTTCGGGCTTCTTTTGGGAGGCGGGCTCATAATAATCCTGCTCGCATGCGCCGTCAGCATCGCTGCCTTCATAATACTAGATTTCCTCCTGCTCTTCTTGGAAATGGAGATGGTGCTTGGAGGCGGAAGCGTTCTGAATGCGGCTGCAAGATCCGCAAAACTCGTCTATGCCAATCGTGGCGATGTCGTAGTCTACTCCCTGCTCTGGTTCGTAATCGGGATAGGCGTTGCTATTGCGACGTTCATCATAGCATGCACCATATGCCTGCTCCCGCTCGCCTGGCTTATACCAGCATTTGTGGTGCAGCCAATACAGCTCCTCTCAGGAATAATCCTGTGGAGGAGGCTGAAGGATTCAGGTTAACAAGTTCCCTACCACAAAGTCAGCTGAGAACTCCTGCAGGTCATCTACTTCCTGCCCTACCCCCAGATAAATTATCGGTTTCCCTGTCGCATGGAAGACGGAGAGGGCAGCTCCACCCTTCTCATCCACATCAACCTTTGTAAGAATCACCCCATCTATCCCTATAACCTTGTCAAACTCCCTGACCTGCTCGATTATCGCGTTGCCAGTTATTGCCTCCCCGACATACAGCTTCAAGTCGGGCTTTATCACCCTATTCATCTTCTCCAGCTCCTTCATGAGATTCCTGCTCGTCTCCTGTCTTCCCGCTGTATCGACTAGAACCGCATTTACGCCCTTTGCCTTGGCATGCGCAACCGCATTCCATGCGATAGACGTAGGGTCAGAACCGTACTGCCCCCCAATTGCCTTTATCCCAAGCCTTCCAGCCCAGACCTCAGCCTGCTCCTGCGAGGCAGCCCTCCACGTATCCGCGGCAGCAATAACCGATGAAATACCGTTCTTCTTCAGCAGATTCGCAACCTTTGCAATGGAGGTAGTTTTGCCAGAGCCGTTGGGCCCTAGGAAAAGAACCACAAAAGGCTCTCTGGAGGAAGCCTTCTTCTTCGCCAGTCCAACCAGATCAGGCTTCTCCTTCTCCATAATTTCAAGAAGCGTTGTCCTTATCATCTCATTCGCAGTCCTGCCGACATCGTTCTTCTTCACATGCAATCCTACGAGCTTCTTCCTAAGCTCGGATGTTATCCCCTTTGAAGCCTCGTAAGCAACATCCGCCTCAAGCAGCGACATCTCCAGCTCGTCCAGCAGGTTCGAAACATCCTTCTCCCGTATCTCAACCTCAGGTGACAGGATGCTTCTCACACGCGTTTCAAGGCTGAGCTTCACCTCAGGTTTCCTCTCCTCCTTCGGCTTCTCTGCAGGCCTCTTCCGGGGCTGCTCCTTGACTTGCACGGCCTTCTCATGCCCTCTCTCTTCAGCAGGCTTCTCCGCAGGAGCCTCTGCCAGCTCAGCCCTCTCCTCAACCTTCTTGGAAAGAGAGTTGACGAATGAGGACAGCTTGTTTTTTAGAAGGTTGAACATCTTACCCGCCTTCTTCACTACCTGTACTCCTCATCCTCTTTAGACGCTTGGCCCTTATCACTCTTCATTTTCTCAACGAGCTTGTTTGCGGACTCCTCCAGCTCCTTCATCTTCTTAGAAACATCCTCAAAGCCGGATTGCAGTTTGTCCCTCATCGAATCAATTTCCTTCATCCTTGCCTTTAGTAGCAGCACCGCCTCGGGGATTTGCTTCTCCACGATGATGCCAGCACCGACGTCAATCAGTGCAACCTCGTTGTTCTCCACCTTTGACTTGATGTACGCCCCCGAGCCAACCGGCAGGAGCACATCCTCGTTCTTATTTATTTTCTTAATGTTTTCAAGCGTCTGTACTGCCGACTCCAAAGAAGCGTAGTTGAGCTGTATGTTTGCCATCTGCTGCTGCATGAGCTGCGCCTGCTCCCTGTAAGCCTGCATCTCATATGCGATCTTCGCAAGATCATCCCTGCCTGCCATCACTTCACCTCCTCAACAGAATCTATCCTCACGTCCTTCCTCTTCAGACCGTGGTTGCTCCCCAGCTTTGCGTAGACAATATCAACAGCCCGCTTCTGGTTGTCCGCCTCCACTTCCTTGTGGAACTTCCTGCTCTCCCCCTTCAGGAGCATCTCACCGTTTATTGCATATTTCATAAGATCACACCACCCTTGTCCCGACAGGAACATCATCTGCAACGAAAATGACCGAGGTCCCTTCCTCCCAGTCCGCAGCAAGTATCATTGCCTCCGAATCAAGGCCCTTGAACTTCTTGTGCTCAAGGTTGACAAGCACCACAAGGTTCCTGCCTATCAGCTGCTCCGGTAGGTAGCTCGCCCCTATCCCGGCTATAACCTGCCTCTTCTCCCCGCCTATGTCCATAACCATCTTCACCAGCTTATCTGTATTAAGAACCTTCTCGGCGCTTTCAACATGTCCCACTCGGAAGTCCATCTTCCTGAACTCGTCAAATGTCACGATACTCATCCAATCACCTTCCAATTAAACCCAATGCCTCGTCTATCCTGCCGAGCTCAAAACCGCTTGTCATCTCGCCAGCCACGAAACCATTGCTGTTGGCAATCATGCATAACCCTACGAAAGGCACTCCCATATTCGCCGTACCGCCCGTCCCCTTCACTTTGAAAACATCCTCAAGGAAGGAAAGCTCATGGTCAGAAACATTCGTCCTTGTCAGTATGCCGCAGTTCGTCACGACTGCCATTGCTCCAACGGTCTTCCCTCCCCCGATTGTTCCCTTGATTACTTCCACATCCAGACAATCCTTGATTTCCTGTATGCCCCTCGGGCTCATGGCGGGGTTGACAAGGCAGGCTGAATCATTCACAAGCACGTTGTTTCCAAGCGCCGTCCTCCTGTCCGTTATCACTCCTGTCTTGAATCCCTCTCCCTCAAGAAATTTCACTTCAGAATCATAAACTGTTCTGGGCAGCACTATCCCGCTTGAATTCATCGCGGACATTATCCCCAGCAGATTCGAGTTCGCAATGGTTGCGGTGACAATCCTTGTTTTCAAAACCTCGCTGCATACCCTCTTGAGCTTCTCGTGCGCATTCCTTGGAAGAAGGGTGACATGGTCATTGGTTTTTGCGAAGATTCCAAGGAAAGAGCTTCCCTCCATCGTGGCTTTTGCAAGATGCATCAACTTACCCCTTCTTCTCATCCTGCTTTTTCTCCTCGGCTTTCTCAGGCTTAGGCTCCTCAACAAGGCTGACTGAAACAAGTCCCTTCGCATCCCTCTTTGCCTTCACCTTGATTTTTCTTGGAGGTTTCTTTATGCCCCTTGCCCAGACAGCGGAGTTGACCTCCGCGCCGAGCTTCACCCTTTCCTCCTCTGTCTTCATGTGCCTTGCGAGGAAGGACTTCAGAATCTTGACTGCCCTTATGCTCCTCTTCCCCCTCACCGTAGCATATGCATCCGCAAGTGGCACGGTGTATATCCTTTCAATCTCTTCAACCATTCGCTCACCTGTCAATATGAAGCTTCAGCTTCCTGCTCCTCCAGTGCCTTGCATGGGGATTGGTCCTTGTGCGCCTGTTCGTCTTTGCGACAACAAACAAAGGAACTCGCTTGTTCCTCCTGAGGGCGCTTGCCAGCGCGGTCTTCTTCTGGTGGCTTTTCCTACTTCCCATAAACTTCACCTACTTCTTCTTGAACGTTATCTCGGATTCCTTCCTTGCTGTCAGTTTCGCAAGAATCGTCTTAATCTGCTCCTCGCTTACCTTTCCCTTCAGCTGACCGTTCTGCTGCAGGTAAACCAGCATCGTGACAATCTGGTCATACAACGCCGGGTTTGCAATCTTGACGTTCATCAGCCTCTCATACGCCGGTGCATCCACGAGGTATTTGAGCGCCACCTTCTTCTGCATTTCAATTTCTCTGGCCTGTTGGTACTTCTGCAGCCTCTCCCTCAGCTTCTGGTTCCTCAAATCCTCTATTTCGTTCTCACCCAAGCTAACCCACCTTGGATGCCTCCAACGCGGCAGAGTCAAGGAACGACCTGCCTTTTCCTGTCAGAAACCTGCCCTTCTTGCTGTGCCCTACGAACTCGGCTTTCTCAAGCTGCTGCAATGCCTCTCTTACGACTGAGCCGCTGCCCTTCCTGAACCTCTCAGGCTTTACGCCTCTGTGCTTGCTCCCGCCGTATTCCCTCCTCAGCCTGCTCACACCTATTACAGGATTCAGATAAAGCTTCCTCATTATCGAAGCGCATCTGGTATACCAGAAGTCCTCCTGCTCTGGAGGTCTCTCTCTATTAGCACCTGACTTTGCGAACTCCATCCAGTCCGGTGCTGTCACTTCCGGAATCTCCTTCAATTTCTGTGCAGCTTTCTTTATGAGTCTGTCTGCCAGCACGTCACAAACGCCTTTCATCTGTTCACCTCAGAGGTATAGGATTAAGTAGTTAAAATATATTAATCTAGCGCCTACTTTGCAGGATTACGTAGTATCTACTTTTCTCCTTCAGTAGTTCGTAAGTTCATTATTAAGTTCTCTTTTCGTCAGTTTCTTTATGAACCTGTCTGCGGGCAAATCGTACACTTTTCATCGGATTTCACCTCAAAGTGCGTGGTTTTATCAACTAACATATAGTGACATCCTCACACGGTTGACGTGTGCTTTCAGCCCCTGTTTCATGGCGTGTAGTTCCTGCTTCACAGACGTTGCTTCTGCAACATCTCTCTCCTTCTGCAAGGAATTGCAGGCGTTACTTCCCGAGTGCCCCTCGGTAGTTTTTTCTTTACAAAACTTAGTTACTACTGTTTATAAACGTCGTGGAGGGGGGTAACTTTCCAGTGAACTTGGACCCATGATGGAATATAGCTGACCCCTCTCAGCCTACTATCTCTTTTTGTATTCTTGGATGCAGGGGGAATCCCCTCACCACTCCGCACTCACATCGGTACTCCATTACCTTTCTCCTTGAATTCAGCCTCACCTTCAAATTATAACCAGGAATCCACAGGATTCCGCACTTCTTGCAGAACCTCCTCTTCAGTCTCCGGGGGAAGCGCACGTTATACTTCATCCCAAGTTTCCTTGCAAGGGAGATGTACCTTCTTGCCCTGTCAGGATGCGTTTTCAGCTCCTTCTCTGCGAGCTGGAAAAGTATGCTTATCCTTTCCCTTACAACCTGAAGGAGAAAGCCAGGCTTGTTTCCTCTTCTCATCTGAAAACCATGCATGGGCCCGGAGAGATTTGAACTCTCGACCTACAGCTTTCCTAGACATGTGTAAGAGCGTGTCGTATAAGACTGCCGCTCTGACCAGCTGAGCTACGGGCCCCTTGCAGATATATTCGGCCGTTAATATTTAAAATGCTGACGCTGACCTTGTTACGTGTCCATCGCTGAACTCCGTAAAATCAGCATTCCAGAAGATGCCCTGCCTTGTTCTCCTCTCTTGGCAACCACCTGATTTTCACATCTTTCTCTTTTAGAAGCTTCTTTGCTTTTGCGACGAACTCGAAAAGGTGCGGCTTGTGGATTTTCCAGCCTCCCGTAACCTGTCCTACGATTAATTTGGAATCAGTCAGGATTTCGTCGCCGTTTTTAGCTTCCTCTAGAGCCTTGATAAGAGCAGCATACTCCATGGTGTTGTTCGTTTTATCTTCCGCAGTCTCGACTATCTCTGTCTTACCATCCTCGAAAGCCAGTGCGTATCTGCTCACCCTACCGTTCCAGCCAGAGCCGTCTATCCATATCTTCATATTCAGCCTCCTTGCTGTTGCGCATAAGTATGATGGCTTGTTGTTTAAAACCTTCTGATGAGTATCTGCGATGTATAAAATGCGCATGCAGAAATGCGTAAGGCGGTTTCCGAATGTCGCCACTATCAATAGTCAATAGTGCATAATACACTTCAAATAAAACCGGTAAACCAGCTTCTCCTGCCTTCAGAAGAAGCAGAAAATGCAGTAAACCTCAGTCCGGCATCGCCTAGACCGGTCAAGACCAGAAAAAGCAGGCTTCTTAGACGTTAAACTCTCAGCTTCTTGCATAAAACACTCAAAATAAGGTGATTTACCTCGGAGAGGCAAAACAAGTAAATCACCTTTCAATGCCTCTCCGACGGCAGGCTTTTCCGGAACGCGAGTGGATTTACCTGATTTATCAGGAGTATTTTATACCCAACTTACAGAACCAAAACTAGGGATTATAGGTAGCGGGATTTGAACCCGCGAAGTCACTTAGATACTCGCTTTCCAGGTGAGCCCATTTGACCTGGCTTTGGTTATACCCCCAGAATGAGCATGAGTGGTCAGCAACAATGGGCGTTCCCGCTGCAAAGCAGTACAGGCACCGTCGTGAGCGAGCTTAACTTCCGAGTTCGGAATGGGTTCGGGTGTTTCCCCGCTCCTATGGTCGCTGACCGTCTATAATTATGCAGTTTGTATTTAAAAAGCTTACTTCCCGCTTTGGCTCTGGGGTTATTTTAAAGCTACCTTTTTCCTTTCCATGGATTCCTTTATTTTTCGTTCTGCATCCTTTGCCAGATGCCCCAGCTTCTTATCCTCTGTTACTGCAACCAGGAAATCCAGAACTTCCTTCTTCGTCCCTTTTGATATACCGAAGTAGTCGGCATTGCGCAGATCGTTAATCACCGTATTCCTGTCCAATTCATCATACTTTGACACCAGTTCCTTGATTGTCTTTTCCCTCACTCCCGGGCTTGCCGAGTTCAACCACGTGAAGAGCCCGTCGGCGCATTTGTCCCGAACCTCTTTTTCCTTGTCTGAAAGTCCGGCTCTAAGAGCTTCAACAAGAACATCCTTGAGCCGGGATTTTTCTTTTAGATCATCCATATATACGCCGAATGTGCTGCGATCCATCCCTCCAAGGGCGTCTGCAGCACCAAGCCTCGCCAGCTTGAACGGATTCTTCAGAAGAACTTCCGCTAAAGGTTCTACTGCCTTGTGCTCCAACAGAGAAAGGTCGCCAACAGCAAATTTATAGCTAAGGCCAACTTCATCAGTCTCCAGTCTTTTGATGAGCTTCTCTATCTTTGGTTCCACAGCAACACCGTTAAAATTGCATTTTTACTATTTAAAGATGCCGAAAAAGTAGAAAAAGACTCCAATTCAGCCTACTTCTTCACAGGGAGCGGCTTTGCGTGCGAAGCCAGCAGCTTTATTGCCTGCTCTATCGCAATCTTCACCTCCCCCTCGCTCTTGGAGCCTGTGCAGATTATCTTGCCGTTCTTGAAGAGCAAAAGAGAAGCACGGGGCTCCTTCAGCTTCAGTATGGCTCCCGGGAACTGCTCCGGCTCATATTCGACATTCCTCACTTTCTGAGCAATAGTGTACAGGTCAAGCTCCACTCCCAGATTCGCGGAGGCGACAATGTTCTCTATCTTAAATTTAGGATCAAGTTTGAGTTTTTTAGCCATCGGTGACCACCAATTTATTTATAAACGTAAGTCTTTAAAATACTTAAGAAGGTTCAGAAGTGGCTTGGAGGTAAGCCCATGAGAAGGTCAAAGGGAAAGTTCTCGAAAAGGACTAAATGCCTCAGGAAAAGGGCAAGGAAGAGAAGCCTCACAATGCAGAGAGTTCTGAGCAGCTTCAAGACTGGGGATAAAGTGTGCATAGACCCAGCTCCGTCGCAGGAGGGATTGCCCCACCCGAGATACAGGGGAAGGCACGCAGTTGTCTTGGGAACGAGAGGAAAATATTATGTTATCGAGGTAAGAACCGGAAAGGCAAGGAAGAAGCTGATAATACACGGCATGCATTTGAGGAGATGATTATGATAGACAAGGCAGTTCGGTCAAACAGGCCGGCAACGCTGGCAGAGGTTGCAGAGATATTGGAGAAGAGGAAAGAGGAGGGAGAATTGGGTTTCGAGCAGCAGACCACGCTTGCTTATGCGACTAAATACGCAAAATTGAGCAAGAAGAAGGCAGCAGAACTGATGGAGGAGCTGCAGAAGAAGGACAAAATCAAGCCGGCGGTTGCGGCAAAGATAGCGGACATCCTCCCGAAGAACTCTGACCAGATAAGGCTTATATTCGCAAACGAAAGGTATTCGCTGAGTTCAGCAGAGATTGAGGAAGTGCTTAAAATTGTCGAAAAATACAGGAAATAGAAAAAAGGGTTTGAAAGATGAGAATAGGAATGGAAGAGTATGCAGTAGTAGTAGATTCGCTCCCTTACGGGAAATCGACAGATGCGAGAAGGGAGCCAGTTGCGCAGGTTATAGGAGAGGACTATTTTACGTTATTGGAAGTGACGCCTAAACCCGATACGACTATTTCTGTCGGAGAGAGGATATACATTGGCAAGGGTCCTAGGGACAAGGTAGACCACATCAAGAGCAGGATAACCTACTTTGACCTGACTTCTTCTTCAAGGGCAGAACTGGAAAGGGCGATAAAGAGGATAATAACAGAGAAGGAGCCCTATTTTGTGAGCTTCTTCAACAAATGCGGGCCGATAAACATAAGGATGCACCAGCTTGAAATTCTCCCAGGAGTCGGGAAGAAGCACATGAGGGACATTCTGGATGAAAGGGAGAGGAAGCCTTTCGAGAGCATTGCCGACATAAACAAGAGGGTTGCGCTCCTGCCGGATGCCTCCAAGATAATCACAGATAGGGTGCTGGAGGAGCTGATGGGAAAGTCCAAGTACTACCTCCTCACGAGGCCGCCCTTCCAGAAAGAAGAGGGTCAGTTCTGATGCTCAGGGATGAGCTGCTGGCAATTTTTGAGAGGTACGACATACACCCAAGGAAGAGAATGAGCCAGAGCTTTCTTGTTGATGAAAGAGTAATAGAGAAGGAAGTAGATTACGCGGAAGTTGATGGCAAGGAGGTTCTTGAGATAGGTCCGGGAGTAGGCTTTTTGACAAGAGCACTTGCAGAAAGGGCAGGGAAGGTTGTTGCAGTTGAGAAGGATGGGCGGCTTGCCAGGCTGCTTCAGGATTCAATGCCCGAATCAGTTGAAGTTATCGAAGCAGACTTCCTCAAATACAATGTGAAGAAAGCGGAGGTTATTGTTTCAAACGTACCCTACTCCATTTCGTCGCCTTTGCTGTTCAAAATTGCCGAGATGGATTTTGAGAGGGCTGTTCTGTGCTTCCAGGAGGAGTTCGCAAGAAGGATGGTTGCCAAGTCAGGAAGCAGCGAATACTCCCGCCTTTCTGTCATGAGCCAGCTCAGCTTTGAACCGAGAATTCTGCAGAAAGTCTCAAGGGGCTGCTTCTTCCCGGTACCGAGGGTGGATTCCGCGCTTGTTCTGCTGAAACCTAAAGGAAAGAAGGTTGACGAGCTCTCAGGCAGGCTCATAAACTTCATCTTCCAGCACAGGAACAGGACGGTAAGAAGCGCGCTTGTGAGCTCTTCCAGAAATCTCGGGATTGAAAAAAGGGAGCTGATGCAGCTGGCTGAACAACTGCCTTTCAGGGAAAGAAGGGTGATTTCGCTGACCTTGGAAGAGATCATGGAGCTTGTTGGAAAAAAGGAGCTCAGGGGAAAACTCTGATCAGAATTCCTCCTCCGAGTGCTCCATTTCCATTATCACTTCCTCAAGCTCCGCCCTCTGTTTCATAAGAAGTTGCTTTATCCTGGCAAACCTCTTTGCCTGCAAATCAACACTCCTGTATTTCTTTGATGCCTTGTTGAAATGCTCGATTGAAAGGGTGTAGAACTCCTCGTTGTCCATAGCCTTTGCAACGTCATTAAGGATTCTCCCCAGCAGCTCGTTCGCGGATATCTTCACGTCTCTCCTTATCTGGTGCTCCTTCTGGAAGTTCTTTTTGAGGATTCGGACAACCCTTGCATTCGGGAATGGAAGTTCTAGTTTCTCAAGCTCCTCCTCTTCCTTCACCTCATCAGTTTCGCTAGTGGCAACTGGTTCCTGTTCTCCCACACTATCACCCCGTTTGTTTGTTCATACGTCTTAAATAGACGACATATAAGTTTAGAACATCAGCCTTATTTAACTTTTCACTTTCTAAGGCTTTGCACATAAATTCGTAAAATCTAGTCTGTTAACTTACATGCTCTTATAGTATTTATCTACAAAAATAATCATATGGAGCGCTGCCTCATCTGCCAGAAAGATTTTGAAGTCTCAGAAGGAGTGTTCTTTGACGGTAGATGGTTCTGCAGAGAGTGCTCCATACAGTACGGGCAGTTCGAAACCTGCTCCAGATGCAAGAGAAAAGTTGCCCGCTGGGAGTATACCGAACACAACGGCAAAATCCTGTGCAACCAGTGCTATGACAAAACCATGACAGAGGAGAGACTCGCCAGGATGTGCAAGATATGCAAGAAGGAAATTGTCGGCCCATCTGTCACAGATCCCCAAGGAGCTAAGGTTTGCTTGGAGTGCTTCAGGAAGAACAACCTCAGGCCTTTTGGGGTGAGGCTTGCAGTGTGCCGCGCATGCAAGAAGGAGGTTTCTGATTCAAATGTCATATATGTAAAGAACAAGCCGGTATGCAGGGATTGCGTTGAGAAGTTCATGAGGGAGAGAACATTTCTGGTATGCTCCGAATGTGGTTCAAAAATATATGAGAAGCCGCAGAAGGTAGAAGCAAAGATCCTCTGCCCGCTGTGCTACAGCAAACTAAGCAGAGAGGAGATATGCGCGGTATGCGGCAAGGTGATAAAAGCGATAAAATTTGTTAGGAGAGACGGAGCAATCCTCTGCATGGAGTGCTCGAAGAAGCAATCATAGTTTGTTCAGCAACTGCTGCAGATACCTCTTTGCCTTTCTCAGCTCCTCAGAACCTTTCTTTGTGATTTTGTAGTATTTCCTCCTTCCCTCGAACTCGGATGAGATCAATCCCTCATTCTCAAGCTTGTATAACACAACGTAGCTGGTTATGAGACCGTGGCTCCAGCCGAACTCCTTCTCAATCTTCTTGCTCAGCCCGTAGGCATATACCCTGCCCCTCTTCAGCTCTGAAAGGATGTACAGCCACAAGTTCCCCTTTGTCAGAGTTCTCTTCAGCCTCAACATCGGCTTGCTCTCTTCCATAGTGTTATATGTGCAAGCTTTAAATATATACTGATCTAAAATATTTATACAACATTAAAATATGGTGATACCTTGGGCAAAAAAATAAAAGTTGCTTTGGTCGGTGTTGGAAACTGCTCCTCCTTCTTGGTGCAGGCGGTTGAATACTACAGGAACAGGGAGGAGACGGATATACCGGGAATTATGCATGTCGTTCTGGGCGACTACAAGATAGAAGATATCGAGTTCGTCGCAGCATTTGATGTTGATAAGAGGAAGGTCGGGAAGGACCTGGGCAAGGCGATATTCCAGGAGCCCAACAACGCGGTGAGACTGGCCGAAGTTCCTAAATCGGGAGTGAGGGTGGAGAAAGGCCCTGTGCTCGATGGAATAGGTGATTATCTCAAGAAAGTTGTTGCGATAGACCCGAACCAGAAGCCCGTGAATGTTGCGGATGTGCTGAAGGACTCCAAGGTGCAGGTTGTTATAAACTACCTGCCTGTCGGCTCATACGATGCCACACGATACTACGCGCAGGAATCTCTGGATTCAGGATGCGGGTTCATAAACGCAATCCCTGAATTCCTCGCATCGGGTGAGTTTGCAGATAGATTTGAGAAGAGAAGGCTGCCGATTCTTGGGGATGATATAAAGGGGCAGCTCGGCGCTTCCATCCTCTCAAGGACTCTAGCAAGGCTGTTCAAGGATAGAGGCACTGCTTTGGACAGGATGTACCAGCTGAATTTTGGAGGCAACACAGACTTTCTTAACTTGCTTGAGGAGAGCAGGCTGAAGTACAAGAGGATAAGCAAGACGGAGACTGTGCAGTCCGTCTTGGAGGAAAAGAGGCTGGACGAGTACAACATAAAGATAGGGCCGAGCGATTACGTGCCGTGGCTGGGGACAAGGAAGATAGCGCAGATGAGGTTTGAGGGAAGAAGCTTTGGCGATATAACAGTTCAGTTGGATGTCAAGCTGGATGTTGATGACAAGTCTGTTTCGGCAGGAATAATGGTGGATGCGATAAGATGCTGCAGGCTCGCAATGGACAGGAAGATAGGCGGGGCGTTGGTGTCGCCTTCATCCTATTTCTTCAAGGTCCCGCCAATTCAATACCCGGACTACGTAGCAAGGGAGATGCTCGAGGAGTTCATACAGGGCAAGAGAGAACGCTAAAATGCGGCGAAGCGCAGTTATTAAATAGTTCCGTGAGTATCTATAGTTCGGTGTTGGGATGAAATTCGGAATTCCAAATCTCATAGATGCTGTAGGGGAACTGCAGGAGAAGAGCAACATATTGTTCATGATACCCCCGCGCCCGGAGAAGACGCTTTTCGTCTCCCATTACGTAAACGAGGGTCTTAACTCGCACCAGCCCGTGGTTTACGTAACTACGGACATTTCTCCTGCGGAGATAGAGGCCAAGGCAAAAACATTCGGCTGGAACTTTACGGACCATACCAACAAGGATCTGTTTTTTGTTGACTGCTATTCATGGGCATTGGAAAAGAAGCCGGTTGAGAGGAACGACATACGCGTTTCAGGCCCATCCTCGCTTGATGACTTGTCCCTGAGCATAAACCAGGCGTCATGCGAGGTGAACAAGACTTCGCAGTTGGGTCGAGTGGTATTCCAGAGTCTGTCGACACTACTCATATACAACAGCCCTGGCATTGTTTACAAGTTCTGCCAAGTGATAGGGGCGCGCCTGAAGTCGTGCGGCATGACAACGCTCTTCATGGTCGAGGAGGGAATGCACCAATCAGATGTCATTGCAACGCTGGAGCACATGATGGACGGGATTGTCGAGGTCAGATTCGAGGAGGGCAGATGGTTCATAAGCTCATCGCAGATAAGATCCAGCGGCAAGGTTGAAGTCAGGATAACATCTAAAGGTATAGAAGCGATAAGGTAGATATGATGGGAGAGGAGGAAGGCGACATAGACGCGGTTGATTATTCATCTCCTTCTTTTGCAAAGCCTGAACTGCCGGTTCCCAATATGAATGAAAGGGTGAAGACAGGCATACCCGGTCTGGATTCCATGATAGGCGGCGGGTTTGAGAGGAAGAGTGTTGTAATCGTAACCGGCTCTGCCGGCTCTGGCAAGACAATACTGTCTCTGCAGTTTCTCTACAACGGAGCAATGCAGTTCAATGAGCCCGGCCTCTACGTCACATTCGAGGAGCAGAAGGAGAGCATCTTCAGGCACATGCTGAGCTTCGGATGGGATTTTGCGCAGCTGGAGAGGGAGAAGAAGCTTGTGTTCTTGGAGTACCCTCCACATGAAGTTGATAGGTTCATCAGCGAGGGTGCAGTCATAGAGGACATGGTGAGGGAGTACGGCATCCAGAGGGTAGTCATGGACTCAATAACCTCCTTTATGTTGCTTTACAGCGAGGAGTATAGGAGGAGGCAGGTTTTCTTAAAAACAATGGAGATACTAAGGAAATGGGGATGTACCACCCTGCTCACCTCAGAGGGGATGGCAAACGAGGATGGGGAGGTCAAGACGCGCTTCGGAGTCGAGTTCCTCGCTGATGGCCTGCTTTCCATCCACACGATAAAAAGAGGCGGCGTGAAGGAGTTTGCCGTAGAGGTTGTCAAGCTAAGGGGAATTCAGCATGAGATGAGGATGAACCTCATGAAGATAACTCCTAAGGGGATAGAAGTATACTCCTCCCAGCCTGTTTTCGGCGGCGACTCGCCATGAGATGTAAAGCTTTTAATTACGTAAAACCAAACCCCTTCAATGAGAAAGGCGCAGGCTGCCATTGAGCTCACAATCATAGCATCCGTGATGCTGATTGTTCTCTTATTCATTTTCGAGTTTGGTGAGACGAAAATACTTGAAAGCGCATCCATCCTGCAGGTTTCAGAAGCCAGAAACACAGTTGACAGACTTGCAAAAGCAGCCACTGAAGTGCACAATGAGGGAGTTGGAGCCAAGAGGAAGGTGTACATCACCATACCAGACAGGGTAAACCCAGACAGGGTGTTTGTTGACAACAGCACGATTACAATAGGCGTCTACGTTGGGAATGGCACGAGCGACATAAGCTCCAGGGTCAACCTCGCGGTTAAAAAAGGCGGTTATTTCCCAACCTCCCCCGGCAGCTATTGGGTGTGGGTAGCAGGGAAGGAAGGGTATGTGCAGATAGGCAACGCCCTTGAGATCAATCCCCTGAACGCCTACTTCGAGCTGTTCCCCAACAACTCAACAGAGTCAAATATAACGTTCACAAATTACGGAAGCTCCCCCATAAACGTGAGCATGAACCTCAGCTGGACGGATTCCGAAACTAACGCAAGCATAGACAACACAAGGAATCTCAGCTTCGCCCTCTTGCCAGGCACCTTGAATTCGCAGAGCGTAAGACTCAACGTAAGCGCAAACCTCAACGCCTCCAAAGGTTTGCACAGCGGCTATGCCACTGTGACTACAAACATCTCCGAATCGGAGCTGATGCCCGTTCTCGTAAACGTGGTTTCCCCAACCTCTGCTTCCGGCGGAGTGGCTTACCTCACGATCAATACGTACAACAACAGCGCCCATACTTATTCAGACACGGTTTTCTCTCAGAGCGAGACGGTCTACTACAAGGTAAGATCATACAATTCGAGCGATGGCCTTGTGAACTCGACAGTCACAATCAGAGTCTACAACCCCTCCTCCGCTATCATGTCCGATGGCACCTACACCCCGAGCAGCACTGGCACCTACCAGAGCAGCTACCCGCTGAACATAAACACAAGGTCAGGCGTATGGAGCATATCCGCTTATGACGCGGGCGGTGCGAGCACAAGAGCTTACTTCACGGTAAACCCAACTTCCAGCAGCACTGTTCTGCTGAGCGTTACCACCGCGACTCCGTTCTGGCCTAGCCAGAGGGCGATATGCAGGGATGGCAAGAACTACATCCATATAATATGGCTCTACAACAGCTCCAGCATCGCATATGCACGGTCCACTAATAATGGAGTAACATTCTCGATAAACACGAGTTTCTTCGGCAGCACTTCCACAACCTCATCAACAAAATACACTCCATCTGTATCCTGCGACGGAAACAACATAACCGCAGTTTATACCGATGCTGGTTCTAGTGATGTGATAGTCGGCATCTCGACTGATAACGGCAATTCATGGAACTGGGCCAACCCTATAACATCGAACATACGGATGTATAACGCAGTTGAGAGGAGAGGGCAGAGGATATACATACTGTATGTGGACGGAGAGTATAACGTAAGCTTCTTCAACTCAACCGATGGAGGGAGCACATGGGGTCCCCAGACAATACTCTGGCAGGCAGGGGATTACGGGCAATTCGGCTACGATCATTATACCGATGTCTCCCTGGCAGTCAATGGAACAGGAACATCCTCCGACAGCCTTTATGCTTCATGCTACGAAATCGCTTCCGACGGCACTTCCCAGACGTTTGCATCCTCATTCAGGAACTCTTCAAACGCAGGTGTGACATGGGGTGCGAAGAGGACCATGGCACCGTGGAATGACGTAGGCACCGGCGAACCAAGCATAACCACCAACGGCAGCGCGGTGTTCGTCGCAAGCAACAACTACAGCAGCACCGAACAAGTGGCTACCCTGAACAAAAGCCTGGATGGCGGCGCCACGTGGTCATGGGAGCAGGTATCCAACACGGTCAGCTCGTTCTACGAGACTGCAACGTTGAACGGCACCATGCCTTTCATTCTGTGGAGGAACGGCTCCGCATCAAATGGCGACATATTCTACAGGAATTACAACGGAACGGGATGGGACAGTATACTTGCCTACACCAGCGACCACAACGGGAACGACCTTCCGAATGCCAAGTGGAACTATGCAGGAAACTGCATAGAGTTCGTTTACAGGAACGGGACTGCCTCCCCATACAACATATCCTACGCAAGGCTCGGCAGTTGCACCCCGCCGTAACCTCGCAATACAAAACTAATTTAAATACAGAATTGCATTTCTAACCCATGCGCAGGAAAGGACAGGGGGCGACAGAACTCTTGGTGCTCCTAGCCATGATTGCAATTGTAGGCTTGGTAATCTACGCATCCAGCCAGACAACCCTCGCAGAATCTAGGAAAGCACTCCTGCTCTCGCAGGCAAGAGCCACAGTTAATGACTTGGCAGCCGCGAGTTCAGAGGTTTATTCAGAAGGTGTAGGCGCAAAGAGAAGGGTTTACATTATCATACCTGAAGGTTCGGATTCAGCCAGGGTTTACGTGAACAATACAATCATAAATGTTGGGATAAGGATAGACTCAACCGTCACTGACATAAACACCAAGACTACAATGCGGGTTGTCCAGGGAGCTGACTTCCCTACAACTTCAGGGAGCTACTGGGTGCCGGTAACTGCTAAGGAAGGATATGTGCTGATTGGCAGCTCATTTCTTGATATAAGCCCCACCTCAGTTTCAGTTGAGATGCTGCCTTCCAATTCGACCAGCACTGGGATAAGATTCACAAATCTGGGGCCAGCCTCCCTCAATGTCAGCTTATCAGTCCAGTGGACCCATAATGGGACAGTTGACATGTCTCTCAACACAACCAACTTTATTCTGGCTTCCTCAGGTGATGCGGTCACTAACTACGCGCTGGTCAGCTTCCAGACGAATGCCAATACCCCTCTCCAGCTCTACAGCGGGAAGATTGCCGTGAGCACCAACACCACGGAGTCTGCGGAGATACCTTTGAGCGTTGATGTTGTTGGAACACAGGTGCCCACTGGTGTCTCATATGTTGTTATTGAAACTTTCAAAAACAGCAGCTACGCAACCCAAACAACCAATTTTACCTTGCCGGTGAATGCTATCATAACTGGCTCGGACTGGACTCCGGGTGCCGTGAGCATTGATATAAAAGATCCCTCCAGCACATCCGTGAGCGGATACCCAACTCAAGTCACAGCTAACAGCAGTGGTGGGTTCTCCCACCTCTGGAATCCAGCAGGAGCCACCCCCGGGCAGTATACTGTAGTAGCCAATCAATCAACAACTAATTCAACAACCTTCAACATAACCGTTTGTTCATAGCAAGGGCGGGATATGCTAGACAACCCGGTATTCATATTAAATACCCTATTCGTGCTAGTCCTGGGGATAGTCACTTCCTACGGCGATATCAGAAAGAATAAAATAAGCAACCGATACGTAATAATCGCAGTAATCCTCGCCTTCCTCACAAACGTTCTTGGAAGCTACTTTGCGCAGGCATCGACTGATACCAAAATGCTCTATATACAAACAACTCTGCTCAACGCCTTCTTTGCCCTCCTCGTAGGCTTCATTCTTTGGTATGCTAAAATATGGAGGGCTGGAGATGGGAAGCTGTTTTTCGCCTATGCCTTTCTGCTGCCAGTTTCCACCTATTACTATGGGTATGTAGCCTATTTCCCTTCATTTACTCTCCTAGTAAACACTCTCATCCCACTTTTCTTAATACTCACCTTCAACCTTTGGTACATAACAAGCACAGAAGAGAAATTTGAAATTTTCAAGAGTGTAGTCAACCCCAAACGGCTCTTTTACATGCTGCTTTCGCTAATGAGCACTCAGTGGATAATATCCATATTATTCCAGCGCCTTCTTTCCGTAAGCGATTTCCTCACCGCGGGCTGCATATCCATCCTAGTTTTAGTATTTCTAACTAATCACCTGCAGGACATACTATACGAGATTTCTATCCCTGTAGTGATCCTAAGGATAATGCTGGATTACGGGACGGTGGTTTCCTACAGCTTTTTCACACAATTTCTGCTTCTCTTCGGTCTGTTTCTTTTGGCTATAACCTTCATAACAAACTTGGCTTCCTTCAGATTCAACGACAAGATCAGAGTGCCGGATGTCAAAAAAGGAATGTGCTGTGTAGAAAGGATTTCCCGGAAGGGAAGGTTCTATGAGAAGACCCTCACCCCACACAACCGAATTTTAAAACTCAATTACGAGAGCCTGACGCAAGACGATGTTGATAGATTGAAGCGTATGAATAAGAACGGTCAGCTGAGGTTTGACGAGTTAACAATACAGCAGACTATCCCTTTTGCGCCGCTCCTCTTTTTCGGGGTCCTGCTCACAATAGTACTTAGAGGTGATGTCCTCACCCATCTTAAACTTTTATTCAACTCAGTATTGTGAAATTGAAAAATCGCGCTGTGATACCATTTTATTCTTATACATGCAAATATCCATGGTGATGCAGAATGACGGATTCGCCCAAGAATGTCCAGTACCTTAAAGATCGCGTCCTCTTCTCCATAAATCCAAAAATCTATCCATTGGAAGTAGTCCATTCTGCAGCCTACGCATTGATAGACAAGGCGTATGTAATGCTAGACGGCGATCCGAACGATGAAATAATCGCAGAATTGAAACCCAAGAATAAAGGGGAAATAAGGGAAGTTGTTACAAAGTTTGCAGAAGAACTCCTGAATTATGCTGTGTACTACAACCAATCAAGAATGAACAAGGGAGTCCGGGAGATGATAATTGGAAGAGTGTTCTCAACTAACATACAAGCTTCCGAAACTACCCAGGAAAAGGATGAGAAATGCGATGAGATCGCCGACCCTCTCGGGATTGCGAAACCATGGACCCCGCCAAAAAAGAAAAGGTGAATTTTGGATGGAACGGCTAATCTTTGACAGGAAGAGACATGCGGTTATTCTGAATCTGAATACGAGGGTTTACAAGATGGATAAAATACTCAAAATTGCTCAGACTTTCTCGCAGGCATGCAACGTGGACGTATCTGGAGATGTTGATTGCACGGTGCAGGTGACGCTTAAACCAAAGTCGAGGAATATGAGAGCGGAGGAAATTGGATACGAGTTCTTCAATCACGTGCTCGCCGAGATGAAGATTTCTGAGGATATATAGTGATAGGATGGTCACGAGTCTCTTCGATTATCCCGAATCTCCTCAATACGCAGAGAACAGGTACATTCCAAAGAAACTTGCGGAGGGGGATTACCTGGTGACCATTGATAACGGAGCATGGGCGTTGCTCTCTGAGGAAGAGCATGAACTGCTGAAAACCCATCGCGTTTCAGAGAATCCAGATCTATTCAAGAAATTGGAGAGTTTGGGGATAATCATAACGCAAAGCAACCAAGCGAAAGTGGTTGGCGATTACCAAGCAAGATTCTCCCACATATGCAACGGTACCTCTCTCCACATAGCCGCAATTACTTCTAGATGCAACCAGAGATGTCTCTACTGCTACGTCAACCCAAAACCAATCAGTTCAAAAGGATTCGATATGGACAAAGACACTGCCAAGAGAGTCGTCGAGTTCATGTTCCAAAGCCCATCGAAAGCAATAACAATAGAATTTCAGGGTGGGGAGCCCCTCCTTAACTTCCCGATCATTCAATACATAATAGACTACTCAAAGAAGCTGAACAAAAAATACAAGAAGGATATTGTCTACACCCTTGTCACCAACCTGACGCTGATGCAGGAGGACATCCTGAAGTACTTGATTAGAAATAGGGTCGGAATCTGCACCTCGCTGGATGGTCCGAAAGAGGTGCACGATAGGAACAGGAGGTTTCTGGGCGGGCATGGTACGCACGATGAGGTTGTCCACTGGATACAGGACATAAAAACCCAGTTCGCCTACAACGTTAATGCTCTCCCAGTTATAACGAAATTCTCCCTTCCCTACGCCAAGGAAATAGTTGATGAATACGTGAACCTTGGATTCAACCGTATAAGAATAAAGCATATGATATACTGCGGTCTCGCAAAAGAAAATTGGAACAAGATAGGCTACACACCCGAGCAGTACCTCAAATTCTGGAAGGGGGCTCTGGAATACTGTTTCAAGATAAATAAGAGTGGCAGGTTTTTTGCAGAGGGAACAAGCCTTCTTATAACCCGAAAGTTCCTGTCGAGGGACTATCAGGCATTCACCTGCCTGGGGTGGCCATGTGGTGCTGCCTTGACTCAAACCTCATACGACCCGCACGGGGATATACGCTCATGCGACGAATCGAGAAGCTTCGAGGAATTCAAGATTGGGAGCGTTAGGAAGGACAGCTACAGGAACGTCTACACCTCGCCAAGAGTGCTCAATATCGTTGCTCTTACTTCTGGCCTCAACTCGCTATGCGATGCATGCGTGTGGCATCCCTACTGCAACAACTGCATCGTATCTTCCTTCGGCATGGAAGGGAACCCAGTCCCCAAACTTCCCATTGATTATGAGTGCAAAATCCGAGGGGGGCTTATCGAGCATGTTCTTAGAACCCTAGCATACTCAAAAGAAAAAAGAAAGATTCTGATGGAATGGTGCTCAAGCAAGCAGGGAATATGACCAGCCCCAGCACCAACCCAAAAATTTATATACTACTGTTCAGAAATATTCCCGTGGCAAAAAAGTTCAGCTTACCATCCCTAAGTAAGACTGTCACCTCATTTCTGCTTGAGGAGGAGGGTAAAATATCAAAGGAATCGCTTCTTAAGCTAGGTGCGGTTGTCGGCAGCATCTCTGCAATGAGCAAAATTGCAAGTGCAGCCCACAGCCAGAATGTTGCCCACTCCCAAGCTACATCTGTTAGTTACGCGGGATCAACAATAACCGCAACCCACTCACACTACGACCCGGCACATTCATCGCACTCCTCCCACAGCTCCCATGCGTCACACACCTCCCATGCGTCACACACCTCGCATTCCGTCCATAGCTCTACTGGTGGTAGTTGCGTCTACATCGGGTGATCATTTGCTTCTGAAAAGAGTCAGAATTCCGCTAGTCAATATAAGGAAGAAGTATTTCGTTTACCTAATCCTGGTATTCTTCGTTTCACTAATACTGCATGAATTCGGGCATATCGCAGTTGTACTTGCCGGAGGTGGCAGAATAACCTCATTCACTCTGACACGCCTTACTTGGGAGGCTCAACCTTCCGGTGATCTGCCATATCTTCTAGGCGGACCGTTGGTTACGTTAATCATATGCTACTTTGCAGTATACAAATTTTTTGATGATAGAAAAAACCCCGACCTATGGCTTGCAACAGTAGTCTGCAATCTCTCTCCACCCATTTCACTGATGCTCTACTTGCTTTCGCTCCCGCATGACGAAGGTAAAATAATGAGTTTGGCGAATATCCCACCGATAATATTCTTACCAATTTATTTTCTTATCTTTTCGCTGCCAATACTCGTAGCATTTAAAGCCCCCAAACTCCCCATCAACAAAAAGATAACATTCTATCTTTACAATCTGGTCATCCTACTCGCAGAATTAAAATTTTTAAGCATACTCGGATTTTCTTAGGATAAATTTTTAAGCTACGACGCCTAAACGTATAATGTGCTCGAACGGTTAACTCAAAGAAGATATCTACTCCTAGCTCTAGTCTTATTCACATTCATCGCTTATGTTGTTTACCGGGAGTACGATACATCACAAAGATGCGGCGGGAAGCCCTGCCCAGAAGAACTGACTGCAAAATTAATAAAGAAGTATTCCAACTCCCCGAATTGCAGTAATGGACTGTGTCCATTTGACCTAGTGAGAGAGTGGGAGGATAACAAATGCCCAATTGAACTATCAAACTCGCTAGTCTATGATGTCCATATAGCGAATAACCCAGATGGCTCACTTAAAGATTTCACCTGCGAATTCGGTCCGATGTACAAACTAGTTGATTCAACACCGACAGAAGCAACCATAAAAGATTGCAGCCAAGAAACCGTGGAGTCATTAGATAACGCAATAAAAGGAAAAAACATGACGCCAGTAAAATACGCGAGAACAATATATGTTTTTCCACCTAATTTTGTGGACTATCACTATACCGTGCTTGCATGCGACAAATATACCTCGGGTCTTTTTAACGGAAGATATCTCATGCTGACTTTCGTCAACTTTTCTGGGCTTCTATATGGCTGATTGTGGTTCTCACTTCGCTTTTAGCGAAATACAGGCATCCAGAGGCGTATCATGTTTTTTGACTTACTAGACGTAATCAAAAACGAATTCCCGCAGAGTACCCTCTCTATGCAGAGCCGGGATATCTTTCACATCGGAAGGATAAGAAACCTGAATGTATCCTACGCCCCTCTTTTTGGCAAAGTCTTCGTTTATGATGACGAATTCAGTAGAACCATGATGCATACCCCTGAAGATTTTGAGAGAAATGTCCTTCCCGACCTAGGTCGCTGTAATGTGCCCTCCCCCCCGGATGACAAGTTCGATACTTTCGGGATACTCCCGACTTCTGAATGCAATCTGAGATGCGTCTACTGCTATGCTAAAGGCGGTGAAACTAGAAAAAATTTGGATATTGGAACTTTAAAAAAAGCTGTGGAGTTCATGAACAATAATTCGAAAGAGCAGGTACTGGTATTCTTTCACGGTGGCGGGGAACCAACAACCAAATTCAAACTGCTAATTGAAATTAAGAGGTATGTAGACAAAAATTTGAAAGCTGAAAAGAGTTTCACACTGCAAACAAATGGTATTTTCTCGAATGAGGTGAGAAGCTGGGTATCAAAAAATATCGACCACGTCGCGCTCTCCTGCGATGGTCCTCCGCATATACAGGATTTCCAAAGACCTTTAAAAAACGGCGGGAGAAGCAGCCCTATTGTTGAGGAAAGCATCCGATATTTTGTTGAAAAATCAAAAAATATGACCATCGCAACAGTCATATCAAAATTTTCAAATGAACGGCAAGAGGATATACTCGAATACTTGCACAAGCTCGGTGTAAAAAAAGTGAAATTCACTCCCCTTACTGAAAGAGGCAGATGTCTATGCGGTGCAACTGACTATTCCGCCAGACCCGACATGCTAAAATTTTTCACAAACAATCTTACAAGGAGCATCGAGTTGGCGGATATTTACGATATCAAGCTCCTATACCCCGGCTTAATTGATTCGTGCCGTGACGTCTCGTGCTTTGTAGCTGGGAGGTCGTTTATTTTGACACCAGACGGGTTTGTCAGCCCCTGTGTTTCCGTGCATTGCGGCGATTCAGATTTTAATGAGCTGCTCTTCGGCTATTTTGACAAGGAGAAGGGTGAAATAAAAATTGATAAGAAAAAATTGGATTTTCTGCGGAATAGAGTAGTGCAGAACATCCCAGCATGCAAGAATTGTTTTATGAAATGGAACTGCAGCGGCGGATGCGCAATCTCCGCCTGCATGATTTACGGAAAGGACATCTACTCCCCACAAAGAGGACATTGCGACTGGATTAGAAAGCTAGGTGAAGGCGCCCTGCGCTATAAGGTCGAGAAATACCTTTTAAAGACAAAGCCTTTTCTGGAGGAAAGAAATGGCACAATAGAATACCGGGAGGTATTAGATGACTTTGAACCCAAAAAACCCCCAACCAAGAGAAAAGAAGATTTGGTACTACAGGTAGACGCAAACAAATCAAGTCTTGCTTTGACCTACGATAGAATTATAAAAACCAATCCACGGCTGAGTCTGATATCTTTCAGACTGCGTCCCAAAGATTTAAATTTGGAAACAGGCAGAAGGATTGAAAAATTTTTGAGAACTCTGAAACTAAAACGCATCAATTTCATCGTGACAAGACCACTGCCGAGATGCCTATTCAACCATGAGTACGCGAAGGCTGCCGAGGATTTTAGAATTCCGAAAAATTGTGAGGAATGCACCTGGCTTTTTGTGCTGAAAGACAGCAATTTCCACATCTGCAATACAGATATAAAAATACCTGAAGACAAAATAAGGAGCAGAAGGGAGGTATACGAATTTTTCAAAAAACAAAACAAGAGAATTTTTGATTCTCCATGCAGTGAATGCGTATACCGGATAAGAGGAAATTGCAATGGTTTGTGCCGAGGATACAGAAATAAAAATATTCATGCGGTGCGATAATGGGGAGACGACTTGATTTGAAGGTTGGTTTTTCCTGCAACAATAACTGTAGCTTCTGCGTTCAGGGCCGTAAAAAGAATCTGGGTGACAAAACTGCAGCGCAGATCAAAAAAGATCTGAAAGACACAATCGAAGAGGGCATAGAGGAGGTTGTATTTACCGGAGGCGAGCCAACAGTACGCAAGGATATACTCGAGCTTGTCTCATACGCCACTGACTTGGGTTATAAAATAATTCAGATTCAAAGCAACGGCAGGATGTTTTTTTATAAGAAGTTCTGCGAGGACATCATAAGGGCAGGTGCGAATGAGTTCTCGCCAGCAATCCACGGCCACATACCGCAGCTGCACGATTACCTCACCCGCTCGCCAGGCAGCTTCGAGCAGACAGTGCAGGGGATAAGGAATCTCAAGGGGATGAACCAGCACATAATAACAAACTCGGTTGTGACAAAACCCAACTATAGGCATCTCCCGGAGTTGGCAGAACTTCTTGTCCAACTTCAGGTCGACCAGTTCCAAATGGCGTTTGTGCATGCTGACGGCAACGCCTACCTTTATTTTGACCGGATAGTTCCAAGAAAATCACTCGCAGCCCCCTATATCAAGCGGGCTCTGCAGATAGGGATTGATGCAAAAATCCGAGTTATGGCAGAAGCAATCCCGTACTGTTTCATGAAGGGATATGAGCAATACGTGTCGGAAATTTACATTCCATCCACAAAAATAATAGATTTTGAATTTACTGATCCGAATTTTGAATACACCCGAGCTTCGCAGGGCAAGTGCAAAGCACCAAAATGCAAGAGATGTAAATATTACCTCATCTGCGAGGGACCTTGGAAAGAATATCCAGAAAGAAGAGGATGGGAAGAATTCGTGCCGATTCCAGGCAGAAAAATGAAGAGCAGAGACCAACTATTCAAAACCCGCAGGAGTGATACTGATGTTTCCTAACAAAGTTGATGTGCTGTGCGGTTACACCTGCAACAATAATTGCCTTTTCTGCTTCATCAAAGGTAGAAAGACCGCTGATGGGACCACTTCGCAGATAAAAAAAATCCTGAACAATCTAAGGGCAGAGGGGTTCAGCGAGGTTATTTTCAATGGAGGTGAATCGACCATCCGGAGAGATTTCATAGAGCTAGTGGGGTACGCCAGCGAGCTCGGCTTCCCCAAAGTGAATGTAAGTTCAAATGGCAGGATGTTCTGCTACAAGGATTTCGCTAGGAAGGCTGCGGAGGCGGGTCTGACGAATGCCATAATATCAATGCACGGTTCAAATGCAAAAACCCACGATATGCTGACGAGAGTCCCCGGAAGTTTCAAACAGACAATGAAGGGAATGGATAATCTAATCGGAGTCGGGGTAAAAACAATGTCGAATACGACCATAGCAAAGCAGAACCATACTGAACTGCCGCGGTTGGTAAAACTCTTATCAAACTTTGATTTGGTGTGGAGGGAATTTATTTTCGTGCATCCCGGAGGGGCTGCTTTGCAGAATTTTGAAAGTGTTGTGCCTACCCTAACAGAGATTGCGCCATCTCTGCGCAAAGCATTTGACCCAAAGCGAGGCTTTACGAATCTAGGCGTGGAATCTGTTCCGTACTGTTTCATGAAGGGATGTGAAAAATTTGTCGTCACACAAAAGATGGAGGCCAGACTGGTGGGGATGGATTTCCAGATAGCCGACGTAAACAAGTCAAGGAGAGAGGAAGCAAAAATAAAATCGCCGGGGTGTTCCAGATGCAAGTACAACGACAAATGCGAAGGGGTCTGGAGAGCTTATGCAGAAAGATACGGTCTAGGAGAGCTTAGACCATGCTAACATGGTAAGATGACGTGGGATTATGCCATCGAATCTAATACGACTGGGGAACAAATGTAATCAAAATTGCATATTCTGCACGGTAGCCCTAGATAACGAGAGGGAGTTGAGCAATGAAGAGGTGAAGAAAAAAATTGAGTTTTTGTCAGAGAAGGGAGCCGATATACTGACTTTTACGGGCGGGGAGCCAACAATACGTAAGGATCTGCCGGACTTGATAAGGTTCGCGAAAGGCAAATCCTTCAGGAGAATAGAGCTGCAGACAAACGGAGTTCTAATGTCTGACAAGAAATTAGCTTGTGAGATAGCCCGCGCAGGTGTTGATGAAGTGCTTGTATCGCTGCACTCCCATAGAAAAAGGATATCGGAAAGGCTCACGAACGTACCTGGCACGTTCGACAAAACCTTAAAAGGGATAGAAAATCTCTTGGAGCTTGACAAGAGAGTCTGTATCAGCCATGTGATAAACTCGCTCAATTATTCTGATTTAACTAATTTTGTGAAGTTTGTCAAGAACAGATTCCCCTCACTATCCTCGTTCTACTTTGGATTTGTGAGGCCAAACGGCAACGCAAATTTCAACAGATGGATTGTGCCAAAAATTTCGGACATAGACTTCCGCATATACGGCGTTTTCAGTTACTGCAGGGAACATAAGATACCTTTCTCTGTGGAGGGTATACCGCTTTGTTACATGCAAGGATACGAGACGCATTCTTCAGAAGTTCACAGGATACTCTCCGAACCAGTTTTCTATATGGGAAGTGGTGATACCCAATACGACGTCCATAAATTCGTAATAAAGAACTTCAGAGCGAAGGGAGAGCAGTGCGAGTTCTGCTTTGTAAAGGATATCTGCCCCGGTTTATGGAAGGAATACGCGGATATATACGGGACAGAAGAGCTGTTCCCAGTTTTCATATCGAAAGAAGGCATAACAAAAGATGTCAAAGAAAGGTGGGTTAAATGGAAAAAGAGGCAGTCACAAAAGAGTTAAACCTATTCCTAGGTTATACTTGCAATAATAATTGCTGGTTTTGTTCAGAAATGGCGAATAGGGAAAAACCGGGCAAGAGCACAGAAGACGTAAAAAGAGAGCTAGCTAACGCAAGAAAAAACAGGGTTCAGAGAATTACGTTTACGGGCGGGGAGCCAACAATACGTAAGGATATAGTTGAGATCGTTTCATATGCGCATGAACTAGGCTTTGAGGAGATATTCATAATAACGAATGGCAGAATGCTTTTTTACAAGGAATTAGCAAGAAAACTATCAGATGCAGGCCTCACCCACATACTTTTCTCTCTGCATGCGCCAGAAGCTAGAATACACGATTACCTCACCCGCTCGCCAGGCAGCTTCGAGCAGACAGTGCAGGGGATAAGGAACGCCGTCGGGGTAGGGAACGCCGTCGGGGTAGGGAACATAATCGTGGAGAATAACACGGTCATAACGCGAAAGAACTACAAGTCTCTTCCGAAACTTGCAGAGCTGCTTATCAAGCTGGGCGTTGACTTCTACGAGTTTATCCTAGTGAACCCCATCACGATAAATTCCTATTTCAGAGGAAGATTTGAGGAGTTTGTCCCTAGAATCTCCGAGATTCACAAATACGTTCACAGAGCTCTCGACATAGGAAAGGAAAAGAATATCTGGTGCACAGCGGAGGGAATTCCGTTCTGTTACATGCAAGGATATGAGAAAAACGCCACGGAATTGTATATGGCTCCTCAGAGGAGCATCCTCGGCCCTGGCGGCCGTTACGTTGCTGACGTAAACAAGTCAAGGAGAGAGTGCGGCAAGATAAAAGCAGAAACCTGCTCCCGGTGCAGATACTACCTGCTATGCGAGGGGATATGGGGGCACTACGCGGAGCATTACGGGATGGCGGAGTTCAAACCAGTTGCCGGAAGATATCTGAGAAGTTCAGATATAGCGCGAGGCGGACGGCATGCCTGACGTCTCCATAGTGAAATGTCCTGATTACTCAAAAGTGAAAGTAGCAGTAAAAAGATCATTGGACCTTTTGGGCGGAGCTAGAAAGTTTTTCAAAAAGGATGAGATGATACTGCTTAAACCCAATATATCCGACCCTCTCCCTCCCGACAAGGCGAGCAATACCCATCCACTCCTTGTAAGGGCGGTGATTGAGGTTGCGCAGAGGGCAGGAGCCAAGGTTTGGGTAGGGGAGTGCTCTGCAGGGGGGTCCCCCGGGATAACGAAAAAATGCCTGGAGATATCGGGTATCGGAGATGTGTTGAGGGAAACAGGGGTTGAATTCAAGAATTTCCAGGAAGAGGTCTTCGTCCCTCGCGACATACCCGGATTTAAAGTTTTGGAAAAAACGGATTTTGCCGGCTCCTTTTTCCAAGCGGACTCCATTGTGAATTTGCCAAAGCTCAAAACGCACGGACTCACCTTCATGACTGGAGCGGTAAAAAACTGCTTCGGGTTCATAAACCCGCAGGAGAGGCAGTACCTGCACAGAAATTTCCCAGAAAGGGAGCGTTTCAGCCAAGGGCTGGTTGACGTCTACTCATTCATAAAACCAAGATTGACAATAATGGACGCCGTTGTCGGTATGGAGGGGGAGCAGGGTCCCTCGTTCGGTGACCCAAGGAGAATAGGGGCCGTCATAGCTGGCGGCGACGGAGTTGCAGTAGATGCAGTCGCAGCCGAGATAATAGGCTACAACCCGCTTGCGATACCTATGATAAGAAGCGCGGATGAACGTGGTGTTGGGAGTATCAGAGGGATACGCGTGGTTGGGAGCAGTATTGATGCGGTGAAAGTGAGAGATTTCAAAAAACACCCACTCTTCAGCAACAAATACCGGAAAATGCAGGGATTTGGAAGCTCGTTTGTCATGATGCCGGAGGTTGACACAAGCAAATGCACCAGATGCAGGACCTGTGCGGATAACTGCCCCGTAGGTGCTATATTGATGGATCCCTATCCGGTAATAAACAGAAAGAAGTGCATAATGTGTTACTGCTGTCATGAGCTATGCCCGTCCGGTGCGTGCAGGCTTGAGGTAAAATGGTTCGGAAAAAAAGATAAAAGAGGAGTGGAATGATGGTTAGCGACATAGCAGTCGGAGTAACATGCAATAACTGTTGCATAATGTGTACAAACATAATGCCCCCCCCAACAAGGTGGGACGCGAGCACTGAGGACATTGAAAGGATGGTGCGCAGCTTTGATAAGAAAGAGCGCAAGATAGTGCTGACAGGCGGCGAACCCTCAATAAGAAGTGACTTCCTGCGCATACTCCGGTTCATAAAAAAGGAGAGGCCTGATTCAAGAACAATGGTTCTTACGAATGGAAGGATATTCTGTTATCCCGAATTCACCAAGAAATTCATCTCCACTGGTTGTGACTGGGTTGCAATCCCCCTGCACGCTCATAAAGCTGAGTTGCACGACATGATAACGAGGGCTCCTGGCAGCTTCGAGCAGACAGTGCAGGGGATAAGGAACCTGCTTGATTACCAGGACGAAGTCGACCTAGACGTGAGAGTTGTAATCCACAGGTTGAACTACAAGCATTTGCCAGCCCTCGCCAAGTTCATCTCCAACGAATTCAACGGCCTCCACCAAGTCGTGCTGTTCCCCATAGACATAATTGGGAATGCGAATATAAACAGGAAAGAGCTCCTGGTAAAAATAACTGAAGTCAAACCTTATCTTGAAAGAGCACTCAACACGCTAGAAAAAAATGATTTTGATATCAGCCTATTCCACATCCCGTTCTGTGTTTTAGACAGAAAATACTGGAAGAATGTAGCCGGCAGGACGGTTGAGGATAGGAGGATAACCTTCGAACCATGCGGCGAGTGCATCATGCGGGAAAAATGCCCGGGAATCTGGAGGACGTATGCATTCAGAGTCGGCACTGCCGAGTTCAAACCCATCCGCCCAGCACCAAAAACAATATATACGAAGTCACCAAATCTAAATGTTAGATGACCGTGCCGAGTGTTAAAATATTGTCACTTTCCGTTTTTGTACTGCTTCTGTTACCCATGGCAAGGGCGCTTACAACAAATGCAACTGTAACAATAAAGAATCCTTCCGGACAGGCGGTGGTGAACAGTCAGCAGATGACCTGCACTGCGCTAGGCTCGGGAACGTTTTCCGGCTCCGCGTTTGACAGCCCTACTCTGTGCGGCTTTAACACAACTTCTGCCAATCTTATAAACCGCACCAATACGAGCTGCGCATACACATATACAAAGAATTACTCAGCAGAAGGTGCCTGGACTGCAAACGTTACATTCTACCACACTGCATACGAGAATAGAGGAGTTAATATAGATACCACAAACGGAACTGTTGATACTCAGTCTCCACCAACGGGCCAGGCCACTTTGGACTGCACTGCAAATACAACATGCGTGTCAGACCCACAGTGCAACAACACCCTGAACGAGTCAGTGAACATGACCATCTACGCGATAAACTGGGACACAACGCAGGCTGACTGTGTTGGTTACGGAAAGTTGTGGTATCCCGGTAAGACAAGCGGCTCAAATTACTACTGCTGCGGCGATGATGGAACCAGTGATGATTTTGCATACTGGAGCGGAACGACATGCATGTACTGCAATAATGGAGTCAACAGCAGCACAACCACAAAGTGTTCTGCCACTTCTGCGTACTGCACGGGGGGTGATAGCGCTACCTGTCAGAGTGGCGATGACAACTATTGCTGCTACAATGTTGGGTGCTCTTCAACTGGGGCGACGGGTTCTCAGACAAACATGGTTGGTGGCAATTGCACATGCACAGATGACCTATGCTACTGGGGTTACTGTGACAATGCTTCTTGGGGTGGAGCGGGCTGCTACTACTCGGTTTCTTGTTCCTCCACTGGCTGGGTAGGCAACCTACGCAGCCCTCCAAACGATCCTAGAAACCAGACAGTCTCACCCCAAATTGCAGAGCCTGAAACTACGCTGAATGTAACGGCGAATGTAAGCGACGACACTCAGAATGCGCATATAATTGTCTACAATTCTTCAGTAACCACACCTGTCGGTTCCACCGCCATTTGTACTGGAAACGACGTGGGTTCGAATCAGAATTCCTCGTGCACCTTCACGGCCTCGGCTGCAGGCTGCTCAGCTGGGAACTGTACGGTCAAAATAATAGCGAGTGAGGAGAACTCTGATGCATGCGGTCCACCGAAGTATAGTTTCCATTTCGTTAATGTAAGCTTCACCTATAAGAACAGAAATGTCTCACCACCTACTCGCAACGCACCGGCAAGCGACCCGAATGTGCTTGTCGGCAACACCTTTGTGCTCAACTGCACTGCACTTACAGGAAATGCTTCCACTGGAATAAACATGTCCTTCCAGTTCAACTCAACAACAGCTGGTTGGGCGAATATAACCACGTCAGGTGGCTTGACCACAACTCAGACAAACCCAGCTGTGAATGTTCTGAATGGAACAGCATATGCAATCAATGTGACAGGCGTTACACCTGGGACTTACTGGGTGCGCTGCCAGGCATTCAACTCAACCTACAGGGCAAACAGCACTGCTCAACAGGTGACAGTGACAACAATACCACCTACGATAAATGTGAGCGCAGAGAGCTACCCGAACTGCGGTGCTGTTTTCTACAGAGTGAGCTTCTATGACGTTAATTCAAAACTCATTGACTCCTCTTTCTCCCTCAAGGTGATAGACCCAAGCGTGATAACTGTTCTGACTCAGGCTGCCCTCTACCCGAATAACGGAACGGGCGTGTACCTCGGCAGCTATCTGCTCAATACAAGCTCTCCGCTTGGAACGTGGCTGCTAAAGGTGACCGAAAGCTCTGGGGTGACCACGGGGAAGAATTTCTATGTAGTGACTACGTGTGGAGATGGAACTTGCACAGGAGGGGAGAACTGCGAGAACTGCGCAGCAGATTGTACCTGCTCAGGTTTCTGCCAGGAGGGCACCTGTTACACCTGCTCTGGCTCACACTCCGGCACTTGTCCGAGCGAATCAAAGTGCTGCAATTGCGGTATGTGTAACCTCGGTTATTTGTGTATTCCAGAGGAAATGCAATGTGACGGTTTTACATGCGGATGTCTCTAATCATCATTCTGAAAGACTAGGAAAAGGAATCAAAGCCGACACAACCTATATTTTAATATCCTGCCGATAAAATTGTCTTATGCGCAGAGGGCAGATAAGCTTTGACTTCCTCGTCATAGTAGTTTTTGCCTTCATAATATTCCTCGAGATGTTCCAGCTGTATGCGCTCGAGAGCAGGTCAAGCAGCATAATAGAAGGAAAGGCGAGTGCCCTGAGTGTGTGCAGCAAGGTTGCGAGAACAATAAACGAGGTTCTCAAGGCAAACGAAACCAGCGCGGTTGTGACGATACCCGAGACTTTGGACACTGGCGATACTTACTATCTCAGCATAAAAGCCGCTGGGAGGAGGGTTGATGTCTTCTGGCCGGTTTCAGCACAGAATAGAAGCGTCACAGTGCCCATACTGACGAGTAATGTCACTGAGCGGAACATATCAAAATCTCTGGGCTCTGGCGAGACGACAATCAACATCACCAATCGAAATGGAACAGTGGGCATTTTTATCCTTGGAACATGCGACAACACTGTTTGCGAAGCTGGGGAGAACTGCGAGAACTGCGTTGCAGACTGCACCTGCTATTGTGGGGATGGACTGTGCACCCATGCAGCAGGAGAGGACTGCAATACATGCGTGGCTGACTGCGACTGTGAGGCGCCAGCTTCAATCTGCTGTCCTGAATACACAGAGGCGCACGGTCTTTGTGTTCTTCAGAGCCAGATGTGTAATCCATAGCTACTCTCTGGATAGGTAAAAAGAGGTCTATTAACGGTCAACCTATATTTTTAATACCAATATGCTGAAATAGTAACAGATGAGAAAAGGCCAGCTGTTCAGCCAAGACATAATATTCGCGATAGTCCTGGTATTGTTCACGTTCTCGCTATGGCTTATACTGAGGGACAGGGTGCTGCACGTAATATCCATAACTGAGGACAGGAGGGAGATTGACGAAGCAGCATCAGAAGCCATCGGCCAGCTTCTTGAAACCTCTGGAAGGCCGACAAACTGGAATAGGCTCTCGGCAATAGACGAAAATACAGTGGAAAGCGTAGGTCTTGCAAGTGAAAGAAACGTTCTGGACAGCGACAAGGTTGACAAATTCGTAGGCCTAGCGAAAAATCAGATAAGCAGTTTTGTTCTTCTTGCAGCCCTGTGGCATTTCGACGAGGGAATCGACACCACTGCCGCAGACAGCTCCGGAAACGGGAATACTGCCGTGTTCAACGGCACTTCACTAACCACATTGGTTCCAAACAGCGTAAACAAGGCGTATTATGCTTCCTCCGCAGTATCGGATTCACCAAGCCAGGCAACAACGGAATTCTGGTCGGGAAAATACACCAATGTCCAAAGCTCGGATGCCGCCTATGCATTTGATAGTGCATCCGTTTCGCAATATGAAGACTGCAAGACACCGTCGCTATCCGGCTCCTGCGCATGCGCAAACGCAGGGATATGCGAGGAGGACACTGTAGAAGGCTGCACCACTGGCACCATAACGTGCACCTCCACCGGATGCAACCAGAGAGGGAATGCAACGAACTCCAGCAATACTTGCACTGCTTATCCATCTGAGAGCGGATGCAGGGACCCTGATCCATGGGACTGCCCTGAGAGCGGAGTAATATGCACTAGTGGAGCCTGCACACCATCCTGCCAGAATCTAGGTTCCTGTTACTATACATGCAACGCCGGCTACTACAACTGCAATAACGACATAACGACTGACGGCTGCGAAAGCAACTCAGCCTGCTATAATTTCGCCATTCAGAGATACACCTTCAACCTCAGCTCCTATACTTGGAGTGAGGTGGGCAGCCTGCAATTCTGTTTTGAGGGTTACAACTCGTCCACCGGCGGATTGGCAACAGCAGAACTGATGTGGTATAACGTCTCCGGAAGCTCCTGGGTCAGCTCCACCCAAATTTCATCAACAGAGGGCACATGGTGCCTCTCATTCAGCGGTGATAATCTAACTTCGCTTTACAATGAAACCGGAACATGGGTCCAGTTCGCCGTAAGGGGCAACCAGTCGAAGACAGGGCATGCATTAACACTGGCCGTGGACTATGTATACCTAAACATGACCCGATCCCACGCAGTTGAATCGTTATGGACAACGGGAAAATCCGGCAACGGGATCTTTCTTGATGGCGCCGCCCATATGGATGTGGCCGATTCCTCCACCTTGGACATAACGAACCAGCTTACTATCGAGGCCTGGGTGAAGTCGAGTACTCTCTCCCCGTCCTACCAGACAGTACTCCAGAAAGGCGATTCTTCCAATGAGAACTACGGATTGTATCTGAAAGGGAGCGAGGTTTACTTCGAGTGGCTAAACAGCGGGCTCAAATCGAACGAAACAGCGTCAGCAAACCTTCAGGCAAACCGCTGGCAGCACGTGGCTCTGGTTTTCAATTACTCGGGAGGTTGGGGCAAGCTTTACGTAGACGGCTATGAGAAAAAGAACTTTTCAGTGTCCGCTGACCTGCTTGCAAACAACGGCAAGCTCCTGATTGGACAAAACAGCTCCGCAGGCAATTATTTCAACGGAACGCTGGACGAGGTTGCAATCTACTCTAGGGCAAAGTCGGCGGATGAGATAAGGGACGACGCAGGCGCCGGATACACTACAGTAAAGAGGCTTCTGGGTCTGGAGAGGGAAGGATACACCTTCAATTTCACAATCGCAGATATGGGCGGGAATGTGCTTTACAGCGTCAATGCCTCCCCGCAGGCTGCTCCAAGCGGCGCAGGCTTCGCCGCGGTTAACACCACTGCCTTTATTGAAAGATTTGCATTATTGAATGACTCCTTGGTCAGGGTCACACTGGGTGTATGGATTGAATAGGGCATTCATCTTCACATTGGATGCGATTCTCGCGGTGATACTGTGCTCCATGCTCTTCTTCTCAACCTACTACCTTCTGGCGAAATTCCAATATTCTGTAGTGAGGGAAACCGCCCTCGTCAACATCTGCTCGGATGTCCTGACCTCGCTGGAGAAGAACCACACGCTGCAGAATTCCATAACCTACTCCCGCACGTCGGACATACGCAACGTCCTGAACAACCTACCTTCAAACACATGCTCGGATCTCGTGATATACTCCTATGACAACAAACCGCTGCTCATAACCGCAAAGACGGGCTGCAACTGCACGGCAAGCCGCTCGTTGGTAGTTAGGAGCTTCGTTATTCCTGAGAGCAATGGAACGCTTTCAACATATATGGCTAAGATGGAGGCGTGCTACACATGAGGAGGGCATTCCTTTTCTCAGTGATATTTGTGCTGCTTTTCACAGTCTTCCTGCTGCTCTCAGCTTTCTACCTAAAAATCCTGCAGAGCAGCGAGATAGATATCGCGCAGGCAGGCAACATAACCAAGGTCGTTTACACTAGAGACGACATAGCAACTGACCTCTTGGACTACCTGCAACTTGCCGTGAATATTGAGAGCAACTCCACCAATACCATCCTGAACATATCTGATGTGCTCACATCCCCGTATAGCAATCCAAACTCATCGCTTGATTCCTACAAGAGCATCATAAACGGCACTTATTCAAACCAGACCAATCTCCTTGACCCAAGCACAAACCTCTCCGTCATCTCGCTGGACACCACCTCATTCGAGTCCTCGCCGTCACTCAGCTTCCTCAACTCCAACTCCTCGCTCAACCTCCGCTATTCTTACAACAATCTCAGCAAGAACGAGCTGATAATAAACGGCTCGAGCCTTACGAGAAACTACTCGGTGACAGCAAGACTGAACAACACATGCATGAACAATAACTGCACCAACGCCACATTCGCCGGAGGACCGCCGACCGTTGACAACTCAACGCGCGGCATGTGGCATTTTGACGAGGGCACTGGCACAACAACTGCTGACAGCTCAGGAAAAGGAGGTACCGGAACTATAAACGGAACTACAAACTGGATTGGAAGTAGATTCGGAAATGCTTTGAACTTCAGCACAGACTACACTGACTTTGTTAGCATTCCAGATTCAAATGATTTGGATTTAAACGCAAGTTTCACAATTGAATTTTGGTTTAGATTCCGTTACATTGGTGGAATTTATAGACCAATACTTGGCAAGGCGACTGGAAGCATGGCAGTAAGTCAAAATTATGTAGCATTTTTGAATATCGTACCACAACTCGTATTTTTGATAGCGAATGGAGCAAGTGCTCAAACTATAAACTCAAGCGTATTATCAGCGAATACATGGTACCACGGAGCATTTACTGCTGATGGCAGCACAATAAAAATATACCTTAATGGCGTTCTGCAAGATTCTGCAACGCAGACTCTAACGCCATTGGTTAACAATCAACCCTTATATATAGGAACCGCAAACTATTCTCCAAGTGGATTCAAAGGGGCCATAGACGAGGTTGCAATCTACTCCCGTGCAAAGTCCGCGGATGAGATATACGCCGATGCAAATCTATTCCACTGGGACTGGGGCCCGATTGCAATAAACAGCAATATCTCCGCAGCATGGCATTTCGATGAGGGAAGTGGAAACATCTCTTACGACAGCTCCGGAAATGGAAACAGCTGCAGCTTCAACGGCACAACAGCACCACAACTCCTCCCAGACAGCACCCATAAGGCATATCTTATCTCCTCTACAACAACCGACTCCCCCAACCAGGCAACAACGGAATTCAGCTCTGCCCAGTATAACACAATAAACACTTCTGACGATCTTTATACAACCTCAACCGCACAGGAAAGCATAACACAAAGCTGCAATTCGCCGACATTAGGTGGTTGCGAGGGCAACCCTCCTTCATATGACTGCGATATAGATGATTGCTCACCAGTTACCTGTACGTCCCCCGCCTCATGGTGCAATAATCTAGCCAATTCAGTTTGGACTAGCACCTGTGCAAAAACAACTGCATCGTGTGTATGTAGATACAATAAAATAGGTTTCTTTTACTGCCTGCCAGGTGGCTGTAGTAAAACTGGCTTATGCAGCTATACATGCAACTCTGGCTATTACGATTCAAACGGGCTGGACTCGGATGGCTGTGAGACCACTACGCCTGCTTATATCCACACATTCCAGAGATACACCTTCAACCTCTCCGCCTACAACTGGAATGACGTAACCGAACTGAAATTCTGCTGGGAGGGAAAATACAATGTATCTGGAACTGGCGGAAGCCCACTCAATTCCTCGGAACTATACTGGTATAATGTAAGTTCTGCAACTTGGACTACATGGCAAACATTACCTTACAATTCAGAGAACACCTATTGTGTGAATTTCAGCAATGTAAACCTCACCGATGTTTATAATTCAACAGGCACATGGGTCCAGTTCGCCGTAAGGGGCAACCAGTCGAAGACAGGGCATACCTTAACAATATACGCGGATTACGCTTACCTCAACGTGACACACACCCTTGTCTCATCTTGGACTGCTGGAAAATTCAACTGGGGGCTGGGTTTGGATGGGGTTGCGACGTATGCTGAGGCAGAGGACTCCTCAAGCTTGGATATAACAACCCAGCTAACAATTGAGGCATGGATTAAACCCTATCCCACTTATGATCCATCTTGCTCAGGTATCTGCCAGCTGCCGATAGTGGTAAAGGGGTCGAATGCTCCGCTTTATAACTATTATTTTTCGGTCTACAACACTTCTGGACCTCTTTATCTGTCTTTTACTTATACTAATTCTGAGGGGAGTGCGTTTGCATTTCGAAGTTCTGATGGGTCGATACAAACAGGGGTTTGGCAGCATGTAGCGGTAGTTTTTGATTACTCAGTGAAGTCTCTAACCTTTTATATCAATGGAGTTGCAGCGCCAGGTGATTCCAGCTCCACTACCTTTGATCTTGGCGTAAATAACCTTCCGGTGACCATAGGAGGGAACAATGATGGCACACCCAGCTTCAACGGAACGCTGGACGAGGTTGCAATCTACTCCCGCGCAAAATCAGCGGATGAGATATACGCGGACGCAAACCCCGTTTACATATCGCTTGATGTGAGAGATGCGCTGAACAGCTCAGTAACCGTAAGAGGCGCAAGTGCTGGGTACGTTAATCCTGGCGGAAACAACACCTTCTACCTTAAGACGAACAACAACGGGATGCTTAACATGACTGCAGGCGGCTACTCGGGGCTGTATTCGCTCAGGATGCATGCAAACAACACAAGGGCGAGCCTGCTCATCAAAACAGTGCAAGAAGGCGTCTCAAGCATCCAGGCAGTTCTGCCAGTCCAGCTGCGACTATACCAGCAGACATTCAGCAATCTGATAATAGCTGAAAAATAGCTATACCACGGAGAGCAGGGATTTAAGGATGTAGCCGTGTATCACCATGAACACAGCAAGCGATATCACAATTAGATAAAGGCTGTACTTCAGTCCATTGAGCTCATTCCCATCATGTATCACGCCAATCAGCATGCTTACCGTGAAGGAGGTCACGATTATTGTGATAATGGATATATCGAAAAGGAAGTCGGAGGATATTGGGGTTCCCATGAAAAGCCCCACCTCTGAAGTGAGTGACGTGCTTGCGCCCTTTGCTTGAAGCGAGCCTATCAAGTCGACAAACTCAATTGATATGGAAAGAAGAGCGGGCATCCCGATAAGGACCGCGAAGAGTATGAATACGATATACATGTTCGTCCCTGCGATGAGCTGCCTTCTCAGTTCCTGGCTCTCCAGTATGTCGTCAGCTGCGTTCTCAAGCAGGACTGCCAGGCTTCCGCCGGAACGCATGCTGACTATGAACAGCGCAACAGTCCTTTCGAGAACTTCGGACTTTATCCTCTTTGACATTTCCTTCAATGCGTCAGTAAATGATTCTATGCCAAGCGATTTTGCCGTGACGAACCTTACCTCCTCCTCAAGGGGACCGAACTCCGGCCTGGCAGAAATCCTCAGAGCCGCAAGGGGCGTAAGGCCTGCCCTTATGTTTGCCGCAATTAGCTGGAGTGCGTCAGGCAGTACATTTTCAATCCTCTTCCTCCTGTCCTCGACTCTGAAGTGAAGCACAAGGTACAGGGTGAACAGGGTGAACAGGAAAACGCCTATTCCTACAAGCAGCAGGACGGCAACTGCCATTATCTCCAAGACGATCCAGATGAAGAGCAGTGTTGCCACCCCAAACAGCAGCGACAGCAGCAGGACGGAACCGAACCATACTCTGGCATCCATCCTCACGCCGGAGTAATCAAGCATCTCCTCTATGTGCCTGGTGATACCTTTAGGAGTGAGATTTCCGAACGCATAATACAATTTTCTCAAATCCTTCATATCCATAACAATCATCTATCCTTACTGCCGAAGTTTATTACTGGAAAGTTACCCCCCTTCAGGAGGTTTATATACCCTGAGCTGGATATGCTTATAAGCTGTTGGAGCGGATGCAAATCCAGATTTCCAACAACCGAGTCCCAGTAAACGGACTCCTGCGTTCCGATGAAACTGGTTGCAACAATGCTGTGCATCTCAATCAACCTCTTGAAGGAATGCCCACTTCATAGGTGGGTAGTTTACGTGTGCGCCACAGGCCTCCTGGACTTTATGAATTCTATAAGCGCGACCTGGCAGAAGATGCAGAAGCCCACCAGACCAATGATGAAACCTTCATTCACGGATATCCCCCCAAATGTCGACAGCACCACCAGTAACGTTATACCTAAGCTTGGGACGGCAACAGAGATTATAATGAAGAGCAGCACCCACAGGTTAAGCTCGTAGGTGTATGACTTTATCTGGGAGTACTGGTACTGCTGCAAATTCTTTATGACGCTCTTAAGGGCAGCCTGCAGGCTTGCTCCTGACCTGAAGGCAGTGAGCATCTGCCGTATCGTCCTTCTCAGGAACTCGGATTCCGTTCTTAGCGCCATCTTCTCCAATGCAATTTCTTGCATTTCCCCTGCGTTTATATCCTGTACTGTCCGGCGGAACTCCTTTGAGATTGTGCCATAGCCTGCCTTTGATATGTTCACCATTGCATCGAATAGAGGAACTCCGGAGCTTATCTGCAGCAGCAAATCCTTCAGGGCGTATACCAGATCCCTGTCCACATCCTCCACTATCTTCCTTGCAAGGACGCGCGGGTAGTACATGAAGAAGGATAGGAATACGAAGAAAACCAGCAATGCCGAGAAAAACAGCCACTTGATCTCGGTTATAAAATCACGCATCTTTCCCAGGGATGAGAATGCGGTGCTGATCTGCTCGGAGGTTATGTTCCCCCTCGCATAGCTGAGGATGAAGAGCAGGACGAATATTGCAAGAGCCCAGAAAACCGCATTTAAAATCGAGACTGATATGTACTCTCCCTTGTCAACATCGCTCCCAACCATCTTCAAGTCGTATTCCAGACCAGGGACGACATAGCTCATCTTGTTGCCTACCCCAGTAAAAGCTCTCCCAAAGCCTTTGGCAATCCTTTTCGGAATTATGAAGAAGAGAATCCTTATGCGAACACCCTCACAAAACTTTGTCTAAGGGAAGATTCTTCTCAGCAGCGCTCAGCACAACTTCTGGAGTTTTGTAATAAATCCCGACAACTCCTCCGACATCATCAACGCTCCTTATACCGTTCTTGCTCATCCAATCCAGAATCTTCATCTTATCACTAATATCCTTCGTTATCTCATCCTGGTTCATGCCGGTGTGCAGGTTCAAATCCTCAAGAACCCTCGTGCTCTCGTTCACCTTCTCGAATACGTCTGTCCTGGCCTTCCATTTGAACAAGGGATTGATGCTGACCGCCTCGACCGGCGATACCACCAGCTCGCTAATCTCATAAACCCTCCTTATCTCCTTCCTCCTGTCCCTGTATTGAACAACTATGAGCTGCAGCGTCTCCAGCTCGGTCATGGGCAGCTCTATTGGAGGATGAGTCAGCCTCCTCAGCACCTGGGAAGCAGTATCTGCATGCATTGTTGAACAAACGGCATGGCCAGTGTGCATTGCCTCAAACAGGACTTCAGCCTCCCTTCTCCTCCTTATCTCTCCAACAACTATCCTGTCAGGTCTCATTCTCAGCGAAGCAAGCATGAGGTCAAGCATCCTGACAGCACCCTTCCCCTCTGGGTTTGCATTCCTCGTGGTCAGAGGCACCCAGTTCCATCTAAGATACTTGGGAAGGGACAGCTCTCTCGTATCCTCAATTGTAATCGTCCTGTTACTTGGCGGTATAAGCGCGCACAGCGTGTTCAGGGTGCTCGTCTTACCGGAAGCAGTTCCACCAACTATGAGCGTGTTTATCTCGTACTGCATGCACAGCCACAGGAAGGCAGCCATCTCATTGGAAAGGGTGTTCATCTTCTGGCCAACAAAGTCAACAAGCGTCCAGGGGTTTCTTGAGAATCTCCTTATGGTTATCGTATTGCCGGAGCTTGAGACCGGAAATAAGGTTGCGTTTGCCCTGTCGCCCGTAGGCAGGTGCGCATCCAGTATGGGGGCGAGCAGACTTATCTCCCTCCCAGCCTTTCTCCCGATCTGTGCGGCATAGTTGTATATCTCCTCCTCGCTCTCCAATCTTAGGTTGGTCTTCATCCAGCCGAACTTCCTGTGATAAACAGATATGGGCTCTGAGGAGCCGTTGACTGCAACCTCCTCAAGCCAGTCGTCAGCCATGAGCATCTCAATGTCGCCAAGCCCGTACATCCTGTGCAGAAGAATTCCCGCAAGCACCCTCCTCTTTCCCTCCTCAAGGGATGGTAGCTCCTCTGAAAGTTTGCTGAAAGCCGCGTTGTAGAACTTGTCCCTCACATCGGCAAACTTCCTCACGTCGCTTATCTCCTCGCTCTGAACGGTTATGACTCTCGCAAGCTCATCCCTCAGGTAATCCATGAAAACCTTGGTATACGGGCCGAGCTTCGGGGGGGATATCAAGTAGAGAGGCCTGCTCTCGCCCTTGATATCCATGATGTGGATGTTTGATGGAACGTAGTTAACCTCAATCTTGTAGCTTTCAACCACTTTTCCGGTTGCAGGTGCCTTGCTCTCATCAACAAGCTTGTTCTTCAGCTTCAGCTGCACTTTCTGCAGGATGTTTACAGGGTACATCACCTCAAGGATTCCCATGTCCTGCATTATCTTGCCCAGTCGCTCGAGGCGGTTATGGTCAATGCCGAACCTGCTTGCAACTGCAGGCAGCTCTGCAGCCTGGTCCTTCTCAGAAGCCAGCGCCTCGCATATCTCGTCAAGTTTTGTCAAAATTACCTCAGAAGTTACTTCTGCCATGTTAAGAATTTTCCTTACTTAATATAAAAAGCTATTGTCTGCCCCTGCATTTACTGTTTGTATAGTGACATGCTCCCACCTTGAAAGACGTGGGCTTCTTCTTTCATAGATGTTGCTACTGCAACATTTCCAGAAGCGTTACTTCCCCCTTGCCCAGGGGTAGCTCTTATGAGTATGTTAAGTGCGGAGTTCAAATCCCTATCTGTTGATAATCCACAATTGGGACAGTCGTATACCCTATTCCATAGAGTCAAACCATCTCTCATATTTCCGCACCTGCTGCACATCTTTGAAGTATCTCTCGGGTCTACAAACACCACTCTGCATCCAGCTCCTTCCGCCTTGTATGCAAGCATGTTTGCAAACATATTCCACCCCGCATCGTTTATTTGCTTTCCGTAATTCTCTTCTGACATTTCTTTCGTGGCAAGCTCCTCCAGTGCAATGATGGAATAATCATTTACCACTTGAGTTGAAATCTTGTGCAGGAAGTCTCTCCTGCAATCTGAAATTTTTTCATGCAGTTTAGCAACTCTTACCTTTGCTCTCTTCCTGCTGGTGCTGCCTTTCTTCTTCCTTGAGAACTTTCTTTGTATAAAGGCAAGTCTGTCTTCGTATTTCTTGAAATGTCTTGGGTTGTTTATTCTCATACCGTTTGACAAGGTTGCAAATGTTTTTAGCCCCAAGTCAATTCCAACTGCCTCCCCCTTATTTTCTATTGGAATCTCTTCAGGTGTCTCAACACAGAAAATGGCAAACCACCTCCCAGATGATTCCCTTTTCAGAGTCAGGGTCTTGATTCTTCCAGTTATTTCTCTGTGCTTCTTTATTGCAATCTCACCAAAGGGAGTGATTTTGAGTTTCTTATCCAACCAAAACCCACATTCATATTGGGGGTAATGCAGACTCTTCATCCTGTCAAGAGACTTGAAACGCGGGAAGCCGCCTTTCTCTCCTTTTTTCTTCATCTCTATCTTCCTATGAAGGGCATCAACCAATCTATCAACAAGTTCTTGCCCTACCTGTGAAAACAAGCCGCTATCTTTAACCAACTCTCTTAATGTTCTCTTTGTTGGGAATTTTCTATAGTTGTTATAAATCTCCTTTGTAAAAGAAAGCATTTCATTCCAGAGTTCCTTGGATACCCACAAGTGCTTTTGCATTTCCTTTTCCTGTTTTTTGGAAGGGTAGATTCTGAATTTATAAGCTCTCATAGACGTTATTTACGTTTGTTTTTGCCTTTATAAACGTCGTGGAGGGGGGTAACTTTCCAGTGAAAGACTGAGATAACATATATTCTCTTTGTATAGCTCGCTTTCATCCCACCTCTGAAGAGCGTGGGGTTTCTCGCTCACTTCTGCTAATTTCCCTCCAGAAACCATAAGCTTTAAAAACAAAAGCAGCTCAAATTCCACCTAGCGACCAGTGAAAAAGATGAAATAATTAGCGCAGCTGGTCCCGTAGGGACAGGAATGGCCAGCGTTTGCAGAAAAGACAGTCCTGTTTTTCGCTTTCTTAGCTCTGCAAAGACTCCACTCCTTAATACGAAAATTGAAGAAATCTTGAAGGTTTTTACCATTCTCTTATTGTTGGAAGGAGTCGCCAGAGGAGCGCCTACCTACTCTGACAATTCCACAAACTCAACGCTTGCAGGAACTCCTGTGGAGCATAGGCTGAACTGGCAGGACGCGGTCGGGCTGAGCGGCTACATCTTCAGTTTTTACAATGGTTCAAACACAACCATAGGGTGTATCGGGACACTTGATTGCTCAATATATGAAACGGCAGGAACTTGCAGCAACTGCTCACAGTGTGAATGGGCTGTTGGAGAATCCACACCAACTGTGATTTTATATGAAGACTTTGACCAAGCAGGCAACGGAGCAGACGAGTGGGGTATGACAGATTGGACGGAAGTGACAAGCACTACAACTTGCGTAAATGATGCCAATGACGACTGCATACGTTCAAACACCAACGACAACCCAGTATATTACAGTAGCGATATAAACGTGAGTGCTTGTGATGCAGGAACGCTTTGGGTTTCTGGATGGACTTATGATTATGCGTGTGATAGCGGGGAGGATTTGAGCCTTGGGGTATCAGCCAACTCTGGTAGTAATTGGAACTGGCAGGTTGTAGACTTGGGTTCAGGAGCAACAGGTTCGGGAACTTTTAATGTCACTTTGGGTGATACTAATATATCTTCAACTTTCAGGATAGGCTTTGACACAATCAGTGTGGATAGCGGAGAGTATTTTGACGCAGATAATGTGAGAATCGGTTGTGTTGCTGAAGGAGAAAGTATATGCTTAGAAATAGGGGGTGGTGTATGTTCTGCCTGCGATATTGGCGAGTGCAACACCAACTGCTCGGATGCGGGGTGTTCATTGGATACAATTGAATTGGTGAATGATACTTGGGTCGCCTTCACCTCTGGGATGTGCGAAACTCCGTATGCCGATTGCTGGAGTAACGTGACAAAACTGGTAAATTCAACTATCGGAGCAACGATAAAGTGGTGCGTGTACGCTAACGACACCTCAAACAACTGGAATTCAGTGTCCTGCAACACGCCTTTCGAGTACATAACAACATCCGCAAAGAGGCTGTTGGTAGACTGGCATACAGCATCTGTAGTTAATTCAACAGTCTGCACCTCTGAAATCCCCTGCCAGTACAACCATTACCAGAATTTCACAGCAAATGCAACTGTCCAATGTTCGACAATTCCAGCAAGTCTGTCCTGCGGCTCTGTTAGCGGAGGCATCAGATACAACAACAGTGGGACTACACCAGACACCCTCATAAGCACAACACCAGGTGCAACTCCGTTCTTTACAGATACTAACCCCCGCTCATGTGGCTCCCTCTCCGATACTGATTCATGCACATTGAACTGGGTTGTAAATGCTTCTGGGACAGGACCGGATACGAGGACCATCGACATTAACTTCACTTCTGACCAGCCTGACACCTCGCAAAACGATACTGCTGATGCATACATAACCATACCCGAACAAATAGTAGGTTTCACAATAACCCTACCGGGACAGAATCCAGTTTATGCGGAGGAAGGAGGGAATGCCACCGTTGATATAGAGTTCAATCTAACTGACGGAAATACTGCTAGCAATGTAATTCCGTGCCTTGCTGGGACTGCAACGTGCCAAGATCCATCTCCCATTTTCAGATTCGATAACACCGGAACTGCGACTTTGAGTTGGTATATATACCTTGACAGCAACCTTCCGGCAAGCATGACTCTGAAAGGAAATACAACCAACAACCCAGTAGGGGCCGCAACGATAACGTCAAGCGGCTGGCTGGTTGCAAGCTCCATCGCCCCAAGCGGCTCTCAGAATGCCTGGCTGTGGACGGATTTTTCAGGTGCCAGCGTGAGCGATGCAACAAACAAGAACTTGGTATCCAACACAACATCATCGTGATGGTATGAAAAGGAAAATCGAAATTCATGCTGAGAACGGGGAAACCCGTCTCAATTGTATAATATTTAAACGCCACAGGTCGGCGTCCGTGAGGTGGTAAAATGGACCAATGGAAAAGAACCCTGCTGACAGCTACAGTGCTGATAGCGCTGGCTTCAGTAGTATATGCAGTCAAGTACACGACAACACTGACTTACTTCAACATTGCGACAGTGGAGTCCTTCACAGTGACTCTGCCGGGACAAGGTGCGGTTACAGCAACAACAGGTGGAGCATCAACTACCAACATAGAGTTCAACTCTACTGATGGGACAGACAACTGCGTAGACCCATGCATTGCAAGCTCAGTCACATGCCAGGAGGCTGGTACGGCGATATTCGTGATAAGCAACACCGGTACAGTAGCTTTGGATATGTCCGCGAACTTCTCGGCATCCCCGCCATCATGCGTCAAGGTTGGTGGATCCAACACTAGCAGAGCCGCAGCATGCACCGGAGCAATAATCGACACAACTCCAGTGACAATAATAGCAGACCTCGGACCAGGTTTGACTGCAAATTACTGGGAAGCAGCCAACTTCACTGCATGCACATCAGGAGACACAACCAGCAAGCTGCAGAGTGTAGGCGGAGTGCAGTCCAGCTAGACAAAATACCTTCCATTTTGTTTTTTGGTAAATGAAAAAAGAGGTGGAAAGATGCGGCAGATTGCCATCGTGCTGGAAACAGCACGGGAAGACATCGATACTCTGACCTCTGAGATAAAGACGAAGGTTGATGGGATAGGGAATGTGGAATGGGTAGGGTATCATGTCAAAAAATTGAGAAATGAAAGATTTGAAAAAAACTTTAGAAGGTGAGATTGATGAAAAAAGAAGAAAAAAATAAACAGACCTTCTGGTACCTACTCTTGGCGGCTGTCGTAGTAGTTGTTTTGGCTGCGGCTTTCTTTACAATGCCAAAACCAGCCCCGGGCGGAGGAGGGACTCCACAGAATCAGACTGGTGGGGAACAACCAGAGCCAAATGCCACGCACCTTGTCGAACCCAAGATATACTCCCCATACTACGAGGGGCTTGAAAGTCTGGTTGAGGCTGAGATGAATAAGACCACTATCAATGCGACAAGAGGCAACTACCTGCCGGCCGGAATGTTCCAGGAACTCCCGTCCTTCCCCGCAGATTTGTACCAGATGCAGGTCCTCTTCAAGTACTACCAGATGGGTAAAATAAGAAATCAAACAAATCTGGACAACAAGGAACTGGGACCGGCATACTGGAAGCAGCCTGAGTGGATTCCAACATTCATCAGCAACGGCTTGAACATAATCCAGCATCCGCCAACGGACACCTACTACTACGGCTGGGCGGAGTATGAGCTCATAAGCGCGAACCAGATGAGGAATAAGAATACAGGTGAGATAACGACATTCAAACCAGGGGTCGTTGCCACAGTGCTTTCGAATAAGACAATTGAGGTAAAAGTGCCAAGAGTAGGGGTTGAGGGATATTCAGTATACCCCTCTGATATGGTCATAATAGACGCACAGCCAGACAGTATGTTTGATGTATACACCGTGCTCTACTCCGGATGGTATGTGCAACTATATCAGGGAGTTAGACTTGCACCGGCATACCCTGCCTCTGGAGCGATTGAGGACTTCCAGCTCTTCCCAGATGGAACTAAATCAGTAACCCAGACTCCGGATGATACGGCAAAATACATCAAGGTTGAGTTCGAACCCGAGCAGTTCGTCCTAGAGCCGAGCTTCCCACTCTTCAAAAGCGAGTGGGCCAAGCTGATAAGAATGAGGGTGACAGTGAACGAGAGCACTCCCAAAGGCAAGTACATAGTCGGCATGGACATAACGTCACCATCAAAAGAGTTCAATGACGATATGCTCTGGGAGTACAAGACGGAATACAAAGTTGGAGGGTTCGGAATAGGAAGACCGTTCTTCAGGGTCTTCATACAGGTTGTCTAAAAAGATGAGTGCATGAAAATGGGGATTGAAAAACCAATCCTCCTTTCTTTCTTTTTGTTACTTTTGGCCACACCCATATCCGCAGAGGAAACCCGCACAACAACGCAGACATACCTCTTCATCGGGGAGGCGAAAGTTGAGGTGCGTGACCTTTCTCTGAGTTCCTACTCAGTCTACAAAGGCGCTTCGGTGGACTTCTCTGTCACGTTGAGAAACTTCGGAACTGCATCAACAACGGCAACTGCAGAGGTTAAAATATACGATGCAGCGAACACCACGGTCGGAACAATATCCTACGATCCAGTGACCCTGGTTCCCGGACAGATAGTGACAATCCAGAAGACGTGGAGCGTGGGCTCTCTTCCGCTCGGCACATATCGAGCAGTTGCGCAGGCAAGCTATGAATCCAACCTCACCAACACTTTTGAAAGGACCTTTTCAATAGTGCGGATTCCTTCACAGCCAAACCAGCCAACAGGGCAACTGTTCCCAGTAGTGCTCCCACCGGTGATAACCCCTGTCGAGGGGAAAGCAGTCTTCCTCAAAACGACAGTCCTCAAAGAGCTTCTGGCGGGCGGGGGGGATGCCGATAGCATTTCACTCAAGAACATCGGTGAACAGATATTGAACATCACCTTCAGTTTTGAGGGAATACCCCAGGAATGGGTGACACTGCCTTCACATACAACTCTGCTGCTGCCGGATGAAACACGGATTCTCAACTTTGGGCTTTCAATACCACTGGATACGCTTGCAGGAGACTATCTACTGAAGCTCAATGCTAATGGCGGAGCAAACTCAACGGATTTCCTGGCTTTGAGAGTCAGGAATTATCCTGAGGATTATGACAAGCCGATTGCTTTGAAGACAATAAGGATTGACGAGAAAGAGAGGAAGACCCTTGTCTCAATAGACGTCAAGAACCCCTCTCAGAACACTATGGAAGTGCTCCAGGTTCAGGAGAGAATACCTGCGCTGGTGAGCGATGAGCAGATTGAGTTCGTAGACAAGCAGGGTAAAATAGTTCAATTGAACGGAGCGAAGATGATAGTATGGGAGCTGTCGGACGTCCAGCCAAGAGAGTCATTCCACATCTCCTATAATATAAAAGATTTCATCACAGACTACGCAACATACATGAATTGGCATATCTCACAGATTCTAGTCACTCAGAAAAGTACCACCGCGGATTTGGTTAAGATACTTGACATCACGTCATCAGGAATAAACGAGACGGGCTACGGCGAGGTTACTGCATCCCTGCTGTACGTTGGAATGAATCCAATACAGGTAACCCTGCTTCTAGAAGCCCCTCCGGAGTTAAATGTAGAGCCCGCAACACTCACAAAAACTCTCATCCCAAAAGGAGTTGTCTCAGCGACATTCAAGCTTAGCGCTCAAAAAGTAACGCAGGACACCCATATGGTGAGACTGGTGGTGATTGGGAGTGATTTTACTACGTACATGGCAACGCCAGTCCTAGTCAAGAGGCAGGTATCGCCCCCGTCGTTCTCTCTGCTCTCGATACTAAGCCTAGACCAGATTGTTATCATCTCATCCTTGGTTGCATCTGCGGTAACGATATCGATAATATCATATAAGAGAATAAAGAGAGGGCACCCACCCGAGTACAGCCCCGAAAGGCTTAACTATCTCAAGAGTATTAAAGGAATGATGGTGAGCAAACCTAAAAAATGAGGCAGTTGTATGGATAAAGAGACCATAGGGATCATCTCTGGAAAAGGCGGTGTGGGGAAGAGCACAATAGCTGTAAATCTGGCAACATTATTCGCTTCATCGGATTATGATAACCTTTTGATAGATGGCGATACGTCCAACCCCAGCGTCGGGCTGCATCTGGGGATATGGCAGCATTCCTACGGTTTGCAGGATGTTCTTGAGGGAAAGATAACCCCTGAGGAAGCAATAGTCCTGCATCCCGCGACAGGGATACGGGTCATCCCCTCTTCACTGCGCTATGTTAAGGATGTAAGCATGAAAAACCTGTCCCGAGTTCTGGATTCAATAAAAGCTTACCAATGCATCACCATAGACTCGCCCCCTGGTTTGTCCAGCGAAGTAGAGGATATAATGGAAGCCTGCAGTAAGCTCATTGTAGTAACAACTCCCGATGTGCCAAGTGTGACAAGCGCAACAAAGATAGTTGACCTTGCCGAAACTCACAGGATACCTGTTGCAGGCCTTGTTGTGAACAGAATTGTGAACAAGAAATATGAGCTGCACATGCAGGAAATCGAGTCAATATGCAACACTAGAATAATTGGTAAGATACCAGAGGACTTCAGAGTGCCCGAAAGTATTGCCGTAAAGATTCCCCTCACGTTGTACTCCCCCAAATCCCCGGCAAGCACGGCGTTTAATAACCTCGCAACAGAGATCTGCGGAAAAAGGATAAGGACGCTCCGTGCAACAAGAGAAGGGTTATTGGGAAAAATTATCAACTTTTTTAGATCTGTCCTCGGAGGCAGCTAATTTTTATTCTTGTTGTGCAATCTTTATAGCATGATAAAAGTCGTCATTCTAGGCTCAGGAGGGGCAGTCCCATCACCGACCCGCTCGCTGCCATCGGTAGGTTTGCGCTACTTCGGGGACGTTTACCTGTTTGACTGCGGCGAGGGAACTCAGAGGCAGATGATGATATACAACCTGAGCTACGCCAAGGTTAAGATGATATTCCTCACCCACCTGCATGCAGACCATCTTCTTGGGATAGGGGGTTTGGTGCAGACTCTCAAGATGAACGACAGGAAGGAGCCGTTGTTCATATTCGGTCCGCCAGGAACCAACCGCGCTGTCTCCCCCCTAATCGCCGGAACGTATCCCTTCCAGATAGTAATAAAGGAGATAGTCGAGGACTTCTGCCTCAAGAATGATAAGTTCAAAATTTCCTCCTTCAGAACAATACATAACGTGAGAAGCATTGGCTATGTTTTCCAGGAGAACGATTCGTGGAACTTCAACAAGGAGAAAACTGACAAGCTTGGGATAAAGGGGAGGATGTTCAGGAAGCTTGAGAGGGAGGGCGAGATTGTCATAGGGAAGAAGAGGATAAAGCTGGAGGATGTGACCAAGCCAAAGAAGGGAAAGAAATTTGTCTACACCGGAGATACAATTCCTTGCAACGATGTCCTGCTTGCAAGTAAAGAAGCGGACTTGCTCATACACGACGGAACATTTTCTGAACAACAGAGGGAGGAAGCTGAGAAGAAGTGCCACTCGACAGTTTCACAGGCTGCAGAGCTTGCAAAGAAGGCAAAGGTCAGGAAACTGGTGCTGGTGCACATGAGCGGCAGATACAAGGACTCTGCTCCTCTTGAGAAGGAGGCGAAAAAGATATTCAAGCACTCCGAAGTTGGTTTTGACGGGATGGAAATATCCATTTGAGGTAATCACATGAAAAGGGAAGCGCTCTCGAAAGTTCTGAACAAACTGGCTTTTTTACAAGCAAATAAGGACAAGATTGTGAACAACCCTGATGAAGTAGAGCGGGTGGAAGGCGAGATAGCCGCACTGAAATACGTCGCTGAGAACAAGCCAAAAACGGAATTCGTGAGAGGGCTCATGCTCGGTTATCAGAAGGCTCTTGAACTGATTGAAAATAAAAAATAAAAAGAAAAAAATAAAATTCTAGGCGTTCTTCATCTTTGCCTTTGCCACGTATCCGCCCTTATCGAGATAATACATGTATCCTCGCTCCTTCATTATCTTCTCGTTCCCAACTTTCTTCTTCCTCCCACCAGTCTTGTGCTTCATGGGAGCGGCCCATACGTAGCCATCCTTCCCGACGAAGTAGAGGTAACCCTCCTCTCTATCAATCTTTTCCTTACCTATTCTCTGGCCCATCGGCTCACCTCTTATTTTTTATCTGTAGCTTTAAGCTACGAGAGAGTTATCGTCGGTAGTGTTTATAAAGTTATCGTCGTAGACCGTCTATGAGTAGCTCCTCCTCATCCTTCCAACCCCTTTCACGGCAAACCAGAAGCACAGCACACTCATCACTGCCAGCAGAATCAGCCCAGTGGCTATCTCTGCATCGGGGTAGTTGGAGGAGATCCTCGAGATGATAATCGTCGGCAGATACGCCGAAACCACGGAGCTTGGCAGGAGGATGGAGAAAACAAGCGCCATACCTGATAAGGATGAGAGGACGTTCGCCTCCTGTATGCTCCTCGCGCTTGCGGAGATGAGGACGCTCAGTGAAACAAGAATGAAGGAGAGCAAAAACTCCGTCACTATGAGCAGAGGTATGTTGTACACTGGTATCTTCTGCATCACTATCACGAGCCATGCTGCCCCGCATGCAGTCGATGAAACTACATACGGGAGAGTTTTTGACAGCGCAATGTCAAAATCGGAAATAGGCGAGACTAGAAGCAGCTCTATAGTCCTCTTCTTTCTTTCGCTGAGTACGTTCTGGATTGAGAGAGATAATCCGACCATTGCGGGCATCACAACTGCAATTGGAATGATGAGCCCGTAGCCCATCTGCACGAAGTCGGTGTTGCCTCCATACAATCCTTCCGAGGAGTAGCTGAAGTTCCCCTTCTCAAGCGCCTCCTCAAAAGAGATTGATTTCGAGACCGAGCTTATCTTGGCTATCGCAAAGCCGGAGAATATGTTGCTCGGGTCGGTCTTTATCTCCCCAGTGCTGGTGTTTATCACTGCGTTGACTCTCTCGAGTGTCTCCTCCCCTACTGGTACAACTTTCACCCCAGACTCCTCCAGCTTGCTTATCAGCGCGGTGTTGTTGCCGTCCACGGCTATCGTTATCTTCAGGTTAGGGGAATGCATCACCTCGCTGTACGTGTCATAAAGGAAGAGCAGCATGGAGATTGTTATGAACTGAACGAGTATGCTGCCTAGAAACGCCCTGTCGCTTGCAATCTCCCTCAGCTCCTTTTCCATCAGTTTCATAATCTCACCAAAAATGACTCAGAAGGTATATGTTGTAGCTCATGTGCAGCAGTATTGCAATGATGACTGCCAGCAAGAACTGCCTCCTTGCATAACCTGCTCCTGCTATGCTGCTGCAGAGTGTATGCACAAGTATCGGCACGACCCTCACCAACACCATCATCTCAACAACCGGTGCGAGCAGCAGGCTCTCGCTAACACCGAAGGCAAGCCCAACAAGCGCACCGAGAATTGCTCCCTCCTTCAGTTCTTTTGGCTTCAAAACTTTCAGGGCGAATGCCTTGAGTCCCTCCTCAACTACAGTTACTGAAAGCAGCAGCAGCCCGACGCTCGGCCCTATGAGGAAGAACACCAGCCCTATTGCAACAATCTCGATAGGCATGGTGACTGAGAATGCAACGAACCCCATTGCAAATGCAGCTTTTTTCCTGCTCCTGAGGATTTCCAGCATTCCTTCATAGAGCTGCCCTAGGCCGGGCTTTATTGCAAACGCAAACGCCTCTGTCGAGAACGCCGATAGGGCAAGCAGGAATGCCGTTGCGGTTATTATGTATATCACGAGCATCAAATTGAATGGGAAGGGGGTCGCCTCCCCTGCAACCTGCTCTGCGATGTACGTTGCAGGCGAAAGCTTCGCGGCAATCTCCGTTGCAGGGAAAACCTTCAGGATTGCAATGGAGAAGAAAAGTGTGATTATTATTGTTGAGGAGATGCTTGACGCAAGCGTTGCCTCTTTTGCGTTTGAAGCAATGGAAGAAACAAGCGCGTTCATCGTTATTATGAGCAGAGCCATGCTGACCAGTATTATGTAAACTCCGAAGGGATTGGCGAAGTGCAGGCCAAAGAACGGAACGAGAAACATCCAGACCGCCCCGAGCAGCATTGCGAAAACCAGGTTGCTCAGTATCTTCGAAGCAAGCACCTCAACTCTCCTTGAAGGGGATGCAAAGATGACTTCAACAACCTTGTTCTCCCTCTCATAAGCTATGCTTTCTATTATCGGCAGGGACCAGATGAAAAGCGGTGTGAGCAGCAGGAAAGGCGCAAGCAGGCTCCTAAGAAGCTCCTCCAGCCCCAGGTCAGATTTCAGGTTGAACAAGAGCTCGGAATCCTTCCTGAGAAACTTGTCGACTGCTTCCCTGACAGCTGATTCTGCAAGGTTTGAAAGCGGAATCCCTCTCCCTATGAAGCTTCCGCCAGTTGAGTTCACAATGAAAACGCCGTGCACCCTTCCCTCCCCAAGAAGTTCCATGGCAGTTCTTTCATCCGTCTTGACTACCTCCACCATGTTGTTTTTCTCAAGCTCAGCTAGGAGAGGATGCTCCCCAACAACCGCAATTTTCACCATCTTCTCAGAAACCGGCATTGCAGAGAGCAGGTTTCCTTCCTTGAAGCGTCCCACTGCTTCCATTAGAAGCGGGATTGTGAAGAGGGATATAAGCATTCCTAAAAGTACGCTAGCAAGAAACCTCCTGTCCGAAAATATCCCCCTGAGGTTCCACCATACCATGACACCTAGGCCCATTTTCCTCCCCTTGTAACTGCTACGAAGACATCTTCCAGAGATGGGTCCATCGTTTTTATGGAGAGGACTGTCGCCTTGAGCTTCTTCGCCTTGTCATGCACCTTTGACATGGTGCTGTTCACATCCTTCACCTTCACTATCACTAACCTGCCGTCAACACTCCCCCCAACTTCATCCGCAAACTTTCCGATAAGGGAATCCTCCTTTATCACGATTCCCAAATAACGTTGTTTGGCAACTTTCGCCTTAAGCTCCTCGGGCTTGCCGATAGCAGCTATCCTTCCCCTGTTGATGACTGCAAGCTTGTCGCAGAGGAAATCCGCCTCGTCCATGTAGTGAGTGCACACCAGAATCGTCTTTCCACTCCTCCTCATACTCTTGATTCTCTCCCTCACATCTCTGGAGGAGGCAGGGTCCAACCCCATTGTTGGCTCGTCAAGAATTAGAACTGGCGGATCGTGTATCAGCGCTCTTGCCAAGGATATTCGGTGCTTCATCCCCTTCGAATACTCGCCAATCTTCCTCCTTGCATGTTCAGTCAAACCCACAAACTCCAGCAGCTCGGGAATTCTCTCCCTCCCCGATCCATAGACATCAGCGAAGAATGAGAGGAACTCCTCCCCGCTCATGTAGTCATACACCCGTGGCTCCTCAGGAAGATAGCCGACGATGGAGCGGACTTTCTGCGAATCCTTCATGATGTCGTACCCCAAGATGCTTGCAGTACCTGAGGTTGGTGAGAGAACAGTGCACAGCATTTTAACGAGCGTGCTCTTTCCTGCACCGTTAGGACCGACAAGACCCAGTATCTCGCCTTCTCTCACAACAAGGCTGACTCCGTCGACTGCGGTGAGATCTCCAAACTTCTTCGTAAGCCCGAAGGTTTCTATCACAAGTAGATATTGGAATGCTTTGCACATTTATTAATGTGCTTCCGCCCTCGTCTGCTCAGTCATCGGCGGTTCTGGGCTGAAAGCAACAGCCCCGTCTGAGAGCATGTAGCTCTCAAACCTCTTCAGGATATTCATCGCACCATTATAATCTGCATTTGCCTGGTATTTGCAGTTAGGACATTTGAATAAACCTTGCTTCACTCTCTTTCCTTCCTCGCCGCATCTGCTACATGTTTTACTGGTGTAATCTTCCCTGATTTTCACAACTGCAATCCCCTTGAGATGTGCCTTGTATTCGATGAAGAAGGAGAGTCTGTTGAATGGGAAGGAATTGACTATCCTGTTGAACCTCTTACCTTTACCGCCTTTCCTTATTCCCTTCAAGTCACCTAAAACAATTATTGAGTCATTCTTTTCTGCCAGCTCTACAATCTCTTTTGACACTTCATGTAAAACCAGTTCAACTCTCCTCTTCTCCTTACCTCTTATTTCTTTAAGTTTCTTGAACAACTTCCTTTCCTGCAGCCTCTTTCTCAGCCAGGCATGGTGCCTCCTAATCCCCCTTACCTCCCTGCCAAGGAAGATTGGCTTTCTTTCACTGGACAGCACGGCCGCCGCTATCACTTTCTCGCCAACATCCAGGGCAAGTACGGAAGAGTATGAAGTTTTCAGCTGAACCTCTTTCCTTATGGTGATGTAAATCCAGAAGTCCTTTTTTCTTTTGAACAGTTTTGCTTCCCTTATCTCCCAAGTAAAATCTATCTCCTCATGTGGCTTTATGGGAAGCCAGATGCCTCCTCTTTTGCCTTTAACAGGAATTCTGAACCAGTAAGGAGTGAGTTTGTGGTTTGTGATTTTGAGTTTGGTGGATTGATTAGCCAGAGGCATAGGTTGTTTTTTCTTCCTTGATTTTATTTTGTATTTGAAGTTGAAAGTTGATTTTGTTAAGGAGTAAATTCCGAAGTCTCTGCCACTTCTGATGTAAATCTGAAAGTTAAGGTACTCTCTATCTAGCAATCCAAGCTTCTTTCTAGTTGGGTTGAAAACCTTGCATTTAAGAGTCTTTGAAATAAGCATGATAAACCATCAATTCTCGTCTTTATAAACCTCTGTAAGGGGTAACTTTCCAGTAAAAGTGGATTTATGTGCAAAGCCATCTTGGAACTAAACTTTAAATTCACTGCGTCTCAGAATCAGGCTCCCTTTTCCTGAATCTGCTGCCAGGCTTCCTGTCCTTCATCATGCTCCTCAGGAATTCAACTGCCTTGTTGAGCTGTCCGGAATCTATGTCCTTCATGCATATCTCATAATTCGTCTTAGCGCTGGCCGTGTCAAGATACAGGTCAGCAAAACCAAATATTATCCCGAGGAAGGACCGGTCAACCTTTATATTTGTTATCCCATCTATGGGGACAAGGTGCTCATCAGGCGCGACAACGCCAAACTTCCATATCACATCATTCTCGGTTATCTCATAGGTTGTGTACCACTTTCTGTAGAACTGCTGCATTACGAGAAGCCCAAGGAGGAGGAGCACCCCGATACCCGCGATGAACACGTAATAGGCATAATCGGGATACAATACCGCCAGACCTATAATTGCTATAATCACCACGACTGCAACAGCCGCTATCATCATTATGAATGGTTCCACCTTCGGCTTGAGTGTGAAGACAGCTTCCATGGAAGTATTCCTCAAATGCAATTTAAATTTATGCGCCCGCAAACTCAGCAAGCCTTTTCAGAGCTCTTTGGATAGATTGCCATAGTGGAGTGGGAGTCCGCAATGCCCGTCCTCACCCACCTCGCCTTACACATCCTCAATTCCCTTGGGAGTGACTTTGAATATCGCCTCTCCCTCAGGCATCGAAGGGCTGTCCACCAACCTGGCAATCCTCTTCTCCTCCTTCCCCTTCCTAAGATAAATTCGGTAAACGGCAGCATGCGCAAGAACATGCCCCCCTATTGGTGTTGTCGGGTCTCCAAAAAGTATCGCAGGGTTGTCCATAACTTGGTTAGTTACATAAACTGCCAGATTATACCTGTCTGCAAGCTTCTGCAGCGCATGAATGTGCTTGTTCAGCTTCTGTTGTCTCTCGCTCAGCGCGCTCCTTCCAAGGAAATCGGCTCTGAACTGGGACGTTAAAGAATCAACAACTATGAGCTTTATGTTATTCTTCTCTATCATCTCATCTGCCTTGTCAACAAGAATCATCTGGTGGTCTGTGTTAACTGCTCTGGCCACGTGGAGATTCTTCAAAATCTCCTCAGCGTTAAGCCCTCTTGACTCAGCAATCTGCTTCACCCTCTCAGGTCTGAAAGTTGACTCTGCATCTATGAAGAGGCATGCGCCATCCAAACCGCCTTTCTCCTTTGGTAGCTGAACATTCACTGCAAGCTGGAAGCCGAGCTGGCTCTTGCCAGAACTGAATTTACCGAAGGTCTCGGTTATTGACTGCGTCTCAACCCCTCCTCCAATCAGATTGTCAAGCTCCTTCGAGCCAGTGGTTATCTTGCCAATACATTTTCTCCTCTCAAGAATCTTATCCGCAGTCTCATAACCCATTTCCAATGCGTCCCTTGCGGCAGCTATCGTCTTCTTTGCGGTTTCAACGCCTATCTCGGCAACCTCCTGCAACTCATGAGGAGAGGATGTGGCTATCCTCTCAAACGAATCGTAGCCTGCCCTCTTGAGCTTCTCGGCAGTCGCCTCACCGACTCCGGGCAAATCCTCAAGGTTCTTTACCTTCTTTTCCTCCTTTGCCATGTGAACACCTCTCATAAGCCATAGAATCCATTCTCAATCCTGAACTTGGGCAGAGCATGCTTCAGCCTGCCGTACAAAGAAACGAACTCCTCCGCCTCCTTGGTCACGTACTCCAATATTTTTTCGTATTCTTTATTTAAATACCACAGGGGGATCTTCTCGCCGTCATGGGGCTTGTTGCAGAACTTGTCAAGCCCGCTTCCGGCGAACTTGAAGCCGTTCATACCCAGGCATATGTGCTTCAAGTCAATCCTAGGGAGCTGGTTGAACAGGAACCACTCGTCATATACGATTCCGTGCTTTGCGGCTCTTGCCTTAAGCATTCCCAAATCAAACATGAGGTTCTGCCCAACGGGAATGAACTGCCAGGTCTTTTTCGGGTTGATTAACTTGGAGAGTTCCCTTATCACTCCCTCCTCGCCCATCTCCCACTCCTTCAGTATCCGCAGCGGTTCCACAGGTCTGCCGGACTCGTCAAGCCTCTGGAACTGGATTGTGATAATCTTGTACTTCTCCGGGCGTATCTCGCTCTCTCCCCGTATGAAAAGCTCACGCTCATCCTCATCGCATCCAATTTCCGTGTCGAAATAGTACTCTGCCATTGATTAGTTCACCTCCGGCTTGCTTTTAAACCTGAGGGTAGGGTAACTTTCCAGTGAAAGGTGAATTTATGTGCAAAGCACAGTGATTCACCAGTGAATTATATAAATTAAAACATTCAAAAATAAAAGCATGGTGAACTCGGTTAAAGCTCAGAAAGCACCTGGAGAGGATGTCTTTAAGCTCATCCCGGCTAGCGAGGAGAAAAGACTGCTCAAAAAGATCGAGGAGAATACCACGAGGGCAACTAGGGAGGAAACCGAGCGAACTCTTCTGAAGTTTGACGCTGAAACTCGGATGGGGTTCCTGGCTCAGATCAACCAGCTTATAGACGTCTCCAACAAGGCAGCGTCAGATGTGCGCAAGATGGCTAAAAAAGCAGGTTACGTAGGAATCCATGCCGAAGCCGACATGAGCACGACTCTGCATTATATAAATGATTCTGCCAAGTTCCTATTCGTCGAGCAGTTCCGCGATTACATAAACATCGCCATCAAGCTTGAGGAGAGGGGTGAGCAGTCAAAGGATACGCTGAGGCATCTGTCCAAGCTTCTAGCGGTAGACCCGGAAAAACCTCTTCAGCTGTCCAACATGTTGCTGGAAAGAGGGACCAATCCAAAAGGAGTTCTCATGTCGCTTTCTAACCTGCCCACCCCATCGCGTGAGATGTATCTAGACAGGCTGGTCTCGCTGTCTAAGGAGATGGTTGGGAAGGATATGAACCCCGGACAAACAATACGCTACATCGCCGAACTCCCTAAGCAGATTCGTGATACGCATGTTGAGGAAATTCTATCTTTGTCCGAGAAGCTCGTGGAAAACGGGATAGATCCCAAGGGCAGCATCTGGGCGATAAGCCTCCTCCCACGAGACGGAAGCGTTGATATCGGCAATGTCCTCCTGTCCTCTATTGACCACATCGCGAATGAAAGAAAGGACCCGATGGACATGGTTCTTGCAAGTTCTTCCTCCCGCATGCAGTCAGTAGACCGCACAAAGATTGAGAAGATAATGGAGCTGGCTCACGAAGGGGTGAATAAACGCTGGATGAAAGCTGAGCAGTGGTGGGATATGGAGAAATCGATGAACTCCCTGCTTGTCTACTCACCAGAGAATTTCAACAGGGTTGCAGAGATTGCTGTCGGTTTGCTGGAGCAAAAGAGGAACCCGAACGACCTATTCCTTCTGTCAAGATCAGTGATACAGCACTGCCCTGAAAGTTTTAATGCAGAGATAGATACCATCGGGAATCTGGTTTTAAACATAAAGCCATTTGATGACGCTCTGCTCCCGATTTTCTACAGATCCATAGAATTTAAGGATAGCGGCTTTGAGAACTACGTTTTCTACAAGCTTCATCAGACTCTCCAACGCAACCCAGAGAGATTCCCGGAGAAGCTGCATGAAGTTGCGGATAAGGTCAGCTCCGGAATCAATCCGGAGGTAGTGTTCAAACCAGGCGCACCATAAACGAGTTAAACTAACCCCTTCACGATAAACTCCAGCTCATTGGTTACCTTGTTCCTCATAACGTTACCATCCGCAACAACTTTCCTCCCCACGATCTCATCCTTCTTCAGCTCAATGACGGTTCCGGCATCCACATCCGCCGGCATTTCCTTCAGCCCAAGAAACCCCCTCGCATTCCTGTCAAAAAGCACAATCCCTATCCTCCCGCTTCCGTCATCAAGCACTGCATTCACAACAACCCCCCTCTTGATTTCAGTCGAACCGCATTTGGGGCATACGTCTTTTTGAACGCTGCTCCCGCATCTGCCGCACATCTCATACAAGCGTGCAGTTGCGCTAGTCACCCCTCCCTCCACTTCCGCAGCCATCCCTTCCTTGAGGTCCACTATACGTCTCCTTTCCGCCTCAACCGCCTTGATCCGGGGCAACTTCACATTTCTTGGATTTAGGATAATCCTGCTTCTCCAGTCCGCATGCAGTTCCCTTCCGAATGCCCCCTTCTTCGCATAGGCGTTCTCCACCTTAATCCTATCGCCGCTCTTCATCCTTCTCACAAGCTCCGCATTCCCATCCCACAGTGTGACTCTGACTTTGCCACTCTCATCTGCAACGACTATGGATGAAACGTACTTCACTCTCCCTTCTTTCTGGAAGGAGTTTATCGCCCCTACCTCCAGGACTTCTGCGATTAAGTCTATGTTCTCCACCCCCTCCCTAATCTCTGTTATCTTCCTAAGCCCGCCAACAACATCTGGGAGCGTTGCCCTGCTATTGACTTTCAGAACCTGCCCCCCCATTGGGAGGTGCACCTCCTTGCTTTCCTTCACATATGCGCCCAGCACATCCACAACATCTCCCTTCTCTATCACTCCTTTCTCAACCAGCTCCACATCCCTATTCCAGAGCACCAGCGTCGCTTCACCGCTCTTATCTCCTATCACCAAGCTGCAGACCCTGCCACTCCTCCCGTTCCTCTCGAATTTTCTCGGAGCAAGAACCCGCATAACTTTTGCGTGTATATTCACATTCTGCATGTCGGAGGATAGCTCCTCAAGCGGAGTGAAGCGCAGCTCGTCTTTCTCAACTTCCAGCTCAATTCCCAGCTCCTTAGTTGTAAGGTAAAGTGCTGCAGCTTCGTTTATCAGGCCATAAAACTCTTCCTGCTTCCTCTTTACCATTTCAGCGACTTCCGTCTCGGGAATCCTGCTCTTTTCGGTTATAGCCTTCCTCATCTTGGCTGGGTTCTTCAAGAACTCGAGCATGGGAGATTATTGACCAACAAGTAATAAATTCCTTAACTGCTCTAGTCTCACCATGAGGAATATTTCTGAAAACATATTGATGATAGAAGGAGGAGGCCTCTGCTCAAACGTCTATATCCTTACCGAAGGAAAAAAGGCGCTGCTTATCGACTCCGGGGACGGAAGCAATTTTGAAGAGATTCAGAACGCGCTGGAAGGGCTTGAGCTTATGCAAGTGGTCCTCACGCACGGACATTTCGACCATATCGGAGGGATGCGTTACCTAATAACAGCTGGGATGGTGCGTAAGGCAGACCTTGCAGTTCTCGACGAGCTGAATTCCGTTTTCCCGAGCTACCAAAGGCCAACAAACCTGCACGAGCTGAGGACCAGCTCGCTTAAATTCGGCAAATTTGACCTGCAGATAATTGATACGCCCGGCCACACTCCCGGTTCAATCTGCTTGTTTGAGAAGAGCAGAAAGATTCTATTTTCAGGTGACACTCTTTTTGCAGGCGGTTACGTCGGCAGAACCGATCTTTTTGGAGGCAATTCAGAGAAACTGATTAAGTCGCTCGGAATGATAAAGAAGCTAGATTATAAGGTGCTTTGTCCGGGCCATAATGAAGTAGAATGCGTCATATGACATCCGGCTTTCCGTATATCAAAATTGACATTACCGACCTTCCTATCCTCTCCGGCTCCTCCTTCTTCACATGCTCCGTTGCATCCTTCAACCCTAATGCCAGGTGTTCATAACCCATCTGCTCGGCAAGCTCAGGTATTGAATCCTTGAATATCTTCTCAACAATGCTGCCCCACCTGCTGCTCCCAACTTCAATCGTGCTGCCGCTCTCTTTCAACCTACTTTTTATTTCCTTATAAAGCTGATAGCTCTGTCTTAGACATTCATTATAGCTTTCCGCGTCTCCGGTGCCAACGAGCAGATTCTTAGCTATATGCAGCGTGAATTTCAAATCTGCGAACTCGTGCTGGTCCGTCTCCTTCAGGAGCTTCCTAACTCCCTCAAAAACCACATTCTTGTCCAACCCGCGCCTGCTCAACCCCTCGTCCAAGCTCTCAATGAGCCTGATTGCATCCCTCTTCTGCGCCATTACGCTGAACTTCACCACTTCGTCAGCAATTCCTCTTGAGACTTCCGGGGATATGCCAAATTTGACGCCAACTGCCTTCCTTGCAGCCTGCCTCAGCCTCTCGTCAGGATCGCAGAGCATCTCAAACATCCTTAACCTAACATCCGGCCTTATCTCCTCCAGCCCTTTAATCGGGGTGCCAATTTTTTCCAGAAAAATCTCCTTTACCTGCGGGTTGCTGTCGTTTATAAGCTCAAGGAATCTGCCAATCCTCTCCTCACTCGAAAGCTCCGGATTCTGCTTGAGCATCTCAACATAAACCTTAACCGCAAGCTTGCGGACGTATGTGTCCCTATCATGCATCAGCTCCCCAACCCTGTCTATTATTTTTGGCGTAGCCAGAATTTTGTCCCCAGCTCTTCTGAGAAGTTCGTAGAGCTGCTTAACGTCAATTTCGGGGTTGTTAAGGCAGTCTAGAGCGTAGGCTTCTATCGCATTCTTCATGGGCAGCCTCTCCTCGTAGCTCATTCTCTTAACAGGCATGGAGTAAATTGCTCAGTTTAATTATTTAAATTGAGAGGAGCTTGAACAGCGCAGATTTAAATATTAAGATAAGCGAATATATCGGTCATATGAGGAAAAAGCAGACTAGGAAGAAGCCTCAAAAACCTAGCGCAGGCAGGAAGCCCCTCATGCTTGTGACAGGTGCCGGAGGCAGGCTCGGCAAGCATCTGCTGCGTCTCTTGCTGGAGCGGAATTCAAGGGTAAGGGTTCTTGCCAGGGCAGGGGCGGACTTGTCGTTCCCAGAGGGAGTCGAGGTTTTCCCGGGCGACATCACCCATCCCTCAACAATAATGGATGCTGTCAACGGGGTTGATGTCGTATTTCATCTTGCAGCACTTGTTGACTACGTGAGCTCTGAGAAGGAGCTCTTCAGGGTGAATGTTGACGGGACGAGGAACCTGCTGAAGGTGTGCGTTGAGCTAGCTCCCCACCTGAAGAGATTTGTCTACTGCAGCTCAACCTCAGTAATGGGAAAGGAGCCGGCCGAGATACCGGCCAATGAGAAGACTGAATGCATACCGACAGACAACTACGGTCTGTCAAAGCTGATGGCAGAGAAGGTCGTTATGGAGTACAGGGACAGGCTGCCAGTAACCATAATCCGCCCTGCAGTAATATACGGGGAAGGGTTCAACGAGGGCTACTTCCCTGTCTTCAAAATGCTGAAAAACCACACGCTTAGGATACTGGATTCAGGGAGGAATGTCCTCCCGTTCATCCACGCAAGGGATGTTGCAAGGGCTTTGCTGCTTGCCGCAGAGAACAAGAAGGCGGTAGGGCAGACGTACGTAATAACGGGCGGCGAGCAGATGACGCAGAAGGAGATTATGGAGATTGCTGCCAAGGAACTGGGGGTAAAACCCCCGACAAAACACATACCACGCTTCATGGCAGAGCTCGGGATTGAGCTGTCCTACCTGACCAGCATATTCGGCGGGAAGAAACCTTCAATAGACTCGGAACAGCTCGCAGTCCTGTCCTCACACAGGGTTTTTGACATTTCAAAGGCAAAGAAAGAATTGGGCTACGCCCCAGAAGTGAGGCTGGAGGAGGGTATTAAAGAGATGGTAGAGTATTATAAAAGAGGTGCTTTCTATGAGGAGCATGGGAAAGGTGGAAAAATACATAAATGACGGCATCCAGAGGGAAGGCGCACTGCTATTTGTTTTGATAGATCCACTGGACTACCCCACCCTTGACAAGGCAGTTCAGACCGCAGGGGAGGCGTGCGATGCCGGTGCCGACATCATACTCATCGGAGGCAGCATAGGTGTCCAGGGCCACATCCTTGACGAAGTAACAAAAAGAATAAAGGAAAAAGTTAACGTCCCAATAGTCCTTTTCCCGGGCAATACGGGCACACTGACAAGATTCGCCGATGCGGTCTATTTCATGCAGCTTCTGAACTCCAGAAATCCCTACTGGATTTCCCAGGCCCAGGCTCTTGCAGCACCAATAGTCAAGCAGATTGGCATAGAGCCTCTGGCAGTAGGTTACATAGTTGTTGAACCCGGCGGAACAGTCGGCTGGGTTGGGGATGCAAACAAGGTGCCTAGAGGCAAGGCACAGATAGCAGCTTTCCTGGCCCTTGCTGGCGAGTACGCAGGAAGCAAAATTATCGTGACAGATGTAGGAAGTGCGTCAGAACTGGGGCCGGTACCGCTGGAAATGGTCAAGGCTGTCAGGAAAGTAACCTCCGTTCCCTACATAGTAGCTGGCGGAATAAAAACAAAGCATCAGGCAGCGGAAATAGTCAAGGCAGGAGCTGATGCAATACACATCGGCACGGCGGCGCAGGATTCTAAGCATGTGGGAAAGACAGTAAAAGGGTTCGTAAAGGCAATCAAAGAGGCAGGGAGGAGATGAGATGGTAAGCAACCTAGTTTTCCTTCAGCAGATACTTCTTTCAATGGGCGTCGGTGCGCTCATAGGAGTCGAGAGGGAGCATACGAAACATCAGAGAATAGCGGGCGTGAGGACAATCGCACTCATCACCCTGCTTGGCACCCTGAGCGTCATGATATCCGAGCTTTCAGGTGCTCTCGCCTATATCCCTTACCTCTGCCTGCTGGCGGTTATAGGCTATACGTTCCTCCTTTACTACTTCAGGGCTAAGAACCTAAAAGCACTCGGCATAACCACCATACTCACCCTTCCGCTGGCTTTCATACTGGGCATATTCATCGGGTTCAACCTGTACCTAGAGGCGGTAAGCGGTGCGATTCTCACAACAATACTCCTCCTCAGCAGGGACTACTCCCACCTATTTGTAAAGAGGCTCACTGATGAAGAGATAGCAGATGCAATGCTGTTCGGAACAATCTGCTTCATAGTCTATCCAATAGCCCTGATTTTATCACCATCAGCTCCCATCACCATATACGATACTTTCTCCATAAACCTGCAGTCCTTCCTTGCCGTAGTCATAGTTGTCTCCCTGATATCATTCATATCCTTCCTGCTTATGCGTTTCTGGGGGCACAGGGCGCTCCCCTTAACAGGCTTTCTGGGAGGATTGATAAACTCCGTTGCTACAGTTGCATCCCTTGCTTCCAAATCAAAGGAGAAGCCATCCCCCCTCTACATAACTGCTATGGCAACAGCAAGCAGCGCGATGCTGCTGAGGAATCTGTTCCTTGCGCTGCTGTTCTCACCTAAAGTCTTCTCCCTGATAGCGCTCCCCATAGTTGCGATGGTTCTGGTCTTCCTCATCCAGAGTTTCTACAGCACTACCAGATCAAAAGCCCACAGGATTGAGCTGCTTTTCAGGCAGCCTTTCTCCGTAGTCTCGGGATTGAAATTTGGCGCAGAGCTTTTCGGCGTAATGCTGCTGGTCTACTTGGTCTCACAATTCAGCCCGGGCAGCATAGGGATAGCCGCATTCATAGGCGGGCTGGTCAGCAGCGCCTCAGTCGTTGCGTCAATCTCTACGAACCAAGCCGTTTGGGGAATGGGGAATACCGAGGCTGCCTACCTGATAATGGTGGGCTGCTTCGCAAGCCTCCTGACGAAGATATTCACGCTCATAACAAGCGCATCTAAGGAGTTCAGCGGAAGGGGCATTCCGATAATAATAACTTCAATGCTTGCCGGGGCGATACTGCTCATCCTTACTGTGCGCTGATACTCCCTCCAGCTCCTTCATTATTTTTATCGCGCAGTAATCCCCGCACATGCTGCACGCCCTGCTCCTGCTGCCCCTCTTCTTCCTGTACTCCCTTGCCTTCTTATCGTATATTGCGCAATCAAACTGCTTCCTCCAATCCAGCTCAGCCCGTGCCTTGCTCATTTCCAAGTCAACTTCATTGTCCATCCTCTTCGCAATGTCCGCTGCATGCGCAGCTATCCTCATTGCAACTACTCCGTCAACCACATCCTCCACCCTAGGCAGAGCAACGTGCTCGCTGGGAGTAACAACGCACAGGAAGTCCGCCCCAGCCTTGGCAGCAATAGCCCCCCCTATTGCAGAGCTTATGTGGTCATATCCCACAGCAATATCCGTTACAAGTGGGCCAAGCACGTAGAAAGGAGCTCCTGAGCATATTTTCTTCTGCAGCATTATGTTCGCCTCAATCTTCTCTATTGGAACGTGGCCTGGCCCCTCGCATATTACGGAAACATTCCTCTCATGCGCCCGTTTGACGAGCTCCCCCTGCGTTATAAGCTCATGCATCTGCGCCCTGTCAGTCGAATCGCTCAGGCAGCCTGGCCTCAGCGCATCCCCCAGGCTCAGGATGACATCCCTGTCCTCGGCAAGCTCAAGCAGATAATCGAAATTCGTGTAAAGCGGATTCTCCTTCTCGTTCTTCATCATCCACGCAGCAAGCATGCATCCTCCTCTGCTCACTATCCTCATTATCCTGCTCTTTGTCAGGTCAAGTCCCTTTCTCCTCATTGCCGCATGCACTGTTACGAAATTCACCCCTAGCTGCATGTGCCTCTCCACTGCCTTGAGGATGTCCTCCTCTCTCGGCAGTTCACCCTTTTTGAACGAATTCACAAAGGCAGAATAGACCGGGACAGTTCCGACAGGCACTCTTGAGGCTCGAATGATCCTTTTCAGCACCGCTTCCAGGTTGCCGCCAGTGCTCAGATCCATAACCGTATCCGTGCCAGCCTCAACAGCCGCCTTGACCTTCCTAACTTCCTCCTCAACTCTCGCAAAATCAGTGGACGTTCCAACATTGGCGTTTACCTTTGTCCTCAGGCCAGCCCCGATCCCGCATACCTCCTCACCCTTCTCCATCACAACTATCTTCCCTTTCGCAACGCCATTCCTCACCCTCTCCGCGTTGACTTTCTCATCCTTTGCAATTTTCTTAACAGTGGAAGTGACAACTCCTCTCTTGGCTAGCTTCATCTGAGTCAAATAAAACACCCCAAGAGTTTTAAAAGCGCAAAATATATACAACTTACGCAAGTGGTTTCGTGAGGGAAATAGCAAATATTGAATTGTTCTGCATATGCAAGGAGCTGCAGATTCTTGTAGGGGCAAGGCTGACAAAGCTCTACGAACTCGGAAAGGACGAATTCCGCATGCGCTTCCACTCGCCGGAATGCGGCGATGTTGACGTATACTGCAAGCTTAGGGAAAGGATCAACATAACGCAGTACATAAAGGAAGCACCTCAGAAACCTTCCAACTTCATAATGGGATTGAGGAAGCACATTGAAGGCGCGAGAGTGAAGAGCGTCATGCAGTACGGGCTTGACCGAGTTGTTGTGTTTGAGCTTGAGAAGGAGAACAGGTTCCTCCTCATCTTCGAGATGTTTTCCCACGGCAATCTCATACTGACAGATGCAAGTTACAAAATTCTTCAGGCATACAGGAGCGAGGAATGGGAGGACAGGAAAATCAGGAGAGGCGAGAAGTATATCTTCCCCAAATCAGAAAGGCTGGACCCGTTTGAACTGAACGAAAGGAAGCTGATGAGTCTTCTTGATTCAAAGAGGCTAGTGCCGTCCCTATCCTCAAAAATCAATCTCGGTCCGGCCTACATAGAGGAGGCGTGCAGAAGGGGGGAGCTGGATCTGAGCAGGAATGCAGATTCATTGAAGGAGCCGGATGTGCGGAAGCTCTTCGCAGGCTTCATAGAAGTCATGGAGTATGTGAACAAACCCGAGCCTGTAATCTACCTGAAGGATGGAAAGTATATCGATTACTCCCTCTTCCCATTTAAAAAGTATGAAGGGATGGAGGCTCTTCAACTAAAATCAGTCTCAGCACTGCTTGACGACTTCTACCTGCATTTCGTTGCTGAGGAGAAGAAGGTTGACCCGAAGAAGACGAGGATTGAGGTGAAACTGAAAGAGCAGCAGAGGAGTCTGGAGGAATTCAGCCTTCGGGCGAAGGAAAACAAGGAGATGGGAGATACGATATACAGCAACTTCGACAAGGTCGAGTCAATACTCAGCTTCATAAAGGAAAGGAAGAAACTAAAGAAAAAACAGGACGAAATTATGGAAGAGATGAGGAAGGAAATGCCAGAAGAGGCGAAGCTCGTGGAGAGCATAAACCTGAAAAAAGGCGAGGTTGTGCTGCAGCTGTGAGTTGAAAAGCGCAAATCATATTTTATACTCTAATTGATAATCATCTGAATTATGGATTTGGCTTACCTCTCGAAGCTTTCAGGAGTAGGAGGAGTGCTGAAGAGTTCCCCAGAAGATTTCATAGTAGAGGAGATAACCAAGGAAGGGGAAGTTCTTGAGCTGGGCAAGCGCTTTGAGAAGGAAGGGGACGGGGATTTCACCCGCTTCGTTCTGCAGAAGAGGAACTGGAACACCCTGCAGGCTCTCAGGGAGATTGGCAATAAGCTGCACTGCGGCATGAAGAGATTTGGTTATGCTGGTGTGAAGGACAGGAATGCAGTGACAACCCAGCTCGCCAGCGCGTTCAGAATAGATCGTACAGCTCTCTTGAGTGTCAGAATAAAGGACATCCAGATAAACGGAGCATGGAGAGCCAAGGAGAAGGTGAGGATTGGAGAGCTGCTGGGCAACAGGTTCACGATTACTGCTAGGGATGCTGCAGCTGATGCCGAGACTGCGGTTAATGGGATATATGCAGATACAAATGGCCTATTCCCAAATTACTTCGGAGAGCAGAGGTTCGGGAGCATAAGAAAGAACACCCATCTTGTTGGAAAGGCGATTGTTTCCGGAAACTTCAAGGAAGCAGTTTGGAACTACCTTACGTATCTGGACGAGGCTGAGAGAGAGGAAGGAAAGGAAGCACGTAAAAAACTTGCAGAGGACGGGGACTTCAAAAAAGCACTAGACTACTTTCCGAAATACCTGGGATATGAGAGGACCATGCTGAACCATCTATCGGCAAACCCGACGGATTACGTGAATGCGCTGAGGAAACTGCCCAGGGGGCTCTCACTGATGTTTGTGCATGCTTACCAAAGTTATATATTCAATAAAACCCTAAGCAAAAAAATATCAGAAGGCAGGGTTTCAATAGAGTTGGGGGACATGTTTTGCGGAAAAGACAGGTTCGGCTTTCCTAAGTTGGACGAGGTAAGAAAGGCTGAAAGCAGAGCAGAGGCCGGCGAGTACCTGCCAGTGGGCAGAGTCATAGGATATGAAACGACAGAACTCAGCGATGAGGAGAGAGGGATTCTTGAGGAGGAGGGAGTAAGCGAGAAGGAGTTCTTAATAAACTCCTTTCCTGAGCTCAGCTCGAAGGGCACTCTGAGGAGTTTCTTCATATCGGTAGAAAAACTGAGATTCAGCTACGAGTCAGACAAGATGATTTTTAACTTCTGCCTCCCCTCGGGCTCCTATGCAACATCGCTCATGAGAGAATTTATCGACAGGTGCAAATAGATGAGAAAAATTGCAATAATACTCTTGCTTGTTTTCATTCTGGCGTGGGGCAACCAGCTCGATAAGATGAACTGGGTGTCTTTCAACTGGTTCAACATCCCAAACTCCGAGGAGCTCTACCTTCTGGAATACCCAAAAACTGTTTCCGGGGATGTTCTGCAGTTCGAAGTATACTCAAGCAAGGATTACATCTGTTCAATCTACTTGTGCAACATAACCTTGGAAAAGCAGCTTGCAGAGGGACGCAACAGCATAGAGCTCGGCACGGAGGGCTGCGGGCAAGAAATGCTCACTATAGTATCATGCGGAGAATCCCTTGTCCGCTTCTACTCAAACAGAACCAACGTAAGCTTTGGAAATGAGTACATTGATGCAAAGTTTTCTGCAATCCCGAATAAGAGAATAGCCGGGCTTGACATAATGTTCAGCTCAAGACTAAATGACGCAGCTTACAAAAATTTCGAGATCCTTGTGGACGGAAGAACAGTAGTCCGCCCAACGTACTTCTTCAAAAGTGGGGAGCGCGAGTCCTACGCCGCAGAAGAATTGCATCTCGACCCAGGGAACCACCGTATTGAACTCAGATACGAAAACAGAACGCTCGACAGTAGGAACATATCAATTGAAGGCCAGCCCTTCCCGCTTCAGGATGCGGTGGACATACTCCTCTCGCTCGGGATTGCAGTTTTGATTAAGGAAAAATACAAGCTTGACTGGCTGCTGTCCTCACTTGTGTTCTTCGGTTTGTCATTCTCAGCGCTTGCGCTACAGCTACAGCTGCAGAAAAACCTGGGGTTCAACGAATGGTTGCTACCGCTTACACTTGCGTTAGCTTTGGTGTTAATATGGAAGTCGAAAGGGAAGCAATAATTTTTGGCATAATCTTCACATTAGTAATAGCCGTGCTCATACTCAGATTCGGCCCGGTTGACTGGTGGGGTGCGTACTACTATCGAAATGTCCAGAATGCGCTTGAGCAAGGAAACACCCTGTTCTACGATGACCTAAGCTACCTCGGTAGGAATTTCACCTACCCGCCCGTATTCTTCCAGATAGCAAGTGAGATATCGCTCCTGCTTGGTGCAACCAACTATGAATCAATCAGATTGCCCTTCCACCTCTTCGTAGTGTTCGTCTACGCAGTTTCCATGTACCTCTTGTTCAGGAACTTCAAAACCTGGCAGCAGAGGGTTGCGGGGGCTTCACTATTCGCAACCCACGCCTTCGTCATGATATTCTCCGCCACCGTAACGCTGCACGTGGTTGCCTATACCTTCATGAACATTTCGCTTCTTCTGCTGGAGAAGAGGGAGAGCGTGCTGAAAATTCTTTCAGTGGTGTTCCTGTCAGTTGCTCTGTCCGCTCATCCCACCAGCATCGTGCTCTTCCCCGTTTATGTCTATGCAGTCGGGCGCTTCAAGATTGACTGGGATAGGTTCAAGAATGCCGCGATCACGCTCGTGACTGCTTCATTCCTTTCTCTCATTTTCTATCTGCCGCTGTTCATAATAAACGGGTTGCCCTACGAGACCGCCTCGAATCTGTGGGGCTACTTCCTCTCCTACGGTTTTGTGGGAGTTCTCTACGACATGCAGTTCCTTCTGCCGCTTGTCCTTATAACCTCACTCTTTGCGGTGATAAGAAAACCGTTCCAGCTTGCCGCGCTACTCCTCGTGCTTGCCGTGCTTGTCAATGCGTTTATCGCGTTCAGAGTGAACCTTATTGTCACAATAATGCTCTCCTTCCTCTTCCCGATGGTTTTCGGGGAAAAGCTGAAAGATGCGCTGGTACTGTCAGTCTTCTTCGTGTTCATACTGGCAAACATGCTCCTCATCCCAGTGCTCTTCTCCGGTACGACGAGATGGTGCAGGTGGGTTTATGCCGATGACATGTGCACAAAGCCCATGCAGTTTATAGATACGTTCACGTCAACAGGTGAAAGGGTTGCAATAAATCCCGAATACGGGCACCTTGAGACCTACATAGGACAAAGAAAGGTTCTGGCAGACCTCTATGTGGAGTACGCGCCAAGCGATAAGTTCTATGCGGAGTATAATTTCTACGAGAAAGCCGACCCCACGTATCTGGAAGGCTATAACATAACCCTTCTTGTGCTTGATGACACCGACCACCTCAGGGATATAGAGGATGCAGACAGAGTATATGACAATGGGTTTGTCCATATGTACAGGGAGAGATGATATGTTCACGGTGGTTGTGCCAGCCTATAACGAGGAGGAGAACATAGGGAATTTCCTCAAGGAGCTAGTCAAGGAAGCAAAGGATATTATAGTTGTTGACGATGGCTCGACTGACAGCACATACTCCATTGCAAAAAAATTCAAGGTCAGGGTGATAAGGCATAAACGTAACATGGGGAAGAGCCAAGCAATCATAACAGGCCTGAAGACTGCCAGGAGCAAGGCTGTGGTGCTGATAGACGGCGACAACCAGCTTTCCCCAAGATACATACCTGCTTTTGTGAAGGAGCTCGAGAAATGCGATCTGGTCATTGGCAACAGATTCCTTGCAGGGGCTAAATTCCCATTCAGCAGACTCATTGCAAATTTGCTCATAATCAAGCTTGTTTCTTTGAAAATACCCGAGGTGGGGGACCCGCTGAACGGACTTAGGGCGTTGAGGAGAAGCAAATTCAAAGACTTAGAGGGGGACGGCTTCGGGGTAGACCTAGACATGCTTTTCAAAGCAAAGAAAAAGAACCTGAGGATACGCCAGCTGCCAGTTGCTGCTGACTACTCGATTCAAAAGGAAATGAGCCTATCTGATTACATAAAAAAGACTTTCCGGTATGGGCAGATTCTCCTGCAGGCAATAGAATTCCTCCTAGCGTCCGGCTGAAAAGTCCCACTCCCATAGAATAGTATTTATTTAAATAATGACGGATAAAACACTCTACGACAACCGAGAGATGACTATATGGACAGAGATTTGGTTACCCGTTGGCTTCTCGCAATTGCAATAATGGCAAGTGGAATTGCCGGCATGAACTTTGGCGTATATCTACTTAGGTATATAGTGGTTACACCTGCCGAAATTGTACTCTCGCTAATTTTCCTCCTCCTAGTTACCTCAAATACAGTATTTAACACCTTTGGCTGCTACTACTACCTCCGCTCATACGGACTAAACACATTCATACCCAAAAAACTTAGGACCTACCCCAGAGTTGCAGTGGCAATACCCACCAGAAATGAAGATGAGCAGATGGTTAAGAGAAATCTGGAGTCAATAACGCGGTTGGATTATCCAAAAGATAAGCTCAGGATATTCCTGCTTGACAATTCAACGAACAGATCGGAAGAACTTGAGAAATTCTGCAAAAAATTGGGAGTGAACTACGTCTACATGGAGAATCCTGCAAAGCTCAAAAGCTACGTCATGAACAAGTTCCTTGACATGGTTGACGAGGAATATGTTGCGATATTCGATGCAGACGAGTACCTGACCGACCCGAGCTTCCTCAAGGAGACGCTGCCATGTCTTGATGGAAATGCAGGTTTTGTTCAAACAGAAAAGCAGTTCGCACCCGGCAGCTTCTTCGCAAACGGAGTCAATACCTACTATTCTTTCTTCTACAAATTCATGCAACCGGTGAGAAACCTGTGCAGGAGCACGATGTTCTGCGGTTCATGCGGTGTTGTGAGGAGATCTGTTGTGAAGCAGGTTGGCGGCTTCCCAGCCACTCCAACTGAGGATGCAGCATTCGCATTCAAGGCAGACCTTGCAGGAAGAGGAGGGGTTTTCGTCTTGAAAACATATGCCCTAGGCGAAGCAATAGAGCATTTCGAGACGTTCCTATCCCAACAGTGGAGGTATACAATAGGAAATATCTGGATTCTTATAGAATATCTCCAGAATTTCTTCAAACTAAAAGCTGAAAAACATATACATTACCTGGCTCAGACATTTGGTTACGCCTACCTCTCATCACTCTTCATTTTCTACTCTCTACTCTCAATAATATTTGTCATCAGTGATATAACCCTGAGGAGCATAAACTCCCAGGTTTTTCTACCTCAACATCTCAAGATGTTCGCAGCAAGTTATATGATAGCAATATTCCTGCTAGTAGTAGTCGGAGGCAGGCTCTATTTCGGCTCTTTCAGGTTGGGCATTATGGCGATGTTCCTCAACTTCTCAACAGCATTTGTGAGGACAAAAGCAATGATAGTAGGATTTTTGAACTTCAGACCCAGGTTCATCATGAGCAGACAGAGCAAGTTCAAGCATTCAATAATCGAGGTTCTCAAAGCAAACTTAATTGAGACTTCTTATTCAGTTGTACTTCTCTCACTTTCGCTAGTCTCATTTTTAAGGAATGATGTTGTTAGTGCCTTCTGGCTTTTCTGGTACAGCACACTGTTCTTCTGCTCCTTCCTGTTCAGCTACGGTACTGAAGTTAAGCAATTGTTTTAAATAACCGAGCAGCAAATCCAAATATGCTCCTGATGAAGATTTTCAAGAAGAAGAACGAGAAGATAGTCGCAGTTTGTGATGCCGAGCTCATCGGCAAAGTCCTGAGGGAAGGAGAGCTTGTTCTGAATTTGGAGAAATATGCCGACTTCTACAATGGAGAGCAGGCTGATGAGGAATCCGTCGAGAGGGAGCTGCTTACAGCAACGTCAATCAACCTGGTTGGGGATAAAGCGACAGGAATTGCGAAGAGGATGAAGCTCGTGAGAGATTCCGACATAAAGAGGATACAGAAAGTCCCGCATGTGCAGGTGTACAGGATATGAAGAAGGCAAGCGGTGCTTTGACGAAGAAAACATTCAAACTCAACCAGAGTGAATTCTGGAGTGGTTTCATCAAAGGGCTTGCTACCGGTCTGCTCACCCTGCTCCTCTGGTATCTCACTTACTCATTCCTCATGAGAGCAGAAGTTTTTACCCTTGCGCTGCTGTTTGTAGGCGAATGGCTTCTGCCCGTATGCATTTTCCATGTGACGATGAAAAAGAACAGCGAGAAAATGGGCTTGCTGGTCAGCCACTACTGCATATTCCTTCTCGGCATGCTGTACGTGGCATTTCAGCTAATCTGAGGTGCTTTGTGGAATGAAGCTCAACTCAGGTGAAAGAATTGTTCTCAAGAAAAGCACACTTGCGAAAAGGGTTTTCACCGAGCGTAAGTTCCACGAAATTCCCATCTTAGGCAGTCACGCAGGGGTCAACATATACCTGACCAACCAGAGAATATTTGTCGAGCTCATGCTGCTGCATTTCAAAATTGCAGAAATCCCTTTGAATGTCATACGGGACATCAGGAAGGAGAAGCATTTATTATTCCAAACAATCATCATTGAGTGCAGGCAACAATCTGGTATAAGAAAGCTTGTTTTATCTCTAGGCGGCGATAGCGACCTCTGGTTCAGGAAAATTCAAGAGGCGAGAAGCCAGCTCCGCTAAAACCTGAAAAGCACCCTTGCCAGGATGACAACTGCGAGGATTGCGAGCAGGTATAAATAAGCTGTCTTTGAGGTTTCGGTTATCCCTTTGTAGTACGCGATATACAGCGTAGAGCATGAGAAAGATAAGACGAACAGAACAACCAAATGCAGCAATTCTCCTCCCCCTATACTATCCCATGGGAGTCCTACGAGAATTCCATCCCTATCCATTATCTCAATAACTATCCAGAGAGAGACAGTCAGTATAATAGAGAGCAGAAACAGACATACTAAAAGGTTCCGGAATTTCCTTCTCCTGCTTTCACCCGTCACCCTGTTGAATATCTTCATTCTAACCCGCATATCATCCAATCCTCTTATCCTCTGGATGGGTCGTGAAAAGTTTGTACTCCTCGCTTCCCACAACATTCTTCAGAGGGATAAACGTATTACTGACAAAGAAGAGCCCGCTCCCGGGCTCTGCTGTGAGCAGATAGTTCTTTGTTGTTTCATTTAGCTTGAACGTTGTTGCAACGTCATCGATTATTGACGGCTTCATCCTCAGCAGAAGCTGCCAAGAGGAATTCGCCATCACTGCCTTGCCTGCCCTGCTGGTCAGGAGATCATATACATCCTGCGTCACCAGAACCAGTCCCATGTTGTGGTGCCTGCATGTTTTTACGATGTTGAGTATGTAACCCTCTTCCCCTTCTGTCTGGAGCAGCTTCCAGGCCTCATCCACCACGAGCAGCTTCTTCCTCAGATCCTTTCTCATCCTGTTGTAAACAAACTCAAGGATGACAAACATCACTATCCTTCTGACCTCCCTAGGAAGTGAACCCACCTTGAATGCAATAAACCTTCCATCCATCCTCTTTATGTTCGTCTGCCTGTTTATGAAGGAGTACGAGCCCCTCACGAACCTTCTCAGAGATGAGGATATGGCAGTTGCTGCCTCAGCTCTCTTGGCAAAACTACTCTTTCTCTCTTTTTCAACAAGGTTATACAAATCTGAGAGTGTTGGTGCTTCCCTCCCCCAAGTCTTTGGGTCGTGCGTTATACCCCTTTTCGCATATATCTTCTCAAATGCCTCGTCAAGAAGATCCTTCATATCATCAGTAAGCTCGGAAACGAAGAATCTCATGAGGCCGTGCAGGAACAGCAGCTTCTCCTCATAACTCTGCTCGGTTATCTGGAATGGGTTTATGAATGCATCGGACTTTTCGGATAATTCGATGAGCTTCCCACCCAGACTCTTGGTCAGACCCTCATACTCCCCTTCCTCGCTTGGGTCAAGAATGATTATGTCCACCCCCTGCTGCAGAGCTCTGCAGAGGATTGTTTTGACTGCAAATGACTTTCCGCTTCCCGACATCCCTAGCACAAGACCATTTGCGTTTTCAAAGGATTTTGAGAATACATCGCAGATTATAGGCATGCCGTCAAGCTGATTCTCCCCAAAGAGGATCCCCTGAGGCTGCGGCTCTAGGTATGCGCTCACAAACGGGAAACAGGCTGCAAGCGATGAGGAGGTCATGTTCCTTCCAATATGCAGCAGGTTGTAGCCTAGCGGGGCGCAGCTTCTGAATCCCGCATCCATCCTTTCATATGTGACAGCAGGCTTAAGCCTTACTTCATTGAGTTTGGAAACGGTCAAGTCAGTCAACAGGTCTAGCTTCTCAAGACTCTCTGCCTCAATGCAGACGTACAGAGAAAGCAGGAAAGCCCTCTCGGAGCCGCTAGTTAACATCTCTATAAGCTGCTCCGTTGCTTTCTTTTGTATCCTCGCCGAGTAAGAAACCAGCTTTCCTGCTGCTTCATCCGTTGCTATGTCTATTGCCTGCCTATCGAGTACCTTGTTGTAATAGGAAAGTACTGATGAGAAATCAGTCGGTCGGATATACATGGAGATGTGAAAAGCCCCCCTTGTCGTCATCAGTGGTTCAATGAATCCTGGAGCCACCAAGTCCGGATATCCAACCACGGCTATCGTGCGGTAGAAGCGGTTGTTTATCTGGATGTAATCCTTGCTGGTGTTTATGCACGAGGGGGCGACAAGTGTCGATAGCATAGAAGCGGTGCTGCTGTAGTCAATCTTGCTATTGGTGAATTTCGACAGTTCCTTTACCTCTTCCCGTAGCGACTCCCATCTCCTTTGCCAGTCCTTGCTGAGTGTTATCGAAGCCAAGTAACTCGAGTTCAGCTCGCAGAGCGGTGAGAAGAAGGATGAGTACAAAAGGATTATCCCATCATCATTCACCCTCTTGGGGACCAACCCAACGTTTGTAAGACCTTGCATTACAATCTGGACTCTCTGCTCCAACACTCCCCTCCGTTCCTTCTCATCGTTTCCTTCATTCCTACCTGCGCTGATCATGACATTAAAAGTCCTGTACATACTTTTTTCCTGCCTCATTCTGTTCCTCAGGAAGGATTCGAATGACTTGGAGAATTTCATCAGTCGGGGGTCTCGCGTCTCCTCAGCCCTCTTCCTTATGTTCTCAAAGAACTCATCTATGCTCAACTGATGGGTTTTCACAACTATCTGGAGTGGAACCGTATCCGATGCGGAAGAACCTGATAGTGAATCCAGAAAGTTCTTGTATGACTCGAAAACTGCGTTCTGCTGTTTGTCATCCAAAACTGAGAAGTTCATTGGCTGCACCTGAATAATCGCCTTCAAATCACCATTCCTCATGTACGCAACACCGTCACGTATGTCCACAACTTCAATGAACTCCAGCGCTTTGTCATCCAGAAAGCCGATTTTCTTCGGCGAATTTAAATACGCAATTTTTGTGGAAGCCCATCTCTCAATATTGAGGAATGTCAGCGCAGCTCCTACTGCTGCCATGAACACCAGGAGCGGATACCTAAGCGCGCCTAGGAATTCCAGTTCCGCGTAAACTAAAATAAGAGCAAAAATGGTAAGCAGTGCGTATATCACCTGGCGTCTCCTCAGGCCGAAGACTATGACCTCCTCGTAGTCCCCCACCTCCTGAGGGATTTTTACCATCACTTCACCACCCGAATCTGTTAATGCGGAGAGGTATATTAAATCAGCCGGTCAGCACGCTGGGGTAGCCGTGCCAGCCACCATGCCCACAAGAATCGGCAACACGACAGCAAGAGCTATGCAGAGAACACCCATAATCGGGGTTAAGAGCCCTAGGGCAAGAGCCGCCACGCCAACCTTCAACACTGTAGGAAGGCTCCCGAACTTCATGAAATCCACTTTCTCTTCTGGGTTGTTCTTCCTGTGCAGCAGGTATGCCGCAATGAGCGCGACAATCCCGAGACCGATGGCAAACGGGCTTAGCAGGAAGAGGATGAGCGCGATTGTCGGCAGAATGCCCACGACAAGTATTTTGAAGTCGCAGAGAAGCTGCGACATCTCGGTAGGGGCATTGCCGGTTGTGCTTGCAGAGACGAAAACAAATAAGACCGCGGAGAGCAGCATCGCGAGTTTTGCGCCAACCATAATCCCACCAGATTTGGTTATTGCGCGAGGCTATATTAAGCTTGCTTTGTCCTCTCAGACTTTCCTGTAAGCATCGCTCCTCTTTCTGAAGAAGAGCAGGGTCACGACTTCATTCTCAACCTTGTAGACAAGCCTGAAGTTCTCAATCCTAACGGAAAAGAAGTTGTGATGGTGGTGCAGCCTCTTGAACCGTGTCGGCTCTGCCTTGATTTTCTCAATTGCTTTCTCAACACGCAGCTTCAGTGCCTTGTCTGTGCCTTTGACATCATCTGCGAATGTCTTGGTGAACTGTATCCTGTAAGACATTGCATCATCTTAGGAGGGTTTTCAACTTGCTTTCCGGATTGATTTTTTCCTTGCCTGCCTTTATCCTCTCGTCAATCCTGATTGCCAAGCTCAAATCTTCCTCATCCTCGCTCAGGTTCTGGGAGATGAGATGGTATTTCTCGTTGAGCTGCAGCACCCCAAGTCTCAGGGCTTCGGCCTTGGTTTTCACAATGCCCTTCTTCACAGCTTCATCAATAATCTGCTCGACATATCCTTCGAAACGCATTGTTATGTTCATAAGATCACTATTAAAGTTATAGTATTATTAATATAAAAAGCTTTCTACAACGAAGTGATTTTCTAAGAAGCCGGCCATAACTCACGTAATCAATCAAAATATTAAGATTGCTTTGGCTCAGGCAACTCCGTACTGCTTTTTTATCCCTTCAAAAGAAGGAAGGACGAACCCCTTCCTTGCCTCAAGGGTTTCCCGAAAGTCCTTCTCGCTTATCCCCAGCTTGCGCTTGGCTTCCTCAGCGCTCGGAATTCCTTTTTCATGAACCAGGGCAACTGTAACCAGCGAGTGAAATTCCCTGACGCGCTCCCATATCCGCTCCCCATGAGGGTTTTTTGACAGCTCCTCGATAAGCTCCCTTCTCACCTCGCGAATCTTTCTCGCATCGCCAAAATTCATACCAACGAAAAACGGCGAAACCATATCCCCTGCATGCATTATGCTCTCCTCTTCAACTTTGCTCCCCATAGTCTCGCGGATGTCCCGCTTAACTGACTCTGCATCAAACCAAAGCCTGTCAATCGCAATGCCCGCGGGCTTCATCCGCCTCGCCGTCTTCGATACTCTCTCCAAGTCAGAAGTGCTGGCATTCCTCAGCAGAATATCTAAGTCCATATCGCTGGTTGTTGAAGCGTACCCTCTTGCATGGTTGCCTCCAAGCGCTATCGCAATGAACTTATCCCCAAATTCCTCCTCAAGCTTTTTAGTAATTTTTTCCATGTATCCAATGACCGTCTTATGCTCACGCCTCTCCGCACCAGTGCCTTCTTTACCAATAAACTCAGGAAATTCTGGTTTGAAAACCTCTGCCCTTCCCATCTCCCTGAATCTTTTCTCCATTACATTCTTTGCAGTTTCTCCGGCAGCCTTCCTCTCAGAAGGAGAGAGAATGCTCTTTTTCAGAGCTTCTTTCAGGCTTTCTTCAGTTTCCTCTTCCAGCTGCTTCTTTATGAGCTTGTCAGCCGATTTCTGCATACCCAATTTATGCCTCTTTTGGTATTTAAGCTTGCCCAACTGCAGAAACTGCTCAGCAACCCCTCTCTGAAGAAGGAGTGGGAGAAGATCAAACCGATGAAGCCTCTCGCGTAGTCAACCAGCGCAACATTTATAAACTTTGTAAATCCATCCAACTGCGGAGATGATGCGATGAGAATCGAATCTAAATTGTTCTTAATTTTGCTAGTTGGAGCAATCCTGCTAGTCGGTTGCACGCAGCAGCCACCCGCGCCGGGTCCTAACCAAACACCACCGGCAAATCAAACACCAGCACCGCCAGCAAACCAAACGCCCGCGCCACCGCAGAATCAGACACCTACGCCACCAGCAAATCAAACACCAGCACCGCCAGCATCCACTGGAATGGACCAGCTGTACATGTTCGGCTCGGTGAAGAGCTACGAGTATAAAATCACCACGTCCGGGACTACGATGAACCTGAAGACGACTATAACCGCGGACACTGTCGACGGGACTGCAGCGTGGCTGCAGCAGATGGACATGACGACGCAGGGCATAGAAGTTACCTCAAAGACATGGATCGACAAGGTGACGTACAAGTGCCTGAAAGTGATGACGGTCATGAACTACGAAGGGCAGAACATAGAGCAGGCTGGCCAATGCCCGACAGAGGGACCGAACTCAGCCTCAAGGACTGGGACGACAACCCCGCAGATGACCCTCGTGGGGACGGAATCTGTAACTGTTCCTGCAGGAACCTTCACTGCAACCAAATATTCGCTGGAGCAGGTCTATTACTGGTCCACAAGCAGCGTCCCCGTGCCGGTGAAGATAGCCTACGGCGACGGCACAATGACGATGGAGCTTGTCAGCTACGCATCCTAGTTTTTCTTTTTTTTTCAATCTATTTTTTAAACCTCTCAGGAGAATACATACCACATGATGAGGGAGCTGGTACAGCAGAACATATACGCATTTCTCACCCCCATAACAGTGCTGATTTCAGGCTTGGTAGTCTCGCTGCTCTTCACAAGGCTGCTCCCCCCCGCGCAGTTCGGCGTATTCACCACTCTGATCTCATTCACAATGCTGTTTGCGGGAATAAGCGACCTGGGAGTGCCAAACACGCTTGTTAAAATTGCTGGGGGCAGCTTTCACTCCAAGGATGGCCATGCGGGCTTCTACGTCCGATACCTGCTCAAGTGGAAGCTTGCGGCCATGATAATAGTAAGCGCAGCCCTCCTCGTCTTCTCGAAAGAGCTGGCGCAGGTCTTCCTGCACGATGCCGGCTTTGCCTATGTGATGCAGGCTATGTCTGTGCTCGTGATACTATTCTCCATAAGCCAGTTTGTGACAACCCTGTTCACCTCGATAGGGAGATTCGAATATCTGTCCGTGATATCCGTTATACTCAATGGTTCAAAGGTACTTTTCCCCATACTCTTCATACTCCTCTTCGGCTCAAGCCTTTCGAGCATAATCGAGGGGGTGCTGGTGGCATTCGCTCTTGCCGCCCTCGCATCGCTGCTGCTCTTCCTATTCAGGTTCAAGGAGGATTTGAGTTATTCCGCCCCGAAAAGCACAACGAAGCTGAACTCATTTCTCTTTTATTCCACAGTGCTAGTATGGGCGGGACTTTTGTCCACCAATGTCGACGCTCTTATGCTCAACTACTTCCGTGGGCCGGGTGAACTGGCGTTCTTCCAGGTTAGCAACTCCGTAATAACCATGCTTCTTACGCTCCTCCCGTTCTCATCCACATTCATGCTCTCATTCTTGGTGCGGATGGAGGCAAAGAAAGAAAAGGAGCTGCAGAAGATATTCTTCGACAGGAGCATAAAGTATGGATTGCTTGCCTCCATACCACTGTCATTCCTGGTTTATCTCACGGCAAACAGGATAATATTCTTCTTCTGGCCGCAGAGCTACATGCCATCTGCAATCTCGCTCAGGATACTCAGTCTGCTCATACCATTCAATCTCCTGAGCGGCATATGCGTCAGCCTGTTCATGAGCAAGGGCAGGATGAAAGAGCTTACCATAAACACGTTCATATTCTACCTGTTCACATGGAGCATTGGGCTCTATCTTATCCCGAAATATGGGTTGGTTGGAACCGCACTTACGTTTGTGCTTTCGGCTATACTCCAGGCTATCGTCCTCGTGAGACTATCGTTAAAAACCCTGGGAATGCGCATCAACCCCATACATCTGCTAAAACCAGCACTTGCTTCCATCATAATAACTTTGGCAATCCTCATACTGAACCCCATTATAAAAAGCACCATACTCCTCTTCGTGATAGCAGGCGCATTATTCTGCGTAGCATACCTGCCGCTTCTGGATGCGGACGACAAAAAGCTGATAAACACCCTGCTCTCCCTTGCAAAACTAGGCTCTCTCTTTTGACAGTTTCAGGCAGACTTCCTCAAACCTCTTAAGGAACTTCTCCCAGGAAAACTCCCTCTCAACGTATTTCCTTGCAGCCCTGCCCAGCCTCTCCGCTGCATCCTTGTGCTCAGCAAGGTAATCCATCCTCTTCACCATTTCATCAATATCATTCACCAGGTAGCCGACTCCCTTTCTCACAAGCTCGGTTGGTCCGGCTTGGTTTATCGCTATGCATGGCTTGGAGGAGGCAAATGCTTCCAGTGGTATAAGGCCATAATCCTCGTTCACAGGAGTGTAAAGCACGCAGAAGCAGTTGGAGTAAAGCTCAACAATCCTCTCTGTTGGCAGATCGAGCATTATCTCCCCATCACCACCGAGCATTCCCCTTATCTTGTTGTAGTAAGCCACGTGCTCCCCCCTCTTTCTGTCAAGTGCTCCTGCAATGACGAATTTCCAGTCTTTGTGCCCCTTCCTGAACTTCTTGAATGCCTCTATCGCCATCTCAAAATTCTTCTCAGGAGCAATCCTAGAAGGGTAGAAAAAATATTTCTCGTAATCGCCGGCATGGAAATTCTCGTACTCAACTCCGGGCATGAGAATCTCGCTTTCCCTCCCAAGATATTTCTCTATCCTGTCCTGAACATTCCTGCTTATAGCGAATATGTGCTCTATTCTGGGAACAACAGAGAACTCTATCCTCCTGTAAGGCCGCATGAAGGACCAATAGAGCGCCTTCTGGAGGATATTCCTCCTTCTCATCCTCCACTCATACAGGTCAAAGGCCTCCCTGTTTGGAGAGAAGCAGTACCACACCACAGGGCTGTTCCTGTTCCTTATCCATTCCGAAGGAGTACCCTGCGCGTTCACAACATCATAGTCGTCAAGCTCCCTGAAATAGAACTGCTGTCCCGCAACAGCTGCGCTTCCAACCCTAGCCGGAAGAAGCGACGCAAGAGAGCGGAGCCTGCTTCCCATCACCTCAATCTCAACATTCTTGAACTCGGAGAAGGTATTCTCAGGCTCATAGATCGAGCAGTACACCTTCGCGTCAAAATGCTGGGCAATTTTAAGAACAACTCTCTCAGCCCCTCCTCTCAGCCTGAGGAACGGATGCGCAATTGCAAGCTTCATTCAAACCCCTCGTAAGTCATCCTCAACCCATCTTCCAGATTCACCTTCGGTCCCCACCCAAGCAGCCTTTTCGCCTTGCCTATGTCCGCGACCAATTCCTTTATCCTGTCCGGCTTGTCCATGCTGACAAGCTTCGGCCGCTTTCCGCTCACATTGGAGAGCAACTCAGCAATTTCCTTCGGGGTGCTGCCCCTGCCGCTTCCTATGTTGAAGCACTCTCTAGGCGAATCCACTGCAAGCAGCATTGCATCAACAACGTCATCAACATATACAAAATCTCTCATCGAGTTCAGGTTTCTCAAAGTGATGCTCCCTCCCTCCAACTTTGAGAGGATTGTCGGTATCAGGTAATCCCCTCTCTGCCCTGGCCCGTAAACATTGAAGAATCTCAGCACTGTTGCGCCGTATGAGAGGCATATGCTCTCTGCAGCAACCTTGCTGCGCCCGTACGTCGATGTCGGTCTAAGAGGATGGTCCTCGGCAACAGGCAGGCGTTCTGGAGCTCCGTACACATGAGCTGAAGAACTGAGCACCATTCTCTCGATATTGCTTCTCCTGCACTCCTCCATCACGTTCAAGGTCCCGTACGAGTTAATCAGGAAAGCCTGCTCAGGATTCTCCTCGCATATTTTCGGGTCTGCAATCCCAGCAAGATGAAACACAACCTCCTGCCCTTCGAAATCGAGCGAATCCTGCTTTGTCACATCAATCCTGACGAACTTCCCTCTACCGCTCTCAGTCTTGCTGGCAACCGTGACATCTGCGCTGAGTTCCCCCAGCCTTGTAACTAGGCGAGAGCCTATAAACCCGTCACCTCCCGTTACAAGAACGGGCGTGTCCTCCCAATCCATCATTATTCCTCTATTCTAAGGAGATCCTCATTATCCAAGAAGTAGTCAATCAGGTCCTTAAGGGTCTTCTCAAACGGTATTCTGGGTTCCCAGCCCAGTTCCTTCTTTGCTTTTGAGTAATCGCACTGCAGGACCATCACATCGGCAGGCCTGTACCTGCTCTTGTCAATCTCAACAGTCATTTTTCCATCCAACTCCCCAATCTTAATCGCCATCTTCGCGAGCTCGCCCACGCTGATGCTCTTGCCACTTCCCAAGTTATAGACTTCGCCAGCTTTGCCTTTCTCAACGGCCAGCATGTAGCCTCGCAGTATATCCCTCACATCAGAGAAGTCCCTCTTCGGCTCAGGATTGCCTACGACAAGCTTCTTCTCCTTGAACTTTATCCCCCTTGCCACTTGCCTTGCCACGATGCTTGTGACAAAATGCAAACCTCTGCGAGGTCCAGTGTGGTTAAATGCCCTTGTTCTGACAACTGGCAGTTTGTAGCATTTGAAGTGCGCGTAGCACATGTAATCCCCTGCAACTTTCGATGCAGCATAGGGAGAAAGCGGTCTGAGAGGGTTGGTCTCCTTTACTGGCAGCTCATCCTCCAGCACAAGCCCGTACTCCTCGCTGGAGCCTGCGAAATGCATCTTCTCAACTCCGTCGTAATGCCTTATTGCCTCAAGCACATTGGCGGTTCCCATTATGTTAGTCTTGTAAGTGTCATACGGCGCTTGGAAGCTGAGAGGCACGTAGGACTGTGCCGCCAGGTGGAAGACAACGCTGGGCTTGCTCTCCTTTAGTGCATTCATTATAGAAGCCATGTCAACCAAATTCCCCTCAATGACCTTGATCTTTCCTCTCATGTGTGCGATGTTGGGGTAATGCGGGACGGCATGCCTCCTCAGCAATCCATATACCTCAGCCCCCATACTGACGAGTTTCTCTGATAGGTGTGAGCCCATAAAGCCGGTTATACCGGTTATAAAGACGTGCCTGTCCGCCCAGAAAGATTCAGATGGTTCTGTCAAATTATCACCCTCAGAAATTTTATGCAATTTCTAAGATATCGCATTAAGTATTTATAAACCATTCAGCGTGTCTTCAGCCTGTTCAGGAGGAAGGAATAGGTTATGAGTACAGCCCTCAGCGGCGAGATGAAGAAGACGAAGCAAATTGACGGAAGCAGCATTCTGGTCAGGTAGTAAGCTACAATGACCTCTGCAACCAGCACCAGCAGCATCAACGCGAGGAGGTAAAGGAATATGCTGTTCAGCACGCTTAGCAGAATGCATGCTGCGAATATGAGCCAGAAGAATGGATAGGGAGGGTACAGAAGCACGAGTGGATTCTCGTTTATTAGATTATACGTGGAGGCGCCCTTTCCCACGTATCTTGCCTGCCTGACAATCTCGGAGAGGGTTGACGGTTCAATGTGCCTAATCCCAACCTTTACAAATGGTATCCTCGTCCTCTCCGCAACCCTCCTCCCCAACTCCCTGTCCTCATAATAGAATATCCTCTCGTTGAATCCCCCAAGCTCGCTGAACAGCTTCCTCCTTATGCCGCTTATGTACTCTATCTTCGTGCCACTCGCTTTGAAGAAAAGATTGCTCATTACCGCCCTAACCTCCTGACATCTCTGCAGAAATGTTTTGTACTCACCGCCTCCGCCAGTGCGCACAGCACCGATGCTCTCATTCTGGAAAACCTCACCAACCTTTTCTATCAGCCCTCTGTCATCCACCACGATGTCTGAATCTTGGAAATACACCACGTCCCCTCTTGCAGCCTCCGCCCCCCTATTCCTTGCAAACGCAGCTGAGTGCCCTCTGTCAAAATTGATCAGTTTTACCCTTCCCTCCTCCTTCCCAAGCTTCTCAACTATCTCACGCGTTGCGTCAGTGCTGCCATCGTTTACAACGATTATCTCGTAGGGCTTGACAGTCTGGTTGAGGAGGCTGCGCACGCTCCTTTCTATCACGTCCTCCTCGTTGCGTGCAGGTATTACCACTGAAATCTTTAGTTTCTTTTCTATGCGCTCACCTTCCAGAAGGAAATTTATGAACATAGATTTACAGGGATAATTTATTAAAAAGCATACTGCAAACTTCTTAACATGGCAAGAATAGACTGGCACAGGTTCGTAAACAATATAAAACCGCTAATCAAAGGCAAGAAGATACTGGCAATAGGCTGCTCGGACGGAGGCAACGACCTAGCTTTTGGGGATAAAGAGAGTTTGGGCGTAGATTGCGATAAACAGGCATTGAAAAGGGCTAGAGACAAAGGTCTTCGGGTCCGCTATGGTTTTGCAGGCAAGACTGACTTGCATGGAGAGAAGTTTGAAGTTGTTACCATAATCCATCTCCTAGAACATTTAGAAACGAGAAAGGAGGTATGTGACACTCTTAAGAGTGCCTACGATGTGCTGGAGAATGGCGGCACCCTCATTGTTGCGACGCCTTACGCATACGACTCAAGTGCTTGGACAAACTGGGAGCATGTGCGCTGCTTCACGATGAACTCCCTGAGCGTGCTTATAGAGAATGCTGGATTCAGGATACTGGACAGCTACTCCTACTGGCACATCCCCTTCGAACCATACCTACTCAACCACGGAATCGGGAATTTCAGGTTTCCGTTCAAGAGGGACTACATCCTCAAGCTGTTTGCGAATTTCAATCTCGTGAGAGATTTATGGATAATAGCAAGAAAAGAGAAGTAGACAACTGGAGGTAGGTGTATCATTGAAAATCTTAATGCTGTCCCCATTTTCATCAAAAGGGGCAACTACGGGCAGGCTCTGCAACCTAGCTCGGAACATGATGCTTGAGACAAAAATCATAATTCCGAGAGAAGACAAATACGGTCGCTCCGAGGATGATGAGATGTTCCTCTTCACGCTGGAGAGGAAATCCTTTCTGCTGCTCCCCCTCCATGTATTCCGCTCCCTGAGATACATGATGCGGAAAAAGCCGCAGGCGGTTTACTTCGCAAAACCCCACCTCTTCACTCTCCTCCCAGCAGTTTTGTACAAGTTCCTCAGCCCCAGCTGCAGCTTGGTTTTTGACTGCGACGAGTGGGATCCGGCCACGCTGAGGGACAACGGGGAGCCGTTCTACAAGGTATGGCTGACCGATTTCCTCGCATCTCTCTCTGTAATGCTATCTGCTGGAATAATCTACTCAAACACGTGGATTAAGGAGGAGAAAATCCCGCGAAAATACTGGGGGAAGTGCTTTTACCTTTCGAACGGTGCGGATACTCTGGAATTCAAGGTGAGGAAACGGAAGAAGGGAAAGGAGTTTTCAATCATGTTCGTTGGACTGCTCCACAAGATAAAGCACATATCGCCGATACTGGATGCCGTGGAAATTGCGTCAAAGCAGATACCGGATCTGAAATGCTACATTGTTGGTGACGGCCCTAAGAGGAAGGAGCTTGAGGATGTGGTGGCTTCAAAGGGGTTGGAGAAGTTTTTTGTTTTCACTGGCACCGTGCCGCATGAGAACCTGCCAACCTTGCTTCCAACTGCCGACATCCTCATTGCGCCATTCTCGGACATGGAGGGAGTACGCTACCAGAGCAATGTGAAAATATTCGAATACATGGCAGTTGGTGTTCCGATAATAGCAACAGATGTTGGCGACATAAAGAGGGTTCTTGGCGAGGGAAGAGCCGGTTATGTCGTGCCTCCAAACAACCCGGAAGCAATAGCTGAGAAGATAATCTACATCCGCCAAAACCCAAAGGAATCCAACCTGCGTGCCTCTCTGGCAAGGAAAATGGCGGTTGAGATGTTTGACTGGAGGGTGCTTGCAAAGAATTTGGAAGCTTTCCTGAGTTGATATCATGAGAATATGCCTGCTCAACCCATTCCAAAGGTATATATACTTATAGGTATATAATCGTAGGTATGAAAATGCCACGATTTGAATGCAACCGATGTAAGCATGTTTGGATACCAAGAACCGAGAAACCACCGAAGGTCTGTCCGAAATGCAAATCGCCATATTGGAACAAAGAAAGAGTCAGAAAGGCGGTAAAATGAAATGTCATAATTATGGTTTCTGCAGAAAATGCGGGAAAGAACATACTCACCCTATGCAAGGTAAATACCATACTGAAGAAACTAAAAGAAGAATAGGTTTGGCTAATAGGGCTCGACCAAATATGATGGGTGACAATAACCCAGCCAAGCGCCTTGAAGTCCGAAAGAAAATAGGTCTATTTCGTAAAGGGAAACGTCTATCTAAAGAAACAAGATCAAAATTAAGCATAGCACGAAAAGGTAAACCAAGTCCGATGAAAGGTAAGCACCACTCTGAACAAACTCGAAAGAGGTTATCAGAAAAAGCAACATTACAGATGCAAAATCCTAAGATGAGAGAACGACTAAGCGAGATTAAAATGAAGCAATTTGCAGAAGGAAAATTCGTGCCTTGGAACAAAGGAAAGAAAGGGCTACAAAAGCATACCGAAGAAGCAAAGAAAAACATGAGTGTGGCACATCTAGGCAAGAAACTTAGTGAAGAAGCAAAAAGAAAAATGTCCGAAGTTCGAGTAGAACGTGGACTAAATGAAAAACAAAGTGAACTTGCAAAAAAACTCTGGCAGGATTTAAAATTTAGAGAAAAACATAGCGAAGCAAGCAAAAAAATGTGGCAAAACCTAATTTATAGGGAGAACCAGTCTGAAAAAGCAAAAGAGAATTGGAAAAATTTAGAATATAGAAACAAAGTAGTTACTAATGCAATGAAGGCAGTTCATATCAAACCAAATAACAAAGAGTTATTTTTGGATTCAGTTATTCACTCCATCACCTCAAATTACAAATATGCCGGAGATGGTCAAACTATCATAAATGGTCGCTGTCCTGATTGGATAAATACTAATGGGCAAAAAAAGGTAATACTATTCAACGGTCTCTATTGGCATTTACAACGACTACAAAAAACAGAACCTACTCTTACTAAAGAAGATGTTATGAATATTGAAAAGAAACCATACGAAGAATTTGGCTTCAAAGTTCTATTCATCTGGGAAGACGAACTAAAAGATGTAGAAAAACTGAAGCAAATAATTTTAAAATTTAATAAGCAAGGTGATTAGATTCGAATTGGAATTCTCAACCCATTTCCGCTTTCATTGCATTCAGGGATTGAGGTAGTCACTCATAATTTAGTTACAGAGCTTGAGAAGAGAAGCATTGAAACTGAGGTCGTATCGCTGTCAGAGAGCGAGATGAACCTAATTCCGAAATTCGCCAGAGTATCCATATCCGCAGTTCTTCTGAAGAAGCTGCTGAGTTCAAAATCGCGCTTTGACATCATTCATGCCAATGCCTGGTCCGCATGCGTTTTGAAGTTCATCAAGGACAAACCATCCATAGCAACAGCGCACGGTACCGTAAGAGGTCTGCTCGCCCTCACAGGAGACCTGGCCCCCCTCCCCTCTCAGCTTTACACCTCTCTTGTCACCCAAAACCTTGAAAAGATAGGCTTCAGGAACGCCCGCCAAGTTGCGGCCGTCTCCCATTCCTGCAGAATGGAGCTTATTACAGATTACCACATACCTGAGGAGAGGGTGAATGTCGTTTACAACGGCATAGACGTGAGTAAGGTACGCAGAGTCAAAACCAACCTGAAAGACGAGTTTGGATGCGAGAACCTACTCCTATTCCTAGGGAGGCTGACCAAGCAGAAGGGGGCCGAATTCCTGATGACCGCCATGCCGATGTTGAAGGGTTATGACGCCAAACTAGTAATAGCAGGAACCGGCCCGGAGCAGGACAATTTGCAGCGTATGGTCTCTGAACTAAAACTAGAAGAAAGAGTAGTATTCGCCGGGGCGGTTGATGAGAGGAGGAAACTGGAATTGCTCTCAGCAAGTGACGTGTTCGTCTGTCCCTCCCTCTGGGAGTCGTTCGGCGTGGTGCTGCTTGAAGCTATGGCGTGCGAGACCCCAATAGTCGCGAGCAGAGTTGCCAGCATACCTGAAATAGTTGGGGAAGATGGCGTTCTTGTCGAGCCCCGCAACCCCCAATCCATCTCCGACGGCATAGCAAGGATGCTGAAAGACAAAAAAGCTTCAAGGAAGCTTGCTGGAAAAGCCCGCAAACACCTGCTTAAGAATTTCACTGCGCAGAAAATGGCGGAAAGATATATTGAGTTGTACAAGAAGCTTCTGTGAAAGTCACTCCAAGGCTTTTCTGTATGCAGCGACAAGGTTGCGCCCGTATTTCTCCCACGTGTACCGCTCCGCATTCTTCCTTGCACTTCTTCCCATCTTCTTCGCTTCCTTTTCATTCTCATAGAGGTAGAGAATCTTTTCCTTAAGAGCCTTGACCTCTCTTATGGGAACTATGAAACCATCCTTGCCGTCTCTCACAACTGAGCCGGAGTTAGGAGTGGTTATCACGGGCAGGCCGCAGGCCATTGCCTCATACGTGACTAGCGCACTCCCCTCCTCTATTGATGGGAGGACGAAGACAGAAGCTGATGAGTAGAGACGAGGCAGGTCCTCAACCCAGCTGGTGAGTCTCAGGTTTCTCAGCTTCTCATATCGCCCAACAACTCCTCTCATCTCTGCCTGCACCTTTCCCTTAACCACCAATTCAGCATTTTTCAGATTCAGCTCGGAAAAAGCCTCCAGTAAATACTGCAGCCCCTTTCTCATAATGACCTGACCAACGAAAAGAACCCGGAATACCGAATCCTTCTTTTTCATCGGCCTGAATCTTCCGCTGTCCACCCCAAATGGAATCTTGATCAGTTTCTCCTTATTGAATTTCTGCTCCATGAAGCTTTCGTAAGCAAATTCCGAAGGGACCAGCACATAGTCGCACTCCTCATACTCCTGCAGGCATTTCCTAACCACCCCTCCGTCAACTACTTCTGCATTAACCCCAAAACGCCCATACTCCTCTGCAACCAACTCCTTGTATCTCAATATGTGCGATGACGCTCTCTCAATGAAGATTTTAGCATCATTCGCCTTTGCTTTTCTTAGCGAGATTAGGGAGTGGTTGTTCCACCCATGGAACACATCGCAGTCTGATACGTGGAATGAGGACAACCAGTCATAGCAGTTGTCTACAGTTCCATGAAAAGGCAGCCGACTTATAAAAGCACCCATCGGAATAACGGTTGAAATTTTATCCTTCCTTATGCCACTATTCTCGTCAGACCAGCATATCACTTTTTTCAGATAACCCCTTCTCTCTATCTCCCTTGCAGCGTTACACGCCACAGTTCCGATTCCGGCTCCACCAAATCTCGCCCCAATGGAATATATCACATTCATGCAACCACTAAAATAGGATTGTGCTCTTATATGGAGAGGTATGTGTTTTCACCTACCACCAGTCTTATTGCTTTTGGCACTTCCTTGCTCCCAGAAACTATCACATTGTTCGCCCCTATAAGGCTGTCAACTATCCTGCCGACACATTCAACTCGACTGCCTTCCATAACTATACTGGACTCAACCTCAACCTGCTTGAGAACGCACCCGTCACCTATTGATGTATACGGCCCCACGTATGCCCCAAAGCTTATATTGCAGTTTCTCCCGATTACCACGGGCCCTTTTATAAAACATCCCTTCCTCACGATTGTCCCCTTCCCAATAGAAACTCTGCCGCGTATGCTTCCTTCATCCTCTATGACTCCTTCATTTTTTACGGGCAAGTCCTCAAGAACGAGGTGGTTAGCCTCTATTATGTCCTCCGGCTTCCCCGTATCCTTCCACCATCCGCTGACAGTCTCATATTTCACATCATAACCATTTCTCACAAGGTAATCAACAGCTTCCGTTATCTCATATTCATTTCTCCAAGATGGCTTGAGATTGTCTATTGCCTTGAAAATCGTTTTTCTGAAGAAATAAACCCCTATCATCACAAGATCACTTTTTGGTTTCTTTGGCTTCTCAACGAGTCCAACAATCCTCCCTCCCTTAACCTCCGCAACACCGAATCTCTCAGGGTTCTTATGCCTGCAGAGCAGTATGCTTGCGTCACTTTTTGATTCCTCAAATTTCTTAGCGAACTTGCCTATACCTCCCTTCAGTATATTATCCCCCAAGTAGACAACAAATGGCTCGTCGCCAACAAACTTCTTGGCGCACTTCACTGCATGGGCTATACCCCTCGGCTCACCTTGAGTTATGTACTTCACATCCACTCCCAAAGCGGATCCATTACCGACGCTCTCCTGCACCTTCTCAGGTGCTATTGTACCGAGTATGATGGCAACATCCTTCACTCCCGCATCCCTTAAATCCTCTATTGCATAGAACAGCATCGGTTTGTTCGCAATGGGTATAAGCTGCTTCGGTCCTGTGTGGGTTAGCGGTCTCAGTCTAGTCCCGAAACCACCGGACAATACAACACCCTTCATCAAATCACCTGCCCCTTAGGAATTCCTCCATCTTATCAAACACATAACCCAGCATAGCATCATCTATTCCTGGGTAAACCCCTATGAAGAACGTATCCTTCATTATCTTATCGGAGTTCTTAAGTTCACCGAAGACTTTGAATCTTGCATTCTTATACGCAGGCTGCCTTATTATATTCCCTGCGAACATGAGGCGCGTCTCAATCCTGTTTTTCTCAAGCCACTGAGTCACGCTCTTTCTGTCAAAGGGAGCGCCATCTCTTATCGTGAGCGGGAAAGCGAACCACGCAGGGTCGGAATTAGGAGCTGCTTTCGGCAATATGAAGTAATCCTCATGATCCGAAAAGAAGTTAAGAAGCTTTCTGAAATTGCTCCTTCTCTTCCTAACAAACTCGGGTAACTTCTTAAGCTGTTCCACACCGAATGCTGCCTGCACCTCAGTCATTTTTATGTTGTAGCCAATATCAAAATACATGTACTTGTGGTCATAAGGTATGCCATTCACCTTGAACTCAAACCTCTTCCCGCATGCACCGTTAGGATTTCTCTCATCCCAGTTGCAGTAGCAAGCTCTGCCCCATGAAGTGATGCATCTGGCTATTCTTGCCAGTTCTGCACTCCTTGTTGAGACCGCTCCTCCCTCCCCGCACGTTGTGATGTGGTGTGCTGGGTAGAACGAGAACGTTCCGAACTCCCCGAAGGAACCAACAGGTTTCTTCCTGTAGGTTGAGCCGAGCGCATCGCAAGCATCCTCAATTACATAAATCCCCCTCTCCTCAGCTAGCTCCATGATTACGCCCATATCGTTGGGGTTTCCCAACATATGCGGTATCATTATAAGCTTTGTTTTCTCACTAACGGCATCTCTCAACGCCTCTGCATTTACGTTGTACGTCTCAAGCTCAACATCAAGAAGAACCGGTGTAAGGCCGCACTGTAATATCGGGTTGAATGTTGTTGGGAAAGTCGTTGCTGGTGTGAGAACCTCGCTTCCCTTCTCTACCCTACCGGAGAATTGCTGTGAGACGAGGGACGAGACTGCAGCGAGGTTTGCGCTTGAACCTGAATTCGTCAGGATGCACTCGCGTACGCCAAGGTACGCCGACAGTGCTTTCTCAAACTCCGCTGCTTTTTTTCCTGCCCCGAACCACCCGTCCAGCAGCGCATCAATAGACGATGTGAGCTCTCTGTAATCATAAACCCCGCCGGAGTACTGCACCTTGCTCTCTCCAGGAACGAATTTTCTCTTTCTTGCCCTGTCGAATTTTCTTATCAATTTGTGTATCCCTTTTCTTATCTCGTCAGTTTCCATTCAACCACCCCTCATAGCCGCGCTGCCTCCTCATTACGTCAAGTCCTTCATGTATTTTGAGTGGTCTGTAACCCAGCTCCCTCTCGGCCTTCTTCGTTGAGAGGCAACTGTTGAACGGTCTTTTGGCAAGTTGGTTCAGCTCAGCCGTTTTACCGCGTGCTATCTTGGAAGAATCAAGCCCAAAAACCTTGGCAATCTCCATTGCAAACTCATACCTGTTCACACATTCAGCACCAGTTATGTGATATATCCCCCCTGCATTTTTTTCCACCATGCGGTAAACTGCTTCTGCCGCATTATCCGCAAGAGTTGGCGTGTTATACTGGTCATCAACCACTCTAATGCTACTCCCCTCTTTCAGACTTTTTATGACCCATGTCACAAAATTGAGCCTCTGCCAGGGACCATTCCATCCATAAACTACGCTAACTCTGCCGATGCAACAATCAATTCTGCTTTCCGCAAGCAACTTCTCTCCCTCAAGCTTGGTTTTGCCATAGTAACTTATGGGGTTAACGCTGTCTTCCTCCAAGTAGTCCCCTCTCTTCCCATCAAAAACATAATCTGTTGAGATGTAAATCATGCTTGCTCCAACCCTCCCGCATCCGTCTATCAAGTTTTTTGTGCCTGCAACATTCAGCATCCTCGCTTCCCTTTTGTGGCCCTCGCAATAATCCACATCTGTAAGAGCTGCGGTGTGAACAACGACCGCTGGCCGAACTTCCTCCATAATTTTACGTACTGATTCGGCTTTCCTAATATCGATCTCAATCAACTCGCACTTATTCCGGGGCGGTTTGTTTGCAGTATAGGTTGCGTACGTTTCAAATTTGGTAGAGAACATCTTTACTACCCTGCTTCCAAGTAGGCCGCTCCCTCCCACTACCAGCACTTTCATATTTAGGTTATTTGGATTGAAAAGTTTATAATTATAGCCAAATCAAACTATCATGAGCACTATGTACAAATTAAAAAACATGTCGGACTCAAGGATCCTGATAACTGGCGGCATGGGCTTCATAGGCAGTACCCTTGCCCATAAGCTCCTTTCCTTAGAAGCAAACGTGACATTGTACGATGCAATGCTGCCTTGGTATGGTGGCAATCCTGCGAACATACGCGAGATAAAAGATAAGGTGAGGTTCATAAAAGGAGACACCCGAAACTTCAAACTACTTTCAAAAAGCGTGAAGGATACCGACGTGATTCTCAACCTCGCAGCCCAGGTCAGCCATCCCATTTCCATGAGCCATCCCCTCCTTGATATCGATATAAACTGCGTGGGAAACCTCAACGTGCTTGAAGCGTGCAGAAGGTTCAACGACGATGCGACTGTTGTCTACTCCGGGACAAGGGGCCAGGTTGGGGAGGCGCTGTATCTACCAGTTGATGAGAAACATCCTGATAACCCACTGGACATAAATGGAATAGACAAGCTGGCGGCAGAGAAATACCACCTCCTGTACAACAGAGTTTATGGAATTCCCACCACCTCGGTACGCGTTGGGAATACATACGGACCCAGGCACCAGATGAAGCACGGGCATTACGGAGTGCTGAACTACTTCATAAGAAAGGCGATGCTTGGAGAAACCATAAAGGTATACGGCGATGGAAAGCAGACGAGGGATTATTGCTATGTTGATGATGTTGCTGATGCGCTGATACTGGCAGCGCAGAAAAAATCGGCAATCGGTGAAGTTTTCCTCATAGGCTCCGGCGAGATGATTAAGTTCATAGACATGGTGCGTAAGGTGATTGAAATTGTTGGGAAAGGCAGTTACAAACTAGCCCCTTTCCCCCCAGGAAGGAGAGAGATAAATGTCAGGAACTATTACACCACTAACAGGAAAATAAAATCAATCCTTGGATGGGAGCCGAGGACATCTCTCGAAGATGGGCTGAGGAAGACCATCGCGTTTTATAGGGAGAAACTGAAAGAATACATATAGGTAGATTCATATGAGGTTGCTCGTAACTGGAGGTTGTGGGTTCATATTCTCACATTTCATCCGGCATATTCTGCAGAAGTATCCAGATTACAAGATAATAAATCTTGACAAGCTGACCTACTGCGGCAACATTGAGAACACCAAGGATTTCAGAAACAACCGGAACTACAAATTCATAAAGGGAGACATATGCGACAAGAAACTTGTTGAAAGAACAGTGAAGGAGGTGGACGTGATAATAAACGGAGCTGCTGAGACTCATGTGGACAGGTCCATCATCGACGCAGGCAGCTTTGTGAAGACCGATATTTTCGGCACATATGTTCTGCTCGAGGCTGCGAGGAAGAATGATGTGGAGAAATACATCCAGATTTCGACTGATGAAGCGTACGGAAGCGTTGAGAGGGGAAGCTTCAAGGAGGGCGATCCACTCAATCCTAACTCACCCTATTCGGCTAGCAAGGCAGGGGCAGACCTGCTGGTGGGAGCTTACAGGAGAACGCACGGAACACCTGCGGTCATAACCAGAAGTTCCAACAACTATGGTTCCTACCAGTTCCCCGAGAAGCTCATCCCGCTTTTCATAACAAACCTCCTGCGAGGCAAGAAAGTTCCGTTATACGGAGACGGCTCCAACGTGCGGGACTGGCTTTTTGTTACGGATAACTGCGCTGCAGTTGATACGGTGCTCCATAAAGGAAAGATAGGTGAGACATACAACATCGCATCTTCTGATGAGAGAACAAACCTTGAGATAACCAAGATGCTGCTTAAGTTGCTTGGCAAACCAGATGGTATGATCCAGCATGTCCAGGATAGGAAGGGTCATGATTTCAGGTATTCGATGGACTGCTCCAAGATGCGTGCGATTGGATGGAAGCCGAGGGTGAAGCTTGAGGAGGGTCTTGAAATGACCATCGAGTGGTACAAGAACAACGAGTGGTGGTGGAGGCCCATAGTCAAAAAGCTAGGGAACTAGCTCCTTCTTTATGTAGAGTAAGATGCTCCTAATCCAGCCTAGCCCTGCAGCCAAATCCCAGAAGAAGCAGAAAAGCGTTATTGGGATGAGCAGGTCAACTTTCCTATAGTATCCAAAATATCTCAGAGATTTGAATGCATTCTTTGCAAGCAGGTAGACCGTCCCAATCCCCGCTCCCAACAGGTTATTTGAGAGCAATTCAGGTCTGACCAGATAAACTGCTGCGAGCGCAATCACCCCAAAAAAACCGAAAAATTTGTGCAGCGGGATTGAAACCAGATACATACCGATGAGATACAAGGGAAGAAAATATCCAACGATTGACGATATTATGAAAAATGCCGCATCTATTTTGAATCCCACGCCGTACTTCATAAAAACGTACGCTTGGTTCTCAGTTATCTGGAATGCCTTCCTGAAATGGTCCAGAACAGTCCTCTCCCTCTCAGATTCCGAGAGCACGTGTTCAACCTTGCACTCATTATTCTTCACTATTTTATAGCCAAGTGCGTGCGCCTTCATGGATATATCCGTATCCTCATTTGCAAACTTGAACCTCTCGTCAAATAAGCCTATCCTCTCCAGAACCTCGCGTTTGTACGCGTCGCATTTATCTGAGATCAACCTTGTCTCCTCAACCCCCTCCTTCTTTGCGAATTTCCTATCCGCCCCAAGCCAGTACGCATAGGAAAAGCACTTGCCCCAAAGATTCAGCTTCTCGAAATCAATGACATACTCAGAAGCCACTATGCCAATCCTGGGATCCTTCCTGAACGTTCTGACGAGCTTTCGCATCCAGTTTTTAGAAAGCGGAACGCAGTCGTCATGCAGAGTAATTATTATTTCTCCAGAACTTTCTTTCACCCCCCTGTTCATTGACTTGGAGAGGCCGAGGTTGCGTTTGTTCTCAATCAGTTTCACCCACTTAAACTTATTGACTTCCTCCACGGTGGAATCCCCCGAGCAATCATCAACAACTATCACTTCATACCTCCCATAATCCTGCTCTCGCAGAGCCTTCAGCACCCTCCCTATGTGTCTCGCCGAGTTATAGGCCGGTATCACAACAGAAACCTTCTCCATTCTCTAACCCCCAATCAACCTCGCCACGCTTGAAACAAACATTCTCACAACCCTAACTGCACTCATCTTGACATGACGTGCATCTAAAGGACTTTCCAGAATAAGATAGATGAGTATCGCTGGCCAGAACAGTATCTTGGCAAGCGATTCGAGTGCTGTCCTTCTGCCGTACTTCCTGTCAAAATATTTTGAGCCGACTCCTCTCACCCAGCTTTGCTTTAGAAACCTGTTGAAATCGTAGTCCTGTATATGAGTCACCTTGAGCGGAATGTAGGCGAACTTGTAACCTCTCTCAGCAATTCTTTTTTTCAGATCCATATCCTCCCCTGCAGCAATTCTAAAGAAGTCGTCAAACCCTCCTACCTCCTCGAGGATTTTCTTTTTGAAAGATACGTTCGCCGTTCCCATTCCGGGGACGTTCTCACCGCCGATAAGCTCCTCATCACCCAACCCATACACCACTCTTGCTTCGTAGCTCTCATACTGCGCAAATATGTTGCGCTTCAGAAGTTCACCAGAAGCTTCCAGATAGCCTCCAACCCCAGCAACTTCAGGATTCCTCTCATAAGCTGCAACCAACTCATCAACCCAGTCCTTCGGAACAATGCAATCGTCATCTGTGAATGCGATTATCTCGCCCCTCCCCTCCTTTATGCCGAAATTTCTTGCTGCTGCTGGCCCCTTATTCTGCTGCCTGAGATATTTAAGGTTTCTGAACTCCCTTTTAAAACCTCCCACCGCATCCTCGGTTCTATCCGTTGAACCATCGTCAACTACGATGATCTCATATCTGTTCTTTGGGTAGCTCTGAGAAGTTAATGATTCCAGAGTCTCCCTAAGCTTTCCCGCCCGGTTGTAGGTCGGTATCACTATGCTCACAAAAGGACGCTTCATAAGATCTCTTTAAATATATCATACCCAGATTTATATTATTTATCTGAGAAGATGTGGCAATGAAGGAACCACTGATATCCGTTATATCGGTTAACTGGAACAGGAGGAAAGACCTGCTGAGAATGCTCTCCTCAATGCGGAAGCAGACCTACAAAAGAGTGCAGTTCATAGTCGTTGACAATGCCTCTTCTGACAATTCCCTGAGGGAAGTGAGGGAGAATTTCCCGGAAGTTGGGGTAATCGTCTGTTTTGTTTTGTCATCATTTCACCACCTCCAGCTCGATTTCATCAACTAATGCTTCAGTATTGGTATTGATTTCATGTTCCCAATAACGTAAGACAAGCCAGCCTTCATTTCTTAATTTTTCATTTATTCTGGTATCTCTTTCTCTTACATCTCTCCTCTTTCCATGCCAATAATCTCCATCACAAAATACTGCAATCTTCCTATCGGGGAAAGCAATGTCCGGCTGTCCGATTACTGGATAATGTTTGTAGTATCCGATTTCTCGGTTTGATAACTCGTTCTGCACTTTGCGTTCTATGGATGTATCCTTTCTTGGGAATATGTAATACAATCGTGCATTCCTTATTTTTTTCTTCTGAATGATGTTTACCATCTATCCAACTTGGTTTATTTCTATTAGCATCTCCTATTTTCTTTTTGTGTTCTTCGGAAAGATGTTTTCCTTTATTGTATTCTGATAATTTCTTTTTTGCTTCGACGGATTGATATAAGAGATAATTCGGATGCCCTTTTTTAAATTCATTAGTAGGGTGTCTGCCTTTTAGTGCTTGTGATATTTTTTGCTTATGTTCGTCTGTGAGTGGTTTATGTGGGAATACTCCTTTTGGCATTATCTCACTCTCTCTTCCTTTACAACAGAAAGTTCCCATTCAATCTCATCCGCATCCCCGATGTAGAACCTCCCGATTTTCCCGTAGTATGACGGGCTTATGTTTATCAGCCAGTCCAACGGCTTCATCAGCTTCCTGAACAACCTGCCCCTCCAGCTCATCAGTTCGGGGAAGCCTGCGAAGATGTAGTTGATGTGCGTGCTTACCAGCCTGAACTTATTGCTGTTCGGGGGGGTGAAATGCGTTATCGAGTTGTATGCAAAGAACTTCCTGTGGGTCGGGTTGGAATGCGACCACTCGCTGACACCGTAAGGGACGACAATGAAGACTTTGCCCCCTGACTTTGTGATCCTCCATATTTCATTCATAACCGCAACCGTGTCCTCCAGATGCTCCAAGCAGTGGTGGGAATAGACTGCATCAAACTCGTTGTCTTGGAATGGATAGGGGAACTTCTCCAGATCCCAGACTACGTCGGCTTGGCTATTCGAGTCTATGTCAACCCCGATTACCTCCCCCTTGTATGGGCAGCCCTTCCCCTTGTAATTGCCACAGCCGAGTTCGAGGATTTTCATCCTACTTCACCCCGAATTGATGCTTTAAGTTTTCCATATCTTTACACCAATACAACTTCCCATAATTCTTTTTCAAAACTTTCTCCAGTTCCTTGAAGATGGCGGAGCGAGTATTCCCTCCATCATCCTGTTTGCTTTTCGATAAGCCCCAATAGTCCCTATGTCCAGCCAGTATTTCAGCTCATATACCAAACCGGCCAGTTCTCCCTCAGCTGCAAGCTTTGGGAAGAGCGAGCTCTCCATCTTAACTTTGCTGTACGGTATGCGGCTTATCACTTCTGGCTCTATAACGTAATAACCCGCATTCGCAAGATTTGAGGGTGCTTTGCCCTTCTCTGGTTTCTCAATGAACTCTGTTATAATCCCCTTCTCCAGCTTTGCAACTCCGAACCTGCTCACTTCCTTCCACGGAACCCTGAATAGTGCAACGCTTGCCATCTTCCCCATCTTCCTATGGAATTTCACAAGCTTGTCAATGTTCATTTTTGTTACATTGTCACCATAAGCAACAACAACCGGCTCATTTATCTCCTTCTCAACAGTTATCACTCGTACATCACCAGCGGTTTCCCAGCACAGTGTGCTCACAGTTTCTATTCTGACATCGTCCCTCGGCGTATGGGTGAGATAGCTGCTTATCATACTCTGCATATGTGACACTCCAACGTATATAGTATCTATCTCTTTGCAGGTGAGAAGATTGTCTATGACAAAATCAATAACAGGTTTGCCGCCAACAGGAAGGAGCGGCTTCGGTATGCCGTATGTCAGCGGCCTCAGCCTGAATCCCCTACCTGCAGCGAGTATTATCGCTTTCAATGTACCACCCTCCCATACCACGTAATGGTCATTCTCAACCCATCTTCCAGATTCACCTTCGGTCCCCACCCAAGCAGCCTTTTCGCCTTGCTTACATCCGGAACTCTCCTCCGTATATCCTCGTAACTCTTGCCATAGAAACTCTCATAGGGAATGAACTCGGACTTCAGCTTCTTTCCGGAAAGCAGGATTATTTTTTCTGCAAGCCCAAGTATCGTAGTTTCAACGTCACTCCCAATGTTTATTACCTCTCCAACGGCATTCTTCTTCTCCAGGGAAAGCAGCGTGCCCTCAACCGTATCGCTTATGTATGTAAAACATCTAGTCTGCATCCCATCTCCATGCACCTGAGGAGCGTTGTTCCTCAGAACTCTGTTTATGAATACTGGTATGACTCCGCCATATTCACTTCCCTCGGCCCGTGGACCATAGGAGTTGAAATAACGCAGTATGACAACGGGCAGGGAGTACTTCTTGTGATAGCCAAAACAAAGATGTTCGTCAAATGCCTTGCTGGTGCTGTAGCACCACCTGTCTATTGAGGTGGAACCGAGCAGCCTCTCCCCGTCCTCCCTGAGCGGCAGCTCCTTGCTTCTCCCATACACTTCGCTTGTTGAGGCGAAAACGACCTTTGCGTCCGTTTTCCTTGCAACCTCCAGGATATTCTCAGTACCGCGAGAGTTAACCAGCAGCACCTTTAGCGGGTCAACCACGTAATGCTTCACTCCCACCACTGCTGCTTCATGAATTATTATGCTGCAGCCTTTTGCCGCTTTCTTGACAGTTTCAATACTCTCAATATCGCCCTTGATGAAACGGAACTCTTCCCTCTTCATATTATGCTGAATGTTGCTCATCTTGCCAGTGCTCAGATTATCAAGTACCGTGACTCTGTTTCTCTCAACAAGCGCATCGACTAGATGAGAGCCTATGTAGCCTGCTCCGCCTGTTATAAGTATGTCCTCGCCAGAGATCATTTTCCCAGCCCTACCCCAGAATATTTGAATCCCGCCCTCCTAAGCGTCTCCGCATCCCAGATTCTTCTTGCGTCAACAATGCTCCTCCCCCTCATTCTTTTCAGGTTTCGGGGTTTCAATTTCTTGAATTCATCCCATTCAGTGACAACCATGCAGCAATCAGCTCCTCTGAGGCACTCCAGAGCCGAATCCGCATAATCTATCCTGTTCTGGAATATCTTCCTTGCGTTGCTCGCCGCAACAGGGTCATAAGCAGCTACTGTCGCACCCTCTTCAAGCAACTTTTTAATTATCCTTATTGATGGTGCCTCTCTCATGTCATCAGTATCCGACTTGAATGACAACCCCAGAATTGCAATTATCTTCCCTTTCAGACCGCCCAGGCTCCTCCTTGCCAGGTCCACCACATGCAGAGCCTGCTCCTCGTTCACTTTCAGGACAGTCTCCAGTATCTTCGGCTGGTAGCCCAGCTCCCTCGAGAAGCTCACTATAGCATTCATATCCTTGGGAAAGCAGCTCCCTCCAAATCCCGGGCCGGCTTCAAGGAAGAGCGGACCGATTCTCCTGTCCAGCCCCACCCCCTCGGCAACCTCATACACATCAACGTTCGGAACTCTCTCGCAGATGTTCGCAATCTCGTTTATGAATGAAACCTTCGTTGCAAGAATGGAATTGCTGACGTACTTGACCATCTCGGCAGAAACGGTGTTCATTCTCAGAATAGGAACCTTCTTTCCCTTGTAGAACTTCTTGAAAAGTTTCTCAATGACGTTGCCTGCCTTTCTGTCGTGCTCGCCAATCACCACCCTGTCCGGATTGAACGTGTCATAAACAGCCTGGCCCTGCCTGAGGAATTCAGGGCACATGCATATCCCGAAATCCTTGCCAGCCTTCTTCCCTGACAGCTTCTCAGCAATCTCCCTCACCTTGTCCGTGGTGCCCGGCACAACCGTGCTCCTCATGACCACCAAATGGTAACCACCCTTCTTTCTCAGGCTCCTCCCTATCTCCTCAGCCGCCTCATAGACGAAGTTGAGGTCTATGGAGCCATCAGCCGCACTCGGCGTGCCCACGCATACGAATGTGATATCCGAATTTAGAACCGCCTCTGCTCTGGTGCCGGATGCCTGCAGCATGCCGGACCTCGCCGCTTTCCTGAGCAATCCATCCAGCTCAGGCTCAAAGAAAGGAGCCTTCCCTTCGTTAATCATCTTTATTTTCTTAGGGTTCTTCGTTGATATGAGAACTTTGAAACCCCGATTTGCGAAGCATGCAGCGGCGACAAGCCCGACATATCCCGCGCCAATTATAGATATTGTCATGAAACTATTATTTGGGCAAAATAAATTAAATACTACCTACCAAAAGAGAAGCATGATCCTCATAACTGGCGGTGCCGGATTCATAGGGAGTAACCTTGCAAGCCGTTTAGTTTCCTCTGGAAGGGAAGTAATTGTCTTCGACAACCTCTCCTCAGGACGCTTGGAAAACCTTAATGCGGTCATTGGAAAAAAGAAATTCAGGTTCATAAAGGGAGACATATGCGACAAGGAATCAATCAACTCCGCAATGAAAGGCGTTGATGAGGTGCATCATCTGGCAGCCGACCCCAGCGTCAAGGACAGCGCAGTGAAGCCAGAGAGCAGCTTCGACATAAATGTTTCGGGCAGCTTCAATGTGCTTGACGCAGCGAGAAAGAACGATGTCAAGAAGATTGTTTTCACCTCCAGCTCTACAGTTTATGGGGAGACCAAAATCCTGCCAACTCCGGAAGACCACCCCCTCGTACCAATAAGCAATTACGCTGCTTCAAAAGTTGCGTGCGAGAGTTACATCTCATCCTACGCATCAACATACGGGATAAAGGGAGTGGTGCTGAGACTCGCCAACATATTCGGCCCTCCCTCAACCCATGGCGTCATGTTTGACTTCTACAAAAAACTGCAGGCAAACCCCGAGAGGCTCGAAATCCTGGGAAACGGCAAGCAGAGCAAGTCCTACCTCTACATATCCGACTGCATCGATGCGATAATGCTCGCCTCAAAGAAACAGAAGAAGGTATACGACTACTTCAACGTTGGAAGCGAGGAAATGACGGACGTCAACGGGATAGCGAATGCAATGTGTTCAGTACTGGAAGTGAAGCCTAAGTTCGAATACACCGGTGGCATCAGAGGCTGGAAGGGAGACGTGGTGAAAATGCTGCTCAGCAGCAAGAAGATAGAGAAGCTGGGCTGGAAGAAGAAAGTAACTCTCAAGGAAGGGATAATGCATTACATCGAATGGCTCAGAATTACTCCTTGATCTTGAATATCCTTACCGCTCCAGACTGGTTATCTGCTGGATAAACCTGCTCGAACCCAGGCAGATCCCCGAGTATGAAACCCCTGTAGAACGTGGAATCGTAAAACTGGCCTTTCCTATCTTCCCAACCGGTTTTACCATCCGGCCATACATCATTGGTGTAGAACATCGTGTATACTTGATATATACTTGTGCCGTCGCTCTGCAGACCGGCCGACGCAGGAATTCCGTGGTTTATCACGCTCAGGTTGCTCTCGTAGAAAATTCCCGCAATCCTCCTGCTTCCATCTGCCGCGGTAGCGAACGTCACGCAGTATCTGTAACCCGGGATACTGCTATACGCCCTGATCAGCTGAACTGACGGATCTGGGCTCTCGCAGAAGTCATTTATCGTCGGCGTGACTGGTATGTAAATCCTCTCAAAGTCATGCATCCGCTCGCATTGCGAAGTCCCCGGCTGATACATAATCCCCCGCTTCTTCCCCTCATCAAACGCGAATTTCATGCTCGTCTCGTTGTTGTAGACGCATGATAAGAAGTTCAGAGCCCCCCACTTTGAAATCAGGTCCTGGTCAAAGAGGGCGTATTTTGCCTTGTGCTCTACCATATAATCCTTCAGCTCCTGCGGAGTTGCATTGACGAACTTGTCCGCAACCTCCAGGTCCATATCTTGGTGGGCATGGTCGTTCCTTGTCAAGCACTTCTTCTGCCCCCAGTAGTTTATCCAGTGTCCGTAATCCCACCACGAGATAACTCTGTCCTCCTCTCCAACGTTATCCTTTATCCAATCCATCGACTCACGCCAGTACGCCGGTATCCTGTAGCAGAACAGGTAAGAAGAAATGGTATACCCATCCTCCGCCAGAAGGCTGCAGTTAGCCCCCATCTCAAGAGAGTATGCAGGTTCCTTGAGCTGGTACGCAGGGTTCAGCGACCCCATAACAACATCAACAAGCGGGCCGGGTTTTGACAGATCCGGCTCCAGGAAGCAGGTGTTGCACGGATTAACATAAATGAAGGACTCCGCTGCAAGCACCAGAAAGGCAACTGCGAAAATCCCCCACTTGGCACCATCATCGCCAAGCGCGCCCTTTAATGAATTGCGCAGCAGTTTGTCCAACTCCCCAAACAGCATTACTACTGCCACTCCCATCATGAAAGAGACATGAAGCATGTACTTGCTCTTGCTCAAGCCGACGTAGCTGACAGGGAATATCATCATCGCGAACAAAATTCCCAGAATGGAACCGCGGTATACTGAGTAGATAACTGCCGCAAGGAATAGGACCAGAACAATATTCACAACGCTCACGCTGCTTCCAATGAACCCAATCGAACTTGCAAAGTCGCCTGATGTTGGAGTCTCCTCAGCCACCGTCATCATAAGCGGGCTTGACGGCCTTGCCATTGATGCTGCCGCATTCACATAATTCCAGACTCTCGGTCCGAGCGGAACCGGGAAGGAAGGTATGAAAGTTATTACCGCCAGAATGATGCCGGCAATCAAAAAGCCAGCGAGATAATTCATCCTCTCCTCGTTAGTTTTTGTCCTTTGGTCTATCAGATACAGGCCGAAAGCAAAAACCATCGCAGAAGAGAAGCTTAGTATGTCGCTGGGTACCTCCCACCCAAGATACGCCGAGTAGAGTATCCAGTTGACAACCGAGAAGCCCAAGATTATCGCGTTTATCTCAATCAATTCCCTGTTTGACCTTCTCTGCAAGAAGTTGATGACAGACTGCAACCCGACGTACCCTGCCATGACCAGATACACCAGCATGTCACCCCTAGAACCCAGGGTTGCCGCTGTCACGGCTATTCCTGCCAGAATCGCAAACCTTCTGTCCTTCCTTGAAACAGCAAGTGCATACGCCGCGTAGAAGAAGAAAGCTGCAAAGATTCCCCATGGTTGCAGCTCGCTCTCACCAGCAGCAAACTTCTCTATGGTCCTGGGTATTATGGCCATGAGGGCTGCGGCAATCAGGCCGTATTTTTTCCCATAATCCTCTGAAATGAGCACGAAAACGAGGAAGCATATCAGCGCTCCGACAACCGGCGGGTACGCTCCGGCTATGGTGGAGAGGAGGTAATTGTCGAATCCTTGGTTGTTTGTGATGTAGCCGTGGATTGCGTACCACTCCGCTTCAAGGTAATTAACTATGGGTGGGTTCCTGTGGAAATCTGGATAGGGATACCACGCCCAGCCGTCTACCTCTATCGGGGGGACGCTGCCCTGCGTCAGGATGAACTGCGTGGTCTGGTCGTAGAAATACGGGTCGAACTCATAGAATATCGGTGAAAGGCTCTGCATCCTCGCCCAGAATGCGAATAAAACTATTGCAGCCAGCAGAAGCCACGTGACATCGAATTTGTAATCGGGAGATAACTGAAAGTCAAGGGCCCTCTCATTCAGGCAGAGCAGGAAGCCTATGACTGTCACAAGTATGGTGTTCAGTATCACAAGCTCTGGCGAGTAGGGTATGCCGAAGAAAGAAAATATGAAAAGTGTCAGCGGCGGAAATATCAGGCCGAATATCACCCCGAAGAATGCTATCTCCGCAAGAGGCATCTTGGTTTTCTTGAGCAGTGCCAGCGCTAGGAAGAAACCAGGCACGAAAATTGAAAGGAATACGGGAATGGCGGTTCTCAGAAATTCTATCTCGTTTGCCATGCGCTCACTTTATAACTTTTTATTAGTATATAAGTAAAGATTTAAATAACAGAAATATTCGGGGATGTTTTTGCATGTATGACGTTCAGATTGTTGGCGGAGGGCCAGCAGGCTGCATTGCAGCCAAGGAAGCTGCAAGCAGAAACCTTAATGTTGCTGTTTTTGAGGAGCACGAGAAGATAGGTTCCAATCTCAAATGTTCCGGCCTGCTTTCAAAGAAAGGGTTGGATGGGCTGGGAGTGGATTACAGAAAAGCAGTTGTGAACAGGATACGTGGTGCCGTGGTATACTCCCCGTCTCTAAATAAAATGCGAATTGCAACGCATGACGTCAAGGCATTTGTCATTGACAGAAAAAAGTTCGATTCCGCATGCGCCATGGAGGCAGAGGATGAGGGCGCAAAATTAATTCTGGGAAAAAGAGCAGGCGCATCCGATTTGAAATCCCCTCTTATCCTGGGGGCGGATGGTGCGCTCTCACAGGTGGCAGCTTGGTACGACTTTCCAAAAATAAATGAGGTTGCATTCTGCTACCAAGCCGATTTTCAGAATGCAAGAGTTGAGGAGACCGATCTAGTCAACATTTTCCTTTCAAACAACCTATTCCCGGGGTTTTTTGGCTGGCTTATCCCCCTGAATGAATGCGAAGCCCGGATCGGGCTGGGAGTTTTTAGGGACGTGAGGAAAAAGTATGCTGTCTCAGTAAAGCATTATTTTGACAATTTCACCAAGCGGCACCCAATCGTTTCGGAGATTGTAAAGAATTCAAAGCATAAGAACACGGTGAGCGCTGTGGTGCCCCTCTCGCCACGGGAGAGAACTGCAAAAGAAAATGTGCTGCTTGTGGGCGATGCAGCGGGGCAGGTAAAAGCAACTACGGGGGGAGGGATCATTTTCGGTGGGAATTGTGCAAAAATAGCGGGAAATCTTGCGCCGCATATCATTAGGAGCGGCGATTCTTCCAGATACGAGCTGGAGTGGAGGAAAACATTTCTGAAAGACTTGCTCCTGCATAAGAGGGCGAGGAGGGTGTACAACTCGCTAAGCGATGGGCAGGTAGAGAGATACTTCCGGCTTGCAAAAAGCGCTGGAATTGAGAAGTTTCTTGCTGAACACGGCGATATGGACAGCCCAACGGCAATGATGAACTCCGCTTCATCAGCTCCACTACAAATACTACTGCTGATGAAACTCAGCAAGGTTATTTACCCAGAATTGGGAGATGCTTGATATGGTAGAGGTCAGCATTGTCATCCCGACCTACAACGAGAGGAAGAACATAAAGAGATTATTACAGAAAGTGAGCAGTGCACTAAAGGGCAGGTTTGATTATGAAATAATAGTTGTTGACGACAACTCGCCTGACGGAACTGCGGCTGAGGTGAAAAAAGCCGCAAGGAGCACGCACGCAAGGCTGGTGAGCAGGAAAACCAAGGCAGGCATAGGCAGCGCTTATAAAAAGGGAGCCGAGAGCAGCAGAGGCCGTATTGTAATAACCATGGATGCCGACTTCTCCCATGACCCATCAGTCCTCCCTCAGATGGTCGAGGGAATACTGGATGGAAATGACCTAGTGATAGGCTCACGCTACGTGCGTGGTGGGAAAATCGAGAGGTGGAATCCATACAGAAGGCTGGTGAGCAAAACAGCAAACACCATTGCCAAGGTATTGCTAGGGCTGCATACCAACGACCTCACAACCGGCTACAGGGCGTATACCCGAGAGGCGCTCGGCAGGATACGCTTTCAGGAGCTTTCCTCAACAGGCTACTCCATCCTCATGGAGGCAGTTTTCAGGGCTGAGAGGGCGAGCCTAAGGATAAAAGAGATTCCCATAGTATTCTATGACAGGAAGGGCGGCAACTCCAAACTTGGCGTAGCTGAGCAGTTCAGATATGCTCTCACAGTTTTACATCTCAGGCTAGGCGGGTACACATGAAACAAACCGCTGTTGCTCAACATGCGCTCTCAAATCCAATCTCGAGATTGGCTCTGGAGGACAGGTTAAAGGTTTCTTTGCAAATGGTCCCCGAAAACACCACCTCCCTCCTTGACATGGGATGCGGTGAAGGGCATTTCCTTGCCATGGTTGAGAAGCGCTTCCCAGCAGCGAAGCTTGTAGGAGTCGATCAATCAGATGAAAACATACGCTATGCGAAGAGAATTTTGAAGAGGGCGAGACTCATAAGGGGAGATGCGACTAAGACAGAACTCCGCAGTTCCTCTTTCGAAGTCGTCTCGGCTCTTGAGTTGCTGGATCATGTTGAGAGCGATACCGCTCTACTTTCTGAAGCACGGAGACTGCTGAAGCCGAAAGGGACGCTGCTGATAAGCATTCCTGACTCCAGCATGCTGCTGTGGAATATAGCATGGAGCGTATGGACGCGGACGCTGGGAAGAAAATGGGAAGGAAAACATCTCAGAGGATACGACGATAGGACTGTGACGGAATTGCTGAACAAAAACGGATTCAGCATCAAGAGAAAAGCCCGGGCTTTGTTCGGCTGTTTGATAGTCCCGGCATGCGAGAAAGATTAGCTCTTTCTCTCGTACACCTCGAGAGGACCGCTCTTCTTAACGAGTTCATAGTTGCTGTCAAGGTACTCCTTCACCATCACTGAATTTCTTGTCTCCTCGAATGCATCAAAATCAGCAGCGTTGAACACGAAGTATTTCGGTCTATGCTCCTCAAGGGGTCCAATGATGAACTCATTCATCTCTGACTCATTCATCATAGCAAAATAATCCCAGAAGAAGAATGTCATCCTCGTTACTGGCTTCCTATCGGACAGGTAGTATATCTCTGCGTTGTTTCTGAATACAAAAATTCCATCCTCTTTATTAGTGCGGGAAGATACAAACTCGCTTATCTCCTGCTGCTCCTCCCAGGAAGCATGGAATGAGTAAACCCTTTCGTTCTTCTTGATTTCGATCATCATTCTCAATTCGGAGATAATCAACAGCAGTACGGCAAGGAACAAGATTATCCTAATGCCGTTAAAGACCGATTCCCAGATTCCATCCTTCCTGCGCTTCTTTCTTCGTGTTCCTCCCATCCCTGCAGCAGCTAGGATTGATAACGGCGGAGCTATGAACAGGTAGTTGTGGAGCCAGGCGTACCCAATCTGGACAAAAATGAACGAGCTCAACAACCAAAGCCATACGACTTTCATCCTCTCCGTGGTACCCTCCAAGCTTAGAAGAGCGAAGAATACGAACGGAAATAAAAAGAAAGAAAAAACAAAAAAACTCTCAAACTTACTTTCCAACGTTGAACCGCCCAGTCTAATCAGAGAGAATACATTCCAGTAAATCGCATCGCCAAGTGCGGAACTCATGGATAGGTACAACAACATCGGGACAGCAACAATCCCCCCTCCAATAAGAAATGACAGTAGCAGTTTCTTCCTGTCCAGTTTCCTGCTGGCGTGCATAAACACGAATGCTAACGGTATGAACACGAAAAGAGAAGTCTGTTTAACCGAGCAGGACGCTGCGGTGAGAGCCCCGATTACCAGGGCGCCGGGATAGCCGAGTTCAGCGCATATAATCATATAGAAAAGCGCAGCTATGAAGAGATTCGCAATCGGTTCAGTCAACAGGTTATAGCCATATAAGTTTGGGAAGGACTCTATGAGGATAAACACAAGCGCCCCAAGCAAACCAGCTTTTTTATCCTTTACCCGCTCACCTATCAGAAAAATCAGGAAAGAGGTAAGGCTGACAATAAAAACCCCGAAAAGTCTAAGCTTTACGAAGTCCTTACCGCACAGTAGGACTGCAGGAATCAGCGAGATATACATCCCGATGGGCTTGTTTTCTATGATGTCCCTGTAGGGCACCCATCCATCCAGCATTTTCTTTGATACCAGCAGGTACTGCCCCTCATCCACGAAAATTGAAAGCGCCTGGGAGAAGGCTGCCAGTATATTCAAAAGGACCAGAAAAAGCAATACTGCCAGTCTATTTTTGTCCACAATATACTGTAAGATAAGAATAAAAACTATGTATATAAATCTTGGGTGTGGATACATAATTCATGGAAGGTCCTCTATACCATCTTGCAATAATCCCGGATGGAAACAGGAGGTGGGCAAAGCAGCATGGGCTTCCGCTGATTGAAGGGCACAGGATTGGGATAGACAAGCTGCGAAAGGTACTTGAGTGGTGCAGAAACCTTAACATACGAATGGTAACGCTATGGGGCTTCTCGATCGAGAATTTTGAAAGGGACAAGGTTGAAGTGAATCTGCTCATGAAGCTATTTGAGATGAAGATAGAGGAGGTTAACCGCGAGGAGGTCCACCAGCACAAGATAAGAGTCCGCGTTCTTGGAAGAAAGGACATGCTACCAAAGAAAGTCAGGGAGAAAATCGAAGGATTCGAAAAGGATACGGAAAATTACAGCGGCTATTACGTTAACATACTGCTTGCTTATGGGGGAAGGCAGGAGATAGTTGATGCCTGCAACTCAATTATCAGGGACTGCAGGGAAGGAAAAATCAAATCCGTGGATGAGAAAAGCTTCGCGGAGTATCTATACACCAAAGACATCCCAGAGCCCGACTTGGTCATACGCACCTCCGGGGAGCAGAGGCTTTCCGGCTTAATGCCTTGGCAGACTGCATACAGCGAGCTCTACTTCTGCCCAAAGCTGTGGCCAGACTTCTCGGAGCAGGATTTGAAGGATGCGCTGGATGACTATCAAAGTAGAAAAAGGAGGTTCGGCAAGTGAGCTTCCCCGCAGAGTTTGAGATTGCGGATACTATGCTGAAGAGAGCCAGAGGACTCATGTTCAGGAGTAAAATTGAGAAGCCACTCCTCTTCATACTCCCATCCGAGTCAAGGGAATCCAGCACGATCCACTCGTTCTTTGTTGCCTTTCCCTTCGATGCAGTTTTCCTAAATTCGAAGGGAATAGTTGTTGATATACGGGAGAACATCCAGCCGTTTACTCTCAGGATAACTCCCGTGAAGCCCGCAAAGTATATCATTGAACTCAGGGCTGGAGAGGTTAGGAGGAGAAAAATAAGGATTGGCAGCAAACTGCTCAGAAAAGCATATATTTAAAGCACTGCCACTAATCCTTTATGCCAGTTAAAATAGTCGAGACGAAGGAATTCGATCTTAAAAAACCCATTCTCGTAGAGGGCTTTCCGGGAATAGGGCTTGTGGGCACCATAGCTGCAAGCTATATTGTTGAGAAGCTCAAGATGGACCTGCTTGGTCATATAACATCTGATAAATTCCCGCCAATAGCAGCCGTACACAATAAAGTCCCACTCCACCCTGCAAGGATATACAAATCTAAAAAGGATAATCTGCTCGTTCTTTTCTCTGAGTTCATCATACCACTGCACAGCATTCACGACCTTTCTGAAAGAATTCTAGAATGGTGCATCGAGAAAGATGTCAAAGAGATTATATCACTCGGCGGGATAGTCGTGCCCGGGCAGGAGAATGTCGTTTTCGGGATAGGCAGCACTCCGAAGCTCGTTGAAGAGCTTGAAGCAAATGGTATAAAGACGATAAAGGAGGGTGCGACAACCGGAGTAAGCGGAGTCCTGCTGGCAGACTGCTATTCAAGAGGATTCCCGGCAATTTCCCTTCTTGCAGACTCAAAGCCGGAATTCCTCGACCCGAAGGCTGCCGCGTTAGTCATAGATGCGCTGAAGAAGCTGGTAAACATCAGGGTTAGCACAGAGGAACTGGTTGCGGAATCCAATAACGTTGAACTGAGAATGAAGGAGCTGATGTACAAGGCAAGGGATGCGCACAGCGACTACAAGAAAGTCGAGGAGATAGGGCCGATGTATGGCTAGAGATTTAAATTCTCTCTTTTTCAAAATCTTAGATACGCGGGGGTGCCTGAGCCTGGTCTAAAGGGCAGGTGACATCTGTCTGCCAAACTTAAGATCCTGTGCACTTAGGTGCTTCGTGGGTTCAAATCCCTCCCCCCGCATAATTCATCTACCAGAACTTCACCAGTATCAGCCTTATCTGGTCGGAAGTGTTCTCGCAAGCGTCTGCTATGTTCTCAACAGACTGGAATAGAGCGTACATTATAATCGCCTCCGCACCGGGTCTGTTCTCCTTCAGCAGCACCTTCTTTGAATTATAGTACTGGTCATCCACCGCCTCCTCCACCCTTTCAACCTTGTGCGCCAGCTCCATCGCCCCCTCCTTGTCTCCAGAGATTATCTTGCCTATGCACTCGTTGAGCTTTACTATTGCTTCCTTGCAGTTCTCGCACATCTCCTCAAGCAGCTTCTTCTCAGAATCCCTCAGTTTTCCTATGGCGGCTAGGTTCTTGCTTGCGGTGTATATCCAGTCGTTTATCGAGTCTGCTTCCTTTGCGAGGCGCATGAGGTCCTCCTTGTCCTGGCTTGCCAATTCCCCTTTTGCCAGCTGCTCCATAATCCCTCTCCTCACGTCGTCCGCTTCCTTTTCTATCATCTTTATCCTGTCAAACTTCCGCCCTTCCTTCTCCACCATGTCCATCAATTCATCTATTGATTTTGCACCGAGTTCAAACTCCTTCTTGAACATCTCGAGCACCTTCTCCTCCCTCCTCTCACCAAACCATTCAGATATGCTAGTCAACTCTCAACGCCTCCTTCAGTCCCTCATCGGGATACTTAAACAGTTTAACATCCTCGGGCTTGAAGCATATGCGGACCCTCTCGCCCAATTCATATTCTCTTCCGCTGGGGAACCTTGAGATGACCGATTCATCCCTAATTCCCACCTCAACGTAGGACACTCCCCCAAGAAACCTGAAGTTCTTCACAACTCCCTCAGCACCGCCATCCCCTACTTCAACCTTCTCAGGCCTCACAACAGCAACATACGCACCAGGCTTGACCTTTGGGATATCCATCTCCCAGTTCAACATCTTTAGTTTACAACGTGTGCCGTGATCAACAGCTGCCGCCTCTATGAAGTTCGCATCACCGAGGAAATGAGCAACAAAGAGGTTTGCAGGATTTCTGTAAATCTGCTCCGGGGAACCTACCTGCTCAACCCTGCCCCTCCTCATCACGACTATCTTATCCGCCACCTCCATGGCCTCCTCCTGGTTGTGGGTGACATGTATAGCAGTAAGCTTCAAATCCTTTATCATCTTCCTCATCTCGCTCCTCAGCTCTGCACCTATCTTGGCATCCAAAGCAGAAAGGGGCTCATCCAGAAACAGCAGGCTTGAGCCAGTCGTGAGTGCTCTTGCAACGGCGAGCCTCTGCTGCATTCCGCCGGAGAGCTCAACAGGGAAGGCGTCATGCCTTGCCGCCAGCCTCACGAGATGGAGCATCTCCCTTGCATTCCTCCTGCTCTCCTCGGAATCCTTCCCCCTTACCACTGGCCCGTAGATTGTGTTATCGAAAACATTCAGGTGCGGGAATAAGGCGTAATTCTGGAAGACAAAGCCGATGTTCCTATCCTCTGGCGGAAGGTCTGTGACATCACTACCGTCGATGTAGACCTTTCCTGCAGTCGGCTCCCACATACCCGCAATGATCTTCAGTAGCGTTGTCTTACCGCACCCGCTCGGCCCCAGTAGCACCACGTACTCGCCGTCATCTACCTCCAGGTTTATGTTCTCGAGCGCCTTTATGTTGCCGAAGAACTTCGAGACATTCGCTACCTTCACGTTGGGCATTTACTCACTTCCTCCTCAATAGGTATGCTGCAATGAATGAAACGCCGAGCAGCAGAGCAGACGCAAATGCTGCATCGCCGTATTTGCTCGCTTTCACAAATTCTACTATTAGCACAGGGATTGTTTTAAATGTTTTTGAGACCGTCAATGTCGCGCCGGTCTCGCTCAGGCTTCTCATAAACGCCATTACTGCCCCTGCCAGTATGCTGGGCATTATAAGTGGGAGAGTTATAGTTGTGAAAACCTTGAATGGTGTTGCCCCTAGCACTCTTGCAGCGTCTTCCAGATCCTTGTCCAGCTCCCTTATGGAGGCTGCAACGGGCTTCACTATATACGGATAGGAGAAGCTTACGTGCACCATTGCCAAGACAAAGAGTTCGTCCAGCTGGAACAGATTCCAGAACATACCTAAGGAAAGCCCTAGAGCAACGGTGGGCATCACCATAACCATATCAGTAAGGAATTCGAAAAATGGCCCTGCCCCGTATTTATTCCTGCCTATCAGCAGAGCCATCCCCACCCCGAAGATTAGATTGGCCACAGTGGCTGCGAAGGCTATGAGGAAGGATATTCCGATGGAATTTATTATGCCCCCCAACTCTCCTCTTGAATAAGATACGAATTCGAGCAGGTAGAATGATGGGAGCAGTATGATAGCGATGAAGAACGCAAAGGCTAACACATTCTTCTCCAGTTTGAGGTTGTTTAGTGATTTCTCAAAGGATGGGTAGACCTTCACTATGGGGATGCCGAATCTGTTTGCGAGATATCTCACCAATGTCAGGAGGATGGTTGATGCTGCTATGAGTATGATGCTGAGGGATATGGCAGATGTCATATCGCCGTTGTTTTTATACAACAGCGTCTGGGCAGGTGCTGTTGCCGCGAAGAATTGCCCAGTTCCAACAGCCATCATGGTTGCGCCAGTTTCGCTGAGGCTTCTTGTGAATGCCAGCAGGGCTGCAATGAGCAAGCCAGACTTGAAAAGCGGGAGAGTGATCGTCCTGAAGGCAGTCAGTGGGCTTGACCCAAGAGTCCTCGATGCCATCTCGTAGGTTATATCGACCTCCTCGATTGCAGCGGAAAGCGTCCTCACAATATACGGGTAGGTGAAAGCTACGTGCACAGCGACTATCATCCAGAAGCCCTTGCTGAGCAATCCAATCCCCTCCCCACCCCAGAATAGGGCGACTGAGAAACCCAACGCAGCTGTAGGCATTATGAGGGGCATGTCCACAAGGAAGTCCAGGTATACCTTGAGTTTTGTTTTGTACCTCGCTATGACCCATGCAATGGGAATCCCGAATATTATGTCAAGCACTACTGCAATGAACGCTATGGAGAAGGAGTTGATGAGGGCGTCAGACATCTCTTTTGTGATGTATAGTGAAGGAAAGCACATCGCATTGGAATCAGGGCAGCCCCTCAACACGATGTAGAGGATTGGTGCGAACACCAGCAGGAGGAAGAATAGGATAACAACTGAATAGAAGACTATCTCCACCGACTTGCCAGAAGCAAACCTGTCTGCACCTCCCATGGATTCCCTTTTGTAGCGAAATATTAATAAAGCATCAAAGTCCCCACAGCATTTTAAAACACCCTCCCGAAATATTATCATGGAAAAGCTTCTGAAGGAAGTCCTTGAGAGGATAAAGCCCACACCTGAGGAGAAGGAGTGGGAGTTCCAAATCTCTGCCTGGGTCAAATCAAGGCTGAGGAGATTCATACCCAAGAATGTCGAGTTGGAGATAGTCGGCTCGATAGCGAAGAACACTGATTTAAGGAACGACAGGGATGTTGACCTGTTCATGCTCTTTCCGAAAGGGACTTCAAGGAAGGTGCTGGAGAACAAAGGGCTTGAATATGCAAAGAAGGCTGTTTTTCCGCACAAATGGCAGGTTGGTTATGCAGAGCATCCCTACCTGAAGGCTGACGTGGAAGGCTGCGACATTGAGATCGTCCCATCGTTTAAAATAACCGATATAAAGGAGAAAGCATCCGCAGTTGACCGCTCCCCCCTTCATACAAAATACATACTCTCAAAGCTGGACGAGAAGAAGTGCGACGAAGTGAGGCTGCTGAAGCAGTTCCTGAAGAGGATTGGCGTTTACGGCGCGGAGCTGAAGGTCGAAGGATTTTCTGGCTATCTCTGTGAGCTGCTCATAGTCCGCTACGGCTCCTTCATCGAGTTGCTGAAACATGCTTCAACATGGCACAGGTCTGCAATCGATATTGAAGGCTATTATACTGAAAAGGAGATGAGGCAGAAGTTCAACACCTCCCTCATTGTCATCGACCCTGTTGACAGGAACAGGAACGTTGCAGCCGCGGTTTCTGCCATATCCCTATCAAAGTTCATTCTCGCCTCAAGGGCATTCGTGAAGAAGCCAACCGAGAGCTTCTTCTTTGCCTATGAAAGAGGTTTCTCAAAAACTGAGATTGAGAAGAAGATGAGGAGAAGAGGGACGAAGCTTGTTGCGCTCGTCTTCCCCGCCCCCAAGGTTGTCCCTGACATTCTGTGGCCCCAGTTGAGAAAAGCAGCGAACAGCATTGTCAAGCATATGGAGCTTGTCGAGTTCAAGCTTTTTGGATTTGACTTCTGGTCTGACGAGAGGAAAAGGTGCGTCATACTGCTTGAGTTCTCCATCCACAAGCTTCCTGCGGTGAGGAAGGCAATTGGTCCATCAGTCGTTTATGAGAAGGATGTCGGGAGCTTCATAAAGAAGCATAAGAATGCCGTTGAAGGGCCTCTTGTCGAGGGAGACAAGGTTGTTGCGGTTGAAAAAAGAAGGATAACTGACGCAGTTGAATTCGCCAAGATGATAATGAAAAAACCCAACAGCTACGCCATACCATCCCACATCTCCAAATCCATCAAGAAGGGTTACGTGCTTGTTGATGATGATATCCTGAAGGAGAGCTTCAACGAGTTTGTGGACTCATATCTGTCAAGGAAGGAGTTCTTCATCAAAAACCTACTCTGAGAATGAGAGCATGGAGCTTTATTACGAGGATGCTTACCTCAAGTCTTTCAGCTCAAAAGTCAGCTCTATTTCATACTCCAACAGCCATGCCCTAATAATACTGGAGAAGACGGCATTCTTTCCAGGAGGAGGGGGGCAGAGCTTTGATACGGGGACGATTGCCGGCAAAAACGGTTCGGCGAAGGTTGTTGAAACCAGAATGGAGGGCAGTGATCTAGTGCATGTCTGCCTACTTAAAGGAACTATAGAGGTTGGGGAGGAGGTGCAGTGCAGGATTGACTGGGACAGAAGATACGAATTGATGAGAGCGCATACGGCTCAGCACATGTTCTTCCAGTGTTTGTCAAGGTTTTTCAAGGACCTTTATGTCATAAAGGATAATATTGACGTTGGAAGGCACGCCCTTTTCATAAGAAGCCCTGAGCCTTTGGATTTTACAAGGCTGATGGAGGCAGAGAAGCTTGCAAACCAAGTCATCCAGGAGGGGAAGCGCGTCATCGTCAGATGGGTTAAGAGGGAGGAGGCAGGGAAGGGCGATTTCAGGGTGAAGCTTGACAGGATAAAGGGGAACGAAGTCAGAGTGATTGACATCGAGGGGTTCGACAAGTCCGCCTGTTCAGGAGTCCATGTCCTGAACACAAGAGAGATAGGCCTGCTTGCGGTTACACGCTTGACAAGAGAAGGAAATGAGTATACTCTGGAGTTCGAATTCGGAGAGAAGGCTAGGGACTTCCTGCTCCAGACTAAGAAAATAGCCATGAACACCTGCTCCATTCTGCAGACTCACCCGGAACTTCTTGAGAAAACTGCAGAGAAGCTCAGAGCAGAAAACCTGCTGATGCAGGAGCAGCTCAAGGAGTTGAACGAGGAATTGCTGAGCAGGCTTGAGCCTACTATACAAGGGAGTGTAAAAATATACTCAAAAATTTTCTCTGGCATGGACAGCAAGAAACTTATGGAGAAGGCAGGAGAATTGATAGAACAGGAGAATGTATCAGTCATATTTGGAAATAAAGGGGAGAAGGGTTTTCTCCTCATAGCAAAGAACCCAAAAATGAGTTTGAACCTAAAAGCGGTTGCAGGCAAGGCATTCGGCATACTTGAAGGCAAATGGGGAGGGAAGGAGTACTTTGTGAGCGGTGCGGGAAAGGCTGAAAAGCTTGGGGAGGCAGTTGAAGCTGTAATAGATGTGATTTAGATGGAGAAGAAGCAGAACTTCCTTTTTACACTAAGAGCTGTGCTCAGCATACTCATGTTTTTAGTGCTTATATGCGATGTGATCTATGGATTGTTTTTATACCAACCTGACTGTTTTCCCTGCTCGAGAAATCTAAATTTGCTAGATCCGCAGGTAATCCTTCCGGTATTAGCAATCATCATTTTTTTGATCATATTCATAATATCAATAAAACTTCATAACTTCGCGGGTTACGGTATAGGGTTTTTCATAACCTCACTCTTGTTACTAATCCTCTTCATCCTCATACCTGCTGGACGCTTGGGATGCCTAATCCCAGCAATATGTAACTTTAAGACAACACCAACTGGAACTCTGTTCTGCATGAGCGATGGGCTACAACCGCAAACTTCAAAACTTTATCTACGATTATCAAATGGGCTAGATCACAATATAACGATAAACGGCATTCAATGTATAAAGTTAGATTCGTGGGACAACCTCCCACTAGCTCCAAGCTATATCGAACCATTAAATCACTCAATACAGATTGGACCCCGGTCAGTTGCTACCGTAGCTGGGTTCGGTAACTCTTATTCCAACTCAAGCAATACAGTTATATGTAATAATAGAGATGGTTCCATGCCTTCAGATACTTCATATGGAGCCCCAGCTTGCTTGCATCTTTATATAAACTACACAGATACAACAACTGGAGGATCATATGTTGCACCTGGAGAAATCTACATAAGATATTACGGATAGTGGAGAGTGGTAGGATGACTGAGTTCATTCATATCGGGGAAATATTCTCAAAGAAACATGCCGGAAAGGAAGTCTCCATCAGAGGATGGATCCACAGGAAGAGATCCAGCGGAGGGGTGCAGTTTCTCGTCCTGAGGGATTCGACAGGAATAATCCAGGCTGCACTTAAGAAAGAGAACATCTCTGATAATGCATGGAAAGATGCAGACAAAGCACTCCTGGAATCAGCAGTTACAGTCAAAGGAATTGTAAAAGAAGATAAGCGGGCTCCTGGCGGATATGAGCTTCAGGCAAATGCTTTCTCTGTAATAAGCTTCTCAGAGCCATTCCCGATAACAGAGCACCAGAGCACTGAGCTCCTGCTTGATTTGAGGCACCTCTGGCTGCGCTCGCAGAAACTAACAAACATAATGAAGGTTAGGCAGCACCTCGTCAACTACCTGAGGGAGTACTTCTACTCGCATGAATTCTGGGAGGTTGCTCCTCCAATAATAACGCAGGCAGGCTGCGAAGGTGGCTCAACTCTCTTCAAGCTGAAGTATTTTGGGGAAGATGCATACCTCACCCAGAGCGCGCAGCTCTACAACGAGGTTTTCATAACCGCGCTTGAGAAGATATTTGTGCTTGCTCCCTCCTTCCGTGCAGAGAGGAGCAGGACTGTCAAGCATCTGGCGGAGTACTGGCATCTTGAGGCAGAAGAGGCGTTCTACAGCAACCAGGACAACATGAAGCTGCAGGAGGAGCTTGTCTCCTATGCATGCCAGAAGCTTGCCAAGAACCATGCAGATTTGCTGGAGTTCTCCAAAGTGAAACCGGAGAGGCTTACAAAGGTCTCCCCCCCGTTCAAGAGAGTGAGCTATGATGATGCGATTGACTTCCTTGTGAAGAAGGGAGTGAAGAAGAAATGGGGTGACGACTTCGGTGCGGAAGATGAAGAGGTTCTCACAGCAGGCTTGGAAAAGCCGATGTTTATCTACAACTACCCCAAGCAAGGCAGGGCTTTCTACATGAGAGTGAACCCTGACAACCCCGAAACTGTTTTGAATGCAGACATGCAAGCCCCTGACGGGCACGGGGAGCTTATTGGCGGTTCTGAGAGGATATGGGAGTATGACGAGCTCATGAAGAGAGTAAAGGAGGAGAAGCTGGATGTCAGAAGCTACCAGTGGTACATCGACCTGAGGAAGTACGGCTCAGTTCCACATTCAGGCTTCGGCTTGGGGATTGAGAGGCTGCTGAAGTGGGTTCTGAACCTGGACCACATCAGGGATGCAGTTCCGTTCCCAAGGACGATAAACAGAGTTTACCCATAGGTGCTAACATGAGGAAGGTTCTTGCTTTCGGTTGCTTTGACATACTCCACATGGGGCACTACACCTACCTGAGGAACGCAAAGAGGCTGGGAGACAAGCTCATAGTTGTAGTTGCAAGGGATTCAACAATAAGAAAATTGAAGAAGAGGGAGCCAGTCCTTGACGAGGAGTCAAGGAGGAAGCTTGTCGGCTCTCTGAAGTTTGTCGATTCCGCGGTGCTTGGAGGCACTGGCGACAAGTACGAAATAATCAGAAGGATAAAGCCGTCAGTAATCGCCCTTGGATATGACCAGAAACAGGACGAGAAGCTGCTGAAGCGGAAACTTGAGGAGATGGGAATCAACGCAAAGGTCGTGAGGATAAAAGAGAGCTTCAGACCCAAGCAGCATAAATCCTCGATTCTATTCAAGAAAATGATAAAGATTCTCAAGCTGTAGGTATCTCGATGAAAGTTGTAGCTCTCTTCAGTGGCGGAAAGGACAGCATGTACTCGCTCTGGATTGCATCATCATTTGGATGGGAGGTTAAAACCCTCCTCAGCATGCTGCCTGAGTCCGATTCTTCCTTCATGTTCCACCGTCCCAATGTTGAGTGGGTTCCCCTGCAGGCAGAGGCGATGGACCTTCCGCTTATTATGCAGAGGAGCTCCGGGGAAAAATTGAGAGAGTTGGATGATCTAAAATCCCTCATGCAGAGTGTCAAGGTTGACGGCATAGTCACAGGAGCGGTTGCAAGCGAGTATCAGAAGGAGAAAGTGGACATGATCTGCGAGGAGCTCGGCTTGTGCAGCTTCTCCCCCTTGTGGCACAAGGAAGGTGAGCAGCTTTTGAGGGAGATGGTTGGGGCGGGGTTCGAGATAATGATAACATCTGTTTCTGCGGCAGGATTCGACGAGAGTTGGCTCGGGAGAAGAATAGATGAAAAATGCGTTGAGGAGCTGCTTGAACTCAGGAGAAGATACGGCATATCCGTAGTTGGTGAGGGAGGGGAGATGGAGACGTTTGTCACAGATGCACCTTCCTTCAAAAAGAAAATAAAAATAAAAAAAACAGAGAAAAGCTGGGATGGGGTAAGGGGCGTTCTTGAAATCAGGGATGCCGAGCTTGTTAGCAGAAGCGAGCGAGAAACCCCACACTCTTCAGAGGTGGGATGAAAGCGAGCCATACAAAGAAGATGTATGTATCTCAGTTTCACTGGAAAGTTACCCCTCCACGACGTTTATAAAGAGAAAAATCAACGTAAATAACGTCTATGCGAGCATACAGATTCAGGATATACCCATCTAAAAAGCAGGAGGAGCTTCTGAATAAACATCTTTGGCTAGCCAAAGAATTATGGAATGAACTTCTGGAACATTGCAAACAAACCTACGAAGACTTCGGCTACTTCCCAACGAAGAATACACTGCAACTGATGGTGAAAAACTATGGATTGTACTCACAAACCCAGCAGGAGACTGCGCATAGAGTTTACAATGCTGTGATAAATGTTTTCAAGATGAGGAAGAAGGGAGTAAAACGTGGTTTTCCAAGGTTCAAGTCTTTTGACAGGATGAAGAGCTTGAATTACCCGCAATCTGGATTCTGGCTTGAAAAGAAACTCAAGATTACTCCTTTTGGAGAACTCACTATCAAAAAACATAGGGAGGTAAAAGGCAGGATAAAAACCCTTACTCTGAAAAGGGAGGCATCGGGAAAGTGGTTTGCCATTTTCTGTGTTGAGACACCTAAAGAAATTCCAAAAGAAAACAAAGGAGAGGCGGTTGGAATTGACTTGGGGCTGAAGACATTTGCAACTCTATCAGATGGTGAGGTAATAAACAACCCAAGACATTTCAAGAGATATGAAGAGAGACTTGCCTTAGTCCAGAGAGAGCTCTCAAAGAAAAAGAAAAGAAGCACCAACAGAAAAAGAGCAAAGATAAGAGTAGCAAAATTATATGAAAAAGTAGCAGATTGCAGGAGGGACTTCCTGCACAAGATTTCAACTGAACTGGTGAATGATTATTCCATCATTGTATTGGAGAAACTTGCCTCACAGGAAATGTCAGAAGAGAATTACGGCAAGCAAATAAACGACGCAGGATGGAATATGTTTGCAAACATGCTTGCATACAAGGCGGAAGGAGCCGGGTGCAGCGTGGTGTTTGTGAACCCTAAGAATACTTCAAAGATGTGCAGTAGATGCAGAAACGTCAGAAATGACTTGACTCTGCAGGACAGGACATACGCCTGTCCCGAATGTGGTTTATCAACAGACAGAGACTTGAACGCTGCACGCAATATACTCACAAGAGCTACCCCTGGGCAAGGGGGAAGTAACGCCTGCAATTCCTTACTGGAGAGAGATGCTGCAGAGGCAGCGTCAATGAAGCAGGAAGCCCACATCCTTTATGGGTGGGAGCATGTCACGAAGCCTACTCCCTGAATTTCTCTGAAACCTTGCGGATCTTTTCGAAAACTTTCTCCTCGTCAATCGTCAGTATCTTCCTGTCCTTCATAACCAGCTTCCCGTCAACTATGACGTCTGATATATTTGAAGGGTTTGAGGAGTAGACAAGGTTTGATACAAGGCTGTTCGCAGGAAGGAGGTTTGGCGAGTTCAGTTCCATCAGAAACATGTCGGCAAGCTTGCCCTCCTCTACGCTTCCAGCCTCTATCCCAAGCGCCTTGGCTCCGTTTATTGTTGCAAAGTCAAGTGCCTGCTGCGCATTAAGCACTCTGGAATCCCACAGATGGCTTTTCTGCAGCAGCGTCCCCACCTTAATTGTTTCAAGCATGTTAAGTGAGTTGTTTGAAACCGCCCCGTCCGTTCCGAAAGTCACGCATACGTCGCTCTCAAGCATCTGGGGGATTGGTGCAACTCCTCCCGATGCAAGCTTCATGTTGCTCACTGGGTTGTAGGAAACCTTCGCCCCTTTGCTGCCCAGCATCCCCACCTCCCTCTTCGTTATCCAGACGCAATGGGCTGCTATCACCCTCTTGCTCAAAAAACCTATCGATTCCAGATACTCAACGGGTCTCTTCCCCGATTTCTTGAGAGAATCAAAAACTTCCTTCCTTGTCTCGGCAACGTGAATCTGCAGCAGAGCATCGTGCTTCTCGGCAAGCTCCTTCGCTTTCAGGAGAAGCTCCTCTGAACAGCTGTACGGGGCGTGTGGCGCAAATGAACACCCTATCCTGCCATCGGCTTTGCCGTCAAAGTCCTTCACAAACTCCTCGCCGATTTTCAGCTCCTTCTTCCTCTTTTCCGCATCGCCAATGTCTATCATTCCATAGGCAAGATTCGCCCTCATCCCCACTCCCTTAACGGCCTCAGCAACCTCATCCATAAAGAAGTAATTGTCCATGAAACAGGTGGTGCCGCTCCTTATCATCTCAAGGCAGCCAAGAAGAGAACCTGCTCGCACGTCCTCTGCCTTAACCTTTTTCTCCCTAGGCCAAATCCTCTCGGGCCATGCCTCCCAGAACCTCATGTCGTCAGCATATCCTCTGAAGAGAGTCATTGCCACGTGGGTGTGGGTGTTTATCAAGCCTGGGACTGCAAGCTTCCCCCTTCCGTCTATTTTGAACTCCGTCTTACCTTTGATGTTTCTGCCAATTTTTTCAATTCTCTTGCCTTGAATGAGTATGTCAACTCCTCTCAGCACGTCCCTGTTCCTGTTCTGGGTGAGCACATCCACCTCTTTTATCAGAATGCCCATGCCACCACTACTGAAGATTTTAATAGCCGAGTTTTTAATATTATCAGCGATGACGAGATGATAAAGATAAAGAGGACTGCCCTTGAATTCATGCTCAACTTGGCGAGGAACATGTATCCCAGGGAGTTCATTGGTTTGCTGAGGGAGAATAACAAGAAGGAGATATACGAAGTGCTCCTCCTCCCCAGGTCAACCTACGGAAGGAACTTCTCCTCGCTCGACCATTACATGGCGCCTTATACAGTTAAATACGCCGGAAGTGTGCACTCCCATCCAAGCCCCAACCCAAGGCCGTCCGCTGGTGACCTGCTTTCTTTCTCAAGCACAGGAGGCGTGCACATAATAATCGCCTACCCATTCACCGAATACAGCTTCGCAGTCTACAACAAGAAGGGAGAACCATTGGAATTTGAGGTGGTGGAATGATTTACGTCGTTGGTCAGGTAGTATTCGACTCTATTTCTGAATTGAAGCAATTCCCAAAACCAAACTCAACAAGCTACATAAAAAGATATGGAAAGTTTTTTGGAGGTGCTGCCGGAAACGTTGCGGCTGCCTGCTCAAAAATGGGGCAGAAGGCATCGCTTGTTTCTTTTGTAGGAGAGGACTTCAAAGGCTCGGCCTATGAGAAATACCTGAAGTCAAATCGAATTGACATGACGCATCTGAAGATAGTGAAGGGGGAGAAAACCCCACATGCATTCATGTTTAATGATTCCGCAGGCAGGCAAATGTCCTTCTTCTACTGGGGCTCTGCCGAGATGTTCCACACAGCACCAATACCCAAGTTGAGGTTTGGAAGAAACGACGTAGTCCACCTGGCAAATGGCAGTCCAAACTTCAATATGCGGTTTGCAAGAAAATATCCCGGCGTATCCTTCGACCCCGGTTATGACATAGTGGCGTATAAGAAGGAAGATATCGAGGGAGTACTGAAAAACACGCGAATCCTTTCCTGCAATGAATTTGAGATGAGCAGAATTCTCAAGCTTCTTAGACTGAAGAGAAGGGAGGAACTTTTCGCATTCCCGGTTGAGTGCATAGTTGTGACAAAAGGGAAGAGAGGCAGTTCTGTTGCAACACGCGATGAGAGCTTTGAGGTGCCTGCGATTAAGGCAAAGCTTGTTGACCCAACAGGGGCCGGGGATTCCTTCAGGGCGGCCTTCCTTTCAGCGTTCCTCAGAAGAGAAAGTATAGAAACGTGCGCAAAAATTGCATCTTCAGTGGCTTCATTCGTAGTTGAAAAGTACGGGGCGCAGACCAACATCCCGACGTGGAAGGAAGCTGCAGAGAGGCTCAGAGAATCCTGATACCAGTATCTTTTTATACCAGGGTGCAGATTATTACTGAGAAGGAGTATGCGACCAGGATATGCGTTCATAGCATTTGTCCTACTGTTAATGCTTTCAGGCTGTGCGCAGCAGAACGACCAGCTGACCGAGGAAAAGGCGGTTAACTTCGTCAAGGATGACATGAAGATAAAATACCCCGGGGCAACAACCAGCGTATTCCTTGTCACACAGCAGGACGGGAGCTGGAAGATAAGCTCAAAGGTGATTTACGGAGCGGGCACGCCATGCCCCAACCTCTCAATCGTGGTATACGAATACCCGGAGTTCGGTTTTGTCCCAAGAGAACAGAACGTAATAACCAGCAACTGCGAGGTGCTTGGCTGCAAGAATATACCAAACTGCAGGATAACAACTGCAGAGCAAGCGGTGATCGCTTCCCACAAGCTCAACGACATTGCCGAAGTGAATGAATTCATGAACAAGTTCGTTGATAAGGTGAGGGTCGATGCCGCATTCTATGAGTCATACTACGAACGCACCAAGAACGTAACCTACGACTCCGTCTGGGTTGTCAGGTGGAACGCACAGGATGCAAACTACTCACTAAGGCTCCTCCTCAATGAAACTGGCGGCAAGGTGCTTGATACATTCACGGAGTAAACAGCATACTATAAATAAAGGGAAATTCAAAATTTACTCATGCCAGTTGAAAAGAAAAGAGAGGAAGAGGATCTAAAAGAGATTATAGGAAGACTTAGGAGACATTCTGATTTCTGGGGCGGCTACCTTGCCGAGAGGCAGGACCTAAGAAGCCACCCGCCAAGCATATCCGTTGTCGAGACCGTTCCGTTGTTCAAGGAGCGCGGGGTTAAAAAAATAATCGACATTGGCTGTGGAAGCGGCAAGGATTCCTTTTTCTTGGCAAAAGAAGGATTCACTGTTTTTGCTTTGGACTCCTCACAACAGTCTATTGGGTTCGTTCGGGACAGGGTTGAGCACGGCAAGGTAAAGAACGTGCATCCCATCCTCGCTGAAGCCAGCAGGATGAAATTTCCGGATGGAACCTTTGACGCAGCAGTAAACCACCGTGTGCTTGACCTCTGGAAAAAGAATGAGATAAAAACTATCGTAGACGAGATGGAAAGGGTTGTAAAAGACGGCGGCGTCGTGCTTGTCTCCATGGCTTCTGTCAACAGCAAAATATATGAAGAGAAACTCCTGGGTCTCGGAAAGGAGATCGAGCCCGGGACCATCCACTATAAAGGATTCACCATGCATTTCTTCTCAGAAGAAGAGATAAGAGATCTGTTCAAAAATTTCAATTTTATCTCATTTGAGGAGAGGCTATCCACAGATAATGTAAATAAATTCTGGATCCTTCTCGCTGAGAAGAGGAACCACTAGCATATATTTTAACCCAATCCACAAAACAATATGGATCTTTTACAACTCATGCTGCTCGGCCTGCTACAGGGAGTCGCAGAGTGGCTCCCAATAAGCAGCAAGAGCCAGGTCATGCTGCTGCTCATAGGCGTGTTCAAAATCGACCCATCGCAGTCGCTCTCCCTCAGCATATTCCTGCATATCGGAACCGTCATCGCAGCTTCGGTCTATTTCAGAAATGAGATTGTCAGAATAGCAAGAATGAAGGAGACAAAACTTCTGCTTTTTCTCTTCCTATCAACCTTGGCAACCGGGATGGTCGGGCTGCCGCTTTTCATGCTCTTCAGGAAAACATTTGTCCAGTCCACTGGCGAGATTGCAATCGGGTTTATAGGGGCAGGCCTTGTGGTAACAGGAGTCGTGTTCCTGCTTTCAAGGGAGAAGCAGAGAAGAAGTTACAGGAACGTCAACATATCTGATTCAATCATTGCAGGACTCTCCCAGTCAGTTTCAGTCCTTCCGGGAGTTTCAAGGAGCGGCATGACCACCGCATCCCTACTCTTCATGGGTTTCTCGCAGGAAGACTCTGTGAAGCTTTCCATGCTTATGAGCATACCCGCCGTCATAGGTGCAGAGATAGGCTTCTCGCTGATAGAAGGACTTCCGCCCGTTTCCGCGACTGAGGCGTTAGTACTAATCTCCTCCTCCTTTATTTTCGGATTTATCGCGCTAGCCCTCTTCCTGAAACTGGCAAGAAAAATAAACTTCGGTTACTTCTGCATACTGCTCGGCTTAATTGCGCTAATCCCGCTGCTTCATTTGTGATAGTAATACTCCCCAGCCTGCTTCTGCTCCCTGTCCATCACCGAACCTGGCTTGTTAACCCTCGGTCTCAGGGAGTCCTTGTCCCTTCTAAGAGTGACATCAACGTCCTTGAGGAAGTGGTTCATCCCGTCCCTCTTCCCCTCGGGTTTGTTCGCAAAACCCTCCACACCGCTTCTCCCCTGGAAGACGATGAGCCTGTCAGAGATGGAATCAATGAGTATGATGTCATGGTCGACTACAAACGCGCTCTTCTCGCTTCCTTCCATCACCCTGCCGAGCACATCTGCAAAAATGAGCCTCTGCTCCACGTCCAGAAATGCGGAAGGCTCGTCAAGCAGGTAAAGGTCTGCCTCCTGCGAGATGCACAGCGCAATTGCAACCCTCTGCAGCTCCCCCCCACTGAGATTCTTGACATTCTTCTCCATCAGCTCAGTTAGGCTGAGCCTCTCCTTGACCTCCTTCTCAAAAACATCCTTGTTCAGGTTGCCAGCGGAGTCAACCATCTCCCTCACAGTTCCTTCAAAGTCGGATTTTATGTACTGCGGCTTGTACGCAACCCTCAGCCTGTCCCCAACCTCCCCCTTGTCAGGCTTCTCAACCCCTGCAAGCAGCTTGACGAAGGTGGATTTCCCAATCGCGTTAGGGCCGATTGCACCTATCACTTCGCCTTTCCTCACATCGCCTGAGGAGCATTTGAGCGAGAAGCCAGGGTAACCCTTCTCCATCCCTTCATACTGGAAGAGCACCTCCCCTCCCTTCCTCTCAACGCTCCCGGCTGTGAAACGTATCTCCGTCTCCCTGAACCTGACGTTCTCCTCCTTCAGATAGCCTGCGAGGTATTCGTTTATCCCATTCCTCACTCCCTTCAGTTTTGAAACGACACCGTAGGCGCCACTCACTCCGTAGAAGACATGCACGTACTCGCTCAGGTAATCCAGCACTGCAAGGTCATGCTCAACAACCATAACCGCTCTGTACTTGGCCAGCTTCTCCAGGTTCCTCGCAACCTTCAGCCTCTGCTTTATATCCAGATAACTGCTCGGCTCGTCAAAGTAATAAACATCAGCATCCTTCAGATAGGCTGCGCATATCGCCATCCTTTGCAGTTCTCCGCCGCTGAGGTTTGCAATCTTCCTCCTCAAGCATTCGTTCAGTTCGAACTCATCAACCGCCTCATCAAACTTCTTCCTCTCGTCATTTCTTTTCAGGAATTTGGAAACTGTTTCCTTGAAAACCTCCGGCAGCCTGTCAATCATCTGCGGCTTGTAGCTGACCTTCACTCCCTTCTTCTTCAGCGACTCGAAGTAATTCTGAAGCTCCTGCCCCTTGAACTGCCCGATTATGTCCTCCCAGCTGGCGTCCTTCCCATAGTTCCCTAGGTTGGGCTTCAGCCTGCCGCTCAGTATTTCCAGTGCAGTGCTCTTCCCGATTCCGTTCGCCCCAATCAACCCGACAACAGCGCCTTTTTTAGGCAAAGGGAGGTTGTACAGCCTGAAAGCGTTAACTCCGTACTGGAAGATGAGCTTCCCTGCCTCATGGGGCAGGTTGATTATCTTTATCGCATTCACAGGGCATTTCTTCACGCATATCCCGCAGCCCGTGCAAAGGGTCTCAGAGATAACAGGAAATCCTTCAGCGTCTACCGTAACCGTCTCGTCGCCCATCCTCACGCCAGGGCAGACCTTCTGGCACAGGTAGCCGCACTTCTTCTTAATGCACTTGTCCCTGTCCACTATTGCGATTCTCACTCCCATACGAATCACTAGAATTTTGACTATCCAATATTATACATTATTGTTTTGCGATTTTTACATTATAATAGAGTTTGCTTCAGCCCAACTGACATACTCCCACCTCTAAAGAGCGTGGGCTTTCCCGCTATATTGTGGTAAACTATCCATAAACCTTATCGTGATGCTCATAGTCGAGAATCCTCACCAGTTTCCTATCCTCTTCTACTTCATAGATAAGCACGAATGATTTTCCTATATGCACTCTTCTTGCGCCATGCATGTCCCCCCTCAGTGGCTTAAACTGATACGGGTTCTCAAGAATTTCCTGAACCTTCCGGTTAATTATTTTCAGCTGAGCTTTGTCCTTCTTCGCAAGCTTCCTGAACTTCCTTTCGGTATGCTCCTCGACTTCAAGGGAATACGCCATGGCTACAACCCAAAGTGCTCCTTGAAGTTCTTGACCCTGATGAACTTGCCCTTCCTAATTTTCTTCAGTTTTTCCGCGTACTCCGGCCTAAGAGCAGGCTCCAGCACCTTCTCCTCATACTCCATAGCCATAAGCTCTATTGCTTGGGACTTGTCGTTTAAGCCATGCTTTGCCTTGACTACAGCGAGCACCCGATTGGCATGCTCGGAAATGTCTATAACCGCCTGTACCATCCAAAACCACCTCACGGAACTTTAACGGTATATATACGAAGGGTTTGTATATACATATATACGGTATTAATACGGAGTATATACGACATTCTGAGTTATATCCGTATTCTATTGAAAGCAGTGTCTTCCGCATTTACCACAATATAGCAGGAAATCCCACACCTTTTAAGGGTGGGATGAAAGCAAATTTACGTATGCCTCCATAAATTCACAACCACCATTTATTAACTTTCACTGGAAAGTTACCCTTCCCAGAGGTTTATAAAGGGAAAAAGAGATGTAAATAACGTCTATGCGAGCCTACAAATTTAGAATCTATCCTTCAAAGAAGCAGGAAACAGAGATGCATGGGCACCTGTGGATTTCCAAAAACCTGTGGAACAAACTTCTTGAAGCAAACAAAAAGAAGTATGAAGAGGAAAAGAAATTTATTCCAAAATCTGAAATGCAGAGAATGGTAAAGGAATGTGGTCTCTATTCCCAGACAGCACAGGTTTTGTCCCACAGACTGTACAATTCAATCAAAATGAAAGTGAAAGCAAAGAATGAAGGGAAGAAAACAGGCTTCCCCCGCTTCAAATCATTTGAAAGAATGAAGAGCTTACATTACCCTCAGTTTGGATTTTCCCTTGAGAATAAACTCAAAATCACTCCCTTTGGTGAGATTGCAATAAAGAAGCATAGAGAGATAACCGGAAGAATCAAGACTCTTACTCTGAAAAGAGAATCTTCTGGAAAGTGGTTTGCAATATTCACTGTTGAACAGGGGAAACAGCAGCCGAAGATAAACGGGGGAGAGGCTGTTGGTATTGATTTGGGATTGAAGAACTTTGTCACCTTCTCAAATGGCAAAATAATCCAAAACCCAAGACATCTGAAAAGATGGGAGGACAAACTTGTTTTCATACAAAGAGAACTTTCAAAAAAGAAGAAAGGAGGTAGCAACAGGAAGAAGGCAAAAGTAAGGGTTGCAAAATTACATGAAAAAATAGCAGACTGCAGGAGAGACTTCCTGCACAAGATTTCAACTGAACTGGTTAATGATTATTCCATCATTGCATTGGAAAAACTTGCCTCAAAAGAAATGTCAGAGGAAAATTACGGCAAGCAGATAAGAGATGCAGGATGGAACATGTTTGCAAACATGCTTGCATACAAGGCGGAAGGAGCTGGATGCAAGGTTGTGTTTGTAGACCCAAGAAATACAACTAAAGAATGCAGCAGCTGTGGGGCACTAGTAGACAAGACACTACGGGATAGGGCGCATAACTGTCCTTTCTGTGGTCTAAGTATTGATAGAGACCTAAATGCTGCGCGTGTTATACTCATAAGAGCTACCGAGGGGCACTCGGGAAGTAACGCCTGCAATTCCTTGCAGAAGGAGAGAGATGCTGCAATAGCAACGTCTGTGAAGCAGGAAGCACTCATCCTCTAGGGGTGGGAGCATGTCACTCATGCACTAAATTTAATAATCATCTAATCTCTAACTCTTCTCATGAAGGTTCTGAGCTTTGACAGGAAGGAGGGGAGGATGAAACTGGTACCCGAGGTGCTGGAGGACCTGTGGCATCTGGAGCGGGTTCTCGAGCCGGGAGATGTGGTCTCCTCCTCCTCGACAAGGGTTTTCAAGGCATCAGAAGCAGGCGAGGAGGAGAGGAAGAAGGTGCATGTCGAGCTGCAGGCGGAGAAGATAGACTTCAGCAAGTCCGCCAGCAAGCTTAGGATTACTGGCAAGATAATAGGCGGAGGGCCCGAGGAGTACATCCAGATTGGCAGATACCACACCATTGATGTTGAACTGCAGAAGCCTTTTGAAATAAGGAAGGAGTGGAAGAACCACCAGATCCAGAGGATTGAGAAGGCAAAGCAGAGCTCAAAAAAGCCGTTGATAGGCATCGTAGTGATGGATGAGGGAAAAGCATTGTTTGCAACAGTCCGGGAGTACGGGGTTGAATTCGGCCCTGAGCTGAACAGCAGGATTTCCAAAGGGGACGAGAAGTTTGAGGAGAAGCGCAGCCAGTTCTTCGGCGACGTGATGAAGCAGGTCAGGGATATGAAAGTGGGGAGGATTATCGTGGCTGGGCCTGGCTTTGCAAAAGATAATCTGAAGAAGTTCATCTCGGACAGGGATGAGGAGCTGTTGAAGAAGCTTAGTTTCGAATCCTGCAGCACTGCTGAGGAGAGCGGCGTTTACGAGCTCCTCAAGAAAGGCGTGCTCTCAAAAATTGCAGATGAACAGAGGGTTCAGGAGGAGTTCTCACTGCTGGAGAGCTTCATGAAAGAGCTGTCAAGGGAAAGCGGGCTTGCCGTTTATGGAGCGGAGGAAGTGAGGAAAGCGTTGGAATGCAGGGCTGTTGCAAAGCTCCTGGTTGTAGACGAACTTCTCAGAAAGGACAAGAAAATTGAAGAACTGCTTGACGACGCAGAAAAGACGAAGGCAGAGATATCACTATTCAGCTCGGAGAGTGAGGCTGGTAAGCAGCTCACGGGCCTGTCAGGAATAGCCGCCATATTGAGATTTGCGATAAGATAGAGTGGTGCCGATGTTGTTAAACAAGGAGATTCTTGCAACGATCTTCGCCGTAATCATCATCGCAGCTCTGACTACATCAATCACGCCATACCTGAAGCATTTCGACCCCTGGTACCACTACAGGATTGCGAAATACACCCTTGAACAGGGCCTGAGGCCTTCCTTTGACCAGCTTTCGAACATGGGGGAGAATATAATATACCCGCCTCTGCTGCACTACCTGCTTGCCATCCCGGCCCACATACCGGGTTTGGATCTGATGGCCGTGGCGCAGGTCTACCCGCTTGTTGCAGGAATGCTCGCAATTGTCTTCATCTTTCTGTTCGCAAGAGAAATCTTCGGGGAAAGGACAGCCCTCCTATCAGCACTGCTCCTCTCGCTTATGCCGGTTTTCAAAGCAACTACGACCTTTGGATACTGCGACCATGATGCACTGGACTTCGTCTTCATCCTATCGGCATTCTTCTTCTTTGTAAAAGCGATAAAGAAGGAGGAATCAGCCCCTCCGGCTGAGCCGCAGTCCTTCAACTTGAAGGATGGCGGATGGGTTGAAACGCAGAAAAAAGAGCAGCCCAGGATTGAGAGTCCCCCCAAGAACAGATTCATGTATTACGCCTTGGCTGGCGTCTCTGCAGGGCTGTTTGCCCTCACCTGGCTGGGCTTTCCAATGCTTGTTGTCACCCTGTCGGCTTTCGTGCTGCTGCTGTCCTTCCTTAACCCCTACATGAGGCTGCTTGACAAAGACATGGTGATTGGCTTCCTGATCCTCTCCGTAGTATTCTCCGGAATCGCCTCACTCTGGTACGGGACTGAGATAGCCCCTATTCTGTCCCTTGCGCTGTTTTCAACCGCCTTTTCCTACGTATCCCTGAGGCTTGAGAATAACAGGAGAGCGCTCCCTATACTTATCGGCATAATAATCGTATGCTCCCTGCCCATCCTCCTGTTCTTCAGGAGCTGGATCGTTGATGCAGGGCTCACCTATATCGGGTTAAGGGACAGGGAGGTTCAGCTGGAATATGTTGCCGAGCTCATGGCACCGGACTTCAACCAGATATTCCAGAATTACGATGTGCAGCTTCTGCCCTTCGTCCTTGGCTTGGGCCTTTTCGTAACCTCCCAGAAGGATTTCAGGAGGGAGAACATCTTCTTCATCACTTCCTTCATAATATTCATATTTCTTGCCTCGAGCGCGATAAGGTTCCTCCAGTACTTCGGGTTCTTCGTTTCAATCCTTGCAGCCTACTTCATCAACAAGATCTCAGAGGTGCTAAGCTCGTCCCTGAAGAGGGACGTTTTCATGCCAGTACTGCTTGTCCTGGCTCTTTTTATGCTCTACATAGCCCCGCAGATAGTCCAATCCTCAATTTCAGACGACTGGTACAGCTCTCTGCAGTGGCTCAGGAACAACTCAAACCAAGCAGATGTAGTGATGAACTGGTGGGATTACTCGCCATGGGTGAACGCAATTGCCGAGAGGAAGACGGTGGTGAACAACCAGCCTCCAGGAAGGTTTGATGACTCGATGGTATTCTTCGGTACATCTGACTGGGAGAAAGCGCATAAGATACTCCTGAAATACAACGTGAGCTACGTTGTGGTGAGCAGGGGCACAATCACCAAAATACAGGCTGCTGAAAAATTCATCGATGAGAAGATTGATTTCCAAAGCGCCCCAACCACGAGGGAGGGTCCCCTGTACTCGCTTCGTTTCAGCAACAAGTTCAAAACCTACTTCGACCCGAATTCGGAGGTTGCGTGGGACGAGTATGCCGGGGGGAAGAAGATGTATTACAGGAAGATCGGGCTGTTCAATGATCAGGTGTACAAAACCCAGTATTTTGAAGCCAACCTGACTGGAGTTGATTTCAACAACGACTACCTCTTCATATTCTCCGATGTCTTCCTGAGGATACCTTCAGAAACAGAGAAGAGGGTGTTCTTTGACCTGATGTTCACTGAGTCAGACATCCCTTACTTGGAGCTGGTGAAGGAGGGGGGAGAGGTCAGGATTTATAAGGTGCAGCTTGAGAATTTCACTCCCTAGCGTGACGAGAGCTGAACGAATCGAGGGATAGCTTTTTAAATCTGCGTTAAGTATAATTAACTCAAAATATTGAAATAGGTTAGTTGAACATGACGCAGATTAAGGAGGAATTGATAGATTCCAACCCATGGTGGAAGGGAGAATTCAGGCTGGATTACAAGGAGAGGGAGGCTTACAAACAAATTTCAAAGTTCATCCACCTGCCCCAGATGATAGCATTTACTGGGCTGAGAAGAGTCGGGAAAACAACCCTCATGCTGAAGATTGCGGAGGACTTCATAAAAAAAGGATTCGAGCCAAGGAATATAATCTACTTTTCATTCGATGAGTTCAGGGAGGTGGAGATAAGGGAGTTGATGAAGGCATACGAAGAGCTGATGGAAAGGAACCTTAGGGAAGGCAGATTTCTGCTCCTCCTTGATGAGATACAGAAACTTAAGAATTGGGAAGACCAGCTCAAGAGGTTTTACGATATCTTCGGCAGGAATACCAAGGTTGTCATCTCTGGTTCGGAGTCGCTTTTCATAAAGAAGAAGTCAAAGGAGACCCTTGCTGGGAGATTATTCGAATTCAAGATAGATTTACTTTCGTTTGGTGAATTCCTGCAATTCAAGGGAATTGACCTCAGGCCTTCTGGCCTTTATGAGGGCGAGATGAGGAGGCTTTTCAATGAATTCATTCTTACTCTAGGATTTCCAGAATTAATAGGAGTTAAGGAAAAGGAAGTAATCAGAAAATACGTGAGGGAAAGCATTGTGGAGAAGATTGTTTACAGGGACATACCAGGTTTGTTCAAGGTGAAGGATCCAGCAGTTCTGGAGTCCATGCTGAATGTGATAAGCGAGGAACCGGGGCAGCTCATCGAGGTTGCGGAGCTTGGGAAGGAGCTGGGAGTAACACGGCAGACTGTTTCTAGTTACCTGCGCTATCTGGAGGAGTCCTTCCTTGTCAGGAAGCTGTACAACTTCTCAAGAAATAGGAGAAAGGTTGAGAGAAAACTTAAAAAATACTACCCGACAATAATTTCCCCGGATTTCCTGTTCAAGGAGGATAACCACTCCAAGTCAAGGTTGTTGGAATGGCTTGTTGTAAACCAGCTAAAGGCAGATTTCTTCTGGAGGGACCAGTACAAGAATGAGGTTGATATTATACTCGCCGGCAAGGAGATCATCCCGGTGGAAGTGAAGTACGGAAAGGTGGACACGCAAGGGATTTCTGCATTTATGAGGGCTTTCAAAGTCCCGATGGGGTACGTAGTCTCGCTGGAAAAGGAGGGGGAATTCAGAAGAGATGCAAAGAGAATTAAGGTGATTCCTGCATACAAGTTTCTTCTGGCAAATGCGAGTGGGAAACTCCGCACTTAGCGGAGGAGCAGCTTGCAAAGTCGCGAGGTTGTGTCATGAAAATCGGCATTCTCGGTGGCGGTTTGAGCGGTCTGACTCTGGGTTATCATCTCAGAAAGGACTTTGAGATTCTGGAGAAAAACTCAGAGTGCGGTGGGTTGTGCAGAAGCCTGCAGGAAAAAGGCTTCACTTTCGACTATGGCGGCTCCCACGTGATATTCACGAAGGACGAGGAAGTATTTGATTTATACAAGAAACTCCTCCGCGGAAACTGGGTTGAAAGGAAGAGGAATTCAAAAATCCTTTTCAAGGGCAGATACATCAAATACCCTTTTGAGAACGGCCTATATCAGCTGCCTATGCGGGATAATTACGAATGCCTCCTCACTTTCATGCAGAACCTTATTAAAAAGAGCATAGGAAAGGTGAGCAAGCCTACAAATTTCCAGGAATGGATGTACTACACTTTCGGGAAGGGAATAACCGAAAAATACCTCATTCCTTACAACAGGAAGCTATGGAATTACCCCCCTGACAAGATTTCGCTGGGCTGGCTGGAGAACAGCATTCCCATGCCTCCTGCTGAAGACATCATAAAGTCTTCACTTGGAATAAAGACAGAGGGTTATTCCCAGAACCTCATGTTCTACTACCCGATACACGGGGGGATAAATGCGCTTGTAAAGCCCATGGAGGAGAAGCTCCAGAGCAAAATCACCTACAATTTTGAGGTGAAATCCATCAAAAAAGAGGGTAGTAAGTTTATAGTCTCAAATGGAAAGGAAGAGAAAGAATACGACAGGCTTATTTCAACAATGCCTCTGCCTGAACTGATAGATTCAATGCATGGTGTGCCCAAGGAGGTGCGGGAAGCCAAAAAGAAGCTCAAGTATAACTCCTTAGTCAGCGTGATGCTTGGGGTTGATGAACCCAGAATAAACGACATCTCCTGGATGTACGTGCCTGATGATGCTGACGGGGATTTCAACAGGCTGAGCTTCCCGTTCAACTTTTCTGAAAATGTTGTGCCGGCTGATGCGTCCTCAATCCTGGCTGAGATAACATGCACCTATAATGATGCAATCTGGAAGCAGGATGATGAAAGAGCTATTGATGCTGTAGTGAGTGATTTGGAGAGAATTGGGATTACCAAATATTCGAAGATATTCTACGCCAAGGTCAAGCGGTCCAAGTATGCGTATATAATATACGATTTGGATTATGGTAAAAATACATCAACTATATTCAAATTCCTTAAGGAGACTGGAATTGACTCCTGCGGAAGGTTTGCGGAGTTCAAGTACATGAATATGGCTGCATGCATAAGGAGCGCGTTGAACAAAGCAACAAATATAAGTATACCATAATCAAATACTCACCAGATAACTCAAAAGGGCGGTGTATAAATGAAAAAATTAATTTTACTTATAACTCTCTTCTTTGTGTTTTCTTTGGCTGCATCCCTAGTCGGAGCGTCTGATAAACTTGCACCGCGTTTTAATGAAAGTACCAGTAAACTAATCCATAAAATTCCTGGAATCAATGCGACCCCAAGCTATGCCTCGGATAGAATCATTGTAAAATTCAGGGAAGGTAAAGTAGAGATGGGCGCTCTGAAGGGGAGGAGCTCCATAAACATTTTGAACTCAAAATATGGCGCGTCTGTCGAAAAACTCCTTAAAAAAACATCCATCAAAGATTTGGACAGGTTATACATTTTGAAACTTCCCAAAAATGCAGATATCAAAAAAATTGTCGAGGAATACAACAATGACCCAAATGTGGAGTATGCAGAGCCGGACTATATAGTGCACGCAATAGACACTTACCCAAATGACCCTGATTTTTCTCTGCAATGGGCACTGAACAACAGCGGGCAGCTTGGTGGCACTCCTAGCGCGGACATAGATGCCCCAAGTGCATGGGACATCACCAACGGTTCTGAAGATGTTGTGGTGGCAATAATAGACACTGGTGTGGACTACACCCACCCAGACCTAGAAGCAAACATCTGGACAAACCCACTAGATGGTTCGCACGGTTGGGATTTTGTCAACGGTGATAACGACCCAATGGACGACAATGGCCATGGAACTCACTGCGCCGGCATCATAGGTGCGGTTGGCAATAATAGTTTGGGAGTTGCTGGCGTAAACTGGAATGTGACAATCGCAGCATTGAAATTCCTAGATGCCAGTGGTTCTGGTTCGACATCTGATGCAATTAACGCAATCAACTACGCCAACTTGATGGGATTCAAGATACTCAGCAACAGCTGGGGAGGCGGAGGTTATTCCAAAGCTCTTATGGATGCAATTCAAGGCTATAACGCACCCGGAGCAGGTACCACCCTCTTCATTGCAGCTGCTGGAAATGACTACTGGAACGATAATGATGTCAACCCAACCTACCCGTGCAGTTACAACCTAAACAACATAATCTGCGTTGCAGCCACAGACAATAATGACTCATTGGCTTATTTCTCAAACTATGGTCCTACAACAGTTGACATCGGTGCCCCCGGACGTTATATCTACTCAACTGTGCCCACCGGAACCTGCGAGCTTTGCAACTCCACTGGCTATGCCTACCTCTCAGGCACAAGCATGGCAACCCCCTTCGTCAGCGGAGCAGCAGCGTTGATAAAATCAAAATTCCCAGATTCTAATGCAACTCAAATCAAAGCCAGAATCCTATATTCCGCAGACCAAATTGATTCTCTGGAGGGAAAAGTTGTGAGCAATGGAAGGCTCAACGTCTACAATGCATTGCATGATGATGATACCTCGCCTGCAGATGTGACTGACTTGAATGTTGTCAGCACTGACATAACCAACGTGACGCTCAACTGGACGGCCGTTGGGGATGATGGCAATGAGGGGAATGCGACATTTTACGACATACGCTACTCCACTTCCGAAATAAACGAGTCCAATTTTGATTATGCGCAGCAAGTTTCTGGAACTCCCACTCCTGGAAGCAATGGCTCTGTGGAAACTTTTGTAGTTGGCGGAGTGGCTATTGGAACAGGAATAGCACCTGGAACGACTTACTATTTTGCAATGAAAGTTTATGATGAGGTCGGCAATCCATCTAACCTATCAAATGTAGTTTCAGGCACAACTGGAGAAGAACCTACTATAGCGGGCTGTGATTTTCTAGTGAATTCATCAGCCTTTCTGATAAATAGAAATAACACCAAATACTGTCTCTTCGCTGATGTGTCTTCGAATCTGGATGGTGTGATTTTCGCGAATTATACACAAAACACAACATTGGACTGCAGAAACTTCACCATTTACGGTACTTCGCTGTATTCTTATTTTGGGATTTACATAAGCTACTATTCAAGAAACAACATAGTCCAAAACTGCAAAGTTGAAGATTTCTACTACGGAATAGCGCTTGACGGCCTATCCGGTAGAAACAACCTAAGTAACTTAACAGTAGATTCAAACACCTATGGCATAATACAATATTACTCATCTAACAACACACTAACCAACATCACGGCAAATTCAAACATCCGTGGGGCCCAAATAGAGCTATCATCAAATGACACAATAAGCGACATCACAGCAGTAAACAACAGTGATGATGGAATTACGTTAATTGCTGCGGATTATAACAAGTTTGAGAATGTTTACCTCTCTGGTTCTGAAGATGCAGCCGGTGATGGAATCGTTTATATCAGCAGCTCATACCATAACGAGATAATAAATGCTACAATAGCGAATGCTTATGCAAGCGGATTTTATATCTCTTATTCGATAAACAACACTATAAAAAATTCAAAAATAATGAATTGCGGTGCTTATGGGATACGCTTATATTCTTCAGGCTCACCTCCAAACAAAATTTACAATAACTTATTTAACAACACCAACAACATTTACTTTGCTGGGACTGTCTACGCCAACTATTGGAATACAACTCGGCTCGGAAGCAGTAGGGTTTATTCGTATGGTGCACTGGGAGGAAACTACTGGACAAACCCATCCTGGAATGGATACTCGGATAGCTGTTTGGATGTGAATACTGATGGATTCTGCGACATCCCATATGATGTGCTGAACAACAGAGCTTGCACAGCTGGAGTAAATTGCTCAAGTAATACTGATTACCTTCCTTACTCTCCCGTAGGAACTGGTTTGGTT